>NZ_NFEZ01000004.1:1572500-3401078 GCF_002864175.1 Paenibacillus pasadenensis | reverse complement strand
GACGAGCTGGAGCGCGAGCTCGCCGGACGCGAGCGCGCCGCGCTCGCGGAGCTGGCGGCGGAATCGCAGCGGCTCGGCGGCGAGCGGGAGGCGGCGGATGCCCGCTGGCGCGAGGCGGAACGCCGCCGCGGCCAGGCGCAGGCGCTCGGCGCGGCCGCGGCCGAAGCGGCGCGCCGCTGCGCCGCGACGGAGTCCGAGCTCGAGGAGGTCGCCGACCTGCACGAGATGCTCAAGGGCGACAACGCGCTCAAGATCTCGTTCGAGCGCTATATCCTGATCGAGTTCCTCGAGCAGATCCTGCATGCCGCCAACGAGCGGCTGCATGAGCTGTCGAGCGGCCAGTTCGTGCTGGAGCGCAGCGGCCGCCTCGAGGCGCGGGGGCGGCAGAGCGGCCTCGGCCTCGACGTCTACGACAGCTACACGGGCCAGAACCGCGACGTCAAGTCGCTGTCCGGCGGCGAGAAGTTCAACGCCTCGCTGGCGCTCGCGCTCGGCATGACCGACGTCATCCAGTCGAGCCGCGGCGGCGTCTCCATCGAGATGATGTTCATCGACGAGGGCTTCGGCTCGCTCGACGAGGAGTCGCTCGGCCGGGCGATCTCCGCGCTCGCCGACCTGCATGAGGCGGGCCGGCTGATCGGCGTCATTTCCCATGTGCAGGAGCTCAAGGACGCGTTCCCGGCCGTGCTGGAAGTGAGCAAGACCAAGGAAGGACACAGCAGCACGAGGCTGCTGCTCAAATAACGACGCCCGGAGGCGAGAGCCGCCGGAGGGAGGGAGCGGGCAAAAATGGCGCTGAGATTCATCATCGGACGGGCGGGCACGGGCAAGACGTTTGCCTGCATGGAGGAGATCCGCCGCGAGCTGGCGGCCGATCCGGCCGGTCCCCCGCTCGTGCTGCTGACTCCGGAGCAGGCGACGTTCCAGACGGAGTACGCGCTGTTCGGCAGCGGCATCCGCTCCAGCCTGCGGGCGCAGGTGCTCAGCTTCCGCCGGCTCGCCATGCGCGTCATGCAGGAAGCGGGCGGCGCGGCGCTCGTGCCGGTCGGAGAGAACGGCAAGAACATGCTGCTGCATAAGATCGTGCACCGGCTCTCGCCGCAGCTCCGCCTGTTCCAGGGTGGCAGCGGGCAGCAAGGCTTCATCGCCAAGATGGGCGAGCTGCTGACGGAATGGAAGCGCTACGGCGTCGATGCAGCCGCCGTGCGCGGCAGCCTGGGGTACGAGACAGGCGCGGAATCGGAGGGCTCTGCCGCCGAAGCGCGCGCCCGCGGCTCGCTGCTGGAGCGCAAGCTCCATGACCTGTCCCTCGTCTACGGCGAGCTGGAGCGGGAGCTGGCGGGACATTACATGGACGACGAGGACCATCTGACGCTGCTCGCCGACGGGTATGCCGACTGCGGCTCGATGCGCGGAGCGCGGTACTGGCTCGACGGCTTCAACGGCTTCACGGCCCGCGAGCTGGCCGCGGTCGGCGCGCTGCTGCGCCAGGCGGAGTCGGTCACCGTGACGCTCTGCCTGGACCGTCTCTACGGAGCCGAGGAGCGTCCGCATGAGCTCGATCTGTTCCACCCCGCCGCCGACGCCTGCATCCGCTTGACGCGGCTGGCGGCCGAGCTCGGAGTCGAGGTCGATTCCCCGCTCGTCCTGCCGCCGGCCGATGCGCCCCGCTATCGCCCGGGGGGGATGCTGGAGCATCTGAACCGGCATTTCGGCGGGCGCGTGCCGCTGCGCCGTGCGGGGGATCGGGATCGGCTCGCGGAGGACGCCGCCGAAATCGTCCTTCGTCCGTCCGCCTCGCGGCGGGCCGAGGTCGAGGCGGCCGCCCGCGACATGGTGCGCCAAGTGCGCGAGCGCGGCATGCGCTGGCGCGAGCTGGCCGTCGTCGTGCGGCAGACGGCGGACTACAGCGACATGATCCAGCAGGTGTTCGCCGACTACCGCATCCCGTTTTTCCTCGACGGCAGCCGCGACGTGCTCCATCATCCGCTCGTCGAGTTCATCCGCTCGGCGCTGGAGACGGCGCTGTACGGCTGGAAGCACGAGGCGGTGTTCCGCTGCGTCAAGACGGAGCTGCTGTTTCCGGAAGACGGCCGGCTCGACCGCGAGCGGTTCGACCGGCTGGAAAACTATGTGCTGGCGGCAGGCATCGAGGGCCGCAGCTGGAAAAGCCTGAAGCGCTGGCAGCCGCTTCGGACCGGCAGCGTCGAGGACGAGCCGTCTGAGGCCGGAGCCCGCCAGCGCGAGGAGTTCGAGGACGTGCTGCGCGCCCGCAGCGAGCTGATGCGGCCGCTGACGCGCTTCGAGCGCGCCATGGCCAAGGCGGAGACGGTGCGGGAGCGCTGCGAGGCGCTGTTCGACCTGCTCGACCGCTCCGGGACGGCCGACCGGCTGGAGCGGCGCGCGGAGCAGGAGCTGGCCGCCGGCCGGCCCGGCGCCGCCCGCGTTCACCGCCAAGTATGGGACGGCGTGCTCGGCCTGCTCGACCAGCTGGTGGAGCTGGCGGGCGAGGAGCCGATCCCGGCCGACCTGTTCGCCGGCATGGTGGAGACCGGCCTGGAGTCGATGAAGCTGTCGGCCGTGCCGCCGTCGCTCGATCAGGTCGTCGTCGGCGCGATGGACCGCGTCCGCAATGGGCGCGTGCGCGCCGCCTATATTCTGGGCGCGTCCGACGGCGTGCTGCCGATGCGCATCCAGGAGGACGGCCTGCTCACCGAGCGGGAGCGCGAGCAGCTCGCGGACGCGGGGCTGGAGATGGCCCCGGGCGTGCGCCGCCGCCTGCTTGACGAGCGCTTCCACATCTATCGCGCCTTCCTTGCGCCGTCCGAGCGGCTATGGGTGAGCTGGCCGCTTGCCGACGAAGAGGGCAAGGGACTGCATCCGTCCGAATACATCCGCCACCTGCAGACGCTGTTCCCCGGCCTGCCGGCGAATGCCGCGGCCGGAGCGCCGGACGCCTCCGCGGCGTCCGAGCGGCAGCTCGACTATCTCGAGCTGCCGCAGCGCGCCTTGTCCTATCTCGTGCCGAGGCTGCGCGAGTGGCTGGACGGAGGCGAGCTCGCTCCGCTTTGGCAGGACGTGTACAACTGGTTCGCGGCGCGGCCGGACTGGCAGGGCCGGCTGACGGCGATGACAGGCGCGCTCGGCTACGACAACCAGGTCGTCCGGCTTGGCCGCGGCTTGGCCGACCGGCTCTACGGCGGGCAGCTGACGACGAGCGTGTCGCGGATGGAGCGCTTCGTCTCGTGCCCGTTCCAGCATTTCGCCGCGCACGGCTTGAAGCTCAAGGAGCGCCGTCTCTACCGGCTGGGCGCGCCGGACATGGGCCAGCTGTTCCATGCGGCGCTCACCAAGGTCGCGACGGAGCTCGGCGAGGGCTGGGGCCGCGCCGGCGAGGCGCGCATCCGCGAGACCGCCTCCCAGGCGGTCGACGAGCTCGTGCCGCGCCTGCAGTCGGAGATTCTGCTGAGCAGCAGCCGCTACCGCTACATCGCCGGCAAGCTCAAGGCGGTCGTCTCGCGCGCGGCGGTCGTGCTCGGCGAGCATGCCCGCCGCGCGGACTTCCAGCCCGTCGGGCTGGAGGTCCAGTTCGGGCCGGGCGGCGAGCTGCCGCCGCTCGACATCGAGCTCCCCGACGGCAGCGGCTCGATCACGCTGGTCGGGCGCATCGACCGCGTCGATGCCGCCCGTTCGGACAAAGGGCTGCTGCTGCGCGTGCTGGACTACAAGTCGAGCGCGACGCAGCTGCGGCTCGAGGAGGTGGCGAGCGGCCTATCGCTGCAGATGCTCGCCTATCTGGACGTGCTGCTGACCCATGCCGAGAGCTGGCTCGGAGAGCCGGCGCATCCGGCCGGCGTGCTCTATTTCCACGTGCAGAACCCGGTGCTCAGCGTGCCGGCGGGCCTAGGGGCGGAGGAGGCGGCCGCGATGCTGCTCAAGCGCTTCAAGATGCGCGGCCTGCTGCTCGACGACGCCGATACGGTCCGCATGATGGACGCCGGGCTGGAAGGGCGCTCGGACCTGCTGCCGGCCGGCTTCCGCAAGGACGGCGGCTTTCTGTCCGACTCCTCGGTCGCGAGCGGACGCCAGTGGGAGCTGCTCCGGCGCTCGGTCCGCCGCACGATCGGCGGCATCGGCCAGTCGGTCAAGGACGGCGAGATCGCGATCCGGCCGTACCGGCTCGGCGCCAAGACGCCATGCCAGTTTTGCGCGTACAAGCCGGTCTGCCAGTTCGATCCGCTCAACGAAGGCAACGAGTATTTGAAGCTGCCCGCGCCGGGCAAGGAGGAGTTCTGGACGTCGCTGGAGGAGCTCGCCGAGGCGCAGGCGGAGCCTGCAGCCGGGGCCGAGAACCCGCCGCGGCTTCTGCCTGCGGGCGAGGACGGAACGCAGGACAAGCACAGGAAGGATGGAGCCGGAGACGGGACCTTCCATTGGGAGAGGAGAGAGGACGATGAGCGCAGCCGATGACCGGGCGGCCGAAAGAGCCGGGGACGACACGATCGTCGGATCGACAGGCGATCCGACAGGCGAAACGGTAGTCGGACGGAAAGTCGGACCGGAAGTCGGACCGAAGGTCGGACCGAAAGTCGGTCCGGCTGGCGAACCGATGGACGAAACGATCGTCGGTCCGGCAGGCCGAGCATCGGACGAAGCGCGTCCCGAGGCGCTGGACGCGCCGCCGCCCAAGCCCGCCGGCTCGCGCTGGACGGACGACCAGTGGGCGGCGGTGACGGCGCGCGGCGGGGACGTGCTCGTTGCCGCCGCGGCCGGGTCCGGCAAGACGGCCGTGCTCGTGGAGCGGATCATTACCATGATCTCCGAGGATACGGATGTCGACCAGCTGCTCGTGGCGACGTTCACCAAGGCCGCGGCCGCCGAGATGAAGGAGCGGATCCGCGCCGCGCTGGAGGCGGCGCTCGAGCTCGAGCCGGAGTCGGAGCATCTGCGGCGGCAGCTCGCGCTGCTCGGGCGGGCGTCGATCACGACGCTGCACTCGTTCTGCCTCGACGTCATCCGCCGCTACTACCCGATGATCGGGCTCGATCCCGGCTTCCGCGTCGCCAACGAGACCGAGGGCGAACTGCTGCGGCTGGAGGTGCTGGACGAGCTGTTCGAGGAGCGCTATGCCGCTTCGGACAACGACGGCGGCCTCTTTCTCGAGCTGGCCGACCGCTACGGGCGAAAAGAGCGAGAACTATGTATCGGCTCGTCCAGGCTGTATGAGTTTTCGCGCTCGCAGCCGTGGCCGGACGACTGGCTGCGCGGCATGGCGGCCGCGTTCCGCGTGGAGGAGCCGTCCGATCTGGAGGCTACGCCTTGGCTGGCGGCGCTCTCCGCGGATTTGCGGCTCAGCCTCGAGGGGGCGGAGGCCGCCCTGTCGGAGGCGCTCGAGCTGGCCGGGGCGCCGGGAGGGCCGATGGCTTACGCCGACACGCTGCGGGAGGATCTGAGCCTCGTCTCGTCCATCCGGGAGTCCGTGCTGACCCGTCCTTGGGACGAATGGCGGGACGCCTGGCAGCTGGCCGGATCGTTCGGCCGGCTGAAGGCCGCGCGCGCGTCCCAGGATGCCGATCCGCTCCTGCAGGAGCGGGCCAAGGAGCTGCGCGCGGAGGCCAAGGGCATCGTGGAGGAGCTCGGCAAGGAGCTGTTCAGCCGGCCGGCCGCCGACTACGTCCGCGAGCTGCGGGAGCTCGCGCCGCTGCTCGAGACGCTGGCGGAGCTCGTCATCGAGTTCGACCGGCGCTACCGGGACGCCAAGCGCCGCAAGGGACTGCTCGACTTCGGCGACCTCGAGCACTACTGCCTGGCGATTTTGCGCGGGGAAGGCTCCTCGCCGGAGCGGGCCGTCCCGTCGGCGGCCGCCCTGGACTACCGCAGGCAGTTTCGCGAGGTGCTGCTGGACGAATACCAGGATACGAACCGCGTGCAGGAATCGATCGTCGAGCTGCTGACCGGCTCCCCCGCGGATCCGCCGGAGGAGAGAGGCGGGCGGCGCTTCATGGTCGGCGACGTCAAGCAGAGCATCTACCGCTTCCGCCTGGCGGAGCCGGATCTGTTCCTGGCCAAATACCGCCGCTTCGGGCGCGGGGACGCGGAGGCCGGCCGGCGCATCGACCTGGCCCGCAACTTCCGCAGCCGCTCCGAGGTGGTGGACGGCGTGAACGCCGTCTTTCGCGCGCTCATGCGGGAGTCGGTCGCCGAGATGGACTACGACCGCTCCGCCGAGCTCGTGCTCGGCGCCTCCTATCCCGAGCCGGAGCCGCGGGACGCGTTCGCAGTCGAGCTGGCGCTGATCGACCGCGAGCGCGGCGCGGCCGCCGCCGAAGCTCCCGCCGCGGCGGAAGGCTCGGACGGCGCCGAGGCCGGCCAGCGGGAAGAAGCGGCCGACCTGCAGACGGCCCAGCTCGAGGCGCGCTACATCGCCCGCCGCCTGCTGGACCTGCATGCCCGCAGCTATGCGGTGCATGACGGACGCGGCGGCAGCCGGCCGATGGCGTGGCGGGATGTCGTCATCCTGCTGCGCGCGACCAAGTCGTGGGCGCCCGTGCTCATGGAGGAGCTGCAGGCGGCGGGCATCCCGGCGTACGCCGAGCTCGGCAGCGGCTATTTCGACGCCGTCGAGGTCGACGTCATGCTGTCGGCGCTGCGCGTGACGGACAATCCGTTCCAGGACATTCCGCTCGCCGGCATCCTCCGCTCGCCGATGTTCGGGCTGACGGCCGAGGAGCTGGCGCTGATCCGCATCGTCGGCGGCTCAGGGCCGTATTATGAAGCGGCCGTCCGAACGGCCGACCATCTGCTCGCGCCGCAGGAGCTGCGCGCCAAGCTGTCGGCTTTCCTCGGGAAGCTCGACGAATGGCGCGACGCGGCGCGCCAGGGCAGCCTGGCCGACCTGATCTGGCGGATCTACAGCGAGACGGGGTATTATGACTGGGCAGGCGGATTGCCGGCCGGAGCGCAGCGGCAGGCCAACCTGCGCGCCCTGCACGAGCGGGCCCGCCAGTTCGAGGCCGGCACCGCGCGCGGCCTGTTCCGCTTCCTCCGCTTCATGGACCGGATGCGGGAGAACGGCGGCGACCTCGGCACGGCAGGCGCGCTCGGAGAGGGCGAGGACGTCGTGCGCATCATGAGCATCCACAAGAGCAAGGGACTGGAGTTCCCGATCGTATTCGTGGCGGGCCTCGGCAAGAAGTTCAACCAGCAGGATGTGAGCTCTCCGTTCCTGCTGCACAAGGAGCTCGGCTTCGGACCGAAGTTCGTCGATCCCGAGCTGCGGCTCAGCTACCCGACGCTGCCTTGCCTGGCGATCCGCCGCCGGATGCGGATGGAGATGCAGGCGGAGGAGCTGAGGGTGCTCTATGTCGCGCTGACGCGGCCCAAAGAAAAGCTCGTTCTCGTCGGCACGGTCGACGACGCCGTCCGGCAGACGGAGCGCTGGAACGCTTCTCTCGGCGAGAGCGGCGTCTTGTCGGACTACCGGATCGCCGCCGCCCGCCGCTTCCTCGACTGGCTCGGACCGCTTGCCGGCTTCGCCTCTAGCGAGCATTCGGACGAGCGGTCCGACGGTCAGGCGCCGCCGGCTCCGGCCGCGCCGGTCGAGCTGACGGGAGCGCGCGCGGAGCCGATTCCCGCCTCCGGCGCCGTTCCTTCTCCGGCCTCGCGTCCCGAAGCGTCTTTCGCCAGCTGGAAAAAGGGCATCCTGCCCTACTACGTCCTCGGGGGCCAGGCTGCCGCCGGCGCGGAGCCGGCCGCGGCGCCCGATCGGACGAAGGAACGGCAGGCGGCGCTGCATGCGGTGCCGCTCGCGCCGGGAGGCTGGGAGCGCGAGGTGGAGAGGCGCCTGTCCTGGAGCTATCCTCATGCCGAGGCGTCTCGGGTCGCGGCCAAAACCTCCGTCACCGAGCTCAAGCGCCTTCGCGGCGATGCCGCAAGAGGCGAGGACGCGGTTCCGATGGACAGCGGTCCGTTCGTCGAGCCTGTCGGCCGCATGGCGGCAGGCCGCGCTCCAGCTGGGGCCGCATCCGCCGCAGGCGCAGGCGCTGCGCCGCTGCGCTCCGCCCCGACGGGCGAAGAGGCCGCGCTGCGCCTGCGGCGGCCGAAGTTCATGGAGCAGCGCGGGATGACCGCCGCCGACAAAGGCACCGCCGTGCATACGCTGCTGCAGCATGTGCCGCTGGACGGACCGCTGCCGGACGGGGCGGTCGAGGCTGCGCTGGCGCGGCTCGTGCGGAAGCGCATCCTGACGGAGGAGCAGGCCGGGGCGGCCGACGTCGAGGCGGCCAAGGCCTTTTTCGCCGGGCCGCTCGGGCGGCGGCTGCTCGCCGCGGAGCGCGTCTGGCGGGAGCTGCCGTTCAGCTGCCTGCTGCCGGCGCGGGAGGCGTTCCCGGACGCCGGCCTGGAAGCCGCCGGCGAGCCGGTGCTCCTCCAGGGCGTCATCGACTGCCTGTTCGAGGAGGCCGGCCGGCTCGTGCTGTGCGACTTCAAGAGCGACCGCGTGCCCTCCGGCGATTACGAGCGGGCGGCGGACAAGCATCGCTTCCAGCTGGAGCTGTACCGCAAGGCCGTCGAGCAGGCGCTCGGCCGGCCCGTCGCCGAAGTCCACGTCTATTTTCTTCGGGGCCGTCAGGCGGTCCGCATGGTACTCGACTAAGAAAGGAACGATCCTGTGAAGCAAGAGCCTCAACCGAAACGCAGCATGACGACAGCCGTGCTTTTCATCCTGCTGACGATGAGCCTGGTCGGCAACGTCTTCCTATTCGCGCATTATCTGCAAGAGCAGCAGCAGGAGCGGGCAGAGCAAGGCGAGCAGGCCTTCCTCCTCTGGAAGGAGACGCAGGAAGGGCTGGACAAGGCGATCCAGGCATTCGGCAAGCTTCAGGAAGGCGCGGCTCCGGAAAAGGAGCGAGTCTCCCTGTTGGTTGGACTCGGACCGGACGGCGCCGGGCAAGGCCTGGGCGACATTCCGCTCGACAAGCTGTTCGAGACCGCGCGCAGCCGTTCGGCGGATTGGCCGGACAGCGCAGGCAAGGACGCCGCGGAATTTGTCCAGCTCATGAAAAAGACGGCTCTCGAAGGGTCGGCGGACGAGCTGCAGAAAATGGCCGGCGCTCTCGCCGAGCTGAAGCAGCTCGCGGATTCGGTCGACACCTCGATCGGCTCGCGCGAGCGCTACCTGACGCTGCTTGCCGACAAGAGCTGGCCGGATGCCGCCCGCCGGATGGCGGACGCCGTGGACGGGTACAAGTAGGAGACGGCCGAAGGAATCAGGCCGACGGGGGCGGGGCGGCAGGCGCCGGTCGGATGCGTGTGTTGGAGTCGGGACCTCCGCCTTCCTTTTTTTTGCGGCGCGCGGCAGCGGGCGATTAACCAATCGCCCATAGGCGGCATAGGATAGGGCAGAACGAATGTTGAGGAGATGGTAACCGACAATGGAACCGACGAATCCGACAGCTGTTGCCCCTGCGCCCGTGCCGGCAAAGACGCCTACGGCCGTGAAGCCTGCGGCCCCGATGCCGATCAAGGCTCCGACCGCCGCCATGCCGGTCGCGCCGCCCGAGCCGGTCATGCCGGTCGCGCCGGTCGCGCCGAGCCAGACGACGATCAAGAATACGGTCGTCGTGGTCATGGAAAAGCCGGAGATGAAGCATTTCTGCGACAACCACAAGCATCGCTACGTGCTCGCCCATACGAAAGACGGCTGGTGCGTCGACGGCTTCATCGAGCACTATGACGACGAGTACGTCTGTATCGCCGTTCCTTGCGGCATGAACGAGATCGACCCTCGCGCCTTTGTCGGCGGTCCCGGCTCCGGTCCTGGCTTCGGTCCCGGCTTCGGCCCCTATCCGCCGCTTTATCCGTACCCTTATTATCCGCGCCGCCGCTTCGCCCGCGCCGTGTTCCCGCTTGCTGCGCTGGCCGGCCTGACGCTGCTGCCGTTCCTGTAAGCCGCCCTTGCCGCCATGCGGCCCCGGACGGCCCGGATGCCGCTCCCCGGCACGCATCCGCGGCATCGTCCGCCGCCGGCCGCCATGAGCCGCGAGCCGCGGCCGAAGCCCGCCTCATCCATGCCCTTTGCGGCCGGATGGGGCTTTTTCGTTCGCGTTAGACGAACCGTGCGGAATCGGCTACAATAAGGAAAGCAAGGACAGGAGAAAAGGAGCTGGCGGGAGCTGTGAGCGATTGTGTTTTCTGCAAGATCGTCGAAGGATCCATTCCCTCGGCCAAAGTGTTCGAGAACGAGAGCGTGCTGGCGTTCCGGGATATCGCGCCTGCGGCGCCCGTACATATCCTCGTCATTCCGAAGCGCCATCTTTCCACGATGAACGATGCGGCTCCCGAGGACGCCGCCCTGCTGGGAGAGCTGCTGCTCGTCGCCCAGAAGCTGGCCGCGCAGGAGGGCATCGCCGAGTCCGGATACCGTCTCATCAACAACTGCAATTCCGACGGAGGGCAGACCGCCTACCACCTGCATGTGCATCTACTGGGAGGACGTCCTCTCGGCGCGCTTGTCGAAGGCCATACGAGTTGACACTGGCTCTTTCATTGAACTATAATTAAATTTGATTAGCCGTGTTCATCTTCTGGACCGTCTGTTTCGGAGGGAGGGATAACAAGTGTCTGAAACGAAAGTTCGCAAAAATGAGACCATCGATGCTGCACTCCGCCGCTTCAAGCGCACCATTGCTAAGGACGGCGTCCTGGCTGAGGTGAAGAAACGCAAGCATTACGAGAAGCCGAGCGTTAAGCGCAAGAAGAAATCCGAGGCTGCGCGCAAGAGAAAGTTTTAGGAGGATCCTTCCGAAATGAACCTTAGCCAAAGATTGGACGACGACATGAAGCAAGCCATGAGGGACAAGGACAAGTTCCGCTTGACCACGATCCGCATGGTGCGCGCAGCTGTGAAGAACCAAGAGATCGACCTGAAGCGTCCGCTTGAGGACGGCGAGGTTCTTGACATCGTCAGTCGCGAGATCAAACAGCGCAAAGATTCCCTCCAAGAATTTCAAAAAGCCGGCCGCGACGATCTTGTAAAAGATGTCGCAGCAGAAATTGATATTATTAGTGTCTACCTTCCCTCACAGCTGACCGAAGAAGAGATCAAAGCAATTGTAGAGCAGACGATCCAGGAAACCGGTGCTTCTTCCAAGGCCGACATGGGCAAAGTGATGAGCGCTCTCATGCCGAAAGTGAAGGGACGCGCCGACGGTAAGCTAGTAAACCAAACGGTACAGCAATTTCTGCCATAATCTCGGACCACAACAACACTCCCCTAGGGGAGTGTTTTTTGGCTTTTCGGCTGAATGGCGCCGCATAGGGCAAAATAGTCGAAACGAATCGGCTCCTCGCCCGTATCTAAGAAGGAGTTATTGCTTCACCACTGAATTAGTTAGGGACGAGAATGCATCAAGGGGGTATGCCATCTGAGAAGCAAAATAAGGATCGCGGCTGCAGGAGCCGCGCTGTTCGGCCTGTCGGCAGCGGCTTCCGCCTCGGCCGCAGGCGCGGGGGGAGCCGGGGACGGAACCGTCTGGCTCGCCGACCCGTACGTCGCGACGCTGCTGCTGTTCGCCGGCTTCGCCGGCACGATGCTCGCGCTGCTGCTGTCGGGCTTCGCGGCCCCGGGACTGATCGGCATCGTCGGCTTCGGCCTGTTTTTCCTCGGCGGACATCAGGCCGGCTACAGCGACGGCATGGACGTCTTCTTCTTCGTCCTCGGCATCGTGCTGCTCGTGCTGGAGCTGCTCGTGCCGAGCTTCGGCATCCTCGGCATCTTGGGAGCGGCCGCGCTCGTCCGGGCGATCCTGTTCAGCTTCGAGGACACGGCGACGGCGACGATCGCCATGCTGTCGGCGTTCGCCGCGGCCGTCATTGTCGTCGTCCTGATCGCCCGCCGCTTCAAGGAACGGGGCATCTGGAACCGCTTCGTCTTGAGAGAACGACTGACGAGCGAAGAAGGCTTCGTCCCGTCGTCGTCCAAGTCGAGCCTGCTCGGCCAGGCGGGCACGACGGTGACGCCGCTGCGTCCGGCCGGCATCGTCGATATCGGCGGGGAGCGCATCGATGTCGTCACGGCGGGAGAGTTCATCGCCCAGCATGCCCGGGTCGTCGTCTCGCGGGTCGAGGGCACGCGCGTCATCGTCAAGGAAATCCACTAACAGAGGAGTCGATTCAATGGGTATGGAATTTGCAGGTGTCGGATACGTCGTCGCCGCGATCGTCGCGGTCATCCTGATCGCGGTCTTTCTGAGCTTCTTCCCGATCATGCTCTGGATCTCGGCTCTCGCCTCGGGCGTGCGCATCGGCATCATCACGCTCGTCGCTATGCGGCTGCGGCGCGTAACGCCGAGCCGCATCGTCAATCCGATGATCAAGGCGACCAAGGCCGGCCTCGGCCTGTCGATCAACCAGCTGGAAAGCCACTATCTCGCGGGCGGCAACGTCGACCGCGTCGTCAATGCCCTGATCGCCGCCCAGCGCGCGAACATCGAGCTGGAATTCGCCCGCGCCGCGGCGATCGACCTCGCCGGCCGCGACGTGCTCCTGGCCGTGCAGATGAGCGTCAATCCGAAAGTGATCGAGACGCCGACCGTCGCCGCCGTCGCCAAAGACGGCATCGAAGTGAAGGTCAAGGCTCGCGTCACGGTCCGCGCCAACATCGAGCGGCTCGTCGGCGGCGCCGGCGAGGAGACGATCATCGCCCGTGTCGGCGAGGGCATCGTCACGACGGTCGGCTCGTCGAACTCGCATAAGGACGTCCTGGAAAACCCGGACCTGATCTCCCGCACGGTGCTCGGCAAAGGTCTGGATGCCGGCACGGCGTTCGAAATTCTGTCGATCGATATCGCGGACGTGGACGTAGGCAAGAACATCGGCGCCAATCTGCAGACCGAGCAAGCCGAGGCCGACAAGCGCATCGCCCAAGCAAAAGCCGAGGAGCGCCGCGCGATGGCCGTCGCCCAGGAGCAGGAGATGAGGGCGCGCGTCGTCGAGATGAGAGCCCGCGTCGTCGAATCGGAATCCCAGGTTCCGCTTGCGATGGCCGACGCGCTCAAATCCGGCAAGCTCGGCGTGATGGATTACATGAACCTCAAAAACGTCGAGGCGGACACCCAGATGCGGAGCAGCATCGCCAAGCCGGAAGGCCAGGCGAACGACAATAAGAACGGGGGCTGAACCGGCGCTCCCGAGCCGCATCGCAGGAGGTGAGCCGCGGCCATGCCCAACCCGATTCAACTGCTGATCAACTTTCTGCTCGACCATATCTTTTTCGTCTTCATCATTGCCGGCGCGATCTGGTCGGTCCTCGGCAAGCTGTTCAAGTCGGCGTCGCAGCAGCAGCCGGGCCGTCCTGCAAGCCGTCCGCCGGGGCGCATGCCGGATTTCGGCGGCGGCGGCCTCGACCCACGTCCGCAGCGTCCTGTCCCGGCTCCGCCGTCAAGGTCCGAGCGCGAGCCGGCCCCGCGAAGGGCGGAGACGGTTCGTCCTCCGGCCGTCCGTCAAGACCAGGCGGGGCCGATGGGCCGTACGGCAGAGCATGGACGCTCTCCCTTCGAGGCGGAGCCGGAAGGAACGAGCGGCGGCGAGGGCCGCTCGCTGGAATGGCGGGAGGAGCCGGCGCGAAGTCCGTTCCGGCCGCCTGAGAGAAGGATGGCGATGGAGCGGCCGGCCGGCGAGGACCCGGGTGAGTTCTGGGAAAAGTCGGCTTCCGATGCGATCGCCGAATCTCTGCCTTCGCATCCCGCTGCCGTCGGCAGCAAGCTGCCTCGAGCCGGCAGCGTGAGCGGAGACGATCTGCGCCAGGCTGTGCTCTGGGCAGAGATCCTCGGACCGCCCCGCTCGCGCGGCGGCGGCCGCCGCTAGGGCCCTGACCGAATGACTGTCCCGCTTTGCTAGAGCCGCTTCGACCGCCTTCCCGGCGGCGGAGCGGCTTTTTGCCATGCGCCGCCGGCGCCTCGGGGCCGCCGCAGCTCCTGGCCGTGCGCCGCTTGCCGTTCATAATCGCCCTTTTCGAGGCATAAGTATGGATAGATAAGCTCGATCAAAAGGGAGGGCGGACGCCTCGATGGGCAAGCTGAACCGCAAGCTGCGCAAATGGACCGCCGACATGCTGGACCTTCCTCAGGATGTAGCCTACGACCTGCCCCGCATGACGATGATCGGCGACCGGCAGCTTTATATCGAGAACCATCGGGGAGTGCTGCATTTCTCGTCGCATCAGCTGCGGCTCCAGCTGAGCCATGGCGTGCTCGAGGTGAGCGGCGCGGATCTGGTCATCCGCACGATCTGGACCGAGGAAGTGTTCGTCGAAGGCAAGATCGAATCGATACACCTGATGGACAGGGAGGGGCAGCGATGAAGGAAGGCTGGCTGCAGAGGATGAAAGGAATCGTCACGGTGCAGGTCCGCGGCGGAGAGCCGGAGGCGCTCGTGAACGGCGCGCTTCAGGACGGGCTCTCGCTCTGGTCCATCCGCCGGACGAGCCCGGAGCATATGGTGTTCTCTCTGACGGTGCCGGATTTCTTCCGGCTGCGCCCGTACTTGCGCCGGACAGGCTGCCGCATTCACGTGACGCGCCGGGAAGGCCTGCCGTTCTGGCTGCGCAAAGCCCGGAAGCGCAAGTTTTTCCTAGGCGGCATCGCGCTCTTTTTCGTCGCCATGTACTTGCTGTCCTCGCTGCTCTGGAACATCGAGGTCCGCGGCAACAAGGCGATCCGTACGGAAGATCTGCTCGCGGCGGCCAAGGCGGAGGGCGTGCATCCTTTCCAATGGGAATGGAAGCTGCCCGAGCCGTCGGATCTGGCCAAGCGGCTGGCGCAGCGGCTGCCGGACGCGGCCTGGATCGGCGTGGAGAAAAAAGGGACGAGGCTGATCATCCAGGTCGTCGAGACGAAAAAGCCGGCCGTGCGCGCGCCGCGGAATACGAGGCATCTGATCGCCTCCGCCGACGCCGTCGTCACCCGCATCATCGCGGACAAGGGGCGGCCGGTCGTGCATGTGAACAGCCGGGTGAAAAAGGGCCAGACGCTCATCTCCGGCACGATCGGCGAGGGGGCCAACACGGCGACGGTCGTGGCGGACGGAGAGGTGCGCGGGCTGGTGTGGTACGAGTATGACGTCGTGTCGCCGCTTGAGCGCACGGCGAACGTATATACGGGCGAGACGAAGACGAAATGGTCGCTCGTGCTGTTCGGACGGGCGCTTCAGCTGACCGGCTACGGCAAGGATCCGTTCTCGGCCTCCCAGACGAGGGAGCAGCTGCAGCAGCTCGGCTGGCGCGGCTGGGAGCTGCCGGTCGGCCGGCTCAAGGAGACGGTGATGGAGCTGCGGCAGGAGCGGAGGCAGCTCGGCCGCGAGGAAGCGGTGGAGAGCGGACTGCTTCAGGCTCGAGCCGACGTCCTGTCGAAAGCCGGCGCGGATGCCGTCGTGAAGGAGCAAAAAATTTTGCATGAGAAGACGGACAATGGTAAAGTTTATATGAAAGTTCTGTTGGAAGTGGATCAGTCTATCGTCAAGGAAATGCCACTAGTTCAGATGCAAGGAGAATGAGGAACGTTTGCCGACAGAGACGAGAACCGTAAAGATTGCACTGGACAACGCCGCGGAGGGACTGGCCCTGTTCGGCCCCCGCGACCACTACTTGAGGCTGATCGAGGAGCAGACGGAGTCGACGATCCGCTCGCGCGAGGCCGAGATCGTCATCACCGGCCCCGAGGCCGACGTCGCCTCGCTCGAGCAGCTGTACACCGTGCTGCTGCAGCTCGTGCGCGGCGGCTACACGCCGTCCGAGCGGGACATGCAGTACGCGTTCGATCTGTCCCGCACGCTGGAGGCCGACCAGCTGCTCGACCTGTTCAAGATGGAGCTGACGTCGACGTTCCGCGGCAAGCCGATCCGGGTGAAGACGATCGGGCAGCGGCATTACGTCAAGACCGTCAAGGCCAAGGACATCGTGTTCGGCATCGGACCGGCGGGCACCGGCAAGACCTACCTCGCCGTCGTCATGGCCGTCGCCGCCCTCAAGGAAGGCGCAGTCAAGAAGATCCTGCTGACGCGTCCTGCCGTCGAGGCGGGAGAGAGCCTCGGCTTCCTCCCCGGAGACCTTCAGGAAAAGGTCGACCCCTATTTGCGGCCGCTCTACGACGCCCTGCATGACGTGCTCGGCCCGGAAGCGACGGCCAAGGCATTCGAACGAGGGATCATCGAGATCGCGCCGCTCGCGTATATGAGGGGGCGGACGCTGGACGATTCCTATATCATTCTCGACGAGGCTCAAAATACGACGCCGGAGCAGATGAAGATGTTCCTGACGAGGCTCGGCTTCGGCTCCAAGATGATCGTGACCGGCGACGTGACCCAGATCGACCTGCCGCGAGGCAAGAAGTCGGGCCTGCGGGAAGCGCAGCGGATTCTCGCCGGCATTCCCGAAATCGGATTCATCCTGTTCACCGAAGCCGATGTCGTCCGCCACTCGCTGGTTCAGAAAATCATTCTCGCTTATAATGAGGATGCCGAAAACCAAGCATAGAGAGGATGGTTGCCTGCATGGACCGGAAGAGCGCCGAGACTCGGAACGCGGCCGAACAGCCTTCATGGGCAGCCAGCTGGAAGCAGAGCACGGGCATCCGCCTGTCGCTCTGCGTTTTGTTCGTGCTGCTGTTCTATCTCAACCTTTCGCCGCATCTCATCCCCCAGACCTACAACATCACGCTCGGCGAGGAGAGCGACCGGGACATCATCGCATCCAAAAGCTTGGAGGACAAGATCGCTACCGCCAAAGCGCAGGAGCTGGCGGCCGAATCGGTGGAGCCGATCTCCAGCTCGCTGCCGCTCAAGCCTGAAGCGATCCTGAACCGCGTCTTCAACCGCATCGAGGTGCTCAATCAGGACGAGGGCGTCAGCACGAGCGACAAGATCGAGATCTATCGCGGCGATATCCCCGGTTATTACAACGAATACATCGACGAGTTCGTGCGGACGAACTCCGGCAAGCCGGATGTCAGCGAGGCGCTGCTGGAGGAGATGTCCCGCGTCGCCAAGAGCCAGAGCTATGCCGTGCCGGCGGAGGTATTCTACAAGCTGCCGGCGCTGACGGCGGCCCAGGTGGCGGAGATGCGGCAGGTGGCCGTCAACGTCGCCCGCAAGCTGTCGGCGGACTCCATCCGCGAGGCGGAGACGTCCCGCGCCAAGGTGGCGGAGCTCGTCAACGCGAGCTCCCTGACGCAGCGGACGACGCGCGAGGTCGTGCAGGAGCTGGCGCGCATGTCGCTCATGCCCAACAAGTTCCTCGACACGGCCGCGACGGAAGAAGCGCGGGAGCTCGCCCGCCAGAATACGACGCCGGTCATCATCAAGGAAGGCGGCGTCATCGTCAAGAAGGGCGAGATCGTCACGCAGGAGAAGCTGGACATGCTCGCCGGTGCCGGCCTGCTCGGCGGCCAGCGCAGCTATTGGCCGCAGCTCGGCCTGCTGCTGACGAGCCTGCTGTTCCTGCTCGTGCTGATGGTCTACCTGTACCAAAGCGGCCGGATCGGCGGCGTCAAGCCGCGCTACAACAACATGCATCTGTTCATGCTGTGGCTGATCCTGTTCCTCGACCTGGCGCTCATGCAGGCGACGGCGCTGGCGCAGTCGCCGACGATGCCATATGTCGGCTATCTCGCTCCGGCGGCAGTCGGCACGATGCTCATCACGCTGCTGCTGGACAAGCATCTGGCGATCGTCAGCTCGTTCGTGTTCGCGATCATGGGCAGCATCATCTTCAACCATGACGTGAGCCTGATCTTCGACTTCCGCTACGGCTTCGTCATCTGCGTCGTCTCGTTCAGCGCCATCTTCACCGTGCACCGGGCGAGCCAGCGCTCGACGATCCTCAAGGCGGGCATCATGGCGAGCCTGTTCGGCGCCGTCACCGTGCTGGCGCTGCTGCTGCTCGGCGACCTGCCGGAGCGCCAGGAGCTGCTCTACTCGATCGGCTTCGCCTTCGGCAGCGGACTGATCACCGCCGTGCTCGTCATCGGCCTGATGCCGTTCTTCGAGCTCAGCTTCGGCATCCTGTCGGCGCTCAAGCTCGTGGAGCTGTCCAACCCGAACCATCCGCTGCTGCGCAAGCTGCTGACGGAGACGCCGGGCACGTACCATCACAGCGTGATGGTCGGCAACCTGTCGGAGGCGGCGGCCGAGGCGATCGGCGCGGACGGGCTGCTGTGCCGGGTCGGCTCCTACTACCACGACATCGGCAAGACGAAGCGGCCCGGCTATTTCATCGAGAACCAGAGCGGCGAGAATCCGCATGACAGCATCGATCCGAAGCTGAGCAAGTCGATCATCGTGGCCCATGCCCGCGACGGGGTGGAGATGCTCAAGCAGCACGGCATCCCGAAGCCGCTGCGCGACATCGCGGAGCAGCATCACGGAACGACTTCGCTCAAGTTCTTCTACTTCAAGGCGGTCAAGCAGGCGGAAGCCGAGGGAGCCGAGCCGGACTTCGTCGAGGACGACTTCCGCTATCCGGGGCCCAAGGCGCAGTCCAAGGAAGCGGCGATCGTCGGCATCGCCGATTGCGTCGAGGCGGCAGTCCGCAGCCTGCGCAGCCCGACGATGGAGAACGTCGAGTCGATGATCCAGAAGATCATCAAAAGCCGTCTGGACGACGGCCAGTTCAATGAGTGCGACCTGACGCTCAAGGAGCTGGACAAGATCGGCCAGACGCTGAAGGAAGCCGTCATCGGCATCTTCCATTCCCGGATCGAATATCCGGAAGAGGTCAAACCAAAGGAGAAGCTGGCATGAGCGTGACGATGGATTGGAGCAACGAGCAGGAAGCGGTCGAAATTCCCGTGGAGTGGGGGAAGCGGCTCGAACGGCTGCTGGAGCTGGCGGCGCGAGCCGAAGGCATCGAGGACGGAGAGGTGGCGGTGACGTTTGTCGACGACGCGCGCATCCATGAGCTGAACCGCGACTATCGCGGCATCGACCGGCCGACCGACGTGCTCAGCTTCGCGATGCAGGAAGACGGCGAGGACGAGCTCGGCATCGTGTACGAGGTCGAGGACGAGGCCGACGAGCTGCCGGTCAGCGAGCCGCTCGGCGACATCATCATCTCCGTCGAGACGGCGGTCCGCCAGGCGGAAGAATACGGCCACTCGCTGGAGCGGGAGCTCGGCTTCCTGTTCGTGCACGGCTTCCTGCATCTGATCGGCTACGATCATCAGGATGCCGAGGCCGAAGCCGTCATGACGGCCAAGCAGGAGGCCGTCCTGCAGCAGGCCGGCTTGACGCGGGAATAGGGCGGCCGCCATGGCAAGGCCGTTCCGCGACAGCTTGGCGGACGCATGCGCCGGCATCGCCGCCTCGATCCGCAGCGAGCGCAACCTGCGCGTCCATCTGGCCGCCGCCGCTGCCGCCATCGGCATGGCCGCCTGGCTGCGCATCGGTCCGCTGGAATGGGCGGCGATTTTGCTGGCGATCGCGCTCGTGCTGGCGGCCGAGCTGCTGAACACCGCCGTCGAACGGGCGGTGGATCTCGCAGCCGGCGGCAGCCTTCACCCGCTCGCCAAGGCGGCCAAGGACGCGGCTTCCGGCGCGGTGCTCGTCTGCGCCGCCGCCTCGGCCGTCATCGGGCTGCTTGTGCTGGGGCCGCCGCTATGGCGGCTTCTGGCCGTTTAGAAGTGATTGAATCCGGTCCTGAAGGACCGGCCAAGGAGAGAATACATGAGCCCGACCAACCAACCGATCGACAAGCTGCTACAGCAGCTGTCCGAACCTGCGCGCCAGGCGATGAGCCGCGCGTACGTCCCTTATTCCAAATTCCAGGTAGGCGCCGCCTTGCTGGACGAGCATGGCCGCATCCACCAAGGCTGCAACGTCGAGAACGGAGCCTACAGCCCCGGCAACTGCGCGGAGCGCACGGCGCTGTTCCGGGCGATTGCCGACGGCTGCGAGCCCCGCTCGTTCCAGGCGATCCTCGTCGTCGGCGACACGCCGGGGCCGATCTCGCCCTGCGGCGTCTGCCGTCAGGTGCTGTCCGAGCTGTGCCGGCCGGACATGCCGGTCGTCATGACGAACCTCAAAGGCGACCAGGCCGTCATGACCGTCGCCGAGCTGCTTCCGGGAGCCTTTTCGCTGGAAGAGAGCCGCATGGAAGACAAGGAGGACGAGCGCTGATGGCGAACGCGGCAGGCAGCAAAAAAGGCTCCGAGGCAAAGTTCCGCTCCGGGTTCGTCGGCATCGTCGGCCGGCCGAACGTCGGCAAGTCGACGCTCATGAACCGGATGATCGGCCAAAAGATCGCCATCATGTCGGACAAGCCGCAGACGACGCGCAACAAGATCCACGGCGTGCTGACGCGCGACAATTCGCAGATCGTCTTTCTCGATACGCCGGGCATCCACAAGCCGAACTCCAAGCTCGGCGACTATATGGTCAAGGCGGCGGAAGGCGCGCTGTCCGAGGTGGAGGCGATCCTGTTCCTCGTCGACGTGGCGGAGGGCTACGGCGGCGGCGACCGCTTCATCATCGAGCGGCTCAAGTCGGTCAAGACGCCGGTATTCCTCATCCTCAACAAAATCGACAAGATCGACGACGAGAAGCTGATGAAAACGATCATCGAGTACAAGGACCGGTACGACTTCGCGGAGATCATCCCGATCTCGGCGCTGCAGGGCAGCAACGTCGAGCGGCTGCTCGACCAGATCGACCGCTACCTGCCGGAGGGACCTCAGTATTATCCCGCCGACCAGGTGACGGACCATCCGGAGCAGTTCGTCTGCGCCGAGATGATCCGCGAGAAGATCCTGCAGATGACGCGCGAGGAGATTCCGCATTCCATCGCCGTGACGATCGAGAGCATGAAGGTCCAGGAGAACGGCGTCGTCCATATCGGCGCGGTCATCTTCGTCGAGCGCGATTCGCAGAAGGGCATCATCATCGGCAAGCAAGGCGCGCTGCTCAAGGAAGTCGGCAAGCAGGCGCGGCGCGACATCGAGAAGCTGCTCGGCTCCAAGACCTTCCTCGAGCTGTGGGTCAAGGTCAAGAAGGACTGGCGCAACCAGGACCGCGTCCTGCGCGATCTCGGCTTCCGCAACGAATAGCCGGACGTTTCCCGCTTTTTGACAGCATAGCCCCCCTTCCTTTTTCGCATGCTAAGAGTGCCAGACGCGGGTAGCCGCACCACTTTGGAAAGCGAAAGGAAGATGGCGGCATGCGGGATTTTTCGTGGACGTACTTTGCGATGACCGGTGATGTTGAGTCGTTTTTGCTTTACAAGGAAGTGGATCAGGTTCGCGAGGCGGGAAGCGCCGAAGCGGCGGCCGCGGCGGAAGCCGCCGCGCAGGAGGCGGCCGATGAGGCGGCATGGGGGACGTTGACGGTCTGACGTCCGTTCGTCGGCCATTCTGCAGATGCGGCTTTCCGAAGCCGTTCGGGCCCGCCCGGAGCACAGCGCTCCGGGCGGTTTTGGCATGTCATGCCTGCCCGTCGTCGCCTCCATGACGTCCGCGAGCAGGAAGGGGGAAGACGATTGATCTACCGGGTGGAAGGCATCGTCATCCGCAGCACGGATTACGGCGAAGGCAACAAGATCGTCACGCTGCTGACCGATTCGGCCGGCAAGGCGGGCATCATGGCCCGCGGCGCGAAAAAGGTGCGCAGCCGCCACTCGTCGCTCGTGCAGCCGTTCACGCACGGCGAGTTCGTTTATTTTCGCAACGCCGGACTGGGACAGCTGAACGGAGGCGAGATTCTGGAGTCGAACCATCGGCTGCGCGAGGATCTCGAGCTGTCCGCCTATGCGGCCTATGCGGCCGAGCTATGCGATCGGGCGTTCCAGGACGACGAAGCGGGCGCTTATCTGTACCATCAGCTCAAGGCGTGCTACGACGCGCTGCGGGAAGGGAAGGACCCGAGCGTCGTCATCCATCTGTTCGAGATGAAGATTCTCGAAGCGGCCGGTTATGCCCCGCAGCTGGACGTCTGCGTCGGCTGCGGCTCGGACCGCGGGCCGTTCCGGCTGAGCGCGGCGGGCGGCGGACTGCTCTGTCCCCGCTGCCGCCATCGCGACTCGCAGGCGTTTCCGCTGGAAGAGGGGGCGCTGAAGCTGCTGCGGCTGTTCGGAGCGATCGACCTGCGGCGTCTCGGCTCCATCCAGGTGCGCCCGGAGACGCGGCAGCAGCTGAAGGCGGCGCTGCGCTCGCTCATGGATGCCCATCTCGATCTGCGGCTCAAGACGCGCGGCTTCCTCGACCAGCTGGAGCGGATGAACGAGCCGATGCCGGCATCGGCCGCCGAAGCGGCCGAGCGCCGGCGGCTACGGGCGCAGGAGCGGGCAGCGCAGGAGGATGCTCCGGAAGCTTGACAGCGACTGGGCGAACGGTTACAATGGGAAAATATGCTCGAACGAACGATGATGGAGAAGGTAGTCTGCTGATCTTCCGAATTCCAAAGCGGGAACAGCGAGCCGGGGGCGGTGGGAGCCCGGCCGGAAGCGCAGGCGAGGGCACTCCGGAGTGCGTGCAAGTGAGGAAAGCGGGCTTCGAAGCGCGCCGCCGAGGCGGACGGAGAAGCCAAGTAGGGTGGAACCGCGGGAGATGCAAGCTCTCGTCCCTACGTCTGTATCGCAGACGTAGGAGGCGGGAGTTTTTTTGGCGTCTTCCGGACGGCTGCTGATTTTTCCAAGATTCCATTGAAGGAGAGTGGCCACAAGCATGAATTTCCAAGGCATGATTCTGACGCTGCAGCAGTTCTGGGCCGAACAGAACTGCATCCTCGTGCAGCCCTACGACACGGAGAAGGGCGCGGGCACGATGAACCCGATGACGTTCCTCCGCTCCATCGGACCGGAGCCGTGGAACGTCGCCTATGTGGAGCCTTCCCGCCGCCCGGCGGACGGCCGCTACGGGGAGAACCCGAACCGTCTGTACCAGCATCATCAGTTCCAGGTCATCCTCAAGCCGTCGCCGGACAACATCCAGGAGCTCTATCTCGAGAGCCTGAAGCGCCTCGGCATCGACCCGCTGCATCATGACATCCGCTTCGTCGAGGACAACTGGGAGTCGCCGACGCTCGGCGCCTGGGGACTCGGCTGGGAAGTATGGCTGGACGGCATGGAGATCACGCAGTTCACGTATTTCCAGCAGGTGGGCGGCATCGACGCGAGTCCGGTCGCGGTCGAGATCACCTATGGCATGGAGCGGCTCGCTTCCTACATCCAGGACAAGGAGAACGTGTTCGACCTCGAGTGGGTCGAAGGGGTCACCTACGGCGACGTGTTCCTGCAGCCGGAGTACGAGCATTCCAAGTACACGTTCGAGATCAGCGATTCGGACATGCTGTTCAAGCTGTTCTCGATGTACGAGGAGGAGGCGCGCCGCGCGATGGAGCAGAACCTCGTCTTCCCGGCGTACGATTATGTGCTCAAGTGCTCCCATGCGTTCAACCTGCTCGACGCCCGCGGCTCGATCAGCGTGACGGAGCGGACCGGCTACATCCAGCGCGTGCGCAATCTCGCCCGCTCTTGCGCGGCGACGTATCTGGAGGAGAGGGAGCGGCTCGGATTCCCGCTGCTCAAGAAAGGAGTGGACGCGAATGGCTAAGGACCTGCTGTTCGAGATCGGCCTCGAGGAAGTGCCGGCCCGCTTCGTGCGCGCCGCGGTCAATCAGCTTCGCGAGCGCGTCGAGAAGTGGCTCGCCGACTCCCGCATCGGCCATGGCGGCGTGACCGCCTATGCGACTCCGCGGCGGCTGGCGGTGCTGGCGCGCGCGGTGGAGGAGAAGCAGTCGGATGTGAGCGAGGAGGTCAAGGGCCCGTCCCGCAAGATCGCCCAGGACGCCGAGGGCGGCTGGAGCAAGGCGGCGCTCGGCTTCGCCCGCAGCCAGGGCGTAGAGCCGGAGCAGCTTTTCTTCAAGGAGCTGGCCGGCGTCGAGTATGTCTATGCGGTCAAGTCGAGCCTCGGCGTGGACACGGCTTCCGTGCTGTCGGACGGGCTTGACGGAATCGTGCATGCGATGACCTTCCCGAAAAACATGCGCTGGGGCTCGTACGAGCTGAAGTTCGTCCGTCCGATCAAATGGCTGCTCGCGCTGTACGGCACGGACGTCGTGCCGCTGGAGATCGCCGGCGTGAGAAGCGGAAACGTCTCCCGCGGCCATCGCTTCCTCGGCGAGGAGACGGCCGTGGCCGAGCCGGCCGCCTACGTGGAGGCGCTGCGCAGCCAGCATGTCATCGTCGACATCGCGGAGCGCGAGCGGCTGATCGTGGAAGGCATCGAGGCGCTGGCCGCCGAAAAAGGCTGGACGATCTCGATCAAGGACGACCTGCTCGAGGAGGTGCTGTTCCTCGTCGAGACGCCGACCGTGCTGTTCGGCTCGTTCGATCCGGCCTTCCTCGACATCCCGCAGGAGGTGCTGATCACCTCGATGCGCGAGCATCAGCGCTACTTCCCGGTGCTGGACAGCGCCGGCAAGCTGCTGCCGTTCTTCGTGACGGTGCGCAACGGCGACGCCGTGTCGCTTGAGAATGTCGCCAAGGGCAACGAGAAGGTGCTTCGGGCCCGGTTGTCGGATGCGAAATTCTTCTATGCCGAGGACCAGAAGCTCCATATCGCCGACGCGCTCCGCAAGCTGGAGACGATCGTCTATCACGAGGAGCTCGGCACGGTAGCCGACAAGGTCGGCCGCATCGTCGCCTTGACGGGCCGCATCGCCGCCGCCGCAAGCGCCGAGCCGCATGCCGCCGCGGCTGCCGCGCGCGCCGCGGAGATCTGCAAGTTCGACCTCGTGACCCAGATGGTCTACGAATTCCCGGAGCTGCAAGGCATCATGGGCGAGGACTACGCCCGCAAGGCCGGCGAGGACGAGGCCGTCGCCAAGGCGATCAACGAGCACTATCAGCCGCGCTTCTCCGGAGACACGGCTCCCGCCTCGCTGCCCGGCGCGCTCGTGAGCCTCGCCGACAAGCTCGACACGATCGTCGGCTGCTTCTCGATCGGCATCGTTCCGACCGGCTCGCAGGATCCGTACGCGCTGCGCCGCCAGGCGGCGGGCATCGTGCAGACGCTGATGGCGCATGAGCTGCCGGTTCGTCTCGGAGAGCTGTTCGACCTGGCGCTGGACATCCATGAGCAGCGCGGCCTGAAACGGAATCGGGCCGACATTCGTAAAGAATTATACGATTTCTTCGCGCTGCGCTTGAAAAACGTGCTGACCGAGCAAGGCAACCGCTACGACGTGATCGAAGCGGCGCTCGCCGCCGGCTTCGACGATCTGACGCTGACCGTGAAGCGGGCCGCGATCCTGCTGGCGCGGGCCGCGGGACCGGAGCAAGGCGAGTTCAAGACGGTCGTCGACGCGCTCACGCGCAGCGCCAACCTCGCGGCCAAGGCCGAATCGGATGCCGCCGTCGACGCCTCCCGGCTCGAAGCGGGAGCGGAGCGCGGCCTGCATGAAGCCTACGAGCATGTGTCCGGCCCGTACCGCAAAGCCTTGGAAGCCGGAGACGCCGCGACGGCGCTCGGCCTGCTGACGGAGCTGCGCGAGCCGATCACCGCCTTCTTCGACTCCGTCATGGTCATGGCGGAGGACGAAGCCGTCCGCCGCAACCGGCTGGCGCTGCTGTCGGCCATCTCCCGAGACGCCGCGCGGTACGCGGACTTCTCGAAGCTTGTCTGGGCTTGATCCAGGGGTCCCATCTGATCCAAAGGAGAGTGGCGACGTGAGCGCATACGAGCGGGATGTCATTGTCTATGTCGTATCCGACTCGGCGGGAGATACGGGCGATCTGGTCGTGCGCGCCGCCGCGGCGCAGTTCCACCCGATCGTGCCGCAGATCCGCCGGGCGCCCTTCATCGCCGACGAGACGGCGCTGGCCAAGGTGGTGGAGCTCGCGCGCGGCAACGGCGCGATCGTCCTCTACACGCTCGTGCTGCCGCATCTGAGAGAGGCGATGGTCCGTCTGGCGGACGGGAGCGGGGTCGAGGCGATCGATCTGCTCGGCCCGCTGATCCACAGCCTCGAACGCAAGACGGGCATGCCGTCCCGGCAGGAGCCGGGGCTGAACCATGTGCTCGACGAGGATTACTTCCGCAAGGTGGAAGCGGTCGAGTTCGCGGTCAAATACGACGATGCGAGAGATACGACCGGCATCAAAAAAGCGGACATCGTGCTTGTCGGCGTGTCGCGCACGTCGAAGACGCCGCTGTCGATGTATCTCGCCCACAAGAAGTACAAGGTGGCCAACGTTCCGCTCGTGCCGGAGCTGAAGCCTCCGGACGAGCTGTTCACGATACCGAAGGAGCGCGTCATCGGCCTGACGATCGGCGTGCATTACCTCAATGTCATCCGCAAGGAGCGGCTGAAGGCGCTCGGCCTTCCGGACAGCGCTTCTTACGCCACTTCCGAGCGGATCGAGCGCGAGCTGGCCTATGCCAAAGGAATCACCGACCGGATCGGCTGCTTCACGATGGACGTGTCGCATCGGGCGGTCGAGGAGACGGCCAGCATCATCATGGAGCGGATCCGCAGCAGCTGACGGATCGCCCGGAGCCGGCCGCGGCCGAAAGGCGGGGAAGCGCATGGAGGAAAAGGCAAGCACCCGCATCGTCGTCGATGCGGACGCCTGCCCGGTCAAGCGGGAGATCATGGACATCGCCTATCCGCTCGGCGTGCCGGTGCTGATGGTCTCGTCCTACGACCACCGGCTGGAGCCGGAGCCGGGGCTCGAGATCGCCCATGTCGACCGGAGCAGCCAGGCGGCGGATCTGTATATTTTGAACCGCGTCCGGCGCGGCGACATCGTCGTCACCGGGGACTACGGCCTGGCGGCGATCGCGCTTGCCAAAGGGGCGGAGGTGATCGGCTTCCGCGGCCATCGCTACCGGAACGAGACGATCGACTCGATGATGGCGAGGCGTCATGAGCAGAGCGTCATCCGGCGAAGCGGAGGCCGGACCAAAGGGCCGAAGGCAATGACCGCGGAGGACCGGGCGGCTTTTCAACAAAAGCTGACAAAACTTTTGCAGGGCAGGCAGGAAAAAGAATAGGACCAGCGAATAGTATTACGTGTTATTCGGACGAAGGTGATGAACGAGTGGCATACGGCAAGATACCGGAAAGCGTCATCGAAGAGGTGCGCCGGAATCATGAAATTGTGGACACCGTCGGGAAGTACGTTCATCTGACCAAAAACGGCAAATATATGAAGGGGCTTTGTCCGTTCCATTCGGAGCGGACGCCTTCCTTCACGGTCACTCCCGAGCTGCAGATCTTTCATTGCTACGGCTGCGGCAAGGGAGGCAATGTCATTCGGTTCATCGAAGAGATCGAGGGCTACTCCTTCCCGGAAGCCGTCCGCCATCTGGCGGAAGAGGCAGGGATGCCCATTACATGGGATGCGCCCGGCGAGGGCTCTTCGCCGCGTGACCCCGAGCTCGACAAGTCCTATGAGGCGCATGAGCTCGCGGCCAAGTTCTACCATTATCTGCTCAACAATTCCGCTCAGGGCCAGGAGGCGAGAGCCTATCTGCTCGGACGGGGGATGAGCGGCAAGCTGATCGACGAGTTCTCCATCGGCTTCGCGCCGGAGGGATGGGACACGCTGTCCAGATTTCTGCAATCGAGGGGCTACGAGCCCGAGCTGCTGGAAAAAGCGGGCCTCCTTTCGGCGAAAAACGATGGCAGCGGTTATGTAGACCGGTTCCGTGCGCGCATCATGTTTCCGATCCGGGCGCGGGACGGCAAAGTGTGCGGCTTCGCAGGCCGCGTCATGGACGACTCCAAGCCGAAATACCTGAACACTCCCGAAACCCGCCTGTTCGCCAAGAGCAAGCTGCTCTATCAGCTGCATGCGGCGCGGTCCGTCTTCCGCAAGAAGAGGTCCGCCGTGCTGTTCGAGGGATATATGGACGTCATCAAGGCCTGGTCCGCCGGCGTCAAGAACGGCGTGGCGGCGATGGGCACCGCGCTGACGGACGATCATGCGGCCCAGCTCGCGCGCGAGGTGGACGAGGTGATCCTCTGCTACGACGGCGACGATGCCGGCCAGGCGGCGGCGATGAAGTCGATTCCGATCCTGGAGAAGGCCGGCGTCCGGGCGCTCGTCGCCGTGCTGCCCAAAGGCATGGATCCGGACGAGCATATCACCCGGTTCGGCGCCGAAACGTTCATGAGGGAAGTCATCGAGCATCCCGTCTCCGTCACCAAATTTAAGCTCTTATATTCGCGCCGGAATCATACACTCATAGGAGAAGAGGGCCGCAAGAACTATGTCATGGAAGCTGTCGGCATAGTGGCGGAGCTTGATTCCCGTACGGAGCAGGAAGTTTACCTGAAAGAGCTTTCCCGCGAGTTCGAGCTGTCCCTGGAGTCGCTCAAGCAGGACTGCCACCGGATCTGGAGCGAGCGGCAGAAAACGAGGCCGGACAGGGATAAGAACGATCAATCGTGGAATAATGGTAGGAATGAAACAAGGCGTGCGCCCTCGGCCGCGAGGACGGACACCACGCCTTTATTCAAACGAGCGGAACGACATCTGCTGGCTTGCATGATGCATGACAAGGAAGTGGCATCGACGGTTTACGAACAGCTCGGCGATTCGTTCATCCTTGAGGATCATGTCGCGTTGGCTGCTTATCTGTATGCCTATTACGCCGGAGGCAACGAGCCGGATGCGAGCCGATTCATCAGCTCGATTCAGGACCATCGTCTCGAGCAGCTCGCTTCTTCCATCCTCATTCATGAGGACAGCTCCTCCCTTCATTTCGAGCTTGTGCCTTCAAACATTCTCGACATCAAGAAAGAATCGGAAAGAATGGTCTTGAAGCAGAAGATCCAGGTTTTGAAGGAAGAGGCGACGCGGGCGGAAAAGGCGGGGGATGTATTGAAGGCGGCTCAGATCCATCTTGATATCATTCCTCTCGAGAGAGCGATCGACGTTTTGAAGAGCAAGGATCCAAAGTGAGATTATCGCCCTAGAAAGACAGCAGAAGGAATCGGCAGGATGACCTTTCTAGGGAGGAGGGAGTCGGGAATATGGCGAATGACCAACATACGGAGCTGGACAACGAGCAAAAAATGGAGCTGGTCAAGGATCAGCTCATCGAACAGGGGAAAAAGCGGTCTTCCCTTTCTTATAAAGAGATCATGGATAAGCTCGCTCCTTTCGATCAGGAGCCGGAGCAGATCGACGAGTTTTTCGAGCAGCTCGACGATCTCGGCATCGAAGTGACGAACGAGCGGGACGATCGGCCGTCTCCGCTCGGAGGCGAGGATCAGGAGCGCGAGAGCGACGAGTTCAACTTCGACGACGACCTGAGCCTGCCGCCCGGCATCAAGATCAACGACCCGGTCCGCATGTACCTCAAGGAGATCGGCCGCGTGCCGCTGCTGCTCGCCGATGACGAGATCGAGCTGGCCAAGCGCATCGAGCAAGGCGACGAGGAAGCGAAGCGCCGGCTGGCGGAAGCGAACCTCCGCCTCGTCGTCAGCATCGCCAAGCGCTATGTCGGCCGCGGCATGCTGTTCCTGGACCTGATCCAGGAGGGCAACATGGGCCTGATCAAGGCCGTCGAGAAGTTCGACCACCAAAAGGGCTTCAAGTTCAGCACCTACGCGACGTGGTGGATCCGTCAGGCGATCACGCGCGCCATCGCCGACCAGGCCCGCACGATCCGGATCCCGGTGCATATGGTCGAGACGATCAACAAGCTGATCCGCGTCTCGCGCCAGCTGCTGCAGGAGCTCGGACGCGAGCCCACGCCGGAGGAGATCGCGGCCGAGATGGATCTGAGCACCGACAAGGTGCGGGAGATCATGAAGATCGCTCAGGAGCCGGTATCGCTCGAGACGCCGATCGGCGAGGAGGACGATTCGCATCTGGGAGATTTCATCGAGGATCAGGAGGCGCTCGCTCCGGCGGATGCCGCGGCGTACGAGCTGCTCAAGGAACAGCTGGAGGACGTGCTCGATACGCTGACCGAGCGCGAGGAGAACGTGCTGCGCCTGCGCTTCGGCCTGGATGACGGCCGTACGAGGACGCTGGAGGAGGTCGGCAAGGTATTTGGCGTGACGCGCGAGCGGATCCGCCAGATCGAAGCCAAGGCGCTCCGCAAGCTCCGCCATCCGAGCCGCAGCAAGCGGCTCAAGGATTTCTTGGAATAGGTCGAAGGCCGGCCCGGCTCTCCGCATACGCGGGGAGTCTTTTTTTTGCTTGGGGAGCGGATAGGTCCAACGTCCCGGAGACGGATGGCCCTTCAGCCGCTTGGCCGAGATGACGATGTAAGGAGGGGAGCCGACCGGCTCCGATTCCATAGGCCGCTCGTCTGCGAGCGGCTGCAAGGAGAGCCGTCATTATGGATATGGACAAGCGAAACCTTATGGTGCAGGAGATTCGCGGGTGGAAAAAAAGCAAGCTGCTGCCGGATCACTATTGCGACTTCCTGCTCAATCTGTATGCCGAGCCGGCGTCCGCCGACGAGGATCCGCTCCCAGAGGCATCCCCCAAAGAAAGGCTGCGGACGAAAAAAGCGGTAAGGGCGGCGGCGGGCGCATCCGGCTGGAAATGGCTCTTATTTCTTGCCATCTTCTCCCTTTTCTTCTTGATTGTTCTTCATTTTAGCTCTTTTCATCCGGCTTTGCAAATCGCGATCGCGCTGCTTGTCTCGGGCGGCTCCTTGACCGCGGGAGCGGTCATCCGGCCCCGCAGCGAGACGGCGGGCATGGCCTGGACCGGCGCAGGCATGCTGCTGCTTGCCGGCTTCGCGCTCTACCTGATGGGCCTGCACGGCCTGCTCGGCTGGCAGTGGAACGCCGCGATCTGGAGCGGATGCGCCGTTTTTTGGATCGGATACGGCATCTGGCAGCGCATACCGCTGCTCCATTTTTGCGGCTGGGCCTGCCTGGCGCTCGTGTATGCGATTTTGCTGCAGCAGCTTGCCGGCGGCGCCGCCCTCGGCGAGAAGCAGCTGTACTGGCTGCCGCTCGCGGTGCTGTTCGGCTGGTCCGGCTGGTTCGTGCGCCGCTGGTCCAAGCCTTCCTGCGCCGTCCTGCTGGGCGTCGCCTCGTTGATGGCGTTCATGCCGGAAGCGACGCTGCTCGTCGAGCAAGGTCGGGGCGTTTGGCTCCAGAGCGTATTTGTTGGTAAACTGGTGCTAGGCGGAGGAGCGCTGTTCCTCCTGCGAAACTATTGGATAGAGTGGGTTGCTTAATATGCTGACATCAAAGCGCTTAAGCGCGATCGCGGATTACGTCCTCGAGGGCTCGCGCCTCGCGGACATCGGCTCGGATCACGCGCTGCTGCCGGTCGAGCTCGTCGGCCGCGGCACCTGTCCGTCGGCGATCGCCGGCGAGGTGAACGACGGTCCGCTGGAGGCGGCTCGCCGCGGCATCGCCGCAGCCGGCCTCGCCTCGTCCATCGAGGCGCGCAAAGGAGACGGGCTGGAGGTGCTGCAGCCCGGAGAGGCCGACACGGTGACGATTGCCGGCATGGGCGGCGCGCTTATCGTGTCGATCCTGGAGGCGGGCCGCCTCGGCGGCAAGCTGGACGGCGTGCGCCAGCTCGTGCTGCAGCCGAACGTAGGCGAGGAGCTCGTGCGCGCCTGGCTGCTGGAGCATGGCTGGCATCTGGCCGAAGAGTCGATCCTCGAGGAGGACGGCAAGATCTATGAAGTGCTCCACGCGCTGAGCTCCGCCGAGGCGCGGGAGCGGAGCGAGGAGCTGTATGGAGGCGAGCCGCTGCTACCGGGGCTGACGTCCGAGGAGGACCGGAGGCTCAAGCTGCGGATGGGGCCTTATTTGACCCGTCGTCCGTCGGAAGCGTTCGCCCGCAAATGGAGCTCGGAGCTGCGCAAGCTGCGAGGCATCGCGCTCCAGCTGGAGCGTTCGGACACGGAGGAGGCGGCGGCCCGCAAGCGCGAGCTCGCCCAGGTGATCGATCGAATCGAGGAGGTGCTCGCATGTACGCGAACGGACATGTCGTCGCTGAGCTGATGGAGCGGCTCGCGCCCAAAAGATATGCCGTGGAGAACGATCGGATCGGCCTGCAGCTCGGCACGCTGCAGAAGCCGGTCCGCAAGGCGCTGGTCGCGCTTGACGTGACGATGGAAGTGGTGGAGGAGGCGATCGCGGAGGGAGCCGAGCTGATCGTCGCCCATCACGCCATTATTTTCCGGCCGCTCGCCAAGATCGATACCGCATCGCCCGCGGGGGCGCTGTACGAGAAGCTGATCAAGCATGACATCGCGGTCTATATCTCGCATACGAATCTCGACGTCGCCGAAGGCGGCATGAACGACTGGATGGCCGATGCGGTCGGCATCGCGGCGGAGGGCCGCGTCAGCCTGGAAAAGGTGCATGAGGACCGGCTGCTCAAGCTTGCCGTCTATGTGCCGCAGACGCATGCCGACGCCGTGCGCGAGGCGATGTGGCAAGCCGGCGGCGGCGCGCTCGGCAGCTATGACCAATGCAGCTTCAATACGAGCGGCACGGGCACGTTCCGGCCTGGAGCGGGCAGCGCTCCGTTCCTCGGCACGCAAGGGCGGCTGGAAACCGTCGACGAGGTCCGCATCGAGATCGTCGTGCCTGAGAGCCTGCTGCGCAAGACGGTGAAGGCGATGCTGGCCGCCCATCCGTACGAGGAGACGGCCTATGACGTCATCCGGCTGGAGCGGGAAGGCAAGTCGCTCGGCCTCGGCCGCAGCGGGCGGCTGGAGCGGCCGCTCACGCTCGCCGAGCTGGCGGAGCGGGTCAAGGCGGCTTTCGACGTGCCTTTTGTGCGCGTGACGGGCGACCTCGGAACGGAGGTGCGCAAGGCGGCCGTGCTCGGCGGCTCGGGAGCCCGCTACTGGCGGCAGGCCCAGTTCGCCGGCGCGCAGGCGCTCATTACGGGGGACATCGACTATCATTCCGCCCACGACGCGCTCGCCGCGGGCATGCTGCTCATCGATCCGGGGCATAACGCCGAGAAGATCATGAAGGCGAAGGTGGCGCAGTGGCTGTCCGCACGGCTCTCCGAATCGCGCTATGCGACGGAGATCGTCCCTTCGGCGATAAATACCGAGCCGTTTCGTCTTGCATGAGGACTCCGATCCGGCTATACTAGCTTAGGTATCGGAAAGTCTGACAGACAATCGCTGGCGGCCTCGGCCGCGAGAGGAAAGTCCGGGCTCCGTAGGGCAGGATGCTGGATAACGTCCAGTCGGCGCGAGCCGAAGGATAGTGCCACAGAAATGGACCGCCGATGGCCGGCGCCTCGCGCGCCGGATCAGGCAAGGGTGGAACCGTGGTGTAAGAGACCACGAGCGGCGTTGGCGACAACGCGGCTGGTAAACCCCATCTGGAGCAAGACCTAAGAGAACGCGGGAGCTTCGGCTCCAGCCCTTGCCCGGGGTGCGTTCGGGTTGGTCGCTTGAGCCTGCCAGCAATGGCCGGCCTAGATAGATGATTGTCGCTTGACCGTGGGAGGGTCGTTCCCGTTCGAACCACGAAGAGCACAGAACCCGGCTTACGGCAGACTTTCCGCAACGACCCTGCGATCAACAGCGCCCAGCGCTTTGGAGCATGTTGCCGTCCTATCGGACGGCGCTTCAAAAAAAAGCGTCCTTCTCCCGCTCGGGAGAAGGACGCTTTTTTCACTTCAGGATCCAGGCTCTGGCAGCTAACCGCGCTCCAGCCTCCGCCGCAGCTCCTCCAGCTGCTTGCGGATCCGTTCGACAAACGAATCGGGCGCATGCGAAGCGGCCGATTCAGTGGCAGGAGCATCGCTCTCCGCCGGAACGAGGCCGGCCGGCTGCCGCCCGTCCGAGGCGGGGACCGTCGCCGCGGAGCCGCCGCCTTTTCCGGCGGCGCGCAGCGCCTTGTCGATGTCGATCTGCCCGTAGCCGAAGTAAGGATCTCTTCCCTTGGCGCCGAGATCGCGTGCCGTGCTGCGCATGATGTCATAGACCTCGACGTTGGTCAGCTGCGGATTGAGCGAGCGGATGAGCGCCGCCAGCGCCGCGACATGCGGGCTGGCCATCGACGTGCCCGAGAGGGCGGCGTACTGGCTGCCCGGATAGGTGCTGGCGATGCTGTCTCCCGGCGCCGCCGCGTCGATGTAGTCGCCATAGTTGGAGAAGGACGACTTCTGCCCGCGCGAGTCGGTCGAGCCGACGGCGAACACTTCCGGATATGCGGCCGGGTAGCCGGGCTGCTCGGAGTTGTCGTTGCCGCTTGCCGCGACGAGCACGACATCCTTGTCGTAGGCGTACTTGATCGCGTCGTGAAGGAACTCCGCCTGCGCATAGTTGCCGAGGCTCATGTTGATGACCTTGGCCCCGTGATCGGCCGCCCAGATGAGCCCTTGGGCGACGGAGTAGGTGGAGCCGGCTCCGCTCGAGTCGAGCACCTTGACCGGCATGATCTTGTTGTACCACGTCAGGCCGGCGACGCCTTCCCCGTTGTTGACCGCGGCGGCGATGATGCCCGCGACATGGGTGCCGTGGCCGACATCGTCGTCGGGCTGCTGGCCGGAGGTGACGACGTTGTAGCCTTCCGCCAGCTTGCCTTCGAGATCGGGATGGTCCAGCTGCACGCCGGTGTCGAGCACGGCGACCTTGACGCCATCGCTGCCTTTGGACAGGTTCCAGCCGATTTCCGTCTCGATGGACGGGAGGTTCCACTGATAGTCGGAGTAGAGCCGGTCGTTCGGCACGATCGGCCTCACGTCGGCCGGCGCTTCGTTCGTCAGGTACAGGTAATGGGGCTCGACATAGATCGGATTCCACTTTTTGCGGAAATAGCCCATCATCTTCATTGCATCCATCGAGCGCGAGCGGAACACGTAGACGCCTCGCATCCGGTTTTCGGCGGAAGCGCCGATGTCGCGGCGGATCTGCTCCAGCTGCTCCGCGGACGGCTCGGCGCGGAAGCGGACGACGACTTCCTGGACATGGTAGTGGCTGGCGCCTCCGTTGTCGTTGCCGGTGCGGACGGTGAACTCCCGCTTCGTGCCCGCGCGGACCGACTCGATCCGATAATGGCCCTCCGCCGGAAAGGGAACCTGGCGCAGGTTGCGCATCTGATGCCGCTGCACGTCGCCGACGATGTCCTGCCGGATCAGGCCGACGATGCCTTCCTTGCCGCTTGGCGCGGGCACGGCGAGCAGCAGGTACCGCTTGCCGGCGGCCGTCAGCGTCTGCGACTGGTAGCGGGAGCCTTTGGCGATCGCCTCGGCAGCCGGCTTCGCATGCGCCGCGACGAACGATTCGGCGTCGGCCGGGACGTTTCCGGCTTCGGCGTCAGCTGCGCCGGGGCTTTTCCAGCTCAGATGAGCCATCTGCGGATGGTGGCGGATGAGCTTTTTCATCCGGTCGGCGCGGCTGGCGGCCGGCGCGTCCGTCAACGCGAACAGCTTGCCGATATCCCTGGAGCACTCGCTCGCGCACAGCATCGCGGTCGCTTCCATGTCGTGGCGGATGTCCGCCTCTTTGAGCCGGCTTTCCTGCTCTGCGGACAGAGCCCTCGTCTTGGCCTTCTGTTCCTGCGGACGCGCGCCGGGAATGAGCCAGGGGCTGATCGGAATCAACAGCGTCAGCAGAGCGAGCGCGGTGAACGCGCCGATCCATTTTTTTCTCATGAAGGCCTCATCCTCCCGGTCAAGTCTATAGCCGTTCCTGCTTAGAGTCCGGCAAGCGGGCGTAAATTATTCGGAGGGACGGCGCGGCTTCGCGGCCGCGGCAAGGGTCATAAAGAGTACAAATCGCGCCGATTGTATGTTAGGATAGACATAATCTTCAACTTCTTACGGGATCGATGAAAGGGGAACCTAATTCACCATGCCATCCGCCAATGTAAAGCCGCTCAGCGAATCAACCCGCGCCAAGCTCAAGGACGCCATCTCGCAGCTGGAGCCTTTCCTGAACGAGCATGCTCTTCCTCAGCTCGCGTCCCCGGAAGCAAATGACGAGGAGCTCACCTTCTACAAAGGGCTGCTGTCCGACCTGCGTCATCTGCTGGTCTACTCCGAGGTCGCCTATGAGAAGCTCGGGGTCACGCTGCGCCGGCCGAACTTCGACGCCGAGCATGCCGAGCGCCAGCTTTATGAGGTGTACCACCACTGCGTCAACGCCTTCTTCTATCCGAAGAACGAAGGCTACTCCGAGGACGGCCGCTACGCGTACACCGGCCAGGATGCGATCCGCTTCCGGCACAAGCCGCTGCGCAGCGCGCGCGACATCGTGCTCGGCGTATCCAAGATCTACGAAGAGCTGAGGGACGATCTCTCCTACTACGAAAACGACTACATGACCTCGCGTCGGATGCAAGGTCAAAAATAAGGAAGGCATACCGCGTCCCCTCCCTGGCCAGCCTAGGTAGCGGAGGTGAGGGACCATGCCAAAAGGCGTTGCATGCAGCGTTTCGAATTGCGCTTTCTGGGGACAAGGCAACCAATGCTCGGCCGATGCGATCCATATCGAGATCGACCAGCATGCGCACGCCGATCTGTCTGCCGAGTTTGCCGGCGGAGAGTTCGGAGACCGCCATACGGACGAGGCCAAGGAGTCGTCCGCGACCTGCTGCCACACGTTCCAACCCAAATCCGATTCGCCATCATGAGCCTCATCGAGCCGTCCCGTCCGGGGCGGCTCTTTCCTTTTTCGATAAAGCCATATCGCCGAGCTCTACATTTCCGAGGCTGGTCCGCCGATATACCGAGGATAATGGGAAATGAGGAGTGAACCTATCATGTCGATCGATCCTCGAATGCTTACGATGCTCATCCAGCAGCAGCTGCGGCCCAGCCTGGATCAGCTGACTGGCGGCGGCAGCCAGGCATCAAGCGGAGCGGCCTCCGCTTTCGATCAGATCTTGAGCCAGCTGTCGGGGGCCGCTGGGGCTTCGGGTCTGGCCGATGCGGGTGCCTCCGCCTCCGCCGACTCCGGTATGATGGCGCTCGCCGCTTGGTCCGGGCTGTCTGCCGGAACCGGCTTGAACGGCCAAGCCGCGGCGGCGGCGGGCGGATGGGACGCCTCGGCTTCGCCGGCGCTGCAAGCCGCGCTGATCGCGGCGGGAAGCGGTTATGCGTCGTCAGCCGCCGCGTGGATCGGAGAGGGCGCAGGCTCGGCGGGAGCGGAGTACGAAGGGCTGATCGCCTCGGCCGCCGCCCGCCATGGACTGTCTCCGAAGCTGATCCGCTCTGTCATCGAGGCGGAATCCTCCTTCCAGCCGCTGGCCGTCTCCGGCGCCGGCGCGAAGGGCCTCATGCAGCTCATGGACGGAACGGCGCGCGGACTCGGCGTGACGGACTCGTTCGATCCCGCTCAGAACATCGACGGAGGGTCCAAATATCTCTCCTACCTGCTTCGCAAGCTGGACGGCAGCGTGCCTGCCGCGCTGGCGGCCTACAATGCCGGACCGGGAAGGCTCGATCGGCTCGGCATCCGGGACGAGGCGACGCTGACCGAGCATTTCTCCGAGCTGCCGCAGGAGACGCAGTCGTACGTCGTCAAGATCATGGCCAAGCTCGGCGGCTCCGGCACCGGGTTGTAACCGGAGGCTTTTTATAATAGGATAGGCGTAGGCTGGCTCTAGGCGTTCGGCCGGAGCCCACGGAAGGACCGCATTCGCGGCTGCACGCTTGACGGGCGGCCGGCGAAGCCGGTCTTTTTGTTTGATTCAAGGAGGTCATGGCGATGAGCAAGCACCGCCCGGTGCTTTATTTTGATCACGGAGCCTCGACGCCGCCGCATCCCGAGGTCATCCGCACGCTCGCGGAGGTGATGGAGCGGCACTATGCCAATCCGTCCTCGATCCACGGAGCGGGGCTGGAGGCGGGCAGGCTGCTGCGGCGCTCGCAGGAGCTGGCGGCCGAGCTGACGGGCACGTCGGCCGAGGAGTGGGTGTTCACCTCCGGCGGCACGGAGAGCAATCAGCTTGCGGTCGTCGGAGCGGCGAGGGCCGCGAGGTCGAGGGGCCGCCATATCATCGTGTCGCAGATCGAGCATCCATCGGTGAAGCAGGCGGCCGACCGGCTCGAGGCGGAAGGCTTCGAGACGACGAGGCTGCCGGTCGACGGCAACGGCCGGATCCGGCTGGACAGCCTGGAAGCGGCCCTGCGTCCCGATACGACGCTCGTCAGCCTCATGCATGTGAACAACGAGGTCGGGTCCGTCCAGCCGATCGAGGAGGCGGGAGCGCTGCTGCGCCGCTTTCCAGGGGTGCTGTTCCATGTGGACGGCGTGCAGAGCGTCGGCAAGCTGCCGATCCGGCTCAAGGAGTGGGGCATCGATCTGTTCAGCGCTTCGGCGCATAAGCTTCGCGGGCCCAAAGGAACCGGCTTCCTCTATGTCCGCGCCGGCGTCAGGCTCGAGCCGCTCATCGGCGGCAGCGGCCTGGACGGAAGCTGGCGCGGCGGAACGCCGAACGTGCCGGCGATCGTCGCTTCCGCCAAGGCGCTTCGCCTGGCGATGGAAGGCCGGACGGAGCGGACCGAGCGGATGGGGAGGCTGCGCAAGCGGCTGATCGGCCGCTTGGACGCGATTCCGGAGCTGCGGCTGAGCGGCGATCCGGATCCGGACTCGCCGCTGCAGGCGCCGCATGTGCTGCATCTGTCTTATCCGGGCATGAAGCCGGAAGTCGTCGTGCATGCGCTCGAGGAGGAGGGCATCATCGTCTCCACGAAGTCGGCTTGCTCGTCCAAGGACGAGAAGCCGAGCGAGGTGCTGCTGGCGATGGGGTATCCGGTTTCGCGGGCGGCTGGCGGCATCCGCATCACTTTTGGCGACGAGCATGACGAGGAGGCGGCGGACCGGCTGGCGGACAGCCTGGAAGCCGTCGTGAAGCGGCTGAAGCCGCTGGAGAGGAGCAAGATCTGATTCATGGAGTATGATCTCATCACGGTCCGGTACGGAGAGCTGACGCTCAAAGGGCGCAACCGCGGCCGGTTCGAGCAGCAGATGTTCCGCTATATCAAGCTCAGCCTGCAGCATCTGGAAGGGCTCGAATTCGAAAAGACCTATGCCCGCGCCTATATCAAGCTTAATGGAGTCGAGTATGAGCGCGTCGCCGAGGCGCTGCGCCGGGTGTTCGGCATCCATTCGTTCAGCCCGGTCAAGCGGGCGGCGAACGAGCTGGAGGCGATCCAGGAAGCCGCGCTTCAGCTGTGGAACGCGCTTCCGGCCAAGCCCGCGACGTTCAAGGTGACGGTGAAGCGAGGGTGGAAGGGATTCCCTTATGTCACCCATGAGCTCAACCATCTGATCGGCTCGCATATCCTGCGCGCGGCTCCCGAGCTCAAGGTGGACGTGCGGCGGCCGGAGATGGAGCTGCGCGTCGACATCCAGCCGGAGGGGGCCTACGTCTTCAACCGCATCGAGCCGGGAGCGGGAGGCTTCCCGTACGGCTCCAACGGCAAGGCGATGCTGCTGCTGTCCGGCGGCATCGACAGCCCGGTCGCGGCATGGTCGGCGATGCGCAAGGGGCTGGAGCTCGAGCTGGTCCACTTCCACAGCTATCCGTTCACGAGCGAGCAGGCGACGGACAAGGTGATCGAGCTCGCCCGCCAGCTGTCGCGCTTCGCCGGCAAGCCGCTCAAGCTGCATCTCGTGCCGTTCACCGATATTCAGACTCGCTTCACGCAGACGGGGCAGGATCATCTGATCATCACGCTCATGCGAAGGGCGATGCTGAACATCGCCGGCCGGCTGGCCGAGCGGGCCGGCGCGGGCGCGGTCGTATCGGGCGACAGCCTCGGCCAGGTGGCGAGCCAGACGCTCGGCAGCATGAACGTGATCGGCCGCAGCCTCGAGCTGCCGCTGCTGCGCCCGCTCATCATGATGGACAAGCAGGAAATCATCGACCGAGCGGTACAGATCGGCACGTACGAGACGTCGATCCTGCCCTTCGAGGACTGCTGCACGCTGTTCGTGCCCAAATCCCCGAGCACCAATCCGAACCTGCGCATCGTAGAGCGGATCGAGGACGGCATTACCGAGCTCGACGAGCTGATCGGACAGGCCGTCCAAGGCGTCGAGACGGTGCAGCTGGACCGGGGCAGGACGTTCCGCCGGCAGCCGGCCGTCGCCGAGGCGGAGGAGCGGGACTGGTTTTGACGGAGAAAGCCTGGAAACAGGCTTTTTTCTTTTGGCTGGACTGCCGCTGGCCGCTGCGGCATGCGGCGAGGGCGGCCGCGCCGGCAGGGCATCCAGGACGAGCCGCCTCGGAGCCGGCCGTCTGCTCCAGGACAGCTCGCTCGGCTGTACAAAGCGAAAAGCCGAACCGTCCGCAAGGGACGATTCGGCTTTTCGGATTCAATGGATTCAATGCGTTTCCCGCTCGCGATGGGCGGGCTGCTTGTTTTTGCGGATCGCTTTGGTGAGAATGCCGGCTCCGACGATGAGCGCGACGACGAGTCCGATGAAGAGCCACTCCGGAATGCCGCCGTTTCCGAACAGATGGGCGATCTTCTTTTCTCCCGTGATCATGTGGCCCGCGGTATAGCCCAGAATCGCCGCTCCGACGTAAAGGATCCACGAGAAGCGCTCGATCAGCCGGATGAACAGCGTGCTGCCCCAGACGACGATCGGGATGCTGATAATCAGCCCGGCGATGACGAGCCAGATGTTGCCGTGCGAGGCGCCGGCGACGGCCAGCACGTTGTCGATGCCCATGGCGGCGTCGGCGAGCACGATCGTGCCGATCGCCTGCCCGAGGGTGCTGCCGGCCTTGATGTTGTCGTGGCTGCTTTCTTCCTGCACGAGCAGCTTGTACGCGATCCAGACGAGCAGCAGTCCTCCGGCCAGATGCAGCCAAGGAATATCGAGCAGCTTCACGACCAGCACGGTGGCGACGATGCGGATGGCGATCGCTCCGAACGTTCCCCAGATGACGGCTTTTTTCTGTTGATGCTTAGGCAGGTTGCGGGCGGCAAGCGCGATGACGATCGCGTTGTCTCCGGCCAGCATAAGGTCGATGAAGACGATGGTCAACAGCGGACCTAACCATTCCATCCTTGCTCCTCCTTCGTGTTCGAACAATCCCCGACTCAAATACTTACCCGTATACGGATGAGCTGGACAATGGATTCGTTTTTTTTTGTAACATAAATGGACCTGCTTGTACATACCCCTGTAGGGAAGGGGGTCGTACGGCTTGGACCATCTATGGATCTTTCTGCAAATCATCGCGATCAACGTGCTGCTGAGCGGCGACAACGCCCTCGTCATCGCCATGGCGAGCCAGCATCTGCCTCCGGAGCAGCGCAAGCGGGCGATCGCCTGGGGCACGTTCGCCGCCATCGCCCTCCGCTGCGTGCTGACGCTTGCCGCCATCTCGCTGCTTCAGCTGCCCTATTTGCAGGCTTGCGGCTCCGCGCTCCTGCTCGTTATCGCCGTGCAGCTGCTGCGGGATGCGGAGCGTCCCGGCGAGGAGCGCCGCTCCAAGGGGGCCGGCGTCAAGCGAGCAGGCACGCTGGCCGGCGCGGTGGGCACGATTGTCGCCGCCGATTTTGTCATGAGCCTCGACAACGTGCTCGCCGTCGCCGCCGTGGCGGGCGGAGAGCCTGCGCTCATGCTGCTCGGCATCGCCCTTAGCATACCCATGATCCTGTGGGGAAGCCAGCTTCTCGGAGGCCTGCTGCTGCGCTTCCCGTCTCTTGTGTATGCCGGCGCCGGCCTGCTCGGCTATGCCGCCGGAGAGATGCTCGTCTCCGACGCGGCGCTGCAGCCTCTGCTCCGTCACGCTCCGCTGCTGCACGGGGCGCTGCCGGTGCTGATGGTGCCGGCCGTCATCGCGGCGGGCATCCTGCTGACCCGCTCCGCCCGCCGGAGCTGAAGGCTCCTCCGCCGTTCGCCAGCCTCGTTCCGGGCAGGCGAGCGGCGCTTTTTTTATTGGCATGCCCGGTTTCCCGCTGGCAATTTCACTCCGCTTCCTTTAGAATAAGAAAGATCTGACTGGTCGTACCTCTGCCTGCGCGCAGGCAGTCGTCAAGGGAAACGGGGGATAGGGTTGATCCGCAATCAATATTCCGCCGGAATCGTCATCTTGCTTGCAGGGATCGCCATCCTGCTGGGCCGCATGGGCGTCTTCAGCTTCATCGGCTCCGTATTTTGGCCGCTGTTCATCCTCGTGCCGGGCATATTGCTGCATGTGCTCTATTTCGGCCGGCTCCTCCCTGCGGCAGCGCTTGTTCCAGGCGGCATTTTGTCCGTATATGCACTGGTTTTCCTGTTCTGCAACTGGTTCGGATGGGGCTACATGAACTATTTGTGGCCGTTTTTCATCCTCGGCCTCGCGGTCGGACTGTACGAGTACTACACCTTCGATTCGTCCCATCCGAGAAGCGCCTTTACGATTGCCGCCGCGCTGGCGGGAGTCTGGGCGCTCTGCATGATCTTCGTGCTGCTCTGGAGCTGGGGCATCTATCTGATCGCGTTCGCGCTCGTCGCGCTCGGCGGCTGGATGATGGTGAGCAAGAAGGCCCGCTGGTAGCGGGCCGGCGCCTGTCGTAGATTTTAGCTTGATCCTATACAGATGGAGTGGATAAGAAGTTATGCAAGCAAGAGAGAACATTCGCAATATCGCCATCATCGCGCACGTCGACCATGGCAAGACGACGCTTGTCGACAAGCTGCTGCAGCAGTCCGGCACGTTCCGGGACAACGAGGTCGTGCACGAGCGGGCGATGGACTCCAATGACCTGGAGCGGGAGCGCGGCATTACCATCCTGGCCAAAAACACCGCGATCAACTACAAGAACTACCTGATCAACATCGTGGATACGCCCGGCCACGCCGACTTCGGCGGCGAAGTCGAGCGCATCATGAAGATGGTCGACGGCGTCCTGCTCGTCGTGGACGCCTTCGAGGGCTGCATGCCGCAGACGAAGTTCGTCCTGCGCAAGGCGCTGGAGCACAATCTGACGCCGATCGTCGTCCTCAACAAGATCGACCGCCCGAACGCGAATCCGGAAGGCGTCGTCGACGAGGTGCTCGACCTGTTCATCGAGCTCGGCGCGAACGACCAGCAGCTGGAATTCCCGGTCGTGTACGCATCGGCGCTGATGGGCACGTCCAGCCGCAACGTGGAGAAGCAGGACGAGAACATGGAAGCCCTCTACGAGACGATCATCGAGCGCATCCCGCATCCGACCGAGAACGTCGAGGAGCCGCTGCAGTTCCTGGTGACGCTGCTCGACTACAATGAATACATGGGCCGCATCGCGATCGGCCGCGTCAACCGCGGCGTTATCCGCCAAGGCCAGCCGGTCGCCGTCATGACGCGCGAAGGCGCGATCAAGCAGGCCCGCATCGAGAAGCTGTTCGGCTTCCAGGGGCTCAAGCGGATCGAGATCGAAGAAGCGGCGGCAGGCGACATCGTCGCCATCGCCGGCATCAAGGAGATCAACATCGGCGAGACGATCGCCGATCCGGCCAAGCCGGAGGCGCTGCCGGTGCTCGAAATCGACGAGCCGACGCTGCAGATGACGTTCCTCGTCAACAACAGCCCGTTCGCCGGCCGCGAAGGCAAGTGGGTCACCTCCCGCAAGCTGCGCGAGCGCCTGTACAAGGAGCTGGAGACGGACGTCGCCCTGCGCGTGCAGGACACCGACAGCCCTGACGTGTTCATCGTATCCGGCCGCGGCGAGCTTCACCTCGGCATCCTGATCGAGAACATGCGCCGCGAAGGCTACGAGCTGCAAGTATCGATGCCGGAAGTCATCGTCAAGGAGATCGACGGCCAGAAGATGGAGCCGTACGAGCGCCTGCTGATCGACGTGCCGGAGGAGAGCATGGGCGCGGTCATGGAGAGCCTCGGCACGCGCAAGGCCGAGATGGTCAACATGATCAACAACGGCAACGGCCAGGTCCGCCTGGAATTCATCATTCCGGCGCGCGGCCTGATCGGCTACCGCACGCAGTTCCTGACGCTGACGCGCGGCTACGGCATCATGAACCATGCGTTCGACAGCTACGGCCCGACCGTCGGCGGCAACGTCGGCGGACGCCATCAGGGCGTGCTTGTCGCGACCGAGAACGGCGTCTCGACGTTCTACGGCATGATGGGCGTCGAGGATCGCGGCATCCTGTTCCTCGAGCCGGGCACGGAGATCTACGAGGGCATGATCGTCGGCGAGCATAACCGCGACCAGGACATCGTCGTCAACATCTGCAAGGAGAAGCAGCTGACCAACATCCGGTCGGCCTCCAAGGATGAGACGGTACGCCTCAAGACGCCTCGCACGTACTCGCTGGAGGCGGCGCTGGAGTACCTCAACGACGACGAATACTGCGAGATCACGCCGAAATCGATCCGCATGCGCAAGAAGCTGCTCAACAAGAGCGAGCGCGAGCGGGCGGAGAAGCAGCGCAAGACGTCCCAGGCCGGAGTCTGATTCCAGCCGAACCCATGAAGCGAGCAAGCGGCGGTTTGGCGCCGGCGAACAGCCGGACAGCCAAATGCGCCGCTTGCTCGTTGTATCCATATCGGACCGCTTGTACAACCAACCGGAGGAGTGAACTCGGATGCAGGACTGGCTCAGCGACCATCCGCTTGTATCGTATATTCTGATTCTGGCCAGCGTCATCTATATTTTCAACAAAGTATTCCGTCCTCAGCAGCGGCTGCCGTTGCTGAAGGAGGTTCTGGTCTATCTGATGATGGCGATCGGCTCGACCGTGCTGCTCGTATTCCAGATCGATAAGCTGCCGATCATCCAATGCATGGCCGTCGCCGTCGCGATGATGCTGATGCTGCGCATCCGCCAGTTCAACGACCGGCGGACGGCGAAGCGCGAGCAGCGCCAAAGCGACGCCGGCCAGAGCTGATCCGCCTCTCCTGGCGTCCGGGAGGAAGCGTCCGAAATCAGGCTTGCGAACAAGGAGACAGCTATGAACAGGGGAAATGAATACCCGGCCCGCGGGCAGGGGAAATCCGGCGCTCCCGCCGGAAGCCGGAAGGGACGGCCCGGCAGACGCAAGCCGAAGCGGGTGTATTGGCTGCGCAGGCTGATGACGCTGCTGGCGCTCGTCCTGCTCGCGGGGGCGGGCTTCGCGGCTTATCTGCTCTACGACGCCAACAAGGCGCTCGGCCAGATCAGCAGCGGCGCCCCGGCCGTGCCTTCGGCCGGATCGGTGCGCACGCAGCCGACCGCGATGCTGCTGATGGGGCTCGATACCCGCGGAGAGAACGGCCTGCTCAATACCGACGTGCTGATGGCCGCAGCGTTCAATCCGCGCACCAAAAGCGCCGTCGTCGTGTCGATTCCGCGCGACGCTCGCGTGCCGGTCCAAGGCTACAAGCAGCGCAAGGTGAACAGCTATTATGCGGCGTTCATCGCCAACGCCAGATCTAAGAACAAGGACCTCAGCCGGGAAGAGGCAGAGCGTCAAGGCAAGCTCGGCATGAAGGATGCGATCGGCAGCTACCTCGACATCCCGATCGACTACGCCGCGACGATCAATTTTCAAGGCTTCGCGGATGTCGTGGACGCGCTCGGCGGCGTCGAGGTGGACGTCGACATGGACATGGATTACGACGACCACGCGGGACAGCCGGGAGGCACGAGCATCCACTTGAAGAAAGGCGCGCAGAAGCTCTACGGCGAGGACGCGCTGGGCTTCGTCCGTTACCGCAAGTCCAACGACGGCACGAACATGAGCAGCGACTTTGAGCGCAATCAGCGCCAGGAGCAGGTGATCGGGGCGATGACGTCCAGGCTGAAGTCGGTTCCCGGCATCCTGAGGCTCGGCAAAGTATTCGGCGCTGTCGGCGACAACATGAGGACCGACATGCCGGAGTCGGAGATTCGGGCGATGCTCATGGCCTACTTCGGCATCGGCGGCGGCGACATCGAGTTCATCGCGCTGACGGGCGACTGGCGGAGCCCCTACGTCTACGTCGACGACGCCTCGCTGGCCAAAGCCAAAAAAGCGCTGCAGGCCAAACTGGGCGAATGACGGTAGTGGGTGCGGCATACGTATGTTATACTACAGCTAAGATGCTCATCATGAAAATCTGACTCGCGGGAGGTAGGCCGATGAGAGAGCGCGCTAGGGCTTGCTCTAAGATTCGCCTGGACGCGCCGTCGCATCCGGCTGCAGCGGCGCCGTTTCGCGCCGACAGCCCGTCCGCTTCGGCGGCGCGGCGCTCGCTCGTCTTCTCCGCGGCGACATGAAAAAGAAGCCTGGCGACCTCAACGGGTCGCCAGGCTTCTTGCGCGCTCGGGGGCTTGTCCCCCGCGCCCGGCATTCGCCTCCGGGCTAAGGCCGGGCGGGAGAAGCAGCGGGCTCCTTGACGTTCGATTCCGGCAGCGGCATGACCTCGCTCGGCAGCTGCGGCATGACGCGACCGATCAGATCGGCCATCTCCTCGGCGAAGCCCTGGATCGGCCGGCCGGCGCGGATGTCCTCTCCGAGCTCGGCAAGCCTGCGGCTCACGTCCATGTCGGCCGTGACGACGGCATTCACGCCGAGCGGATCCTCGCGGAGCGCCTGCGCGACGGCATACTTGATCGTTCCGACCTTGGAGCGCTCGACGCTGCCGCCGACGTCGATGCCGACGACAGCCGTGGTTCCGGCTACGACGGCATGCGCCTTCTCGACGCCTTCCACCCGGGCCGCCAGTTCCTCAAGCCGCTTGGCGGCTTGCGCGGAATCGAGCTTCTTGCCGTCGTCGGCATGGGTCTGCTGGGAGCGCATCGCCGCATCGCCGGCAGGCGGGGGAGCGGCATCGCGGCGTGCGGACGTCCCGCAGCCGGCAGTCGCCAAGCAAAGCACAGCAGCAGCTGAAAGCAGCCATTTTCTCATTGCGGGACACCAGACCTTTCCTCGTACTTTGGACTCTGCAACCGACCCTAGTTTGTCCCTGTTCCGGAAGGATTATGCTTCCCGCCTTCCGGAACCATCCGGCGCCAGGAGGGGTTCTTCATGACTAAAATCTTCGTATTGGATACGAATGTGCTGCTTCATGATCCGCAGGCGATCTTCTCGTTCGACGACAACGAGGTCATCATCCCGGCCGTCGTGCTCGAAGAGATCGACTCCAAGAAGAGGCTGGCCGACGAGCTGGGCCGCAACGCCCGGCATGTCTCGAGGCTGCTCGACGGCTTGAGGGAGAACGGGCGCCTCCATGAAGGAATCGCGACCCCGCGCGGCGGCGTGCTGCGCGTCGAGCTCAACCATCGGAGCTTCGTCCGCGTCCAGGAAATGTTCGGGGAGATGTCGAACGACAACCGCATTCTCGCGGTCGCCCTGAATTACGATATGGAAGAGGAAGAAAAGGGCTCGGAGCGGGACGTCGTGCTCGTGAGCAAGGACGTGCTGGTGCGCATCAAAGCCGACGTGCTGGGGCTGCAGGCGGAGGACTATATGTCCGATCGCGTCGCGGAGCCTTCCGACGTCTATACCGGCACGGCGACGCTGTTCGTCCATCCATCGGTCATCGACGAGTTCTACTCCTATCGCTTCCTCAGCGTCAAGAGCCTGCAGCTGAGCTCAAGGCTCCATCCGAACGAGTTCATCATCCTGCGCGACGAGCTGGGCACGTCCAAGAGCGCGCTGCTCAAGGTGAGCCAGGACGGAGCAAGGCTGGAGCCGCTCTATATGAGCAACGATCCCGTCTGGGGCATCACGGCGCGCAATGCCCAGCAGCGGATGGCGCTCGAGCTGCTGCTGAACGACGACATCCCGCTCGTCACCCTCACCGGCAAGGCCGGCACCGGCAAGACGCTGCTCGCGCTGGCCGCCGGGCTGCTTAAGATCGAAGACGAGCATAAATACAAGAAGCTGCTCATCGCCCGCCCCGTCGTGCCGATGGGCAAGGATATCGGCTATCTGCCCGGCGAGAAGGACGAGAAGCTGCGTCCGTGGATGCAGCCGATCTACGACAACCTGGAATTCCTGTTCGATACCAAAAAGTCCGGCGACATCGACAAGATTCTGATGGGGCTCGGCAGCATCCAGGTCGAAGCGCTCACCTACATCCGCGGGCGCTCGATTCCGGGCCAGTTCATCATCATCGACGAAGCGCAGAACCTAAGCCGGCATGAGGTCAAGACGATCGTCTCGCGCGTCGGCGAAGGCAGCAAGATCGTGCTCATGGGCGATCCCGAGCAGATCGACCATCCTTACCTCGACTCGATGAGCAACGGCCTGTCCTACATCGTGGAGAGCTTCAAGAAGGAAGGGCTGAGCGGGCATATCAACCTGGAGAAGGGCGAGCGCTCCAAGCTGGCCCAGCTGGCGGCGGACCTGCTCTAAGGACGGCGACAGGATAGGCCGAAGGCTTCAGATTGCTGAAGCTTTCGGCCTGTTTTTTTGCGAAGGCAAGGAAGACAAGTCCCGATTCTTTTGATAGGATAGAAGAATAGAGAAGAGAAGGGGAGACCGAGGAGGACTGGACCCTGGAACGCAAAAAGTGGATGATTCTACCCGGCGCCGTCGTCGTATGCGCGCTGCTGCTGCTCGTCCAGGAAGGACCTTCCCCCGTCTCGCTGCTGCCGCAGCCCGCGGATCAGCCGTCGGGAGGCGCCGAGCGCCCGCAGGACGGCAGCGACGACAGCCGGGAGGCAAGGCTCCGTGTAAGCGTTTCCCTGGAACCGGAGGCGCTTGAAGCCCTCGAGCGGATCACCGAGGAATGGGAAAACCGCCATCCCTATTGGCAGGCCGAGCTCGTGCCGGCGGACGCCGAGGCCGATCGGGGAACGGACGTCGACGGGCAGCGGGCCGACATCGCGCTTCTATCGAGCCGCGACGTCTTGCGCTGGGCTTCGGCGGGCAAGCTGCTGCCGGCGGACGGACTCGTCCCGCAGGACAGCGGCTCGGGTTCCGTCTCCGAGGCAAGCCCGATCGTCCAGGAGCTTCGCTGGCGGGGCTATGCGTGGGGGACGCCGGCTTATGCGGATCCTCCCGTGCTGATCTGGAGCCGCGAAGCGCTGCAGGCTGCCGGCTGGAGCAAGCCGCCCGAAACCTGGGCGGAGCTGGAGCGGCTGCGGGCGCAGGCGCCGGAGAGGGCGGCGGCGGCGATCCCCGCCGCGGACGGCATCCAGGCGCTGTCCTGGCTGGCGCGCTGGCATGGCGGCGGCGCGACGCTTGATCCCGCGCTGCTGGAGGCGTCCGTGCTGCCGCGGACGGCTCCCTTGCAAGCGGCGGATCTGGCGGCTGCCGGGAGCGCGGACGCTGCCGTCGAGCTGGCGCGCCGGGGCGGCAGCTATGCGGCCGTCGTGCCGCTGTCCTATTATCGCAGCCATGGTTTGCACGTCGAATTCATCGCCGATGCGAGCCTCGCCGCCGCCGCCGCTCCGTCCGCTCTGGGCGGGTACGGTTACGTGATCTCTTCCGACACGGAATTCCCGGCTGCCGCCGGCTCCTGGATCGCTGCCGCGGCGGGCCGGAGCGCTCAAGAGCGGCTGCGGGAGGAGGCCGGGCTGCTGCCGGCCGATCCGAGCTTGTACGCGGGCGCCGGCGCGGCGGCGGAGACGCCGCTCTCCGTCTGGAAGCAGGCGCTCTTCCCGCAAGGAAGCGCGGGCGCAGGGCCGGAGAGCGGCCGCCTGCTGCCGTTCGGGCCGCTCTGGTCGGCTTACGGGACATCTGCCGGCGCGATGAGCCCGCAGCAGCTGGCGAACGCCTGGAGGCAGTCGCTGGAAGCGTCGTGAGCCTGCCTGCCGAAGCGGCAGGCAGGCTGCGGCTAGACCGTCGCGGCACAGGCATGCCCATCTCAATAAAAAGGCCGTTTCCGGCGTCGCAGACGCTTGCGGAAACGGCCTTTTTGGCGTTGTTTTGAGCTATAGGGAAAACTTGAAGCGAAGGAGCAGCTCATGCTCTTGAATCTGAACGGAATCGACGCGCACGAACGAGATGAACTTGCTTGGATAAAAGCCGAGATTGAACGACTGCTCCAGCTCGTCGATCGTCGACTGCGGCAGGTCCAGGCCATTGAAGCGCAGTCCGTCAATGCGGAAGCGGATGCCGTTTTTCGGCTCCTCGACAAGCTCGTAGCGGCCGATCGCCTCCAGCTCGAGCTGTCCCTCGCTGCCGCTGGCGACGACCCTTCCGTCCTCGAAGGCGAAGCGGAACGAGGCGAGCGCCGGGTCCTGCTCCTGCAGGAAACGGTTCAGCGTTTCGTCGGGCAGCGTCAGCGTATAGCCTCCGGCGTCGAGCTTCAAATGCTCCGGATGCTCCTTCAGCCAGTCGGGCAGCCGGTTCATCGCCTTCGCGAGCGCCTTGAAATAGGAGCGCAGCTTTTCCCGCCCCTCGGACTCCCACAGCTGCTGGACCGAGCCGACCCGGCTGCGCGTCGCCTCCGGATCGTCGCTCGCCGCGATTTCCCGCTCCAGCTGCTGCCGCAGGCCGTCCATCTGGCTCCGCCGCTCCGTCAGCTGCCGCTCCAGCGCCGCCAGCTCGCTCCGTTCCCGGCTCAGCCGGGCGAGATCCGCGCGCAGCCGCTCGGAGCGCTCGCGGTAGTCGGCGATTTTGACGCGGTCGCCGCTCACGACCAGCTCGATCAGATCGAGCGTACGCAGCAGGTCGCCCAGGCTGCGCACATGCAGCAGCGCTCCGAGCAGCTTTTCCTGCTTGCCCATATAGTAGCTTGCCAGCGACTCGCCCGCCTGCCGCTTCCGCTCCTGGAGCTGTGCTTCCTGCCGCTGAAGCTGTCCCGACGAGTCGTCGATCCGCTGCTGGAGCTGAAGCCGGTTCGTCTGGATGCGGCCTAGCTCCTGATCGATCTCGACGATGCGCAGGCTCATCTCGAGCAGCTGCCGCTGGGCGTCGGCGCTGCCGCCGCCGGAGGAAGCGGCCGGGGCGGAGGCAAGCGCATGCGCCGGCAGCTGCGCGAGCGCGATCAGCAAGACGAGCAGGCTCGCCAGACGGGCAGGGAATGATTTCGGCATCGGTGTCAGAAGGCCCTCCCCTCTTGTCCGGTTGTCTTCTACCCTATGCCCCGGCAGCTCCCGGAATGCAAACAACCGCCGGGCGCAAGGCCCGGCGGTCGGTCGCTTGAAGCATGTCGGATCAGAACGGAAGGTCCATCTTGAAGATGGTCCAGTAGCTGAAGCCCAGGAAGGTCAAGATCATGTAAGCCCAGAACATCAGTATGTACGTACGCTCCGTAAAGTTCAGGTAGCCCAGGAAGAAGAAGGCGATAGCCTGGAAGAAAAACAGAAGCGAAAACTCGGTCATATGTCCTGCAAATGCCATGAGGGCGATCACCAGACACCAGAAGCCGAGTACGCGAAACATGCGCGCCATGAGACGAATCCCCCTCTCGTTACGACCAGATAATATGCTAAAGAACATTATAGCGTTTTGGTCAAATACTGTAAACCGCTTTCCCGGACAACCCGGACTGAAAATCGCCATTCCGTTCTTCGCCCTTATCCTTGCCCCGGAAGGAGGATCTTATGTATGAGGCGCACCTTTATTGGATATACATTTTAGTATCAATAGATTCTATGAACTCCTGGGAGGGCATAGAGTGGAAGAAAGCGCGTTATCGCGAGGAGGTTGTAGCGAGAATGACAGCAGTCAGGCAAGATGCATGGAGCCCGGAGGACGACTTGATCCTCGCCGAGGTGACGCTGAGACATATTCGGGAAGGGGGAACCCAGCTCGGAGCCTTCGAGGAGGTCGGAGAGCGGATATCCCGCACCCCCGCGGCATGCGGCTTCCGCTGGAACAGCTGCGTGCGCAAGCGGTACGAGGAGGCGATCCAGCTCGCCAAGCAGCAGCGGCAGAAACGGAATTATTTGAAGAAGCAGACGGCGGTCGCCTCGCATGTCTCGGCCGTGGCGGAGCAGGACGTCCGCTCGAGCCGCTCGGAGGAATCCGGGTTCGGCGAAGAGACGGTCGCCATCGAGGCCGTCATCCGGTACCTGAAGCAGTGGAAAGCGACCTACAGCGACCTGCAGCGGCAGATCAGCCGGCTCGAGAAGGAGCTCAAGCTTCGGGACGACGAGCTCTCCGGGTTGAGGGAGCTGAACGACAAGCTGTCGACCGACGCGAACCACGCGCAGCTCGACTACCAGTCGGTGAACGACGATTACAAGATGCTGATCCAGATCATGGACCGGGCGCGTCGGATGACGGTCTTGAACGAAGAAGAGGAGACTCGTCCCCGGTTCAAGATGGATGCGAGCGGAAACTTGGAGCGGATCGAATGAGCGCGGGGCGGCAGTCGACTTCGGAAGAAGGCGGCTGCCGCTTTTTTGCGCCTTGTTTGAGCATTGCCGGCGGGGAGCAGGCTGCTGCGCTGCGCGAGCCTAGCCAAGCTGTCAAGAGGACGAACAAGGCGCTGCGCGAGCCTAGCCGCGAGCCGAGTCTTATGGGACGAATAGGCCGCTGCGCGAGCCGAGCCTTTCTCCGATTCCACTGGAAGCCGGATGCCCTGATTTTCTGACCTCCTATGCGGAGGCCATCCGTCTTCCAAGAGGACCGCTGCCGCTTCTCCGAAAGGCATCGTCTCGCTTCGCTCCCTTCGTCCCGGCGCCCGCCTCCCCCCCTTTTTTTGGGGGGAGGGGAGCGTCTCCCGCATACCCGGGAGACGGCAATGCTCATTCGCGCTCATCGCCTGACCACGCTATGAAGTAAAGCCAACAAGTCGAAAAATCGAGTTAGTTGGAAGGCGCTAGCGTCGCAACGCTCGGAGTTGCGCGGAAAAACCGAGTAACTTGGGTACGCAGAAGGGGGAACGGGCGGAGTTGCGCGGAAAAACCGAGTAACTCGGGTACGCAGAAGGGGGAGCGGGCAGAGTTGCGCGGAGAAACCGAGTAACTCAGGTACGCAGAAGGGGGAGCGGGCGGAGTTGCGCGGATAAACCGAGTAACTCAGGTACGCAGAAGGGGGAGCGGGCAGAGTTGCGCGGAAAAACCGAGTAACTCAGGTACGCAGAAGGAGAAACGGGCAGAGTTGCGCGGAAAAACCGAGTAACTCGGGTACGCAGAAGGGGGAACGGGCGGAGTTGCGCGGAGAAACCGAGTAACCCAGATACGCAGAAGGGGGAGCGGGCAGAGTTGCGCGGAAAAACCGAGTAACTCAGGGTTCAGCGGGATCAAGAAGCTTTTGTGGGTTCTGGAGAATGCGATCTAAGGGATCTGAACCCAGGGAGATCGGAACGAGCACCGGCCCCGGGAAGCGGAGCCGTTTCAATCCCGCTTTCCGGTCGAGAGTCCCATTTTGTGCTGTCCAAGCCTCCCGTCCTTCTGCTAAAATGCCCCTGTGAAGAAGGAGGATGACGATGAAGATCGAGATCATCGGAGCCGGAGCCGTCGGGCTGCTGCACGGGGCGAGGCTGGCGCTCGGCGGCGCGCAGGTGCGGATGCTGACGCGCGGCAAGGAACAGGCGGAGCTGCTGGCGCGGGAAGGCATCCGCCTCAGCCGAGGCGGGGAGGCGGTTGACGTCGCGGTCGAGGCGTCCACGCTGCAAGACGCGGCAACGGCAGAGGCCGAGGCGTCCGCGCTGCAAGACGCGGCAAAGGCTGAAGCAGGCCGGAACGAGCGCGAAGGGCGCTGGCATGTGCTGGCGGTCAAGCAGACGGCGCTCGGCCCGGATCTGCTGCGGCAGCTGGCGGCGCTGCTGCGGCCCGGAGACAGCCTGCTCTGCCTGCAGAACGGAATCGGGCATCTCGAGCAGCTGGCGCGGACGCTGCCGGGAATCCGCCTTTACGCCGGCGTGACGAGCGAGGGGGCGCTGCGCGTCGGCGCGCGCGAGGTTGTCCATGCCGGAGCGGGCGAGCTGCATTACGGCCCGGCGCCGGGAGCGGACGGAAGCGCCTCCGCGGACCCGCTGCTCGCCGGCTGGAGGCAAGCGCTGCAACGGGCAGGAATCGCCGCTTTTTTGTCGAATGACGTGGAAGACCGCATCTACCGGAAGCTTCTCCTGAACGCCGTCATCAACCCGCTCACCGCGCTGCTCGACGTTCCGAACGGCCGGCTGCCCGAGCATCCGCAGGGCATCCGCCTCATGAAGGCGCTGCATGAGGAGAGCCTCTCGATCCTCGTGAGCGCTGGCTTCGCCGCGACGGGCGAGGAGTGGGAGCGGCTGCTGGACGTATGCCGCAGGACGGCCGCCAATACGTCGTCGATGCTGGCCGACGTCCGGGCCGGCCGCCCGACGGAGATCGCCAGCATCAACGGGGAGCTGGCGCGCCTGGCGGCACGGCACGGCGTGCCGGCGCCGCTGAACGAGGCGGCCGCGGCGCTGGTGCATGCGCTCGAATGACGCTCCAGAGAGGTCAGGTGAAGCCTATGTTTCTTTGGGACCTGTTGAAGACGATCTACGCCGTGCTGGCCGCGGCGCCGTTCCTCCCGTTCGCGGCCGTCTATCTCGGCAGCCGCATGCTGACGGGCGACAAGGGCCGGTCGTTCCGGCTGGCGATGGATGTCACGACGCTGCTGCTCATCGGCTGCGTGGCGGTGCTGTTCAACCGCGTCTTCTCCAACTCTTTCGGCTTGTACGGCATCCTGCTCCTGATGCTGCTCGGAGGCGGCCTCATCGGCAATCTCCAGCATCGCAAGCGCGGCGAGATCGACGCGGCCAAGGCGTTCCGAGCCGTCTGGAGAGCGGGCTTTTTCGTCATGGGCTTCCTCTACGTGGTGCTGATGGCGACCGGCATCACGCAGCATCTGCTGAGGCTGTAGCCCGGCCGGCGCCAATCTGTTATACTTTCAGTTACGGTTTTGACGGTCGTACCGTCATTGTGTACAATCGTAGCGAAAGAATGGTAGGATCTCGGGGAGGCCGATTCGGGTCATGGACATCGTTCGAATGGAGCTGCCTTTCGGGCAGCCCCTTGCAGATGCATACATACAGCGCCGCGACCCTGCGCTGGAAGCGCTGTTCGGCCATCATCCGGCCGACGGCTCCTCCTGGCGCAGGCGGCTCGATTATTTGAACGGCTCGGCCGATCGGCGCGCCGGCAGCCGCGAGCTGGCCGGCGCGCTGCGCGCGTTCCAGCAGCCGCTCGGCATCTCGGAGGCGGCCGAGCGGAATTTGGAGCGGCTCGCGGACGGCGCTCCCGTCGTCGTCGGAGGCCAGCAGGCCGTCCTATGGACCGGGCCGCTCATGATCCTTTATAAGGCGGTGACGATCCTGCAGGCCGCCGATGCCGCATCCAAGCGGCTCGGGGTGCCGGTCGTGCCGGTATTCTGGATCGCGGGCGAGGACCATGACTGGGACGAGGCTTGCCTCGCCTGCCTGCCCTCGCCGGTGGACGCGCCGGAACTCCGGCGGCTCTCCATGCCGCGTCCGCCCGGCCCAGCGACGTCGGTCAGCCGCACCCGGCTCGGCGGCTCCGACCTAGAGGCGGCGCTGACCGAGCTGGAAGCGGGGCTCGCCGACACGCCGTTCAAGCCGGAGCTGCTGCGCTCGCTCCGCGCCCGGGCGGCCGGCTGCGCGACGCTGACCGAGCTGTTCGCGGCGTTGCTGACGGACTGGCTCGGAGAGTCCGGCTTGCTGCTTGCCGACGCCGACCATCCGGCGCTTCGCCGGCTGGAAGGGCCGATGTTCCGGCGGCTGGCGGAATCGTCCGGCGAGCTTGCCGCAGCGTACGCCGCCTCGACCCGCCGGGTCGAGGCGCTCGGCTACAAGGCGCAGGCCGAGGCGGCGGAGGACGCCGCCAACCTGTTCTTGTTCGCGGAGGAGCCGCGCGCCGGCGAGCGGCTGCTGCTGCAGCGCGCCGGCGGACGCTTCCGCGACCGCCGCGGCCTCGTGTCGCTGAGCGAGGCCGAGCTGCTGGAGCTGGCCGAGGCGCATCCGGAGCGGCTGAGCAACAACGTGCTTACCCGTCCGCTCATGCAGGATTATTTGTTCCCCGTCCTTTCCACCGTGCTCGGACCGGGCGAGATCGCCTACTGGGCGCAGACGGCCGAAGCGTTCGGACGGCTCGGCATGCAGATGCCGATCGTCACGCCGCGCCTGAGCTTCACGCTGCTGGAGCCGCATGCCGTCAAGACGATGGCGCGGCATTCGCTGCAGCTGGAGCAGGTGCTCGCCGGTCTCGGCGGCGTCAAGGCGGAGCTGCTCGACCGGCAGGGAGCGGCGGATATCCGCGGCGGCTTCGAGCAGGCGCTGCAGGCGATGCGCGAGGCGTATCGGCCCGCGCTGGCGCTGGCTGCCGGACAGGAGCGCGGCCTGGAGGAGCTCGGCCGGACGAATTGGGAGCGGATCGCGCGAGAAATCGGCTACATGCAGGCCAAAACGCTGCAGGCGCTCGAAAGCCGCGAGCGGACGGAGCTGGACCGGCTGGCCGGGCTCGAGCTGTCGGCCGTGCCGGAAGGCCGTCCGCAGGAGCGGGTGCTGGCGGCGGTCTATTTCATGAACCGCTATGGAAGAGGCTGGCTGGACCGGCTGCTGGCGGAGCCGTACGAGCCCTGCGCCAAGCACGGCGTCATGCGGCTCTGATCGAGGGAAACCAACTGAAGAAAAGAGGCAGATCAATGAGCGTGAAAGCGAAGGAAACGAGCATCGTGGCCGATAGGAGCCTCGCTGCGGAAGGCAAGCTGAAAATCGACTGGGTGCAGGCGCATATGCCGGTGCTGAACCAGATCCGCGAGCAGTTCGAGAAGGAGCAGCCGTTCAAGGGACTGAAGGTGTCGATCTGCCTTCATCTGGAGGCGAAGACGGCCTATCTGGCCAAGGTCGTACAGGCCGGCGGAGCGGAAGTGACGATCACCGGCAGCAACCCGCTGTCCACGCAGGACGACGTGTGCGCGGCTCTCGTCGAGGACGGCATCACGGTGTTCGCCAAGTACAACCCGGATCCGCAGGAGTTCAAGCAGCTCATGGTGCGCGCGCTGGAGAGCAAGCCGGACCTCATCATCGACGACGGCGGCGACTTCGCGACGATCCTGCATGCCGAGCGCCCGGATCTGATGGAGAATCTGCGCGGCGGCGCGGAGGAGACGACGACCGGCATCATCAAGCTCAAGGCGCTGCAAAAGGAAGGCGCGCTCAAATTCCCGATGGTCGCCGTCAACGACGCCTACTGCAAGCATCTGTTCGACAACCGCTACGGCACCGGACAGTCGGCCTGGGACGGCCTCATCCGCACGACGAACCTGATCGTGACCGGCAAGACGGTCGTCGTCGTCGGCTACGGCTGGTGCGGCAAAGGGGTCGCGATGCGGGCCAAAGGACTCGGCGCGAACGTCATCGTCACCGAGGTCGACGCGATCAAGGCCGTCGAAGCCCATATGGACGGCTTCCAGGTGATGCCGATGGCCGAGGCCGCCAAGCACGGCGACATGTTCATCACCGTGACCGGCAACAAGTACGTCATCAACGGCGAGCACTATCCGCAGATGAAAAACGGCGCGATCCTCGCCAATGCGGGCCATTTCGACGTCGAGTTCAGCAAGCCGGATCTGGCCGCGCTCACCAAGGAGATCCGCACGGTGCGCAAAAACATCGAGGAATACCGGCTGCATGACGGCCGCTCGATCTACGTGCTCGCCGAAGGCCGTCTCGTCAATCTCGCGGCCGGCGACGGCCATCCGGCCGAGATCATGGACATGACGTTCGCGCTCCAGGCGGTCGCGCTCAAGTATGTCAACGACAGCTACAAGGAGCTCGGCCCGGGCGTCGTCAGCGTCCCGTATGAGCTCGACGAGCGCGTGGCGCGCACGAAGCTGGAGGCGCTCGGCATCCACATCGACGCGCTCACCGAAGAGCAGAAGCAGTACCTGGACAGCTGGTCGTCGTAAGAGGAACCTGCCGAACGTGAAGCCAGACGGCTTAGCCGTCTGGCTTTTTCGCGCTTTTCCGACATTTGAATTTGCGATGCCGATAGACGACTCGCGGCCGCAGAAAGTTTTATCGGACCCGTGAAAAAAGGGACAAAAAGATTATGAAAAACGTCCTCATCTAGCAGGAAAAGGACGCGATACGCCGAATACCAATTCCCGAGTGGGAGAAAGTGGGGCAAAGTGGAGCGTTGGGGGAAGGGAGTGGGGCAAGCCTATGTTTCTGGGAGAGCATCAGCACAGCTTGGACGACAAAGGCCGCCTTACGATTCCTGCCAAGTTCCGCGAGCATCTCGGCCCGGCTTTCATCGCGACCCGCGGCTTGGACAACTGCCTGTTTGTGTATCCGATGGAAGAGTGGAAGCAGCTTGAGCAGAAAATTCGCCAGCTCCCCCTCATGAAGGCGGACGCGCGAGCGTTCAGCCGTTTTTTCTTTTCGGGAGCGGTCGAATTGGAGCTCGACAAACAGGGAAGGGTAAATTTGCCCAATCACTTGACGGAGTATGCGAAGCTGGAAAAGGATTGCATGGTGCTCGGCGTGTCGAGCCGGGTCGAAATCTGGAGCAAGCCGCTGTGGGAAGGCTACTACGAGCAGTCGGAGGAAACTTTCAACGAGATCGCGGAGAAGCTGGTGGATTTCGACATTCAATTCTGATTCACATCATTCAATTTGGATTAAGGATCGAACAGTCACCAAGGTCAGTCACCAAGGGATCAGGAGGAACAGACATTGTTTCATCACATTACGGTATTGAGAGAAGAAGCCGTGGACGGCTTGGCGATCAAGCCGGACGGCATCTATGTCGACTGCACGCTCGGCGGAGCCGGGCACAGCGAGCTGATCGCCTCGAGGCTCGGCCCGGGCGGCCGGCTGATCGCGTTCGACCAGGACGATTGGGCGCATGAAAATGCCCGCGTCCGGCTCGCTCCCTATCTCGATCGCGTGACGCTCGTGCGCAGCAACTTCCGCTACCTGCAGGAGCAGCTGATGCTGCTGCCCGAGGTGCCCAAGAAGAACGGCGTTCCGCAGGTCGACGGCATCCTGTTCGATCTCGGCGTGTCCAGCCCGCAGCTGGACGAGGCCGAGAGAGGCTTCAGCTACAACCATGACGCTCCGCTCGACATGCGGATGGACCGGGAGTCGGAGCTGACCGCGCATGAAGTCGTCAACACCTGGGACGAGAAGGAGCTTGCCCGCATTCTGTTCGTGTACGGCGAGGAAAAGTTCTCCCGGCAGATCGCGCGCGCTATCGTGAAGAAGCGCGCCGAGGGCGACATCTCGACGACAGGAGAGCTGGCGGAGCTGGTCAAGTCCGGCATCCCCGCGGCGGCGAGGCGCACGGGCGGCCATCCGGCCAAGCGCAGCTTCCAGGCGCTGCGGATCGCGGTCAACGACGAGCTCGGAGCTGAGGAGGAAGCGCTGGAGCAGGCCGTCGCCTGCACGGCGCCGGGCGGCAGGATATCGGTCATCACGTTCCATTCGCTCGAGGACCGGATCTGCAAGCAGCTGTTCGCCGGGCATCTCGCCCGCTGCACATGCCCGCCTGATTTTCCCCAATGCGTCTGCGGCAACAAAGGCGTGCTGAAGCTCGTGACGCGCAAGCCGGTGCTACCGTCGGAGGAGGAGCTGGAGGCGAATCCCCGCTCCCGCTCGGCGAAGCTGAGGGTGGCGGAGAAGCTTGACGCCTGAGGCTGCCCCAAGCAAGAAATCTCGAACCTGGAACCGACCCAATAAAAATTCGATGCCCGATCATCATGCCGGCAGATCAGATGAAACCGCAGGAGGGGAGCCCGCTTTGGCTTACACGAATGGCAATTTGGCTTTGCAGCCCAAACGAAAACCGCAGCAGCAGCCGGTAAAGGAAACGAAACGAGTCGTCAAGGTCCGGAGGACGATCCCGCCGAGGGAAATGCTGCGCTACATGGCGTCTGTGCTGGCGGTCGTCGGCGTGCTCGTGCTGATCCTGTTCCGCTACGCGCAGGATTACCGGATGGAGCTCCAGATCAAGGAGCTGAACTCCAGCTACAAGCAAGCGGCCGTCGAAGTCAAAGTGCTGCAGGGCGAAGTGGCCAAGCTGTCCGATCCCGCCGTCATCGCCAAAAAAGCGAAAGAGCTCGGCATGACTCCGGCCGGAGCGGACAAGGCGGACGAAGGCCAAGAAACAGGGCGGTAAGCGATGAAGGCGAACCATGCTTTTCAAACCGTAAAGCGGATCAAAATGCGTACCGTCGTTGTCGGAGGGCTTATTACCCTCCTTTTTCTTATTCTGCTGAGCCGGTTGTTCTGGGTCCAGGTCGTGAAAGCGGACTTCTGGCTGGACGAGGCGAAAAAGATCTGGACGGCCCAGGACACGATTCCGGCCGAGCGGGGCACGATCAGCGACCGCAACGGCACGCTGCTGGCGATGAACATCCCGGCCTATTCCGTCGTCGTCGATCCGAAGATGCTGGACAAGGTCGGACTGGCCGAGGAAGCGGCTCAAGGGCTGGCCAAGGTGCTCGGCAAGCCGGAGGCGGAGGTGCTGCAGCAAGCGACCTACCGCAATGACAAGGGCGAGCTCGTGCAGTACCGCATGCTCCGTCCGCAGGGCTATCAGATCGACAAGGCGAAGGCCGACGAGGTGCTGGCGCTGCGCAAGGCGCTCGCCGAGAGCTACAAGAAGCGCACGGGCAAGACGCTGCGCGAGGGCTCGGTCGGCATCGTGCTCGAGGAAAGCTCGAAGCGCTACTATCCGAACAATTTTCTCGCGGCGCATGTGCTCGGCTATATGAACAAGGAAGGCCAGCCGGTAACCGGCCTCGAGGCGGGCTTCAACGACCTGCTCAAGGGCCAGGACGGCAAGATCGTCTACGAGAAGGACGGCAACCGCGTCCAGGTGGCGAGCGGCAGGGCCGAGGTGCAGCCGGCGGTGAACGGCGGCAAGCTGAAGCTGACGCTCGATGCCGAGATCCAGAACTTCCTGCAGGACGCGATCCAGAAAGTGTACGACGAGTACAAGCCGGAGAGCGTCACGGCGATCGCCGCCGATCCGAACACGATGGAGATCCTCGGCATGGGCAGCCTGCCTTCCTACGATCCGAACGACTACTCCAAGTACAAGGTCGGCAATTTCTACAACCATGCGGTCAGCTCGCTGTACGAGCCGGGCTCGACGTTCAAGATCGTGACGCTGGCGAGCGCGGTGCAGGAAGGCGTGTTCAACCCGAACGCCACCTATAAGTCCGGCTCGATCAAAGTGCCGGGCAACACGGTGCGCGACATCCGCCGCGGCGGATGGGGCGAGATCAGCTATCTGGAAGGGCTCAAGCGCTCCTCCAACGTCGCCTTCGTCAAGCTCGGCTACGAGATGCTCGGCAAGGAGAAGCTCGTCGACTACATCGAGAACTTCGGCTTCGGCAAGCGCACCGGCGTCGAGCTCGGCAACGAGTCCAGGGGCGTGCTCAACATCATCTATCCGTCCGACGTCGCCCGCGCGACATTCGGCCAGGGACCGGTGGCGGTGACGCCGATCCAGCAGGTCACGGCCGTCGCGGCCGTCGCCAACGGCGGCAAGCTGATGAAGCCGCATATCGTCAAGTCGGTCGAGGATCCCAAGACCGGCAAGGTGACGGAGACGAAGCCGGAGGTCGTGCGGCAGGTCATCAGCGCCGAGACGTCGCGCAAGGTCGGCGAGTACCTCGAGCAGGTCGTCTCCGACAAGGAGATCGGCAGCGGCAAAAACGCCGCGATCGCCGGCTACCGCATCGCCGGCAAGACCGGCACCGCGCAAAAGGTCGTCGGCAAAGGCTACTCGTCGGATAAATACGTCGTCTCCTTCATCGGCTACGCGCCGGTCGAAAATCCGCGCATCGTCGTCTACGTGCTCGTCGACTCGCCGAACAACCCGATGGTCGGCGGCGGCACCGTCGCGGCGCCGGTGTTCAAGGAAATCGTCGGCAACAGCCTGCGCTACATGGGCGTCAAGCCGTCGGTCGAGACGACGGCCTCCTCCGGGCAGGCGGCGCTGACCGTGCCCGACCTGAAAGGGCTCGGAGCGGCCGAGGCGCAGGCGGAGCTGAAGAAGCGCGGCCTCGAGTCGAAGCTGGTCGGCAAAGGTGCGAAGGTGCTGCAGCAGATGCCGCCGGCCGGAGCGGTGCTGGCGGAAAAGCAGCGCGTCTACCTGCTCACCGAGAAGGAGAGCGAGCTGGCGCTGCCGTCGCTCGCCGGACTGTCGCTGCGGGACGCGCTGCAGCTCTGCTCCTCGGCCGGCAAGCGCTGCGTCACCGAGGGCGAAGGCTATGTCGTCGCTCAGAGCGATGCGCGCCTGAACGGCGAGCCGGTCGTCAAGCTGACGCTGAAGCCTCCGGGCGAGGCGGCGGCCGAGTCCGCCGACGGAAGCGCCGCAGACGCGGCAGCGGACGGCGAGAAGAAGCCGAAGGAAGGCTCCTCGGATACGGAAACAGCCGGCAGCGGGCCGGACCGGTCGCCAGGAGGCTGAGCGGCCGCGGCTCTGCGGCTCGCGAGGTCGGGCCGGGGCCCGGCCTCCGGGCTTGTTCTACAACCTCTCTTCATCGAATAGGGTAACGTGTACGGACAGACTCTGGCTGTCCTCCCAAGTTCGAACGGAGAGGGGAACGAGCGGATGAAGGTGTCCCACGTCACCTTGCGCCGGCGCCTGTTCCTGGCGCTGGTCATCGTCATCATCGGATTCGGCGCGCTCATCGCGCGCCTTGCCTATGTCCAGCTGGCGCGCGGAGGCGAGCTGTCGGCCAAGGCGGAGGACAACTGGCGCCGCGAGGTCGACTTCGCGCCGCGCCGCGGCGATATCCTCGACCGCAGCGGCGAGCAGCTCGCCTACAACGTCAGCTCGCCTACGATCGTGGCCATCCCGGTCCAGATCAAGGACAAGGAGGGCACCGCCCGCAAGCTGGCCCCCGTGCTCGGCATCGACGAGCAGAAGCTGCTCGGCTTGCTCAAGAAGCGGGCGAGCAGCGTGTTCATCAAGCCCGAGGGACGCAAGATCACGCTGGAGAAGGCGATGGAGGTGCGCAAGCTGGAGCTGCCGGGCATCGTCGTGGCGGAGGACAACAAGCGCTACTATCCGTTCGGCGAGCTGGCCGCCAGCGTGCTCGGCATCACCGGCATCGACGGCGGCCTGACCGGCGTCGAGAAGAAATACGATTCCTACCTCAAGGGAGTAAAGGGAAGCGTCTCCTACCTGTCGGACGCGAGCGGCCATCTCATGCCCGGCTCGACCGACAAGCTCGACGAGCCCCAGGACGGGCTGAACCTGCAGCTGACGATCGACCGGCAGATCCAGAGCATCATGGAGCGCGAGCTTGACCAGGCGATGGCCAAGTACAAGCCGAACAGCGCGATTGCGATCGCCATGGATCCGAACAACGGCGAGGTGCTCGGCATGGCCAGCCGTCCGACGTTCGAGCCGGGCAACTACAACGCCTATCCGGCGGAGGTGTACAACCGCATCCTGCCGATCTGGATGACGTACGAGCCGGGCTCGACGTTCAAGATCATCACCTTGTCGGCGGCGCTGGAGGAAGGCAAGGTCAACCTGAAGAACGAGCATTTCTACGACCCCGGAGCGGTCGAGATCGGCGGCGCGAGGCTGCGCTGCTGGAAAAAGGGCGGCCACGGCAGCCAGACGTTCCTCGAGGTCGTGCAGAACTCCTGCAACCCCGGCTTCGTCGCGCTCGGCAACCGGCTTGGCAAAGAGACGCTATTCAAGTATATTAAGGACTTCGGCTTCGGGAAGAAGACCGGCATCGACATCGGCGGCGAGGAGAACGGCATCCTGTTCAAGCCCAGTCAGGTCGGACCGGTGGAGCTGGCGACGACCGCGTTCGGGCAGGGCGTATCGGTGACGCCGATCCAGCAGATCGCGGCGGTGTCCGCGGCGGTCAACGGCGGCACGCTCTACAAGCCTCATCTGGCCAAGGCGTGGATCAAGCCCGAGACGGGCGAGGTGGTCGAGCGGATCGAGCCGGAGGCGGTGCGCAAGGTCATTTCCGAAAAGACCAGCGCGCAAGTGCGCGAGGCGCTCGAGAGCGTCGTCGCGCTCGGCACCGGCGGCAACGCCTTCCTCGACGGCTACCGCGTCGGCGGCAAGACGGGCACCGCGCAGAAGGTCATCAATGGCCGTTATTCGGCCAACGAGCACATCGTCTCGTTCATCGGCATCGCGCCGGCCGACAATCCGCGCATCGTCGTCTACGTCGCCGTCGACAATCCGCAGGGCATCCAGTTCGGCGGCGTCGTCGCCGCGCCGATCGTCAAGGGCATCCTCGAGGACTCGCTGCAGTACATGGGCGTGCCCAAGAGCGCCGATCAGATCGGCAAGAAGTACAAATACGGCGAGACGGCGACGGTCACCGTCCCGAATCTCGTCGGCAAGACCGTTTCGGACATCTACGAGGATATGAACATGAACTTCAATCTCGTCTCCGCCGGCAGCGGCAGCACCGTCATCCGGCAGGCGCCGGAGGCCGGGGCCCGCGTGGACAAAGGCTCGACGATCCGCATCTATCTCGGCAGCGACGCGGATCTGCCGCAGCCGACCGGGGACGGGCATAGCCATTGACGCATGACAGAGAGGAGAGAGAACGATGCGCTTGGAGCAACTGGCATCGCAGCTTAAGACCGCCCGCCTCGCAGGAGACGGAGCGACGGAGATCACAGGGGTGGAAAGGGACTCCCGGGCCGTAAAGCCCGGGGATCTGTTCCTCTGCCTGCCCGGACATACGGTGGACGGGCATGACTTCGCGCCGCAAGCGGTGTCGGCCGGAGCGGCGGCGCTCGTCGTCGAGCGCCCGCTGCCGCTGGCCGTGCCGCAGCTGATCGTGCGCAGCAGCCGCCACGCGATGGCGGTGCTGGCGGACGCTTTTTACGGCCATCCGAGCCGGGACCTGCGCGTCATCGGCGTGACCGGCACGAACGGCAAGACGACGACGACGTACCTGATCGAGCGCATCCTCGCCGACGCCGGCCGCGCGCCGGGCGTCATCGGCACGATCGAGATGCGCTACGGCGGACGCTCGTTCCCGATGAGCGGCACGACGCCGGAGGCGCTCGACCTGCACCGGGACCTCGCCGCGATGCGCGAGGCCGGCACGACGCATGTGGCGATGGAGGTTTCCTCCCATGCGCTGGAGCAGGGCCGCGTAAAGGGCGTCGAGTACCGCACGGCGGTGTTCACCAACCTGACGCAGGACCATCTGGACTATCACGGCACGATGGACGTGTACCGCGAGGCGAAAGGGCTGCTGTTCGCCCGCCTCGGCAACGGCTACGGCGACGGCGAGACGCGTTATGCCGTGCTCAATGCCGACGATCCGGCGGCGGAGCGGTTCCGCCAGCTGACCGCGGCGGAGGTCGTCACCTACGGCGTCGACGCCGAGGCGGACGTGCGCGCTTCGAACATCCGCATCGACGCAGGCGGCACCTCCTTCCATGTGAGCAGCTTCGCCGGCGAGGCCGATATCACGCTGCGGATGGTCGGCAAGTTCAACGTCTACAACGCGCTGGCGGCGCTGTGCGCCGGGCTGCTCGAGGGCGTCACGCTGGCGCAGGCCAAGGCAAGCCTCGAAGGCGTGCCGGGCGTGCCGGGCCGGGTCGAATCCGTCGACGCGGGCCAGGACTTCGCCGTCATCGTCGACTACGCCCATACGCCGGACGGACTGGAGAACGTGCTGCGGGCGGTCAAGGAATTCGCCGCGAAGCGGATCATCACCGTGTTCGGCTGCGGCGGCGACCGCGACCGCACGAAGCGGCCGATCATGGGCGAGATCGCCTCGCGCTACTCGGACTATACGATCGTCACCTCCGACAATCCGCGCACCGAGAATCCGGAGACGATCCTGCTCGACATCGAGGTCGGACTGCAGAAGGCGGATGTTCCCCAGGACCGCTACGAGCTGCTCGTCGACCGCCGCGAGGCCATTGAAAAAGCGGTTGAAATGGCAAGCCCGGGGGATGTAGTATTGATTGCGGGGAAGGGCCATGAGACCTATCAGATCATCGGAAAGACGTCGCATGACTTCGATGATCGGCTGGCCGCCCAAGACGCGATAAGGGGAATACGCAATTGATCAGACGCAAGCTCAGCACGATCGCTGAAATGAGCTCGGGCCGCCTGGGGCCCGGTTACATAGACGTTCCGGAGGGCGCGGAGCCCTCCAGCCTGGAGCTGCCCGCGGGCGGCTGGACCGACCTGCTCGTCCAGGGCGTGACGACGGATTCCCGCCGCATCGGCGAGGGCCAGCTGTTCGTGCCGCTGACGGGCGATTCGTTCGACGGCCACGATTACGTGGAGGCGGCGTTCCGCCAAGGAGCGGCCGCCGCGCTTTGGAGCCTCGACCGCGAGCTGCCGGCGTCGCTGGCCGGCAAGCCGCTCGTGCTCGTCGAGGATCCGCTGGAGGCGCTGCAAAACCTCGCCGCCGCCTACCGCGCCGAGCTGCGCACGCTCATCGTCGGCATCACCGGCAGCAACGGCAAGACGACGACGAAGGACATGACGGCGGCCGCGCTCGGCTCCGTCATGCGCGTGCACAAGACCGCCGGCAACCTCAACAACCACATCGGGCTGCCGCTGACCGTGCTGGAGCTGCCGGAGGACGCGGAGGCGGCCGTGCTCGAGATGGGCATGAGCGGCCTGCGCGAGATCGCGCTGCTCACGAATATCGCCCGTCCGGACATCGCCATCATCACGAACATCGGCGACGCCCATCTGCTCCAGCTCGGCTCGCGCGAGATGATCGCCCGCGCCAAGCTGGAGATCGTCGAGGGGCTGCGTCCGGGCGGACTGCTGCTCGTCAGCGCCGACGAGCCGCTCATCGCCGCCGAGCTGGGGCGGACGACGCTGCCGCGCGGCGCGCAGGTGCGCACGTTCGGCGCCTCGCCGCGCAGCGACTGGCGAGCGGCCGGCATCGAGGTCGGCGCGCAGTCCTGCGCCTTCACGGTCAAGGCCGGTCCGGCCGCCGGCTTCCGGCTGGCCGCGGCGCCCGGTCCGCGCCCTGCTGCGGACGAGACCGCTGCGCCTGCGGAAGAGGCTTGCGAAAGCTGCTTCCCGCAGGTGCGCATCGAAATTCCCGTGCCGGGCGTGCATAACGTGCACAACGCGCTGGCGGCGATCGCCGCGGCGACCGCCGTCGGCGTGCCGGCGGAGGCCGTCGCCTCCGGGCTGCGCGCGATGCAGCTGACCGGCATGCGCATCCAGCCGGTCGCGGCGGCATGCGGCGCGATGATCCTCAACGACGCCTACAATGCCAATCCGACCGCGGTGCGCGCCGCCGTCGACCTCGTCGCCGGCCTGACCGGCTATCGCCGCAAGTGGATCGTGCTGTCGGACATGCGCGAGCTCGGCGAGACGGAGCAGGAGCTGCATCGCGAGACCGGCGCCTACATTACGCCGGACAAGGCGGACGCCGTCCTGACGTGGGGAGAGCTGTCGGCCTACACGTCGGCCGGGGCCGCGGAGGCTTTCGGCGAGCGGGCCGCGGAGGCGGTGCGCCATTTCGACTCCCAGGAGTCTCTCATTCTAGCGATACGCGAGGAGCTCGATCCGCGGGATCTGGTGCTGGTCAAGGGCTCCCGCACGATGCATATGGAAAGGGTCGTCGAAGCGCTTCAGCGCTGAGGCGGCAGGGTGGAAGGCATGGACATGCTCGCGATACTCATGACAATCGGCGTCTCGTTCCTGCTCGCGGTCATTCTCGGACCGCTGTGCATCCCGCTGCTCCGGCGGCTCAAATTCGGGCAGCAGGTGCGCACGGACGGACCGCAGAGCCATCTCAAAAAATCCGGCACTCCGACGATGGGCGGCATCATCATCCTGCTGGCGGTCACTGTCGCGTTCCTCCGCTTCTCGGAGAAGACGACGGAGTTCTGGGTGCTGCTCGTCGGCGCGCTCGGCTTCGGGCTCGTCGGCTTCCTCGACGACTACATCAAGATCGCCCTCAAGCGCTCGCTCGGCCTGACGGCCAAGCAGAAGCTGTTCGGGCAGCTGCTGTTCAGCCTCATCGTCTGCGTCTTGCTCTACCAGATGGGACACAGCACGGCGGTGTCCGTCCCGGGCACGAGCTTCAGCCTGGACTTCGGCTGGTTCTACTATCCGTTCGTCATCATCATCTTTTTCGGCACGACCAACGCGGTCAACTTCACCGACGGCGTGGACGGCCTGCTGTCCGGCACGAGCGCGATCGCCGCGGGGGCGTTCACGATCATCGCCATGCAGGCGACCGAGCATGAGAGCGCGGTGTTCACGGCGGCGCTTGTCGGCGCGGTGCTCGGCTTCCTGATCTTCAACGCGCACCCGGCCAAGGTGTTCATGGGGGATTCCGGCTCGCTCGGCATCGGCGGCGGACTGGCCGCGGCGGCGATCCTCACCAAGACGGAAATTCTGCTCGTCCTGATCGGCGGCGTGTTCGTCGTCGAGATGATCTCCGTCATCCTGCAGGTCGGCTCGTTCAAGCTGCGCGGCAAGCGCATCTTCAAGATGAGTCCGATCCACCACCATTTCGAGCTGTCCGGCTGGTCGGAATGGAAGGTCGTCACGGTGTTCTGGGCGGTCGGCCTCGCGCTGGCGACCGCCGGCCTCGCGCTGTACCGGATCGGCGGAGGCTGATCGGCATATTCCACGCAAACGGCAGCCGTCCGAAGGGACGGCAAGCCGTTTTGCTGCATAAGGAGAGGATTTGGATGGATCATCCATCTGCATACCGCGATCGCAAGGTCGTCGTGCTTGGCCTGGCGCGCAGCGGCGTCGCCGTCGCCAAGCTGTTCCACCGGCTCGGAGCGGACGTCGTCGTGAACGACCGCAAGCCGCGGGAGGACAGTCCGGAGGCGGGAGAGCTCGAGGCGCTCGGCATCCCGGTCGTCTGCGGCAGCCATCCCCAGGAATTGGTTGGTTCAACAACGGCGCTGCTGGTGAAGAATCCGGGGATTCCGTATAGCGCGCCTCCGGTGGCGGCGGCGCTGGAGCTCGGCGTCGAGGTCGTCACCGAGGTCGAGGTCGCCGGGCATCTGTCGGCGGCGCCGATCATCGGCATCACCGGCTCCAACGGCAAGACGACGACGACGACCTGGATCGGCGAGATGCTGAAGGCGGCAGGGCGCAAGCCGGTCGTCGCCGGCAATATCGGCCGCCCGCTCTGCGAGGCGGCGCAGGAGGTATCCGCGGACGACGTGCTCGTCGCCGAGCTGAGCAGCTTCCAGCTCAAGGGCACGACCTCGTTCCGCCCGCGCGTCGCGCTGCTGCTCAATCTGGCCGAGACGCATCTGGACTACCACGGCTCGATGGACGACTACGCCGCCTCCAAGGCGAAGCTGTTCGCCCATCAGACGGAGGAGGACGTCGCGGTGCTGAACGCCGACGATCCGTTCTGCGCCGAGCTCGCTCCGCGCCTGCGCGCGCGGCTGCTGCCGTTCTCGCTGAAGCAGCGGCTGGAGCGGGGCGTCTGCGTCGAGCCGCCGTTCCCGGCTGACGGTCAGGCGGACGAGGCCGCGGCCGAGCCGCAGCGCATGATCGTCTACCGCGACGGCAGCGGGAGAGAGCTGCCGCTGCTGCCGGCAGCGGAAGTCATCCTCCCGGGCCGCCACAACCTGGCCAACGCGCTGGCCGCTGCGGCCGCCTGCATCGCCATCGGCGCCGAGCCGCAGGCGCTGGCGGAGCCGCTGCGCCGCTTCGGCGGCGTCGAGCACCGGCTGGAATTCGTGCGCGAGGCGGACGGCGTCCGCTATTACAACGACTCCAAGGCGACGAACCCGACGGCGACGACGACGGCGGTCGGGTCGCTCGACCGGCCGATCGTGCTGATCGCCGGCGGGCTCGACCGCGGCTCCGACTACATGGAGCTGCTGCCGCTGTTCCGCTCGCGGCTCAAGGGGCTCGTCGTGCTCGGCCAGACGAGAGGCAAGCTGGCCCGCGTCGCGGAGCTGGCGGGTATGCCGGACTCGCGCGTGGCCGATGCTGGGGAGGATGCCGAATCCTCGATCGCCCAGGCGGTGCGGCTCGCCGCCTCGCTGGCGGAGCCGGGCGACGCCGTGCTGCTGTCGCCGGCCTGCGCGAGCTGGGATATGTTCCCTTCGTACGAGGTGCGCGGGGACATGTTTAAGGATTCGGCGCATACCTTGTAAGTAGGGGGCTCGTCCCTACTTTCCCATGCCAGAGGTGTTGCGTCATGCCCAAAGCCCGGTCCGCTCCGGACGCATGGCTGATCGGTTCCATCGCCCTTATCCTCGCCATCGGTCTGATCATGGTCTACAGCGCGAGCGCGGTGCGGGCGTTCCAGGACTTCGGCGACAAGTTCTACTATGTGAAGCGCCAGTCGCTGTTCGCCGCGCTCGGCATCGGCGCGATGGTGTTCACGGCCAATACGGACTACCATGTATGGAAGAAATACGCCAAGCCGCTGCTGCTGGTCTGCTTCGCGCTGCTCGTGCTCGTGCTCGTGCCCGGCATCGGCGCGGTGCGCGGCGGCGCGCGCAGCTGGCTCGGCATCAGCTCGTTCGGCATCCAGCCGTCCGAGTTCATGAAGCTCGGCATGATCCTGTTCCTCGCCAAGATGCTCTCGGACAACCAGCAGCGGGTGACGCTGTTCGCCCGCGGGCTGCTGCCGCCGCTCGGCCTGATGGCCGCGGCGTTCGGCCTCATCATGCTGCAGCCCGACCTCGGGACGGGCTCCGTCATGATGGGCGCCTCGCTGCTCGTGCTGTTCGTCGCCGGAGCGAGGATGAAGCATCTCGGAGGCTTGGCCGCCGTCGGGGCGATCGGCCTCGTCGGCCTCATCCTGGCGGCTCCGTACCGGCTCGCGCGGATCACCTCGTTCATGGACCCGTGGTCCGATCCGCTCGGCGCGGGCTACCAGATCATCCAGTCGCTGTACGCGATCGCGCCCGGCGGACTGGTCGGGCTCGGCCTCGGCATGAGCCGGCAAAAGTACAGCTACCTGCCGGAGCCGCAGACCGACTTCATCTTTTCGATTCTGGCCGAGGAGCTCGGCTTCATCGGCGGCGCGCTGCTGATCCTGCTGTTCCTCATCCTGATCTGGAGAGGGATGCGCGCGGCGATCTACGCGCCGGACACGTTCGGCAGCCTGCTCGGCGCGGGCATCACCGGCATCGTCGCCGTCCAGGTGCTGATCAACATCGGCGTCGTCATCGGGCTCATGCCCGTGACGGGCATCACGCTCCCGCTCGTCAGCTACGGCGGCTCGTCGTTGACGCTGCTGCTCACCGCGCTCGGCATCCTGCTGAGCCTGTCCCGCTATTCAAGATAAGGCGGGCCGGGAATTCCCGGCCGCTGCGGGCGCGGCTGCGTGGCCTGGCGGCTTTCGGGCGGACTCCAATTCGAACACCGCGATCCGCTTCGGCCGAAGCGGATCGATGCGATAGGCAAGGCGGCGCGGCTGCGCCGCATGAATCAGGCCGCGCTCGAGCCCCGGCATGCCGAGGCTCGAGCGCGGCCTCATCGCCGGCGGGCTGCCAAGGCCCGCAGGCAAGCAGCAAGGGATTCGCGGCGCCGGGCGGCTGTCACCACGGCGTCCGGCTGGGCATAGGATACTGCATAATCGTGTCCGTCAGCTTGAGGGCGGCCGGTTACCTTTTCCGCAAGGGAGAGTGGCATTCGTCGGAGCCGGAAAGCGGCTCCGGGCTGCAGCTTGAGGATGGCTTGCCGCGAGCCCCGACACATGAGGAGGAACGACCATGGAGGCATGGATGGCAGAGCTGGAGGATGCCGCGATCGGCGGCATCCAGAAGCATGTGCCGCTTGCCAGGCATACCACCTGGAAAATCGGAGGCCCGGCGGACGTCCTGCTGTCTCCGGCCGGCAAGCCGGAGATGATCCGGGCGATGGCGATCCTGAACCGCCGCGGCGTGCCGTGGACGATCATCGGCAAAGGCTCCAACATGCTGGTGAGCGACAAAGGCATCCGGGGCGTCGTCATCAAGGCGGGAGAAGCGCTGGACTACGCGGAATTCGACGGCACGCTCGTGCGCGCCGGCGCCGCGTATTCGATCATCAAGCTGACAGTGATGGCCGGCAAGCAGGGACTGACCGGACTGGAGTTCGCCGGGGGAATTCCGGGCACGGTCGGAGGCGCCGTCTATATGAATGCGGGTGCCCACGGGTCTGACATGTCGCATATATTCAACTCCGCCGAAATCGTGCTGGAGACAGGGGAATTGGCCGTATGGGGGCCGGAGGAGATGGCGTTCCGCTATCGCCACTCGCGCCTGCAGGATCCGGGCAGCCGGGGCGTCGTGCTGGAAGCGACGCTGCAGCTCGCGCATGGCGACCGCAAGGAGATCGCCGCGGCGCTGGCGACGCACAAGGAGCGCCGCCGGCGCACCCAGCCGCTGCAGCAGCCTAGCTGCGGCAGCGTGTTCCGCAACCCGCCGGGCCATCATGCCGCCAAGCTGATCGAGGAGAGCGGCCTCAAGGGCTTCTCGATCGGCGGCGCGCAAGTATCGCCCATGCACGCCAATTTCATTGTCAACACCGGGCAGGCGACGGCAGAAGACGTCCTCACCCTGATCGCCCATATCCGCAGCACGGTCAAGAACCGCACGGGAATTGAACTGATGCCCGAAGTATTGGTGGTGGGTGAGCGGTAACTTGGAGGTGTAGGTTTGGACAAATTGGTGATTGAAGGCGGGCAACCTCTCTCAGGAACCATTGCTATCCAAGGGGCGAAAAACGCGGCCCTGCCGATTTTGGCAGCCAGCGTGCTCGCCTGCGGCACAGTGACGATCGAATCCGTGCCGCAGCTGCTCGATATCGAAGTCATGCTGCAAATTCTGCGCGAGCTCGGCTGCCGCGCCGAGCATGAGGGAGAAACGGTCACGCTGAATACGGCGACCGCCTATCATGTCCATATTCCGGAGAAGCTGATGAGCCAGATGCGCTCCTCGATCTTCCTGATGGGGCCGCTGCTTGCCCGTTTCGGCGAGGTGCATATCTACCAGCCGGGCGGCTGCGCCATCGGCGAGCGCAAATTCGATCTCCATCTGGAAGGGCTTCGCGCGCTCGGCGCCGAATTTGAAGAGAATGGAGACCGGATCTCCTGCCGGGCCGACAAGCTGATCGGAGCGGACATCCATCTGAGCTTCCCGAGCGTAGGCGCGACGGAGAACATCATGATGGCGGCCGCGCTGGCCGAAGGCCGCACGACGATCGTCGGCGCGGCGCGCGAGCCGGAGATCCAGGACCTGCAGAGCTTCCTGAACGCGATGGGAGCCCGCATCATGGGCGCCGGAACGGACACGATCACGATCGACGGCGTCGAGTCGCTGAGCCCGTGCTCCTACCGCGTCATCCCGGACCGCATCGTCGCGGGCACGCTGCTCGTGGCCGCCGCGGCGACGAAGGGCAAGGTGACGCTGACGAACACGCGTCCGGCGCATCTGTCCTCGCTCGTGCATGTGCTGCGGCGCGCCGGCACGAACGTCGCCATCGACGGCGACGTCATGACCGTCAGCGCCTCGTCTCGTCCGAAGGCGGTGGAGCGCATCGTCACGTCGCCTTATCCCGCTTTTCCGACGGACCTGCAGTCGCCGGTCATGGTGCTGCTCGCGCTGGCCGACGGCGTCAGCATCATGAAGGAGACGATCTTCGAAGGCCGCTTCAAGCATGTCGGCGAGCTGAGCCGGATGGGGGCGGATATCCGCGTCGATCTCGGAGCGGCGATCATCCGGGGCGTGCCGCGCCTGTACGGGGCGACGGTGGAGGCGACGGACCTGCGGGCCGGAGCCGCGCTCGTCATCGCGGGGCTCGCCGCCCAAGGACGGACGATCGTCGAGCAGGTGCATCATATCGACCGCGGCTACGACAGCATCGAATCGATGCTGAGCCGTCTCGGAGCCCGCATCGCGCGCAGCGCGCCGGTGCCGGACAACGGGGCGGTGCCGGGCTGAACCGGCCGCGGCCGGAAGCACCGGCAGGCGATTCATCGACGGTCCATCCGCCGCTTTTGCGGGGATGGGCCGGCTTTACAGCTTGAGGAGGGACAAGCGTGGCCGAACTCATACCGCTTCTGAAGGAGCCGCCGCCGAAAAAACGGGGCAGCCGCAAGCTGATCCTGATCCTGGTGCTTCTTTTCCTTATTCTATTGTCCATTCTTTTCTTTAATTCCGCGATCAGCAAGGTTTCCGCCGTCACCGTCTCGGGCGAGCAGTTCACGCCGGAGGCCGTCATCAAGGAGGCGGCGAGCGTGCGCCCCGGGGATGCGTTTTTCGGCACGGTGGCCGGCACGGTGGAGAAGCGCGTCGACGCGCTCGGCTCGATCAAGCGGACGACGGTCGAGAAGAAGTTTCCCGGCGAGGTGCGGATCATCGTGGAGGAGTACCCGCCCGTCGCGTTCGAGATGGACGACGCGGGCAAGCTGAGCGCCATTCTCGCCAGCGGCAAGATTCTGGAGGCCGACGCCGGCAGCGCCGTCGTGGACAAGCCCGTGCTGTCCGGCTGGCGCAAGGACGATCCCGTCAAGAAGAAGCTGTGCGAGGCGCTCGCCGACATCCGCGCCGAGGACCTGGACCATCTGTCGGAGATCAGTCCGAGCCCGACCGAGTCTTATCCGGACCGCATCCGCATCTATACCCGCTCCGGCTTCGAGATCGTCACCGCCGTCTCGCTGCTGAAGGACAAGCTGCCGACGATCAACTCGGTCGTCGAGGAGCGCTCGCCGGGGCGCGCGACGCTGCTGCTCGCCGATACGTACATGCCGTTCGGATCGGCCGAGGAGAGCGCGGACGAAGGGAGCGCGGGCGGCTCCCGCTGACGCTCGCCGAGCAAGCCCGCCCTTTTATTTCGCTTCAAAGAATGGTAGAATTTAAGATAGGCTTTTTTTCAAGTTGGAGAAGGCGCCTTTCATGCAAAATGCCAGCGCTGGGATGAATTTCCTCGTGAAAAAAATGTAGAAAAAAGAGGGAAAATATCAGAAGCGTGGAATATGTACGACAGATATATTCACGACAGGCGATAGAAACTAGCGACCCGGAACGGAGGTGCCGCGCAATTGAGCAGCAACGACATCATCGTCAGTTTGGACATCGGTACATCCAAGGTTCGAGTTATTATTGGCGAAGTGGCCAACGGAGCCATTAATATAATTGGAGTTGGATCCGCCGACTCGGAAGGCATCCGCAAAGGAGCGATCGTCGACATCGACCAGACGGTCAAGTCGATCCGCAGCGCGGTCGAGCATGCCGAGCGCATGGTCGATATCGAGATTTCCGAGATCTACGTAGGCGTGCAGGGCAACCATATCGCCCTCCAGAGCAACCACGGCGTCGTCGCGGTGTCGAACGAGGACCGCGAGATCGGCGACGAGGACATCGAGCGCGTGCTGCAGGCGGCCAAGGTCGTCGCGCTGCCGCCGGAGCGCGAGATCATCAATCTCGTGCCCAAGCAGTTTCTCGTCGACGGGCTAGAAGGCATCTCCGACCCTCGCGGGATGATCGGCGTCCGCCTCGAGGTGGAAGCGACGATCGTGACCGGCGCCAAGACGGCCATACATAATTTGATCCGCTGCGTCGAGAAGGCCGGCCTCCACATCTCGGGCATCATCCTCATGTCCCTCGCCTCCGGCATGATGTCGCTGAGCAAGGACGAGAAGACGATGGGCACCGTGCTGGTGGACATCGGAGCGGGCTCGACGACGCTCGCGATCTTCGAGCAGGGCGGGCTCGTCGCGACGTCGACGCTGCCGGTCGGCGGCGAGTTCGTCACGAACGACATCTCGTACGGCCTGCGGACGCAGACCGACCAGGCGGAGAAGATCAAGCTCAAGTACGGCTGCGCGTCCGTGACCGACTCCGCGGAGGATCAGCGCTTCAAGATCACGCGCCTCGGCTCCAACGTCGAGAAGGAATTCTCCCAGGTGGATCTCGCCAACATCGTCGAGCCGCGGATGGCGGAGATCTTCTATCTGATCCGGCAGGAAGTGCGCCGCCTCGGATACGGCGCCAAGGTCCAAGGCTATGTGTTGACGGGCGGATCCGTCAACATGCCGGGCACCCTCACGGTCGCCCAGCAGGAGCTGGAGTCCACGGTGCGCATCGCCGTGCCGGACTTCATCGGCGTGCGGGATCCGGCATTCGGCAGCGGTGTCGGCATGATCCAGTACGTCAGCAAGCACATGACGATTCGCAACTCGGGAGCGGTCAAGAAGCAGGCAAGCCGCAAGACGGGAACCGCCGCCCCCGCTAAACCCGGCATGATTGAACGAATCAAGAATATGTTCAGTGAATTCATCTGATCGGGGGAAATAGAATGTTGGAATTCGATATTGACCTGGAACAACTGGCTCAGATCAAAGTCATCGGTGTCGGAGGCGGCGGCAGCAACGCGGTCAACCGGATGATCGACAACGGCGTCAAGGGAGTGGAGTTCATCACTGTGAACACCGACGCCCAGGCGCTCCATCTGGCGAAGTCGGAGCATAAGCTGCAGATCGGCGAGAAGCTGACGCGCGGCCTCGGCGCCGGCGCCAATCCGGAGGTCGGCAAAAAAGCCGCCGAGGAGTCCCGCGACCTCGTCGCCGGCACGCTCAAGGGCTCCGACATGGTGTTCGTCACGGCGGGCATGGGCGGCGGCACCGGCACGGGCGCGGCTCCCGTCATCGCCGAGATCGCCCGCGAATGCGGCGCGCTGACCGTCGGCGTCGTGACGCGTCCGTTCACGTTCGAAGGACGCAAGCGCTCCAACCAGGCCGAGCTCGGCATCGAGGCGCTCAAGGAAAAGGTCGACACGCTGATCATCATCCCGAACGACCGCCTGCTCGAGATCGTCGACAAAAAGACGCCGATGCTCGAGGCGTTCCGCGAGGCCGACAACGTGCTGCGGCAGGCGGTGCAGGGCATCTCCGATCTGATCGCGGAGCCGGCGCTCATCAACCTTGACTTCGCCGACGTGAAGACGATCATGACCGAGCGCGGCTCCGCGCTGATGGGCATCGGCATCGCGACCGGCGAGAACCGCGCCGCCGAAGCGGCGCGCAAGGCGATCCAGAGCCCGCTGCTCGAGACGTCGATCGACGGCGCTCGCGGCGTCATCATGAACATCACCGGCGGCAACAACCTGTCGCTGTACGAGGTCAACGAAGCGGCCGAGATCGTCATCGAGGCATCCGATCCCGAGGTGAACATGATTTTCGGCGCGAGCATCAACGAGGACCTCAAGGACGAGATCAAGGTGACGGTCATCGCCACCGGCTTCGAGCACAAGGCGGCGAGTCCCGCTCCGGTACGCCGTCCCGTCAGCCATGCTCCGGCTCCGGAGGCTGCCGAGCCTCGTCAGACGTCTGCCTCGCCGAAGCCGTTCAACAACGCTTCCAGCGACCAGCTGGAAATTCCGGCCTTCCTGCGCAACCGCCCTCGCGGCGACCGCTAGGGCCATTCGAACCAGGCCGAACAGCCGCCCCTTCCAACCGGAAGGGGCGGTTTTTTGTCGTCGCGGCATCCGCCCGATCCGACAAAACTAGAGCGGCTGAAGCGGCAGGATTAGACAGACATCGAGAGGGGGGCTGGACTATACTGGGTTCATTCGTTCTCCGGGTTCAAGCTACGCCGCGGACCAAGGAAGGTGAGCTTCGCTGGCCGTTTACGTCGACGTCCTTTTTTTGAGAGAGCTGCTCGTAGACGGCTCGATGCTGCTGCTGACCGCCTGGATCCGGGGAGTGAAGGCGAGGCCGGTCCGCGTGCTGGCCGCGGCGTCGATCGGCGCGGCCTATGTCGTGCTGATGCTGTTTCCGCCGCTGTCCTTCCTCTATACGATCGCGATCAAGGCCGGCATCTCGCTTGCGATGCTGTACGTCGCCTTCGGGTTCCGCGATACGCGGAGCTTTCTGCGCTTCATCGGCGCGTTCTACGCTGTCAACTTCGTCGCGGCCGGAGCCGTGCTCGGCGTCCACTACATGCTGATGTCCGGATCGGACGAGGTGTGGCGGACGATGCGCTTCCTGCAGGACGGCATGGCGGTCGAGCTGCAGACGAGCCTATGGTTCGTCGTCAGCGTCGCGGCGATCGGCCTGTATCTCATGCGCTCGGTCGTCGCCGGCAGGCGGCAGAAGGAGCTGGTGCTTTCCCATCTGGCCGAGGTGACCGTCCGCATCGGGGAGTCGGAGCATCGCTGCACCGGCCTCGTCGATACGGGCAACCAGCTGTATGATCCGTTGTCGAGAACGCCGGTCATGGTCATGGAGGCGTCGCTCTGGGAGGACGAGATCCCGCCCGGATGGATGAAGGGCATCCGGGACGGCCAGGTCGACCGGCTGGTGGCCGAGCTGGGCGAGGAAGAATTCAAATGGCAGGACCGGATCCGGCTCGTTCCTTATCGCGGCATCAACAAGGGCACCCAGTTCATGCTCGCGCTCAAGCCCGACGGAGTCGTCATCGAACGGGAAGGCAGCCGGAGCGAGTCGAGCAAGGTGCTGATCGGGCTGGACGGAGGCAGGCTGGTCGCGGACGGCTCGTACCGCGCCATCATACATCCCTCCCTGGTCGAGAGCCAGGCGGGCTGAACGACGATCCCAGAATCGAAGGAGATGGAGACCCCATGATGGTGAAGCTGCGCTTGAACCTGCATCTGTACTACTACCGGCTGCTGTTCCTGCTCGGGCTGAAAAGCCAGGAGATCTACTACATCGGAGGCAGCGAGGCGCTGCCTCCCCCGCTCACCCGGGAAGAGGAGGAGTATTTGCTGGAGCGGCTGCCGTCCGGCGACAGCGCGATCCGGGCGATGCTCATCGAGCGCAATCTGCGGCTCGTCGTTTACATCGCGCGCAAATTCGAGAACACCGGCATCCACATCGAGGATCTCGTGTCAATCGGAGCGATCGGACTGATCAAGGCGGTCAATACGTTCGATCCCGAGAAGAAGATCAAGCTCGCGACGTACGCCTCCCGCTGCATCGAGAACGAGATCCTCATGTTCCTGCGGCGCAACAGCAAGACGCGGACGGAAGTCAGCTTCGACGAGCCGCTCAACATCGACTGGGACGGCAACGAGCTGCTGCTGTCGGACGTGCTCGGCACGGAGAACGACACGATCTACCGAAACATCGAGGAGCAGGTCGACCGCAAGCTGCTGCACAAGGCGCTTGACAAGCTCACCGAGCGCGAGCGCATCATCATGGAGCTGCGCTTCGGCCTTGCCGACGGGGAAGAGAAGACGCAGAAGGACGTCGCCGACCAGCTCGGCATCTCGCAGTCGTACATCTCGCGGTTGGAGAAGCGGATCATCAAGCGGCTGCGCAAGGAATTCAACAAGATGGTCTGAGCCCGGCCCGGCGCCAAGCGGCTCGAGGCGGAGGGCAGACGGAATGAGGACGGCCGGCATCGCTGCAGATGCCGGTTTTTTCGCGGCTTTTTCGGAAAAAACAACTTTAATGAAAAAAAGCTTTGATTTTGAGAACGAGTCTCACTACAATGTTTGTATAGGTTTTCCTTTCATAATTCAACGCAGAAATGAGTGAAGAAATGCTCCGCCGATTCTTCTCGTACTATCGTCCGTACAAAGGACTGTTCATCCTCGACTTCACCTGCGCCGTCATCGCCGGCCTGCTGGAGCTCGCGTTCCCGATCGCCGTCGGCCGCTTCACGGACGACCTGCTGCCTACCGGCAACTGGAGCCTCATCGTCTGGGCGTCGGTCGGCCTGCTGGCCGTCTATGGCGTCACGGCGCTGCTGAACTACATCGTCACCTACTGGGGCCATATGCTCGGCATCAACATCGAGACCGACATGCGGCGCAACCTGTTCGGCCATGTGCAGAAGCTCAGCTTCCGCTTTTTCGACAACAACAAGACCGGGCATCTGATCGGCCGCATGACCAACGACCTCAACGACATCGGCGAGCTCGCGCATCACGGTCCGGAGGATGCGTTCATCGCCGTCATGACGCTCGTCGGGGCGTTCGGCCTGATGGCGTACCTCAACCTGGAGCTGGCGATCATCAGCTTCATCATCGTGCCGGTGCTCGCCTGGATGATCATCTACTTCGGCAAGCGAATGGGGCAGACGTACGGCCGGATGTTCGGCAACGTCGGCAACTTCAACGCCCGTATCGAGGACAACGTCGGCGGCATCCGCGTCGTGCAGTCGTTCGCCAACGAGGAGCATGAGAACAAGCTGTTCGCGGTCGAGAACGCGAACTACCGCCAGACCAAGCTGATCGCCTACAAGACGCTGTCCGCCAGCATGACGCTCAACTACGTGATGATGCGGCTCATCACGGTGCTGATCCTGCTGTTCGGAGCCTGGTTCTATATCGATGGCCGCATCGAGATGGGCGAGTTCCTGGCGTTCCTGCTGCTCTCCAACGTGTTCTTCCGTCCGATCGAGAAGATCAACGCCATCATCGAGAGCTATCCCAAGGGCATCGCCGGCTTCGGCCGCTACTGCGAGATCATGGACACCGATCCAGACATCAAGGACAAGCCGGACGCCGCCGTTCTCGAGCGGGCGAAGGGCGCGATCGAGTTCAAGAACGTAAGCTTCAGCTACGAGCCGGGCCGCCCGATCCTGAAGGGCATCGACCTGACGATCCGGCCGGGCGAGACGGTCGCCTTCGTCGGTCCCTCCGGAGCCGGCAAGACGACGATCTGCAGCCTGCTGCCGCGCTTCTACGAGGTCGACGGCGGCTCGATCACCGTCGACGGCCATGACATCCGCGACGTGACGGTGGAGTCGCTGCGCCGCAACATCGGCATCGTGCAGCAGGACGTGTTCCTGTTCTCGGGCACGATCCGCGAGAACATCGCCTACGGCGACCTGGGCGCGACCGACGAGCAGGTATGGGACGCCGCGCGCCGGGCGTCGCTCGACGAGCTGATCCGCTCGCTGCCAGAGGGCATGGACACGGTCATCGGCGAGCGCGGCGTCAAGCTGTCCGGCGGGCAGAAGCAGCGGATGAGCATCGCCCGCATGTTCCTCAAAAACCCGCCGATCCTCATCCTCGACGAGGCGACCTCCGCGCTCGACACCGAGACGGAGGCGGCGATCCAGGCGGCGCTGGCGGAGCTGTCCGTCGGCCGCACGACGCTGGTCATCGCGCATCGCCTCAGCACGGTGCGGAGCGCCGACCGCATCCTCGTCGTCAACAGCAGCGGCATCGCCGAGGAAGGCCGGCATCAGGAGCTGGTCGCGGCCGGAGGCATCTACAGCCGCCTGCATGTCGCCCAGATGAGCCAGGCGTAAGCCGAATCCTGGACCGGCATCGCGCCCGCGTCCAGCGCGGCCGGAGCTCCCGGCCGGACAATCCATTCCATCAGGCAAGCAGCCTACGGCTGCTTGCCTTTTTCCTGTTCAGAGCGGCCGCATCCGCCTGCAGCTCGAAATCTTTTCATAATCGTGGAGCTTTTATTAAAATCGTTGATATTCAAGTCCAGGCGGGCAGCCCTAGAATGAAAGAGCGGAAGCCGTCAGGGCCGCTTGAGGCATGACGGAGTGGAAGCGGTTGCAGAGAGCTTCTCGGATCGGCGAGCCTATTCAGTTGAAGGAGGATCTGGATGAAGAGAAAAAGGATGAGGACGAGCGTCGTGCTGCTGACGTTGACGGCCCTGCTGGCGGGCTGCAGCTCGGGCGCAGGGACGGGGACGCAGGCTCCGGCCGCCAATGCCGGCGCGAACGCCGGCGCCAATGCGGAAGCGCCGCCGGCGGACAACGCGGCCGCGAACGCCGGAGGCGAAGCGGGCAGCGGGAATGAAGGCGGTGGCGGAGCGGCGGCCGAAGAGCCGATCTGGACCGAGACGGACATGACCGGCACGGTCACGTTCTGGACGTTTTCCACCTTTTACGGCGATATCGTCAAGGAGTTCAATAAAGTATTTCCGAACATCAAGGTCAATGTCAGCGCCATCGACTTCGGCGCGATGCATGACAAGCTGCAGACGACGCTTGCGGCCGGCAAGGGCGCTCCCGACGTTGCTCAGGTGGAGCAGGGCCAGTTCGTGCGCTATCTGAAGGGCGACGTGCTGGAGGACCTGCTGCAGCAGCCGTACGACGCGGGCAAGTACAAGGACGATACGACCGAATACAACTGGGTGCGGTGGATGAACCAGGACAACACCAAGCTGCTCGGCATGCCTTGGGACGTCACGCCGTCGGTGCTTTACTATCGCGCGGATATTTTCGAGGAGCTGGGGCTGCCGTCCGATCCGACGGAGCTCGGCGAATACATCCAGGATCCGGAAAACTGGCTCGCCGTCGAGGAGACGCTGGCGGCCAACGGCAAATTCGGCACGGAGTGGAGAGACGGACCGATCCACTGGGCGGGAGACGCGCTCGGCTACTTCGACAAGGATTACAACTGGCTGCGCAACAACGACGAGCTGGTCAAGATTCTGGACGTGACGAAGCGCCAGAACCAGCTCAAGGCGACTCCGCATATTTCCGGCTTGTTCGACGACAAAGGCAAGGCGCTGACCAAGTCGGGCAAGCTGGCGTCGATGGTGCTCGGCTCATGGGGCGCGAGGGATATCGCCAAGACGTTCCCCGACCAGAAGGGCAAATGGAGAGCGAGCCGGCTGCCGATGGGCATCAGCTTCGGCGGCGGCGGCTCCGCCTTCATCATCCCGAAGCAGGTCCCGGACGCGAACAAAAAGGCGGCCTGGAAGTTCGTCGAGTTCATGCAGCGCTCCGAGGACGCGTGGAAGCTGTTCATGAAACAGTCCGTCCAGCCGGGCTGGAAGAGCATCGCCGCCAAGGACTGGTACGCCGGCGTCACGAACGACTATTTTGGCGGACAGGCGGACTATGCGCTCTATACGGAGGTGGCGGAGAGCCTGCAGCCGAAAAAGCTGACGACGCTGGATGGCAAGGCATGGGACATCTGGCTGAAGGGCGTGCTGGAGGCGCTGGACAAAAACGTCGACTCCAAAACCGAGCTCAACAAGATCGAAAGCGAGATCAAGCGCAAGCTCGGTCCGGATATCGAAAAGCTCAAGAACGAGCAGGCAGCGGCTTCGGGCTCCTGACGAGGGCGGAGCAGCGGCATGAAGGCTTCCCGACCGGCGGCGCCAAAAGGCCGCTGGCGGCAGGAGCTTCTCCATAGGCGGGCGCGGCGCGAGGCGCCGGTCCGCGCGAACCGGGCCGGCCGCTTCCTTGAAGCGTCCGGCTCGTTCATGAAACCGACAATCGGAGGAACAGGAGGGCGGCATGATGCGGAAACGGCTGAAGCGGCACAAGGCGACGATCGCGGCCATTCTCGTCCTGGCTCTGTTTCTGTTCTGGTGGGACTCGTCCCGCGGATTCGACGATTCCGTCATGAAGACGGTGCCGGCGGTATCGGCCGCGGAGGAAACCTCGCTGCTGCAGGAGGAGGACATCAAGGCGAAGCTGGAGCCGTCCTATCTCAAGGTGCAGGAGGCGACGCGGCGGGAAGGCGCAGCGGATGCCAAGCCGTTCCGGCTGGCGATCGAATCGGCTGCTTATGCCGAGATCAGTCCCGCCGGCGCCGAGCTGAGGAAAGGGATGAACGAGGGCCGGGACGCCCTCGCTCTGCTGGACGAGGGCAGCTGGGCGGAATACCGCTTCGAGGTGCCGGAGGACGGCTACTACCAGATGGGCATGAGCTACTACGCGCTGCCGGGCAAGCGCGCCGCTGTCGTGCGCTCGGTCCGGATCGACGGCGAATATCCGTTCTTTCAGGCCAAAAAGCTGGATTTCCAGCGCATGTGGGCCGAGAGCGGAAAGCCGTGGCGCGACAACCAGGGCAATGAATTCAACGCCAAGCGGGAAGAGGTTCCCGGCTGGCAATACCGCGATTTTCGCGATACGGAGGGCAAGGCGGCCGAGGCGCTGCGCTTCTACCTGACCCGAGGCAGCCATACCTTGCGCGTCGAGGCGGTCCGCGAGCCTGCGGCCATCGGCGAGATCATCGTCAAATCGCCGGACGCGCCGCCTGCGTACGCGGAGGTCAGCGCGGACAACGAGCGGCAGGGCCGCGCGCCGACCGAGAACATCTCCCTGCATGTGCAGGCGGAGAACGTCTCGCTGGCGTCGGATCCGACCTTGAAGCGGATCGAGGACCGCGAGCCGAGCACCGAGCCGTTCGACAAGAGCGCGATCGTGCTGAACGCCTTCGGCGGAGCGGCTTGGCGCTCGGGCGGCCAGTGGGCGGAGTGGAAGGTCGACATTCCCGAGAGCGGCCTGTACGAGATCGGCGCCCGCTACGGGCAATGGTATCTGAACGGCTTTCCCGTCCAGCGCATCCTGACGATCGACGGCAAGCTGCCGTTCAAGGAAGCGGTCTCGCTCACGTTCCCTTACTCGGCCAAGTGGCAGATCGCCCGCTTCGGAGCCGGCAGCGGGGACGGCGAGGGGGAGCGGGACGAGCCTTACCGGTTCTATCTGGAGAAGGGCTCGCACACGATCCGGATGGAGGTGCAGATCGGCGATTTGGGCGGCATTCTCGAGCAGGTGACCGATACGACGCATCGGCTGTCGCTGCTCTCCCGCGAAGTGATCCGCGTGACGGGGACGAATCCCGATCCGAACGGCGACTGGGAGCTGGAGGAGAACATTCCGAACCTGAGCCAGCGGCTCTACCTGATGGCGCATGACTTCAACGAGGCGATCCAAAAGCTGTACGGCCTCGGCGTGCGCGAAGGCAGCTCCGACATCAGCACCTTGTACGACGCCAGGGACCAGATCATCGCGATGGCCAAGGACACCTCGACGATGCCGTCCCGGCTGCAGGCGATCACGGACCTGCAGTCCTCGCTCGGGCTGTGGGCGAACGGGCTGTCCAAGCAAAGCCTCATCCTCGACTATCTGATCGTCCAGTCGCCGGGCATGCCGTGGCCCAAGGGAGAGGCGCCCGCTTATGTGAGGGCCGGCACGATGGCCGGCGACTTCATCCGCTCGTTCACGAAGGATTACAGCGGAGTCGGCAACATCTACGATAAGGAAGAAGCGCTCGATGTCTGGGTCGCGCGCGGCCGGGACTGGGTCCAGATCATCAAGCAGATGATCGACGAGGACTTCACGCCGCAGACGGGCATCCGCGTCAACGTCAACGTCATCCCCGCGCAGCAGATGCAGGTGCTGCTGCTCGCCAATACGGCCGGACTCGCGCCGGATGTCGCGCTCGGCGTCGAGGGCGAGGTGCCGATCGACTTCGCCGTGCGCGGCGGCTTGGCCGATCTGAACGATTTTCCGGACTACGGAGAGGTCGCCTCGCGCTTCCGTCCGGGAGCGCTCATCCCGTACAAGTACGACGGAGGCGACTACGCCTTGCCGGAGAACCAGAATTTCTACATGCTGTTCTACCGCAAGGACATTCTCGAGCAGCTCGGCGTAGCCGAGGAAGACATCCCGCAAACCTGGGAGGAAGTGATGAACCTCATCCCGCTGCTGCAGCAGAACGGCATGGACTTCTACTATCCCCATGCTCCGAACAATCCGAACGCGGCGATCGGCGAATTCGCGCCGTTCCTGTTCCAGAACGGAGGCGACTTCTACAAGGACGACGGGATGAGATCCGATCTCGACTCGCCGGAATCGCTGAAGGCGATGAAGATGTGGACCGGCCTGTTCACGAACTACAAGATCCAGAAGCAGGCCGACTTCTACAACCGCTTCCGCTCCGGCGAGATGCCGATCGGCGTCGCCGACTACTCCACGTATATTCTGCTGTCTACGGCCGCGCCGGAGCTGACCGGCTGGTGGGCGATGAAGCCGATGCCGGGCATCCGGCAGGCGGACGGGCGCATCAACCGCTCGACCGGCGGCCTCGGCCAGACCGGGATGATCTTCAAGGATTCCGACAAGAAGGAGCAGGCGTGGCAATTTTTGAAATGGTGGACCAGCGCCGACTCCCAGGAGCGCTTCGGCACCGAGCTGGAGTCGCTGCTCGGCGTCGAGGCCCGCTGGAATACGGCCAACGTGGAGGCGCTCCAGCGGATGCCGTGGCAGAGCGCGGATATCGACGCGATCCTGCAGCAATGGGACTGGTTCCGCGAGCGCGAAATCGTGCTCGGCGGGTACTACACGACCCGTTATATCGCGAATATGTGGAACGAAATCGTGCTGAGCGGCAAGGTGGCCCGCGAGGCGGTCGAGGACGGGACGCGCGAGATCAACAAGGAGCTGCGCAAGAAACGGGAGGAATTCGGGCTTGAGACGGATTCCGCCGCAGGGACAGGAGGAAAGCCATGAGCGTGAACCTGTCGCCCCTGCCTCCGGCGAGGAGGGGCCGCCCCGGACGGCTGGCCCTTCTGTGGTCGGAGATGAAAAGGCATAAGGCGTCGTATCTGTTCCTCGCGCCGTTCCTGCTGCTGTTCACTTTCTTCACGATCGTCCCGATCCTCATGTCCGTCGGGATGAGCTTCACCTATTACAACATCCTCGAGAAGCCGAAGTTCATCGGCCTCTCCAACTACCGCCTGCTGTTCGTCGACGACGACATCTTCCTGAAGGCGATCGGCATCACGCTCAAGTTCGCCTTCATCACCGGGCCGATCGGGTACGCCATGGCGTTCCTGCTCGCCTGGCTGATCAGCCAGATTCCGGTCAAGTATCGGTTCTTCTATACGCTCTGCTTCTATACGCCGTCCATCACGAGCGCGGTGGCGATGTCGGTCGTCTGGCTGTACCTGTTCGCCGGCGACCGCAAGGGGCTGCTGAACTACTATGCGATCCAGATCGGCTTGATCGAGGAGCCGTATCTGTTCCTGCAGAACGTGAATTCGATCGTGCCGGTCATCATCATCGTCTCGCTCTGGATGAGCATGGGCGTCGGCTTCTTGGCCTTTTTGGCGGGGCTGCAGAACGTGCCGAAGGATCTGTACGAGGCCGGGGCGATCGACGGCGTCCGCTTCCGCTGGCAGGAGCTGATCTATATTACGATTCCGGCGGTGAAGCCGCAGCTGCTGTTCGGCGCCGTCCTGCAGGTGGTCAGCTCGCTGACGGTGTTCGACGTGAGCATCCAGCTGGTCGGCCTGCCGAGTCCGCTGTACGCCGGCCATACGATTTTGACGCATCTGTACGACTATGCCTTCATCAAGTTCGAGATGGGGTACGCCTCGGCGATTGCCGTCGTGCTGTTCGTCCTGATGATCGGGCTCAACCGGCTCATCTTCAAGCTGCTAGGGAGGGAGTAGACGATGCAGGGAATCGTGAAAGGCCGATTTGACTGGGGCGGACTGCTCCTATACGCGTTCTTGACCGTGCTCGGGGGCGCGATGCTCGTCCCGCTCGTCTACATGGCGACGACCGCGCTCAAGCCGGTGAGCGAGCTGTTCCTGTTTCCGCCCCGCTTTTTCGTGCAGCATCCGACGTGGATGAATTTCCGCGACCTGCTGCTCATCACCGGCACGTCGTTCGTGCCGTTCTCGAGGTACATCTTCAACTCCATGGTCGTGTCGGGCTGTATCGTCGTCTTCGGGACGCTGATCTCGGCGATGGCGGCCTACCCGCTGGCCAAGCATCGAAGCATGCCGTTCAACAGCGCGATCTTCAGCATGATCGTGCTGGCGCTCATGTTCTCTCCGATCGTCCTGCAGATTCCGCAGTACCTGCTCATCAGCCGCAGCGGCCTCATGAACACCTATCTGGCGCTCATCCTGCCCTATCTGGCCGCGCCCGTCGGCATGTTCCTGATGACCCAGTTCCTGCGGCAGATTCCCGACGCGCTGCTGGAGGCGGCGCGGATCGACGGAGCGTCGGAGTGGAAGGTGTTCCGGATCGTCATCCTGCCGCTGCTCAAGCCGGCGATCGCGACGTATGCGCTGCTGAGCTTCATCCAGGCGTGGAACGATCCGTATCCTTCGCAGGTGTACACGACTCAAGAGGATATGAAGGCGCTGCCGCTCGCCATCCAGACGATCAGCGGCGGAGCGGGCGTCATCGCCCGGGTCGGCACGCTCGCGGCCGCCAGCTTCCTGATGATCATTCCGACCATTCTGGTGTTCATCATCACCCAGCGGATGGTGCTGCAGACGATGGCCCATTCCGGGCTCAAAGAGTAGGAGGGGACCCGCGATGAAACGACGATTTCTCCGGCGCCGCCTCCTGCTCCTCGCCGCAGCCGCGGCGCTGCTGGCGGCCGGCCTGCCGGCCTCACCGGCCGCAGCCGCGATTCCTTACGAGGGCTATGCCCGCAGCGCGGGCTACGGCGACGTCCATTCCCAGAACGGGTACGTGTATGCCGAGTCGCTGGACGGCTACGAGCTGGAGTCCGGTCCGTTCAAGGAGCCGCAGGATCTGTTCGCGGCGCCGGACGGAACGCTGTATGTCGCCGATACCGGCAACAACCGCATCGTTCATCTGAGCCGCGAGGGCGAGCTGCTCGGCCAGTTCGGCGACGCGGAGGGCAAGGGCTCGTTGAACGAGCCGAAGGGCGTATTCGCGGCCAAGGACGGCCAAGAGGTGTATGTCGCCGATACGAAAAACCAACGGATCGCCGTCTTTGACGGCAAGGGCAAGTACAGGCGCGAGTTCCCCGCTCCGCAAAGCCCGCTGCTCGGAGCCGGCTTCACGTATTCGCCCTCCAAGCTCGTCCTCGACAAGCGGGGCTACCTGCTCGTCATCAGCGAAGGCAATACGCAGGGGCTGCTGCAGATCGACGGCAAGGGCGAGTTCAAGGGCTTTTTCGGCGCCAACCATGTCGGGTTCAGCTGGAGCCGGCTGTTCGTGCGCCTCGTCGCGAGCCAGGAGCAGCGCAGCCAGCTGGCGCTCGTCAAGCCGATGGAGTTTTCCAGCGTCGCGCAGGACGCCGACGGCTTCGTCTACACGACGACGCTCGGCACCGAGTCCAACCAGATCAAGCGGCTGTCGCCGGTCGGCATCGATACGCTCAATCCGGGTCGGAGCGTGAGCTACGGCATGCGGTTCGCCGACGGGCCGTTCGAGATGCCCTCGTTCATCGGCATCGCCGTCAGCCCGGAGGGCTTCATCACCGGCCTCGACCTGCAGTCGAGCAAGGTGTTCCAATACGACAAGCTGGGCAACCAGCTGTTCGCCTTCGGCGGCATGGGCGAGCAGAACGGCCTGTTCAAGACGCCGGCGAGCGTCGCGCAGCTGCCGGACGGGGACATCGCGGTCGTCGACCGAGGGCGCGGGCGGATCGACATCTTCCGCACGACGCCGTTCGCCGATCTCGTGCACCGGGCGTCGGCGCTGTACGTGGACGGACGCTACGAGGAGTCGGAGCAGATGTGGCAAGAGGCGCTCCGGCTGAACGCGAACTATGCGATGGCCTACCACGCGATCGGCAAGGCGCTGTACAAGGCGGAGAACTATGAGCAGGCGATGGCCTACTTCAAGCTCGCCAAGTCGAAGGCGGAATACTCGGAGGCGTTCCGCGAGCATCGCAAGCAGGTCGCGCGCGACCATTTCGGCTGGATCGCCCTGATCCTCCTCGCCGCGGCCGCGGCGCTGCGCTATGGACTGCCGGCGCTGTCGAGGCTGCTGAGCCGCGCGGAGCGGAGCCGGAGCCGTCGCGAGCCGCCTCCGCCGGCGCCTGGCCGAGCGCATTCCTCCGCGAAAGGAGAAGGTCTATGAACACGCTGCTGCTCATGAGGCATGTGCTCGTGCATCCGATCGATTTCTACTATGAGATCCAGAATCCGAAGCGCATCGCCTGGTTCCAGGCGATGCTGCTCATCGCCCTCGTCTTCGCGGTGCGGATGGCCTCGATCCTGGCGACCGGGTATGCGTTCGAGACGCGCGAGCCGTACGAGATCTCCTGGGTCTACGAGCTCGTCTGGATCGTCGTCCCTTGGCTGGCCTACTGCATCTGCAACTGGGCCGTCAGCACGATCATGGACGGGGAGGGGAAGTTCAAGGAGATCATCGTCGGCAGCGCGTTCGCGCTCGTGCCGTTCATCCTGTTCACGATCCCGGTCACGCTGCTCACGCAGATCCTGTCGCTGCAGGAGAGCGGCATCTTCACCGCGCTCACCCGGCTCATCCTCGTCTGGTGCGCCTGGCTGCTGCTGGTCAAGATCAAGGTGCTGCACGACTTCGAGCTCGGCAAGCTCGCGCTCATCTCGCTGCTCAGCTTCATCAGCATGGCGATCCTGCTGTTCGTCTGCATCCTGCTGTTCGGCTTGATCAACCAGTTCTTCAATTTCGTGGCTGACATCGCGCAGGAAATGCGGTTGAGGTCGTAAGGAGGGAACCCGAATGAAACGCAACCATCGCCGCGCCGCCGCCATCCTTTGTATCGCGGCGGCCGTCGCGGCCGTGAACGTAGGAGGGCTGCGCGCATTCGGCGGTCCGGACGGCTGGGAGCAGGCGTCGGCAGCCGGCAGCGGCGCCGCCGAGGCGGGAGAGGCCGCATCGGCGGAAGCGAGCGCGTCCCAGGCGGGAGAGGCCGAAGCGGCTGCAGCGGGGACGGACGAAGCCGGAGCTGAAGCCGAGGCCGAAGCGGCTGAAGCAGGCGTGGACGGATCAGACGCAGCCGCGGCTCCCGGCTCTCCGGAGCCGGCGCAGCCGGAAGCGTCCGGCCGGCCCAAGGCCGTCTACCCGGTCAGCGCCACGACGAAGGCCGCCGAGAACGAGCGCTACATCCTGTACGGCGATCCGAAGTCGGGCAATATCCGGATCGTCAGCAAAGCGTCCGGAGCCGAATGGCTCGGAACGCCGCAGGCGGATCGGACGACGACTCCTTCCAACAAGAAGTTCATGGATTCGCCCGTGCAGATCAACTATACCGAGGGCTCGGAGACGACCTCGACCTATCCGCTCAAGGAAAAAGGAGCGAAGATCGCCTTGAAGCCGCAGAAGGACGGCCTGCGCGCCGATTTCGACCTGCCGTCGCTCAAGCTGCGCCTGTCGGTCGTCTACACGCTGACGGAGGACGGCCTGACGGCGTCCATCCCGGACGACTCGATCGTCGAGGGGGGCTCCGCGCGCCTCGTCAGCGTCGAGCTGCTTCCGTTTTTCAACGCGGCCCGGGGCAGCGACGAAGGGGCGATCCTCATCCCGGACGGCTCGGGCGCGCTGATCGCCTTCAAGGAGAAGCATGCGCCTTATTACGCCGGCTACTCGGAGCCGATCTACGGCCCGGACCTGACGTTCAAGACGCAGTCGCATGACGTCGTCGAGGAGGAGTGGCTGCACCGCCAATCGAACCGCGAGCGGATCGCCCTGCCGGTGTTCGGCATCTACCGGAACGGCGTCGGCTCGCTAGGCATCGTCGCCGAGGGCGAGTTCGCCGCCTCCATCAACGCCACGCCGTCGGGCATCCGCAACATCCCGTTCTACCGGAGCGGCGCGGAGTTCGTCTACCGCAACGACGACGTCATCTTCGTCGGCTCCACGGGCCGCGTGCCGCTGTTCCAGGCCAAGCGGATCGAGGGAGACCGCAGCATCGCCTTCAAGCTGCTGGAGGGCGAGGAAGCCGGCTATCCCGGCATGGCCCGGGCGTATCGCGACTATCTCATCCGCGAAAAAGGCGTGCAGCCGATCCGGCGCGACGCCGCGCCGTTCAGCCTGAAGCTGTTCGGCGGCATCCTCCGTGACGAGGTCATCGGCGACTCGTTCGTGGCGATGACCTCCTTCGACGAGGCGCAGGCCATCCTGGACGCGCTTGCCGAGCGGGGCGTGCGCGGCATCGACGCGACGCTCAGCGGATGGAGCGCGGGCGGCCGCTACGGCGATCAGCCCCGGCACTTCCCGGCCAGCGGTCCGCTCGGCGGAGGCGACGGCTTGAAGCGGCTGACGGAGCATGCCGCCGCCGGAGGCAGCCGGATCTATCTCGAAGCCCATTATGCCCAGGTGTCCGCGCGAAGCGACGGGCTGAGGAAAAGCGATGCCGTGCGCGGGCTGAACCGCGACCGGCAGCCGCTGTACGAGTACTTCCTGGCGAGCGGCTGGAACGATGCGCGGCGAAAATTTTACATGACCAAGCCGCAGGCGGCCTACGATCGCTACTTGAAGCCGGAGCTCGCCAAGTACGCCGCCGCGGGAGCGGCGGGGGCGGCGTTCGCCGGCATCGGGGAGTCGCTCTACTCCGATCAGGCCCCGGACCGCTACCTGTCCCGCGGCGCGGCCGCGTCCGTGTGGCGGCAGATGCTGGAGGACAGCCGCAGCGAGCTCGGCGCGGCCTCGGTTTCGTACGGATTCGCGTATACGCTCGGCGCGGTCGACCGGATCGAGGGCGCGCCGATGGATTCGAGCCATTTCCTGTTCGCCGACGAGACGGTCCCGTTCTATCAGATGGCGCTGCATGGCCTGATTCCGTATACGGCCCCGCCTACCAACCTGCGGGACGACGCTGCGGCCGAACGGCTGAGGATGCTCGAATACGGCGCCATACCGTCCTACGAGCTGACCTTCAAGCCGACGAGCGCCTTGCAGCGCACGGACGAGGACCGGCTGTTCAGCTCGGGCTACGAGGACTGGCTGGACGAGGCGGCGCAGGAGTACAAGGACTATGCCGCGATCGCGAGCCGGACGATGGGCGAGGCGATCGTCGATCATGAGAAGCTGAGCCGCTATGTGTACCGCACGACCTACGAGGGCGGCACCCAAGTCTGGGTCAACTACGGCAGCGAGCCTGCCGCGCAGGACGGCGTCGCCGTCCCGCCGATGGACTATGTCGTGACGGAGGGGGCATCGCGATGAAACGACCGAACCTGTCGATCCGCAGCCGGCATGCCCTGGAAGGCTACGGCTTCGTGCTGCCGTGGATCATCGGCTTCCTGCTGTTCCTCGCCGTGCCGCTCGGACGCTCGTTCTATTACTCGCTCCATACGCTGGAGCCGAGCCCGGCAGGGCTGACCGCGACCTACGTCGGACTGCTGCACTTCCGGGAAGCGTTCACGACCGACATCAATTTCCTGCCGCTGCTGCAGTCGACGATGACGGCCATGCTCACCCAGGTGCCGCTCATCCTGATCTTCTCGATGCTGAGCGCGCTGCTGCTGAACCGCCCGGGGCGGCTGCGGGGAGCGTTCCGCGGCATCTTTTTCCTCCCGGTCATCATCGCCTCCGGGGCGATCCTGCGGGAGCTGCTCGAGCAGGGAGCCGCTCGGCTGCCGATTTTCGCGCAGCAGGACCTGTACGTCAAGCTCGGCCGCTTCATCCCGGAGCAGGTGCTGGAGCCGCTGCTCCTCTACGCCGACTCGCTCACGCTCGTCATGTGGGATTCCGGCGTGCAGATCCTCATCTTCCTCGCCGGACTGCAGACGATCTCGCCGAGCCTGTACGAAGCGGCCCATATGGACGGAGCGACGAAGTGGGAGGCGTTCTGGAAGATCACCTTCCCGATGATCGTGCCGATGATGTTCGTCAATACGCTGTTCAGCATCGTCAATACGTTCACCAAGGCGGACAACGGCATCATGAACCATCTGATGAACGTCGTGTTCCGGGACAACAACTATGGCTACGGCTCCGCGATCGGATGGCTGTACTTCATGTTCATCTTCATCGTGCTGGGCGTCGTCTTCGCGCTGTTCCGCAGAAGCATGTCCCAATCGGAAGGGAGGGGCTGACCGATGAAGGAGCAAGGACTCGCGCTCGCCGCGAGGCTCATGGGCCGCGACAGGACGGACGCGGCTGCCGCCACCCGGCGGATCGCCCTGCTGAAGAAAGGGCGGCGGGCGTCGGCCGCCGTCCTCTATTATGTCGTCCTGCTCAGCCTCTCGTTCGTCTTCCTGTACCCGCTGCTGTTCATGGCCTCGCGCTCGCTCATGCAGCCGCAGGACGTGGCCGACGCCACCGTGCAGTGGATTCCCCGCTCGCTGGACTTCTCCAACTACGGCCTGGTGCTCGAGGCGATCCATTACTTGCCCGGCTTCGCCAACAGCGCGATCATCTCGTTCGGCAGCGCGGCGCTGCAGATCGTCAGCTGCTCGTTCGTCGGCTACGGCTTCGCCCGCTTCCGCTTCCCGGGGCGCGGCATCTGGCTGGCGCTCGTCGTCTTCACCTTCCTCGTCCCGCCGCAGACGATCGTCGTGCCGCTGTTCATCTTTTTCAGCGACTTGAACTGGATCAATACGCATCTGCCGTTCGTCGTGCCGTCGCTGTTCGGGCACGGGCTCAAGGGAGCGCTGTTCGTCCTGATCTTCATCCAGTTCTATCGCCGGCTGCCGTCCGTGCTGGAGGAGGCGGCGCGGATCGACGGCGCAGGCGCGTTCCGCACCTACGCGCAGATCATGTTCCCGCTCGCCCGTCCGGCGATGCTCGTCGTCTTCCTGTTCTCCGTCGTCTGGCACTGGAACGACACGTTCGAGCCCAATACGTATCTGCTCGTGCCGGAATTTTTCAATCTGTCGCAAAATCTGACCGCGTTCAACGGCCTGGCGACGCAGAACATGAACCAGTCGGCGCAATCGGCGATCTCGACCGGCGCGATCGGCGCGGCGCCGACGCTGATGAACCAGATCATGGCCGGCGTCATGCTGACGATCGCGCCGATCCTGCTGCTGTATCTGTTCGTCCAGAAGTACTTCGTCGAGAGCATCGAGAGGGCCGGCATCGCCGGCGAATAAAGTAGTTGTCCCTCCCAAATGGAAGCGTTACACTCAAATGGAGCTTCTTTCCGCTTGGAGGAGGATTCATCTTGAGGCGGTATCTATGGCGGATCTTCGATATCCGAAGCAGCATCCAATCCAAGTTCTTCATCTCGTTCTTCCTGATTACGCTGCTGGCGCTCGGCTCCATCACCTGGATCTGGTATGCGAACTCGACGGCCCTGCTGAAGCGCAACGCGTCCCAGTACAGGATGGACAACATCAAGGATGCGAACCACCGGCTCGATCTGATGATGACCGATTACGTCAGCCTGACGACGCTCGTCTCCATGAACAAGGAGAACGTCATCGGCATGATCGGGCCGAGGCCGGCCCAGTCTGAGTACGAGCGCTTCATGAGCCGGCAGCAGGTGGAGCGGTTTCTCGCCTCCATTTATACGTTCAGCAGCGGCATCATGGCCATCGAGGTGACGGACGGCAGCGGCGAGGTGTTTTCGGCCGGCGACGTCAAGCCCTATTACCGCCATCTGGAAGAGATCATGATGCCGGACGTCAAAGCTTCCGCGGGCAAGGCGGCGTTCCTGCGGGTCAGCCTGGAGGACGGACTGGACACGTACAGCGAGGAGACGCATTTGATCGTCATGGGCCAGTCCATCTACAAGGGCGGCGGCCACGCCGGAGCCGTCTTCCTGTACTTGCGCTACAGCGCGGTGAGCAGCCTGTTCGAGACGGAGCGTCCGTCCGGCACCCAGGAGCTCGTCATCGACGACGAGGGGAACATCATCTACGCCTCATCGTCGGAGATGGGCCGTCAGGACGGCCAGCTGCGCAAATACGGGGAGGCGATCGGACGGATCCGGCGAAACGGCGGCGAGGCCGCATTCCAGGACGGAGACAAGCTCGTCCTGCTCTACCGCTCCAACGATACCCAGTGGACGACGGTCGGCTTCATCCCGATCGACATGCTGATCCACGACTCGCGCGTCCTCCGCGACCGCATGCTCGTCATGCTCGGAGCGGTGCTGCTGGCGCTGATCGGCTTGTCGGCGCTGCTCTCGAGGCAGACGAGCCGGCATATCATCCGGCTCAGCCGGGCGATGAAGTCCGTCGAGGACGGAGAGCTCAAGGTGCCGGCGCTGCCGCGGACGAGCGACGAGATCGGCTTGCTGGCCAGACGGTTCAGCAGCATGATGCTGCGCATCCAGCAGCTGCTGGAGGAGACGAAGGAAAAGGAGCGGCGCAAGCGGGAAGTTGACTTGAAAGCGCTTCAATCGCAAATCCATCCTCATTTTCTCTACAATACGCTGAACACGATCCGGTATATGGCGAAGCTGCAGCATGCCGCGAACATCGAGGAGGTGACCGGCTCGCTGATCGAGCTGCTGCGAAGCTCGATCGGCAGAGGCAAGGAGCAGGTGACGCTGTCCGAGGAGATGGCGGCGGTCGCCCACTATGTCGCGATCCAGCGCTACAAGTTCGTGGAAGACTTCGAGGTGAGCTGCGACATCGACGCGGAGCTGCTGGAATGCCTGGTGTTCCCGCTGATGGTGCAGCCCCTCGTGGAGAACGCGCTGCTGCACGGACTGATGGGGCTGCAGGGGGACGGCGGAGGCGTGATCGCGATCACGGCCCGCTTGCAGGAGGACGATACGTTCCTGCTCGAGGTGAGCGACAACGGGCCTGGTATGGCGGCATCGAAGCTGGAGGAGCTGCTCGGCCACGCCCGCGGGCCGGACGAGCAGAAGATGTTCGGCATCGGGCTCTGCAACGTGCACGAAAGAATCCGCCTTGCCTACGGAGAGCCGTTCGGACTGCATATCCGCAGCGCTCCGGGGGCGGGCATGGCCGCGCAGCTGCATTTGCCGGTCCGGAAGGCGGCGGCGGTCGAATCGGAAGGAGGCCTGCGGCATGCATAAGGTCGTCATTGTCGATGACGAGGTTCTGGCCCGAAACCATCTGATGGAGCTGATTCCGTGGGAGCAGCACGGCTACCGCCTGTGCGGAGTATTCGACAGCGGGTCGGCGGCGATCGAGCGGCTTGGCGACATCCGGCCGGACATCATCATATCGGACGTGTACATGCCGGGAGTCGACGGGATCGGGCTGAGCGACTATGTCCGCCGCGCTCGGCTGACGGCTCGGATGATCATGCTGAGCAGCTATGACCGCTACGAATATGTGCGCGCGACGTTCAAGAACGGCGCCAGCGATTATTTGCTCAAGGACCGCCTCACCTCCGCGATGCTGCTGTCCGTGCTGGAGAAGTCGATGGAGGGGCGGGCGGACGCCTCTGCCGCCGCGGCGGAGCGGGACGGTCCGCCCCGCCAGGAGCGGGGAGCCGCCAGCCGCAGCCGGATGGCCGAGGTCCGCCGCCGCGTGCGGGACGCGCTGCTCGGCATCGGCGCGGGCGACGAGGACGGAGCGGACCTGCCCGAGGAAATCGGGATCGGCCGTCCGCTGGCGGTCTTCGGAGTCCGCCTGCTGAACGGAGAGCTGCTGACCGGCCGGCTGGGCGATCGGGAGAAGCGGGAATGGCTCGAGTCGCTGCTGGCCTTGCACGAAAAGCAGATGAAGGGGATCATGGTCCATATTGAAGGGCCGCGCTTCGCGATCCTGCTCCCGCTCGACCGGGCGCCAGCCGGAGGCGAGCAGGCGGACGAGCTGGCCCGCTACGTCTCGCGGCTCACCTCGCTGCTCGCCAAATTCATGAATGTCCGCCTGGACAGCCGCGCCAGCGCGCTATGCCTCGATGTACGCGATCTCCCCGGCGCGTTCGCCGCCGCGATGGCAGGGCTGGCGGGAGACGGAGCGCCGAGCGCCGAGGCTGCCGGATCGCGGCAGCCGATCGTCGGCCTGCGCGAGGAGAGGGAGCTGCTGGGCGCGTTGGAGCGGCTTGATCCGGCCGCGGCCGAGGGCTGGATCCGCGAGCTCTACGCCGCCGCTGCGGCAAGGGCAGGCGGGCCGGCGGGAGCGGACGGGCTGCGGCAGCTGGGCGCCGAGCTGCTCGCTCTAGCCGGCCGGGCGGCGCGGCAGCTGCAAGCGGAGCGCGCGCTGCCGCTCGCCTGCCCGCCCATCGAGGAGCCGCTGAGGGCGCTGCCGCCGGCTGGAGCGGATGATCCGGCCGACGCCGCGGTCCGCATCTACAAAGAGCTGATCCGGCGCGCTTCGTCCGCCCGCCGCCTCAGCCCCTATGTGCGCAAAGCGCTCGCGCATATGCAGGAAGCGTTCCGCGAGGACATCTCGCTGGCCGACAGCGCGGCCCGAGTCGGCATCCACCCCGCCTATCTGAGCCGGCTGTTCCGCCAGGAGCTGGGCGCATCCTTCGTCGAGCATCTGAACGGCATCCGCATCGAAGCGGCCAAGTCGCTGATCGCGGCCGGCGTCAAGATCAAGGATATTTACGAGAACGTCGGCTTCAACAACTACTCGTATTTCTTCAAGGTGTTCAAGCTCGTGTCGGGAATGACGCCGGCCGAGTACGAGAAGGGCAAGCGCGGATGAGGCGGCCCTTCCTCCGACTCAAGACGGGCGCGGCGCTGCGGCTCGCCGCGGCCGCGGCCGTCCTATTGGCGTCCTGCGCAGGCTGCGGCGGCCTGCTGCCGGCCTCGACGGAATTCAAGTCCGAACCGGAGCGCACGCAGCTGACCTTGTGGAAATGGGTTCCGACGCCTTCGCAGATGGTGGAGATCGAGCGCGAGTTCGAGCGCCAGCATCCGGATATCGATCTCGTCGTCAAGCATATCGGCAACGCCGATGCCTACCGGCAGAAGCTTGCGGTCGGCCTGGCCGGGGGCAAAGGGCCGGACATCCTCGCGGTGCAGGTCGGCGCTTCCGCCAACCGGTTCAAGCCCTTCCTGGAGCCGCTCGCGTCCTACGCGATGCGGGAGTGGGGGGCGGAGTGGCGCTCCCTGTTCTCCAAGCTGGCGCTGGATCAGTCCCGATTTTCCGGAGACGGCTTCGTCGTGCTGCCGGGAGGCTTGACCGTGACGCCGCTGATCTATTACGATCAGCAGCGGTTCCAGGATGCCGGGGTGAAGCCGCCGGCCACCTACGAGGAGCTGAAGGAAGCCGTGAAGCGGCTGCGAACGGCTTTTCCCGACTTGACCCCGGGCATCGGCATCGGCGGCAAGAACGGCTGGGCGCTGCGGGACGTTTTCCTCTCGATTGCCGGGCAGCTCGCGCCGGGCCAGCTCGAGGCGGCACAGGCGGGCGAGACGGCCTGGACGGACGAAGCGCTGGTCGACAGCTTCCGCTGGCTCAAGAAGATGTTCGACGACGGAGTATTCATCGAGAACTCGCTGGACTACAGCCTCGTGCCGGATCTGAGCGAGAAGTTTCTCGGCAACGAGCTGGCGATGCTGAGCTCCGGCTCGTGGGGGCTGTCGGGCATGACGCGGGAGGCGGCGGGAACGTACAATCCCCATCGCGTCGGCGTGTTCCCGCTGCCGGCGCTGGAGCCGGGGCGGGAGGCCAACGTCGCTGCCACGGTCGACGTCGCTTGGGCGATGAACCGGGACAGCGCCCATAAGGACGCGGCTTGGGCGTTCATCGCGTTCATGACGATGGGGACAGGCCAGCAGATCTGGGCGGACACGCTGCAGGTGCTTCCCGCCGCCCGCCATGTCGAGGTCGACTCGGGAGCGATGTACGGCCCGCTCGAGCAGGATGCGCTGCGCCTGACGCAGACGATGCTGGCCGGCCAGGTCGCGGGAGCGAGGGAGCTGGAGGACGATGACGTCCAGGAGAGGCTGTACCGCGTCCTCCAGGCGCTCGTCGCCGGCAGCCTCGCTCCGGAAGAAGCGGCAGCGCGCATGGAGGATCAGGAAGGACTCAAGGAGGGCAAAGGATCTTGAAGAGAAGATGCGCGATTTTGGACGATTATCAGGAGGCGGCCTTGCGCTGCGGGGAGTGGGACCGGCTGGCGGGGCGGATCGAGCTGACGGTGCTGACCGAGCATCATGACGACGTGGACGAGCTGGCGGAGCTGCTCCGCGACGAGGAGATCGTCGTGATCATGAGGGAGCGCACGCCGTTCCGCGAGGAGCTGCTGGCCCGCCTGCCGAAGCTGAGGCTGCTCGTCACGACCGGCATGCGCAACGCCTCGATCGACCTGGAGGCGGCCGCGCGGCGCGGCATCGCGGTCAGCGGCACGCGCGGCACGTCGGATGCGCCGATCGAGCTCACCTGGGCGCTGCTGCTCGGTCTGGCGCGGCATGTGCGCGCGGAGAACGATTCGCTGCGCGGCGGCGGTCCGTGGCAGAGCACGGTCGGCACCGACCTGCATGGGCGCACGCTCGGCCTGCTCGGACTCGGCAAGATCGGCTCGCGAGTCGCCGAGATCGGCCGCGCGTTCGGCATGCAGGTGCTGGCCTGGAGCCAGAACCTGACTGCCGAGCGCGCCGAGGAGGCAGGCGTCGAGCGGGCCGCGTCCAAGCAGGAGCTGCTGGAGCGGAGCGACTTCGTCTCCGTGCATCTCGTGCTGAGCGAGCGCACCCGCGGGCTGCTCGGAGCGGAGGAGCTGGCGCTCATGAAGCAGTCCGCCTTTTTGATCAATACGTCGCGCGGCCCGATCGTCGAGGAGCAGGCGCTGATCGAGGCGCTGCGGACGGGCCGCATCGCCGGCGCGGGGCTGGACGTGTTCGACGTCGAGCCGCTGCCGGCGGTCCATCCTTTCCGGACGCTGCCGAACGTGCTGGCCACGCCCCATATCGGCTATGTGACGGAGCGCAACTACCGGCTCTATTTCGAGGATGCGGTCGCAGACATCGAGGCATGGCTGGACGGCTCTCCGATCCGGCCGCTGCAGCCGTACGGCAACTGAGCCGGAAGGCAAGACGCTCTCGACGCTCTCGCCGAGCCGAAGCGCCGGTCTGCGCGAGCCGGCATTTACGCATCGGAAGCCGCTAAACGCCGCCTTTCCCATCGTGGAGGGCGGCTATTTTATTCTAGCCATTGACAGGATAGGTGTATGACGGGCATAATACACATAGATCGTGTATGAACCAAGTAGTACACACACTTAGAAGCGAGGTGTGAGATGGGCATCGACGAATGGCCGGAGCTGGCCATGAACAGCCGCGATCCGGTCTACCTGCAGGTCGTCCGGCACTTCAAGGAGCTGATCGCGACCGGCTGGCTGGAGGCGGGACAGCATGTGCCTTCCCGCAGGGAGCTCGCGGCGCGGATGAAGATCAACCCCAACACGGCCCAGAAGGCGTACAAGGAAATGGAGGAACAGCAATTGATCGTCACGGAAGGCAATTCTCCCAGCCGGATCACGAGCGATGCGGCCACGCTGAGAAGCATCCGCTCCGAGCTGCTCGGCGAGGCGGTTCAGGCATTCGTCGAGTCGGTGCGCCGTCTGGACGCTCCGGTCGAGGAGCTGGTCGAGCTCGTGCGCGAGAAATACGGGCGGGGCGAAGCAGCGGCTGAGCCGAGCGAGGGAGGGCCGCTGCCATGATCGAGGTAAGCGACATCCGCAAGAAATACCGGCGCAAGCAAGTGCTCGGCGGCGTCTCGTTCCAGGCGCAGAAGGGGCAGATCACCAGCCTGATCGGACTGAACGGCGCCGGCAAGTCGACGGTGCTGAAGGCGATCATGGGGCTGACGCCGATCGACGGCGGGAGCATCCGCATCGGCGGCCAGGCGATCTCGCCCGCCGCATACAATACGATCGCCTTCATCCCCGACCGGCTGACGATGCCGGGCTCGATGCGGCTGCGCGACGGCCTGCAGTTCATGGCCGACTTCTATCCGCGCTGGAATCCGGCGCGGGCCGAGGATCTGATGAGCTTTTTCCGCCTGGAGCGGGGAGAGAAGATCGGCCGCCTGTCCAAGGGCACGGCGATGAAGTTCAACCTCGTGCTCGGCATGGCGCAGGACGTCGACTACGTGCTCATGGACGAGCCCTTCTCCGGCATCGACCTGTTCAGCCGCGAGCTGATCGCCGAGGTGTTCACGAGCCAGCTCGTCGAGGACCGGGGCGTGCTCATCACGACGCATGAGATCGGCGACATCGAGCATCTGATCGACCATGCGGTGCTGCTGGATCAAGGCCGCGTCGTCCGCGACTTCGACTGCGAGCAGATGCGCGAGGAGCACGGCAAGTCGGTCATCGACGTCATGAGGGAGGTGTACCGGGGATGAAGACGAATCTGATTGCGCTGCTCAAGCTGGCGGATCTGGAAATCCGCCGGTTCCGCGGCATTCTCCTCGGCTTGATGGCGCTCGTCGCGCTGATCCAGCTTGGCGGGCTGTCGATGGTGACCCGAACCCGGCTCAGCCAGATCGAAAGCCAGATCGAGCGGAGCGGCATGACGCTCGCCGAATTCAAGCTCCAAAACAGCGGCCTTTCCCTGCTGGAGCTGCTTGGAGAGCTGGACGGCGTTACGGGCGTCGCGACTGCCTGCTGCATTGTCGTCGTCGCCGCCTACACGCTGATCATCTGGTACCGGGACTGGTTCGGCCGGGCGAGCTTCGCCTACCGGCTGCTCATGCTGCCTCATCCCCGTTTTCTCCTCTATCTGTCCAAGCTGGTCGCGATCCTGACGTTCGTCTTCAGCCTGTTCGCCTGGCAGATCGTCATCGTCGCCGGACAGATGCTGCTGTACCACGTCCAGATTCCGCACCAGCTGCGCATCGAACGAACGTTCATCGATACGATCCGAAGCACGGATCTCGTCATCTTCATTCCGGTGCGGCTGACGGAATTCCTGCTCGTGTACGGCCTCGGCCTCGTCATCGTGCTGCTGCTGTTCACGACGGCGCTGCTCGAGCGCAGCTACCGGCTCAAAGGACTGCTCGGAGGCTTGGCGCTCAGCGCGGCGGCGTTCGTGCTGCTCGTCTGGCTATGGGCAGGGGCGGAGGACAGGGGCAGCTTTCTTTACCCTACCGAGCTACTGGCGCTCTTCATCGGCGTGCTGCTCGTCAGCGCGGCAGCGGCCCTCTGGCTCGGCTGGCGTCTGCTGCGCGGCAAGGTCTCGGTCTAAGGAGGACTTATGAAAAAATACGGATACAGCATCGGACTGGCGGCGCTCAGCGCGCTCGTCCTGATCGGTTACGTCGCCGCCGCGGCAGCGGATCGCAAGCCTCCTTACCGGCTGGTGACGGAGGAGGGGGACGCAGCGGTCATGAACGGCTTCGTCCTGGACGGCCTCGGCTCCCGATTGACGGCTGACGGCGGCAGAGAGCGGACCGGCAGCCGGTTCCTTTCCGCGCCGTTCCATGACTTGATGGAGCCGAATCACTACTACTCGGAGCGGAACGAGCTCATCCTCGCCCATCGCTCGTTCATGAGGGGCCATCGGATGGATGATTCGTACTATCGGGATGACGCTACGGTCATCGGAGCCGATCTGGACGACGAGCGCTCGACGATCGACGTCCGCCTGCTTGACCGGGCGAGCGGCGGCGTCCGCGAGCTCGAGCTTCCGATCGAGCTTCCGGCAGGAACGAAGCAGTCTGATTTTCATTCTTACAACCGCAGCATCGTGGACGTGCAGTTGGAGAACGGACGGATCCATCTTTTGGTCCGCGGCGACTACTCGCCGTTGACGGAGGGGCAGCGTCTGTGGGTTTACGAGGACCACATTGTAGACAGCGCCTCCGGAGAGCGGGTCGGCACGGTCGAGGTTTTCCGTAATGTGCCTGAAACGGAGCTGCCTCGCGAAACGACTGTGGAGCTCATCGAGGAGGTGCGGCGGATGGACGCCTCCGGCATCGTCATGCTGAACGTGAAGCGGCTCAAGCATGGCATGGCGGAAGACGGACAAGCAGAGCCCAAGCAAGTGCTGCAGGAGTGGCGCCTCGTCGGCTACGATTATGCCAGCGGCGAGACATGGGATCTGCCCAAGGCGGGCATGGATCGGCTCAAGCAAGGGCTGGAGCCGCGCCTGCACGGCGGAATTCTCTATGCTTTCAAGGAGCATATTGAAAAGCCCGTCATCCACTTCCTCGACCCGCGCTCGGGAGAAGCGGCTGCGGAGCCGTTCGCGCTCGCTGAATCGGACACGACTCAGCGGAGCATCCGGCTGCAGGACGGCCGAATTTATGACAGCCTCGTTTCCGGCAAAAAACCGACCGTCGTCGTCTACGACGAAGCTTCGCGCCGCGTCCTGTACCGGGGCAGCGTGGAGCAGGCCGATCCGCGCGCGGAGCCGGTCGACTACAAGTATTTCTCCTTGAATTTCTATGGGAAATGAACCGTCTATGCCGGTCCAAGCCGGGGCAATCCTGCCCCGGTTTTTTTTATCTCGCGCTGGCGATTGGGAAACCCTTCCGGCGCCTGCCTGAAGGCGCTTACCGGATGCTCTCGGGGGATGCGGACGGAGCTTCCGGCAGGAATAAAAATGAAGCCCGAGGAGATAATGCTTATTAATGTTTCTCCTTGGGAGGTAGTCACGTTGACCCGAAATAAAGTCGAGATCTGTGGAGTGGATACCGCCAAACTCCCCGTCCTTACCAATGTTGAAATGAGAGAGCTGTTCACCGCTCTTCAGACGAAAAACGAGTGGTCGGCCAGAGAGAAGCTGGTGAATGGAAACCTGCGGCTGGTGCTCAGCGTCATCCAGCGGTTCAACAATCGCGGAGAGTTCGTGGACGATCTGTTCCAGGTCGGCTGCATCGGGCTGATGAAGGCCATCGATAACTTTGATCTCGGTCAGAACGTCAAGTTCTCGACCTACGCCGTGCCGATGATCATCGGCGAGATCCGGCGCTATTTGCGGGACAATAATCCGATCCGCGTCTCCCGCTCCCTGCGCGACATCGCCTACAAGGCGCTGCAGGTGCGCGACGCGCTGACGAACCAGAATTCCCGCGAGCCGACGATTTTCGAGATTTCCGAGGCGCTCGGCGTGCCCAAGGAGGATGTCGTGTTCGCGCTGGACGCGATCCAGGATCCGGTCTCGCTGTTCGAGCCGATCTACCACGACGGCGGCGATCCGATCTATGTCATGGACCAGATCAGCGACGACCGCAACAAAGATGTCGGCTGGATCGAGGAGATCGCGCTGCGCGAGGCGATGCACAAGCTTGCCCAGCGCGAGAAGATGATCCTCTCCATGAGGTTTTTCGAGGGCAAGACGCAGATGGAGGTCGCGGACGAGATCGGCATCAGCCAGGCTCAGGTGTCGCGCCTCGAGAAGTCGGCCATCCAGCAGCTGCAGAAGCATGTGAAGACCTGAATAGCGGATTCAGAACTCAAAGGGCGCCGATCGGCGCCTTTTTTTCCGCGTCCGGAGGGCTGTTCGCCTCGTCCGGAACATATACATGGAAGGGACCGAAACCATCCTAGGACGGGAAGTGCGCCTCATGATCATGAAAATCTCCGACTTTCAGACGAAGGATGTCATCAATATCATCGACGGCAAGCGTCTGGGCCAGATCACCGACATGGAGATCGACCTGCGGCAGGGGCGGATCGAATCGATCGTCGTGCCGCATTACACGAAGTTTTTCGGCATGTTCGGCAACGGCAGCGAGCTCGTCATCCCCTGGCGCAACATCGTCAAGATCGGAGCCGACGTCGTGCTCGTGCGCATGGAGAATGCCGGCGCGAAGACGTATCTGGAGGACGACGACATTCAGGTGAAGCCGCTGCAGCGGCGGGAGCCGTAGCGGGGACGCAGACGCCCGTGCTACACTAGACGGCGAGGTGAGGATTCGGATGGAGCCGTTCGTTCAGCGACATAGACGGGATGAGGCGAAGGAAGCTTCGCTTTTTTTGTTGGAATCATGGGTAAAGGAAAAGGACGGACTGACAGCCGGCTTCACGGGAAGAAGCGGCGGGGCGAGCGGCGAGCCGTGGGCGTCGCTCAATCTCGGGCTGCATGTCGGCGACCGCGACGAGGACGTCATCGAGAACCGCCGCCGGCTGACGGAAGCTCTCGGCTGGCCGGCGGGGGCGTTCGTCTGCGGCGAGCAGGTGCACGGCTGCGCGGTGCAGGCGGTCGGTGCGGCGGACGCGGGGCGGGGCTTGTCGAGCCGCGCGACGGCCGTGCCGGACACCGACGCGCTCATGACGGATGAGCCCGGCGTGCTGCTCGTCTCCTTGTATGCCGACTGCGTGCCGCTTTATTTCTGGGACCCCGTCCGAGAGGCGGTCGCGCTGGCCCATGCCGGCTGGAAAGGCACCGTGCTCGAGATCGCCCGCCGCACGGTCGGGGCGATGGCGGAGCGGTACGGCAGCGTGCCGGCGGACATCCGCGCGGCGATCGGTCCGTCCATCGGTCCGTGCTGCTACGACGTGGATGAGCCGGTGCTCGAGCGCGTCCGGCCGCTGCTCGCGGAGCTGGCGGAGGCGGGCATCGTCCGGCTGGCCGAGACGATCGAGCCGTCGTCGCCAGGGCACGGCCGCCTGAACTTGAAAGAGCTGAACCGACAGATTATGATAAAAGCAGGAATTTTGCCGACCCATATCGAATGTTCGGAGTGGTGCACCGGCTGCCGCCGCGACCTGTTCTTCTCCCACCGCATGGAGGGAGGGCGCACGGGAAGGATGGCGAGCTGGATCGGCATGAAGGGCAGGTGACGCCGATGTCGCTCTTGGAGCGCAAGGCGCAAGTAGACCGGAGGATCGCGGAGGCGTGCCGCCGTGCGGGGCGCGATCCCCGCGAGGTGAGCGTCATCGCGGTCACCAAGTATGTCTCGCTGGAGCGGACGCGCGAGGCGCTGGCGGCGGGCTGCCGCCAGCTCGGCGAGAACCGCTGGCAGGACGCCCGCGCCAAGTGGGAGGCGCTGGCGGAGGAGTACGGAGCGGAGCGGGCCGGGGAAGCGCCCGAGTGGCATTTCATCGGCTCGCTGCAGACCAACAAGGCCAAGGACGTCGTAGGCAAGTTTACATACATCCATTCGCTGGACAGGCTCCCGCTGGCGGAGGCGATACACCGCAAGGCGGCCGCGCTCGGCATCCAGGTGCCCTGCTTCATCCAGGTGAACGTCTCCGGCGAGCTGTCCAAGCACGGCCTGGAGCCAGCGGATCTGGAGGAGCTGGCGAGAGGGCTGCGGGATTATCCGTCCGTCCTCCCAGTCGGGCTGATGACGATGGCTCCGCATGAGGAGGACCCGGAGGCGACTCGGCCGGTATTCCGCCGGCTGCGCGAGCTGCGCGACGAGGCCAACGCCAAGGGCTGGTTCGCGGAGCCGCTGAGAGAGCTGTCGATGGGCATGTCCAACGATTTCGAGATCGCGATTGAGGAAGGCGCCACCCGGGTGAGGCTTGGAACCGTCCTGGTGGGCCATGAGGAGGAGCGTGTGTGAAGGTGATGAACCGGTTCATGAATTTCCTCGGCCTGCAGGACGAGGAGGAGATCATCGAGCGCGAGACCGTACAGGCGCATGACGAGCAGGAAGTTGAAACCTCTCCGGCCGAAACGCGTAAGCAATCCAAAGGCAGCAACATCGTCAGCATCCATTCCCAGAAGAACATGCGGGTCGTGCTGAACGAGCCGCGTTCCTACGACGAGGCTCAGGAAATCGCGGACCATCTGCGCAACCGGCGCTCGGTCATCGTGAATCTGCAGCGCGTCCGCACGGACCTCGCCGTCCGCATCGTCGATTTCCTGAGCGGCACGGTCTATGCGCTGAACGGGCATATTTCCAAGCTCGGTCCAAATATTTTCTTGTGCACGCCGGATTCAGTCGATGTTCAGGGCACCATAACGGAAATGCTGGCAGAAGAAGATTTCAGAAAAAGATGAGGTGACCTAACCGTTGGGATTCGACTACGTCCGTCTCATCGATACGCTTGAGACGATCTACAGCTTCATGATCATCGGCTATATTCTGCTCTCCTGGCTGCCCAACGCGCGCGAGAGCTTTATCGGCGAGTTTCTGGGCAAGCTGGTCGAGCCCTACCTGAGCATTTTCCGCCGCTTCATCCCGCCGATCGGCGGCATGCTCGACATCAGCCCGATCGTCGCCCTGTTCGCGCTTCGCTTCGTCGCGTACGGGCTGATCGGAGTTCTGGATTTTCTGATCGGACGCTAGGATGATGTCGGGGTTTTACGATCATTTCCTTCCGGAAGAGCGGCCCTTCGTGGATCGCGTGCTGGAATGGATCGAGCGGTCCGCGGAGCTCCATGAGCTCAAGCGGACCGATTTTTTAGATCCGCGCCAGCAGAGCATCCTGCTGTCTCTAGCCAATCGCGAGCCGGCGGTGACGGTTCGGCTCGATGGAGGCTACGAGGGCGCGGAGCGCCGGAGAGCGCTCATCGCGCCCGAGTACCGATACCTCGATGCGGAGGACATCGCCATCGTCGTGCTCGACATCGAAGCGCCGTCCGGCGGGCGGCTGGAGCTCGATCACGGCGATTATCTCGGCGCGGTGCTCGGCCTCGGCATCAAGCGCGACCGCATCGGCGACATCCACGTCGGCGACGAGGGCGCGCAGCTGCTCGTGGCGTCGGACATCGCCGATTTTCTCAACGTCCATCTGCGTCAAGTCCACCGGGTGAACGTGCTGACCTCCGCCAAGCCGCTGGAGGCGCTGCGCCCCGTCGCCGTGGAGATGGACGAGATGACGTTCACCGTCGCCTCGCTGCGGCTGGACGGCGTCGCCAGCGACGTCTACCGGATCAGCCGGACGAAGATCGTCGATCCGATCCGCGCCGGCCGCTGCCGCGTCAACTGGCGCACCGAGGAGGACCCGTCCAAGCCGCTGCGCGAAGGGGACGTCGTCTCCATCAAGGGGCTGGGGCGATTCAAGCTGCTTGAGGTCGACGGCGTCACCAAAAAAGGCCGTATCCGCGTTCGCGCGGGCAAATACGTCTAGCAAAGCAGGAAGCGTCGCCGGATGGCGCGCTGGATGACCCGCCGCCGCGAATGCAGGGCAGGCCGGGGTCATCCTTTTTTTTACAGGGCGAAGGATCTGTTGAGAGGGTCTGTTTTTGCCGATAGTAAAAAGGACGTCTTTTTTTTCGCGGCGTGTGGATTTTGCAGGAAAATGCCTTTACCTGTCGAAATCAATAAGCCACACCATGGACGGCCAAGACATCAGGAATCCAACCAAGCAGGAGGTGCCCCAATGCCGCTGACGCCATTGGACATACATAACAAGGAGTTCGGCCGGAGACTTCGCGGGTATGACGAGGATGAGGTCAACGAGTTCCTCGATCAGGTCATCAAGGATTACGAGGCGCTGATCCGGGAAAACAAGGACCTGCAAAACCAAATCCTCAACCTGCAGGAGAAGCTGAATCATTTCGCCAATATTGAGGAAACGCTCAGCAAGACGATCATCGTGGCGCAGGAAGCGGCCGACGAAGTCAAGGGCAACGCCAAGAAGGAAGCCCAGCTCATCATCAAGGAAGCGGAGAAGAATGCGGACCGCATCGTCAACGATTCGCTGATGAAGTCCCGCAAAGTGAGCCTCGAGGTCGAGGAGCTCAAGAAGCAGGCATCCATCTACCGCATGCGGTTCCGTACGCTCGTCGAGGCGCAGCTGGAGCTGCTGTCCCAGGACGGCTGGGACAAGCTTGAGAGCGCATCGAGCTCGCTGTCGATCGAGCATTCGAGCCGCTGAGTTCAACCGCATAGCAATCCGCTACGGGAAGCACCCGTTCGCACGAGCAACACGCGAACGGGTGCTTTTTGCCTTTTTTCTGGATTTTTATGGAGGTAATTCGTGTCGGGGAAGGTGGGGAATGCCGATAAATAGAGGAGTCATGGAGTGGAAAAGCGAGAATTTCGAATGCTGAATTTATCTTAAAGGAACGAACTTCATAGATGGAGGATGATTGGAATGCAGATGAAAAAAACATGGATGTCTTTAGCGGTAGCTGGATTATTGATGGGTACAGTTAGCGGAGGGGCGCTGATGTCGAAGACTGAAGCCGCTTCTGCAACTGCATTCTCGGATGTGAATTCTTCGGCTTGGTACTACGCCTCGGTGGCCAAATTGGCAGGCAAGGGGCTTGTCAATGGCTGCGGAGACAGCCTGTTCTGCCCCGACCGGTCGATTACTCGCGCCGAGTTCATCAAGATGACCGATTCCGCGCTGGGGCTTCCGGTAGGCGAAGCGGCGGCGGGCCAAGCTTGGCATGTTCCGTACATTCAAGCGGCGGTCAGCGCCGGCGTCCATAAAACGAGCGACTTCAACGGCAGCTGGTCCCAGCCGATCAGCCGTCAGGAAATGGCGCGGCTCGTCGTGCGGGCCGTGGACGAGAAGCTGCGGCAGGCCAAAACGACCGATCCTCAGCTCGTCTATGAAGCGACGAAGCGCGGCATTCTGTCCGGCTTATCCGGAGGCGAGCTGGGCCTGAAGGAAAGCTCGACGCGCGCACAGGCGACGGTCGTCATCGACCGCATGCTGACGCTGCTGGATGGCGGATCGCTGCCAGTGGACAAGCGAGCCGCGTCTTATGCGGAAGTGGCTTATACCGGCACGAACGTGGAAACGATGTGGGGCGGCAACTTCCGCCAGCTGCCGTTCAAGGCGAAGATCCGGAACTACGTCAACGGGGAGTTCAAGCAGATTCTCATCCTCGATATGGATGACAAGAACAGTCCGTATCGGAGCTGGCTGCCGAACGGGACGTTGGAGCAGTACGACTGGAGAAATCCACGCGGCATTGTAAAAACAACCAAAGACCTATGGAAAAATGAATATATGATGGCGATGCGGATCAAGCTCAGCAACACGCAAACGGTCAAGAAATTGAACTACCAATTTAGGGACATGATTGGAGCGCCTTATTTTGTAGCGGCACTTCCCGTAAGCGATTCTCGCAATGAAGGCCCGTTCGCAACAGAACTGGATTTCTCCATGAGTACGATCAACTCCAAGGAAGTTTGGGTGTTCTATGCGATTAAGAAAGAGATCGTCGAGCGAGCCAAAAAATTTAATGGTGAATACTTCTATTTCGAGACCTTCGGAAACGATCACTATTTGCTTTACTTAGGAAGCAAGAATGGAAGCATCTTTGGAGGAAATGATGCATGAAAAGCAAGCTAAGCGTTCTATTACTGCTTTCGTTTCTGGTCTCCTTGATCGATCCCGGCGTGTGGCTTCTTCCATCCGCAGCTGCAGCAAATCCTAATACGGCAACGTTCACCGGAAATGGCGGTGGATACCACAAGACGCCGATCGTCGAAGGCTTACAGACTCAAGTCGTTAAAGTGTCCGGGAAAAAGGTCAAGTCCTGGTCATTCACCATCAACGGAAACCTTAAAGGGCAGCTGGGCTCCTATAACGAGAGCACTGGGAAGATCGAGCTTCCGCCTGTTAACGGGAAGGAAATTCTGCTCTATGGTACGAGAGAGTCCAGAATGTACTATGACATCTGGCGGAACTCCAGCGGAAAGCAATGGACGATGGCAGGCGAAGGGACGGGAGCATATACCTTTACGGCGGATGCCTCCACCATTGCAAACGGCATCTCTCAATATCCGGGCGAAATTCCGGTTCGGGACAGCTCCGGCGCGACAATCGACGCCAGGTTGCGCTACTCGGATGGTTCCGCTGCCGCCTGGTCCGATGCGTTAGGTGCACCGGAAACATTCAAACGAGTGGACAAAGATGAAACGATCTCCTACGCCTTCATCGAGCCAAGCTCCGTCACAATTACCGGAGCGGTACCGCTCAGCGGCCAGACGATAACCGATACCGGCAAAGGAAAGCCCGGCTACGGGTATGTCAAGGTGAGCCTGATGCTTGGCAATGGCAATAACACACAAGGAATGGATTGGCAGCTGCTCGACGGCAGCTCCGGCAACGTCCAAGGCCGCCGCTACCCGCTCAACTCGACGACGACATGGGAGGCCAAGACATACAGCGTCGAATATACGCTGACCGTCACCTACGAGCCGATCGACGCCTCCAAACCCGATCTCGTCGCGGACAGCATCCGAGCATCCGGGATGATCGAGCTTGGAAAGGCCGCGACGTTCACGGCCGACTATCATAACGAGAACCTCGACATCAACAAGTCGTTTACCGTGAACGTGAAGGATGTTGGAACCGGAACGGTCTTGAAATCCGAATCCGTTCCCTCCATGAAGGCGGGGGCGAGCCGGTCGCTGACGTTCACCAGCACCTTCACCTCCAGCGCTGCCAAGACGTTCCGGCTGACGGTAGACTCGGCCAACACGATCGACGAGGCCAGCGAAACCAACAACACAGCAGACGGAACCTTTCGGCCGAACGAACAGCAGCCAACACCGACGCCAATCAAGAATTTCTCTGGTGATTTTGACGTCATAAAGCCTGTCATTGCCTATCGGGACACCTTCTCTTTAAAACCCAAAGATTTTGTCCTGAACCTGTGCACCTATGTTTCTCATACCTGGCAAATCAAGCAGGGGCCGTACACCTATACAAGCCCAGCTTATTCCAATTACTCGACGGAGACTTCTTATCCGTTCGACAAATGGCCGTCCCTGCTAGGAGTCGGCACATTCCAGGTCTACATGATTCTCAAGACAAACTGCGGAGAAGTACAGGTCGGCCCCAAGACGCTGACGATTACCGGCCCGTCCAAGAACAGCCCGCCGGTCATCAAAATCGGGTGGATCGATCCGTCCGGTGATCCGACGAAACCGGTCTCTTCAACGCCGCAGAATGAGCGCCTGACCTTGAACGTGCTCAGCATTTCGGATCCCGATCCAGGGGACAGCGTAACATTTGAAGGCTATGACTTCTCCGGGAGTTCCAGCGAATGGATTCGCAATCTTCCGAATCGATTCGGCGGCGAGACGATGATGTGGGAGTATCCAAACGTCACGATGGATCAGAATGGATTTTATTCTATCTGCGCCACCGTCCGGGACCAGTGGGGAGCCACCGGCAGCGGATGCACCAGCATCAATGTCGTGCCGCCCAACCCGATTCCGATCATCAATGGTCCATCTCAAATCCGGGAAGAACGGCCCTACTCCCCTAAATTTGACGCTAACAGCAGCTACAGTCCAATCAAAGGGCGGACCATTGACCACGCTCGCGACGAGTGGTCTGGCATCAGAGAAATCTACGACACGCCGGGCGAGTACAAGATCAAGCTGGATGTCTATGACAGTTTAGGCTTGAAGTCGCTCCAGCCGGCCGAAAAGATGCTTACTGTCCTCGAAGACATGCCGCCCGTTCCCAAGCTGGAGTTTCCGAGTCCAGCGCTACGGAATGCAAGCGTCGCGTTCAAAAACACCAGCTACTCTCCGGACGGTGACAATATCGTCCTGAACCAGGTGGCGTATCGCTACGATGCGAATAATGACGGCAACTACTCCGAACCCGAAGTCACCATCACCATGCGAGCAGACAAGACGTTTGACTTCAAAGGAGCCAAAGTCGGCCGGTATCGATTCAAAGTGTATGTAAAAGAAGACTACGGCAAGGAGGCTACAGGCTACTTTGACTTTGAGGTCATCAACGACGCCCCGCAGGTATCGTTCGACGTCACTTCTGAAAGCCTGGAGCCTGAACCCCTTGTGTCGGTACCGATCAGCACGAAAACAATGGCAGAAGATCGCACCAAGTGGGGAAACAGCAACTTTGGAGCCGAGACAAAAATTTCTTCCTGGGTCTACAATCCAGCAAATGGAGCCTTGGCTGCCCCGTGGGCGACGTTCAACCGGGCGGAGCTCTTCATGGTTGGAAGCGACGGATATCCTCGGACCGTACGCAGCAATCCGGTCGATGATCGTTCCTTTACCGGTTTCATGCAGTCAGCCCTTTTATCTGGCGGCGTCACGGCCATCTCCAACTACGATAAAAATACGTACGTCTACACGTACGATTTTTATCGGGATGGAGTGAAAATCGGCAGCCGAACGGGACTAGAAGGCATCGTTGCAGTTGATCTGTACACGGGGATTGTGCACACCCGGCTGTATGGCGATGCCAGCAAAATCAGAAGCTACTACGCCGATTCCTTCCTTAATCCTGCCGGAACCCCGTTTGCCATACGGGGAGAAGTGTATGCCAACGGCAAATGGATCAAAGTCGATTACCCTACGGTACTGGGAACGACGCCGAACCTGAATGCAGGCAGCTTGCCGACAGCTTTTTCCGACCATCTCTACTACTATGCGGAGTACCAGAACAGCAGCAACGGAACTCCACTAAAAACATCGTTCACATGGGACGGAGTGAAGAGCGAAAAGCAATGGTACAACAACACTGAATATGAGCATAACTATATTCTCGGAGCCGAGTCCATTGTCGCCGGCAGCGTCGATAAAGACATGAACTATGTCACCTCGTCGTACCGTACCTTCTCCAGTTCATCGAAAGTCTATTTTAGCCGGAATCTGGAGGATGACACGGACCGGTACCAGAACCTTATTCGTACACCAGACGACCGTATCTTTGTCACGTTTGATGGAAAATGGGTCGTAACCAACACGGGTGTTTATGATCGGAACCATCCCTACTCCTACGCGGATCCAATCTCCAGCTTTGACTATGGGACCCGAGTCATGCACGTGACCGATACGAACTACGCTTTGCTGGACAACTACGAGCGAGGGGCAAAGCTGATCCGAATTCAAGATAACGGAACGATAACGACCATCCGAGATTATCCTCAGCTGCAGTCCATTTATAGAAACATACGGATTGATAATCAGAACAACTTCGTCTTCCAAGACCGGGAGACGCTATACAAGATCAGCACGTCCGACTTCTCGCTCACGCAGCTGGCGGCCGTAGGCAATTTCGCCGTGCCGATCAACAACGGTGCTTTTACGGTGGCAACCAACGACCGGCGAACAGAAGTCTATGCGCCTCGCGAAAGTCGGCCGGAAGGAGCCTATATCTCTTCCCACAACCAATTGCTCGGTCAAGCAAAGATGAAGAATGTCTCGTACAGTTTCAAGATGAAGCTTAACATGTCAGCTCCGTCGTATCTCTATTCGGGCTATTCGTTCCACGCGCAGGATAACCGGAACATGTACCGCGTTGAGGTCAATCATGACTCGGTCAGCCTGGTTCGGGTCGCCGGAGGAACGAGGAAGGTGCTTCAAAGCGCATCCTATCCAATCAATCTGGCCCAAAAGTACACGTTTAAGATTCAAGTTCTCGACGGAAAGATCAAGGTCTACGTGGACGGCACGCCTGTCATCGACATCAACGAGACTACGTACACCGAAGGGAAGTTCGGGCCGTTCGCCGAGATTCCCAAAACGGAATTTTTCCAGGTGAGCTATACGGACCTGACACCAATCAGTACGTCAACCGTGCTGAACGGCGTCGGCCTCGTCGGAAGACCGCTCATTTATACGATCCGGAACACGGACACGGAAAACGATCCGCTAATCAAAGATCTGACTTCCTGGAAGTACGTCCAGCTGGCGCAGAAATTCCTCGATGCCCAGGACGGCAAATCAGGCGCGTCTGCCTTGAGCGGGAAGTGGTTCACCTCTCCGGCCGCCGTCATCGACAAGGTAGGCTTGTACCGAATCAGCTACAAGTCCAAGGATGATCCGCATCCTGACTATCTCTATCCGAAGATGGACTTCGACGAATACCGCAAGGAGAGCAACGAGTCGGTACGCGATGTCATCATCCACCGGCCGCCAATTTCGGACTTCGACGTCTCGCTCGCTTCGAACGGGACCGTCTTGTGGACGGACCGCAGCCGGGACCCCGATCGCTACCTGTCGAGCAGCCATTACTCGACCGAAGCGACGGGCATCGACTACTACCGGACCAAAGGCGTGCTCGAGAAAAAGTTCTATTATCTCTCTCCATCGGGCAAATTCGTTCGAACCAAGTTGGTTACCCCGGATGAAATCGGAGAATATACTGTTGGCCTGGCGGTGAAGGATGAATACGAAGCCTGGAGCGATTACACGGAGAAGACCGTCTACGTCGGCACGCTGCCGCAGCCGGACGAGCCTCCGCACGCCGGCTTCAACCTGAGCCGCGCGACGACGTATCGAGGCGTAGAGATCAGCATCGATTCGACCGCATGGGACAAAGAGGATGGAGCGCGCCAAAACCTTCCTCACGACTACTTCATCCGGAATCTGGATGGCGGAACCGAAAAGATGGCCAGCCAGGCCCGGACGACGTGGACCAAGACGTTCAGCACGATGGGGACTTTCCGAATCCGTCAGGTGGTGGAGGACAAGCTGGGCCAGACCGACACCGTTTCAAAAACGGTACAAGTCGTTAACCGAATTCCGACGGCCAACATCTTCGTTCCTTCTTCGACCGATCAGACGAAGCCAGAGAAACTGACCGAATTCCGTCCGAAGTTCAAATGGAGCTATGGCGATGCCGACAGCGATCCGCAAGCCAAGTACCAGGTGAAGATTTACCGATATGGGGGCGTCATCGTCCACGATTCGGGCATCAAGAACGGGAGCGACGGAACCTACATCCCTACAGCCGATCTTCCGGAATACACGAACCTTTACATCGTGGTCAGAGTTCTGGACGGCTTCGATTGGGGGGAGAGCGCTCCGAAGTTCTTCTACATTGAAACGAACCGCCCGCCCGTAGCGGACTTCGATTGGACGCCGAAGCCGGTCTATGAAGGCGACCCGCTCCAGATGCTCGACCGCTCGTCCGATCCGGACGGAGACGCGCTTACGGCGAAATGGACCGTGCTCGACCCGTCGGGCCGAACGAGCGTGCATGCGGCTCCGCCGCTCATCGAACGGTCCTTGCCCGGCACCTATCAGGTGACGCTGACGGTCAGCGACGGCAAGGCGGAAGCGACGGCTGCGAAGCCGATCTCGGTCGTGCCGCTTGGACTGAGCGCGGATGTCGGCCATACGGCGGACTGGAAGGAAATCCATGACCGGCTCGGCCACGAGACGGCGCAGCATCCGAAGGAGTTTTATGCCGGGGAGAAGCTGATCGTGCAAGGCTATCCGGTCCCGGCTCCGGTGCTGCAGGTGACGGCGAGCTTGACGGCCGGAGGCGGGCTGGACGCACACACCATCCTGAAGCCGGTGACGGCCGATCGCCATTATGCGGGCGAGCTGCATGACGAGCGGTGGGCGCATTTGACGGATGGACTGTCCAAGGGCGCCTATACGATCCGCTTCGAGGTGGTGTACCGCAACGGCACGCGCAAGACGGCGGACGTGCCGATCCGCATCATCGGCTCGGCGCTCGGCGCCGCGGGCGTGCACCGCAAGCAGTAGCGGCAGCCGCAGACGGACGGTTGACACCTTTTGCCGGTATGAGGTATAACCTAGTATAGAAATGCCGATGATAGACCGACCGTAACCATAGCAACTTCATTGACGAGAACACGCGCCCTGCGGGGAAGATCCCCAGAGAGCCGGCCCAGAGCTGCAAGCCGGCGTTCGGAACCCAGACGTGCATCCTCTCCGAGAAGCGCCGCCGAATCGGCCGCTTCGGCCCCCAGGGCTGGACGGTCCCAGTAAGCGCCGCCGGATGTCCTCCGTTACAGGGAACGCGGATTGCGCAGGTTCGATCCGCTGCCGAGGAGCGCTTGCGCTGACGGCTGTCGGGATCGACAGGCCGCTGCCGATGCGTTCGAATCAGGGTGGTATCGCGAGTTTACGCTCGTCCCTTTCCAAGGGGCGGGCTTTTTTATTTTCTAGAGCTTATTTTCCAAGAGGAGTGTTGAGCGATGCAAAGAGTGGATGTGAAGGAGAAGGCCCGCGCGCGCGAGCTGCGCGTGCTGGACAAGTGGAAGACGGAGGAGACGTTCAAGGCTTCCATCGACAACCGCGCAGGCAAGCCGAACTTCGTGTTCTACGAGGGACCGCCGACGGCGAACGGCAAGCCGCATATCGGGCATGTGCTCGGACGCGTCATCAAGGACTTCATCGGCCGCTACAAGACGATGTCCGGCTACCGCGTCGTGCGCAAGGCCGGCTGGGATACGCACGGCCTCCCGGTCGAGCTCGGCGTGGAGAAGGAGCTCGGCATCTCCGGCAAGCAGGAGATCGAGAACTACGGCGTCGAGGCATTCGTCAAAAAGTGCCAGGCGAGCGTGTTCGAATACGAGCGCCAATGGCGCGAGCTGACCGAAGCGATCGGCTACTGGACCGACATGGACGATCCGTACATCACGCTCAAGAACAGCTATATCGAGAGCGTCTGGCATATCCTCTCGACGATCCATGGCAAAGGGCTGCTGTACCGCGGCCACCGCGTCAGTCCGTACTGCCCGTGCTGCCAGACGACGCTCAGCTCGCATGAGGTCGCCCAAGGCTACGAGGACGTCAAGGATCTCAGCGCCACGGTCAAGTTCCCGCTGGAGAACGGCGAAGGCCATCTGCTCGCCTGGACGACGACGCCATGGACGCTGCCGGCCAATACGGCGATCGCGGTCAACCCGGATTTGACCTACGTCAAGGCGAAAAAAGACGGCGAGGTATACTTCGTCGCCGAGGCGCTCGTGGACAGCGTGTTCAAGGGCGACGACAAGCCGGAAATCGTCGGCAGCGTGAAGGGCGCCGAGCTTGTCGGCCTCGCCTACCGCGCTCCGTTCGACTATGTTCCGGTCGATAAGGGCCATGTCGTCATCGGCGCGGACTTCGTCAGCGACACGAGCGGCACGGGCATGGTCCACATCGCGCCGGCGCACGGCGACGACGACTATAAGACCGCCCGCAAAAACGGCATCAGCCTGCTGGCCGTCGTCAACAACCAGGGCCGCTATGTCGACGAGGTGACGGATCTGGCCGGACGCTTCGTCAAGGACGGCGAGGTCGACATCGAGATCGTCAAGATGCTGAGCGAGAAAGGGCTGCTCTTCTCCAAAGAGAAATACGAGCATAGCTATCCGTTCTGCTGGCGCTGCAAATCGCCGCTCATCTATTACGCGACCGAGAGCTGGTTCATCGAGACGACCGCCGTCAAGGAGCAGCTGATCGCGAACAACAGCGGCGTCGACTGGTACCCGGGCCATATCCGCGAGGGCCGCTTCGGCAAGTTCCTCGAGGACCTCGTCGACTGGAACATCAGCCGCAACCGCTACTGGGGCACGCCGCTCAACGTCTGGGTGTGCGAGGCGACGGGCAAGGAGTACGCGCCGTCCAGCCTGGCCGACCTGCGCGAGCGCTCCGTGACGGAGCTGCCGGAGGACTTCGAGCTGCACAAGCCGTATGTGGACGAAGTGAAGCTGCGCAGTCCGTTCGCCGAAGGCGCGGTCATGACCCGCACGCCGGAGGTCATCGACGTCTGGTTCGACAGCGGCTCGATGCCGTTCGCGCAGCAGCATTATCCGTTTGAGAACGAAGGCCGCTTCGCCGAGCAGTATCCGGCCGACATCATCTGCGAGGGCATCGACCAGACGCGCGGCTGGTTCTTCAGCCTGCTGGCGGTCTCGACGCTGTACAACGGGCAAGCTCCGTACAAGGCGGTCATCTCGACCGGCCATGTGCTCGACGAGAACGGCCAGAAGATGAGCAAGTCCAAGGGCAATGTCATCGACCCTTGGGAAATCATCGACGAGTACGGCACCGACGCGTTCCGCTGGGCGCTGCTCGCGGACAGCGCGCCGTGGAACAGCAAGAAGTTCTCGCGCGGCATCGTCGGCGAAGCGAAGTCCAAGGTCATCGATACGATCGTCAACACGCATGCGTTCTTCGCGCTGTACGCGAGCATCGACGGCTTCGATCCGTCCGAGCATCAAGGACGCGTCTCCGCGGCCAAGCTGGACCGCTGGATCGTCTCCCGCCTCAACACGCTCGTCCGCACGGTCGTGACCGGCCTGGAAAGCTGGGACTTCCTCAACTCGGCCAAAGCGATCGAGGCGTTCGTCGACGAGCTCAGCAACTGGTACATCCGCCGCTCGCGCGACCGCTTCTGGGGCAGCGGCCTGACCGACGACAAGCTGGACGCGTACGCGACGCTGCGCGACGTGCTGCTGACGCTCTCCCGCCTCATCGCGCCGTATGCGCCGCTGCTGGCGGAGGATGTTTACGGCAACCTCGGCGGCAAAGGCAGCGTCCATCTGGCCGACTATCCGACTGTCGACGAATCGGCGATCGACGCCGAGCTCGAGCGCGACATGGAGACGGCCCGCACGATCGTCGAGCTGGCGCGCAACGTGCGCAACGAGACCGGCATCAAGACGCGTCAGCCGCTGTCCGAGCTCATCGTCTCGCTGAGCGGCGAGTTCGCGCTGACGGACTACGAGGAGATCGTCAAGGACGAGATCAACGTCAAGGCGATCCGGGTCGAGACGAGCGACAGCGGCTTCGTCGACTTCGCCCTCAAGCTGAACCTCAAGGTCGCGGGCAAGAAGTTCGGCAAAAACGTCGGTCCGATCCAAGCCTACCTCAAAGGATTGGACGTCGATGGCGCTCGCGCGATCGTGACGGGCGGCAGCTTCGTCTTCGCCTCGCCGGACGGCGAGGAAGCGACGGTCGCGCTCGAAGAGCTGCTCGTCGAGAAGCAGGCCAAGGCGGGCTTCGCCTCCGCTTCCGGCGGCGGCGTGACCGTGGCGCTCAATACCGACATCACGCCGGAGCTCGAGCGGGAAGGCTGGGTACGCGAGGTCATCCGCGCCGTGCAGGATACCCGCAAAAAGCTCGACCTGCCGATCGAGAAGCGGGTCGAGCTCGTGCTGGACGCCGACGCCGAGCTGACGGCGGCGCTGCAGGAGAACGACGAGCTGCTTCAGAGCAGCGTGCTGCTGAGCAGCGTCAGCTACGGCAGCGAGGCCGGCATGGAGCGCGTGCAGCTTGGCGAGCGCTCGCTCGGCCTGCTGATCCGCGGCTGATTCGGGCCGCGAGGCCAGGCGTCGCGTCAGCGGCAGGATGGACGGACAAAAAGGCTCCTTTCTCCCGGACGGGAGAAAGGAGCCTTTTCCTGTGGAATCCGCCAGCATTTTCCGGGACATACTAGCGGGGAATTCTTGAGCCTGAACATACGGAAGGAGGAGCGGCATGGGCGAAGAGCATCGGAGGAACAAGGCGAGCGAGCAGGAGCGGATCAGCCTGCTCCAGGATCGGCTGGAGAAGATCGCCGCCGATCTGGAGCGGTCCCAGATGGCCGAATACGTCGATCTGCTCAATCGGCCGTGGAAGCTCATCCGCCGGAATCTGGTCGCAGGCGTCTCGCGCGGCGTCGGCTACGCGATCGGCATCGCCTTCTTCACGACCGCGATCCTGTATCTGCTGCAGGCGCTCGGACAGCTCAACCTGCCGATCATCGGCGACTACATCGCCGACCTCGTGCGCATCGTGCAGATCCAGCTGGAGGGCAAGCAGTATTGAACGAGGCGGATCAGTCGGACGGCAGCTCTTCTCCCCGGCCGCTGTCCATGTAGTTCTTGTACTCGCGGTTGCGCACGACGCTCACATGGCGGCCGGTCATGTCTGTCGCAAGGAAGCTTTCGATGTCTTCGACGTAGCCGACATTCTCGTCGGACTCGATGCCGATGCTCTGGTAGCTGTCTCCCGGCATCTCGTCCATGGCCGGAGAGGTCGACGTGCCCCAGTGCTCGACGGTCTGCCACGCATCCTCGCCGTCGAATCCGGGATCGTCCTTGCCGTCGCGGTCGGAATCGCCGAACGGAGGACGCAGCACCGCCTCCTCGGCCGGACGGCGGTGGGACACATGCTGCCGCGGGGAATGCTGGATGCAATAAAGCGTATCGGGAAGCGCCGACAGCCGCTTTTCCGGAATGTCTTCGCCGCAGACCGCGCAGCGGCCGTAGCTGCCGTCGATCATCGCCGCCAGGGCGGCATCTATGCGCTCGCGATGCAGGTCCATCTGCTCCTGAAGCGCGATATCCTTGCCGCGCTCGAACATTTCCGTCGCTATGTCCGCAGGGTGGTTGTCGATCGTGCTGAGCTCGCCGGTCTCGTCGCGCAGCGACTCCTGCAAGCCGTCGTGATCGGACTCCACGTCGCGGCGGATCAGCTCCTCGCGCTGCCGGAGCAGCCTTTGCTTCAACCGCCCGATGAGAGCTGGGGAATGAGTCATGTCGCACACACCTTTCGGCAGCCGCGCAGGCTGCGAGGGGACTGGAATTGCTGCTGTTAGTGTGGACGACTTGCAGCCGGATTACAGATGGGGTTCTCTGGAAGCGAGGAGCCTCCGGCCAATGGCTTGCGGGCCGGCGCCGCGCCGTCCCGAATCCGTCCTTATCGCCGTCCCGGCACCGGCTCCAACGCTTGCCTCGAAGCTGTCCTGAAGCCTGCTGCCAGGCATGCCTGAGCGCTGGCTCCGCCCGGAACGGTTATGCTACAATGAGACGGACGAGGAGGGAAAAGCTTGAAGGTCAAGGGGTATTCATACGTGGTGGCGCTGGCCGCCATCTTGCTCGACCAGATCACCAAAATCATCATCATGAACCGGCTCGAGCTCTACGAGCAGATCAAAGTCATCGGAGATTTCTTCATCATCACCTCCATCCGCAACACGGGAGCGGCCTTCAGCATGCTGGAGGGGAAACAACTGTTCTTCCTCATCATCACGCCGATCGTCGCGGCGGGCATCGCCTGGTACATCCACCAGCAGCGCCGATCCGGCAACGTCTGGCTGCTGACCGCGCTGGGCCTCGTGCTCGGCGGAGCGCTCGGCAACTTTATCGACCGGCTGCTCTACGGGCATGTCGTCGACTTCCTATCCTTCAATTTCGGCTCCTATTCGTTCGCGGTGTTCAACATCGCCGATTCGGCGATCACGATCGGCGTCATCATGATCATCATCGACACGCTGCGGGAGGACCGCCGCGCGCGGGCGGCGGCCAAGGAAGGCCGCGACCCGGAGCAGCCGAAGGAAATATTGCATACAGAGGACTGACTTCGCCTTATGACATTCCAAAACAACCCGCTTGAACATGTCGTCGAGCAAGACGACGAACGGCAGCTCGAATGGACGATCGCGCCGGAGCAGGCGGGACAGCGCATCGACAAGTTCATTACCGACCAGCTCGCCGATCCCGCCATCTCGCGCACGCAGGTCCAGGACTGGATCGCGTCCGGCGCCGCATCGGTCGGAGGCCGCGCCGTCAAGGCGAACTACAAGCTCTCCGCAGGCGACTCGCTCTCCGTGACGGTGCCGGAGCCGGAGGACGCGGCGATCGTGCCGGAGGACATCCCGCTCGACATCGTGTACGAGGACTCCGACGTCATCGTCATCAACAAGCCGCGGGGCATGGTCGTGCATCCGGCGCCGGGCCACTCCGGCGGCACGGTCGTGAACGCGCTCATGCATCATTGCCGCGACCTGTCGGGCATCAACGGCGTGCTCCGTCCGGGCATCGTGCATCGCATCGACAAGGACACGTCCGGCCTGCTCATGGCGGCCAAAAACGATCTGGCCCATCTGTCGCTCGCCGAGCAGCTCAAGGAGCATAGCGTGACGCGCAAGTATGTCGCGCTCGTGCACGACAACCTGCATCATGACATCGGCACGATCGACGCGCCGATCGGACGGGACGAAAAGGACCGCAAGATGTTCACGGTCACCACCAAAGGCAGCAAGCATGCGGTGACGCATTTCCAGGTGATCGAGCGGATCGGCGACTATACGCTGGTCGAGCTGCAGCTGGAGACGGGCCGGACCCATCAGATCCGCGTCCACCTCAAGTACATCGGCCATCCGCTCGCGGGCGATCCGGTCTATGGGCGCAACAAGACCGTCGCGCTGGGAGGACAAGCGCTCCATGCGGCGGCGCTCGGCTTCACCCATCCGCGCACGGGCGAGCGGCTCGAGTTCGAGGCGCCGATCCCGGACGACATGCAGCATGTGCTGACGAGCTTGCGGAACCGCTAGCGGCAGCTGCGCCGGCGCTTCGGGCATTGCGGACGATGCGAAAAATGCAAATTTTTCGCGCAATGTTCCATTAGCACGGCAAGCGCCTTGCGCTATGCTGAAACAGGCTGCACTCGCGCGCCGCTCCCCTCCGGGAGCGGCCGTGCCAGCATGAGACCTCCACGACCCGGGCGCGGCCTTCCGCTCCCGGGTCCATTCATGAAAACGAAAGGGGATCCGATCCCATGACCTCGATCAATTCCAACTATTTGAACCTGCAAGGCAGCTACCTGTTCTCGGAAATCGCCAAGCGGCGCACGAAGTTCATTCAGGACAACCCGCAGGCCGAGATCATCAGCCTCGGCATCGGCGACGTGACGCGCGGCCTGCCGGAAGCCGTCACCAAGGCGATGCACGCCGCCGTCGACGAGCTGGCCGTGCCGGGCAGCTTCCGCGGCTACGGTCCGGAGCAGGGCTACGACTTCCTCATCCAGGCGATCATCGAGAACGACTACAAGGCGCGCGGCGTCGACATCGCCGCCAACGAAGTGTTCGTCAGCGACGGCTCCAAGTGCGACGTCGGCAACATCCAGGAGATCTTCAGCCAGGATGCCGTCGTCGCCGTCCAGGATCCGGTCTATCCGGTCTACGTCGACACCAACGTCATGGCGGGCCGCTCGGGTTCGTTCAACAGCGAGCTCGGCCGCTACGAGAACATCGTCTACCTCGACTGCACGGCTGAGAACGGCTTCAAGCCGTCGCTGCCGGACCGCAAGGTCGACCTCATTTACCTGTGCTACCCGAACAATCCGACCGGCATGACGCTCACGAAGGACGAGCTCAAAGTATGGGTCGACTATGCTCGCGAGAACAACTGCCTCATCCTGTTCGACTCGGCGTACGAGTCGTTCATCACCGAAGCCGACGTGCCGCACAGCATCTATGAAGTCGAGGGAGCGCGCGAGGTCGCGATCGAGTTCCGCAGCTTCTCCAAGACGGCCGGCTTCACCGGCGTCCGCTGCGCCTACACGGTCGTGCCGCGCGAGCTGAAGGGCCTCGACAAGGACGGCAATTCCGTCGTCATCAACGACCTGTGGAACCGCCGCCACACGACCAAGTTCAATGGCGTCTCCTACGTGACCCAGCGCGGCGCGGAAGCGATCTACTCGCCGGAGGGCAAGGAGCAGATCCGCGGCCTCGTCGACTACTACATGACCAATGCCGGCATCATCCGCGACGGCCTTGCGTCGCTTGGGCTGGACGTATTCGGCGGCGTCAACGCGCCGTACATTTGGCTCAAGACGCCGAAGGGCCTCGATTCGTGGGCGTTCTTCGACAAGCTGCTGTCCGAGGCGAACATCGTCGGCACGCCGGGCGTCGGCTTCGGCCGCAGCGGCCAAGGCTACTTCCGCCTGACGGCGTTCGGCAGCCGCGAGAACACCGAAAAAGCTGTGGAGCGCATCCGCGGCCTCAGCCTGTAAGCCGATTCGACAGCCGGTCCGCCAAGCGGACCGGCTTTTTCTTTGCCCGACCATTGCCCTTTCCGGGAGAAGGTGTTATTATTATTCAGCCAATTGAATATTAATGCAGCACAACCAAGGAACAGGGTCGGGGTTGACTTCATCGGCCTCGCATGGGATAATCGTATCCGATAACGGCAGTACCTTTAACTCAGTCCAGAGAGGCTGGCAAGGTAGCGTGATATGTGCCGTCGTCGATGAAGCTTGTCAGCCAGCTCGGAGTCCTTGCCTCCGCGCGGCCGGCTCGGCGCGTCCTTGCGCCTGCCCGCCGCCGGAGAGGGATCCGCCCGCTTGCTCTTCTTCAAGACGGCACATGCTTCTTTCCCTCTCCTTGCTGAGCGTTCAGCAGGGAGATTTTTTTTGCCCTGCCGAGGGAGGATAAAGCCGTACACTACCCATGCGCAGCGGCTGCGGCCGGACGCTGAAGGAGCTCGATCACCCATGTCAGAAGGCGAGAAGCGCGCCATCATGGACGATACCGCCATACGGAGAGGCCTGACCCGGATCGCCCATGAGATCGTCGAAAAGAACAAAGGCATCGAAGGCTGCGTGCTGGTCGGCATCCGGACTCGCGGCGTCTACCTGGCCCGCCGCCTCGCCGAGCAGATCCGCGAGATCGAGGGAACGCCTGTCGCTTGCGGCGAGCTGGACATCACCGGCTACCGCGACGACCGCTCGCCGGACGGCCAGCGGGGAGCCATCGCGGTGCCCGATGCCGGAGGCCAGCCGGTCCCGGTCCACGACAAGCGCGTCATCCTGGTCGACGACGTGCTCTACACGGGCCGGACGATCCGCGCGGCGATGGACGCCTTGATGGATCAGGGACGTCCGCAGTCGATCCAGCTGGCCGTGCTGCTCGACCGCGGCCACCGAGAGCTGCCGATCCGGCCGGATTATGTGGGCAAAAACGTGCCGACCTCCAAGCAGGAGAGCATCCGCGTCTCCCTTCAGGAAGTGGATGGAGAAGACAACGTCACCATCACGGAAAGACAGGGAGGATGATCAGGATGACGGCATTGCAGCTGCGGCAAAAAAGCCTGCTTGGCTTGAAAGGGATGGGGCGCGAGGAGCTGGAGTCGATCCTCTCGCGCGCGGCCCACTGGGAGCGGCAGGAGCAGAAGGTGCAGCCCGTGCTCGCGGGAAGCTTCGTCGCCAACATGTTCTTCGAGAACAGCACGCGCACGCGGTTCAGCTTCGAGGTGGCGGAAAAGCGGCTCGGAGCCGAGGTGCTGAACTTCTCGGCGGCGGAATCGAGCGTGCAGAAGGGCGAGTCGATCTACGACACGGTGCGGACGCTGGAGTCGATGGGCATCGACGCCGGCATCATCCGGCTCAAGCCGGCCGGAGTGCTCGAGGAGCTCGCGGAGCGCATCCAGGTGCCGCTCATCAACGCAGGAGACGGCAACAACGAGCATCCGACGCAGGCGCTGCTCGACCTGTACACGATGCGGCAGCAGTTCGGACCGCTTTCGGGGCTGCGCGTCTCGATCATCGGCGACATCAAGCACAGCCGGGTGGCCCGCTCCAACTACTGGGGGCTGAAGCAGTTCGGAGCGCAGGTGCGCTTCTGCGCGCCGGAAAACATGCGCGAGAACGAGCTGGATGTGGCCTACGTGAGCATGGAAGAAGCGCTCGAAGCCGACGTCGTCATGATGCTGCGCGTGCAGCTCGAGCGGCATGAGGGCGGCATGCTCCGCTCCGCGGAAGAGTACCGCGAGCAGTACGGTCTGACGGCGGAACGGGCGGCGCGCCTCGCGCCGCATGCGATCATCATGCATCCGGCGCCGGTCAACCGCGACGTCGAGATCGACGGCGATCTGGTCGAGCATCCGCAGTCGAGAATTTTCCCGCAGATGCAGAACGGCGTGCCGGTGCGCATGGCCGTCATCGAACGGGCGCTGAGAGGATAGAGGCGGCGAGCGCCGCCAGGAAGCAAGGACGACGGAAGCAGGCAGGCAAGGCGGCATTCGCTGCGAAAGGGGACGGATCAAGCAATGGCAGCTGTGGAATGGATCGTGAACGGACGGATCTGGAACGAGGAGAGCGGCGAGCTGGAGACGAGGCATATCCGCATCGAGGACGGCCGGATCGCCGAGATCAAGGCCGGCGACGCGCCGGCGGCGGCAGGCGAGGGCGTGCTGGACGCGCGAGGAAGGCTGGTCTCGGCGGGCTTCATCGACATGCACGTGCATCTGCGCGACCCGGGCTTCGAGCACAAGGAGGATATCGTCACCGGCACCGCCTCGGCGGCGGCGGGCGGCTTCACCACGATCGCCTGCATGCCGAACACGCGGCCTTCGATCGACACGCCGGAGACGGTGCGCTATGTGATCGACAAAGCCCGCGAGCAAGGAAACGGCGTGAAGGTGCTGCCCTACGCGGCCATCTCCAAAAACCAGCTCGGCCGCGAGCTGACCGACTTCGCGGCGCTGAAGGCGGCCGGCGCGATCGGCTTCACCGACGACGGCGTCGGCGTGCAGCGCGCGCAGACGATGAAGGACGCGATGGGGCTGGCGCAGTCGCTCGACATGCCGATCATCGCTCACTGCGAGGATGACAGCCTCGTCGAAGGGCTGTACGTCTCCGAGGGCAAGTTCGCCCGCGACAACGGCATCAAGGGCATCCCGAACGAGTCCGAGGCGATCCATGTCGGCCGCGACGCGCTGCTGGCGGAATCGACCGGCGTCCATTACCACGTCTGCCACGTGAGCACCGAGCAGTCGGTGCGCCTGATCCGGCTCGCCAAGTCGGTCGGAGTCCGCATCACCGCCGAGGTGTGCCCGCATCATCTGGTGCTGAGCGACGAGGACATCCCCGGCATGGATTCCAACTGGAAGATGAACCCGCCGCTGCGCACGCCGCGCGATGTCGAGGCGGTCATCCAAGGCCTCGAGGACGGCACGATCGACATGATCGTCACCGACCACGCCCCGCACAGCGCCGAGGAAAAAGCCCGCGGCATGCAGCTCGCGCCGTTCGGCATCGTCGGCTTCGAGACGGCGTTCCCGCTGCTGTACACCGCCTTCGTCCGCACGGGCAAATGGTCGCTCGGCTTCCTGCTGAACCGCATGACCCGAATTCCCGCTTCCGTCTTCCGCCTCGACTCGGGGCGGCTGGAAGTCGGAGCTCCGGCGGATCTTACCGTCGTCGAGCTGGAGGAGAAGCGCGAGGTCGATCCCTCTGCCTTCCTTTCCAAAAGCAGCAACACGCCTTTCGGCGGCTGGAAGCTCTACGGATGGCCCGAAGCCACCGTCGTCGCCGGCAGCGTCGTCTGGTCCCACCAAAGCGCATAAGGAGTGATACGGATGCAAGCGAGACTGATTCTTGAGGATGGAACCGTATTTGCGGGCCAGTCGTTCGGCGCCGAGACGTTCAAGCCCGGCGAGGTCGTATTCAACACCGGCATTACCGGCTACCAGGAGGTGCTCTCCGATCCGTCGTACTGCGGACAGATCGTCACCATGACGTATCCGCTGATCGGGAACTACGGCATCACCCGCGACGATTTCGAGACGGTGGCGCCGTTCATCCACGGCTTCGCCGTACGCCGCCACGAGCCGATCCCGAGCAACTGGCGCGCCCAGGTGTCGCTGGACTGGCTGCTCAAGGAGCACGGCATCCCGGCGATCAGCGAGATCGACACGCGCATGCTGACCCGCAAGCTGCGCCACTTCGGCACGATGCGCGGCGTCATCACGACCGGCAGCGAGCGCGTCGAGGCGATCGTCGAGCAGCTGACCGGCACGCCGCTGCTGCGCGACCAGGTCGCCCGCACGTCGACGAAGCAGGTGTTCACGAGCCCGGGCTTCGGCGAGCGCATCGTGCTGATCGACTACGGCGCCAAGACCGGCATCCTGCGCGAGCTGACCAAGCGCGGCTGCGACGTCGTCGTCGTGCCGCATGACACGTCCGCGGAGACGATCCGCCGCCTCAATCCGGACGGCATCCAGCTGTCCAACGGCCCTGGCGACCCGCAGGACGTGCCGCATGCGGTCGCGACGATCCGCGAGCTGCTCGGCGAATACCCGATCTTCGGCATCTGCCTCGGCCACCAGCTGTTCGCGCTCGCTTGCGGCGCGGATACGGAGAAGCTCAAGTTCGGCCATCGCGGCGGCAACCACCCGGTCAAGGAGCTTTCCACGGGACGCTGCTACATTACGAGCCAGAACCACGGCTACACCGTGCCGGAGTCCAGCATCGCCGGCACCGAGCTGACCGTGACCCATATCAACAACAACGACAAGACGGTCGAAGGGCTGAAGCATAACGAGCATCCGGCCTTCTCGGTCCAATACCATCCGGAGGCGGCCCCGGGGCCGTTCGATTCCAGCTACCTGTTCGACGAATTCCTGGAGCTGATCCGCACCCATCGCCGCACTAACCCTTCCAAGCCGCGTCAAGCCCAGCTGTCGGAAGCGTCCAAAGGAGAGCTGCTGTATGCCCAGAAATAACCTGCTCAAGAAGATCCTCGTCATCGGCTCCGGCCCGATCGTCATCGGCCAGGCCGCCGAGTTCGACTATGCCGGCACGCAGGCTTGCCAGGCGCTGAAGGAAGAGGGCTACGAGGTCGTCCTCATCAACAGCAACCCGGCGACGATCATGACCGATACGAACATGGCCGACAAAGTGTACATCGAGCCGATCACGCTCGACTTCGTCTCCCAGATCATCCGCCAGGAGCGTCCGGACGGCCTGCTGCCGACGCTCGGAGGCCAGACCGGCCTCAACATGGCGGTCGAGCTGGCGCGCGCCGGCGTGCTCGAGCGCGAGAACGTGCAGCTGCTCGGCACGCAGCTGACGGCGATCGAGAAAGCCGAGGACCGCGATCTGTTCCGCGAGCTCATGCGCGAGCTGGAGCAGCCGGTGCCGGAGAGCGTCATCGTCACGACGGTCGAGGAAGCGGTCGATTTTGCCAATGAGATCGGCTACCCGATCATCGTTCGCCCGGCGTATACGCTCGGCGGCACGGGCGGCGGCATCTGCGCGACCGAGGCCGAGCTGCTGGAGACGGTCGCCTCCGGCATCCGCTACAGCCCGATCGGCCAGTGCCTGATCGAGAAGTCGATCGCCGGCATGAAGGAAGTCGAGTACGAGGTCATGCGCGACGCGAACGACAACTGCATCGTCGTCTGCAACATGGAGAACTTCGATCCGGTCGGCGTGCACACCGGCGACTCGATCGTCGTGGCGCCGAGCCAGACGCTGTCGGACCGCGAGTACCAGATGCTGCGCTCCGCCTCGCTCAAGATCATCCGCGCCCTGAACATCGAGGGCGGCTGCAACGTGCAGTTCGCGCTGGATCCGTTCAGCTTCCAATACTATGTCATCGAGGTCAACCCGCGCGTCAGCCGCTCCTCGGCGCTCGCCTCCAAGGCGACGGGCTACCCGATCGCCAAGATGGCCGCGAAGATCGCCGTCGGCTACACGCTCGACGAGATCGTCAACCCGGTCACGGGCCAGACGTATGCCTGCTTCGAGCCGACGCTCGACTACATCGTGTCCAAAATTCCGCGCTGGCCGTTCGACAAGTTCACGGGCGCCAACCGCAAGCTCGGCACACAGATGAAGGCGACCGGCGAAGTGATGGCGATCGGCCGCACGTTCGAGGAGTCGATGCACAAGGCGATCCGCTCGCTGGAGATCGGCACGCATCGCTTCCATCTCAAGGACGCGCATGAGCTGGGCGACGAGACGCTCCGCACGCGCCTGGCCAAGCCGGACGACGAGCGCATGTTCCTGATCGCCGAGGCGTTCCGCCGCGGCTGGACGCTCGCCGACATCCAGGACCTGACCAAGGTCGACTGGTGGTTCCTCGACAAGATCGAGAGCATCGTCGCCTTCGAGGACGAGCTGCGCCGCGCTCCCGGCCTGACCAAGGAGCTGCTCTACGCGGCCAAGCGCCGCGGCTTCTCCGACCGCTCCATCGCCGAGCTGCGCCGCGAGGGCAGCCAGCAGACGCTGACGGACGAGCATGCGGTGCGCACGTTCCGCCTGGAGCAGGGGCTGCGTCCGGTCTACAAGATGGTCGACACCTGCGCCGCCGAGTTCGAGGCGAGCACGCCGTACTACTACTCCACCTACGAGGTGGAGAACGAAGTGACCGAGACGGACAAGCAGAAGGTGCTCGTGCTCGGCTCCGGCCCGATCCGCATCGGCCAGGGCATCGAGTTCGACTACTCGACCGTGCATGCCGTCTGGGCGATCCAGAACGCCGGCTACGAAGCCGTCATCATCAACAACAACCCGGAGACGGTATCGACCGACTTCAGCACCTCCGACCGGCTCTACTTCGAGCCGCTGTTCCTGGAGGACGTGCTGAACGTCATCGAGCAGGAGCAGCCGATCGGCGTCATCGTGCAGTTCGGCGGCCAGACGGCGATCAACCTCGCGGCTCCGCTGGCGAAGGCGGGCGTGCGCATCCTCGGCTCCAGCCTCGAGAGCATCGACACCGCCGAGGACCGCAAGAAGTTTGAGGCGCTGCTGCGCGGCCTCGACATCGCGCAGCCGGAAGGCAGCACGGTGACGAACCTCGAGGAGGCGATCGTCACGGCGAACCGCCTCAGCTACCCGGTGCTCGTGCGTCCGTCTTACGTCCTCGGCGGCCGCGCGATGGAGATCGTCTACTCCGACGAGGAGCTGGTCGGCTACATGGCCGAGGCGGTCAAGATCAATCCGGAGCATCCGGTGCTGATCGACCGCTACATGCTCGGCAGGGAAGCCGAGGTCGACGCGATCTGCGACGGCGAGACGGTCGTCATCCCGGGCATCATGGAGCATGTCGAGCGCGCGGGCGTGCACTCCGGCGACTCCATCGCGGTGTACCCGCCGCAGTCGCTGTCCGCGGACATCAAGGAGCAGATCATCGACATCACAATCAAGATCGCCAAGGCGCTGAAGGTGGTCGGCCTGGTCAACATCCAGTTCGTCATCCATAACGACAAGGCGTACGTCATCGAGGTCAACCCGCGCTCCTCGCGCACGGTGCCGTTCCTCAGCAAGGTGACGGGCCTGCCGATGGCGAACCTGGCGACGCGCGCCATCCTCGGCACGAAGCTGGCCGAGCTCGGCCATGTCGACGGCCTCTGGCCGGAGGACAAGTTCGTCAGCGTCAAGGTGCCGGTGTTCAGCTTCGCCAAGCTGCGCCGCGTCGATCCGACGCTGACGCCGGAGATGAAGTCGACGGGCGAGGTCATGGGCCGCGACGAGCAGTACGCCAAGGCGCTGTACAAGGGACTGATCGGCGCCGGCATGAAGATTCCGCTGCAAGGCTCCATCGTAGCGACCGTGTCCGACAAGGACAAGGGAGAGGCGCTTGAGCTGCTGAAGGGCTTCTATGCGATCGGCTACAAAATCATCGCGACCGGCGGCACGGCCGCCGCGCTCGAGGCCGAGGGCATCGTCGTGCAGCGCGTCAACAAGCTGAGCGAAGGCTCGCCGAACATCCTCGACCTGATCCGCAGCGGCCAGGCGCAGTTCGTCTTCAACACGCTGACCAAGGGCAAGACGCCGGAGCGCGACGGCTTCCGCATCCGCCGCGAGGCGGTCGAGAACGGCGTCGTCTGCATGACGTCGCTCGATACGGTGCGGGCGCTGCTGAACATGCTGCAGACGATCAACTTCAGCTCGAACCCGATGCCGGTCCTGCAATAATCCGATGAAGCACGGCCAGCGCCGATGAGCGCGCCGTCTCCAGCACCGCCTTCCTAGGCGCTGCCGGCGGCGCGCTTCTGGCGGATGGCCTTTCTCTATGCCCAGTCGACCGAACAGATCGATCATAAGGAGGAGCAAGCGATGAGCACAACGGCCCTGAGCCGCGAGCAGGCGGCAGCCAAGGTGATGGTGGCGCTGGATTACCCGGACGCAGCCTCCGCCGAGCAGCTGCTGGAGCAGCTCCAAGGCATCCCCTGCTACATGAAGGTCGGCATGCAGCTCTTCTACGCCGCCGGACCGGACTTCGTCCGCCGGCTCAAGGAGCGCGGCTACCGCGTGTTCCTCGACGTGAAGATGCATGATATTCCCAACACCGTCAAAGGCGGCGCGAGCAGCATCGCAAGGCTCGGCGTCGACATGTTCAACGTGCATGCCGCCGGTGGCCGCGACATGATGGAGGCGGCGATGGACGGCGTCGAGGAGGCGCTCGCCGCCGATCCTTCGCTGCCGCGCCCGACGGTCATCGCCGTCACGCAGCTGACGAGCACGAGCGAGGAGGTGCTCAACGACGAGATCGGCATCCCCGGCACGGTCGAGGAGGCGGTCGCCCGCTACGCGCTGCTCGCGATCGCGTCCGGCCTCGACGGCGTCGTCGCCTCGCCGCATGAGGTGCAGCTCGTCAAGGACGCCTGCGGGCCGACGTTCCAGACGGTCACGCCGGGCATCCGTCCGGCCGGCGCCGATGTCGGCGACCAGACGCGCATCATGACGCCGCAGGACGCGCTTCGCGCCGGCACCGACTATATGGTGATCGGACGGCCGATCACCCGGGCGGCCGATCCGCGCGCCGCCATTGAATCCATGATCGAGGAGCTGATCCAAGCATGAGCATGCTTCAAGTCGAAAGCCTTCCGCGCGAGATCGCGGCCAAGCTGCTGGACATCGGAGCGGTCGCGCTGCGGCCGGAGGAGCCGTTCACCTGGACGAGCGGGCTGAAGTCGCCGATCTACTGCGACAACCGGCTGACGATGTCCTACCCGGATATCCGCGACCTTGTGGCGGAGGGCTTTGCCGCGGTCATTCGCGAGAGCTATCCGGACGCCGACGTCATCGCCGGCACGGCGACGGCGGGCATCCCGCATGCCGCCTGGGTCGCGCAGAAGCTGAACCTGCCGATGGCCTACATCCGCGACAAGGCCAAGGGCCACGGCAAGCAGAACCAGATCGAAGGCCGCATCGCCGCGGGGCAGAAGGTCGTCGTCATCGAGGATCTGATCTCGACCGGCGGCAGCTCGATCAAGGCGGCGCAGGCGGTCGCCGAGGCGGGCGGCGAGGTGCTGGCGGTCGTCGCCATCTTCTCGTATCAGTTCGCGAGCGCCGAGAAGGCTTTCGCGGAGGCGGGCGTGCCGCTGCGCACGCTGTCGGGCTACTCGGCGCTGATCGACGTGGCGGCCGAGCGCGGCATCGTGCAGAGCGGGCAGCTCGCGTCGCTGCAGGCGTGGCGAGAGGACCCGGCCAGCTACGGCAAGTAGGCGGCGAGATCGGCCTCGCGCCGAGGCAGAGCGATAGAGGGCGGGACGGCGCATGAGGCCGACCGTCCTTTTCGCTGTTTGGGCAGGAGGGCCGCTGCGCGGGCTGAGCCTTTCTCCGGTGAAGCCGGAGAACCAGACCCGGAGAAGCAGCCCCGGTAGGGCAAGAAGCCCGCTGCGCGAGCCGAGCCTTTCTCCGATTCCACTGGAAGCCGGATGCCCTGATTTCCCGACCTCCTATTCGGAGGCCATCCGTCTTCCAAGAGGACCGCTGCCGCTTCTCCGAAAGGCATCGTCTCGCTCCGCTCTGCCTCGCCCCGCAAGCTTGCTCCCTCCCCCTTCTTATTAGGGGGGAGGGCCGTCTCCCGAATGCGGGGAGACGGCAGCGCTTCGCACGGCCGCAACAAACTGGCCTTAAAACAGACCAAGCCAGCAAGCAGTCAAAGCTGCCTGCACAAACCATCCCAGCCCTGCTCGACCAATTACATAGGCGAGCTGCGCGGAAAAACCGAGTAACTCGGGCGTCCAGGGGGAGAAACGGAACGAGTTGCGCGGAAAAACCGAGTAACTCGGGCGTCCAGGGGGAGAAACGGAACGAGTTGCACGGAAAAACCGAGCAACTCGGGTGCCCGGGGGAGAAACGGGGCGAGTTGCGCGGAAAAACCGAGTAACTCGGGTGTCCGTGGGGAGAAACGGAGCGAGTTGCGCGGAAAAACCGAGTAACTCAGGTGTCCGTGGGGAGAAACGGAGCGAGCTGCGCGGAAAAATCGAGCAACTCGGTGCGGCTGTGGAGCTGGAAGTTCAGGGGCGGTTGGTGGAGCGGTCTGGTTGCGCATCTGAATGCAGAGGTAAGATGCTGCTCTTGTTGCAACAGGCGCGGAACCGTGCAACATACGCGAAGCGAGAGCAATATGCCAGGACCAGGAGCGAAGCGGACGGGAGACTCGCGAAGAAGCGGCCGCGGGTCCCTTGGAGGCCGGGTTCCACCCCTGCTGGAGAATGGAATCAGAGGAATCTGGGCTCTAGGAAGATCGGAACGAGTCCCCGCTCCGCGAAGCGGATCGGTCCCGGTGTCCGCGCTCCGACAAGCGAAGATAGGACTCGAGCGGTCATTACAAAGCGCCGTCGAATCGTGCTATACTAGAGGGAGTGATTGTGGATCCGAGTCGATCCGGCTTTAAAAAATTCATGGGTAAGGACCGATAACATTGAGCAATCGACAACCTGCAACTGACGTGATCTTGATCGGCGCCGGCATCATGAGCGCCACCCTTGGCGCCTTGCTGAAGGAGCTTGCGCCGGACTGGAGCATCAAAGTGTTCGAAAAGCTCGCCTCGGCAGGCGAGGAAAGCTCGAACGAATGGAACAATGCCGGTACGGGCCACTCCTCCCTGTGCGAGCTCAACTACACGACCGAGAAGGCCGACGGCTCGATCGACATCAGCAAGGCGGTCAAGGTCAACGAGGAATTCCAGGTATCCAAGCAGTTCTGGGCGCATCTGGCGGCAAGCGGACTTATCCAGCATCCTCAGGAGTTCATCAAGGCGCTGCCGCATATGAGCCTCGTGTTCGGGCAGAACAACGTCAACTTCCTCCGCAAGCGCCACGAAGCGCTCAAGGACAACCCGCTGTTCCGGGGCATGGAGTATTCCGACCGTCCCGACCAGCTCAAGCAGTGGATTCCGCTCATCATGGACGGACGCAAGGTCGACGAGCCGATTGCGGCGACGAAGATCGACTCCGGAACGGACGTCAACTTTGGCGCTTTAACGCGCATGCTGTTCGCCCATCTGCAAAGGCAAGGCGTCGATGTCCGCTACAACCATCAGGTCGACGACGTGAAGCGTGCCGGCGACGGCAGCTGGGAGATCAAGGTGCGCGACGGCCGAGGAGCGGTCGAACGCCATAACGCCAAGTTCGTCTTCCTCGGCGGCGGCGGCGGCAGCCTGCATCTGCTGCAGAAGTCCGGCATTCCAGAAGGACGTGCCATCGGCGGCTTCCCGATCAGCGGCATCTTCATGGTATGCCAAAATCCGGAGGTCGTCTCCCGGCATCACGCCAAGGTGTACGGCAAGGCCGCCGTCGGCGCGCCGCCGATGTCCGTGCCTCATCTTGACAAGCGTTATATCGAGGGCAAGGAAATGCTGTTCTTCGGACCTTTCGCCGGCTTCTCGCCGAAGTTTCTCAAGAACGGCTCGATGCTCGATCTGATCACGTCCGTCAAGCCGAACAACCTGGTGACGATGCTCGCTTCCGGCGCCAAGAACGTGCCGCTCGTGAAGTACCTGCTCAAGGAGCTGTCGCTGTCCAAGGAGCAGCGGATGAACGCGCTGCGCGAGTTCGTTCCGGAAGCCAAGAGCGAGGACTGGGAGCTCGTCGTAGCCGGCCAGCGCGTGCAGGTCATCAAGGATACGCCGGCGGGCAAAGGCATCCTGCAATTCGGTACGGAAGTCGTAAGCGCGGCCGACGGCTCGATCGCGGCGCTGCTTGGCGCCTCGCCGGGAGCATCGACTGCGGTTTCCGTCATGCTGGAGGTCATTGAAAAATGCTTCCCGCAGCAGCTCAAGGCATGGGAGCCGAAGATCAAGCAAATGATCCCTTCCTACGGCCTCAAGCTTCTCCAGCACCCGCAGCTGATCGCGCAGATCGAGGCCTCTACGGCCAAGGCGCTCCAGCTCAAGGAACTGCATCCAGCCAAATAAGCTGTCTTCCCTCCCCGGTGCCGACCGAACGGTTCCGGGGATTTTTTGCATTCTTTCCCAAAATACTCCTGGATTATGCTATGATAGGCAGGTTGAAGGAGGAGACGCGCAATGCTAGGCTGGATCAAGCGCCGTCCGTGGACGGCGGCAGCGGCGGCGGTCGTGCTGATCGCGGCGAGCTGGACCGGGAATCTGCTCTATCGCGGCACGCAGCTGTTGGAAGAGCCTTATTTTTTCACGCAGGATCAGCTCGTCCATCCCGGCACCAATCAGCTCTACATCCCTTACTTGGAAAATCGCCGAGAGCGGAATTCCGTCCTATTCGTGCAATGGAACGAGCGGCCCGATGCTGCCATCGTGCTGCAAGAGACGATGGGCTTCCGCTACCAGCGCCAGCTGACGGCCTATGCCAGTTGGGAAGTGGATCAAGAGGCCTATGAACAGCTCAAGGAGCCGCAGCCGATAACGTTGACCGTACATTACCGCAATGGAACCATAAAGCAGGTCCGGGCCGGCACGCTGCGCAAGCGCGAGGAGTCGGTTCTAGGCATCAAGGGCAAGGGGGGCGGGTCCGACAACGGTTCCGTAAACGGCGCAGCCGCTTGCGACTGCACGCTCGAAAGAATCGAAGTCGTTCCTGCTGAGCTTGGCGACTCGATCCGGTTGAAGCCTTACGGCTTCGGGGCTAAGTCGCTGCAGCCGCCGGTCGCGCTGACCAAAGGGGAGACGATCCGGATCGACTGGTCGTTCGCGCCTGACGGCGGGAACAGCCTTCGCGGAGCCCATTATTACGAGATGGGCCTGGAGCTGACGTTCCGGACGGAGGACGGCCGGATCATCCGGGAGCGGGAGCCGCTTGCTTTTCCGAACTTGGCCATCGACGAGAACGACTTGACGGCGCTGGTGAAGCAGCTTCGAAAAGGAAGCGAGCCGCATCCGGCCATGAACGGAGGGAGCTCGCGATGAATGTATCCTGGCGAAAGCCGCTTCGCCGCATCGGCTGGGGCCTCCTCCTCGTGCTGCTCGACGTGCGGATCGCGGGCATCGACTGGCTGCCGGACTTCGTCGGCTATATGATGGCGGCGTCGGGATCGCTGCGGCTCGGCAGCGAGTTTCCCGCGATGCGCCGCGCCGGGCGGCTCGCCTGGGGGCTGGCGGCCGTCTCGCTCCCGGCTGTGCTCATGCCGTATACCATGAATCCGACGGAGGGAATCTCGCAGCTGCCGCTGCCGGTCCAGCTGTACGGCCAGCTGATGCTGGCGCTTCACGCCGTGCTGATCATGCTGCTCTGCACAGGGCTGCGCGAGGCGGCATCCAAGGCGAAAGCGAGGGACATCCAGCATCAGGCCGGAGGCAGGCGGACGTTTTATGCGCTGCTCGCTTTTGTCCTGCTGGTGTTCTATCCGTTCCAGTTCAATCTAGAGGAGCTGCAGTGGTGGGTCTGGTATGGAGGCGGCGTCCTCCTGCTCGGCATCGCCGAGCTGCTGGCGCTGCGGCTGCCGTTCCGTCTAGCCCGTGTCCGCAGGCACAGAGTCGACAAGGAGGCGACAAGGAGGCGCCAACCCTATGATCATCATTCGTAAACGAAATCCGGAAGAGCCGCTGCCGATGGAGCTGCTGCTGCTCGCCGACCCGTCCGCCGAGATGGTCGCTTCCTACGCGGAGCGCGGTGAATGCTGGCTGCTGGCCGATGGCGACGGACCGCCGATCGGCGCGTACGTGCTGCTGCCGACGAGGCCGGCGACGCTGGAGCTCGTCAATGTGGCGGTCGCCGAGGAGCGCCAGGGCCAAGGCCTCGGCAAGCGGCTCGTGCTCCATGCGGTCGAGCGCGCCCGCGAGCTCGGGGCGGCGACGCTCGAGGTCGGCACGGGCAACTCCAGCATCGGCCAGCTGGCGCTCTATCAGCGCTGCGGCTTCCGCATCGCGGGCGTCGACCGCGATTTTTTCGTGCGCCACTACGACGAGCCGATCGTGGAGAATGGAATTCCGTGCGTCGACATGATTCGGCTGTCGATGGATCTTCCCCGCTCCGACGCGGGTGCCGGGACTTCCGGCCCCCGTTGATTTTCCGATAGACAAGGCGAGGCCGACCTCCGATAATAGAGTTGAAGTTTTCCATACGTGGAGCTTACATAATCGAGGTCAGGGGAATGCCAATCATGAACCATTGGAAAGGTCTTGCCGCCACGGCAATCGCTGCGGCCGTCATCGCGACGAGTCTCGGAAGCGGCGCGGCCGATTCGGCCGCGGCGGCCGCCGCCAAGCCGGCGATCAGCGTCGTGCTGAACGGCAAGACGCAGAAGTACGATCAGCCGCCGGTCATCGTGAACGGCTCGACGCTCGTGCCGCTGCGCGGCATTTTCGAAGGGCTCGGCGCCAAAGTGTCCGTCAGCGGCAAGCAGATCACCGCGACGAAGGGCTTCACGACGATCGTCCATACGATCGGCCAGAACTGGGCGCTCGTCGACGGCCAGAAGGTCGAGCTGTCCCAGCCTTCGCTCGTGCTCAAAGGACGCACGCTCGTGCCGCTTCGCTTCATCGGCGAAGCGCTTGACAGCAAGGTCGGCTGGAACGCCGCCAAGCAGCAGGTGACGGTCGCTCCGCTCCAAGGCGCCGAGCTGCAGGCGCGCTGGGCGGACAAGGCCAACAGCTTCGCCTGGGCCGGCAAGCTGGACAAGCTCAAGGCGATGCTTGCCGCAGGCTGGAAGCCGGCGCTCAGCGAGCAGGCGTTCATCACGAGCGTCTTCACCAAAAACAAGGACATCGTCAAGCTGTTCCTCGACAACGGAGCCGACGTCAACATGATCGTCACGATGGAAGAGGGCGACGCCATCGCGCTCGTCGAAGCGGCGACGTTGCCTTACCGCGAGACGGCGGACGGGGAATATCCGGCAACGACCGAGGCGTCCGATCTGGAGCTCTTGCGGCTGCTGCTCTCCGCCAAGCCGGACATCGCCGGCCTCGAGCAGGAGAACGGCAACCTCGTCTGGACGGCGATCCACGCCGGACGCCTGGAGATCGTGAAGGAGCTGCTGGCGGCCGGAGCGAGCGCCAAGTCCGACGGCAAGCAGCAATTCGCTGCGCCGCTCGCCGCCGCTGCCGGCTATGTCGGCGCTGACGGCAGCCGCGCGTACGCCATGATGGAGCTGCTGCTCAAGAACGGCGCCGATCCGAACGACTGCAACTGCGACGTCAAGGAGAGCTACACGCCGCTTGAGCTCGCGAGCGGCATGCTGTACGACGCCCAGGATGACGGCATCGCCTACAAGCCGGAAGCCCGCGTCGTCGAGCTGCTGCTCCAGCATGGAGCCGATCCGAAGCGGGACCATGCGCTGTACGAAGCGGTCGACGCCGAGGCGCTGGACATCGTCAAGCTGCTGCTCGCCAAGGGCGCCGACCCGAACAAGAAAAATCCGTCTACGGAAAAAACGCCGCTGGATCTTGCCAAGGAGCTCGGCAACGCCGAGCTGACCGCGCTGCTGCAGCAGACCGCGGCAAGCGTATAGCAACAGAGCCCGTCCGCATTGTCGGACGGGCTTTTTTAAGTCAACCGGAATTTTAAGTCAATCGGAAGAAGGAGGCAGGCCGAGATGAATCGAGAGGAAACGATCCGCGCCGCGGCGCGCTTGCGCGGCGAAGGCCAGGGCGAGGAAGCGCTGCGGCTGCTGAAGGCGCTGGCGGAGCATGCCGAGGAGGACGCCGAGCTGCAGTACCAGCTCGCCTGGACGCATGACTCGCTCGGACTGGAGCGGGAGGCGGTGCCGCATTACGAGCGGGCGCTCTCGCTCGGACTGGCGGAGCCGGGAGACGATGCGGGAGCGAGGCTCGGACTCGGGAGCACGCTGCGGACGCTCGGCCGCTACGCCGAGGCGCGGCAGCTGCTGGAGGCGTCGGCGCAGCGGTACCCGGAGCGGGCGGAATTTCGCGTGTTCCTGGCGATGGCGCTGTACAACGAAGGCGAGGCCGCCCGCGCGATGGAGCTGCTGCTGCGCGAGCTGGCGGACAGCAGTTCCGCCGCCGGCGTGCGGGATTATGCGCCTGCGATCCGTTTTTATGCGGACAAGCTGGATCAGGTATGGTGAAAAAAAGCCTTTACCAAACCTTCCCTTCCGTGTAAGATGAATCATCAAACGGAAGGGTTTCTAGGGATCCGGGAAGCGGCCGCGCCGATGCGGCCCTCTTCGACCGAACCGAGCGAGACCGGCGCGGCGCCATAGGCCGCGTACACCGTAAGGGATAAAAGACCTTCGGAAAGTTCCGCCTGCACGCCTGTGCCGGCCGGCTTTCCGAAGGTCTTTTTGCCGATTCCGGCCGAGGCCGGGAAAGGAGCGGCCCCGCATCGCGTGCGGGTCCGGCACGGACAGACGAGCACGAAGGGAGCGGAGAGCATGAACGTATTGGAGACGAAGGGACTGCGGAAGACGTTCCGCGTCAAGCGCAAGGAGCCGGGATTCGCGGCGAGCCTCCGCTCGCTGTGGGCGCCGAGCTGGAGCGAGAAGGAGGCGGTGTCGGGCATCGACCTCGCGGTCGAGGAGGGGGAGACGATCGCTTTCCTCGGTCCGAACGGAGCCGGCAAGTCGACGACGATCAAGATGCTGACCGGCATCCTGCATCCGAGCGGCGGCGAGGCGACCGTGCTCGGCCATGTGCCTTGGAAGGAGCGCAAGCAGCTCGCCTACCGGATCGGCACCGTCTTCGGGCAGAAGTCGCAGCTGTGGTACCATCTGCCGCCTAGCGACACGTTCGAGCTGATGAGCCGCATCTACGAGCTCGACCGGGACGACTACCGCCGCCGGCGCGACTTGCTGATCGAGCGCTTCGAGCTCGGGCCGTACCTCGATACGGCCGTGCGGCGGCTGTCGCTGGGCGAAAGGATGCGCTGCGAGATCGCCTGCTCGTTCCTGCACCGGCCGCGCCTGCTGTTCCTCGACGAGCCGACGATCGGCCTCGACGCCATGATCAAGGAGCGGATCCGCGAGCTGATCGCGGAGCTGAACCGGGAGGAGGGGACGACGGTGTTCCTGACGTCCCATGACGCGGGCGACATCGAGCGGCTGTGCCGGCGGGCGGTCGTCATCCATCACGGCGGCATCATGGTCGACGGCTCCGTGCAGCGGCTGAAGCGCGACATCCTCCGCTACAAGACGGTCGCCGTGCGGCTTGCCGAATCGTCCCCGCCCGCCGAGTCGCTGCCGCTGCCTCCCGGGGCGCGGCGGCTGCCGGCCGACGCCGGCCAGCTGCGGCTGTCGGTCGATCTGACGGAGATCGGCGTCGAGCAGGTGCTGCAAGGGCTCATGTCGACGCTGGCGATCGCGGACGTGACGATCGAGGACCCGCCGATGGAGGAGGTCATCAAGACGCTGTTCGCCCGAGGCCGAGACGAAGGCGTGGCCGCGCGAGAGGAGGATGCGCCATGATCGCCGCCAAAGGCGCGAAATACGCCGCCGTCGTCCGCATCACGCTCAAGCAGCAGACCGCTTACCGGATGGACTTCCTCATGCGCTCGCTGTTCCTGCTGCTCATCCTCTACGTGTTCATGCAGCTCTGGTCGGCGGCGTACAGCGGCCAGGGCGAGGGCGCGGAGATCGCCGGCTTTCGGCTCAAGGACATCATCTGGTACCTCGTGCTGACCGAGGCGTTCACGATGGCGTTCCCGCAGCTGTGCACGCGCATCGAGGAGGAGGTCAAGAGCGGCGGCATCGCCGTCCGCCTGCTGACGCCGATCTCGTACGCCGGCTACCAGTACGCGTCCTATCTCGGGGAGGCGGCGCTGCGGTTCGTCGTCAATCTGGCCTGCGGCAGCCTCATCGGCTGGATGCTCGTCGGCCCGCCGGAGCTCGGAGCCGGCTGGTCCTCGATCGCGGTGCTCGGGCTCGGCAGCTTCACGCTGGCGTTCCTGCTCAACCTGTCGATCGCGCTCTGCTCCTTTTGGGTGGAGGAGACGCGGGGACTGGAGTTCATCCTGCAAAAGCTGCAGTTCACCGTCGGCGGCATGCTCATCCCGCTCGACCTGATGCCGCACTGGCTGCAGCAGGTATGCGCCTGGCTGCCGTTCCAGGCGGTGCTGTACTTTCCGGCCAAGTCGGCCGTCAGCGGCGGGGAGGAGCTGGGCGCCTACGTGGCGCAGCAGCTCGGCTGGATCGCCGTCATGGCGGCGCTGTGCGCCTGGATCTATTCGCGGGGCATAAGGAGGCTGAATGCCAATGGAGGCTGATCGCAAGCCGGCCGAGCGGTCCGCGTCGGCGGCCGCGCCGACCCGGGCCGCGACCATGGCCGCTTCCGCGGCGGCCGCGGACCGGCGCAAAGGAACGTTTTGGCGAGGCACGCTGCCGTTCCTGCTCACCTGCTGGAAGCTGAATCTCGCCGGCGCGATGGAGTTCCGCCTGAGCTTCCTCATGACCGCCGGCACGATGTTCCTGAACAACGTCATCTGGCTGCTGTTCTGGGGCATCTTTTTCGACCGCTTCCCGGATGTCGCCGGCTGGGAGCTGAAGGACGTCATGCTGCTCTGGGCGGTCAGCGCAGGCGGCTTCGGCTGGGCGAGCGTGCTGCTCGGCAACTTCACGCGCATCGCCTATCTGACGGCGAACGGGGAGCTGGACGTCTACCTGACCCAGCCGAAGCCGCTGCTGCTGAACGTGCTGGCGAGCCGCATGTCGCTGACGGCGATCGGCGACTTCCTGTTCGGCGCGGCGATCTATGCGTACGTCGGCGACCATAGCTGGACAGGGCTGGCCTCTTTCCTGCTCGCGCTGCTGATGTCCGGCCTGTTCTTCCTGTTCTTCACGCTCGCGACCGGCTCGCTGGCGTTTTTCTTCGGCAACGCCGAGGGCATCGCCTTCCAGCTGTTCAACAGCTTCCTCGCGTTCACGACCTACCCGGCGGACATCTTCAAAGGGCTCGGCCGGCTGCTGCTGTTCACGATCGTTCCGGCGGGCTTCATCAGCTACATGCCGATCGGCCTGCTGCGCGGCTGGGACGGATCGTTCATGCTGGCGGCGGCAGGCATGCTGCTGCTGCTGGCGGCGCTGTCGCTCGGGCTGTTCTATGCGGGCCTGCGGCGCTACAGCTCGGGCAACCGGATGGCGATGAGGAGCTGACGTCCAGCCGGCGGAATGGCTGCGGCCAGCGAATGCCTACAGCCAGCCGGAGTAGAATTTCTCGTAGCCGGCCTTCATGACGCGTCCGCCGAAGCGGCTGAACGCCTGGTCGCGGTTGTCCTCGGACACCCGGCGCGGATGCGCGGCCGCCATGTTCAGCAGCTCGAACCAGTTGGACTCGCTGCCGGCGAACGTATGCGTCGACGCGATATGCCCGTAGCAAGGATGCTCGGGCTTGACGACGAGCTTGCCCATCGCCATCGCCTCCGCGAGCGGCATCGAGAACGTGTCGAAGCGGCTGCTGCTCCAGTACACCTTCGCCGAATTCATCAGCTCGAACACCTCGTCCCTGGACAGCGCGAACTTCAGCGTCACGTTGGACGGGATGTCGTAGCGCTTCATGCTCTCGCGGTAGCGGAGGCCGCCCATCGCCATCACGACGTCCTTGTCCGGATTGCGGCGCGCGTACTCGAGCGGCAGGTCGGGACGGCGGTTCGGCTCGTCGCGCCCGATCCACAGGATGCGGTTCTCGACCACCTGCGACGGGTCGTAATGGCGCTCGGCGAGCTCCTCCTCGAAGCCGATCGGAATGACGTCCACGTCCGTGACGCCCCAATCGGCGCGGAACAGGCCTTTCAGATAGTCCGTATGCACGACCGCCTTGTCCACGATCGAGTAGAACGGCTTCATCATCTCGTAGCCGGTCAGGTCGGGATGCGGGTAGCTGTGCGGGAACAGCACCGCCTTGTCGCGGAACATCTTGAGGAACGTGAACCCGGATACCGTGTAGATGACATGCTCGATCCGCTCCCGGTCGAGCTGCTCCAGCACGAGGTCGTAGTTGACGAGATCGCCTTTTTCGTACTCGTAGCCGGGCGCCTGGTCGTATCCGCTCACATGGCGGTCCGGCGCGACGAACACGATCTCGACGCCGAGCTCGCGGCTGAGCGCCTGCAGCCTTTCGGCATAGATGCGGGGGCCCTGGGCCTCCGCGAATTGAATTTTTCTCATGACGAGACCGACTTTCGTCACCGTCGATTCCTCCTTCGGGTGGGGCATGCTTCTGCTAGTATAATCGACCGGCCCGATATGGGGTAGAGAAGAGGGAGGAGAACGGCAGAGCGGCGAGGAAGAGGGTATAAGGCATTAAGGAAACGAAACGCCGCATCAGCACTCGAGAGGAGCATGCATCATGGAAAAAATCGAGCTATGGCCGCAAGGAGCGCCGGGCGCGCTCGGCACGCAAGAGGAGGATCGGCCGCATCTGCTGCGCTTCCCCGCGGCCGGCACGGCAGCGAGAGGGGCCGTCGTCGTCTGCCCCGGAGGAGGCTACGCGATGCGGGCCGGACATGAGGCCGACCCGATCGCGGCCTGGTACCAGGAACGCGGCTTCCACGCGTTCGTCCTGCATTATCGCGTCGCCCCGTACGCCTATCCGAGCGCGCTGGAGGACGCCCAGCAGGCGATCCGTCTCGTACGGCTGCACGCGCAGGAGTGGGGCGTCGATCCGGAGCGGATCGCGCTGCTCGGTTTTTCGGCAGGCGGGCATGTGGCGGCGAGCGCAGGCACGCTCAGCAACGACGGCGACCCGCTGTCGGACGACCCGATCCGGCGGATCGGCTGCCGCCCGGACGCGCTGCTGCTCTGCTATCCGGTCATCAGCATGCGCCCGGACGTGACGCATGGCGGATCGCGGCGCAACCTGCTCGGCGAGCGGCCCGATCCGGAGCTGGAGGCGCTGCTGAGCGCGGACGAGCAGGTCGGCCCGGATACGCCGCCGACGTTCCTGTGGCATACGGCGGAGGATGAAGGCGTCTCTTCTCGCAACAGCCTCCGATTCGCGATGGCGCTGGCGGAGCACGGCGTCTCCTACGACCTCCATGTGTATCAGCGCGGGCGGCACGGCATCGGCATGGCGGCGGACGACCGCCGCGCCGGCGGCTGGCTGGAGCTTTCCCGGAGCTGGCTGGAGGATCTCGGCTGGGGAGGATCGTCGCGTTGACGGCATTGAATTAATTTTATACAATTGAATCAGAAACGATTTAATTGGGAGGCGATGCCGATGTTGATCTATGAGATTCCAGTGGAGAAGTCCGGCGGGGAGCAGACGACGCTGGAGCCCTATCGCGGCAAGGTGATGCTGATCGTCAATACGGCGACCAAATGCGGGCTGGCGCCGCAGTTCGACGGCTTGGAGAAGCTGCATCAGACGTATAAGGACGAAGGGCTGGCCGTGCTCGGCTTTCCGTGCGGCCAGTTCGCCAATCAGGAACCCGGCGGCGACGATCAGATCCAGGAGGCGTGCCGCATCAACTTCGGCGTCACGTTTCCGCTGTACGCCAAGGTCGACGTGAACGGCGACGGCGCGTCGCCGCTGTTTCAATACTTGACGAGCGAGGCCAAGGGCTTTCTCGGCACGAAGGCGATCAAGTGGAACTTCACGAAGTTCCTCGTCGACCGGGACGGCCGCGTCGTGCAGCGCTTCGCGCCGACCGACAAGCCGGAGAAGATCGAGAGCCATATCCGAAGGCTGCTCGGAGCCGGCGCTCCGGCGTGAGCCGCGCCGGGCGATGAGCGGCGCCAGGTGATGAGCGGCTCGACCGCAGAGGCGCCTGTCCGATAAGCGGCTCGATCGCAGATGCGCCCGTCCGATAAGCGGCCCGACCGCAGAGGCGCCCGATCGATGATGTCGGTCGCCGCCCGCCCGTCTCCGACTCCGGAGGCGGGCTTTTCTATCTGCCCAAGGCCGCTCTGTGATAGACTGGATACGATCCAGATCCAAGGAGGAACAAGCATGCTGCGTATCGGAATCATCGGCTCCAACTTCATCACGGAAACGTTCATCGACGCGGCTCGGCATGTCGACGGGCTGCAGCTCGCGGCCCATTATTCGCGGAGCGCCGAGCGGGGGGCGGAATTTGCGGACAAGCACGGCATCCCGTGCCGGTTCACGGATCTCGAGGAGATGGCGGCGAGCCGCGAGCTCGACGCCGTCTACATCGCCAGCCCGAACTCGCTGCATGCGGAGCAGGCGGTCTTGTTCATGAAGCGCGGCAAGCATGTGCTGTGCGAGAAGCCGATCGCCTCCAACAGCCGCGAGCTGCGGGAGATGATCGCCGCCTCCAGGGAGCATGGAGTGCTGCTGCTCGAGGCGATGAAGTCGACGTTCCTGCCGAACTTCGCCGCGATCCGGGACAACCTCGGCCGTCTTGGCGAGGTGCGGCAGTATTTCGCTTCGTTCTGCCAGTATTCCTCGCGCTATGACCGCTACAAGGCGGGCGAGGTGCTGAACGCCTTCAAGCCGGAGCTGTCCAACGGCTCGCTGATGGATATCGGCGTCTACTGCCTGTATCCGCTCGTAGCGCTGTTCGGCAAGCCGCAGACGGTGCAGGCGAGCGCCGTCATGCTGGATACCGGCGTCGACGGCCGCGGCAGCCTGCTGCTCGGCTATCCGGGGATGGAGGCGCTGATCGCGCACTCCAAGATCAGCGATTCGTCGCTGCCGGCCGAGATTCAGGGGGAGCAGGGCGTCATGCGCATTGAGCGGATCAGCCAGCCGGCGTCCGTTCGGCTGCAGCTCCGCGGCGGGCCGGAAGAGGACTTGAGCCGGCCGCAGGCAGCCAATACGATGCAGTATGAGATTGAGGCTTTCGTACGGCTGATCGCCGAAGGCCGGACCGAGTCGGACATCAACACGTTCGAGCTGTCGCTCGCCGTGATGGAGGTCATGGACGAGGCGCGCCGCCAGATCGGGCTTGTGTTCCCGGCGGACCGGGCGTAAGGGCAGGGACGGCATGATTCAAGGGTACAAGGAATGAGGGAGGAGGCTGTTTCCAGGCCGGCTGCGCGCCGGTCGGGGACGGCCTTTTTTTGTGTGCCGGGATAAGGGGACTGGCGTTCGGGGGCGGACAAGCCGCTGTGCGGGCTGACTGCGTAGGACGAAGCCGCCAAGGGGACGAAGAGGTCGCTGCGCGAGCCGAGCCAAGCCTGTGGGACGAAGAGGTCGCTGCGCGAGCCGAGCCTCTCTCCGATTCCACTGGAAGCCGGATGGCTTGATCCCCTGACCTCCAATGCGGAGGCCATCCGTCTTCCAAGAGGACCGCTGCCGCTTCTCCGAAAGGCATCGTCTCGCTTCGCTCCCTTCGCCCGCCGCCCGCTCCCCCTTTATTTAGGGGGAGCGGTCCGTCTCCCGAAAGCCTGGGAGACGACAGCCTCGACTGTGCCCAGCGCTCGCCAAGTTAGCTCGGCTTTGCTCCATCTCCGCGTCCGCCCAACCCGCGTCGACTTCTAAGCAGGCTATGATCTGCCAAGCTGCCGACCCTACTGCCTCGTCAGCCAGCCATTGGCGAAGCTAGCTGGTGAACGGAGGAGCGTGATCGAGGCATGAAGTCGAAAAAATCATGTTACCTGGAGGACAGTTGGAGAAACGACGGAGATGCGCGGAAAAACCGAGTAGCTCGGGTGCGAAGACGAGTGAACAGGGGGAGATACGCGGTAAAACCGAGCAACTGGGACTCGTAGACGAGTAAACGAGGGAGATGTGCGGAAAAACCGAGCAACTGGGGTGTGGAGACGAGGAGAGGTGTGCGGGCTGCTGAGCTCGGGCGGCGTCGGTCGGGTGGCGCGAGCGCGGGATGCAAACGGTGGCATGCGAGCGGGACGCGGGCGGTGCGGACGGCGTGGGGGAGTGCGGGCTGCGGAGGCGAGGATGCAGGCAGCGGGAGCCCGGGATGTGCAAGGCGGGACGCGAGCGGTGCGGACGTCCGGGCGGCGTGGGCGGAGCTAACGAAACTGAGGAACGTTATTTGTCCGAAATAGGCGCAAATAAAATTGTAACGATACTGAGAAGTGCTATTGAAGGCTTCAACACCGATTTTTCGGAGTTGAAGGCCCCGTAGCGCTCGTCAGTTTCGTTAAAAGTTCAGAAAGGCGGTTTTCGGCGAAATAGCGTCTCTCCGTATTGTTAGCCCTCCAAGGATGCGGACAACACAAATGGAAGCGGCTGTAAGATGCCTCCGTTCTCGAGGAGCTTTCCGAACCGCCGCTTGTGCCGGAAAAGGGAATTCGTGGCTTCGGGCTCCACGAAGACCGAGAAGAGTCCCCGTCATTCGGACGTTCAAGTCCGGAGCTTTAGCCCGGGAAGCCGCATCTGAAACGGGACTTTTGTCGCGTTTTTTGGTTTTTTTTCGAAAAAGGCAATTTCCGGTGTAACCTTTAACCATTTCCATCCGTCTACAGGAAAAATGAGAAAGATGAGAAAATGGAGGGTCGAGATTCACCATGATCTGGAAAAAGAAGAAAAAAGATTCTCCTGCTCAGGCGCCGCCGGATGAACTGTCGCCGGAACCGACCGCCGAAGGCGAGCTTGTCGAGGCGGTCGGACCGGCCGATCCCGCCGGGCTCCAGGGCGGCACGCATCCGGCCGATCCCGCCGAGCTCCAGGGCGGCACGCATTCGGGCGCTGCCGCCGGCCGCATCGAAGCCGCGGCAGCGGAACGGGACGTTCCGTCCGGCGAGCCGCTGCTTCAGGTCAGCGGCGTCCAGCGCAGCTTTCCGGCCTCGGGCGGTCCCATCCATGTGCTCAAGGGCATCACGATGGAGGTGCCGCATCGCCGCCTCGTCATGCTCAAGGGCCGCTCGGGCTCCGGCAAGACGACGCTGCTCAATCTGATCGGGGGACTCGATACGCCGTCCAGCGGCGAGATCTGGTTCGACGGTGAGCCGATCCACAAGCTCGGCGACGACAAGCGCACGGTCATCCGGCGCGAGCGGATGGGCTTCATCTTCCAAGCGTTCGCGCTCATGCCGCTGCTCTCCGCGTACGAGAACGTCGAGCTGTCGCTGCGCATGGCCGGAACGCCCCGCTCCGAGTGGAAGGGCCGCGTGGAGCATTGCCTCGCGATGGTCGGCCTCGAGCGCCGCATGAAGCACCGCCCGTTCGAGATGTCCGGCGGCGAGCAGCAGCGGGTCGCCATCGCCAAGGCGATCGCCCATCGGCCGCGCCTGCTGCTGGCCGACGAGCCGACCGCGGAGCTCGACACGCAGATGTCGGCGCAGATCATGTCCGTATTCCGCACGATGATTCAATCCGAGGGCGTCACGATCTGCATGACGACTCACGATCCTACGATTTTGGAGGTTGCCGATCATGTTTACGAAATGGTGGACGGGACGTTCATCTAAGCGTGCCGCCGCTCTGCTGCTGGGCTGCTCGCTGGCGCTCTCCGCCGGCTGCTCGCTGCTGCCGGCCGAGCCGGAGGAAGAGGTGCTGCCGACCATCGCTCCGCCGCAGATTTCCAAGAAGCCGGAGTACGAGGTCACGACGCAGACGCTGGAGACGCGCGTCGAGGCCGCCGGCAAGCTGATCTCGCTGCGCGAGGAGACGCTCTATTACACGCTGGATGGAAAACGGCTCAAGGACTTGTACATAAAACCCGGACAAAAAGTGAAGAAAGGCGATCCGATCGCGTCGCTCGACGTCGAGGACATGCAGAAGCAGCTGCGCGACCAGCGCCTGCAGTTCCGCAAGGACGAAGTCGCGATGAAGGAGACGCTGCGAAAGAAGGACGAAATGCCGCCGGTCGACTTCGAGGCGGCCGTCATCGCCTTCGAGGAGAAGCGCCAGGCGATCGGCGACCTGGAGGAGGAGATCGGCAAGGCGACGCTCGTCGCGCCGTTCGCCGGCACGGTCGTGCAGCTGCCGGTGCAGAAGGGAGACGCGATCAAGGCCTACGATCCGATCTGCGTCATCGCCGATACGGGCCAGCTCGTGCCCGGCATCAAGCTCGACGCCGACGAGCTGGAGCAGGTGACGGTCGGCATGAAGGCTGTCGTCGACATCAACGGCGTCGGCGAGGTCAGCGGCAAGATCACCGCTTTGCCGGTGGCGCAGCCTGACGACAACGGCGGCAACGGAAACGGAGGCAATGGAGGCAACGGAGGCGCGTCCACGCCGGAGCGTCCGGAGGACTTCCTGCTCATCCAGCTCGACAAGGTGCCGGCGAACGTGGCGCGCGGCACGATGCTCTCCGTCAGCATCGTCGTCAAAAGCAAGCCGAACGCCATCGTCATCCCGCCGTCCACGCTGCGCAGCATCGGCTCCCGCACCTACGTGCAGGTCGTCGAGGGCGAGACGAAGCGGGAGGTGGACGTGGAGGTCGGCGAGCAGACGGCGACTGCGGTCGAGATTCTGAAGGGCCTCGAGCCCGGGATGAAAGTGGTGGGCAGGTAACGTGCTGCTGATCCGATTCCTGTTCCGCAAGATGTGGAACACCAGATGGCTGACGCTCAGCTCGCTCGCCGGCCTCGTGCTGGCGGTCGCGTTCGCGGTCAGCATCCCGATGTACGCGGACGGCTCGCTGAAGCGCGTCGTCACGCAATCGCTGCAGGAGGAGAGCGAGGGGCTGCCGGCCGGCTCCCTGCTCATGCGCTACAATGCAAGCCCGGGCCCGACCGATCTGGCCGCGCTCGGCAGCGTCGACGGCTACATCCGCGACGACGTCCCGGCTCAGATCGGCTTCCCGATCGAGACGGCGACGCGCAGCTACTCGATCCGCAGCGCCGACATCACGCCGGAGGACCCGACCAAGGTCAGCGCCAGCGTCAGCCGCAAGTTCTCGCTGCAGGCGCTGACGGGGCTCGAGGGCAAGGCCGAGCTGACGCAGGGGCGCTGGTTCGTGCCCGGCAAGGGCGGCGGGGATACGATCGAGGCGGTCGTGCTGGAGGAGGCGCTGTACCGCGCCGACATGCACGTAGGCGACGTGTTCCTTTACCCGGCCTACGGAGGCGGCTCGAACCAGACGCTGCGCGTCCAGATCGTCGGCACGTTCAAGCCGAAGCAGGATACGGATCCGTTCTGGTACCAGGGCCTCGAAGGGATGATGAACACCTTCCTCACGAGCGAGCCCGCCATGACGGACGGCATCCTGAAAGACCGCAAGCTGCCGCTCCACAGCGGCACCTGGTACTACGCGTTCGACCTGCGCGAGATTCGCACCGGCGAGCTCGCTCCGCTGAGCCGCACGCTGGAGAGGCTGAACATCGAGCTGTACCAAAAGCTGCCGGATACGCGCGTCGAGATCAGCTTCGCGTCGATCCTGCAGCAGTTCCGGACGACGAGCCTGCAGCTGCAGACGCTGCTGTTCACGCTCGCCGCGCCGATGATCGCGATGGTGTTCTATTTCATCGCGATGAACGCCCGCCAGGCGCTCGACAAGCAGCGCAGCGACATCGCCGTGCTGCGCAGCCGCGGCGCCGGCACCCGGCAGATCATCGGGCTCTATCTGCTGGAGAGCCTGCTGCTCGGCGGCGCGGCGTTCGTGCTCGGCCCGCTGCTCGGCTGGTTCATGGCCAAGAGCATCGGCTCGGCCAACGGCTTCCTTGAATTCGTCGACCGCAAGTCGATTCCGGTCGGCTTCACGACCGATGCGATCATCGCCGGCAGCGCGGCCGTGCTGCTGGCCGTGCTGGCGACGGTCATCCCGGCCGTCGTCTACGCGCGGGCGTCGATCGTCGGCTACAAGCAGAAGCTGGCCCGCTCGGACCGCGCGCCGTTCTGGCAGCGCTGGTTCCTCGACGTGCTGCTGCTCGGCGCGAGCGGATACGGCTGGTACCTGCTGAGCGAGCGCCAGATGCTGACGTTCCAGACCGGAATGACGACGGATCAGCTGAACGTGCAGCCGTTCCTGTTCTTCGTGCCGGCGCTGGCGATCTTCTCGCTCGGCCTGTTCTTCCTGCGGCTGTTCCCGTGGCTGCTGCGGCTGTTCAACTGGCTCGGCCGCAAGCTGCTGCCGGTGCCGCTCTACTTGACGCTGACGCAGCTGTCGCGCTCGTCCCAAGGCTATTATCCGCTCATGATCCTGCTCATCCTGACGCTCGGGCTCGGCGTCTACAACGCCTCGGCCGCGCGCACGATCGACCTCAACTCGACCGAGCGCACGCTCTACCAATACGGCACCGACGTCGTCATGCAGACCGTATGGTCCAGCACGCCGGAGCTGCAGCCCGGCCAGGGCGGCAACGGAGGCGGAGGCAACGGCGGCAACGGCGGCAATGGCGGAGGCGGCAATGGAGGAAACGGCGGCAACGGCGGAAACGGCAATGGCGGCGGCAACGGCGGCGGCGGAGGCGGCAATCCGGGCGGAGGCGGCCAGCAGCCGGTCAAGGTCCGGTATTCGGAGCCGCCGTTCGAGGTGTTCCGATCGCTGGACGGCGTCGAGGCGGCGGCCCGCGTGCTGCAGGCCAAAGGCAACCTCGTCGTCTCCGGCCGCTCGATCGGCCAGGGCACGCTGATGGGCATCGACAATGTCGACTTCGCCAAGGTGGGCTGGTTCCGGGACGATTTGTATCCGGTCCATCCGAACCATTATCTCAACAACCTCGGCATCTATGCCGAAGGCGCCGGAGCGATCGTCCCGTCCGGCCTCGCCGAGAAGTATCAGCTCAAGCTCGGCGATACGATCTCGATGGGGCTTTCCGACGGCATGATCGACTTCGCGGTCGTCGGCATCCTGCCGTACTGGCCGTCGCAGTATCCGGACGAATCGCCGTTCCTGATCGCCAACCTGGACTACATCTACGATCAGGTGCCGCTCCTTCCGTACGAGGTCTGGCTCAAGATGAAGCCGGACGCCAAGGTCGCCCCGCTCATGACCGAGCTTCAGCAGCACGGCATCGAGCTGGCGAGCGTCAAGGACGTGCGCTCGGCGCTGATCGCCCAGAGCAAGCTGCCGACGCGCGGCGGCGTGTTCGGCATCCTGAGCCTCGGCTTCCTCGTCTCCGTCATCGTCACGCTGACCGGCTACATCCTGTACTGGTTCTTCAACCTGTCGGGACGGGTCGTGCAGTTCGGCGTGCTGCGGGCGATGGGGCTGTCCAAGCGCCAGCTGACCGGGATGCTGCTGCTCGAGCAGCTGTTCACCGCCGGCCTCAGCATCGGGCTCGGCGTCGCGATCGGCAAAATCGCGAGCCTGCTGTTCCTGCCGTTCCTGCAGACGGCGGACAACGCATCGGGCAACGTGCCTCCTTTCCGCGTCGTGTTCAACAGTCAGGATACGATGCAGCTGTACGTCGTCGTCGCCTTCATGATGCTCGTCGGCGCGCTGCTGCTGATGCTCCATATCCGCAGGCTGCGGGTGCATCAGGCGGTCAAGATGGGAGAGGAGCGATGATGGGTCATGATTGATTGCGAAGGGCTGGTCAAGATCTACAAGACCGACGATCTCGAGGTCGTCGCCCTGCAGGGGCTCAACCTCAGCGTCAAGGACGGCGAGCTGATGGCGATCATCGGCAACAGCGGCAGCGGCAAGTCGACGCTGCTCAACATCCTCGGCGGCCTCGACCGGCCGTCGGCCGGAACGGTGCGCGTCGGCCCGTGGGATCTGCTCAAGATCACCGACGAGCAGCTCGTCAAGTACAAGCGGGAGACGGTCGGCTTCATCTGGCAAAACAACGCCCGCAACCTGCTGCCGTACCTGTCGGCGATCGAAAACGTCGAGATGCCGATGATGCTGCGCGGCAAGGTGGACCGCGCCTATTCTCGGCAGCTGCTGGAGTGGGTCGGTCTGAAGGAGCGGATGCACAACAAGCTGCATCAGCTGTCCGGCGGGGAGCAGCAGCGGGTCGCGATCGCGATCTCGCTGTCCAACCGGCCGCAGATGCTGCTCGCCGACGAGCCGACCGGCTCCGTCGACAGCCGCACGAGCGACCTTATCATGGACATTTTCCGCACGCTCAACCGCGAGCTCGGCCTGACGATCGTCATCGTCACCCATGACCTGTCGCTCGCGGGCAAGGTCGACCGGGTCGTCGCCATCCGCGACGGCCTCACGAGCACCGAGTTCCTGCGGCGCAACACGCATCTCGACGAAGCGACCGGCTTCGGACAGGGCGGCCTGCAGGACGTGCACGAGGCTTTCGCCGTCGTGGACCGGGCCGGGCGGCTGCAAGTGCCCAAGGAGTACCTGACCGCGCTCGGCATTACAGGCAAGGCGTCGATGGAGTTCGACGGGGAGCGCATCATCATTACGAAACCGAAGCTAATTGAGGGGGAACAGGCATGAAGGAGCTTGGAGAAAACGCCGTTGTAAAAAAGAAGGGGACGCGCCTGCGCGCGGCCGGCTTGGCCGCGATGGCGGCGGCACTGGCCGCGGGAACGCTTGTAGGCTGCAGCGGCTCCTCGTCGGAGCAGGCGGAGCAGAGCGTGCTGCGCATCGGCATGCTGTACGGCTCGCCGGACAATGACTCGTGGTTCCGCCAGCAGTACACCGATACGTTCGAGTTCACGCATCCGAACGTCAGCTTGGAAATCGTCTATGCGAACAATTACAACGACATGCGCTACACGAACGGCGACCAGCAGAAGGAGCAGCCGGATCCGTACGAGAAGATGCAGGAGCTGCTGACCGGACAAAATCCGGTCGACGTCGTGATGGTCGACTATTACCAGCTCCAGCGGATGGTGCAGGACGGCCTGCTGCAGCAGCTCGACCCGCTCATCGCCAAGGATAAGTTCGATATCAGCGACTACGTGCCGACGGTCATCGACGGCATCAAGGCGGCCGGAGACTCCAAGATCTACGTGCTGACGCCGACCTTCTCCGGCTCCGCCCTGTTCTACAACAAGAAGATTTTCTCGGACGCCGGCGTGCAGCCGCCGACCGACAAGATGACATGGAACCAGGTGTTCGACCTCGCCCGCAAGGTGAAGGGCGGCACGGGGGAGAAGCAGGTGTTCGGCCTGACGATGAACCGCTGGAGCGGCGGCGATCCGTTCAGCGACCTTCAGACGTATATCGCTCCGCTGCAGCTTAAGATGTTTGACGATAAGGGCGAGAAAATGCTCGTCGACAGCGGACCGGCCTGGTCCAACGCCTGGGATACGATCCTCAAGCTGTACAAGGAGGACGTCCTGCCGACGCAGGAGAAGATCCAGAAAATCAACGAAGCGCAGCAGAAGCAGCGGGAAAAGGACCAGAACTCGTTCATGTACCAGAACGACCTGTTCAACTCCGGCAACGTCGCGATGACGATCGCCGACTACAACTACATCATGGAGCTCAAGAACATCAAGGATGCGGCCGCGACGAACAAAAACATGAAGCCGATCGACTGGGACGTCGTGACGGTGCCGGTGTTCGAGGAGCACCCGGATGTCGGCGGCAACTCCTACCTCGGCCAGCCGATGGGCATCAACGCCAAGGCGCAGAATCCGGACGGCGCTTGGGAATTCATCAAGTTCCTCAACAGCCGCGAATGGGCGAAGCTGAAATCGCGCAGCACCTATGAAATTCCGGCGCGCGCGGAGTTCATCAAGCCGATCGACGGCATGCAGTACAACATCAAGGCGTTCTACTCGCTGAAGCCGGTGCCGCCGACGAGCAGCGCGATGGAAGAGCTCGCGCGCAAGAAGCCGGGCATCTACGAGGTGCAATCGATTGGACAGCAGTCGTTCCAGCAGGCGCTCAGCGGCAAGATGACGGCCGAGGAAGCGGTCAAGGACTGGGCGACGAAGGGCAACGCTTTGCTGGCGAAGCTGAAGACGAACCCGACGAACAGTCCGGAAGGCAAGGAAGGCGGAAGCACGGACGGAGGAGCGGTGGAGGTTCTGCCGGCCGGCTGACGGAAGGCATTCGAATCCGCCGGCTCTCGGGGCGGCGTCCCGAGCCGAGCCGGCGATTGTCGGACTGCCGGCCGGATCGTTCCGGCAGGCGTCAAAAAGGGACGAAGCGCGCATCGCTGCGCTTCGTCCCTTTTTGTCCTGCGGGATGCGTTGCGTCCTAGAAAAGGATCAGATTGAGGCCGCCAAGCGCGGCAAGCCCGAGGATCAGCGCTTGGAACAGCTTTTGCGGAATGAGCGGCAGCAGCTTGATGCCGACCCAGGCGCCGGCGGCGACCGCCGGAATCATCCACGCGTTCAGGACGAGCGTATCGGCCGTGATCAGCCCGAGCGAGGCGGTGAACGGCACTTTAGCGACGTTGACGATGAAGAAGAACATGGCGTTCGTGCCGACGAAGCGCATTTTGTCCATGCCCTTGGCGAGCAGGTAGATCGACATGATGCTGCCGGCGGCGTTGCCGATCATCGTCGTGAAGCCCGCCAGCACGCCGAGGCTGTTGTTGAACGCCGGAGCGGAGCTCAGCGAGACGGACGCGGCGCTTTCGATGCGGTTCTTGAACAGATGCAGCAGCAGCAAGGCGAGCACGAGGCTGCCGAGCAGAATCGAGAGCGGCCGGTCATGGATGCGCCCGAGCACGAGGAAGCCGCCGATCAAGCCGGCGAACACCCACGGCAGCAGCGTCGCCAGATGCCGCCAGACGACCTCCTTGCGGTAATAGAGGATCGCGATGATGTCGCCGATGATAAGCACCGGCGTGATCAGGCCGACGGATTCCCGTGCCGGATAGACGCTCGCCATGACGGCGGCGACGAACAAGCCGAGCGTCGGCATGCCGGTTTTGGAAAAGCCGATGAGGATGGAGCAGAGGACGAGGACGGACAGCTGCAACGATGTCGGTTCCATGGTAGCCTCCTCTGCGTCAGCCAGGCGAATGCCTGGCCATGTCATGCGCGGTTTCCTTCATCTTAACGGACGGAAGGCGCGTCCGGCAATCCCGCCGTTTTCGCGCGTGCATCCGGAATGAAGCGCGTACATCAGGGGAACGATGACGATAAAGAGGCTCGGACGACAGGCAGGAGCCGCCCGACGACGAAAGGATGCGAGCGACGCGATGACAGCGATGACAAGATGGATTTATTGGGGACGCCTGTACGACAGCAAGTTCCAGGCGGGCTGCCTCGTCAAGCGGATGGAGAACGATTGGTGGATTTACGGCTACGAATGCCCGAAGGAAATCGAAGTGTTTCAATCGAAACGGGGAAAGTACGGCGTCCGCTACATGCCCTGAGCCTGCTCGGGGCCGCTCTCCAAAATCTCGTTGCAGCCGGAAATTGAACGCGATAGAATAGCGGTAGCATGAAGCCGAATGACGCGTTCAAACGTCAGCTTGGCAGAGAGCGAAGGGAGGGGCGCGCATGAAGGAAAGCCAGTCCGGCTTGACGATTCGGAGCTTCGACCAGCCCATGGAGACGGTCTCGCTGACGAGCAGCGGCTTGGAGCTGAAGCTGATCGCATCCGGCGACGGCACCGAGATCATTCACCACCGGCTGAAGGCCGGAAGCCGCTGGGCGTTGTATCCCGCCGACGGATGGGAAGCGCTGGAGTTCGTCTACGTGCTGACGGGCTCGTTGATCTGGCATTCTCCGTCGGGCGACCATGTGCTGAGGAGCGGGGACTCCGTCTCCGGAGAGCCGGTTCGGGACGAGACGATTTTCATCGCCGAGACGGATTGCGAGTTTTTGTATGTCGCTTCGCAGCCCGTGTTCCACCACTATAGCGAAAATGCCAAGGAGCTCATGAGGCTGGCTGTCGACATCGAGCAGAAAGACGGCTACACCGCCGACCATTGCTACACGATCATGAGGATGGCGATGATGATCGGGGAGAGCATGGGCCTCACCTCCGCCCAGCTGATGGAGCTGAATTACGGCTCGTTCTTTCATGACATCGGCAAGACGAGGGTGCCGGCCAGCATCTTAGGCAAGCCCGGCAAGCTGACGAGCGAGGAATACGAAATCATGAAGACCCATGCGGCGCTAGGGCGCAGCATCCTGAACGAAACCGGGATGACCCATCTGAAGGCGGCCGGGCTCATCGTGGAGCAGCATCACGAGCGATTCGACGGCAGCGGCTATCCGTATGGCTTGAAGGGCGGCAGCATCCACATCGGCTCGGCGATCGTCGCCGTCGTCGATTCCTACGATGCGATCACGGCCCAGCGCGTCTACAAGGCAGCCGTGCCCAAGGAGCAGGCTTGGGAAGAGATGGAGCGCTCCCGCGGAAAATATCATCCCGATGTCATGGACGCCTTTTTCAAGCTGGCGCATCAGCTATAAAAAAACCTGCCTGGCCCCGAGCTCTCGAGAGAGCCCGCAGCCAGGCAGGTTTTACGTTTTTGGCCTGTTGATCAGCGCCAGGGGCGGATCGACGGCCAGCAGGGAGAAGCCGTTCAGCTTGACCATGGCGTAGGAATGATCGATGGAAAGGCCGGTGAGGCCGGTTACCGTCCCATGCACGTCTTCTTGCAGATTGAAGGTCGCTTCGCCCAGTGCGCCCGAAGGCTTGATGACGCTTGGCAGCAGGTTGATGCCGACGGTAATGTCCTGTTCAGGCTTGTAGGCGGCAAAGGCGCTTCCAGCGAGCAGCGTTTGGACCGCGATTGCAGCGGCAACGAGCAGCGTTGCTTTTTTCTTCATTCTACCCCTCCTATCAGGTGATGGATATAAACAAGGTCATAGGTCCTATAAACCGATAAAAATCGGTATATATGGGCCTTTTGACGCATGATTTATAGGGTGATCTTACCAATTCCTGCTAGAGTCGTCAATTGCGATTTGCGAGAGTTTGCATCGAATCAAAGCCCGCCGGCCGGCAGGTTGACTTTGCCAGAGCGGCTGTAGTATATTTATGTTTGTGTTCCCAAGCGGAACCGTGATTCCTTGACGCGGGGTGGAGCAGCCCGGTAGCTCGTCGGGCTCATAACCCGAAGGCCGCAGGTTCAAATCCTGCCCCCGCAACTTATTCGCCCTTATGCGAGTCAACCTATCCCTCAAAAGGGCCCTTAGCTCAGTTGGTTAGAGCGGTCGGCTCATAACCGATTGGTCGCAGGTTCGAGTCCTGCAGGGCCCACCAATCAGAACGAACGGACCGCCTCGCGATGCGAGGCGGTTTTTTATTTCCCGGCGGTCCGGACAATCCGTTGACGCGCGCTGGCGAAGTATGGTAAGCTGTCTTTCGTCATGTCGCTCATGCGGCGCATCTCGTCTTGCCGGAGTGGTGGAATGGCAGACACAACAGACTTAAAATCTGTCGGGGGCAACCCCGTACCGGTTCGAGTCCGGTCTTCGGCATCATACGCAAAAAAGCAGCCCTCGGGCTGCTTTTTTGCGTGGATCATGCTTTCGCGCGGCCGATCAAGGAAGCTCGTCCGAATCCGGCGTGGCAGGAGCGGCCGGACTTGCGGCGGCGGGAACGACCTTGGCCTGCACCTGCTGGGCCGGATTGCTCGGCGCGCCGTGGGGCATCGCCAGAGCGAGCAGCGACAGCAGCAGAGCGGAGGACCAGACGGCGCCGACCAGGCGGCTCGTCGCAGACAGCTTGCTCCATCTGGCCGGCAGCATGACGAACGGAGCCATCATCCAGCCGACGGCTGTAGCCAAGCGCATGGCAATCACGCTCCCTCCCGTGGATACGAACTATATCGGCAGGTTTTTTCATTCCATTAAACGGATCAGCGTGAAAAATAACGCCGGATTGCCCGGCTTGGCTGAATCCAGTACACTGGAGACAGAAAAAAAGAAGCCCCTGGAGGCCTCTTACTTCGCTGCCGGCTCGGCAGCCTTCAGCTCTTCCAGGTCGACCTGGCTGCTGATTTCCTCGATGAACTTGTCCATGCAGTTGCAGTAGTAGTCTCGGCGGCATACCGGACAAGGCGTCGTCTGGAGACGATTGATCTTGGTGCCTTCCGGGCCGTAGAACAGGCGGCATTCTCCGCCGTCCTTGAGCTTTACGACGACCTGGTACAGCTGGGTGGAGTCGTTGCGCTCCGCGAGCTTGACGTTCGTTACGAGCGGACGGTAACTCATGGCCATCACCTGCGACTTTCTTCGATATGGGCTAATCAATTTTACTTTCTACGGAGGGCGATGTCAAATGACCGTGACGTTCCGCAACGACTGGGAGCCGTTTATCCGGGAGGAGATGCAGCAGCCGTATTACCGCGAGCTGCGAGGCCGGCTGGCGGAGGAATACCGCAGCGGTCCGGTCTATCCCGACATGCATGATATTTTCAACGCGCTGCATCTGACCTCGCTCGCAGACACGAAGGTCGTCATCCTCGGCCAGGACCCGTATCACGGCCCCGGCCAGGCGCATGGCCTCAGCTTCTCCGTACAGCCGGGCGTGCGCATCCCGCCGTCGCTGCAAAACATCTACAAGGAGCTTCAGGACGACATCGGCTGTCCGCTGCCCGAGAGCGGCGACCTGCGCGGCTGGGCGCGCCAGGGCGTGCTGCTGCTCAACAACGTGCTCACCGTGCGGCGGGGACAAGCCGCTTCGCATCAGGGGCTCGGCTGGGAGCGGTTCACGGACCGCATCGTGCGGCTGATCGGCGAAAGGGAGCGTCCGGCGGTGTTCCTGCTCTGGGGCAAGCATGCGCAGAACAAGGCCGCTTTTCTGGACGGGAGCCGGCATCTGCTGCTGTCTACGCCGCATCCGAGTCCGTTCTCGGCCCATCGCGGCTTCCTGGGCAGCCGGCCCTTCTCCAAGGCGAACGCTTTTTTGGAAAAGCACGGCATGGAGCCGATCGATTGGTGCCGGACGGCCGAGCCGGCCGCTCGCGACGAAGCCGCCGCCGGGCACGAGCGCGGCGCCCGATGAGCGGCCCGGCGAAACGGCCGGCCCGCTGGCTCAATCCTGCGGCAGGCTATCTCGAAGGCTATACGCATACGCTCAATCCGTACACGGGCTGCAGCTTCGGCTGCAGCTACTGCTATGTCCGCCGGATGCCGGTCGGACTGTTCCGGGCCGAGCCGTGGGGCAGCTGGGTCGACGTCAAGAAGCTCGATGCGGCCTCGTTCCGGCGCGAATGGAGCCGCGAATCAGACAAAGGACCGATCCGGCTCTTTTTCGGCTCGGCGACCGATCCGTACCAGCCCGCGGAGGCGCAGGCGCGCACGACCGCTTCGCTGCTCGAGCTCATGCTGGAGCGCCCGCCGGAGTTCATCCTGCTGCAGACGCGCAGCGCCTTGATCCTGCGGGACAAGGAGCTGCTGGCCCGCTTCGGCGGCAGGCTGCGCGCGAGCGTGACGATCGAGACGGACGACGAGGCGATGCGCCGCCGGTTCACGCCGCAGGCGCCGCCGCTCGCCGCCCGCTGGCGCGCGCTGAAGGAGCTGCGCGAGGCGGGCATTCCCGTGCAGGCGGCCGTCTCGCCGCTGCTGCCCCATACGGAGCGATTCGCAAGCCGTCTCGTCCGCGAGGCGCCGCGCATCGTCGTCGACGACTTCCACCGCGGAGACGGCAGCGGCGGCCGGCGCTCCGGCCAGCTCGGCATGAGGGAGCAGTACCGTTCCCTCGGCCTCGAGGCCGACTATGCGCCGGCCGCCGCGGACCGGTTCTATGAGTCGCTGCTGGCAAGCCCGGACGTCAGCGTGCATTTTTCCCGGGCAGGATTCCTCCCTTGAGCGGCTCGCCGCTGCTGGCCGCCGCTTCGTCGAGCACGGCCGTATAAGCTTCGTCGACATACGTGTCGGCGCTCACCTCGGTGATGACCTGCGGGTACATCTGGCCCGGCTTCGGCCGTACGACGGCGACGCTCACGATCGCCTGTCCGCCGTCGAAGCGGATCGAGGCGATCCGGATGCCGTAGCCGGGATTCGGTGCTTGAGCGGATACGGTCACTTTGACGACGCCGTCCGCCAGCTTCGCCGTCGTCAGCTCGACGCCTGCAAGCGGCGAGACGGGAGAGGGAGATTCGCTTTCCGGTTTTATGCCTTTCACGAGCTTCCTTCCTCCTTCGACCCAGGCTGCCGCGTCGCTGCGCGAGACGGCCTTTTTGGGCTGGAAATTTCCCGACGGATCGAGCAGCGGCAGACCCGCGCCGATCAGCTCGAGCACGCTGTCCCGATAGGCGCTTCCGACCGCGGAATCGTCCTCGGGCGCCTCGCCTTTTGCTCCGCTCCACCCGCCGTCAGCCGCCTTCATCGCCTGCAGCAGCAGCGCCGCGAACGTCTCGCGGGACATCGGCGCGCCCGGCTTCACGTCCTTCGGCAGCCCGACGCCGAGCGCCGCGCCGATCAGAAACGACTCCGAATACCATGCGCTGTCGCTCATGCCCGGATAGTACTGGCTCGCCTGCGGAGCCTGAATGAACCGGATCCGGTCCAGATTGAGTCCGAACGCCTTCACGAGCAGAGCTATTCCTTCCGCATTCGTCAGCGCCTCCGCCGGCCGGAACTTGCCGTCTCCGCCGCTCAGCAGCCCGGCCTGTTCCAAGCTGCGGATGGCGGCCGCGTTCGGATCCGCTTCCACATCGGCAAAAGCGCCGGCATGGAGCGGCGCGGCCGCCAGCAGCAGCGCCGCTGCCAGACCGCCGGCCAGCAGCCGGCTTTTCTTTCTATTCCTCGTCATCTTCCCTCGCTCCCTTCTCGATTCCGCTATCTGTAGGTTGGCCCAAAACTCGGCCCGGCAAGCAAAGACCATTCTGCCGTTACAGACGCAGTCCAGGAGCGAATGGTTGCGGCTCAGGGACGGATCGTGACTCTGGTCCCGAGCGGCACGAGCGCCGAAAGCTCGAGCACGTCCTCGTTGTGCATGCGGATGCAGCCATGAGAGACTGCGCGCCCGATGGAGGCGGGATCGTTCGTGCCATGAATGCCGTAGTGAGGCTTCGACAGCCCCATCCATAGCGCTCCGAACGGCCCGCCCGGATTCAGCTGCTTGTTGATGATCGTGTACTCTCCGGTCGGAGTCCGGGTCAGCATCTTGCCGACAGCAATCGGAAACTGCCTCACGACAATATCTCCGTCCAGCAGATAGAGCGCGCGATCGGACAGATCGACGATGATGCGGTATTTAGGCATGCGGACCTTCTCCCTTCCCGGTAGCATATGCGACCGAAGCCCCCTTTCGCCTGGGTCTTTCCTTTACATAATCGTTAAAAATTCCAAATATAGCCTAAACAATTATGCCTTAGGATCAGCTTGTACGGGACAATAGTCGCAAAGAAGGGTGAAGAGCCAACCATGAACAGAGGATCTAAAGCAATTGCAGCGGCGCTGGTCGCCGCGATCGGAGCCGGTGCGGCAACAGCGGTGTCCGCGGCCGAAGCGAAGCAAGCCACGATCAGCGTCAATGGAAACGAAGTGATCGTACGCTCGATCGTCCAGGGGGGCAGCCAGCTGCTGTCCGCCGCTGATCTCGCCCATGCTCTCGGCGCCGAGCTGGAGGTTCTTCCCGGCGGAGCCGGCGTGCGCGTCACGCTCGGAGACCGCACGCTGCTGCTGCAAGCCGGCTCCAAGCAGATCCAGACGGACGAAGGTCCGGTCGCTCTGTCCAGCGCCGTCACGAGCTGGAAGCAGGTCAACTACATCGAGCCTGGCGCCTATGCGGCCGCTCTCGGAGCGACGTGGAAGGGCGGAGCGGACGGCTGGTCGATCGAGACGCTCGACCTGCTCGATGCGGTCGACTCGGTCCAATGGGCAGGCAGCGGACTGATCGCATCCGTCACGACGGAGGACGGCCGCCTCGACTACATCGTCGACCCGGCGACCGGAGCGCGGACACAGCTGCTCACCTCGAACGGCGCTTCCGAGCTGGTCGTCTCGCCGGACGGCGCCTCGGCGGCGTTCGCGGATGCTGACGGCGTCGTGCGGATCGTCGATCTGGCGGCGCGGACGATGCGCAAGCTCGGCACGGACACGAGCATCAAGAGCAATCTGCAATGGGCGCCGGACGGCAAGAGCCTGTTCTTCCTGCAAGGCGACAAAACCTCTGTCATCGCGGCGATTTCCCTCGAAGACGGCAAAGTGTCCAAGGTGCTGGACGACAAGGTCGAGTACAAGGGCGACCTGTCCGTGAACGGAGCGGGCCTGACGTATTCGGTCGTGAAGACCGGCAAGGTGACCGCCGATGCGAACAAGGACGTCAGCCTCGACGATGTCGCGATCGACTTGGCCGGCACGAGCCCGCAGCTGTTCGATCTGGCGCTTGGCGCCGCTGACGCCAAGCCGGCCGCTCTGACCAAGGGCGACGAGGACAAGCTGTTCATCCAGCGCTCCGCATCCGGCACTGTTTATTATGTGAAGGCCGGCGACGAGAAGACGATCTCCACGCTCGTCTCGCAAAAAGGCGAGCAAGCGAAAACCGCCTTCGACAAAGAGGACGTGCTGGAAGCCGTCCAGGCGGGCAGCTTCATCGGCATCCTGACCGAAACGTCGGTCTACGTGCTGGACGAGTCCACCGAAGCGGTGACGAAGCTGGCTGCCGCTCCGGAAGGCGCCTACGGCCTGACGCTGTCCAAGGACGGCAAGCGCGCCGCGCTGATCGCGGACGGACGGCTGCAGTCGCTCGGCGCGGACGGACGCTGGACAACTCTCAGCAAGTAAGCGGCAAGCACGGCCTGACGGCCAATTTTTACGGGTCCAATCGAAAGGGGAAACTTCCACATGAAATGGTTCGGCAAAATGACTACGATCACGCTGGCGGCGACGCTGCTGCTCGGCTCCTACTCCGGCTCCGCCACGGCGGCCGCCTCCAAACTGAGCGGCAAAATCGTCATCAACGGCTCCTCCGCGCTGCTGCCGCTGTCGCTGCAAGCGGCGAGCGAATTCAAGAAACTGCATCCGAAGGTGCGCATCTCCGCCTCCGCCGCGGGCTCCGTGACCGGTCCTCAATCGGTCCGCAAAGGCATCGCCGACATCGGCGCTTGCGACTGGGACGCCTCCACGGACGTTCCGGGCTTCAAGAAGTTCGACGGCCAGGTCGCCAATAAAGTGGCGGTCATCCCGTTCGCGGCGATCGTCAACAAAAGCACAGGCGTGACCGAGCTGTCGACGAAAGAGCTGCAGGACATCTTCTCCGGCAAGGTGACAAACTGGAAGGAAGTAGGCGGCAAGGATGCCGACATCGTCGTCGTCAACCGCGCCTTCGGCTCCGGCACGCGCGTCAACTTCCAGCTGAAGGCGCTCAAGGGCACCGACTTCATCTCCAAAGGCGACAACTATAAAGAAGTCAAATCGAGCGGCGACATGAAAACGGCCGTCGAGACGACGCCGAACGCGATCGGCTACATCGACCTCGTCTACGTGACGGACAAGATGAACGCCGTCAAAATCGACAACGTCGCTCCGACGACGGACAACGTCATCAACGGCAAGTACAAGGTGTGGAGCTACGGCTACTACATGACGAAGGGCCAGCCGACCGGCGCGACGAAAGCGTTCATCGAGTACATCCAGAGCGCCAAGTTCCAAAACGGCTCGCTGAAGAAGCTGAAGTTCATCCCGATTACGGCAATGAAGGAAGCGTAATTACTCCCTTCCTCCATTCGGTGTCGGCAATGAAAGAAGCGTAAGACAGCGCTTCTTCCATTCCGGTGCCATTCCCGCTCGACCCGCTCCCCGGAAACCGCGCCCAGGGCGTGTTTGCAAGGCTCCTAAGCCGGTTTGCAAACACGTCCCGGGAGGCCGGCTTCCGGGGATGCTTTTCATCTCTCGGAGAGGATCGTCCGCCCATGAGCAAAACCATTCCAACCCTATCCGCCCCGCAGCGCCCTTCGCGCAGCTCCAGCGTCCGCAGGCTGCGCCTGAGGCTGGAGCATCGCTCGTTCCGGCTGCTGTGCGCGTCATCGGCCGTGCTCGTCTGCGGCGTGCTGCTGGCGATGCTGTTCTTCATGTTCCGCACCGGCGTGCTGACGTTCCGCGACGTCCCGGTCAGCGAGTTTTTCCTGTCTACGGCCTGGGAGCCGGAAAAAGAGAAGTACGGCGCGCTCGTCTTCATTCTCGGCACGTTCGCGGTGACGGGCCTGACGCTACTCATCGCCGTGCCGATCTCGCTGCTGGCGGCGCTGTTCCTGGCCGAGCTCGCTCCGCAGCGGCTCAGCCGAGTCGTGCGTCCGATCCTTGACCTGCTCGTCGGCATCCCGTCCGTCGTGTACGGCTATATGGGCCTGACGCTGCTCATTCCGGCGCTGCGCGCGGTCACCGGCTCGAATCTGGGCGACGGCGTGCTGGCGGCATCGCTCGTGCTGGCGGTCATGGTGCTGCCGACGATTACGCGCATCAGCGACGACGCGCTGCGCGCCGTGCCGCGCAAGTATGTCCAGGGCTCGTTCGCGCTCGGTGCGACGCGCTTTCAGACCGTCACGGGCGTCATCCTGCCGGCCGCCGGCCGCGGCATCGTGCAGGCGGTCATCCTCGGCATGGCGCGCGCGATCGGCGAGACGATGGCCGTCGTCATGGTCATCGGCAATACGCCGCAGCTGGCGGACAGCCTGCTCAAGCCGACGTCGGTGCTGACGAGCAATATCGTCATGCAGCTGCCGAACGTGCCTTTCGACTCGACCTGGAACAACGCGCTGTACATGATGGGCTTCCTGCTGCTCGCGATCTCGCTGCTGATGATCGGCGTCGTCCGGATGCTGCAGAAGAAAGGGGAGAATGCGGCATGAGTCAAGCTGCGAATCAAGCGCGGCGCACCGCGCTCCGCCGCAGCCGTCGCGCCGACAAGGCGTTCACCGCCGTCGTCTGGTCCGTCGGCCTCGGCTGCGTGCTGTTCACGCTCGCGCTGCTCGGCACGATTTTGGCGGAGGGGCTTCCGGGATTGTCGTGGAGCTTCGTGCTCGGCTTGCCAAGCGAGATCGAGGAAGGAGGCGGCATCGGACCGGCGCTGTTCAACTCGCTGTATATTCTCGTGCTCTCGCTGCTCATCTCGATTCCGCTCGGCCTTGCTTCCGGCATCTATCTGGCGGAGTTTGCTCCCGACAACCGAGCGATCGGCCTCATCCGCATCTGCGTCGAGGGACTGGCGTCCGTGCCGTCGCTTATTTTCGGCCTGTTCGGCATCGCGCTGTTCGTGGAGGGCATGGGCATCGGGCTGACGATCATCGGCGGGGCCGTCACGCTCGCGCTGCTCAATCTGCCGCTGCTGACGCGGGTGACGGAGGAGGCGATGCGCTCAGTTCCGCCGGAGTACAAGCAAGGCTCGCTGGCGCTCGGCGCGACGCATACGCAGACGATCTTCAAGGTGTGCTTGCCGGCCGCCTTGTCCAGCATCATGACCGGCATCAGCCTGACGGCGGGACGCGCGTTCGGAGAGAGCGCCGTCATCGTGCTCGTATCGGGCGTCTCCACCTCCGGGCTCATGTGGGACTTCGATCCGATGTCGCCGGGAGCGACGCTGGCCGTGCATCTCTGGTACGTGCAATCCGAGGCGATCGTGCCGGACGCCGCTGCCATCGCTTCGCATGCGGCTGCCGTGCTGCTGATCGTCGTCCTGCTGCTCAATCTGCTGCTGCGCATCCCGATCTGGTGGAACGCGCGGCGCGCCTAGGCTCGGGCAAGGATGAGGCAGGCGCTCCTGCCGCCGCCGAGAGGCTTCCATGGCCCATCGTCAAAAGACCGCGATTGTCCCCTGTCGGCGGACCATCGCGGTCGATTTCGTTTTCTTTAGGAGTCGGATGCTTGATGCAGCGAAGGAAGAGGCTGCTTGCGCCTGCGGACGCGCGGTGCGAGCGATTCGACGGCAGGGCGATGCGGGAGGACGGTGCGGCAACCCTCGAACTTGCATTGTTCCATGAAAAAATAAGTTCCGGCAATCTTCACCGTATCGCGATTGAACATCTCGATCGGATGGCCGCTTAGGATCAGGCGGGAATCCTTATAAACGGACACGGTCCATCCTTCGTCGACGGCCTGCTGGAAATGGGCCGGCTCGCTCAGCAGCCTCAGCACTAGCATGACAGCAACCCCTAAACCAATCTACTATGATACGAATTGTATCATAAAAGGCGTGTAGAATGGAAGGGGCCATAGGGCGAAAGAACGATTATTCGGAATCATCCAGCTTTATAAAAGGAAACGATTAATTCATCCAAACGCCTGCTTAGCTCCAGACTGTATCCAGAAGAGCTTACGGGAGCCTTATTGAGGGCTTCGCGCAACCGTTCGATATCCTTCATGATCTCGGTCTTTTTTGACATGGTCAGTCACATCCTTAGAAATATTGATGGATGGTGTCGACAACTTATGCATTATTTACTATATATTGCCACTCTCTATGACTATTATTAAAGCGATTGAACTCGTTTGAAACAGAGGTCACCGTTCTTTTTTGGAATAGGCGGCGAAGCAGGCGAGCAAAAAGGCTGCGGTCAGAGCTCCCGACAGATCGATGATCACGTCGTATAGCCTGCCGTCCCGATGCTGAAAAAGCTGCAGCGCTTCCGTCGCCAACGCGAACAGCAGCGACAGAGCCAGCGCCGGGAGCTTGCGTCCTAACCACAGCATGAGCAGCAGGTCGAGCACGGCGAAGCCGAGAAAGTGGCCGAGCTTGACGAGCAGCCATTCGCTATGGATGGAGCGGATGTCCGCCCAGTGGAAAAACGGCCGGAAGTCGGGAGAAAGATCGAAGGAGAAAACCAGCTCCCGATGAAGGAGGAGCTGACGGAGGCTTTCCGTGCCGGTGAGCATGAGCAGGACGCCGGCCCAGGCAAGCACGGCGGCTAGGCGCAGCGGATGAGGATTCGGTTTTGTCGGCATGGCGGCGGATCACTCCTTTTCGTTGGCCATTTGGTTTGCAGTATAGCCGACGGAATCGCTTGCAAAACAACCGAAAACTTTTTTTGAAAAAAGTGTTGACGATGTTTGGTCAAGCTGGTATAGTATTAATTGTTCGCGGGACAAACGCGGACGAGATGAAAGAAAGAAATATCCCTTCTAAACATGATCTGTTAGCTCAGCTGGGAGAGCACCATCTTGACAGGGTGGGGGTCAGTGGTTCGAGCCCACTACAGATCATACCAAAAACCCTTGCGGAGCAAGGGTTTTTTTCATTTTCGGGAATATGGGTTTTCTACTAAGCATGGTGAAAAATAAAGGAATGAAACCTTTCCAACCGGCCCTCGTTTTCCTTGCATGCTGAAGCCAGTACATAAGGAGAGGGGCCTGCGCTCCATTTCTTAAGCAGGCCCGGATCCGCGGATGGTCCGGGTCTTTTTCATGCGCTTGCCTTCGGCATTTCAATGATCATCGGGTTCGCGGCGGTCGCGCTGGCGCTGTCGTTCTTCCTTATGAACAAGCGGCGGCGGGCGCCTGTGACGGAACTCGTCCCGGCGGCTTCTGCGGGCCACAGTCGAGTGCGATTGAAGCGTAGGACCCTTCATCGCTGGAGAGTTTGCTCTTTCCGTCCAAGGAGGACCAGACGAGCCAACGGTTGACGGGGTTGCGGCTTGCCTCCGGGGGGATGCTAGGAGGGCTTCCTTTTGCGGCTGTTCCACTTGGCCGTTTCATCCCATCCCTTAGCGAACCTGGAGGTCTGACCTGTGAAAAAAACGATGACATCTCTTGCTTCCGTAGCGGTGCTGGCTTCGATGCTTAGCCTGCCCGCTCATGCCAACATGAAGGACATGACCCGCAACATCGGCCAGAACCTGAACCCGTCTGCCGTAACGACGGATGTAGAGCGCGGCATGACCGGCCTGGAGCGCGGAGCGAACCGCGGCATGCATCATCTGGAACGCGGCGTGAACCGTCTGGACATGCACCGCGGCCGCATGAACACGAACGGCACGGTGACGAGCCCGACCGGCTATCGCGCCGGAACCTACGACGGCATGGCGGCAGGAACGTATCGCGCGCACAATGTCGGCACGACAGGCCACTATACGGCGGCTGCCTCAACGACCAACACGCGCAGCCATGCCGGCTGGGGCTGGCTTGGCCTGCTCGGCCTGTTCGGTCTGGCCGGCATGCGCTCGCGCAATCCGGAACGCCACTAATCGACGATCGACCGCCGCAGCCTCGCGCTGCGGCTTTTTTGCGTTTTCCCTCGACCGCTCGTCATATTCGTCCATCTTCCTTCATATAGTAGCTTGCCGAAGGAAGAGAGGAGGACGAGGATGACGGTCGAAGCGCTATCCGAGCTGATCGATCCCGAGCTGACCATTGTCGTCGCCGCGTGCTGGGTCATCGGCATGATCTTGAAGGGGACGCCTCAAATTCCGAACTGGACCATCGTCTACATCGTGTCGGGAGCGGCGATCGTGCTTGCGATGGCGCTCCAGGGCTTCACGTTGGAGGTGGCGCTGCAAGGGCTGCTGTGCGGAGCCGTATCCGTTTACGGCCATCAGCTGTTCAAGCAGACGAGGGAAGCGGTTCGCAAAAACGGGGAGGAGAGCTGAAGCGATGGGAAACGCGGCGGCATGGACGGCGGAGCTGGCAATTTGGCTGCTCGGCTTGGCGGCTTTGGTCGGTACGGCGGTCTATCCGCTCAGCCGACTGATCCGATGGGATTCGTACAAATATGACCGGACGTATGTGTGGGTCGGGTACGGGGAGGAGCTGGACCGTTCCGAAAGAAACGGCAAGCCGGAATAAGGAATGGGGCGATAGGGCGATACTGATCGCAAGATCAGCTCGTAGAAAGGAAGCCGAAGCCTCGTGAAAAATAAGTTGGGACAAGCGGCCTTGCTGGCGGCGCTGCTCGGATTGGCCGCCGGCTGCCAAGGAGCTTGGACGCTGCGCGGCGCGGCGGAGCCGACGCAGGGCAGAACGGAATCGGTCCGCTCCGCCCTTTATCCGGAGTCGGTCCGATCGGCCCTCTACGGAGAGCGGCCGTCGTCGGACGGCGGACTCGCTCCGCAGCGGCGCCATGACCGGGACCGGACGTGGAAGCAGGCTTATTGAGACGGAAAAATGGGACGAGGAAATCATTCCTCGTCCCATTTTTTGGAGTAGGCTTTTTTGGTTACGGCCAGCAGCAGCCAGATCATCAGCGCTACCATCAAGCCGGAAAGGAACAGCACGCCTCCCATGCCCATGTCAACGTCACCTCTTCCCGAGTCCGCCCGCCGCTTTGCGGGCGTGCAGTCATGCCTTCATCATACCGCATCTGGGCGGCACGGGCTACTCGCGGATAAAAAAGGGGCGGCGAGGGAAAGCTGAACCTGCAAGCGGATCGTTCCGCTTCCCTACATGAAAAGGAGGGGAATCCCCCATGGAGATCGGAAACGGAGAAGCGCAGAAGCGCGAAAGCATCGTTGCCGTGCAGAAAAACGGCGACGGCGATCTGACCTCGTTCAAAACCGACAGCGGCCGCGTGCTCGCGTACGACCAGGCGATCGCCGAGGCGAACCAGGGCCTGCTCGCCGGCGTGAACGTGTTCAAGGGCAAGGATGGCGGCCACTACCTGCGCGGAGACGCGGACGGAGACCCGACCAACAACCTGGATCAGCTGCCGCTCTTCTGACGAGCCTTCGGACGGCTCGAACCGCGCGTTTTCCGCTGGCTGGCGGAGGCGCGCTTTTTTGCTGTCTCTGCCCGTCCGCGGGCGGGCCATCCGCCGGACCGCTGCATAGGATAGCGGGGAAGCGTCCTGCAGCGGGACGCCCGGAAGGAGAATGGCAGCATGAGCAAAGGCGGCTCCAAGACGAAGACCGCGAAGAAAAAGGCGCCCGCATCCGACCGTCGGCAGGTCCAGATGAAGCTGGTCCTGTCCGACACATGCGCGGTATGCAAGACTCCCTGCTCCCGCGGACAGCAGTATCTGGCCCGGATGCGCCAGCCGGGAGCGCTCGGCAAAGGCGTGCCGTGCGTCCTTACCCGCACCTACGGCTGAGCGCCGGCGGCACGGTATTTCCCGGGCAAGCGCAAAATACCGCATCTTCCGACAAGACGCTCCCCGCGCCGAAGAGGATGCGGAATTCCCGGAGCCGAGCAGATGGTTGCGCCGCCTCCCGCAACTTTGGCTCAAGCCGAGCAAATGGTTGCGCCGCCTCCCGCAACTTTGGATCAAGCCGAGCAAATGGTTGCGCCGCCTCCCGCAACTTTGGCTCAAGCCGAGCAAATGGTTGCGCCGCCTCCCGCAACTTTGGATCAAGCCGAGCAAATGGTTGCGCCGCCTCCCGCAACTTTGGCTCAAGCGATGAGTATAACTGTTCAACTGGTTCCGGAAGAGGGGATATTCATGAAAGGGAAGAAGGTTCTGGTGCTGACGCTGGCCATGGCGCTTTGGGGCGGGACGATGATTTTCGCGAACTCGGCCTCGCAAGCGATCCGGGTGGCGCTCAACGGCAGCGAGCTGTCCGAGGGCGGCATCATGAGCGAAGGCAAGAGCTACCTCCCGCTTAGACAGCTGGCGAGCCAGATGCAGGCGCTCGTCCTTTGGGACGAAAACGGCAAGAAGGCATCGATCATCAAGCCCAACGTACATATGTTTCTGTTCAAGCCGGACAAGTCCACCTTCGGCGGCGTCGAAGTCGGCAAGAAGGTCACGTTCAGCGTTTTCGCGCAGATCGACACGCTGACGACGGACATCCATTCGTTTCGGATCACCATCACCGACCCGTCCGGCAAGGAGTCTTTGATCCAGCAGGATACGATGAAGGCGAGCAAGGACAACTTCTGGTTTCTGACGGATGATTTCAAATACAGCTTCGACAGCGCGGGCAAGTATTCGGTCCGTTTTTCGATCCGGCTGGCGGCCGCAGACGATTGGAGCGTCGTGTCCGAGAAGAATCTGCTTGCCAAGTAATCCCGATTTGACCCGTGAGGCGGCTCATGGTACGATACCAGAGTTAATTCGAGAGCACTGATGAAAGCAGGGATAGATATGAGCGAGCACAAGCATGACGACAACTGCGGCTGCGGCCATGACCATGACCACGAAGAGCCGGTATTCGTCGTTTCCGACGAAGAGGGCGTCGAGCGCGAGATGGTGATGGTGTACCAGTTCGAATCCGACAACCAGGCGTATGCCGTTCTTCTGGACCGCAACAATCCCGAAGAGGACGGGCTGATCCTGCGCGTCGAGGAAGAGGACGACGAAGCTTTCCTCGTCGGCATCGAGGATGATGCCGAGTGGGAGCGCGTCACGGCGATCTACGAGGAATTCGCGCGTCAAGAGAACGAAAAGCAGGGCTGAGCCCAGCTTTCCAAGCCTGTCAAGCCCGGCCGTTGCGGCCGGGCTTTTTGACGTTTCGCCCGGCGTTCGCAAAAAAAGCCGCCCCTTGGCCGGGGCGGCTCGAACAGCTTTAGAAAATGGCGGATTCCTCGACGATGACCTTGACGAACTGAATGCTGCGATCCTCGGGGCCTTTGACCGGCAGGCCGACCTCGACATGATCGACGATGTAGTCGATGTTGGACTGCGAGATGACCTCGCCCGGCAGCAGGATCGGGATGCCCGGAGGGTAGACGTAGATGAATTCCGCGATGATGCGGCCGGCCGATTCCTTGAACGGCAGCACCTCGGTCTCGCCGTAGAAAGCCTCGCGCGGCGTCAGCGACAGCTGCGGGATCTCGGGGATCTTGACGACGAGCTCCTGCACCTCGTCCACCTGCGGATAGCGCTCCACCATCGCGCGCAGCGCGCCGAGCAGCTGGCCGACCGTGTCCTCGGAGTCGCCCGGCGTGATCAGGCAGAGGATGTTGTACATATCCGACAGCTCGACCTCGAGATTGAAGTTGTCGCGCAGCCAGTTCTCCGCCTCGTAGCCGGTGATGCCGAGATGGCGGACATGGATCGTCAGCTTGGTCGGATCGTAGTCGAACGTCGCCTCGCCGCCGAGAATCTCCTTGCCGAAGCAGTACAGACCGGGAATCGCGTTGATCGCCTCGCGGGCAAACTCGGCGAGGCCGATCGCCTTCTCCGCCATCGCCTGGCCGTTCACGGCCAGATTGCGGCGCGACGTATCGAGCGAGGCGAGCAGGATGTACGAGGTCGACGTCGTCGTCAGCATGCTGATGATCGTCTGCACGCGCTGAGGATTGACGCGTCCCGCCCTCAGGTTGAGCACCGAGCTCTGCGTCATCGAGCCGCCGAGCTTGTGCACGCTCGTCGCCGCCATGTCGGCTCCGGCCTGCATGGCGCTCATCGGCAGCCGGTCGCTGAAATGGATCAGCACGCCGTGCGCCTCGTCGACCAGCACCGGGATGTCGTAGCTGTGGACGAGATCGACGATTTCCTTGAGGTCGGCGCAGATGCCGAAGTAGGTCGGGTTGATGACGAGCACGGCCTTGGCGTCGGGATGGCGCTCGAGCGCGCGCCGCACGGAGCGCGTCGTGATGCCGTGGTCGATGCCGAGGTTGCCGTCGCGCGCCGGAGAGATGAAGACGGGACGGGCTCCGGCGAAGATGATCGCCGACATGACGGACTTATGGACGTTGCGCGGCACGATGATCTTGTCTCCCGGCGCGCATACCGAGAGGATCATCGTCATGATGGCGCCGCTTGTGCCTTGGACGGAAAAAAAGGTATAATCGGCTCCGAACGCATCGGCAGCCAATTTCTGGCTTTCCTCGATGACGCCGGTCGGCTGATGCAGGTCGTCCAGCGGAGCTATATTGATCAAATCGATCGACAAGGCGTTGTCGCCGATGAAGGAGCGAAATTCAGAGTCGGTTCCAGCGCCTTTTTTGTGCCCGGGAATATGGAATTGCAGCGGGTTGTTCTCCGCATGGCGGCGGAGCGCGCTGAAGAGAGGGGTGCGGTTATGGTCCACCGTATTCATCCACAGCCTTTCAGATTCGGATTCAAGGATAACAAACAAGGTTGAGTATAGCATGTACGGGGGGGATTGCAAGCCTGCGGATTCCCCCGCCCGAACTGGGAAAGGAGCTTGTCGATCCGTGAAGCTGAGCCTGCCGAAAAACAGCAAGAAGATTATCCGCTCTCCGTTTGTCATCAAGCTATTGATCATCATGTTCGGCGTCGAATTCGTCAAGGGGGCGATGCTCGTCTCCGTGCTGCCCGTCTATATGAGGGACGAGCTCGGCCTGACCGCCTACGCGGTCGGATGGGCGCTGGCGAGCCAGTACATCGGCGACAATTTCTTCCGCAGCCCGCTCGGCTGGATCATCGACCGCATCGGCTACCGCACGGTCATGCTGCTCGGCGTGCTGTTCACGGGACTGTCCGTGCTCGTCATCGCGCTGACCGACCAGACGGGCTGGATCATCGTCGCCTGCGTGCTGCTCGGCATCGGCACCTCGCCGCTCTGGCCGTGCGTCATCACCGGGGCGACGGCGGTCGCCGGCGACGAGGCCGGCGGCAGCATGATGAGCGTCATCTACATGAGCTGGCTCGTCGGCGTCGGCATGGGCCCGATCGTCATCAACTTCTTCATCATCAGCCGCTACGAGCCGGCGTTCTGGCTGATGGGCGCGATCATGGCGGCGATCGTCGCCGTGACGATGACGCTGCCGGGCCGGCGGGCCTCTCGGGAAATCGAAGGCCGCCTGGCGGACGAAGCGCCGAGCAAAAGCTCCGAGCCGCTGCCGGAGCGGATCCGGGCGTACTTCCGCAAGGTCGGACAGTCGCTGCATGCGAGCCGCCTGCTCTATCCCGCGATGTTCATCCAAAACTTCGCGCTCGGGCTGCTGACGCCGGTGCTGACCCAGTACGCGCGGACGGTGCTGCATCTGTCGCCGCAGCAGTACAGCTATTTCCTGCTCGCCGGAGGCGCGATCACCGTGCTCGGCCTCATTCCGATCGGGCGCGGCGTCGACCGCTACGGCACCCGCTGGTTCCTGCACGCGGGCTTCCTGCTTGCCGCGGTGTCGCTGCCGGTGCTCGGCTACATGCGCTACCTGCCGCTCGTGCTCGTTGTCGTCGCCGTCGTCGGGCTCGGCTACGCCTGCATCATCCCGGCGTGGAACGCGCTCATCGCCAAGGCGATTCCGAAGGAGGAGCGCGGCGCCGTCTGGGGCTTCTTCCTGACGATCGAGGGACTCGGCATGGTGTTCGGCTCGATCCTCTCCGGCCGCCTGTGGGACAGCTTCGGTCCGCACGCGCCGTTCCTCATCAGCGGCGCCTCGCTCGTCGTGCTGTTCGTCCTGCATCTGCTCATCATCCGCCGGGGACGCATCTCTCTCGCTTAGAGCGCAGCTGCAGGCCCGTGACGCACCAAAAGAGGGGATTCCGACACCTTGGCTTACTAGGGACAACATCTTCTAAATGGGTTGTACACAAAAAAAATCTTCCTCTGGCAAGATGCAGGCATCACCCAACATGGGCCAGAAAGGAAGATTTTTTTTGGGCATCCAGCAGACCACGGATCCGCTTGCCCTGCCCATGGATTTGTCGAGGACTCCCCGAAATCCGCCTCGTTCGTGTCGTGAATGCGGCGGCGGTGGGCCGCATGAACGACAAGATGTTTGCCGAGACAGCTGCATGAATGGGATGTTCTCGCGAACCGCCTTCGGGAAGCGGGCCAACCAAGGCAGAAATGTGCCTTGGATCCGGCACGCCGGCCGGGAAGCGGGCCAACCAAGGCAGAAATGTGCCTTGGATCCGGCTCGCCGGCCGGGAAGCGGGCCAACCAAGGCAGAAATATGCCTTGGATCCGGCACGCCGGGGTAGCGTCAAGAAGTATGTGTAAGCAGCAAGATATTCCCAGTCAAAATGGGTTGACGTCACTCTTGGTGGTGGGGGTAGCGTTTCTCAAACATCTGCTTCAACCTACGTTTTACCGACGGGTCGCCGAAGCCGCGAATGACTTTCTTGCCATAATACTCGTTGTACTCGCTAGCCGTCAGGTAAAGGATTTTCTCGACCGCCTCCATGTTGGTCAGGCTGTTCATGGGCTTAAGTCGTTTGCGGAATTCCTTGTTCATGCGTTCAATCGGGTTGGACGTGTAGATGGCCAGCTTCATTTCGGCGGGATACGAGTAGAACGTAAGCAGCGTGTCGAGCTGGTTTTCCCAGGACTGAATTTCTTTGGGATAGCGCTTCTGCCATTTGTCCTTAAGCCGGTCAAAAGCAGCCAGAGCCAAGTCCCGGTCTAGGGCGTTGTAGACGGTTTTGAGATCGGCAACGAAGTCCGTCTTGTCCTGCATGCGGATCTTGGGAAAGGTCGAGCGCACTTTGTGGACGACACAGTGCTGGACGTCGGCTTTGGGAAAGGCTTCCCGGAAGGCCGTATCCAGCCCAGGCAGCCCATCGAATACGCCAAGCAAAACTTCCTCCACGCCGCGCTGCTGCAAGTCTTTCAGCACGTCGCGCCATACGTTGGCACTCTCTTTTCCCCCGACGTAGAAGCCGAGGATGGATCGGTACCCGTCTTCGTCGATGCCCATCGCAAAACAAACGACTTCGCCGCTGACCGTGCTGCGCTTGAGCTTGACGTACATGCCGTCGAGGTAAATGACGGAGTAGCGCTTGCCGAGCGGCCTGGTCTGCCAGCGTTCCACGTCTTCCAGAACCGTCGAGGTAATGTTGCTGATCGTGGTCGGCGAGTACGCTTGACCGAACATGCCTTCAATGAACCGAGCGATGTCGCGGGTCGGCATGCCGCCTTTGTACATCTGAATGACGGCCTCCTCCAGCCAGCCGTCGCGCCGCTGATAGGGCTCGAACAGCTGCGTTTGGAAGTCGCCGTTTCGGTCTCGGGGCATCTCCAGATCCTCGATCAGGCCGTAGCGGGTGTGCAGATCCCGGTAGTAGTAGCCGTTTCGGCTGTTGCGGATACCCGCTGCCGCAGCCTCGGCCATGTGGTGCTGAATCTCCGTACGGATGAGAAACTCGATCCGCTCCTTTACGAAGGGGATGACAGAATTTTCAAAGAGATGGTTCAGGTGGTTTTCGGTTATACTAGTCATGAAGTAGGGTCCTTTCTTGGTGGCGTCGTAACCCCGAGAATACCCTACTTTTTTTGTGCCTAGCTAGGCTCCAAATGTTGGTACACAACTTATTGTACGTCACCCACGCCGGCCGGGAAGCGGGCCAATCAAGGCAGAAATGTGCCTTGGATCCGGCACGCCGGCCGGGAAGCGGGCCAACCAAGGCAGAAATGTGCCTTGGATCCGGCACGCCGGCCGGGAAGCGGGCCAACCAAGGCAGAAATGTGCCTTGGATCCGGCACGCCGGAAACCAACCTGCACGAAAGCGGAAGGAAACCGAGAAATCAATGTCAGCCCCGGGGGGTTCCCGAGGTTCCGGTGTTTTCTGCTTCGCGGCTTACCAAAAGCAAGCTTGGAGGTCGGGTGGCCTTCCCTTGCCCACAATCTACTGAAGAGGGCAGCTGTGGATGCACAAAGACCCCGAATGGAAATGGAGCCGAGGCAGCTGGCTTCATGCTTCATTCGAGGTCTTTGTTTCTTTTGGAGATTTTGGAGTGTCTCCATTTGCTTTGGGGACAGCCCCTTTGTCGTTCCGGAGCGCGGGCTTCCGCCCGGCGCGCGTCCGAATTTAGCGAGACGCCAGCAGGTAGAGCGGCATGAGCGTCTGGAACACCGATTCGGCCTTGCGCACGAACGCCTCGCCGTCCTGCAGCAGCGGGTCGCTGCGGTCCAGATGGACGCCGCAGAGCAGCTCGGCGGCTTTGACCGTGCGCAAGCGCTCGAACAACGCCCGCAGCTCGTCCCGGCTCATGCCGTCATGCGGCGCGGCTTCCGGCCGGGTATGGTCGCCGGACCAGACGTAGCCTTGTCCGGCCGGAGGCAGGGCGTAGATCTCGTCCAGCCTCTCGAGGGCGCGTCTCGCGAACTCGGCCTTGCCTTCCGCCTCGTAGATGACGGCGAACTGGATGAAGGCATGGGTGCCCCACAGGCCGATCTGAAAATGGGGATGCGCCTTGTAGCCCCGCTTGTTGGCGGCAAAGGCGACCCAGGTGTCGCTCGGCGGATTGACCGTGCGCCGGGCGTGCTTGGCGACGTGAGGGTGGAACTCCGTGCCGGACAGGACGGACAGCTCGGGGGAGAGGCGGCTGCCGAGCTCCTCCAGCTTGGGGCGGATGCCCGAGATGAGGGCCGACATGCGCGGCTCCAGGCCGTCGATGGCGAAAACGTCGAAATCGGCCGGTCCGAAGCCGGGGAAGTCCTTATGGCGCTCGTCCAGTGCCGAGGCGCTGGATCCGCGGGATGGAGGTTGGATCATAGGCTTGTTGTCCTTTCGTAAATGAAAAGTTCGCGGACGAACCGGCTCCCGGTCATCAGGACGGATCGTCGTCCATATAGTATATCACAGCCTGCATCGAGGCTGGACAAGTCTCCCTTTTAGCGGAAAGACCGCGTGCCGGACAGGCGCGGCGGACGCGAGCGGCGTAAGTCGACATTGGGAGCGCTGTCATTCCGAACAGGCTTGCGCCCTTTTCTTCAAAATTAGTCAATAAACCAAGTTGCCATCACATAAGATGGAGTATAAACTACGGGTAAGATCAAATTGTCTGAACATTTAGTCAAAACAACCTAAAGCAGGGGAGGGATTGCCGTGAATAAAAGCTACGAAGTGGAATATTGCAACTTGGAGCTGAGATTTGACCGCCGGCAAATCCAGAATCTCATCCGCGATTTGATCCATGAAGGCTACTCCCTCTACTGGAGCGAGACCGAGGCCCAATTTTTGATCTCGATCCGCACGGGCCGCAAGCTGGTGAAGCTCAGGTTCCAAAAAATGAAGAACCGGTACAAGATCGTGGGCGACTACATCATCAAGGACGAAAAGCTGTCGGAGCTGATCGAGAAGCTGATCGGCGATACGCGCGGCCATGCGGTCGTAAAACGGATGAAGGACCGTCAGATCGTCATTGAAAATATTATGTTCGGCGAAATCATTCGACTCGTGGAGGTGTCAGGGATGGAGCATCGGATTATTTATCAGAAGAAGCCTGTCGTCACCCTGGAGGAAATTACGAAAGCCTTCCAGTCGACCCGAGCGGAGGAGCGGGCAGCGGTGCTCCGCTACGAGCTGGATTACGAGCTGTGCGTCCTCTACGACGCGCTGCAGGCAGGCGACAGCCAGGCCGCGGAAGACAGCCGCGACCGCCTCGTCCAGATGCGTGGGGAAATGCTTCAGCTAGAGCTGTAACCACGCGAACCGGTCAGGCGAGCGGTTACGCGGGCAGGGAGCTGTAACCTCGCGAACCGGTCAGGTGAGCGGTTACGCGAACAGAGAGCTGTAACCACGCGAACCGGTGAGGCGAGCGGTTACGCGAACAGAGAGCTGCAACCTCGCGAACCGGTGAGGCGAGCGGTTACGCGGGCAGGGAGCTGTAAGTCAATTGACGAGCTTTAACCACGCGAGTCACTAGGCGAGCGGTTAAGCCCATCTTATTCGGCAAGGTGACAAAAGGTGACAAGCGGACCGGAATCGGAGCTTGGCGGCGGCATCGCCGCGAGCTGAAGCCGGCCGGAAGACGGAGACGCGGATCCGCTTGGATCAGCGCTCCGTCTTTTTCCGCTTGAAGGCCGTGCTCGAGGCCCGTCCGCCGCCGGACGGGCTTTTTCGCGTCCGTTCCGGCTTTGCGTTTGACGGCTGCCGGGTCTACTATTAGAGGAAGGCCGCTTGAGCCAAGCGGTTCGGAAGCGACTTCGGGGGGAGAACGAACGATGGATGGTAGGGTTAGCGGTCCCGCGGACCGGCTGGAGCTGGTGGCGGCGATCGATCTCGGGACGACGAGCGCGAAGGCGGTGCTGATGAATGCGTCGGGCGGCCGGCTGTCGGTCGAGGCCGCCGCCGACTGCGGCTATCCGCTGCTTGCCGCCGAGCCCGGCTGGGCGGAGCAGGATCCGGATCAGATCCGCGAGGCGGCGGAGCAGGCGCTGCGGCAAGCGCTGCAGGCGCTGGCAGGCCGCCCGCTGCAGGTGCTGGCGCTATCGTTCAGCAGCGCGATGCACTCGCTCATCGCGCTCGATGGACAAGGCAGGGCGCTTACGCCCTGCATCACCTGGGCCGACCAGCGGGCGGCGGAGCAGGCGCGGCGGCTGCGCGAGGACGAGGCGCTGCAGGGGCTGCGCAGCCGGATCGGCGTGCCCGTCCATGCGATGCTGCCGCTGTGCAAGCTCGTCTGGATGCGCGAGCAGCGGCCGCAGCTGCATCGCGAGGCGGCCTGCTTCGTCGGCATCCGCGAGTATGTGATGCGTGGCTGGACGGGGCGTCCTTGCCGCGTCGATCCGTCGATTGCGGGCGGCACCGGCCTGTATGGCCTGCAGGGACGCCGCTGGGATGCCGAAGCGCTGGAGCTGGCGGGCATCGGAGCCGATCGCCTGCCCGAGCTGGCGCCGGCAGCCTGGATCGATCGGCAAGGCTTGAGCGAAGAAGCGGCGGAGCGCCTCGGCCTGCCTGCGGGCACGCCGCTCGTGCTCGGCGGCGCGGACGGCGTGCTCGCCAATCTCGGCGCGGGAGCGGTGCAGGACGGCATCGCCTCGGTGACCGTCGGCACGAGCGGCGCGGTGCGGGCGGCGGTGAGCCGCCCGGCGGCGGACGCCGAGGGGCGGCTGTTCTGCTACGAGCTCGGCGAAGGGCGGTGGATCGCGGGCGGTCCGGTCAACAGCGGCGGCGTCGTGTTCCGCTGGGTGCGGGACAAGCTGTTTCCCGGCATCGCGGAGGAAGCGGAGCGCAAAGGAATGGATCCATATTCCTACCTGGTCGAGCTGGCGATGCAGACGCCGCCGGGGGCGGACGGCCTGCTCTGCCTGCCGCATCTGGCGGGCGAGCGGGCTCCGCATTGGAACGAGGACGCCCGGGGCGTCTTCGTCGGCTTGTCGCTGGAGCATGACCGCCGCCACCTGATCCGCGCCGCCCTGGAGGGCATTCTGTACGGCCTGCGCTCGGTGCTGGAAGCGCTGCGGGAGACGGCCGGCCCGCTGCGCGAGATCCGCGCCAGCGGCGGCCTGCTCCGCTCCGCGCCGCTGCGCCAGATGCTCGCGGACATGACGGGGCTGCCCGTGCTGCTCATGGACACGGCGGAAGCCTCCTCCGTCGGAGCGGGCCGGATCGCGCTCGAGGCGCTCGGCCGCGGCGGGGAGGCGGCGCCCGAGGTGCCGATCACCGATCGGCGGGAGCCCGATCCGGACGCCGGCTTGACCTACGACCGCCTGTACGGGATCTACCGCCCGGTGTTCGGCCGGCTGGCCGGAACGTTCCGCGAGCTGGCGGACATCCAGCGGGCGGGAGCGGACAGCCGCTGAAGCGTTCCGTCCGCCGTTCATCCAATATTCATGTAGCGGGCGTTCCGCACGGCGAATCGTTCGTGGTACAATCATTTGCATAACCGATCAAAAAGGGTACACTAGGGCAAGATGCATATCGGGACTAACTCAGCAAAGGAATGGTCATTCATGTCGAAACAGCAAATCGGCGTTGTCGGTCTCGCCGTCATGGGCAAGAACCTCGCGCTTAACATCGAGAGCAAAGGCTTCACCGTATCGGTATACAACCGTTCCCGCGAGAAGACGGACGAGCTCCTGGCCGAATCGCCGGGCAAGAACCTCCATCCGGCCTACACGATCGAGGAATTCGTCGCTTCCCTGGAAGTGCCGCGCAAAATCCTCATCATGGTCAAGGCGGGCGGTCCAACGGACGCGGTCATCGACGAGCTCGTGCCGCATCTGGAGCAGGGAGACATCATCATCGACGGCGGCAACGCCTACTTCCCGGATACCGAGCGCCGCAGCAAGGCGCTTGAAGCTCAAGGCTTCCGCTTCGTCGGCACGGGCGTATCGGGCGGCGAGGAAGGCGCGCTCAAAGGGCCTTCGATCATGCCGGGCGGTCCGGAATCGGCCTACAAGCTGGTCGAGCCGATCCTGACGGGCATCTCCGCCAAGGTGAACGGCGACCCTTGCTGCACGTACATCGGGCCTGGCGGCGCCGGCCACTACGTCAAGATGGTGCATAACGGCATCGAATACGGCGACATGCAGCTCATCACCGAGGCGTACCATCTGCTGAGCTCGGTGCTGGGGCTGTCGACCGACGAGCTGCACGAGATCTTCACCGAGTGGAACAAAGGCGAGCTCGACAGCTACCTGATCGAGATCACGGCCGACATCTTCTCCAAGAAGGATCCGGAGACGGGCCTGCCGATGGTCGACGTCATCCTCGACTCCGCCGGCCAGAAGGGCACGGGCAAATGGACGAGCCAAAGCGCCCTCGACCTCGGCGTGCCGCTGTCGATCATCACGCAGTCCGTCTTCTCGCGCTTCCTGTCCGCGATGAAGGAAGAGCGCGTCGCCGCGAGCAAGGTGCTGAGCGGACCGAAGCCGGCTCCGTATGCAGGCGACAAGGCCGCCTTCGTCGAAGCGGTGCGCAAGGCGCTGTTCGCGAGCAAGATCTGCTCCTACGCGCAGGGCTTCGCCCAGATGCGCGCGGCATCCGACGAGTTCGGCTGGAACCTGCGCTACGGCGACATCGCGATGATCTTCCGCGGCGGCTGCATCATCCGCGCCCGCTTCCTGCAGAACATCAAGGACGCCTACGACCGCGATCCGGAGCTCCGGAACCTGCTGCTCGACGAGTACTTCAAGAACATCGTCGAATCGTACCAGGGAGCCTGGCGCGAAGTAATCACGGCGGCCGTGGCGAGCGGCATCCCGGTGCCGGGCTTCTCCAGCGCGCTGGCGTACTTCGACAGCTACCGCACGGAGCGCCTGCCGGCGAACCTGCTGCAGGCGCAGCGCGACTACTTCGGCGCGCATACGTTCCAGCGCACGGACAAGGAAGGCGCCTTCCACTTCGAGTGGATGGACTCCAGCGAAGGCTAAGGCCGATCCGGCTCCAGCGCTTCCAGCGCCTCGCGCAGCTTCCGGCGCAGCCGGTCCGCCTCCAGCGGGCCGCTGCGCGGCGAGCGCAGCAGGCTCATGGAGGCCTCGGCGAAGCCCTCGAAGCAAGTCAACCAACGTGGCTGCGGCAGCCCCTGCAAGGCAGGGGCGCCGTCAGCCACTTTTTTTCGGATATAATCGAGCGCCCAGATGACGTCCTCCCGGGAGAGCGTCTCGCCGGACCCGACGATCCGGCTCATCCGCCGTTCGGCGGCCCCTGGATCCAAGCTGCGGCCGGTCATGGAACCGCCTCCTTATGCCGTTCTCGTTCTCTATTCAATCCTTATGAAAAACAGAGATTTTTATACCCCGTCTCTAGCAATTGATGATATGATATTCGGAAGGAAAACGACCGCAAGGGTGGGAAGACAGACACGATGCGCCAGGCAGAACAGGATAGGGACAAAATCGTCCTCATCGGCTTCATGGGCACGGGCAAATCGACGGTAGCCGCCATGCTGGCCGAGCGGCTCGGCTGGCGATGCGCCGACACCGATGCCGAGGTCGTGCGGGAGCAGGGCAGCTCGATCGCCGAGCTGTTCGCGACGCGTGGAGAAGCCTTCTTCCGCGACGCGGAGACAAGAGCGCTCGAGCGGCTGCTGGCATGCGGAGATCCGCTCGTCATCGCGACCGGCGGCGGAGCGGTGCTGCGCGAGCGCAACCGGCAGCTCATGCTGGGCGGCGCGTTCGTCGCGGCGCTGCAGGCTTCCGAGGCTGTCATCGTGGAGCGGGTGCGGCATGACCAGGGCCGTCCGCTGCTGGCGGGCGATCCGGCCGCCAAAGTCCGCGAGCTGCTGGAGAAGCGCCGGGGGGCGTACGATTTCGCGCCTCTGCAGGTGATGACGGACGGACTTTCCCCGGAGCAAGCGGCGGAGGCGGTAGCCTTGGCGTATCAAGACGCTTCAAGGCTTTACCGCGCTTCCGACCTGTAGCCCTCCGGCAGACAAATTTTCAACCAACAGACAAAGGGGTATGACGAATATGGACGTAGTGGTAACGCCGACACCGGAGCTGAGGGGCAGCATCCAGGCTCTATCCTCCAAAAACTACACGACCCGCTACCTGCTCGTGGCCGCGCTGGCGGAAGGCACGAGCACGATCTATCATCCGGCGCACAGCGAGGACAGCGACGCGATGCGGCGCTGCATCCGCGACCTCGGCGCAGAGCTGGAGGAGGACGGCGAGAAGATCGTCATCAAGGGCTTCGGCAGCAAGCCGCGCGACGTGCGCGAGCTCAACGTCGGCAACGCCGGCGCCGTGCTGCGCTTCCTGATGGCGGTCGCTGCGCTTTGTCCGGACGTGACGTTTGTCAATGCGTACCCGGACTCGCTCGGCAAGCGCCCGCACGACGATCTGATCGTCTCGCTGCGCCAGCTCGGCGTCGAGGTCGACGACCATGAGGGCAAGCTGCCGATCACGATCCGCGGCGGCGCGCCGAAGGGCGGCAACATCACCGTATCGGGCAACGTCAGCTCGCAGTTCCTGAGCGCGCTGCTGTTCCTCGCGCCGCTGCTGGAGGAGGACAGCGAGATCGAGGTGCTGGACGACCTCAAGTCCAAGGTCGTCGTCGGCCAGACGCTGGAGGTGCTGGAGCAGGCGGGCATCGTCATCGAAGCGTCCGAGGACCTGATGCGCTATCGCGTGCCGGGCGGCCAGCGCTACCAGGCCCGCACCTACCGGGTGCAGGGCGATTATCCGGGCTCGGCGGCGGTGCTGGCCGCAGCGGCGGTCACGCGCTCCGAGGTGACGATCCACGGCCTGCCGGAGAAGAGCCGCCAGGGCGAGCGCGCCGTCGTCGACGTGCTGCGCATGATGGAGACGCCGCTCGTGCATGACGGCGACGACATTACCGTGCGCGGCAACGGCAAGCTCAAGGCGGTCGAATTCGACGGAGACGCGGCCACCGACGCGGTGCTGGCGATGGTCGCGGCGGCCGTGTACGCCGAGGGCACGTCCCGCTTTTACAACGTCGAGAACCTGCGCTACAAGGAATGCGACCGCATCACCGACTACCTGGCGGAGCTGCGCAAGGCGGGAGCGGACGTCGAGGAGAAGCGCGACGAGATCATCGTGCACGGCAAGCCGGAAGGTCTGGAGGGCGGCGTCGAGATCAACGCCCACTACGACCACCGCGTCATCATGGCGCTGACGGTCGTCGGCCTGCGCTGCCGCCAGCCGCTGCGCATCCGCGACGCGCATCATGTCGCCAAGTCGTACCCGATCTTCTTCGACCATCTGCAGGCGCTCGGCGCGAACGTGCAGTGGCAGGAGTAGCGTAAGCGCCCGCCGCTCGGGGCAACGTATATCTTGACGCAACCCATCCTTACCCATGCCGAGGAGGAATCGTACGCCATGCCGTTTGCCAATCCCGAACGCGAACAGATCAAGAGCCTGCTCGAGGCGCACACGACCGTCGCGGTCGTCGGCCTCTCCGACAAGCCGGACCGCACGTCCCATGCCGTCTCGCAGGCGATGCAGCAGCGGGGCTACCGCATCATTCCGGTCAATCCGGCGGTGCAAGGCGACATTTTGGGGGAGCGCTGCTACCCCGACCTCGCCTCCGTGCCGGAGCCGATCGGCATCGTCAACGTGTTCCGGCGCAGCGAGTTCACGCCCGACATCGCGCGCGAGGCGGTCGCAGCCGGAGCCAAGGTGCTCTGGCTGCAGCTCGGCGTCTACAGCGAGGAAGCGGCCGAGATCGCCCGCCAGGGCGGGCTCGACGTCGTGATGGACCGCTGCATCAAGGTGGAGGACTCCATCCTCCAGCCCCGAATTCGCTGAGGCGGACGCTGCCGAGCAGCCGTCCGGACAAGCGCGGAGGCAGGCCGAGCCGGCCTGCCTTCTTTCTTTTGACAAGGATAGGGCGCGCGGCGTAATCTAGATCGGTAGCAAGAAAGGAGGAGCAGGCTTGAACTTCATGGGCAACTTGCAGCAGCTCGGCCGGGCCGTCATGCTGCCGATGATCGTGCTGCCTGCCGCGGCGATCTGCATGAGCCTGGCGCAGCTTCCGTGGGATGCGGCGGGCCTGCCGGCGATGGCGGAGTACCTGCAGATCGCCGGCCGCTCGCTGTTCCTCTTCCTGCCCTATCTGTTCGCCGCCGGAGTCGCCTGGGGCACCTCGAGCAACGGGGGAGCGGCGAGCCTGTCCGCGCTGGCCGGCATGTTCATCTACTCGGGCATCGTGCAGTCGAGCAGCTACGACATCGAGCCGACGGTGCTGATCGGCGCGCTGATCGGCATGCTCGCCGGATACAGCTACGAGCGGTTCAAGTCGATCCGGCTGCCCGAGTCGATCCAGTTTTTCGGGGGTCCGCGGTTCGTGCCGCTGTTCGTCAGCTTCGTCTGCATCCTGTTCTCGCTGTTCATGGTCGCGGCGGCTCCTTCGCTGAGCCGCGGCCTGCTCTGGCTCGGCGACGTCGTCGCCTCGGCCGGAGGCTTCGGCGTGTTCCTGTACGGCTTCCTGCACCGCATTCTCGTCGTATTCGGCCTGCATCATCTGCTCAACCATGTGTTCTGGTTCCAGATCGGCGGCTACCGGATGGACGGAGGCGAGATGGTGTACGGCGACCTGCCGCGCTTCTTCGCGGGCGACCCGACTGCGGGGGCGTTCATGGCCGGGCTGTATCCGACGATGATGTTCGCCCTGCCGGCGATCGCGCTGGCGATCATCCAGGAGGCGCGGGAGGATCTCAAGCCGAAGATCAAGCGCACGTTCCTGTCGGCGGCGCTCGCCTCGTTCCTGACCGGCGTCTCGGAGCCGGTGGAGTTCGCCTTCCTGTTCGTCGCGCCCTATCTGTTCGTCATCCATTCCGTGTTGTCCGGCCTCATCATGTGGGCCGCGTACGAGCTCGGCATCCGGCACGGCTTCTCGTTCTCCGGCGGCGCGATCGACTACGTCATCAACATGCATCTGGCGACCAAGGGCTGGCTGCTTCTTCCTCTGGGCATCGTCGTGTTTCTGCTGTATTATGGACTTTTCCGCTGGGCGATCCGCCGCTTCCAGATTCCGACGCCGGGACGCGAGGAAGGCTCGGCGCTCGACGAGTGGGCCGGCGACATCCCGTACCGCGCGCCGCTCATCCTGCAGGCGATCGGCGGCAAGGAGAACGTCGAGACGCTCGAGGCCTGCATCACCCGGCTGCGGATCAAGGTGCGCAACGACAAGCTGCTCGACAACGCGGCGCTGCGCGATCTCGGCGCGGCCGGCGTCATCCGGCTCGGCGGCGGCAACGTGCAGGTCGTCTTCGGCACGTTCTCCGAGCTGATCCGCGAGGAGATGCTCAAGACGATGCAGCGCGACCGCGCGCAGGTGCTGTTCAGCTCGCCGGTCCAGGGCCGGATGATTCCGCTGGACGAGGTGCCCGATCCGATCTTCGCGGGCAAGCTCGTCGGCGACGGGGCGGCGTTCCTGCCGGAGCGCGGAGAGCTCGTCGCCCCGGTCAAGGGCGAGGTCATCCTGCTCTATCCGACGATGCACGCCATCGGCCTGCGTACGCCGGAGGGCTTGGAGGTATTGATGCATATCGGCATCGATACGTCGTCCTTGGACGGCTATTTCCATGCGGCGGTCAAGGAAGGGGATGAGGTCATCCCCGGCCAGCTGCTCATCTCGTTCGACATCCAGCGGCTGCGCAAGGCGGGCAAGTCGCTGGCGACGCCGATGCTCATCACGAATCCGCAGCTCGTCCGTTCGTGGGGCTTCGGACCATTCAAGACGGTGAAGCGGGGCCAGACGGCCGTCATGTCCGTCATGCTTCGCGAATCCAAGGACAGTCAGGCTGGAGGGAAACGCTCATGACACAGGGAATTGGAGCTTCGGCGGGAATCGCGATCGGCAAGTGCTTCGTGCTCCCGAACTGGGAATGGGACCTGCCGGAGCAGAAGATCGACGTCGCCGACCTGGCGCGGGAGTTCGAGCGCCTTTACGAGGGCATCCGCACCTCCAAGGTCGAGATTGAGCAGATGAAAGACGAGCTCAGCGAGGTTGTCGGTCCCGACGAGAGGAGCATTTTCGACGCCCATCTGGCGATTCTGGACGATCCGGTCTTCATGAACGAGATCCAGGGCATGATCGAGCGGCAGTACAAGGCGGCGGAGGTGGCGGTCAAGGAAGCGATCGACCACTTCGTGACGATGTTCGACCTGCTGGACGACGAGTACATGAAGGAGCGGGCGCTCGACATCCGCGATGTCGGCAACCGGCTGCTCAAGCATCTGCTCGGCGCGCCCGAGATCACCCTTCCTTCCGATACGCAGCCTTACGTCCTCGTGGCCAAGGAGCTGTCTCCTTCGCAGCTCGCCCATCTCAATCCGCGCAACGTGCTCGGCATCGTCACCTTCGGCGGCAGCACGACGTCGCATTCGGCGATCATGGCCCGGGCGCTCGGCATCCCGCTCGTCGTCGCGGTCGACGACGACCTGGAGGAGCGCGTGCAGACCGGCGACGTCCTGCTGCTGGACGGCGGGAGCGGCTTCGTGGAGCTGAGTCCTTCGGCGGAGCTCGTCGCCGCCTATGCCCGGCTCAAGCAGGAGCAGGAGGAGGAGAAGGCCCGGCTGCGCGGCCTGGCCCATGTCGATCCGTCGACGCCGGACGGCAAGCGGCTGCGGCTGTCGGCCAACATCAGCTCCCTCAAGGAGCTGGAGATCGCCTTGTCGAGCGGAGCGCACGGCGTCGGGCTGTTCCGCACGGAGTTCCTCTACATGGACCGGACCCGCTTTCCCAAGGAAGAGGAGCAGTTCGAGGTGTACCGCAGCGTCGCCGAAAAGCTGGACGGCGGTCCGCTCGTCATCCGCACGCTCGACATCGGCGGCGACAAGCATCTCGACTACTTCGAGCTGCCGGAGGAGGAGAATCCTTTTCTCGGCTATCGCGCGATCCGCATCAGCCTCGACCGCAAGGACCTGTTCCGCACGCAGCTGCGCGCCATCCTCCGCGCCTCTCACTATGGAGACGTCAAGGTGATGTACCCGCTCATCTCCTCGGTCGAGGAGGTGCGGGAGGCGAACCGGCTGCTGCGCGAGGCGATGGCGGAGCTCGAGGCGGAAGGCAAGCCGTTCAACCGGGCGATGGAGACCGGCGTCATGATCGAGCTGCCGGCCGCCGTCATGATCGCGGAGCTGCTGGCCAGAGAGGTCGACTTTTTCAGCATCGGCACGAACGACCTCGTTCAGTTCACGCTCGCCGTCGACCGGATGAACGACAAGATCTCGCATCTCTACGAGCCTTACCATCCGGCGGTGCTGCGCATGCTGCGCACGACGGTGGAGGCCGGGCGGAGGCAGGGCATCACGGTCGGCGTATGCGGCGAGATGGCCGGCGATCCGGCGGCGCTGCCGATCTGGCTCGGGCTCAACGTCGACGGGCTGAGCATGTCGTCGCATTCGATCCTGCAGGTCAAGGAGCGCCTGCTGCGCACGAGCCAGGAAGAGAGCCGCGCCGCGCTGGAGCATGTGATGGCGAGCAGCACGGCGGCCGAGGCGAAGCTGCAGCTGCAGCGCTTCAAGCGCGAGGTCGACGAGCGCGAGACGCCGGAGCTGGCCGACGGCCGGCGCTGCAACGGATAGGCGGACGACCAAAAAAGCCTTGCCGGAACGTTTCCGGCAAGGCTTTTGCTTGGGGCGGCACTTGTCTTCAGCGGCTTTTCAGCGCATCGACGAACGCTTTGGCATAGGGCGGCAGATCCGGCGGACGGCGCGCCGAGATCAGGTTGCCGTCCACGACGACGGCCTCGTCATGCCAGACCGCTCCGGCATTCTCCATGTCGTCACGGATGCCGGGCGTGGAGGTCACTTGGCGGCCCTGCAGGATCTTGGCGGAAATGAGCACCCAGCCGGCATGGCAGATCTGGCCGATCGGCTTGCCGTCGCGGTCCATCTCCTGCACGAGGCGCAGCACCTCGGGATAGCGGCGGATCTTGTCCGGCGCCCAGCCGCCGGGCACGAGCAGCCCGTCCACCTGCGAGGCGTCGATCTCCTCGTAGGCGAGATCGGCGGTCGCGGGCACGCCGTACTTGCCGATATGGGTCTTGCCTTTCGACGGACCGGCGAATTCCACGAGGGCTCCCTCCTCCCGGACGCGATAGACGGGATACCACAGCTCGAGATCCTCGAATTCGTCATCCAGGAGGCAGATGACTCGTTTTCCTTGCAGCGTCATGTTCGATCACTCTCCTCTAGCAGCCATTGTAAGGCAGGGAGACAGGACAAATCAAACGGACGGGCGCGGCAAAACCGCTGACAGAAAATGCTTGCCGCGCGTCAGCAGGAATTTTCGCGAAAAAGGTCGAAGTAAGCAAAAGCGAGCACGGACGGGAACGTCGTGCCTCCCAGCGCCGCCGGGCAGAGCGGAGCCCGGGCGCCGAGCAAGCGGATTCGCCGCTGCCGGGCCGGGCGGCCATGCTGCCGATGACGAAGGAGTGGACCAATCATGCACAAAACCTGTACTTGCGGACAGACGATGACGATGAAGCTGCGCACCGTCATTTACTCCGGCAAGGTCGAAATCGACAATGTTCCGATCTATTCCTGCCCTTCCTGCAGCCGCAGCGAGGTGCTGCCGGAAGTGAAGCCCGACCTGACGGGCCTGATCGGCCAGCTCGGCGAAGAGCCGGCCAAGCAGACGCTTTTGTTTAACGAGCTGAACGAGTGGGCAGATTTACTGCTAGAGGCTTCCGCCACCCGCAAGACGCCGAACGGCGCCGCCGTCCAGCAGATCGTAGACGAGCGCATCGACAGCCTGCTGGAGCTGCTGCTGCTTGCCGGATCGGTCGGAGACGAGACGTGGAGGCAGGATATCGAGAAAAGGCTCGCCCAGCTGAGCCGCTGCACCTTGCATACATAAGAACAAAAGCCGACTATCGAACGAATAGGAGAGTGGGAACCGATGAGCTTCATTTCCCTTCAGACGCTAGAGGATTGGAACCGCGTGCTCGAAAAGTCGCATGAGAAGCCGGTGCTGGTGTTCAAGCACAGCACGCGCTGCTCGGTCAGCGCCGAGGCTCATGAAGCGTGGGAGAGCTGGACGCGTGCGGCCAAGGACGAGGGCGTGGAAACGGCGCTCGTGCGCGTCGTCGAGGAGCGTCCGGTATCGAACGCCATCGAGGAAAGCCTCGGCGTCAAGCACGCTTCGCCGCAGGCGATTCTGGTGAAGGACGGCAAGGCCGAGTGGAACGCCTCGCACTGGAACATTACGGAGTCCTCGCTGGCCGAGAACGCCCGCTGACATTGCAACCGCCCCTGCGTTTGTCGTATGATAGCCGTAACGTAGAGGGGTATCATGCTGCCAAATAATTCATCATATTGGAGAGAAGGAACCGTGACTGTAACCATTTACGATGTTGCAAGAGAAGCGGGAGTGTCCATGGCTACGGTCTCCCGCGTCGTCAACAACAATCCCAACGTCAAGCCGCAAACGCGCAAGAAGGTGTACGAGGCGATCGAAAGGCTCGGCTACCGCCCGAACGCGGTAGCGCGCGGACTCGCCAGCAAGAAGACGACGACCGTCGGCGTCGTCATCCCCGACATCTCCAACTCGAACTTCGCCGAGGTCGCGCGGGGCATCGAGGATATCGCCAACATGTACCACTACAATATCATCCTGTGCAGCGCCGACAAGCGCAAGGAAAAGGAGATCCGCGTCATCAACACGCTGCTGGAGAAGCAGGTCGACGGCCTTCTCTTCATGGGCGGCGCGGTGACGGAGGAGCATAAGCAGGCGTTCAAGACGGCCAACGTGCCGGTCGTGCTGTGCGCGACGACAGACGAGCAGAACGAGATTCCGTCCGTCGACATCGATCATGAGGCGGCCGCCTACGACGCCGTCAAGACGCTGATCGGCCAAGGCCATCGCGACATCGCGATGATCAGCGGCACGCTGCAGGATCCGTCGAACGGCTACGCCCGCTACCAAGGCTACAAGCGCGCCTTGCAGGAAGCCGGCATCGCGGAGCGCGAAGACTTCGTGCGCATCGGCAATTACCGGTACGAGTCCGGCGTCGAGGCGATGGGTCATTTCCTCGAGCTGGACAAGCTGCCGACCGCCGTCTTCGCGGCGACGGACGAAATGGCGATCGGCGCCATCCATGCGATCCAGGACAAGGGCCTCGCCGTGCCCGGCGACATCTCGGTCATCAGCGTCGACAACAGCCGCATGGCGGAGATGGTCCGTCCGACGCTGTCTGCCGTCGCCCAGCCGATGTACGACATCGGCGCCGTATCGATGCGCCTGCTCACCAAGCTGATGAAAAAGGAGCCGGTCGAGCAGGCGAAGGTCGTCCTGCCTCATGACATCGTCAAGCGGAACTCGGCCGGAGCGGCAAAAGCATGACGTACGGAACGATCGGAATCATCGGCGCGATGGCGGAGGAGCTCGAGCTGCTCTTCCGCAGCGCCGAAATGGGCGAGGAGACGCGCAAGGCGGGCATGACGTTTCGTCGCGGCACGCTGCACGGACAGCCGATCCTCGCCGTCAAGTCGGGCGTCGGCAAGGTGAACGCCGCCGTCTGCACGCAGGCTCTCGTCGATCTCGGCGCGGACTGCGTCCTGTTCACCGGCGTGGCCGGCGCGATCGATCCCGAGCTGCGCATCGGCGACATCGTCGTGTCGACGGCCTGCATCCAGCACGATATGGACGTGACCGCCCTCGGCTTCGGACCGGGCGTCATCCCGTATCAGGAAGTATCGGTCTTCCCCGCCGACGCGGAGCTGGTCGAGCTGGCGGCGGAAGCCGGCCAGTCGGCCGCCAAGGGCAAGGCGATCCGCGGCATCGTGCTGTCGGGCGACCAGTTCATCGCCAGCCGGGACAAGGTGCAGCAGCTGCGCGACAGCTTCGGCGGAGCCTGCGCCGAGATGGAGGGCGCGGCGGTCGCTCAAGTCTGCCATCTCAACGAGGTGCCGTATGTCGTCATCCGGTCGATGTCCGATCAGGCGGACGGCAGCGCGCATATGAATTTCGAGGAATTCACGATGCTGGCCGCGAACCAGTCGTTCCAAGTCATCGACGCGATGATCCGCCGCCTCAGCCGAGGCTGAGCGCGATTTCTAGACCAGCAGCCGCCGGTCTCCGAGAGGAGGCCGGCGGCTGCTTTTTGGCATGTCGACATCAATAGTCCTGGGCCGAAAGCTCCCATGTCCGCCGGTTTTGGAGCGTGATCTCGGCGCGACGCGGCATCGGGCTCCAGGCCGACGTATCGTCGAGCCAGTGGAGGGGCAGCGCGACCGGAGCCTGAGGCTGCCAGAGCTCAAGCCAGGCTTGGGGCAGAAGGGAGAGGCCGCCTTGCGGCTCCTGCAGCCGGGAAGCGAGCGGGTGGCCGGACATGACGAGCCAGACGAGCGACCATGCGCGCGGGACGACGCGCCACGGGTCGTAGCCGCCGCCGCCGAGCGCCACCCACCGTCCGTCGCACAGCTCATGGGCAAGCTGGCGGATCAGCCGAGGCATCTCCAGATAGATCCGCATGCTGCAATGCACATGCGACAGCGGATCGAACGCATGCGCGTCGCAACCGTGCTGGCTGACGATAAGGTCAGGCTTGAAGGCGCGGGCGATGCGCGTGACGGTCTCCGTGAAGCACTCCAGCCACGACTCGTCCTCGGTATACGGCTGCACGGGCACGTTGCAGCAGGCGCCGAAGCCTTTGTCGATGCCTTTTTCATGGGTGAAGCCGGTGCCGGGGAACAAATACTTGCCGGTCTCGTGGATCGAGTAGGTGAACACGTCCGGATCCTCGTAAAACGCGTACTGCACGCCGTCGCCATGATGGACGTCCGTGTCGATGTAGAGCACGCGCGCGCCGTGCTTGCGCCGCATCGCGGCGATGGCGATCGCGGCGTCGTTGTAGACGCAGAAGCCGGAGCCATGGCCGGGAAAGGCGTGATGCAGCCCGCCGCCCATATGATAGGCGTGAAGGGCGCGTCCGGACAGAACCGCGTCCGCCGCCGCGATCGAGCCGCCGACGATGGCGGACGCCGCCTCATGCATGCCGGTGAAATAGGGCGTATCCTCGGAATCGAGGCCGAAGCGGCGGGCGAGTCCCGCGGCGCTGGCCGGCGGAACCGGCTGGCTGAGGCCGCGCACCGCCTCGATGTAGTCGGGGCGGTGGATGAGCGCGAGCTGCTCATCCAGGGCCGTATCCGCTTTCAAGACGGATTCGGAAGGCAGAGCCCCGCTCGCTTCGAGCAGCGTCTCGGCGAGCTCCACGCGCAGCGGGCTGAACGGATGCTCATCGTTGAACCTATACGGGCTTGCGCCGGTCGAGCGGACATAGACGGCTTTATCCTTCATGTTCTTCCTCCTGAATCGATCAGTACATGAATCGCTGCCGGAACCGGACGCGGTCGAACTGCTCGACCGACGACAGCGGGACCTGCTTGCCGATGCGCACCATGAGGCAGTTGGCCGGATGGGAGCAGATCTCCGGGTCGTCGGTGGCGAACCAGACCATGCCGACCGATTTCATCAGCTTCTCCATCATGCGGCGGTAGTCCCAGATGCCGAGGCCGGTGCCCTCCAGATCCCAGTGCCAATAGTACTCGGTCGTGTAGACGATGAAGTTCTCCAGCTGCCCGTCCTCGAATGCGAGCGCGATCATTTTTTTGCCGAGTCCGACGGAGCGGTAGTCCTTTGCCACTTCGACGGCGCCGAGCTCGATCAGATCGTCCATGCCGCCTTCGGACCAGCGCTCCAGCTCGTCCGGATAATGGAAGGTGACGTAGCCGACGATCATGTCTCCGTCGCGGGTTATGATGATGCGGCCTTCCTCGAGGCCGGCGATCTCGATCAACGCTTCCAGCTGATCCTTCGGCCGGCGGAAGGCATCCAGGCCGGGATGCATCGTACAGTCGGCGAGCCGGGACGGATCGACCGGCCCTTCGAGCACGAGCTCCCGATTGCCGAAAGGAACGACAAGGGAATGGTGGCGCTTGATAGGCTCCAACGTGATCGCACCTCCAAAGCGAAATGGCGGCAGACCAAAAATAGGCGGTCCGCGCCTCTTATCACTTATAGCAGAAAAAAAGCGGGATGGAAAGGACAAGCGTCACGCCCGGAGGGCGACTTTTTAGTCGAACAGGGGTAAAAATAGGCGAAAAGTAGGCGCATACATTTCCATATGCTATACTGGAGGAACATGAATTCCGATTCATCCTTGGCTTGTAAGCGCATCCGATCCGTTGCAGTACACTACGATGATGACGATGGAAGGTGATTAGCATGTCGATTGACCACAAGGAAAAGATCGCGGTTTCCGCTGCTTCTCCGAATATGGGCAGCTATGAGGAAGAGCATGCTTCGTTTGACTGGAGCGAGGTAGAGAAGCATTTCACCTGGCATGAGACGGGCAAGGTCAATATGGCGCACGAGGCGATCGACCGCCATCTGGCCGAGGGCCGGGGGCAGAAGACCGCTCTGCTCTACAGCGATCCGAAGCGGGATGAATCCTATACGTTCGAGCAGCTGAGCCGCCTGTCGAACCGCTTCTCCAACGTCCTCCGCAAGCTGGGCCTCAGCAAGGGCGAGCGGCTGTTCATTTTCATGCCCCGCTCTCCGGAGCTCTACGTGGCGCTGCTCGGCTCGCTCAAGGTCGGCGTCGTCGTCGGCCCTCTGTTCGAGGCGTTCATGGAGACGGCGGTCAAGGACCGGCTGCTCGACAGCACGGCGACGGCGATCGTGACGACGCCGGCGCTGCTGCCCCGGATCAAGCGCGACGAGCTGCCGGACCTGAAGCATGTCATCGTCGTATCCGATGAAGACGTGCCGGAGGGCACGGTCTCCTACAAGGACGAGATGGCCGCCGCTTCCGAAGAGGCGCAGATCGAATGGCTGGACCGCGAGGACGGGCTGCTCATCCACTACACGTCCGGCTCCACCGGCAAGCCCAAGGGCGTCTTCCACGTGCAGAACGCGATGCTGCAGCATTACCATACGGGACGGGTCGTCCTTGACCTGAAGGAAGACGACGTCTACTGGTGCACCGCCGACCCGGGCTGGGTGACGGGCACGTCGTACGGCATTTTCGCGCCTTGGCTGAACGGCGCCACGAACGTCATCCGCGGCGGCCGCTTCAGTCCGCAGGACTGGTACACGACGCTCCAGCGCTACGGCGTGACCGTCTGGTACAGCGCGCCGACGGCGTTCCGCATGCTGATGGGCGCAGGCGACGACAGCGTCGCTCAATACGATCTTTCCAGCCTGCGCCATGTGCTGAGCGTGGGCGAGCCGCTCAATCCCGAGGTCGTCCGCTGGGGACTCAAAGTGTACGGCCAGCGCATCCACGATACGTGGTGGATGACGGAGACGGGCGGACAGCTCATCTGCAATTACCCGTCGATGGAGATCAAGCCGGGCTCGATGGGAAGGCCGATCCCCGGCGTCGAGGCCGCCATCATCGACGATGCAGGCAACGAGCTGCCGCCGTACCGCATGGGCAATCTGGCGGTACGCACGCCTTGGCCGTCAATGATGCGCAAGATCTGGAACAATCCGGCCAAGTACGAGGAGTACTTCCGCATTCCGGGCTGGTACATCTCCGGCGACTCCGCCTACCGCGACGAGGACGGCTACTTCTGGTTCCAAGGCCGCATCGACGACGTCATCAACACGGCGGGCGAGCGGGTCGGACCGTTCGAGGTCGAGAGCAAGCTGGTGGAGCATCCCGCCGTCGCCGAGGCCGGCGTCATCGGCAAGCCCGATCCGATGCGCGGCGAGATCATCAAGGCGTTCATCTCCCTGCGCGAAGGCTTCGAGCCTTCCGACGAGCTCAAGGCGGACATCGCCCGCTTCGTCAAGGAAGGGCTGTCCGCGCACGCGTCGCCGCGCGAGATCGAGTTCAAAGACAAGCTGCCGAAAACGCGCAGCGGCAAGATCATGCGCCGCGTCCTCAAGGCTTGGGAGCTGAACCTGCCGACGGGCGACCTGTCGACGATCGAGGACTGATCCCCGTTATCCTTCATGCCGCACAAGAAGAAGCCCTGCTCCGATCGGAGCAGGGCTTCTTCTTGTTTTTATGTCTAGAAAAAAAGCTTGCGGACCGAGGAAGCTGTCCGCAAGCCAGGCAAGAAGGATCAGCGGGCCGACCAGGTGACCGCTTGGGAAAAGTCCGACTCTCCGGCCGCATTGACGGCCGTGATCCGGAACGTGCCGGTGCTGATCGGAGCGACGTATTCGAAGCTCGTGCCGCCGGTCGAGCCGATGTTCTGGAAGCTGCCGTCGTTGCCGGCGCTGAAGTACACCTGATACGAGGTGACTCCTTCCGCGGCGCTGTTGGCGCTCCATTCGAGCTTGACGCCGGTGCCGGTGCCGGAAGCCTTGAGCCCGCTTGGACCGGACGGCTTCATCGCTGCAGGCTGCTGCTCGTTGCCGGGCTGCTCCTTAGCTGGAGGAGCTCCGCCGTCTCCGGAGCCGTTGCCCGTGTCCGGGAAGCCCGGAAGGCCCGGAAGGCCCGGCAGCGAGCCGCCAGGGCTGACCGTCTGGCTGCGCTCGGACTCATGCCCCGCGACGTCGACCGCGGTGACGTAGTACGTGCTGCCGAAGCCGCCGGAGCGGTCGACGAATGCCGTGGCGTCGCCGGCCAGGATGGAATCGCCGACCTTGGCGAAGTCGCCGCCCGACGAGCGGTAGAGGCGGTAGCCGACGACGTCGTTTTGCGGGCTCGCCGAGAAGGTGATGCGGTAGGCGCCGCTCAGCGACTCCAGCGCGACATTGGAAGGCGCGGACGGCGCCGCTCCGTCATCCTGCCGCGGATCGAGCCTCGACGGAGCCTCGCTCTCGGCGTCTTTGGGGATGAACGCGGAGATCGGCTTGCGGTATTCGGCCGGCATGACGGCCTGCGCCTTGTTGATCTCCTCGATCAGATCGCCGAGCGGCTTCTCGCGCCGGATCGTCGTCTTCGTGAACACGAAGTCGGCAGGCGTGCCGTCCTGGGCGATGTAGTTGACGCCGTTGTAGCGGATGAAGCTCATCGCGCCGAGCACGTCGTCGACTTTGACCGGAAGGTATTTTTTGTTGAACCAGTCGGTCGTGAGCAGGCCGCTCGAGCGGATCAGCGGACTCGGCAGCAGGCCGCTGACGCTCGATACGGTCGCCTTGACGAGCCCGCCCGGCTGCGGGAACGCGTCGGTCTTGAAGATGTCCGGACGGTCCTTGACCGTTTCGTTCATGATTTTGGACCAGAGCGTGCGCGCCCTGGACTGGGAGGCTTTGACGAGCGTATTTTTCTGCTCCTTATAGCCGACCCAGACGCCAAGCGTGATGTCGGGGCTGAAGCCCATGAACCAAACGTCGCCGTAGCTTTGCGTCGAGCCGGTCTTGCCGGCGATCGGAATCTTGCCGTACGCGTCGAAGCTGCTCGCTACGCTGTGGCCCGTGCCGCTCCGGTCGGCGATGACGGTGCGCAGCATGTCCGTCATGAGGAACGCCGTCTGCTCCGAGTACACCTGCTTCGGCGCCAGCTTGTGCTCATAGACGATATGGCCGGAGGCGTCGACAATCTTGCTGATGAGATACGGCTCGTTGTACTTGCCGCCGTTCGGAATCGTCGCGTACGCGTTTGTCAGCTCTTTGACGGAAACGCCTTTGCTCAGTCCGCCGATGACGCCGGTCTGGGCGTTGTCGTCCTCCGGCTGCAGCGTCGTGATGCCGAGCGAGCGGGAAAATTCCCACGCCTTCTCGATCGTCACCTTGTCGAGGAACAGCTTGAGCGCCGGGATGTTCAGCGAACGGTTGAGCGCATCCCTCGCCGTGACGAGGCCGTTGAACTTCTTGTTGGCGTTCATCGGGATATGGTAGCCCTTCTGGCCGTCCTTGAGGATGATCGGCGAATCGTCCAGCACGCTTGCCGGCTGTACGAGCCCGGCTTCGAGCGCCGGCAGGTAGGCCGAGATAGGCTTCATTGTCGAGCCGGGCTGGCGGGTCATCTGGGTCGCGTAGTTCATCTGCTCGATGTTGAAGTCGCGCCCTTCCAGCATGCCGAGGATCGCTCCCGTATGATGGTCGATCATGATCGCGGCCGCCTGCTCCGGTCCTTTGGACTTGCTCGTCGGGCCGAAGTTGTCGGGATCGTTGCCGATCTCGCGCATGTTGTTGTAGATGACCTTGTCGATCGTCGTGTAGATGCGGTAGCCCGAGCGGAGCAGCTGCTCGCGCGCCGCCTGCACGATTTCGGCGTTCTCGCTTTTGGCGAGATCCGCTTTTTGGAGATTCGGGTTCTGCTTGAGGGCGATGAGCTCGGCCGCCTCCCGCTCCGTCTCGAGCATCAGGTACGGGAACGTGTTGTACGCCTTCTCGCGATGCGGCGCGAGCGAGCCCTTGATGTCGAAGGCGAGCGCCTCGTCGTACTCGGCCTGCGTGATGCGGCCGGTCTCCAGCATGCGGGAGAGGACGAACTTCTGGCGGGAGATCGCCCGGTTGAAGCCGGACTCGTTGAACTGGCCCTTGCCGTTGAACGCCGAGTAGGCGGACGGCAGCTGCGGCAGGCCGGCAAGATAGGCCGACTGCGCCAGATTGAGCTTGTTCAGGTCGGCGATGTTGAAGATGCCGATCGAGGCCGACTTGATGCCGTACAGGTTGTAGCCGGACGAGCCGTTGCCGAACGGCATCTTGTTGAGGTACGCGGCCAGGATCTGCTCCTTGGTCAGGTAGCGCTCCATCCGGATGGACAGCAGGATCTCCTTGAACTTGCGGCTGTCCGTGCGGTCGAGGCTGAGGAAGACGCGGCGGGCGACCTGCTGGGTCAGCGTGCTGCCCCCGGTCTGCCGGTCCTCGTTCAGCAGCTTTTCCTTGACCGCTCTGCCGAGGCCTTTGTAGTCGACTCCGATATGATTATAAAAATTGCTGTCTTCGGTCGAGAGCAGGGCGTCGATGACGGACTGCGGGATGTTCGACAGGTCGACGAGCCGGCGATCCTCGTCGGTCCTCAGCTGACCGACCGGCGTCGTGCCGTCGTTGAAGTAGACGAAGCCGGTCAAGGCGTTTTCGTTGACCTTGGCTTCGAGCTCGCTGCCCGGCCGCACCGGATCGTCCTTGACGAGCGCGGCGACATAGCCGGTGGCGATGCCTCCCGCGAACAAGGCGCCCGTGATGCCGAATATAACGAGCCATTTGACCGTTATCCAGACGACAAGGCCGAAGGTCCTCCAGCCGCTGCGCGGCTTGCGGAGCTGTTCCTGGTCTTGAGCCATATGTACGTATCCTCCTCCAAATGAACAGAGCTATTATATCACATGCTTCCTGAATCGGCACGGGCGGACAGCGTTCGCTGCGATTCGCCGCCTGCCGTCTGCTATCGGAAAATGCTGCGGGTTGACAGCCGCGCCAGGGGCATGATATAACTTGCAGCAACAAACCGCATCCCGGCCCGGTCCGCGGATGCGCATAGCGTGAACGGCATGGATGGGCCTCCAGTAGCCGGACGTCGAAGCGGATCAGAGAGCCGGTGGGTGGTGTGAACCGGTGCGCAGCGTCTTGGCGAATTACCGCCCGGAGCCGGCTGGACGAGGCTGAGCGATCGGCATGTAGTCCGGTCCCGGAAGCAGTCTTCCGTTATCTTCAACGAAGTGGGGGCAGTTTTGGCTTTTCCGAATGGAGAAGCCGCCGCTCCAACAAGGGTGGTACCGCGAGCTGATCCTTCTCGTCCCTTCGGACAAGAAGGATCTTTTTGCATTTCATTTAAGAAAGGGGACCCCCATCATGAGCGTTGAGGAGCAGAAGGAGCAGGAGAAGAAGCGCTTGTCGGAGGCGCAGCAGGAGGAGGTCGGGCGCCAGCTGGACATTCTCGCCCGCGGAGCGGCGGAGATCGTCCCGGCGGACGGGCTGCGGGAGAAGCTGGAGCAGTCGGTGCTCGAGGGCAGGCCGCTCAACGTGAAGCTCGGCCTCGACCCGTCGGCGCCGGACATCCATATCGGCCATACGGTCGTGCTGCAGAAGCTGCGCCAGTTCCAGAGCCTGGGCCATCAGGTCCAGCTCATCATCGGCGACTTCACCGGCCGCATCGGCGATCCGACGGGCAAGTCGGAGACGCGCAAGCCGCTGTCGGAGGCGGACGTGCGTCGCAACGCGCAGACGTACCAGGATCAGATGTTCCAGGTTCTCGATCCTGAGCGGACCAAGCTGTACTACAATTCCGAATGGCTGTCTCCGCTCCAGTTCGGCGACATTCTGGGGCTGGCGGCCAAGTCGACGGTCGCGCGCATGCTGGAGCGGGACGACTTCACCAAGCGGCATCGGGCGGGCCAGCCGATCGGCATCCATGAGTTCTTCTACCCGCTGATGCAGGGCTACGATTCCGTCGCGCTCGATACGGACGTCGAGCTTGGCGGCACCGACCAGACGTTCAACCTGCTCATGGGACGCCAGCTGCAAAAAGAGTACGGCAAGCGCCGCCAGATCGCGATCACGATGCCGATCCTCGAAGGCCTCGACGGCGTGCAGAAGATGAGCAAGAGCCTCGGCAACTACATCGGCATCTCCGACGAGCCTTCCGACATGTTCGGCAAGGCGATGAGCATCCCCGACGAGCTGATGGCGAAATACTTCCTGCTGGCGACCGATCTGGACGAAGCCGAGCAGGCCGGAATCCGCGACGGATTGGAGAGCGGAGCTCTCCATCCGATGGAAGCGAAGCAGCGCCTCGCCTGGACGCTCGTCCGCCAGTACCACGGCGCCGCAGCGGCCGACGCAGCGGCCGAGCGGTTCCGCGAGGTATTCCAGCAGCGGGAGCTCCCGGAGGAGATCGAGGAAGCGTTTCTGCCCGCAGCGGAGCTGGAGGACGGAGCGATCCGGCTGTCCCGGCTGCTGACCGTCCTCGGACTGTCCGAATCCGGCAGCGAGGCGCGCCGGAGCGTGCAGCAAGGCGCTGTCCGGATCAACGGAGAGCGGCTGGACGATGCGTCCGCGGAGCTGCGTCCCCGGGATGGGGATGTCGTTCAGGTCGGACGCCGGAGGATGGCGCGGATCCGCTTCGATAAAAGTTGACCGGTCATTTGTCAAAGTAGTGAAACATTTCCTTGAATCGGGCGTATAGAAGACCAGGCGGTTACAATCGCTTCCAATAATGGGGGGTGAGTGAAATGGAGACGCTATATTTATCCTGCTTGGCTTTCGGCGTGCTGTTCGCGCTCGTCAGCGTCGTGCTTGGCGATCTGCTCGGCTCGGCGCTTGACGGAGCGCTGGATTTCCTCTCGGCGGATGCCGGCGGCATTTTCCAGCCGGCGGCGCTGGCGGGCGGGATCACCGCGTTCGGCGGGGCCGGCCTCATGCTGGAGAAGTACACCGAGCTTGGCGCGGGAGCGACGGCGAGCCTGTCGGTTCTGCTCGCGATCGCCGGCTCCGCGGCGATGTTCTTCCTTTATGTGAAGCCGATGAGGAACAGCGAGACGTCGTCGGGCTACTCGGTCCGGGAGCTGGGCGGGATGATCGGCGAGGTCATCACTCCGATCCCCGCCCATGGATGCGGCGAGGTGCTGATCCGGATCGGCGCAGGCGTTACGAACCATACGGCGGAGAGCTTTGAGAGCCGGGACATTCCGTCCGGCAGCCGTGTCGTCGTCGTCGAGGTGAAGCCGGACGCGCTTTCGGTCGCCATGATGAATGAGAGAGGAGACCTGTAATGCCAGAATTTCTCGTAATTCCTTCGATTGTCGTCGGCGTCATCGTCTTGCTGGGCCTCGCTTTCTGGGCTCGCTACAAGACGGCGAGCCCGGACGAGGCGATGGTCGTCACCGGTTCTTTCCTCGGCGCGAGCAATGTCGCGTCGGATGATTCCGGCCGGAGCATCAAGATCGTCCGCGGCGGGGGCGCGTTCATCCTGCCGGTGTTCCAGCGGGTGGAGTTCCTGTCGCTGCTGTCGATGAAGCTCGACGTCTCCACGCCGGAGGTGTACACGGAGCAGGGCGTGCCGGTCATGGCCGACGGCGTCGCCATCATCAAGATCGGCGGCTCGATCGAGGATGTCGCGACGGCGGCCGAGCAGTTCATGGGCAAGCCGGTCGAGGCGCTCAAGAGCGAGGCTCAGGAAGTGCTGGAGGGCCATCTGCGGGCGATCCTCGGCTCGATGACGGTCGAAGAAGTGTACCGCAACCGCGACAAGTTCGCGCAGGAGGTGCAGTCGGTCGCGGCGAAGGATTTGAAAAAGATGGGGCTGCAGATCGTCTCGTTCACGATCAAGGATCTGCGCGACAAGCACGGCTATCTGGACGCTCTCGGCAAGCCGCGCATCGCCGCCGTCAAGCGGGATGCGGAAATCGCCGAGGCTCAGGCGCTCCGTGACTCGCGGATTCAGAAGGCGGCGGCGGAGGAAGAAGGCCAGAAGGCCGAGCTGCTGCGCGACACGAACATCGCCGAGGCGTCCAAGCAGAACCAGCTGAAGGTGGCCGAGTTCAAGAAGGAGCAGGATACGGCCAAGGCAGAGGCGGATCAGGCGTATACGATCCAGGAAGCCCGCATCAAGCAGCAGGTCGTCGAGGAGCAGATGAAGGTCGAGCTGGTCCGCAAGGAGCGCGAGATCGATCTGGAGACGAAGGAGATCCTGCGCCGCGAGAAGCAGTACGACTCCGAGGTCAAGAAAAAGGCCGACGCCGACCGGTATGCCGTCGTGCAGGCCGCCGAGGCGGAGAAGGAGCGGCAGTACCGCGCTGCCGATGCGCTCAAATATCGCATCGAGGCGGAAGCTCACGCGATGGCCGAGCAGAAGCGGCTCGAGGGCCAGGCGCAAGCCGACGCCGAGCGCGCCAAAGGTACGGCGGAAGCCGAAGTCATCCGGCTGCGCGGTCTCGCCGAAGCCGAGGCGAAGGAAAAGCTCGCCCAGGCGTTCGAGAAGTTCGGCGAGGCAGCCGTCCTCGACATCATCGTCAAGATGCTGCCGGAGCTGGCTGCGAACGTCGCGGAGCCGATCAAGTCGATCGACAAGCTGACGGTCGTCGATACCGGCAACGGCGCCGGAGCGGCGCGCCTCTCCAACTACGTGACCGACCTGATGGCGACCGCTCCCGAGATGCTCAAGAGCGTCGCCGGCATCGACGTCAACGAGCTGATGCGCAGCCTGACGTCCCGATCGGCGTCGCCGGCAGCTGCGGCGTCGCTTCCGAAGGCCGAGCCGGCGCTGCCCGCCGCGGCTGCGCTGAGCGCGGCCGCAGCCGAGGCGCCGAGCAAGTCCTGATCCTCCGCATTCATGCTGGAATGCGAGCCGTTTCCGCCCTAGCGGCGGGAACGGCTTTTTTCGTCTAGCAAGGAGCGCGCAAAAAAGCCTCGCGGCATAGGCCGCGAGGCTTTTGAGGCTGCTGATCCGAAGTCGGATTAACGGCTGTAGAACTCGACGATTTGCTTTTCGTCGATGTCGGAGCTCAGCTCGCCGCGCTCTGGCAGGCGGATGTACTTGCCTTCGAGAGCTTGCTCGTTGAATTCCAGGTACGCCGGCAGGTGATGGCGGCCTTCCATAGCTTCTTTGACCAGCTTGAGGGAGCGGCTGCGCTCACGCAGGCCGATCACATCGCCAGGCTGGACTTGGTAGGAAGCGATGTCGACCTTCTTGCCGTTCACCGTCACGTGGCCATGCGCTACGAGCTGGCGAGCGCCTGCACGGGAGTTGGCGAAAGCAAGACGGTACACGAGGTTGTCCAGGCGGCTCTCAAGCAGGAACATGAAGTTCTCGCCGGAGATACCTTTGATTTTCGAAGCTTTGTCGAACAGGTTGCGGAATTGCTTTTCGTTCACGCCGTACATGTGGCGCAGCTTTTGCTTTTCCGCGAGCTGGAGGCCGTAGCCGCTCACTTTTTTGCGCTGGCTCGCTTGGCCGTGCTGACCCGGAGGGAAAGCGCGCTTCGCGAGTTCTTTGCCGGTGCCGCTCAGGGAGATGCCGAGGCGGCGGCTGAGTTTAAACTTGGGACCTGTATAACGTGACATATTGGGTGTAGCTCCTTCTTCAAATGGAATGTTTGAAAAGGGTCCAACGTTTCGCCGAATGCTGCATGAACATGGACGAGCCATGACCTGAAGGGGAAGTTCAGCCGCTGCCCCCGCAGCTGCAGCACCCATGAGGGTGTCACAAAACCTTTGGCCTATATTCAACAACTAATTTTAAAGGATTCATGCTCGACATGTCAAGGGAATCGCCGCTTCTGCATAAGGGAACGGCAAGCGAGGGAAAATCCTACGGAACGCAGGAATGAGAGGAGTGCTTTTGATGACCTTCCGCATCCCCATAAAGCGAATTCATACGCTGCTGGCGCTGCTCGCCGCGGCGTCGCTGCTCGCCGGCTGCGCGGCAACGTCCGCGGAGCGCTCGCCGCGGGAGCTGCTGCGCCTCGCCGTATCGGGGCTGTCCGTCCCGGAAAGCTATCGCTTCGCGTTGATCGAGACCGATCCGTCCGGTGCCGGGGCGGCGCGGCAGGAGGAGTGGAAGGGCGAAGTGCGCCGGCATGACGGACTTCGCCTGTTGACCAGCGGAGCGGGAGCGGCGGTCCGGATCGACGGGAGCGACCGGTACGGCGAGGACAGCTACAACCCTTCGGCGCTGCTGGAGGGGCTGCTGGATGGAGCGGCGAGCGTCCGGCTGGACGAGGCCCGCTCGGACGGAGGAGAGGCGGTGCTGCTCATCAAGCCTAGTGCGAGCTTCGCGTCGGGCCTCTGGAGCAAGCGGCTGCGCGCGCAGGCCGAGCCAAGCTCCGCGGCCCGTCCGCTGCAGGCGGCCGACATGCGCTGCGAGCTTGTCGTGGATCGGCATCGGCTCGTGCCGGTGGAGCTGACGGAGCGGTCCAGGCTGGTTTTTGCCGACGGCGGAAAGCGGGTCGAGGAGGAGCGGTCGCTGCGGTTCCGCTTCGAGACGGAACCGTGATGCGATGACGCGGAGCCGTGCAGAAGCAGGAACGCTCGTGATAGGATGGGAACGGAATTCATCTATTCGAGGAGGTATGCAGCCATGCGCGATCCGCGCCTGCAAACATTAGCCGCCAATCTGGTCCGCCACTCCGTGCGCGTCCAGCCTGGCGAGAACATCCTGATCGACATGATCGGCCCGGAGCGGGAACTGGCCAAATGCCTCGTGGAAGAAGTGGCCCGCGCCGGCGGCCGTCCGTTCGTCGAGACGAGCGACCGTTCCGTGCTGCGCTCGATGCTGCTGCACGCGACGCCGGAGCAGATCGGGCTGTGGTCGAAGCTCGACCAGGAGCGCATGAAGCAGATGCAAGGGTACATAGGGATCCGATCGGGTGAAAACGTCAACGAGCTGTCGGACGTGCCGGAGGACAAGATGAAGCTGTACCAGCAGCTCTACTCCCATCCGGTGCACTCCGAGATCCGCGTCAAGAAGACGAAGTGGGTCGTGCTGCGCTATCCGAACGCCTCGATGTCCCAGCTCGCCAAAATGAGCACCGAGGCGTTCGAGGACTTCTACTTCGACGTGTGCAATCTCGACTACAGCCGCATGGAGGATGCGATGACGCCGCTCCAGCAGCTGATGGACCGCACGGACAAGGTCCGCATCGTCGGACCGGGCACGGACCTGAGCTTCTCGATCAAGGGCATCGGCTCCGTCAAATGCGCCGGCGAGCGCAATATTCCGGACGGAGAGCTGTACACGGCGCCGATCCGCGACTCCGTGCAGGGCACGATCACGTACAACACGTCGAGCGTCAACTCGGGCGTGACGTTCGACAACATCTCCTTCACGTTCGAGAACGGCCGCATCGTCAAGGCGACGAGCAGCGATACGGACCGGATCAACGAGATTCTCGACACGGACGAAGGAGCCCGCTACATCGGCGAGTTCAGCCTCGGCTTCAACCCGTACATCCTGCACCCGATGAACGATACGCTGTTCGACGAGAAGATCGCCGGCTCGCTGCACTTCACCCCGGGACAGGCTTACGAGGAAGCGGACAACGGCAACCGGTCCGCGGTCCACTGGGATCTCGTCCTGATCCAGCGTCCCGAGTACGGCGGCGGCGAGATCTATTTCGACGACGTGCTGATCCGCAAGGACGGGCTGTTCGTGCTGCCGGAGCTGGAAGGGCTCAATCCCGAGCGATTGAAATAAGCGGATTCCGCAGATGGGCTTCCGGGTAAAAATATCCTGTTCATCTTGAACGGGGGAGCGTTTCGGAGTATGATGGAGGAAACGTTTTCTTAAGTTTTTTAACAGGGAGGAATACCCATGTCCAACAATGCGGCTATCGTAGAAATTTCCCAAGTTGCCAGCCGGTTCCGCTCGTCGATCGTGCTTCAAGCCGAAAACAAGTACATCGACGTGAAGAGCATCCTCGGCCTGTTCACGACGTTGGTGGGTACGCATTCCTACGAGCTTCACGTCCACGGGCCTGACGCCGACGAGGCGAAAAAGGCGCTTGCCGAAGTATTCGCCAAGCACAATCTCAACATTACGATCATCGGCGAATAGATGCCGGCGAAGGGCGACTCTACCCGTCATGCGGGCGGAGTCGCCTTCTTTGTTTGTCCTTGTGTATTCCCCCCGAATCGTCTACTATTAGAGATATTAGGCAAACCAATGACAACAACGGCGAGACATCCGCACAGGGGGGGAAACTATGTCTTCACCGGAAGTTCTGGTCCATCTGCATCAGAAGGCGGTTCTACTGCTGCAGGATGACGCAAACAAGATCGAGAAGCTCATCGAAGTGCAGATGGAAAATCTTGCGACCCGCAAATGTCCTCTGTACGAAGAGGTTCTGGATACCCAGATGTACGGTTTTTCCCGGGAAGTAGACTTTGCGGTGCGGGCTGGCCTGATCGAGGAATCGGCAGGGAAGGCCATCATCAGCAAGCTGGAGCGCAACTTGGCTCAATTGTACGAAGCGCTGGACCAAAAATCCCAGCTTCTATAGGATGGACCGAAGGCAAATGAAAAAGCGGCGCCGCGTCGACAGACAGCGGTGCCGCTTTTTTGCTTAGATGCGCTACACGAGGTAGAACGCGAAGCCGAGAATGATGTACACCATGACGAGCAGGAAGCCCTCGTACCAGTTCGTGCGTCCGTCGCTCGAAACCGCCTTGGCGATGAACACCGAGACGGCAATGGCGGCAAGCTCGATCGGCGTGAAGACGATGTCCATCGTCGGGCCGAAAAAGCCGCTGATGAGGACGAGCACCGGCGCCACGAACAGCGCGATCTGCAGGCTCGAGCCGACGGCGATCTCGACGGCGGCGCCCATCTTGTTTTTCATCGCGAGCATGATGGCCGCGCTGTGCTCGGCCGCGTTGCCGACGATCGCGACGACGAAGGCGCCGATGAACAGCTCGGACAGGCCGAAGCGCTCCGATACGCCGTGCAGCGTGCCGACGAGCCATTCGCTGACGAATGCGACCATGACGGTCGCGACGACGAGGTAGAGCACCGAGCGCTTGAGGGACCAGAGCGGCTTTTCCTCATGCGCGTCCGCTCCGGCCTCGGCCTTGTCCTCCATCTCGGACAGCATGTCCTTGTGGGTGACCATCGAGAACACGAGCCAGAGCAGGTAGCTGACGATCAGGATGATCGCGACCGTGATGCTCAGGATCTGGTCCTGGCGGAAGCTGAAATGCTCGGACGTGACGAACGTCGCCGGAATGAACAGGGCGACGACGGCCAGGATCATCAGCGTGGAGTTGTGGGTGGCGAGCTGCACGTTGTAGCGCTGCTCCTTGAACTTGAGGCCGCCCAGCAGGATGCTGAGGCCGAGCACGAGCAGCAGGTTGCCGATGATCGAGCCGGTCAGGCTGGCCTTGACCGTCTCGAACGAGCCGGCTTTCACGAGGAAGATGGCGATGATCAGCTCCGCCGCGTTGCCGAACGTGGCGTTGAGGAAGCCTCCGAGCCGCTGGCCGGCGTAATGGGCGACCGATTCCGTCGCCTGGCCGAGAAAGCCGGCGACGAAGATGACCGAGATCGCCGATACGGCGAACTGGAGCATCTCGTTCCAGTGGAGATAATGGGCGAGTCCGCTCACGACGAACGTGAGGATGAGCCCGGCGAAGAACAGCTGGCGACGCTTGGCCATAATGCACCTCTTTGGCAAGGATGAGCCGGGTCGGGACCCGGCAAAATATGTATCTTACTATACCCAATTCAAGGACTAAAGTAAACGGAGGCGAGCGGCTTCCGGACTGTCTTGCATTTCCGAGAGCGCATCCTTTACAATGGATGAAAGTGGAGTCAAACGAAGGGGTGGAGCGTCGTGGCGGAAGATCTTGAAACAGGAATGATTCGGATTTCAGATGACGTAGTCGCAACGATCGCAGGACTCGCCGCGCTCGAGACGCCGGGGATCGCCGCCATGTCGGGCGGCATCTCCGAAGGGCTGGCCAAGCGGCTGAGCGGAAAGAACGCCCAGAAGGGCGTGACGGTCGAGGTCGGACAGCTGGAGGCTGCGATCGACCTGCGCGTCATCGTGCAGTATGGGATTCCGATCCAGGAAGTATGCCGGCAGCTGCAGCTCGGCGTACGGGAGGCGGTCGAGAACATGACCGGCCTTCATGTCGTCGAGGTGAACGTCAAGGTCGACGGCGTCATGTTCAAGGAAGAGACGGCGGAGGAGCCGGCTTCCGGCGCCAGCCGTGCGATCAAATAGCTTCGCCTTTGCTTGTCCCGCTCGAGCGGGACAGGCTTTTTTTTGATCCGACGGCGTGGCCGCTCGCAGGCGAGGAGCGGAAGGCGGAGGGGAGACAGCGAAAAGAGCAGGCAAAAGCGCCTCTGCCGGTGATTCGGGCAGAGGCGCCGAGAAGGACGAAAGCGTTAGTTTTCGGACAGCATCGGCTGCTTCGCAGATCGAGGCCGCGCGTTCGGCGACGTCTGGATCGCCGGATCCCGATTGGCCTCGCGGGAGATGCTCAGCATGACGCCCATCGCGATGAGCGAGGCGAGCAGCGACGATCCGCCGTAGCTGATGAACGGCAGCGTGACGCCGGTCAGCGGGATCGCGCCGGTGACGCCGCCGATGTTGACGAACGCCTGGATGGCGAACAGCGAGACGATGCCGGCTCCGACGACGGTGCCGTAGATGTCCGGGCAGCGGAGCGCCACGATGATGCCGCGCCACAGGAACATCAGGAAGACGAGCAGGAACAGGCTGCTGCCCAGGAAGCCCAGCTCCTCGCCGATGATCGCGAAGATGAAGTCGTTGTAGGCGAAGGGCAGATACTGGACCTTTTGCACGCTATGGCCGAGGCCGGCTCCGGTGAAGCCGCCATGTCCGAGCGCCATCAGCGAGCGGCTCACCTGCATGCCGGATTCGAGCGCGTGGGCGAGCGGATCGCGGTAGCTGGTGAACCGCTCCAGCCGATATGCCCAGCCGTCGCTGTCGACGAGGAAGCTGATCGCGATGACGATCGCGATGGCGATGGCGCCGAAAAACCCCGAGGCGACGAGCTGGCGCAGGTTGGCGCCTCCGGCGAAAATCATCATCATCGCGCAGGCGCAGATGACGAGGCAGGAGCCCATGTCGGGCTGCAGCATGATCATGCCGCAGACGACGGCGACGATGACGATGACCGGCACGAGGCCGCGCTTGAAGCTGCGGAACCGCTCGCCCTTTTTGGCGATGAGCGAGCCGAGATAAAGGATGAGGGCGATCTTGGCGAACTCGGTCGGCTGGATGGTGAAGCCGAACAGGTTGATCCAGCTTCTCGCCCCGTTGATCTCATCCGCCACGAAGGGCACGAGGAGCAGCATGAGCATGGCCGGAATGAAAAAAAGGATGAAGCCCTTCTTGAAGAACTGATAGCGGAAGTTCATCAAAAGGAGCATCAATCCCGTGCCGAGACCGGCGAATAGAAGCTGTTTCTTGAAAAAGTGCAGCGGATCGTATCCGTACCGCCTGTCCACCTCTGCGATGCTGGCGCTGGCGCTGAAAACCATGACGAGGCCGAAGCCGACCAGCGCCAGCGTCAGGATGAGAAGCAGGAAGTCCGGTCGGCCGCGGCGGCTTTCCGGGTTTGCTTTCATTTCATACCATCACCTTATTCGGCCAGCTTTTGCTTCAGCTCGGCCAGCTTTTGCTTGGCGGCGCTCAGGATCGGCTGCGGTACGGCAGATTCATATTCCATTCCGTGGGGGAAGGTGGCGCGGCCGATGTAGACATGCTCGATCGCAAGCACGGCGGCCGGGTTTTCCAGCTTGCCTTCGACGGCGCGGGTATTCAAGCGCAGGAAGTACTCGAAGTCCGTGCTGCGGTCGACGAACTTAAGGTCGTATGTAGCCCGGTAATATTCCCACTGCCAGCGGACGAATCCGAGACTTTCCGCGCTCTCGTCCAGGTGAGCCAGATCGCTCTTCATTCCGTCAAGGCCGGTGTTTTCAATAATCATGAATATCCTCCTCAGCAGCTTGGCAAAGACTGTATGCACGTTCATCATTCATATTAGTATGTTTCAAAGTCGAGCGCAAGGGCGCGGCTTTTTTTGAAACGGCGCTCTATCTCCCCCGGCCGGCCTTCTGGTACACTAGTCCGTGAGAGCAAGGAGGAGATGGGAATGGACAACCAAAGACGTCTGGAGGCGGAGCGGACGCTGGAGCGGCTCATGCCGCGGATGGTGGAGCATCGGCGCCATCTTCACCGCCATCCGGAGCTGAGCTTCCAGGAGGCGCGGACATCGTCCTGGATCGCGGAGCGGCTGGCCGACATCGGCTGCGGCAGCGTGCGGACCGCCGTCGGCGGCTTCGGCATCGTCGCGGAGTGGACGGGTCTCGAGCCAGGTCCTACGGTCGCGCTGCGGGCCGACATGGACGCGCTGCCGATCGAGGAGGAGACGGGAGCGGACTACGCCTCGACCGTGCCGGGCGTCATGCACGCTTGCGGCCATGACGCGCACACGGCCGGCCTGCTCGGCGTCGCGGCCTACTACGAGTCGCTGCAGGGCGCCTTCAAGGGGACGCGGCGCCTGCTGTTCCAGCCGGCGGAGGAGCTGACGCCGGGCGGAGCGAAGCCGATGATCGAGGACGGCGCGCTGAGCGGAGTCGACGCCATCTACGGCGTGCATCTGTGGAGCCCGCTGCCGGCGGGCCGGGTCGAGACGAGAGCCGGCGCGTTCATGGCCGGAGTGGACGAGTTCACGATCGACATCGTCGGTCGCGGCGGCCACGGCGGCATGCCGCAGCATACGGCGGACGCGATCGTCGCCGGCGCGGCGCTCGTGACGGCGCTGCAGACGATCGTCAGCCGCAACGTCAGTCCGCTCGAGACGGCGGTCGTGACGATCGGCTCGTTCCAGGCCGGAGAAGCGAGCAACATCATCGCCGGCCACTGCCGGCTCAAAGGGACGGTGCGTACGTTCGACCTCGGCGTGCGCGATCAGATCCGCGCCCGCATCCGGGAGCTGACGCGCAGCGTCTGCGCCGGCTACGGCACCGAGGGGCGGCTCGACTACCGCGAAGGCTATCCGCCGGTCATCAACGACGAGGCGGAAGCCGCGCGCTGCCTGCGGACGGCGGCGATGCTGTTCGGCGAGGACGCCGCGGGCCTGTCGGAGCTCATTACGGCGGGCGAGGATTTCGCCTACTATCTCGAGCGGATTCCCGGCTGCTTCGTCTTCGTCGGAGCCGGCAATCCGGAGCTTGGCGCCGTCTACCCGCATCATCATCCGCGCTTCGACATCGACGAGAGCTCGATGAAGCAGGCCGCCTTGCTGCTCATCGGCTGCGCGGAGTCGTTCGCAGACGCGAACGGCTGACTTTTTCGCGGCGCCTGGCGCCGCAGCGCCGTACGGCGGCCCTCGGCCCTTTTTTCTGCCTGCACAGGCGGGGAGAAGGGCTTTTTGGCGCGCCGCGGCGGAGGGAGGGGCGCACAGAGGGCATAAAATCAGGCTTCGCTGCCCCATACTGTCAAAAACAGGATTGGGGAAAGGAGCCCTGGCGATGCTGAAACGAAGCAGCGGCCCATTGGTCGTGCAGGCGGACGGCACGGTGCTGCTGGACGAGTCGCATCCGGCAGCGGAGGAGGCGAGGGAAGCGCTCGGACGGTTCGCCGAGCTCGTCAAACGGCCGGGCACGCTTCATCACTATCGAATCGGGCCGCTTCCGGTCTGGAATGCGGCTTCGCAAGGAATGACGGCGGAGCAGATGCTGGAGCCGCTGCGGCGTCATGCCCGCTACCCGGTGCCGGCCGCTTTGGCGGAGCAGATCCGGCAGTGGGTCGGGCGCTGCGGCGGACTCGAGCTGCGGAGCGGCCGGGAGGGAGCTCTGCTGCTCGTCGGGGAGCAGGCGCTCCTGGAGGAGCTGCCGGAGCCGTTTTTTCAATCGCATGCGGCCCGGCGGACGGAGCAGGGATGGGAGCTGCCCGCCGACCGGCGCGGAGAGCTGAAGCGCGAGCTGCTGCGGCTCGGCTTGCCGGTGAAGGATCGGGCGGGCTACCGGGCAGGCGAGTCGCTTGACATCCGCCTGCGCGGCGAGCTGGCGGGCGGGCGGTCGTTCGAGCTGCGGGACTATCAGGCGGAGGCGGTGGACCGCTTTTGCCGCGAGGACGGAGCCGGCGGCAGCGGCGTCGTCGTGCTGCCGTGCGGAGCGGGCAAGACGGTCGTCGGCGCGGCGGCGCTCGCCCGGCTCGGCCAGGCGACGCTCGTGCTGACGTCGGGCTCGACCTCGGTTCGGCAGTGGAAAAGAGAGCTGCTGGAAAAAACGACGCTGCGGGAGAGCGACATCGGGGAATACACGGGCGATCTCAAGCAGATCCGCCCGGTCACCGTCGCCTCGTACCAGATCGTCGCCCATGGCAAGGGCGCGTCGGGAGCCCGGGCGGACGGAGGCCACTTCGACCTGTTCGGCAGCCGCGACTGGGGCCTGATCATCTATGATGAAGTCCATCTGCTGCCGGCGCCCGTCTTTCGTCTCACGGCGGAGCTGCAGGCGACGCGCCGGCTCGGCCTGACGGCGACGCTCGTGCGCGAGGACGGCCGGGCGGAGGACGTGTTCTCGCTCATCGGTCCGAAGCTGTACGAGCTGCCGTGGCGGACGCTGGAGCGCCAGGGCTGGATCGCGGGCGTGCGCTGCCGCGAGCTGCGCGTGCCGCTGTGCGACTCGATCGCCGAGCGATACGAGCGCGCGGACCGCAAGACGAAGCTGCGCCTGGCGAGCTCGAATCCGGCGAAGCTGGAGGCGGTGAACCGGGTGCTCGGCGCTCATCCGGACCGTCCCGCGCTCATCATCGGCCAGTATCTGGACCAGCTGCATGCCCTCGGCCAGGCGCTCGAGGCGCCGGTGCTGTGCGGCAGCACGCCGGCGCCGGAGCGCGAGGAGCTGTTCCGCCGCTTCAATGCCGGCGAGCTGCGGCGGCTCGTCGTCTCCCGCGTCGCGAACTTCGCGGTCGATCTGCCGGACGCCTCGCTCGCGGTGCAGGTGTCGGGGACGTTCGGCTCGCGCCAGGAGGAGGCGCAGCGCATCGGGCGCCTGCTCCGTCCGAAGGCGGACGGCATGCCGTCGCTGTTTTATACGGTTGTCAGCGCGGGCACCAAGGAGACGGAGTTCGCGCTCAAGCGGCAGCTGTTCATGGTGGAGCAGGGCTATGCGTACGAGACGATTGGACCGGAAACGGCGGAAAGGGGATGGAGCGGATGAGCGGCAGCAAGCCGTGGGAACGAAGCCGACCGGCCGTTCGTGCGGGCGGCGCGCCCGTCGAGAAGTCTGGCGGGGCGCTTCACGGCGCCGGAGCGGCGGCGGAAGCGCAGCCGTCTCCGTCCGCTGACGATGCGGGATGGAGCGCGCTTGCCGGCCTGACGGGCGCTCCTGCGGAGGGGGCGACCGGGCGCTCCGGCAGCGCCGCCGAGGAGCGCAGCCGGCCGGCTGCGCGGCTGCTGCGGCTGCTGCTTCGCCGCTACGGGCTTGCCGGAGCGGAGGAGGGGCGGCTGCTGGAGGCCGCTTGCGCCGAGCATGCATGGTCCAGCCTCGAAGCGGAGGCGGCGCTGGAGGCGCTTGCGCGATCCGGCGACGCCCAGGTGCGCGCCCGATTCTGGGGCGAGCGGATCGTGCATGTGCCCGAGGCGGACGCGCTCGCCCTGCTGCAGCGGGAGTTTCCCGCGCAGGCGGAGCCGCTGCCGCTGCAGCAAGGCGTGCGGGAGCTGCCGGGCGGCGCCAGCACGCGGCTGCTGTCGCGGGTGCTGCTCGGAGCGGCGGCGCAGCTGGCGCGCGACGGCTTCGCCGTCACCGCCAAGGGACGGCTGCACCGCAAGCTGTGCCGGAGCCTGGAGGAAGAGCTGCGGCTGCCGGAGGAAGGGCTGAGCCTGCTGCGGCTGCCGCCTGCCTGGACGCTGGAGTATGAGCCGCCGCTCGCGCTTGCGCTCGATCTGATGGCGGAGCATGGCTGGCTCTCCGCGAGCGGCGAAGGCTGGCTGCTGGACGGCGAGCGCCTGCGCGGCTGGCTCGAGCGGCCGATGCTGCAGCGCGAAAGCTCGCTGCTGCGCGCGCTGACCCGCCGGGCGCTGCGAAAGGGGCCGAGCGAGGCTGCCGCCGCTTCCGCCACGGCGGGGCTGGAGCCGGACCGCTGGTACCGGATCCGGGAGCTGGAACAGGCCGCGAGCGTCCGCGGCGAGCCGGAGGCGGCGCAGCGCTGCTTGCGCGCCTGGCTCGAGCTGCTGCGCTCTTGCGGCTGGGCGGAGCTCGCCGAGACGCATGATGGCGAGCCGGTCCTGCGGATGCAGCTTGCTTTTGACGGACAGGACGGGGAAACGGCGGATTGCGAGCCGCTGCTGGCGCAGCCGGGAGGCGAGCTGTGGGCGGCGAGCTGGTCGGACTACCGCGCAATCTGGCTGCTGGAGCTGGTCGCCGAGCGGGGGGAGCTGCGCGAGCTGACCTCTTACCGGCTGACGCCGCGCTCGCTGGCGAGGCTCGGCCAAGGCGGGGACGGAAGCGGGCTGGCGAGCCTGCTGGAGCAGGCCTGCGGCTGCCCGCTGCCGGCCGCAACGCTCGGCGCGATCCGGGAATGGACGGCGAGTAGCGAAGCGGTCGCTGCGGGCGGTGCGGAGCGCGTCCGCGCATTTGCCGCCGAGTCCGGCGAGGACAAGTTTTGGGCGGGCTGCATGGGCCTGCTGCCGCAGCCGGCCGCCACGCCCGCCGGGGCGGCCGCCGCGCGCGGCCAGCTGCGCCAGGCCTGCGCCCAGGCGGAGGATCCGTTCGGTCTCCAGCAGCTGCCGGCAGCCGAGCCTACGCGGCAAGGGCGGACCGAGCTGGAGCGGTCGCGCCCGGGACTGCCGGCCGCCTGGTGCGAGAAGCCGCGCCGCTATCACGCCTCGACCGCGCTGCAGCTGCTCGAGAGCGCGCTGCGGATCGGACTGCCGGTCGAGCTGTCGACCGCCGAAGGCCGGCACATTTTCGTGCCGGAGCGGGTCGAGCGCGAGCCGGGCGGCGGCTGGACGGCCGGCGGCAGATTCCGCGACAGCGGCGGTTGTCCCGCCGGGGCGGGCAAGCTGGATTCCGCGGACAAGGCGGCGCTGCGCCTGCTTCTCCCGCGCTGAGTCCCGTCCGCATCCTTTCGCCGGGATCAAGCTCCTGCGCAGCGGCCTGGCTGCGGGACAGGCCCGCCCTCGGCAGCCGGACGGCCGGGAAAGTCCGCCGGCGGCAGTATCCGATTCGCTCGCGGTTGTGCTATGATAAGCGATAAGCGGCTGCAGCTGCGGAAAGGAGTGATCGCGGATGATGCAGGATCTTTCCCTCGCGGAGCCTGCCCCGCTGGACATGGCGCCGCTCGTGCTGCGCGCCTACGAGCTCGGCGATTCGATCAATCAGTCGGCGCTTGTCGCCGAATATCTATATTGGAAGGACCGCGTGGAACAGGACCCGGAGGCGCTTCGGCTGAAGCGGGAATTCGCCAAGGCCAAGGAGCTGTTCGCCGAATGCGAGCGCTTCGGACGCTTCCACCCCGATTACCATGCGGCCAAGGACGCCGTCAAAAAAGTCGAGGCCGAGATGGCCGAGGTGGAGAGCATCCGCCGCTACAAGGAGACGGAGGCGGAGGTGGACGCGCTGCTCTACGACGTGTCGCTGCTCATCGCCGAATCGGTGTCGAGCGCGATCAAGGTGCCGAGCAACAACCCGCTGCCGACGGGCGGCTGCGGAAGCGGCGGCTCCTGCAGCTGCGGAAGCGGCGGCTGCGGCTAGGGCGTGTCTGCATGCCCCGAAGGAAGCAGATGTGACCGAATTTTTAAGGCCGGACCGACATTTACACAGGATCAGGACGGTGAATCCTAGCATGCTTTCGGAACAGAGAAAGGGACATATCGTCTGGGTGAGCGACGTCAAGGCCGCCCGCAGTTTGGAGAAATACGGCAACGTCCACTTCATTTCCCGCCGCCTCCACTATGCGGTCGTCTACGTGGACGCGGACCGCGAGGAAGAGACGCTTCGCAACCTGCAGCGGCTTCCTTACGTGAAGAAGATCGAGCGCTCGCTGCGCAGCGAGCTCAAGACGGAGTACACCAAGGAATCCGAGGACAAGACGCGCTTCTACAGCATGTAGCCTCCCGTTTGGCGCGGACGATCGGATGCGCGCCTTCAAGCCTTCGCTCCCGATTCGGGAGCGAAGGCTTTTTTGCTTGCCGAATCGTCTAGAGGAGGAGAGGCCTCGCTTGATAATCCAAAATGTGCCAATAATGGGGAGGACTTATTTTATATTTGAAAAAGGAAATAGTCATGGTAGAATAAGCCTAAACTATATATAGATATAAAGGCCTGCTTCCTCAGAAGGAGTGGACAAGGTGAAGGATCGAGTAACGGAGAGATGGAGCACCTACGAGACGTTCCACGTGCAGCTCGGCGACAAGCGCGTGGCGGACATCATCATTACGAACCATGCCCGCGACCGTTGGACGGATCGGGTGGAGAGCCAGAAGACCGGCTACGAGGATATCGCAGACTTCATCTGGCAGTGCCTCAAGCAGGGAAGGGTCGAGCCCTACTACCGCAAGGAAGAGGACGTGTATCTGATCGACGACGATCTCGTGTTCGTCGCGGAATTCACCGATTCCGAAAAGGATTTCGACCTCGCGGGCACGCCTCTGCACAAGATGATTGTCGTCACGTTCCTGGGCCGGATGTCGGAAACGATCGAATTGAGGGACTTGAAGTCCTATTATTCCTGGCTCAGGCATTCCAGGCGGATGACGCTGATAAAAAGCAGCCGGAAACGCAGATAAAAAGAATAATTTGACTAACCTCAGTCAAATATGGATTTCTTTGGATTAAAACAAGCCTTTCAGCCCCCGATGAAAAGGCTTGTTTTTGTTGGTTTAATCTTTTTCCTATGAAAATGCCCAAAGGCACGGTTTGCGGTATAATGTCGCTTAAGGAGGCGAAACCGGTGGCTCTCAATTTTCATCAGCTGCATATCTTCCATACCGTTGCCGAAAAAGGAAGCTTCTCGGCGGCGGCGCAGGCGCTGCACATGACGCAGCCTGCCGTGACGATGCAGGTGCAGTCGCTCGAGGAGCTGCTCGGGACGAAGCTGCTGCTGCGGAGCACGAAGCGCATCGAGCTGACCGACGCCGGCAGCGTGCTCATGCCGTACGCCCGGCGGAGCATGGACCTCATCCGCGAGGCCGAAGGCGCGATGGCCCGTTACGCCAGCGGCCTCAAGGGCCGGCTGCAGCTCGGCGCGAGCCTGACGATCGGCGACTACATCCTGCCGCGGCTGCTCGGTCCTTTCAATCGGGAGCATCCCGACATCTCGATCCGGATGAAGGTGATGAACACGACGCAGATCATGGACCACATCCAGAACCATCAGCTCGACTTCGGCTTGATCGAAGCGCCGATCACCCATCCCGACCTGCAGACGGAGCCGGTGCTGAGCGACGAGCTGCAGCTCATCGTCGGCCGCCGCCATCCGCTCGCGGGACGAGGCGAGGTGACGCTGGCGGAGGCGATCGGGTACCCGCTCGTGCTGCGCGAGGAGGGCTCCGGCACCCGTCAGGTGATGGAGGATCAGATGACGCTGCAGGCGATCCATCCGCAGGATCTGCAGATCGTCATGGAGCTCGGCAGCACGGGGGCGGTCAAGTCGGCGGTCGAGGCGGGCATCGGCATGTCGTTCGTATCGGCCTCGTCGATCAAGCATGAGCTGTCGCTCGGCCTGCTGGAGACGGTCCGGATCGTCGACGCCGACTTCAGCCGCAAGTTCTATTCCATCTATCTCAAGTCGGCGGTGCTGCCGCTGCCGGCCGTCTCGCTGCTGAATTTCCTGCGGGGGAGGGACCTGAGCCAGTGGCTGTGATTCGAGCGGATCTGCATGCGCATACGAACGCCTCCGACGGCGTCGACTCGCCGGCGTCCGTCGCGCGGATGGCGGCCGAGGCCGGACTCGATGCGCTGGCGATCACCGATCACGATACGATGGCCGGCGTCGAGGAGGCGGTCCGCGAAGGGAAGCGGCTCGGCCTGCTGGTGCTGCCCGGCATCGAGCTGAGCGCTTCCGAGGACGGCATCGACATTCATGTGCTCGGCTACGGCATGGACGCCGACGATCCGCTCTGGCGCGAGCGGCTGCTGCTCCAGGGCAGCGCGCGCACGCGGCGCAACGAGCGGATGGTCGAGCGGCTGCAGGCGCTCGGCATCGAGCTTACGCTCGAGGAGGCGATGGAGGCCGCTCGGGCGGCCGGCGCGGAGCCGGCCAGCCTCGGCCGCCCGCATCTGGCGTCGGTGCTCGTCGCCAAAGGAGCGGCGGCGAGCATCCGCGATGCGTTCGACCGATATCTCGGCGAAGGCGCTCCGGGATATGCGGCGCTGCCGCGCATCGCGCCGGAGGAGGCGGTCGAATGGATTATCGAGGCGGGCGGCGTCCCCGTGCTCGCCCATCCGGGCCTGTACGGCCGCGACGACATCGTGAAGCGGCTGGCGTCCGGCGGCCGCCTCGCCGGCATCGAGACGAGCCATCCGAGCCATGACGAACGGCAGGAGCAGCGCTACGCGGCGATCGCGGATCGGTTCGGCCTGTTCGCGACGGGCGGCTCCGACTATCACGGGAATCGCGGAGGAGAGCAGCGCCACAGCGCGGTCGGGGCCAAGACCGCCGATGCCGCTCCGCTCCTGGAGCGGCTCGCGGCGCGGCTGTAGGCTAGGCCCCGCTGGACGCCGTCTGCTTGACGGGCGGAAGCCGTCGATGCCGCCGTCGATGCCGCCGTCGATGCCGCCATCCGCGGCGACAGCAGGAACAAAAAAGCATCCCCCGGGTCCATTCACGGACCTGGGGGATGCTTTTTTGTTTTTCGCGTATCAGCTTTTGATCGTCGACGGCAGCGCCTTGATGCGCTCCTCGTCGGGGGTGATGAACAGCGTTTTCTGCCGGTCGTAGATGACGAATCCGGGCTTGGCGCCGCTCGGCTTGTGCACGTGGCGGATCAGCGTGTAGTCGACCGGGATCATGCTCGAGCCTTGGGCCTGGCTGTAGTGGGCCGCCAGCATCGCGGCTTCCTCCAGCGTCGGATCGCCGAACTCGGCCGCGCGGATGACGACGTGGGAGCCGGGGATGTCCTTCGTATGCAGCCAGGTGTCGCCGGAGGCGGCCAGCTTGTTGGTCAGATGCTCGTTCTGCGTATTGTTCTTGCCCACATAAATCGGCAGCCCCTCGGAGGAGGTGTAGCAGAGCAGCGACGGACGGGCCGGCTTCTTGCGCTTGGCGCCGCGCTTCTCTCGCGCGCGCAGGTAGCCTCCGGCGACGAGCTCGTCGCGGATCTCCTCGACATCCTGCAGGGAGGCGGAGCCGAGCTGCTGCAGCAGCGAGTCGAGGTAGCGGATCTCCTCGCGCGCCAGCTCCATCTGCTCCAGCACCGCGCCGGTGCTGTTGCGGGCTTTGGCGTAGCGGCGGAAGTACCGCTGGGCGTTGTCCGACGGGCTCAGCTGCGGATCGAGCTCGATGTCGATCTCGGCGCCGTTCTCGTCATAGTAGTCGACGACGGTGACCGAGCGGTCGCCTTTTTGGAACGAATGCATGTACGTCGTGAGCAGCTCGCCGAGCTTGCGGTGCTTGTCCGCGTCCTTGGCTTCTTCAAGCGTCGCGGCTTGCTTCTCGAGCTTCTTGACGTTTTTGGCGCGTTCGTTGTGCAGGAACTGCAGCATGTCGGAGACGCGCTGCTTGACGGCGTCGCGGCCGGCCTTGTCGCCGTAGTACGCCTCCAGGCACTCGCTGATGGTGGCGAACGCTCGGCGCTCGCCGGCGGCATGAGTGAGCGGAGTGATCGAAAAGAGCGCCTTGCCGTCCGGCTGCTCGACGATGCCCGGCTCGTCGTCATGATCGCGCGCGGCGTTCAGGAACCGGTCGAACTCCGTCCACAGCGCCTCGGCCGGGTCCGTGCCCGCCGCCTTGGAGGCGCGGTAGGCGAGCTCGCGGCCGAGCAGCGGGCTGAAGCCGCTGAAGGCGGCGACGAGCCGCTTCTCCGGCGCGGGCGCGGGACGCGGCGCCTCGGCATCCGCGTCGGCGCGGGCCTCGACCGCTTCCAACGCGGCTTCGAACTGCTCCCGGGTGACGATGCCGAGCGGGTCCTGCTTGCCTTGCTCCGGCGGAGCCGTGTAGCGGGAGCCGGGCATGACGATGCGGTAGGCGCTGATCGCCGGCGTGACATGGTGGATGCCGTCGTGGATCGTACCGCTGGCGGAGTCGGTCAGGATGATGTTGCTGTGGCGGCCCATCAGCTCGACGATGATCGTCTTGAGCGACAGGTCGCCGAGCTCGTCGCGCTGGCGGATCTCGATGTGCAGGACGCGCTCCATGCCGATCTGGCGGATCGACTCGATCTGGCCGCCTTCGCAGTATTTGCGGAGCAGCATGCAGAACATCGGCGGCTCCATCGGGTTCTGATAAGTCCGCTCGGTCAGATGGACGCGCGGGTAGGTCGGGTTGGCGGACAGCAGCAGCCGCTTGCCGCCGCCGGCGCCGCGGGTCTGCAGCACGAGATCGTGGGCAGAGGGCTGGTGGATCTTATGGATGCGGCTGCCGACGAGCTGCTGCAGCTCATGCGCGGCGGCGCGCAGGACGAATCCGTCTAGGGCCATGTCGGGTCGTTCTCCTTTTTGCGAATGGGCGCGGCGTGCGGAAGAGAAGAAGCGCCGGGCGCGCGCGGATGGATGGATCGATGCGTCCTCAAGTGTACCACACCCTGCGGCGCATGGCATCCGGCAGCCTGGCCGGCTCGCCGGACAAGGGATAATTCGGAGATTGTCCTCATATAGTGTCCTAGAGCCTTGCGGATGCTGGCGGCAGCATGAGTGCGGGCAGCGGGAGGGAGAAGAGTCGAATGGAAAATACGAATTGGCATCGGCTGTCGGAAGAAGAGCTGCTGGCCCGGCTCGGCTGCTCGCCGGAAAGCGGGCTGGCTCCGGACGAGGCGGCGAGGCGGCTCGCGGAGCATGGCCGCAACGAGCTGTCGGAGGGCGAGAAGCTGTCGCCGGCCAAGCTGTTCCTGAATCAGTTCAAGGACTTCATGGTGCTCGTGCTGATCGGCGCGACGCTGATTTCCGGCCTGCTCGGCGAATACCTCGACGCGATCACCATTTTGGCGATCATCGTCATCAACGCCGTGCTCGGCTTCATCCAGGAGTTCCGCGCCGAGCGCTCGCTGCGGGCGCTCAAGGAGCTGTCGGCGCCGACGGCGCATGCGCTGAGGGGAGGGAGCATCGTCTCCGTGGCGGCGAGCGAGCTCGTGCCGGGAGATATCGTGCTGCTGCAGAGCGGAGATCGCGTGCCGGCCGACCTGCGGCTGCTGAGCGCGAACGGCTGCCAGGCCGAGGAATCCGCCCTGACCGGCGAGTCCGTGCCGGTATCGAAGCATGCCGATCCGATCGACGAGGACGATCTGCCGCTCGGCGACCGGCGCAACATGGCCTTCCTCGGCACGCTGCTGACCGGCGGCACCGCGCGCGGCGTCGTCGTGCGCACGGGGATGGGCACGGAGATGGGCAAGATCGCCGACCTCATCCAGCAGACGGAGGAAATGGAGACGCCGCTGCAGCGCCGGCTCGAGCAGCTCGGCAAGATTCTGATCGTCGTCGCGCTCGGTCTGACCGTCATGGTCGTCGTCGCCGGCATCCTGCACGGCCAGCCGGCCTACGGCATGTTCCTGGCGGGCGTCAGCCTCGCGGTGGCGGCCATCCCGGAAGGGCTGCCCGCGATCGTCACCGTCGCGCTCGCGCTCGGCGTGCAGCGGATGATCCGGCGCAAGGCGATCGTGCGCAAGCTGCCTTCGGTCGAGACGCTCGGCTGCGCGTCGGTCATCTGCTCCGACAAGACCGGCACGCTGACGCAGAACAAGATGACGGTGACCCGGGTATGGACCGGCAGCCGCGAGCTGGAGGTGACCGGCGAGGGCTATGTGCCTCAGGGAGGCTGCTTCGACGGCGGCAAGCCGGTCGAGGCCAAGGACGACGCGTCGCTGCGCCGCATGCTGCAAATAGCGGCGCTGTGCAACAACGCCGTGCTGCAGCGGGCGGCCGAGCCGGCCGCTGCGGTCCGCTCGAGCGCGCCGGAGCCGGAGGAGGCGTGGGAGCTGAAGGGAGATCCGACGGAGGGCGCGCTCGTCGTGCTGGCGGCGAAGATGGGCCTTTCCGCCTCCTCCTTGGAAGGGCTGTACAAGCGGGAGCAGGAGTTCCCGTTCGACTCGGAGCGCAAGCGCATGTCGGTCGTCGTCAGCCATCAGGGCGGCCGCCTCGCTTGCGTCAAGGGCGCGCCCGATCTGCTGCTGGAGCGCTGCGCGTACATCCTCTGGGACGGCAAGGTCGTGCCGTTCACCGGCACGCTCCGCACGAAGGTGCAGCAGGCGCAGGAAGCGATGGCGCAGTCGGCGCTGCGCGTGCTCGGCCTCGCCTATCGCGAGCTCAAGCCGCACGAGAGCTGCGAGACGGCGGAGGAGGCGGAATGCCAGCTCGTCTTCGCCGGCCTCGCCGGCATGATCGACCCGCCGCGCCGCGAGGTGCAGGCCGCGATCGCGACCTGCCGCCGCGCCGGCATCAAGACGGTGATGATCACCGGAGACCATCAGCTGACGGCCGAGGCGATCGCCGCGCAGCTCGGCATCATGCCGCGAGGCGGGCTGTCGGTCAGCGGGCGCGAGCTCGCCGCGATGTCGGACGAGGAGCTCGACAAGGTCGTCGACAACATCTACGTCTACGCCCGCGTCTCGCCGGAGCACAAGCTGCGCATCGTCAAGTCGCTGCAGCGCAAGGGCCATGTCGTGGCGATGACCGGCGACGGCGTGAACGACGCGCCGGCGATCAAGGCGGCCGACATCGGCATCGCGATGGGCATCTCGGGCACCGACGTGTCCAAGGAGGCGTCCTCGCTCGTGCTCGGCGACGACAATTTCGCCAGCATCGTGTCGGCGATCGAGGAAGGGCGCAGCATCTACGAGAACATCCGCAAGTTCATCCGCTACCTGCTCGCCTCCAACGTCGGCGAGATCCTGACGATGTTCCTCGCGATGATGGCGGGCCTGCCGCTGCCGCTGCTGCCGATCCAGATCCTGTGGGTGAATCTCGTCACCGACGGACTGCCGGCGATGGCGCTCGGCGTCGACCAGGCGGAGAACGACCTGATGACGCAGAAGCCGCGTTCGGCGCGCGAGAGCATCTTCGCGCGGCGGCTCGGCTGGAAGATCGTCAGCCGCGGCATCCTGATCGGAGTCTGCACGCTCGGCGCGTTCTGGATCACGCTGAGGAGCGCTCCGGAGGGAGCGGCCGGCCTTGCCCTGGCGCAGACCGTCGCGTTCGTCACGCTCGTCATGGCGCAGCTGATCCATGTGTTCGACTGCCGCAGCTCGCGCTCGATCTTCCATCGCAACATCCTGCAGAACAAGTACCTCGTGCTCGCCGTGCTCTCGTCGCTCGGCCTCATGCTGGCCGTCCTGTACGTGCCTGCCTTGCAGCCGATCTTCAAGACGGTGCCGATCGGACTGCGCGAATGGTGCCTCTCGCTCGTCGCCGCCGGCATCCCGACGTTCGTCATGGGCATCGGCAGCGTGCTCGGCTCGTCCAAGAAGCGCAAGCCGAAGTCGCGCATCAGCTACACGAGCGGCGGCAGCCAGCCTTCGCTCCGCTGACCATCGGCCGCTCCTCTGGGCTCCGCTCCGCGCGGACGCTCGGGGGGAGCGGCTTTTTCGATGGGCAGGAAAGGCGAAGCGACAGATTCTCCTGAGCTTGCTTGCCTCGGAACGAAACTCGCCTCTCCGCCGGAGGACGGAGAATGCCGGTTCGCCTTGCTTAAAAGTGCAAATCTTCGACGCATTTGGGAATAGCGTGGCGGACCCGGATGAGCTATGCTAAAGAAATCGTCAACAGGCGGCGCTGCCGCCGTTCCCTACCTTTACTTCCACCATTCAAGGAGCGTGCATAGAGATGCAATTCACCAAAATGAACGGACTCGGAAACGACTTCATCGTCGTCTACGGCGAGCGCGACCTGCCGGCCGGCGTGGACAAGCTGGCGGTGGAGCTGTGCAACCGCTACTTCGGCATCGGCGCCGACGGGCTCGTCTACATCCTGCCGTCGGAGCGCGCGGACTTCCGCATGCGCATCATCAACTCGGACGGCTCCGAGGCGGAGCAGTGCGGCAACGCGATCCGCTGCGTCGCCAAGTACGTCTACGACCACGGCCATGCCGACAAGGAGTCGCTGACGATCGAGACGCTCGGCGCCGGCGTGCAGCAGGTCGAGCTGACGACTCGGGACGGCAAGGTCGAGCTCGTGCGCGTCGACATGGGCGAGCCGATCCTGAGCGGCCTGCAGGTGCCGACGACGATCGACGCCGAGCGCGTCGTCTCCCACCCGATCGAAGCGGGCGGGCGCGAGTTCCGCTTCACCGCCGTCTCCATGGGCAACCCGCATGCGGTCATCTATGTCGACGACGCGGCATCGTTCGACCTCGCCGAGTGGGGGCCCAAGCTGGAGACGCATCCGATGTTCCCGCGCAAGACGAACGTCGAGTTCGTCACGGTGAACAGCCGCGAGCAGGCGGACATGCGCGTCTGGGAGCGTGGAGCGGGTCCGACGCTCGCCTGCGGCACCGGCGCCTGCGCTACGCTCGTCTCCTCCGTGCTGAACGGCCTCACCGACCGCAAGGCGGTCGTCTCCCTCAAGGGCGGCGACCTGCATATCGAGTGGAGCGAGAGCGACAATCATGTGTACATGACCGGTCCGGCGGCGGAAGTGTTCCGCGGCGAGCTGTAAGGGCGCGCCGATCCGGCCGGGCAGGCGGGCCAGCCGGCGGACGCCTCGCGCGAGCCGACAGGCAGCTGCGGCCGAATGAACAAAACCCCCTCCGTCTTCGCAGGAAGACGGAGGGGGTTTTTCTTGCGTCTGGCGGCGACGAGAGGCCCGCGCAGGCGGCTCCCGAAAAAGCTCAGCTCCCGGCCCGCGCCGCGGCGGCTTCCGCCGCCGCGCTCGGCCCGGACTCCAGGTAGGCGATGCCGAGCCCGCCGGTAACCGGGTTCTCGTAGATCTGGCAGTCCACCTCGAACACCTCGGAGATGATCTCGCGGGTGAGGACGCTGCGGGGAGGCCCTTCGGCGTAGATGCGGCCTTGCTTGACGAGATAGAGATGATCGCAGTAGGCTGCGGCCAGCTCCAGGTCGTGCAGCGCCGCCAGGACGCCGATGCCGAGCGACTTCACGAGCGAGAGGATCTGCAGCTGGTACTTGATGTCCAGATGGTTGGTCGGCTCGTCCAGGACGAGGAAGCGGGGCTGCTGGGCCAAGGCGCGGGCGAGGACGACCCGCTGCTTCTCGCCGCCGGACAAGGAGAGGAAGCTGCGTCCGGCCATCGGCAGCATGCCGACCGTGAGCAGCGCCTCCTCCACGAGGCGCTCGTCTTCCGCGCTGTCCGCGTCCAGCAGCTTCTTATGCGGCGTCCGGCCCATCATGACCATCTCGCGCACGGTGAAGTCGAAGCTGAGCTCGTTGAACTGGCCGACGACGCCCATCATGCGGGCGACGGTCTTGGGCGAGGCGCGTAGCACGTCGGCGCCGCCGAGGACGACGCTGCCGGCGGACGGCTGCACGACCTTGTAGATGCTCTTGAGCAGAGTCGACTTGCCGCAGCCGTTCGGCCCGATCAGGCCGACGAAGCGGCCGTCCTCGACGCGGAGGCTTACGCTTTTCACGATGTCGGCGCGCGCCAGCGTTACGGATACGTCGTTCACATCGAGCTGCATGTCATTTCCCTCCGAACTCGTAGCCTTTTTTGATGAGCATGTACATGAACAGCGGGGCCCCGATCAGCGCCGTGATGATGCCGATCGGCAGCTCGACCTTCGGGATGGCGGTGCGGGCGATGATGTCGGTCCAGATCAGGAACAGTCCGCCCGCCCAGATCGACAGCGGCAGCAGCCGGCGGTGGTCCGAGCCGACGGCGGCCCGGACCATGTGCGGGATGATCAGGCCGACAAAGCCGATCATCCCGCAGCTCGAGACGAGGACGCCGGTCAGCAGCGCCGTGGCGATCAGATAGAAGCGGCGATGCCGGTTGAGGTTGACGCCGAGCGTGACGGCCGCCTCCTCGCCAAGCAGCATCGTATTGAGGATGCGCGACTGCAGCAGGAAGAACAGCGCCGCCAGCAGCACCGCCGCCGCGACGAGCGGGAGGCGGTCCCATTTGGCCGCCGCGAGGCTGCCCATCGTCCAGAAGGTGACGGTGCGGATGCCCTCCGTGTTGTTGGCGAAATAGATGATGGAATTGGCGAACGCCGTGCAGAGCGCATGGATGACCATGCCCGACAGCACGAGCTTGGCGGAGGTCATCCGGCTGCCGATGCCGGACAGGGCGAGCACGAGCACGGAAGCGCCGATCGCGCCGGCGAACGCCCAGAAGGCGAGGCCGAGCTGTCCGAGCACGCCTCCGGCTCCGAAGCCGATCATGATGGAGAAGGTGGCGCCGAGCGAGGCGCCCGACGAGATGCCGAGAATGTACGGATCGGCGAGCGGATTCTGGACGGACGCCTGCATGATCGTGCCGCACAGGCTGAGTCCGGCTCCGACGAGGAGCGCGAGCAGCACGCGGGGAAAGCGGATCGTCCAGATGATGTTGGCGTTCGGCCCGCTCAGGATGTCGGCGGAATCGCCGATGGTCAGGCCGAACAAGCGATGGGCGAGAATCTGGAACGACTGTCCGAGCGGGACGTCGACCTGTCCGAGCGAGACGGCGATGCCGATGGACAGCAGCGTGAAGCCGGCGAGCAGCAGCTGCAGCAGGGCGAAGCCGGCCTTGCCGGAAGGCAAGGCGGCGAAGCGGCGTTTGGGAACGGCAGAGGGCATGGACAAGCGGATCGATCCTTTCTCCAGAAGCGATAGACTCGGGATGAAGCTATCTATCGAGAGTAAATGAGAACGATTATCGTTGTCAACATTAGAAAAAAGAGTTGACAAGGGGAGTCTCCGAGGCGAAAATGATAATCATTCTCAATAAACTCACGACAAAAGGGGTCTATTCATGAACGCTTCCACATCCGTTTCCGCCCGCTTCAAAGCCGGCTCCATCCTGCTCGCGACATTGCTGCTGTCCGCCTGCTCGGCGAACGGGGACAACGCTCCCGCCTCTTCGGCCACGCCGTCTCCATCCTCGGCTCCGCCGGCCGCCTCCGCGTCTCCGTCGCCTGCCGCCGCCAAGACGGCGTATCCGCTGACGATCCAGAACTTCACGCTGAAAGCGGAGGGCGGAGAGTGGGAGGCCAAGGATCAGACCTTCGACAAGGCGCCCGAGCGCGTCGTCGTCAATACGCAGCCGATCGCCGAGCTGATGATCAAGCTGGGTCTCGCGGACAAGCTGGTCGGCGTCGCCGCCCTCTACGGGGAGCTGGATCCGGAGGTGGCCGAGGCGTTCGCCAAGGTGCCGGTGCTGTCCAAGGATTATGTGAGCAAGGAGCCGGTCGTGGCGGCCGATCCGGATCTGGTCATGGGCCGCGGCGGCCTGTTCGCCGACGCGGACTGGGGCGTAGGCACGGTGGACGGCCTCAACGAGCTCGGCATCAACACCTTCGTGAACACGACGAGCATCAAGGGCGCGACGCTGGACAGCCTTTACGACGATGTCGACAAGATCGGACAGATCTTCGATGTCCAGGAAAGCGCGGCCGCCCATGTGGCGAAGCTGAAGGCCCATGCGGAGTCGATCAAGCAGGCGTATGCCGCGCAGGACGAGCTGACCTTCGCCTTCGCCTCCGATCCGGGAGAGGGCGCGATCGCTCCGTACAGCGGCATCACCGATACGTTCCAGGCCGACGCGCTGAGCCTGCTCAAGCTGAAGAACGGCTTTGCCGACATGCCTTCGGACGAGGCCAGCGTCGAGGAGCTCGTCGCCTTGAACCCCGACGTGCTGCTCGTGACGATCTACACGGGCTCGCCGGCCAAGGAGAAGACGCTCGAGTCGTTCTACGCCAACGAGGCGCTCAAGGACATCTCCGCCATCAAGAACAAGCGCGTCTACTTCATCGACTTCAACGCGTACTGGGGCTACGGCGACCAGATCTTCGCCGCCGTCGAGAAGCTCGGCAAGGAGCTTCATCCGTAATCGCCAAGCGCGTGGCGCGGCGCATCTGCTTTGTCGGCCCTCTCCCCATGCGGGAGAGGGCTTTTCCGCTTTTTGCGGCTGTCCCGCCAATAGCCGAAAAAGCGCGCGAATCGCCCTTTCGCTCCGGATTTCGCATTGTGCCTTGTTCGCGGACCGATTATCGATTAGAATAGGTACACGAATGCCCGCCCGGCCGCAGCCGGAGCGGACAGGGCAAGCGGGAGCGGGCTGCCCGCGAGCGGCGGCCGGAGTTTGGGCCGTGGAATTTGTGTCAACACTAGTTGCAATGGTTCTGCCCATTGCCAGAGGATGGACCCGGAGACAGGCGTCCGATCCTGTTCCATATCGTCCGGAGGGAGAACCTGACATGGCTATCAAGCTCATCAATATCGGCTTCGGGAACATCGTATCGGCGAACCGGATCATCTCGATCGTCAGCCCGGAATCGGCGCCGATCAAGAGGATCATCCAGGAGGCGCGCGACCGCCACATGCTGATCGACGCGACCTACGGCAGGCGTACTCGCGCGGTCATCATCACGGACAGCGATCATGTCATCCTGTCGGCAGTCCAGCCGGAGACGGTCGCGCACCGTCTGTCCGCCAAGGACGACGATCACGACGAATAATAGCGGGGAGTACTATGAACAAGGGATTATTGATTGTATTGTCCGGCCCTTCGGGAGTCGGCAAGGGCACGGTCTGCTCGGTGCTCCGCCACAAGATGCCGGAGCTCGTCTACTCCGTCTCGGCCACGACGCGCTCGCCGCGCCAGGGCGAGACGGACGGCATCAACTATTTCTTCAAGTCGCGCGACCAGTTCCAGGAGATGATCGCGCGCGGAGCCATGCTGGAGCACGCGGAGTACGTCGGCAACTACTACGGCACGCCGCGCGATTTCGTCGAGCAGACGATCAACAGCGGCAAGGACATCATCCTCGAGATCGAGGTGCAGGGGGCGCTCAAGGTCAAGGAGACGTTCCCGCAGGGCGTCTTCATTTTCCTGATGCCGCCTTCGCTCGACGTGCTCAAGCAGCGCATCGTCGGCCGCGGCACCGAGAGCCAGGACGTGATCGACTCGCGCATGTCGGTCGCCGCCGAGGAGATCGGACTCATCCGCTACTATGACTACGCGGTCGTCAACGACGAGATCGAGGCTGCCTGCCACCGCATCCAGAGCATCGTCACGGCCGAGCACTGCCGCAAGGAGCGCTTCCTCGCCAATCTGCCGGAGACCGTGAAGACCGCCGCATCCGAAAAAGCCTGAACGGAGTGATTCGAACGATGTTGTATCCATCCATTGACGAAATGATGAAGAAGGTCGACAGCAAGTATTCTCTGGTCGTAGCGGCAAGCCGCCGCGCGCGCTCCCTGCGCGACGGAGAGAAGAGCGAGCTCAAAGGGGCCAAGTCCCATAAGCAGGTCGGCGTCGCTCTCGAGGAGATCTACCACGATCTTCTGCAGGTCGAGCAGCGCAACGAGGACTAGCCGGCTTTTCGGATCGGTCCGCCTGGCCCCTCGGCCCGGCGGAGCCAGCAGCCGCATAGCGCATGAATTAACAACCCTTGCGGTTGTTATTTTTTTATCGCCAGGCAAAACAGGCAGATAGCAGAAAGGAGCTGCGGACATGCTACGCGGCAAAACGATCCTACTCGGCGTCACCGGCGGCATCGCCGCCTACAAGGCGGCCGCCTTGTGCAGCAAGCTCGTGCAGAAGGGCGCCGAGGTCCATGTCATCATGACGGAATCGGCGGTCCGCTTCATCGCGCCGCTCACGCTGCAGACGCTCTCGCGCCACCCGGTGCATCTCGATACGTTCGACGAGAAGGATCCGGCCGTCGTGACGCACATCGACCTCGCGGACCGCGCCGACCTCATCCTGATCGCGCCGGCGACGGCGAATTCGCTGGCCAAGCTGGCCGCAGGGCTCGCCGACGACATGCTGTCGACGACGCTGCTCGCGGCGACGGCGCCGATCATCGCCGCGCCTGCGATGAACGTGCACATGTACGAGCATCCGGCGACGGTCGCCAACATGGAGACGCTCGGCCGGCGGGGCGTTCGCTTCCTCGATCCGGGCACGGGCCAGCTTGCCTGCGGCTATGTCGCCAAGGGACGGCTCGCCGAGCCGGAGGAGATCGTACTCGCGGTCGAGAAGTTCTTCGCCTCGCGGAAGCTGCTGGCCGGCAAGCGGCTGCTCGTCACGGCCGGCGGCACGGTGGAGCGCTTCGATCCGGTGCGCTACCTGACCAATGATTCCTCCGGCAAGATGGGCTTCGCGATCGCGGAGGCGGCACGCGACATGGGCGCCGAGGTGACGGTCGTCGCCGCCCGCACGGACGTGCCGGCGCCCGGCGGGGTGGAGCTCGTGCGCGTCGAGTCGGCGGAGCAGATGCTGGAGGCGGTGCTGTCCCGCTACGCGGAGGCGGACATCGTCGTCAAGGCTGCCGCCGTCGCCGACTACCGGCCGGTCGAGCGCCATGCCTCCAAGCTCAAGAAGTCGGCCGGCACGCTCACGCTGGAGCTGGAAAAAACGACGGACATCCTGGCGGAGCTCGGCCGCCGCAAAAGCGGCCAGTTCCTCGTCGGCTTCGCGGCGGAGACCGAGCGGCTGGCGGAGCATGCGATGGACAAGCTGCGCCGCAAAAACTGCGATCTGATCGTCGCCAACGACGTGACGATGGAAGGCGCGGGCTTCGGCGGCGACACGAACGCGGTGCAGGTGTTCGACCGTGACGGCGCGGCGCTTTCGCTGCCGGTGCTGAGCAAGCGCGAGACGGCCGAAAGGCTGCTCGGACTCGTCGCCTCGCGGCTCGGAGGCGCGTCGCCGGAGGGCTCGCGATGAGCCGCGTCGCCGGCGTCATCGTCGACGTGCCGAGCCGCAGCACGGACCGGCCGTTCAGCTATGCCGTGCCGGCGGACATGCGGGCGTGGATCGAGCCCGGCAGCCGCGTCGGCGTGCCGTTCGCCGGCCGCACGCTGCAAGGGTTCGTCGTCAGCCTGGCGGACGAGCCTCCGGCCGAAGGCCCGGCCAAGCTCAAGCCGATCGCGGAGCTGCTCGATCCGCTGCCGCCGCTGCTGCCGGATCTGGTGGAGCTGGCGCGGTGGATCAGCGAGAAATATTGCTGCACATGGACGGCGGCGCTGCAGGCGATGGTGCCTTCGGCGATCAAGGGCAAGGCGGAGCGGCATCTGCGGCTGGCAGACGGCGCGGACGAGCCGGCTGCCGAAGCTGCGGCCGAGTCGGCTGCGGCGCGGTCCGATGTCGGCCGGCCGGAGGCGTTTTGGGCCATGCCGGGAGAGGCGGCTCCGGAGCTGCCGCCGTCCGAGACGCTGCCGCAGGAGCTCGTTCGCGAGCTGCGCCGCCACGGCAGCCTGAAGCTGGAAGCGGCGCGGCAGCGATGGCCGGAGGCGGGCGGCGCGATCAAGCGCGCGCTCGCGCAAGGCGTGCTGATCGAGGAGACGTCGATCCGCGACCGCATCGGCGTGCGCACGCAGCTCACCGTCTATCCGCCGCTGGACCGCGAAGCGGCGAAGGCGGCGCTGGAGGCGCTGCCCGGCACGGCCAAGCGGCAAAAGGAGCTGCTCCTTTACGTGCTCGCGCTCGAAGGGCCGGTGACGCTGCAGGCGATGCTGGCCGACACCGGCGCCAGCGCCTCGTCGGCCAAGGCTTTGGCGGACAAGGGCTACATCCTCGTCGAGGAGGCGGAGCAGCAGCGCGACCCGTACGCCGGACGCGAGTTCCGCCGCTCCGAGCCGCTGCCGCTGACGGACGCGCAGCGCGAGGTGTTCGTGCGCATCCGGGATGCGGTGGAGCGGACGGCTCCCGCGACGTTCCTGCTGCAGGGAGTGACCGGCAGCGGCAAGACCGAGATCTACATGCAGTCCATCCAGCGCGCGCTGGAGCTCGGCCGCGAGGCGATCGTGCTCGTGCCCGAGATCTCGCTGACGCCGCAGATGGTCGAGCGCTTCAAGGGCCGCTTCGGCGACGAGGTGGCCGTCCTGCACAGCCGCCTCTCGAGCGGCGAGCGCTACGACGAGTGGCGGCGCATCCGCCGCGGCGGCGCCAAGGTGGCGATCGGGGCGCGCTCGGCGGTGTTCGCTCCGTTTGCCCGGCTCGGCCTCATCGTCATCGACGAGGAGCATGAGTCGAGCTACAAGCAGGAGGAGACGCCCAAATACCACGCCCGGGACGTCGCCGTGCAGCGGGCCCGCCAGCACGGCGCCGTCGTCGTGCTCGGCTCGGCGACGCCGTCGCTGGAGACGTACGCGGCCGCGGCGCGGGACGGGGCGGGCGGCGCGCTGCTGCGCCTGTCCGAGCGCGCCGTCGCCAGCTCTCTTCCGCCCGTGACGGTGACCGACATGCGCGACGAGCTCAAGAGCGGCAACCGCTCCATGTTCAGCCGCGCGCTGCACGAGGCGCTGCAGGCGCGGCTCGAGCGCGGCGAGCAGTCGGTGCTGCTGCTGAACCGGCGCGGCTACTCGACGTTCGTCATTTGCCGCTCCTGCGGCTATACGGCGCTCTGCCCGCACTGCGACATCTCGCTCACCTACCACCAAAAGACGCGGGCGATGCGCTGCCATTACTGCGGCCATGCGGAGCTCGCGCCGAGCGCCTGCCCGTCCTGCGAGAGCGAGCAGATCCGCTATTTCGGCGCGGGCACGCAAAAGGTCGAGGAGGAGCTGGCCAAGCTGTTCCCCGGCATCCGCGTCATCCGCATGGACGTCGACACGACGACGGAGAAGAACGCGCATGAAAAATGGCTCAAGCTGTTCGGCGAGCGCAAGGCCGACGTGCTGCTCGGCACGCAGATGGTCGCCAAAGGGCTCGACTTCCCTTATGTGACGCTCGTCGGCGTCATCGCGGCGGATACGTCGCTCAACCTGCCCGACTTCCGGGCGGCGGAGCGGACGTTCCAGCTGCTGACGCAGGTGGCCGGGCGCGCGGGGCGCCATCATCTGCCGGGAGAGGTCATCATCCAGACATACAACCCGGAGCATTATGCGGTTATCGCCTCGCAGCGGCATGATTACGAGGGCTTCGTCGCGGAAGAGATGAAGCATCGCCGAATGATGGGCTATCCGCCGTTCTGCCGGCTCATCCTCGTGACGATGTCCCATGAGCAGCTCGCGACGCTGTCGGCGGCGAGCGACCGCTTCGCCCGCCGGCTGATCGAGCTGGCCGGCCAGCGCGGCGTGCTGCAGCCGCTGCACGGCAGCGGCGCGCGGGCGCTCGAGCTGCTCGGTCCGGTCGCCTCGCCGATTTCCCGCATCAAGGACCGGTACCGGTTCCAGTGCATGGTCAAATACCGCGGAGCGGTGCCGGCCGCCGAGCTCGTCTCGGAGGCGATCCGGCAGGCCGAGGCCGAGGCGCCGCGCAGCGGCGTGCTGTTCAGCGTCGATGTCGATCCGCATATGATTTTATAACGTTCGATTTCATCCAAGGAAGGTGCATGCCTCATGGCAATCCGTCTTATCGTTCAAAATCCCGACCCCGTCCTGCGCGAGGTCGCCAAGGAAGTCACGAAGTTCAACGCCAACCTGCACAAGCTGCTGGACAATATGGCCGATACGATGTACCACGCCGAAGGCGTCGGACTCGCCGCGCCGCAGATCGGCATCTCCAAGCGCGTCATCGTCGTCGATGTCGGAGACGACAACGGGCTGATCGAGATGGTGAACCCGGAGATCGTCGAGCGCGAGGGCGAGCAGTTCGGTCCGGAGGGCTGCCTGAGCATCCAGAACCTGAACGGCGACGTGCGCCGGGCGAACAAAATCCGCGTGCGCGGCCAGAACCGCGACGGCGAGACGTTCGAGCTGGAGGCGGAAGGCTTCCTCGCGCGGGCGTTCCAGCATGAGGTGGATCATCTGAACGGCATCCTGTTCATCGACCTCGCGGAAGAGCTGTACGACGGCTCCGCGCGCGACCGCCGCGAAGGCGAGGAGTGAGGCCGATGCGCGTCGTATTCATGGGCACGCCGGAGTTCGCCGTGCCTTCGCTGCATTGGCTGATGGGCGAGGAGGCGAAAGCGCTCGGCGTCGAGGTCGTCGGCGTCGTCTCCCAGCCCGACCGTCCGAAGGGACGCAAGAAGGAGCTCGCGCCGACGCCGGTCAAGGCGGCCGCGCTGGAGTACGGGCTGCCCGTGCTGCAGCCGGAGCGGCTGCGCCGCGCGGAAGCGGTCGAGGAGCTGAAGGGGCTTGCGCCGGAGCTGATCGTGACGGCGGCGTATGGCCAGATCCTGCCGCTGTCGGTGCTGGAGATGCCGCGCCTGGGCTGCATCAACGTGCACGGCTCGCTGCTGCCGAAGTACCGGGGCGGAGCGCCGATCCAGCGTTCGATCATGAACGGCGAGGACAAGACGGGCGTGACGATCATGTACATGGCCGAAGGGCTCGACACGGGCGACATGATCAGCCGCGTCGAGGTGCCGATCACGGACGCCGACGACTCCGGCACGATGTTCGCCAAGCTGAGCGAGGCCGGCGCGCGGCTGCTCGCCGAGACGCTGCCGGAGCTGCTTGAGGGACGAGCTCCGCGCGTGCCGCAGGATGACTCGCAGGCGACGCATGCGCCGAACCTGACGCGCGAGGACGAGCGCCTCGACTGGACGCGCGGCGCGCGCGAGCTGTGGCGGCAGGTGCGCGGCCTGTCGCCGATGGCCGGCGGCTTCACGCTGCTCGGCGGCGAGCCGTTCAAGGTGCGCGCCTGCGCGCCCGAGGACAAGCCCGGGCCGGCAGGCGCGGCGCCGGGGCAGGTGCTGGATGCCGGGCCGGACGGCATCCGCGTCATGACCGGCAGCGGCGTGCTGCGGCTGACGGAAATTCAGCCGGCCGGCAAGCGGGCGATGCCCGCTGCCGAATGGCTCAAGGGTGCCCGGCTCGCAGCGGGCACCGTGCTCGGCGCGCCCGCGGCGGAGCCGGGCGCGGCAGACGCGGCCGCCGGCGAAGGCGGCCGCCGATGAGCGGCGCCCGCAAGGCGGCCGCCGCCCGCGCTCCTGGCAAAGCCTAGCCGCCGGGCGTCCCCCGGCGCTGCCCCCGCGGCAGCCGCCGCCGGCGCTGCCGCAGCGCGCGCGAGCTCGCGCTGGACGCGCTCGTCCGCGTCGCGACGAGCGGCGCGTACAGCAACCTGCAGCTGCATCACGCGCTGCAGGAGGCCGAGCTGTCGCGCGCCGACGCCGGGCTCGCGACCGAGCTCGTCTACGGCACGCTGCAGCGGCAGCTGACGCTCGACCGCTGGCTGCGCCAATTCGTGGCCAAAGGCTTCGCCAAGCTGGAGCCATGGGTGCTGTCGCTGCTGCGGATGAGCCTGTACCAGCTCGTCTACCTCGACCGCGTGCCGCCTCATGCGGCGGTCAACGAGGCGGTCGAGATCGGCCGCCGTCGCGGACATGCCGGCATCGCGGGCATGCTGAACGGCGTGCTGCGCAGCGCCGTCCGCCAGCTGCCGCAGCTCAAGGCGGAGGACTTCGCCTCCGAGCCGGATGCCGCGCGGCGGCTGTCGCTGCGTCATTCCTATCCGGAATGGCTGGCCGAGCGCTGGATCGCGGCATACGGCGAGGACACAGCCGAGGCGATGATGTGCGCCGGCAACGAGGCGCCGCAGGGCAGCCTGCGCGTCAACCGGCTGCGGCTCTCGCCGCAGCAGGCGCTGGAGCGGCTGCGGCAGGCGGGGCTCGACGCCCGTCCGTCCGCCGCCGCCCCATGGGCGGGCGTCGTCGTCGACCGCGGCGGCAATCTGGCCGGCACGGACGGCTATACGGAGGGGCTCTGGTCGATCCAGGACGAGAGCTCGATGATCGTCGCCGCCGCGGCCGCGCCTCAGCCCGGCTTCCGCGTGCTCGACTGCTGCGCCGCTCCGGGCGGCAAGTCGGCGCATCTCGGCGAGCTGATGGACGGGCGCGGCGAGATCGTCGCCAACGACCTGCATCCGCATAAAAAGGCTCTCGTCGAAAGCCAGGCCGCCCGCCTCGGCCTCGGCCTCATCCATGCGGTCGCCGGCGATGCGGTGGAGCTGCCGGAGCATTTCGCGCCCGGCTCGTTCGATCTCGTGCTGCTCGACGCTCCATGCTCCGGCCTCGGCGTCATCCGCCGCAAGCCGGAAATCAAATGGACCAAGTCGCCGGCCGACATCGAGGCCATCGCCGCCGTCCAGGAGCGTCTGCTGGACGCGGCGGCCGAGCTCGTGAAGCCCGGCGGCACGCTGCTCTACAGCACCTGCACGATCGCCGGCGAGGAGAACTCCGCGCAGATCGCTTCCTTCCTGGAGCGGCATCCGGCGTTCGCGCTCGATCCGGCCGGCTGGCCGGAGTCCGTGCTCGCTCCTCTGCGCGCCGCCGGCATCGGCGACGCGGATGCCGGCCGCTTCGACGGCTCGCTGCAGCTGCTGCCGCATCATTTCGGCAGCGACGGCTTCTATATCGCCCGCTTGCGCCGGGGAGATCACCGCTAGCCTTCCTCGCTCCGACCGTCGGAGCGAGGTTTTTTTTGCGCGCCTGAGGCCGCGCGCCGGCGCCGCAGCCGTCGCTTTCCGCGCTCGCGAACCGGTTCGCGAGCGCTTTTTCATTGGCGCCTCGGAGCGGTTTATATTAAACTATCGTAAAAGGAAAGCTCGCGAAGACCGCTTACAGGAGAAGATGCGCATGAAGAGCAAGTTCCGCCGGAGCATCCGATATTTGTCCACGCTGCTCGGCCTTTACGGTTTCGGCATGATCATTCATTTCTATATCCAGGCCTCGGCGCTCGGCTTCGACGCCGGCGCCGCCTGGGACTGGGCGGCCGGACAGCTGCCGATGTTCTTTTGGGGCAGCACGTTTTTCTTTTTCCTGCTGTGCGGGGCGGCGGCCTTGTTCCGCAACGTGTACGGAGGCTCGCTGCTCGTCGGCGCCGTCGCCGGCCTGACCGGCCTGGCCGTTTACGAAAAGATGAAAGCGACCGGGGAGCCGCTGTTCCCTTGGGATCTCATGCAGCTGAAGAACATGTCCGAGATGGTCTCGATGGCCGACGGCCTGTTCTCGCCGGTCGTGCTCATCCTCACCGCGCTCGTGCTGGCCGGCCTCGGCTGGCTCACCTTCAAGCTTCCGAAGCTGCGTTTTCCGCTCGTGCTGCGCGTCGCGCTCGCCGCCGCGTCGATCACGGCGGTCGCGCTGTTCGTGCAGACCGCAGGGGGCAAATATCCGGCGCTGCTCGACAAGCTCAGCTACCAGAACATTTTCTGGGATCAAAAGGCGAACTACCGCTACAACGGGTTCGTGCTGGCCTTCGCCTCCAACCTGAACCAGACGCTGATCGACGAGCCGGAAGGCTACGGGAGGGAGGCGGTGGAGGCCATCGCGGAGCGCTACGGCTCGCTGCCCGAGGCTCCGCCGGCGGCATCGCCGTCCGAGCCTCCGAACATCGTGTTCGTCATGAACGAGGCGCTGTTCGACGCGACGCGGCTGACGGAATACAAGCTCGCCGAGGATCCGCTGCCGTTTTGGCATGGCGCGCAGCAGTCCCGGCCGTCCGGCTACGTCCTTTCCCCCGAATTCGGCGGCAGCACGGCGAACGTCGAGTTCGAGGCGCTGACGGGGCTGTCGATGTCGCTGCTTCATGACGGCGCGGTGCCGTTCCAGCAAAATCTGACGAAGCAGACGGATCTGCCCTCGGTCGTGAGCATCCTCAAGAGCCGGGGCTACGACGCGCTCGCTCTCCACCCGTACGACAAGACGTTCTACAGCCGCAACCAGGTCTATCCGATGCTGGGCTTCGAGCGGTTCATCGGGCAGGACGACATGAAAAACCGCGAGTGGCTCGGCTCGCGCAGCTATTTGTCCGATATGGCGGCGATGAAGGAAGCGGCGCAGGAGCTGGAGAAGGCGGACGGCAAGCCGTTGTTCCTGCATCTGGTCACGATGCAGAACCATTACCCGTATACGAACAAGGAGATCCACGGCGGCAACTCGATCGAGGCCGAAGGCGTCGATCCGGCGCTGAAGGACCAGCTGGAGACGTACGTCGAGGGCATCAAGCAGACGGACGGCGCGCTCCGCTACCTGAACGAAGCGATCCAGAAGCTGGATCGGCCGACGCTCGTCGTGCTCTGGGGCGACCATCTGCCGGGGCTTCCGGCGAAAATTTACGAGGATGCCGGCTGGACTGACGAGCGCCTGCGCCATGAGACGCCGCTGCTGCTGCTGGCGAACTACGAGCTCGGACGTGAGCCGCTCGGGACGATCAGCCCGTCGTTCGCCGGACCGCTCGCGCTGCGTTATGCGGGACTTCCGCAGCCGGCTTTCTACAAGCTGCTCGAGGCGGTGCGGCAGCAGCTGCCCGGCCTCGGCAAAAAGGTGACGCTGGGCGCCGGAGGCGCGGCGCTCGACAAGGCGGCGCTGACGGAGGAGCAGCAGCGCCTGCTGGACGACTACCGCATGATCCAGTTCGACCTGCTCGAAGGCCAAGGGTACGCCAAGGAGCTGCTGTTCGGGGAAGGAAGCTAAGGCGGCGGGAGCAAGGATGGACGGAGCGGCGGCTCCGTCCTTTCTTGTTGCGCCGGGCCGCCTCGAGCCGGCTCCTTCCGCCCGTCCTCGCGTGGGCGGCCAGCGGCAGCGAGGCCGGGCTAGGCATGGCTGTGGTCTTGGAATGGACGTTTGTGGTAAACTAGAGCGACGAGCGTCCTGCGGAGGCAGTGCCGGACGGCGCTCCAAGAACGATGAAATGAGATGAAGCATTGAGATGAAAGCATTCGATCAGCCTTATATCGTGGAAACACCCTTTATATATGACTATTCCCTGGAGCAGCTGCAGGACTGGATGAAGGAGCAGGGAGAGCCCGCCTTCCGTGCCGGCCAGCTGTTCGACTGGCTCTATGTCAAGCGCGTCTCCTCGTTCGACGAGATGACGAACCTGCCGAAGCCGCTGAGGGACAAGCTGGCGGACTCGTTCCAGTTCATCACCCTGAACGAGATCACCCGCTTCGAGTCCAAGGACGGCACGGTCAAGTTCCTGTTCGGCCTGCATGACAACCATGCGATCGAGACGGTCATCATGCGCCACAACTACGGCAACAGCGTCTGCGTCACGACGCAGGTCGGCTGCCGGATCGGCTGCACGTTCTGCGCCTCGACGCTCGGCGGCCTCAAGCGCAACCTGACGTCGGGCGAGATCGTCGCGCAGGTCGTCAAGGCGCAGCAGATGCTCGATCCGGAGGATCAGCGGGTGTCGAGCATCGTCATCATGGGCTCCGGCGAGCCGTTCGAGAACTACGAGGCGACGATGGCGTTCCTGCGCATGATGATCCATCCGAAGGGACTGAACATCGGCCAGCGCCACATCACCGTCTCCACGAGCGGCATCGTGCCGAGCATGTACAAGTTCACGGAGGAGAATACGCAGATCAACCTCGCGATCTCGATCCATGCCCCGAACGACGAGCTGCGCTCCAAGCTGATGCCGGTCAACCGCCGCTATCCGTTCCAGGAGGTCATCGACGCCTGCCGCAACTACATCGCCAAGACCGGGCGCCGCATCACGTTCGAGTACGCGCTCATCGGCGGCACGAACGACCGTCCCGAGCATGCGCAGGAGCTCGCCGAGGTGCTGCAGGGCATGCTTTGCCACGTCAACCTCATCCCGGTCAACCATGTGCCGGAGCGCAAGTACGTGCGCACGCCGCGGGAGGATATTTTCGAGTTCCAGCGCATTCTCGAGAAAAACGGCATCAACGCGACGATCCGTCGCGAGCAGGGCCATGACATCGCCGCTGCCTGCGGGCAGCTTCGCGCGAAACATATGGAACTAACGTAACGAGGTGACGGGATGTTGACAGTGAACCGCAGTGATATCGGCCGCATCCGGATGGCCAACGAGGATCGTTCCTGGGCAGGCGTGACGGCCGGAGGGCTGACGCTTGCGATCGTGGCCGACGGCATGGGCGGCCATCAGGCCGGCGACGTCGCCAGCCAGCTCGCCGTCGACGCCTTCCGCGAGGCGATGGAGCCGCTTCCGGCGGGGGTATCCGCCGACGAGGCGAGCCGCATGCTGCAGGAGGCGATCCGGCGCGCCAACGAGGTCGTGTACGACATGGCGTCCCGCAACGAGCAGTACCACAACATGGGCACGACGGTCGTCGCGGCCCTGTTCGTCGAGGACAGCCGCCTCATCCTCGGCCATATCGGCGACAGCCGCGCGTACCGGATCTCGGAGCAGGGCATCGTCCAGCTGACCGAGGACCACACGCTCGTCAACGAGCTCGTGCGCTCCGGCCAGATCAGCTTCGAGGAGGCGGCCCATCATCCGCGCCGCAACGTGCTGACGCGTGCGCTCGGCACCGACGAGGAGGTGGAGCTGGACGTCCGGATGCTCGACTGGCAGCCGGGCGACATCCTGCTGCTGTGCAGCGACGGCCTGAGCGGCATGCTGGACGACAGCGAGCTGCTGCAAGTGGCGGGAGAGGTTGGCCCAAGCCTCGAGGCCAAGGCGGACCGCCTCATCTCGCTCGCGCTCGCCGCCGGCGGAGACGACAATATCACGGTAGTCCTGATGCAATCCGGCGCCGCAGCGGACGGGGAGGAGTGAGGACTTCATCATGATCGGAAGAGAACTAGGGGGCCGCTACGAGATTCTGACGCGCATCGGCGGCGGGGGCATGGCGCTCGTCTACAAGGCCCATGACCTGCTGCTCAGCCGCAACGTCGCGGTCAAGGTGCTGCGGCAGCAGTACGTGCACGACGAGGAGTTCATCCGCCGCTTCCGGCGGGAAGCCCAGTCGGCGGCGGCGCTGTCCCATCCGAACGTCGTCAGCATCTACGATGTCGGCCAGGAAGAAGAGATCCACTATATCGTCATGGAATGCGTCGACGGCCAAAACCTCAACGAGGTCATCCAGGAGCGCGCGCCGCTCCAGGCGGACGAGGCGGTGCGCATCGCGGCGCAGATCGCCGACGCCCTCGACCATGCCCATCAGAACCATATCATCCATCGGGACATCAAGCCGCACAACATCCTGATCGGCAAGAACGGCCGCGTCAAGGTGACGGACTTCGGCATCGCGCGCGCCGTCACCTCGTCGACGATCACCCAGACAGGCTCCGTCATCGGCTCGGTGCATTACTTCTCGCCGGAGCATGCCAAGGGCGTCAGCGCCGGCGAGAAGTCCGACATCTACTCGCTCGGCATCGTGCTCTACCAGATGGTGACCGGCAAGCTGCCTTTCCTCGGAGAGAGCCCGATCAGCGTCGCGCTCAAGCATCTGCAGGAGCCGCTGGAGGATCCTCGCACGGTCAATCCGCTCGTGCCGCAGAGCGTCGAGAACATCATCATCAAGGCGCTGCGCAAAAATCCGTCCGAGCGCTACCGCTCGGCGGGCGAGATGCTGGAGGATCTGGAGACGGCGCTGTCGCCTGCGCGCCGCAACGAGCCGAAGCTGCAGTTCGGCGGCGGCGACTTCGACGAGACGCGCGTCATGCCGGCGATTCGTCCGGGCCTCGGGCTCAAGGAGTCGGTCCGTGCGGGCGCAGAGCCGCCTCCGCTGCCGGAGGACGGACATGCGACCGCTCGCCAGGAGGCCGTCGACGAAGAACAGGACGAGGAGCCGGCGCGCCGGCGCGGCTGGGTGAAGCCGCTCGTCATCGTGCTCTCGACGCTGGCCGTGCTGGCCGCCGTCTACGGCGTGTTCCGGCTCGTCTCCGGCTCGCTCGACGTCGCGGAGGTCGACGTGCCTTATGTCGTCGGCATGACCGAGACGGACGCCAAAGCCGCGCTCGAGGCGAAGGGGCTGCTGCTGGAGGAGCCGTCCATCCGGGCGTTCAAGCCGGACGTGCCGAAGGATCAGGTATTCGCCCAGTCCAAGTCCAACATGCGCGTGAAGACCGGCTCGCGGGTCAGGCTGTCGATCAGCGACGGGCCTGAGCTCAAGCAGCTCGGGGACTACAAGGGGCAGAAGGCCTCCGACGTCGTCGCGGCGCTTCGGGCGCTCGGCGTCCCGGAAGGATCGATCCGCCTGAACGAGGTCGCCGACGATTCGGCGGAGCCGGGCGTCGTGCTGAGCCAGGAGCCGGGCGCGAACAGCCAGCTTGATCCGCTCGTCGATACGGTGACGCTGACCGTCAGCAAAGGTCCGGAGACGGTGAAGATGCCGGATCTCGTCGGCAAGACGACCGAGGAGGCCCGCAAGCTCATCGCGGACGCGGGCTTGCAGCTTCGAGAAGACAACATCGTCAAGGAAGGCAGCTACAGGCCGGAGGGCGAAGTGCTCTCGCAGTTCCCTTACGATGCCGGCAGTCCGGCCCGCAAGGGCGAGCAGGTGTCGATCACCGTCAGCTCGGGCCTGCCGAAGGACGCGCTGGAGTACACGTTCGACCTGCTCATCTCTCCGGCTCGGGCCGGCAAGGCGAGCGAGATCCGCATCGTCTACACCGACGCGACCGGCAAGGACATCGAGGCCCACAAGCGCGCGATCAAGGATACGCGCAGCTTCCCGGTGAAGGTCGTGCTCGCGCCGAACACGGAGGCGTTCGTCAGCGTCTACCGCGACGGCCAGCTCGCCGACACGTTCTCCCGCACATACGACGAGGTGAAGAGCGGCGCCGACAGCGGCCCGACGACCGTGCCGGGCTCCGAGCCGAGCCCGCCGCCTGTCGCCTCGCCGGAAACGAGCCCGTCGGCCGATCCGAACGCGGCCGCGAGCCCCGACGGGCAGAGCGACGGCCAGGAGACCGCCTTCGGCAGCGGCGACGGGGAGGACGGACACGATGACTAAGGACGGCTCGGCCCGCGAGGGCCAAGGACTCATCGTCAAAGCTCTGAGCGGCTACTATTATGTGGCGGAGGACGGCGGCTCGGAGCAGCCGATCCAATGCCGCGCGCGCGGCATCTTCAAGAAGCGCGGCGAGTCGCCGCTCGTCGGCGACCGCGTCGACTTCAGCGTCAGCGGCACGGGAGAAGGCACGGTCGAGGCGATCCATCCGCGGACGACGGAGCTCGTGCGGCCGCCGGTCGCCAACGCCGATTTGGCCGTGCTCGTCTTTTCGGTCACGGAGCCTTCGCTCAGCCTGACGCTGCTGGACAAGTTCCTCGTCCACATCGAGCATGCGGGACTGGAGGCGGTGCTCTGCCTCAGCAAGCAGGACTTGTCGGAGGAGGGCCGCAAGGAGGCGATCGAGGCGGCGGAGACGGTGCAGCGGATCTATGGACGCATCGGCTACCGGGTCATCGGTACGAGCTCGCGTCAAGGCTCCGGCCTCGAGGAGCTGCGCGGGACGCTCGAAGGGCGGCTCGCGCTGTTCGCCGGACAGTCCGGCGTCGGCAAGTCCTCGCTGCTCAACGCGCTGCTGCCCGGGCTCGAGCTGGAGACGAGCGAGATCAGCGCCCGGCTCGGCCGCGGACGGCATACGACCCGGCACGTCGAGCTGGTGCGCGTCGGCAGCGGCTATGTAGCGGATACGCCGGGCTTCAGCCAGCTCGATTTTCAGGAGCTCGGCATCGAGGACCTCGGCTACGGCTTCCGCGAGTTCCGGGCGCTGTCCGCAGGCTGCAAGTTCCGGGGCTGCACGCATACGCATGAGCCGGATTGCGCCGTGCTGGCGGCGCTGGCGGCGGGCGAGGCGGCGCAAAGCCGGCATGACAGCTACGTCCAGTTCCTGGGCGAGATGAAAGAGAAAAAGCGGAGGTACTGACCATGACCATCATCGCACCCTCGATTCTATCCGCTGATTTTGCCAAGCTCGGCGATGAGATCGCCGCGATCGAGCAGGCCGGCGCCGACTGGATCCACGTCGACGTCATGGACGGCCGGTTCGTGCCGAACCTGACGTTCGGCCCGCCGGTCATCTCCGCCGTGCGGGGAGCGACGAAGCTTCCCTTCGACGTGCATCTGATGATCGAGCAGCCGGAGCGCAGCATCGCCGATTACGCGGCGGCCGGCGCGGACCGCATCACCGTGCATCTCGAGGCTTGCACGCATCTGCACCGCACGCTGCATCAGATCAAGGAGCTCGGGCTTCCGGCCGGAGTCGCGATCAATCCGGGGACGCCGATCAGCCTGCTGGAGCCGGTGCTGGAGGATGTCGACCTCGTGCTCGTCATGACGGTCAATCCCGGCTTCGGCGGCCAGTCGTTCATCCCGTACTCGCTGCAGAAGCTGCGCGACCTGCGCTCGCGGCTGCACGAGCGCGGCCTGAGCGGCGTCTCCGTCCAGGTGGACGGAGGCATCAATCCGTCGACCTCGGCGCTCGTGCGCGAGGCCGGCGCGAACGTGCTCGTCGCCGGCAGCTTCGTCTTCGGCCATCAGTCGCCTGCCGCGGCGATCGCCGCGCTGAGGTAGGCCGGATGAGAGAGAGGCTGAAAACCATCGCGGTCGTCGCCGGCTACGCGCTGCTCGGCGGAGCGCTGCTGGCGATGTTCGTGCTCGTCCAGAGCATGCTCCGCTTCGTCTTCTCGCTGATCGCGCTTTGGCTCGGCGTGCGCTTCTTCCGCAGCCACGAATCGCTCTGGCGCCGCATCGGCTTTGTCGTTTCCGCGCTCGTTTTCTTCTTCCTGATCGTGCTGTTCGTCACGATGGTGATGTTCATCCGCGACGGCATGCCGACCGCGCCCTAGCGGCTTCACGGCCGGGACGAGGCAGCGGAGCGCCGGCATGCGGCGCCTTCTCGCCGGCAACTTGGGCTCGGCCCCCGGAATAGGACATCGCGGGTCCGCATAGGATGGTTACATGAACCTAGGTTCTTGTAGCCTTTTTTGCTTTCGAGGGAATGGGCCCGTGCGGCCTGAAACGGGGATGAACATGCAGGCCCGGCAGTGCTGCCCGTCAACGATCAGCGATCTCGAGGAGGGATGAAGCATGAAGTTCTATACGATCAAGCTGCCGAAGTTTTTGGGCGGATTCGTCAAGGCGATCCTGAACACCTTCCAGAAAAGCTGAGCGATGGCGACTGCGGCTGCCGGCCGCCCGACTTTCGATCCCGAGCGTCAGAGAGCGCCGCGCCGGCACGGCGCACGCTCTTTTTCGCGTGCCGCGGCAGGGGCAAGCCGCGGCAGGGCGAAAAAAAACAGCGTTCCTGCCGTCTGGTGAACGGCGGAACGCTGTTTTTGCGGTTATACACGAGTGACTTTGCCGGATTTCAGTGCGCGGGTGCTGACCCAAACGCGTTTTGGCTTGCCGTCGACCAGAATGCGGACCTTCTGAACGTTGACGCCCCAAGTGCGGCGGTTGCGGTTATTCGCGTGGGAAACATGGTTTCCTGTGCCGGGTGCCTTACCCGTAACGAAGCATTTGCGAGACATGCAGTACACCTCCTTTGCAGCTTGCAGGTTGCAAGTACGAAACCGAAGGATTCCGTAGGCAAACATACTTGGTTATCTTATCATAGAACGTCCGTCTCATCAACCATCGTTTGGCAGGAGACGCGGGCGGGAAAACGGCGCAAATACGCGAAAACGGAAGAGAACGGCGTTTCAGACTTCATAAACGGCTCCGTTTATAGTACAATGAAGGTCAGTCCCGGCCAAATCGGGGCTTTGGGCGCAGTCGGCATCAGCCGAACGGCCCGCAGAGAAGGAGCGTGTGACCGGCCATGCCTATGCAGCTTGCCAACGAATTAGGTAAAATCAACGTAACAGACGATGTAATCGCCGTCATCGCGGGCTCGGCGGCGCTGGAATGCTACGGCCTTGTCGGCATGGCATCCCGCAAGCAGCTCAAGGACGGAATCGCCGAATTGCTGAAGCGGGACAACCTCTCGAGAGGCGTCGAGGTGCGGCGCGAGAACGAGGAGACGCATATCGACCTGCACATCATCGTCGGCTACGGCACCCGGATTTCCGAGGTTGCCCACAACATCCAGACCAAGGTCAAATACGTACTGAATGAAGTGATCGGCCTGAAGGTCGACCATGTCCATATTTTTGTCCAGGGCGTGCGGGTCATCCGTTAGTCAGGAAGGGGAAATTTTGCTTGGGAAAGCGCTTTATTAATGGTTCGGACTTCGCCGGTATGGCTTTGCTCGGTGCGGAGAAGCTGCAGCGCGGCGCGGAGCGCGTCAACGCTCTGAATGTATTTCCCGTTCCGGACGGCGATACGGGAACGAACATGAACTTAACGATGGCCTCGGGGGTGCGCGAGCTGCAGAGCAAGCGCTCGGACTCGGTCGGCCGTACGGCGGAGGCGCTGTCCAAGGGACTGCTGATGGGCGCTCGCGGCAACTCCGGCGTCATTCTGTCCCAGCTGTTCCGCGGCACGGCCAAGGCGCTGTCCGGACTCGACGAGGCCGACCCGAGCCAATTCGCGGCGGCGCTCCAGCAAGGCGTCGACATGGCCTACAAGGCCGTCGTCAAGCCGGTGGAGGGCACAATCCTCACCGTCGCGCGCGAGACGGCGCGGCATGCCCAGCAGGCCGCCCGCCGGGCGCCTGACATGGAGTCGCTGCTGCAGGAGGTGTACGCGGCGGCGAACGAATCGCTGCAGCGCACGCCGGAGCTGCTGCCGGTGCTCAAGCAGGTCGGCGTCGTCGACTCCGGAGGCCAGGGCCTCGTGCTCATTTACGAAGGCTTTCTCGAGTACCTCGCCGGCAGCCCGGCGGAGACGGGCGACACGGCGAGCGAGGCGGCTCCGGCGGAGTCGTTCCGCTACCTGGCGGACGCTCCGCGCGCCGCCGAGCCGGCCAGGCCGTCCATCCCTTCCGCGGGTGGCAATGCCCAGGCCCAGCTGTCGACGAGCGAGATCGAGTTCTTCTACGACATGGAGTTCTTCATCAAGCGCCGGCTCGCGCCTCCGGGAGCTCCGGCGTTCGACGAGGACGCGTTCCGGCGGGCGCTCGCCGTGGACGGGGACTCCATCATCGTGATCGCCGACGACGAGATCGTCAAGGTGCACGTGCATTCCCGCCGTCCCGGCGACGTGCTCAACCTGGCGTACCAGTACGGCGAGCTGACCGAGCTGCATATCCTCAACATGCGCGAGCAGCATCGGGAGATCGTCGGCGAGGAGATCGACTTCAGCGCTCTCGGCTCCGACCTCGCGCCGGATGAGGCGCTGGCCGTCGCCGAGGTGCTGACCGGCGCCTCGCCGCAGGGCATCGCCGAGGCCGCTTATGAATGGGCGCCGTACGGCATCGTCGCGGTCGCGATCGGCGACGGCATCTCCGGCATTTTCAGCGACAACAACGTCGACGTCGTCCTCTCGGGCGGCCAGACGATGAACCCGAGCACGGAGGACTTCCTCAAGGCGATCGACTCGCTGCCGGCGGAGCATATCTTCCTGCTGCCCAACAACGGCAACATCATTCTGGCGGCGGAGCAGGCGGCCGAGCTGTCCGAACGCTCCGTATCCGTCATCCCGACCCGCACGGTGCCCCAAGGGCTCGCCGCCGTGCTCGCCTTCAAGGAGAGCGAGACGCCGGAGCGCAATACGGCCCTCATGGCCGGCGCCGCGGAAGCGGTCCGCTCCGGCAGCGTCACCCAGGCGGTGCGCCAGACGGAGATCGACGGCGTCGAGGTGCAGGAGGGCGACTACATCGGCATCGTCGAAAAACGGATCGTCATCTCCGAGCCGGACCTCCAGGAAGCGTGCCGCGGCCTCATCGGCCAGCTGCTCGAGAACGGCGGAGACCTGCTGACGATCCTCACCGGCGAGGGCTCCGAGCCGTCCGGCACGGACGAGCTGGCGAGCTGGGTCTCCGAGACCTATCCGGACATCGAGCTTGAAGTGCATGAGGGCGGACAGCCTCTTTATCCGTATTTATTCGCCCTCGAATAATCGAAGCCGCGCCGCTGGAGCGGCATATCATTCCTTGCGTTCCCCGACAGCGGGACGCAGGGCCGTGGAGGTAGCCCTATGACTCAGGTTCGCATCGTAACCGACAGCACGTCGGATATTCCGGAGGAGATCCGAAGGGAGCTCGGCATCGAGATGGTGCCGCTGCAGGTCCTGTTCGGCACGGAAGCCTTTCTGGACTCGATCACGCTGAAGTCGGAGGCGTTCTACGACAAGCTGGTCGAATTCAGCGGCCTGCCGACGACCTCCCAGCCGTCGCCGGCCGACTTCATGGCCGTCTACGAGCGGCTGCTGGACGAGACGCCGGACGCGCCGATCCTCTCCATCCATCTGTCCTCGCAGTTCAGCGGCACGTACCAGTCGGCGCTGCTCGCGAGCACGATGCTCGAGCGCGAGGCGGACATCGCCGTGTTCGACTCCCGTTCGGCTTCCTGCGGCATCGGCATGCTCGTCATCCGCGCCGCGCAGATGGCCCGCGAGGGCAGCTCCAAGGACGAGATCCTGGCCGAGATCGAGCGCATGCGCAGCGAGACGGAGCTGTACTTCCTCGTCGACACGCTCGAATACCTCCAAAAAGGCGGACGGATCGGCAAGGCTTCCGCACTCATCGGCTCTATCCTAAATATCAAGCCGATCCTGACGATCGACCCTACCGGCGTGATCACGCCGGTAGACAAGGTGCGCGGCTCCAAAAAAGCGATCCAGCGCATCGTCGACATGCTTCGCGAGAAGTTCCCGCCGGAGCAGCCGGTCGCCGTTCACTTCGCCTGGACGCATCAGAGAGGCTCCGCTCTGGACCTGCAGGAGGCGATCACGTCGAGCTTCAACGTGCAGTCGACTTCCATCACGACGCTCGGTCCGGTCGTCGGCGCCCATGTCGGTCCCGGCACCGTCGCCGTGTTCATGCACCGCAAATGAATCCTCCATCTGCCCTGCCGGAATCCGTTCCGGCGAGGCAAATCAAAGGCGTGAGCGCTCCGAAGGAGCAGGAGCTTCACGCCTTTGGCATCTATACCGTGCTGGATCTGCTGAACTACTTCCCGTTCCGCTATGAGGACTACCGGCTGCGCTCGCTGGCCGAGGTCAAGGACGGGGAGAAGATCACGATCCAAGGCATCGTGCGCGGCCTGCCGATGGTCGCCCGCTTCGGCAAGGGCAAGACGCGCATCACCGCGAAGACGGAGGCGGACGGGCAGCTGATCACCGCCGTCTGGTTCAACCGCATGTTCATCAAGGACCAGCTGCAGCTCGGTCGGGAAATTACGCTGACCGGCAAGTGGGATGCGCGGCGCATGCAGATCACCGTCACCGATTCGGAGTTTCCGGACAAGGGAACGGCCAAGACCGGCACGCTGCAGCCGGTCTATTCCGTCGGCGGCACGATCACGCAATCGTGGATGCGCAAGACGATTCGCCAGGCGCTGGAGCAGTTCGGGCCGCTGCTGGAGGAGAACCTGCCGGAGCGGCTGCTGCGCAAATACCGCCTCATGCCGAGAAGCGAGGCGGTCTATCACATCCATCATCCCGACGATCCGAAGGACGGCCAGGGCGCGCGGCGGCGGCTCGTCTACGAGGAGCTGTTCCTGTTCCAGCTCAAGCTGCAGGCGTACCGCATGCTGAACCGGCGCAAGGCGGACGGCATCGTGCATCGCGTCGATCCGGAGATCATCCGGCAGTTCGCGGCCTCGCTGCCGTTCGAGCTGACCGATGCGCAGAAGAAGGTCATCAACGAGATTCTCGCCGACATGCGCCAGCCGTCGGCGATGAACCGGCTGCTGCAGGGCGACGTCGGCGCCGGCAAAACCGTCGTCGCCGCGATCGCGCTGCTCGCCGCCGTCAAGGCGGGCCATCAAGGCGCGCTCATGGTGCCGACCGAGATTTTAGCCGAGCAGCATATGCGCTCCTTGACGCGCCTGTACGAAGGGACGGGGCTGCAGACGGCGCTGCTGACAGGCAGCGTCAGCGACAAGAAGCGCCGGGACCTGCTCGCCGGCCTGCAGATGGGGCTGATCGACGTGCTCATCGGCACGCATGCGCTCATCCAGGACGATGTGGAATTCCGCTCGCTCGGCCTCGTCGTCACCGACGAGCAGCATCGCTTCGGCGTCAACCAGCGCAGCGTGCTGCGGCGCAAGGGGCCGAGCCCGGACGTGCTGACGATGACGGCGACGCCGATTCCGCGGACGCTGGCGATCACGGCGTTCGGCGACATGGACGTCTCGACGATCAAGGAGCGGCCGAAGGGGCGCATCCCGATCCAGACGTACTGGGTCAAGCACGGCATGATGGACCGCGTGTACGGCTTCATCCGGCGCGAGATCGACGGCGGCCGGCAGGCGTACGTCATCTGCCCGCTCATCGAGGAATCGGAGAAGCTCGACGTGCAGAACGCGATCGACCAGTTCGTGCAGCTGCAGCAGGCGTTTCCCGATCTGCGGATCGGGCTGCTGCACGGGCGCATGACGGCATCGGAAAAGGACGAGGTCATGGCGGCGTTCGCCGCGGCGGACGTGCAGGTGCTCGTCGCCACGACGGTCGTCGAGGTCGGCGTCGACGTGCCGAACGCGACGCTCATGATCATCATGGACGCGGAGCGCTTCGGGCTGTCGCAGCTGCATCAGCTGCGCGGCCGCGTCGGACGCGGCGCCCATGCGTCGTACTGCGTGCTCGTCGCGGATCCCAAGACGGAGACCGGCAAGGAGCGGATGGCGGTCATGCAGGAGACCGACGACGGCTTCGAGGTGGCCCGCCGCGATCTGGAGCTGCGCGGACCGGGAGATTTTTTCGGCACGAAGCAAAGCGGCATGCCGGACTTCAAGCTGGCCGACATGGCGGCGGACTTCGCCGTGCTGGAGGCGGCCCGCGAGGACGCGGCGGAGCTGGCCGCCGAGGACGGATTCTGGACGGAGGAGGAATATGCGCCGCTGCGCGCGATCCTCGCCAAGGATCCGATTTTCCAGGGCAGCCAGCTCGACTGAATCGGCATGGACGAATGCGGAGGAGGCAACTCCGGGCAGACGAGGGCATATAGTAACATCGGTGGTTAGGGGCGGAAGCCCGACCAAATCGATGGAGGTGCCCTGCTGCATGAGCTACGTCAAATACGGAATCCGGCCCGAATTCGTCGAACGCGTCAAGCTGAAGCTGAAAAACCCGGCCGTCAAGGAGCGGATCAAGCTGCTCGTGAACGGGCTGACCAAGTACGATCTCGCCGACCGCGCCAAAGTGCGCAAGCTCGTCAAGAGCGCGGCGAGCATCCTGCACGAGAAGCTGACGGACACGCAGGAGGAGCAGCTCGTGCAGTTCGTGCTCGGCCAGAAGATCGATCCGAACAATACGTTCCATCTCATCAAGCTGTGGGGCATGTTCCGCTGAACGGGCGGAGGCGCCTCGAACGCCAAGCGGCTCCGCCTTCGGGCGGAGCCGCTTTTATTTCTCTCGATTAGTTGGGCGCTTCGCGGCCGGCGACGAGGCTTCGGTCTTCGAATCGGGTCGAAAGGACGACCAGAGTCGAGGAGAAGCCGAAGGCGTGGCAAGTTTCCAGAAACGCTTCCAGCGACTCGCCCGTTTCGGTCATGACCTTCATCAAATAGTTGTACTCCCCGCTCGTCCGGTAGAGGTCGACGATCTCGGGGGCCGTATCGGCAAAAGCTTCGAAGTCCTTGCACGAAGCGGTCTTGAACAGGACGAACGCGGCCGCATGCTTGCCTAGCTTGGACGGCGACAGTTTGGCTCCGTACCCCGTGATCACTTCGCGCTCCTCCAGCTTGCGCAGTCTTTCGGTCACGGCAGGCTGCGACATCGCGATCATCCGGCCTATCTCCGAGACTGTGATCCTGGCATTGTCGTGCAGAATGGCCAAAATCTTGAAATCGATCGAATCCATGCTGAGCCACCTCGTTTTTATCGGGCAAGGGCCTGAACGTACGATAGAAATAAAGATTCAGCCCTCGAACTCCGTTGATTTCTTATTTCGATTGTAGTGCCGGTTCCGTAAACTGTCACTATCAACGAAAGAGGGAGTGAAGGACGATGGCGACACTTGAAACGAAGCAAGGCGCGCTCGAGTTCACGACGGGAGACGGCGTGCGGATCGCGTACCGGCTCGACGGATCGGTGGACAAGCCGGTGCTGCTGCTGGCGAACTCGATCGCGACTTCGATGGACATGTGGGAAGGGCAGGCTGCCCGGCTGAAGGAGCATTTCCGGCTGCTGCGCTATGATTATCGGGGGCATGGAGGCTCGGATACGCCTGCTGGCCCTTACTCGCTCGACCGATTGGGAAGGGATGCCGTCGAGCTGCTCGACGCGCTTCGGATCGATCGGGTCCATTTTCTGGGGCTGTCGCTCGGCGGCATCGTCGCGCAATGGGTGGCGATCCACGCGCCGGAGCGGATCGATCGGCTCATCCTGAGCAATACCGCCGCTCATCTCGGTTCGCCCGAGCTGTGGGAAGGCCTGATCGCGTCCGTGCTGAAGCCGGGCAGCATGCCTGAGACCGCGGAGTCGTTCATGAAGAACTGGTTCCCCTCGTCCATGCTGACGCCGGACAATCCGATCGTCAAGTCGTTCCGCGAGATGGTGCTCGCTACCCGTCCGCAGGGAATCGCGGGAAGCTGGGCTGCCATCCGCGACATGGACCTGCGCCGGACGGCCTCGCTCATCGACCGGCCGACGCTGGTCATCGCCGGCGAGCAGGATCCGGTGACGCTGCCCGAGCACGGAGAGCTGCTGGCCAAGACGATACCGGGCGCAGAGCTGCTTGTCCTGCCCTCCGCCCATCTGCCGAATGTGGAGATGGAATCCGCCTTCATCGAGGAGGTGACCGCGTTCCTGCGCCGCTTATAAGATTTGCTGATCGATCGGATCGGACATTCGGATTGGGAATTCCAGCTCCTCTGCGGTATCGTGGACAGCAGCAAGCAAGAGCGGGCTGGAGGCGAGGCGCATGGCGGGCAATGTCGGGAAAATAGCAGTCGGGCTCGAGAGGAGCGCAGGCGCACGGAGCGCGGCGGCGCGGATGCCAGCCGAGGCGAAGGCGGACGGATGGATGCGGATGCGGTTGGAGACGAAGGCATTTCGCCCGACGCGGAGGCAAGGCGCTGCCTGGCGGCGGCCTGGACTGCTGCCGGGGCTGTTCCTGACCGCGCTGCTGGCCGCCGCCGGCAGGATGCTCGGCGAGCTGCCGGGCCTCGGCGTGCTGGGACCGCTCGTGCTGGCCATCCTGCTCGGCATGGCCTACCGCGAATGGCTGGGAGGCGTGCCGCTGAGCGCGGCCGCCGGCATCGCCTTTTCCTCCAAGCAGCTGCTGCGCCTCGGCATCGTGCTGCTCGGCATGCGCCTCGACCTCGGGGACATCGTCGCGGCAGGTCCCGGCGTGCTGGCGATCGATGCGATCCATGTCGCGCTGACGATCCCGTTCGTCTGCTGGCTGGCGGGCAGGCTCGGAGCGGACCGCAGGCTCGCTCTGCTGACCGCCTGCGGCACGGCGATCTGCGGCGCCGCCGCTGTCGCGGCGATCTCGCCGCAGCTGAAGGCGAGGGGCGAGGAGACCGCTGTCGCGGCCGCGACGGTCGCCATCCTCGGCACGATCTTCACGATCGCGTACACGCTGCTGCAGCCGCTGCTGCAGCTCGCCCCGGCCGCTTACGGCGCCTGGGCCGGATCGACGCTGCACGAGGTCGCCCATGCGCTGGCGGCGGCGGAGCCGTTCGGCCAGGAGGCGCTGGACATGGCCGTGCTCGTGAAGCTGACGCGGGTCGCGATGCTCGTGCCGGCGGCGCTGCTGATCGGGCTGTGGGCGCAGCGCCGCGAGTCGCGGCGCGCCGCCGCGCAGGACGCTTCGGCTGGCGGCGGCGCAGGACGGACGCGCGTGGCGGCGCCGTGGTTCATCCTCGGCTTCCTGGCGATGAGCGGCGTCCATACGCTCGGCATCGTGCCGCAGGCGGCCGCGCAAGGCATGACGACGGCCGCCTACCTGCTGATCGCGATGGGGATGGCGGGCCTCGGGCTCGGCGTCGACTTCGCCACGTTCCGCCGGCTGGGCGGGCGCGTGTTCGCCGCCGGCCTGATCGGCTCGCTGCTGCTGGCCGCGCTCGGCTACGGCCTCGTCCGCTTGTTCGGACTGGGAGGATGAGCGGGCCGAAAGCCTGCCGTTTCGAAGCGGAACGAGATTCCGTCTCCGGAGCGGGCATGAGCCAGGAGAGCGCATCGGGCGTTTCGGCGAAACGTCCGATTTTCACGGTATCCTTTTCCAGCGGCCCCGGTTTATACTGGCTCTTGGAGGTGCTTTGCACAGATGACGACGCTTATTCAAGAGCATTCGCTCGTATTGTTCCAGGGAGACAGCATTACCGACGCGGGACGCGACCGCGGCGACGCGGCAAGCCTCGGCGCGGGCTACGCGCTTCTGGCGGCGGGCCGGTTCGGCAGCCTGCATGCGGAGAAGGGGGTGCGCTTCCTCAATCGGGGCATCGGAGGCGATCGGGTCGCTGACCTGCAGGAGCGCTGGGAGCGGGACTGCCTGGAGCTGCGTCCGGACTGGCTGTCGATCTACATCGGCATCAACGACACCTGGCGCCGGTACGACAGCGGCTCGCCGACGACCGCGCAGGCGTACAAGGACGGCTATCGCCGGCTGATCGAGCGGGCGCTCGAGGCTTCTTCGCCGCAGCTCGTGCTCGTCGAGCCGTTCGTGCTGCCCGTGAACGAAGGGCAGAAGGCGTGGCGGGAAGATCTCGATCCGAAAATCCAGGCCGTCCGCGAGCTGGCCGGCGAGTACAAGACGCTCTATGTGCCGCTGGACGGCTTGTTCGCGCAAGCGGCGGCTCGGACAGGTCCGGCCTATTGGGCTCCGGACGGCGTTCACCCGTCCGCGGCGGGCGCGGCGCTGATCGCCGAGGCTTGGCTGAAGGCGGTGCAGGCGATCTGACGGCGCCGGAGGGGAAGGGCGGATGGATCGATCTGCGGACCGGGCCTCGGGAGGAGCGGAACGCGCTGCTCGCCCGCTCGCTGTTCGATCCCGGCCGGGCCGCGGAGATCGCAGCCCGCTACGAAAGCGAGCCGGAGCTGGAGCTGGCCGGACGGATCGAGCAAGGAAGGCTCGTCGGACTGGCCGGGTGGCGGAGGGAGGCGGACGGCGGCGTCGAGCTGCGGCATCTGGCGGTGCTGCCCGAGGCGGAGCGCTGCGGCATCGGCCGCAGGCTCGTCCGGCATGCGCTCGAGCGCTCCGCGGCAGGCCGGCTCGTCGCCGAGACGGACGACGACGCCGTCGGCTTTTATCGGCGCATCGGCTGCACGGCGCGTCCGCTCGGCGAGCTCCATCCCGGCCGCGAGCGCTGGCGCTGCGAGCTGCGCCGCTACGGCAGCCGCGAGCCGGAGGCGGCCGACTTCGAGAAGATCGCAGGCTGGCCGCGCAGCCGGGCGGAAGCGTACTACATGTTCCCGAGCGGCGGCTGGCCGCTGCGGGCGGAGCGGCTGCAGGCGCGCGCCGCGGAGCGCCGGCTGCCGACGCTGATGCTGGACGCCTCTGGGACGCCGGCCGCCTACGCCAACGTGTACGAGGACGAGGGGCAATGGTGGATCGGCAACGTCATCGTGAATCCCGAGCTGCGGGGGCGAGGCGCCGCCGAGGCGCTGCTGCTGAAGCTGTGCCGGGACGCCGGGGAAAGGCTAGGCGCGGACGAGCTGCATCTCGTCTGCCATAGCCCGAATGCCAAGGCGCTGCTGCTTTACAGCGGACTGGGCTGGGAGCCGTACCGGATCCTGCGCAAGCTGGGTCCGGAGCTGGAGCCGCTGGCGGGCATCGCGATGAAAAAGCGGCTGGAATCCACCTATTCACACTATTCGGGTAGGAATATAAAAATATAGATTGACAGCTGCTGCATCGAGCGGTAGGATGAATGCAGAAAGACCAAATAAATAGCCCGGGAAACTTGGGAATAGGCCCGCCGGTCAAACCGGAGGTCCATGACAGCGTACAGGAGCTGTCGTGGGCCTTTTTGGCTTTTTTCCAGGCAGAAGGGCAACAGGAGGATGAAAAGGATGAGCGAGCAGCAGCAGGCAGAGCAGAGTGGAGCATGGGAAATCCGGCCGGTCACGCCGGCGACGGGAGCGGAAGTGAGCGGAGTGGTGCTGTCGGATCGGCTCGGCGAGGAGGATATCGTCCGGCTGCGCGAGGCGCTCGCGCGGCATAAGGTGCTGTTCTTCCGCGGCCAGGGCCATCTGGACGACGCCGCGCAGGAGGCGTTCGCCGCCCGGCTCGGGCAGCCGTTCGCCCATCCGACGGTCCCTTCCAAGGAAGGGACGGGCTACATCCTTGACGTCGACTCGCAGCATGGCGGCCGGGCGGACCAGTGGCATACGGACATCACGTTCCTCGATGCGTATCCGTCGGCGTCGATCCTGCGCGCGGTCGTCGTTCCGGAGGCCGGCGGCGACACCGTATGGGCGAATACGGCCGCAGCCTACGAGAGCCTTCCGCAGGAGCTGAAGGAGCTGGCCGAGCGGCTGTGGGCGGTGCACAGCAACGACTTCGACTATGCGGTGGCGGCTCAGCGCAAGGGCGTGCCGCTGGAGCAGGAGCGCGATTACCGCCAGGTGTTCGCGTCCACCGTCTACGAGACGGAGCATCCGCTCGTCCGCGTGCTGCCCGATACGGGCGAAAAGGCGCTCGTGCTCGGCAGCTTCGCCAAGCGCATCCTGAACGTATCCACCTCGGCGTCTCGGCAGCTGCTCGAGCTGTTCCAGGAGCATGTCGTGCGGCTGAACCATACGGTGCGCTGGCGCTGGGAGGAAGGCGACGTCGTCATCTGGGACAATCGCGCGACGCAGCATGTGGCGGTCAACGACTACGGCGAGCAGCGCCGCATCGTGCGCCGCGTGACGCTGGCGGGCGACGTGCCGGTCAGCGTGGAGGGCAAGCAGAGCCGCACCCGCACGGCGGGCGGTCCGCGGCCGCAGCTCGATCCGGCCGGCGCCTAGGACGGGAGCTGAGCGGGATCTCTCGGCAGGTCGACGGCTGAAGGCGCTCGCGAGCCGGAGGCGCGCGAACGACGAAGAAGCGCCTTCTCGCAAAAAGCAAAAGCTCCTTTCCCCGCTTGTCCGAGGGGAAAGGAGCTTTTGCTTTGCGATCCGCTTTGCGATTCGCGGCTGCTCCTGCCTTGGAACCGCCGAATCGGGCTTGGAACGGACAACCAGGGCATAAATGTGCCTTGGATCCGCCGAATCGGGCTAGGAACGGACAACCAAGGCATAAATGTGCCTTGGATTCGCCCGAATCGGGCTAGGAACGGACAACCAGGGCACAAATGTGCCTTGGATTCGCCGAATCGGGCCTGGAACGGACAACCAGGGCATAAATGTGCCTTGGATCCGCCGAATCGGGCTTGGAACGGACAACCAAGGCACAAATGTGCCTTGGATTCGCCCGAAATTGGGCTTGCAACGGACAACCAGGGCACAAATGTGCCTTGGATCCGCCGAATCGGACTGTCCTCCATGCAGTCGAGCTCAGTCGGACAGCGGCTCGATGCAGACCGGGCCTTGGCTGCGCACGCTGCCGACCTCGCGGCGGACCGGGTACGCGCGCATCTCCTCCGGCGGATAAGGGCGGAGCAGCGGCTGCAGCCGCTGCGGATCGCGCAGGCCGCGGTCGAGCCAGAGCGCCTCGTCCTCGGGACGCAGGATGACCGGCATCCGGTCATGGATCGGGCGCATCAGCTCGTTCGGCTCCGTCGTCAGCACGGTGCAGGTGGACAGCTTCTCGCCGGCCGGCGAGATCCATGTCTCGTACAGGCCGGCCATGGCGAACGGCGCGCCGCTCTTCAGCGTGACGCGCAGCGGCTGCTTGGCCCCGTCCTGCTGCTGCCATTCGTAAAAGCCGTCCGCCGGAATGAGGCAGCGCTTGCGCCGCAGCGCCTCGCGGAAGGCGGGCTTGGCGGCGGCCGTCTCGGAGCGGGCGTTCAGCATGCGGCTGCCGATCTTCGGATCGTCGGCCCACGGCGGCACGAGCCCCCACTTGAGCTCGCCGAGCCGATTTTTCTCCCCGTCATGAATGATCGCCAGCACCATCTGGGCCGGCGCGATATTGTACTTCGGCTCGTAGTCCCCCAGCCCCGCCTCGCCGATCAGGAAGCGCAGCATCAGCTCCTCGAGCGTGACGGTCAGCGTGTAGCGTCCGCACATCGTCTCCCGCTCCTTTCGCTCACTCTCGTTGCTCCTAGTATAGCGCATGCCCGTCCGGGGGTTAAGCGGCCTTCTTCCCGACTATACTTCTAACAGATCGTCAGAGCGGGAGGAAGAGAGTCATGGAGGCTGGATCGGGTTCGGAAAACGGGCAAGGAAGCGGCAGGCAGGAGCGGCCTTCCGCATCGGCAAAGGCTGCCCCGCCGCAGCGCCGCCGGCTGCTGGAGCTGCTGCTGCTGCCGGCGGCGCTGCCGGCGGCAGCCTATGCGTATGCCGCCGGCAAGCGTCGCAGCCGCAAGGCGGCCGCGGCGCTGGCGGCAGGCTCGCCGCCGCTCGCGCTGGCGGCGCCGGCCGTCGCGGAGCTGCGCGCCGCGTGGCGCAAGCTCGAGCGCGCCGCCGCCAAGGCTAAAGCCGCGGCAGCCGCGGCCGCTCCGGCGCCGAGCGCGCCTGCGGGCGGCAAGGCCGCCGCATGGGCGGGGCTGCCGAAGGCGAGCCCTGCCTGGAGCGCGGAGGCGGCGGCCGCCCTCGGCGCGCCGCCGGCGCTGCCGGCCGGCCCGGCCGGCGATGCCGCGCTCGTGCAGCGGCTGCGCGCGGAGACGGCGCGGCTCAATCGCAACAACGTGACGCGCACGGAGGCATACCGCGCGTTTTATTTGCGTCGGCCGGAGGTGCACTGGGCGCTGCTCGCGCATCTCGTCTCGCGCAACGGCGGCTGGAACATGTCCGATCTGCAGGGCGAGTGGCTGCCCCGGCTGCTCGACCTGCACAAGCGCCGCTGCACGTTCGGCATGCTGGAGCGGGCGAACGCGCTCATTTTCCACGACGCCTATCCGCAGCTGCTGCTCTATGAGGAATGCCGCCGCACGAGGCGCAATCTGCTGCATCTGCTGCCGCAGCTCGGCGTGTCCGCGTTCATGCGTCCCGTCTGGCAGCAGTTCCTGCGCACAGGCGACGCGGTGCCGCTGACGGTCGGCCTGATCGTCAACGAGCAGCATTTCATCGAGGAGCGGGTCGTGCAAAATCCGTATTATCGGCGAAAGGTGCTGAACACGTTCTTCTTCGGCATGCAGTCGGTGCTGCAGCTCAACCAGGTCCTGTTCCCGTACGGCAAGGACGAGGGCGGCGATCCGCTCGTCGCGGGACTCATCCTCGAGGACTTCTCCGACCTGGCCGAGCGCATCGAGTTCGGCAAGCGGCTGTATGCGATGCTGTTCGCGGTTCCGGGCGTCGCGAAAGGCGCCCTCGCCTTCGTCAAGGCGACGCGCCATACCGGATCGAGATCGGATTACGCGCCGGAGCTGTACGCGCCGGTACGGCACGGGGCTCCCGGCGCCGCCTACCGCGAGCGGCTGCGCGGCGGCAGGCTGCTGCCGGGAGCGGAGCCGCTGTACAGCCCGCCGCTGTCGGCCGCCTGGGCGGACCGGCCGGTGGACGACCCGGAGCCGGGCGACTGGTTCAAAGGGCCGGAGGACGTGCTGCCGTATTTCCGGGCGCTGCCGGTGCCGGATCGGTTCGAGCTGACGGCGGACTACCGCATCGCGCTCGGCAAGGTGGAGCTCGCCGTGCTGGCGGCCTCCGGCTCGGGCTTCGGACCGAAGCCGGGCTGACGGCCCGGCCCTGCGGCCCGCCCGGCGCGGCTGGTCTCAGCCAGCGGCCAAAAGCGATGTCGATGGCGTCCATGACGTCCGGCGAGGGCCGCTGCAGGCGCTTGCCGACGGCCTTTAGCTGCGAGACTATCCCCGGACGCGCGGACCCGGTCGACGGCGTCGCGTCGTCGGCTGCCTGCAGCCTGCAACCTCTTTCCCGCTCGGCTCGTCTGGTGGAAAATGCCAGAAGCGGCCTTTGCGCGGCCGCGACGAGGGGGAAACGGGATGAATCACGGCAAAGCATGGAGACGAGGACTGCTGGCGGCGCTGCCGCTGCTGGCGCTGGCTGCGGCCGGCCAGGGCTGCGGCGCGCCGGATCCGGAGCGGCAGGCGCAGGAAGCCGAACGGCAGGCGGAGGCCTCCGAGCGGCAGGCGAGGCAGCAGGAGGAAGCGCGGGAGAAGGCGGCGGCCAAGCTGGACGGCGGCTACGTGCAGGCGTCCAATCGGCTCGGACTGCAGCTGTACCGGCAGCTGGCGGAGGAGCGGCCGGACGGCAATCTGCTGCTGTCGCCGTGGAGCGTCGGCGAGGCGCTCGGCATGGCCTGGCAGGGCAGCCGCGCAGAGACGGCCGAGGAGATCCGGCAGGCGGGCGGCTGGGCGGCCTTTTCCCCGCAGGAGGCGGCCCGCCAGGCCGGAGGATGGCGCTCCTATCTGGAGCTGCCGTCGGACGGAGCCCGGCTGAGCGTCGCCAATTCGCTCTGGGTGCAGCAAGGCCGGGAGCCGCTGCCGTCCTACCGCAAGACGCTGGAAGCGGATTACGGAGCCGAGCTCGAGACGGCGGACTTCGCTGGCGGCGGCGCGGAAGCGGCGGAGCGCATGAACCGCTGGGTCGACCGGGATACCGAGGGCATGATCCCGCAAATCGTCGATTCGAGCGAGCCGCTTGATCCGGAGACGCTCGCCGTGCTGCTGAACACGGTTTATTTCAAGGGCGGCTGGCAGGACGAGTTCGATCCGGCGCGGACGGAGCAGGCCGCGTTCGCGATGGACGGCGGCGAGCGGCTCGATGTCGCGATGATGCAGCGGGGCGGCAGCTATCCGCACCTGCGGACGGAGCGCTTCGAGGCGGTGCGCCTGCCGTACGGGCTGAAGGGCGGATACCGGCTGCTGCTCGTCCTGCCGGCTCGCGGGCTCGGCGTGGATGACCTGCTGCCGGACCTGGAGCGCTACGAGGAGTGGCAGGACGAGCTGCAGGCCAAGGCCGGCAGCGTCGCGCTGCCGCGCTTCAAGGCCGCGGTCCGCAGCGTGCTGAACGAGCCGCTGCGGCAGCTCGGCATGCGGCAGGCGTTCGCGCCGGGCGCCGACTTCGGCGGCATGCTGGAGGGCAGCCCGGACCTCCAGCTCAGCCTCGTCCTGCAGCAGGTCGTGCTGGAGGTGAACGAGAAGGGGACGGAAGCGGCCGCGGCGACGCTGATGGCGGAAGGCGGCGCGGCGCCCCCGAGCGATCCGTTCGAATTCCGGGCGGACCGGCCGTTTTTCCTCGCGATCGAGGACGGGGTCTCGGGCGCCTGGCTGTTCCTCGGCCGGATCGGCCGGCCCGCGGACGGAGCGTAGCGGCGCAAAAAAGCCGAGCCCGCCAAGGGCGTCCGTACAGGCGGACGCGGCGTCCGGCGCATCGAATAGAGCATCCTTCCGCTAAGGATGTGAAACGATGCCTGTCCGTACACGCAGCGCCAGCCTGCATCCGCCTTGCCGCAGGCTGCGCGATCAAAAGAAAGCCGGGCGCTCCAACTGGAGCTCCGGCAACTGGAGCGGCTACGCGATCGAAGGATCGCGAGGCGCCTTCTCCAGCATTTCCGCCCGCTGGACCGTCCCGGTCGCGCGCCCGACGTCCCAATCCACTTATTCGTCGGCCTGGATCGGCATCGACGGCTACAGCAACAGCGATCTGATCCAGACCGGCACCGCCCACGACTATGTCGACGGCCGTGCAGAGTATTACGCCTGGTGGGAAATCCTGCCCGCCTCGGAGACGCGCATCCCGCATCCGGTCCGCCCCGGCGACGTCATGGCCGCCCGCATCGCCCGCGTGAGCCGCGGCCGCTGGTCGATCGCGCTGCGCAACGTCACGCGCGGCTGGACGTTCCGCACCGTCCAGACGTATCGCGGCCCGCAGCGCTCGGCCGAATGGATTGTCGAGGCGCCGCAGATCGGCGGAGACATCGCGACCTTCGCGCGCATCACGCCGCTGCCGTTCCGCCGCTGCCGGGTTGACGGCCGCAGTCCGGGCCTCAAGCTGTCCCAGCGCGGCGTCATGGTGCAGGGCCGCTATATCCGCGCGCTTCCTTCGCGGCCGAACGCCGCGGGCGACGGCTTCGTCGTGCGCAGCGTGCGGATCCGCACAAGCGAGTCCTGATGGAAGGGCGCTTGCCGAGCTAACCGGCAAGCGCCCTTTTCGCGAGGGGGCCGAAGCGCCTCGGCCGGGCGTAGCGGCGGCGATCCTTCGATAGAATACGCTTTCATTTTCTCGTTGACAAAATTCGGGACGCCGATTATGATCAGGATGTGAAACGTTTAATCATGGACAAGTCAAAGCTGCACCATGTCTGTTTTAGTATCGGTGAAGGGTTCGTTGCTTCATGCAATGAAACGTTTAATCCAAAGAGCAAGGAGCTTCAAGCATGAGCGCCAGTCGCGTTACGATCAAGGATGTCGCCAAGCTGGCCCAAGTGTCCATCGCGACCGTATCCAACGTCATCAACGGCACGGGGCGCGTCTCCCCGGAAACCCAGCGCAAGGTGGAGCAGGCGATCGGCCAGCTCGACTTCGCGCCGAGCGCGTCGGCGCGCAACCTCAAGGACAAGAAATCGTCGCTGATCGCCGTCGTCGTCCCGCTGCTGGAGAAGGGCCGCTTGCAGGACAACCCGTTCTACTGGCATCTCGTCCGGGGCATCGAGGAGAGCGCGCGCGGCGTCAAGCTGCATGTCATCCTCGTCGGCATCGGCCCGGACGAGACGTTCTCGTTCGTGCGCGAGCAGCATCTGGACGGCCTGATCTTCGTCGGCGCGTTCGCCCGCACGGAGCTTGTGGAAAGCATGCTGCGCCTCGGGGTGCCGTGCGTCTTCATGGACAGCCTCGTCGACGATCCGTCCTTCTACCAGGTCGCGCTCGACGACGAGCTCGGCGGCTACATCGGCACGAAGCATCTGCTGTCGCTCGGCCACGAGCGGATCGCGCTGCTGACCGGCGTGCTGCTCGAAGGCGGCGTCAACTACTGCCGCTGGCAGGGGTACCGGCGGGCGCTGGAGGAGGCGGGAGTGCCTTATCGGCCGGAGCTCGTCTACGAGGAGCCGACCTCCTCGCTCGGCGGCTACCGCGCCGCCTCGCGCATCGGGGCCAAGACGGGCGGCATCACCGCCGTATTCGCCCTGTCCGACATGGCGGCGATCGGCCTCGTCAAGGGGCTGCACGATCTCGGAATCGTCGTGCCCCGCGACATCTCGGTCGTCGGCTTCGACGATGACGAGCGGGCGCGCTATTGCATCCCCGCGCTGACGACGGTGCGCCAGGACATCGTAGAAAAAGGGCGGACCGCGGTCCGCCTGCTGACGGCCCAGCTGGAGCGGGAGCCGCTCGCGGAGCGGCGCGTGACGCTCGGCGTCGAGCTCGTGCCGCGCCAAAGCACGGCGCCGCCTTCCCGCTAGTCCCGGAGGGGCAGCGTCCAGGCCCGCGCTCCCGGCCGGCCTAGGACGGATGGATTCGAACCGGACCCGAACGATGAAAGGAGGTGGGGGGAACCGTTCGGGAACCCGGAGCTCGGAAGGAGCTCTTGTTCGACCATCCATTCTAGCGGGGAGTGTTGACGAGTGAAGGTATGGAAAAAATTGACGATCGCGGTGCTGGCAGGCGGCCTGTTGCTGCCGTCCGGAGCGATCCACCCGCCTAAAGCGGAAGCGCTTACGGCTTCCGGGGCGCTCAGCCCGGTCACGCCGAAGGACACGGTCTATCAGATCATTACGGACCGTTTCGTAGACGGCGATACGAGCAACAACAAGCCGGCGGGCTTCGACCCGACGCTGTTCGACGACGCGAACGGCGACGGGCGCGGCGACGGCAACGATCTCAAGCTGTATCAGGGCGGCGATTGGAAGGGCATCATCGACAAGATCCCCTATTTGAAAAACATGGGCGTCACGGCCGTCTGGATCTCCGCGCCTTACTCCAACCGCGATACCGCCATCAACGACTATCAGGCGGGCGGCGCCATCAACCGCTGGACGAGCTTCCACGGCTACCATGTGCGCAACTACTTCGCGACGAACAAGCATTTCGGCCTGATGAAGGACTTCGAGGGGCTGCGCGACGCGCTGCACGCCCAGGGCATCAAGCTCGTCATCGACTTCGTCACGAACCATACGAGCCGCTGGCAGAACCCGACAAGCGGCTACAGCGCCGAGGACGGCAAGCTGTACGAGCCGGACAAAAACGCAGCGGGCGCCTATCAGTTCAATGCCGCCGGCGACCTGCTCGACGCCAACGGCGACGGCAAGACGGACAACCTGCTCGCCGATCCGCACAACGACGTGAACGGCTGGTTCCACGGGCTCGGCGACCGCGGCGCCGACAGCTCCCGCTACGGCTTCCGCCACAAGGATCTCGGCTCGCTCGCCGACTTCTCGCAGGAGAACAGCGCGGTCATCGCCCATCTGGAAAAAGCGGCGACGTTCTGGAAGTCCAAGGGCGTCGACGGCTTCCGGCATGACGCGACGCTGCATATGAACCCGGCCTTCACGAAAGGGCTGAAAGACGCGATCGACTCCGCCTCCGGAGGTCCGATGACGCATTTCGGCGAATTCTTCATCTCGCGTCCCGATCCGAAGTATGACGAGTACCGGACGTTCCCGGACCGTACCGGCGTGAACAACCTCGACTTCGAGTATTTCCGCGCGTCGACCAACGCGTTCGGCAATTTCTCCGAGACGATGAGCAGCTTCGGCAACATGCTGCTGACGACGAGCGCGGACTACACCTACGAGAACCAGGCGGTGACGTTCCTCGACAACCACGACGTCACGCGCTTCCGCTACATCCAGCCGAACGACAAGCCGTACCATGCCGCGCTGGCGACGCTCATGACGAGCCGCGGCACGCCGAACATCTACTACGGCACGGAGCAGTACCTGTCGTCGGCGGACAGCAGCGACATCGCGGGCCGCGTGTTCATGGAGAAGGCCGCGTCGTTCAACCAGAACTCGACGGCGTACAAGGTCATCAAGAGCCTGTCGGCGCTGCGCCAGTCCAACGAGGCGGTCGCCTACGGCACGACGTCGGTGCTGTACAGCACGAACGACGTGCTCGTCTACCAGCGCCAGTTCTACGACAAGCAGGTCGTCGTCGCCGTGAACCGCCAGCCGAACTCGAGCTTCGTCGTGCCGGCGATCAACACGACGCTGCCTGCCGGAACCTATGCCGACACGCTTGGCGGACTGCTGTCCGGCGCTTCGGCCAGCGTGACGAACGTCTCCGGCCAGAACAAGATCGCCAGCTTCACGCTCGCCGGCGGCCAAGTGAACGTCTGGTCGTACAATCCTTCCCTCGGCACGACCGTGCCGCGCATCGGCGACGTCGTCTCGACCTCCGGCCGTCCGGGCAATACGGTCTACATCTACGGCACCGGACTCGGCGGCTCGCCGGTCGTGAAGTTCGGCGCGGCGACGGCGACCGTCGTCAGCAGCAGCGATACGTTCATCGAAGCGGTCGTGCCAAGCGTCGCCGCAGGCCCGCAGACGATTACCGTGACCAAGGGCAGCAGCGTCAGCAATACGTTCGCCTATGAGGTGCTGACTGACGATCAGGTGCAGGTCATCTTCAAGGTGAACGCGACGACCACGCCGGGACAGAACATCCATCTTGTCGGCAGCATCGCGGAGCTCGGCAGCTGGGATGCGGCCAAGTCTACCGAAGCGATGATGAACCCGAACTATCCGGTCTGGTTCCTGCCGGTCAGCGTGCCGAAGGGCGCGACGTTCCAGTTCAAGTTCGTCAAAAAGGACGCGAGCGGCAATGTCGTCTGGGAAGGCGGATCGAACCGCACGTTTACCGCGCCGACATCCGGCTCGGCCGATACTGTCGTCTATACGTGGCAGTAGGTTTGTCCCGCGTGCGGGAGGGACAATTGAATCAAAAAAAGAGATATCCTGCGTAAAACAGAGGTATTAAGGGAAAAACAACATAAACGAGCGATTATAGGCGGAAAACAAGCTGTGCAAACGATTTAACAAACCGGTTTTGCTGATGTATGATGGATGAGGTTAATGAATGAACCGCTTTCATGAAAGCGGGCAAAACGCAAGTCAGGGGAAAGAAAGATCCGTTCGACAAGTTTCGCAAATTTGGCAAACGTTTGCGCGTTTTGGCGGATTTCGGTCTTTCTTTCCCTGATCATTAAGCTGGAACATACGAAAGGGGTCAGTACGAACATGAAAAAGGCTTATGTATGGACGATGGTCGCGGCGATGGCGCTCGTATCGGCATGCGGCAACAACGGCGGCAACGGAGGAAACTCGGCAGAGCCTGCGGCCAGCACCGCTCCGAGCCCGGCCGCGAACGCGGACGCCGGAGGCGCGGCAGCCGAGGAGCTCCAGCCGGAGGAAGGCGCTTCCCTGCTCGTCTGGGAGAGCAAGGAGGAGCGTCCGTTCGTCGAGGCGATCGCCAAGGAGTTCACCGAGAAGTACGGCGTTCAAGTGAAATTCGAGGAGCTGGGCGCGGGCGACCAGGTCAACAAGCTGATCAACGACGGTCCGGCCGGCCTCGGCGCCGACGTCGTGCTGTTCCCGCATGACAACCTCGGCAAGGCGGTATCCGCCGGCCTCGTGCTGCCGAACGACTACTACGAGGAAGAGACCAAAGCGGCCAGCTCCGAAATCGCGCTGAACGCCGTCACGTATGACGGCACGCTGTACGGCTACCCGCGCTCGGTCGAGACGTACGCGCTGTTCTACAACAAGAAGCTCGTGCCGACGCCTCCGAAGACGTTCGAGGAAGTCGAAGCCTTCGCCAAAACCTACAATGATCCGAAAGCGAACAAATTCGCCATCATGTGGGAAGTCGGCAACCTGTACTTCAACTATCCGTTCCTGTCCACCGGCGGCTACATCTACGGCGACAACGGCCAGAATAAGGAAGACATCGGCCTGAACAACGAAGGCGCGATCCAAGGCATGACGTACTACGGCTCGCTGAAAAACAAGCTGCTGCCGCTGAACTCCGGCGACATCACCTACGACATCAAGAAGGGCCTGTTCATGAACGGCACGCTGGCGATGGACATCAACGGTCCTTGGACGACGGCCGAGTACCGCAATGCCGGCCTCGACTTCGGCGTCGCTCCGCTGCCGTCGATCAACGGCCAGCCGGCATCTTCCTTCTCCGGCGTCAAGGCTTGGTACGTCAACTCCTTCTCCAAGTACCCGAACGCGGCTCGCCTGTTCGCGCACTTCACGTCGACGAAGGAAGCCCAGCTCAAGAACTTCGAGATGACGGGCGCGCTGCCGGCCAACAAGGAAGCGGCGAACGATCCTTCCGTGCAGAGCAACGAGATCGTCAAAGGCTTCCTCGAGCAGTTCAACCAATCGACTCCGATGCCTTCCATCCCGGAAATGGGCAACGTATGGAGCCCGGTCGGCGCCGCTCTGTCCGACGTATGGAACGAGGGCAAGGACGCCAAGACGGCGCTCGACAACGCCGTGCAGCAAATCAAAGACGCCAACAACGGAGCCGCTCCGAAGTAAGCTGGCGGAACGGAACAATCGACTGAGCAAGCCCGCCGGCCAGCGCAAGCTGCCGGCGGGCCCTGTTCATTCACATGGAGCCTAGATAGACAAGGGAGGGAGCCGGCAGGATGCGCCATCGTAGCCTCGCAGCTGTGCTGTCCACGCTCTTCATGGGCCTCGGACAGCTGTACAACCGCCAATACCTCAAGGGCCTGCTGCTAGCAGCCGTTGAAGCGCTGGCTATTTTCACGTTCTTGCCGAGCCTCGGCAAGGCGATCTGGGGCGTGTACACGCTCGGAGAGAAGACGCAAGGATTCGAAAAGGTCGGCAGGGTCACGGTCCGCGTCGAAGGGGACCACTCGATCTATCTGCTGATCAGCGGACTGATCACGCTGTTCCTGTTCGCGATTTTCCTCATCATCTATATCATGAATATCCGCGACGCCTACCGGACGGGAGCCGCCCGCGAAGCGGGAGCGAAGCCGGCCTCGTTCAAGCAGACGCTCGCTTATGTGACGGATAAGAAGTTCCCGCATCTCATGCTGGCGCTGCCGGCGGCCGGGGTGCTGTTCCTGACGATCATGCCGATCGTGTTCATGATCATGCTGGCGTTCACCAACTACGCCTCGCCGAACCATATCCCGCCGAAGTCGCTCGTCGACTGGGTCGGCTTCGGCACGTTCGCCAACCTGCTCACGCTCAAGACCTGGAGCGGCACGTTCGTCGGCGTCTTCACCTGGACGATCGTCTGGGCCGTCGTCGCGACGGTCACGACGTATTTCGGCGGCATCCTCGTCGCGCTGCTCATCGAGTCCAAGGGCGTGCGCTTCAAGAAGCTGTGGCGCACGATCTTCATCCTGCCGTATGCGATCCCGCAGCTCATCTCGCTGCTCGCCATGCGCAACCTGTTCAACGGCCAGTTCGGTCCGATCAACCAGTATCTCGGCTACTTCGGCCTCGGCAAGCTGCCGTGGCTGACCGATCCGCTCTGGGCCAAGGCGACGGTCATCCTCGTCAACATGTGGATCGGCATCCCGGTGACGATGGTGCTCATCCTCGGCATCCTGACGGCGATTCCGAAGGACATGTACGAGGCGGCGGACGTGGACGGAGCGACCGGCTTCCAGAAATTCCGCATCATCACGATGCCGTTCATCCTGTTCTCGACCGCGCCGATCCTCATCACGCAGTTCGCGGGCAACATCAACAACTTCAACGTCATCTTCCTGCTCACGAACGGCGATCCGGTCAACGGCAGCTACCAGTACGCCGGCAGCACCGACCTGCTCGTCACCTGGCTGTATAAGCTGACGCTCAACAACAGCCAGTTCAACATGGCCTCGGCCATCGGCATCATCATATTCCTGATCGTGGCGTCGTTCTCCATCTGGAACTACAGACGCACGCGGTCGTTCAAAGAGGAGGACATGATCCAATGAAAACGCGCTCGACGATCTTTCTCGTGCTTAAATACTTGCTGCTGATCGCGATCGCGGTCATTGCGATCTATCCGGCGCTCTGGATCCTGCTCTCCTCGTTCCGTCCCGGCACGTCGCTGTACAGCGAGACCTTGATTCCGGAAACGTTCACGATCGCGCACTACAAGGAGCTGTTCAACAACCCGAGCTTCCAGTACGGCCGCTGGTACCTGAATACGCTCAAGATCGCGACGCTGACCATGGTCTTCTCGACGATCCTGATCACGCTGAGCATGTACGCGCTGTCCCGCTTCCGCTTCCGCGGCCGGCAGAACATCCTCACGACGATGCTCGTGCTCGGCATGTTCCCGGGCTTCATGAGCATGATCGCGATCTTCATCTTCCTGCTGCAGCTCAACCTGCTCGACACGCACGCGGCGCTCATCCTCGTCTACTCGGCGGGCTCGGTGCTCGGCGGCTTCGTCGTCAAGGGCTTCTACGACACGATTCCGCGCAGCCTCGACGAGGCGGCCCGCATCGACGGGGCGACGCATCTGCAGGTGTTCCTGAAGATCATGCTGCCGCTGTCCAAGCCGATGCTCACCTACGTCGCGCTGACGACCTTCACCGGCGCGTGGGTGGACTTCATCTTCGCCCGGCTCGTGCTGCGCACGAAAGAGAACTGGACGCTCGCCGTCGGCATGTGGGATCTCGTCAACTCCTTCCAGAACAGCAACTTCACGCTGTTCGCCGCCGGCGCGGTGCTGATCGCCGTGCCGATCACGCTGCTGTTCTTCTTCCTGCAGCGCTTCCTCGTGCAGGGCATGATGTCCGGCGCGTCCAAGGGCTGATCCGGCCTGCCGGATCGGTTTGTGAAAGCCGCAAGGGGCCGCCTCCGGGAGCCGTTTCGACGGACCCGGGGGCGACCCCTTTTTCTTGTTCTCGGCCGCCGGCGGCTCCTTCGGGAGCGGCCGGCGGCTTTTTGAATCGCGGATTCCGCCTTGGGGCGCATGGGAGCGGCGAGGAGCGCGGCCGATCCCGCGGCGCAGGGCATGGCGGTGCGGATCAGCTTCCGGCTTCGTCCAGCAGCGCCTTCAGCGCTCGCATCCCCGCGGTGATCTCCTCCGGCTCGAGATGGCCGTAGCCGAACAGCAGCTTGCTCTCGTGCCGGCCTTTCTGGAGGCAATGCTGCTCCAGCGGGACGATGCGGATGCCGCGCAGCAGCGCGAGCTCGCGGAACGTCTCGCCGAAGCGGCGTCCGGGGAATTCGACGGCGAGATGCAGCCCCGCCGCGTCGCCCCAGCAGCGCCAGCGGTCCCCGAACTGCTCGGACAGCGCCTCCAGCAGCGCCTGCCGGCGCTCGCGGTACAGGCGGCGCATGCGGGCGACGTGGCGGTCGAGCTTGCGGGCGGCGAGGAATTCGGCCAGCACCGCCTGGTCGAACGCCGGGTTCTGGACGTCGACATGCAGGCGGGCGTACGTCCAGCGGCTCTGGAGCGCGCGCGGCACGATCGCGTAGCCGATGCGCAGGGCGGGGAAGAGCGCCTTGCTGAACGTGCCGATGTAGACGACCCGCTCCGCGTCCATCGCGGCCAGCGGTGTCGCCGGATCGCCGTAGTAGCGGAACTCGCTGTCGTAGTCGTCCTCGAGGATGTAGCTGCCGCTCTCGCGCGCGAAGCGCAGCAGCTCCGCCCGCCGCGCGGCAGGCAGGATGCCGCCGAGCGGGAACTGGTGGGACGGCGTCACGTAGATCGGGCTGCCCGGGCGCCCTCCGAGCCGCGACGTGACCATGCCGTGCTCGTCCACGGGGATGCGCTTGGCGGCGTAGCCCTTTTCCAGAAAGACGCGGATCATCTCCGCATGGCACGGATCCTCGGTGATGAGATCGAGCCCCGGCTCGTACAGCAGGTCGGCGGCCAGATGCAGCGCGTGCGTCGCTCCCGCCGTGATGAACAGGTCGGAAGGATCGGCCTGCAGCCCCTTGCTGCGCAGCAGCCAGGCGGCGATCTCCTCGCGCAGCCGCGGCAGCCCTTGCGGGCCCGTATAGCCGAGCCACGGCTCCGGCATGTCGCGCATCGCCTTGGCGGCGAGCTGCTGCCACAAGTAGCGGGGGAACGTCCGCAGGTCCGGCTGCCCCGTGCGGAAGTCCGCCAGCAGCCGCGCGGGCGGAGGGGCGGGCGGACGCGGCGCTGACGCGGACCGAGGGTCCAGCCGCACGCCGTCGGCGATCCGCGTCGGCGCCCCCTGACGGCTGACTGCGTAGCCTTCCGCGAGCAGCATCTCGAACGCCTCGTTCACCGTATTGCGCGAGACGCCGAGCGCCTCCGCGAGCCGCCGCGTCGACGGCAGCTCCTCGCCGGCGGCGAGCGCTCCCGACCAGATCCGCTCCCGCAGCGCGGCGAACAGCTGGCGCTTCATCGGCATGTCGCCGTCCCGGTCCAGGCGGATTCCCCACATCGCCCTCATGCCCCCATTCCGTTCTCTTGTCACTGGTCCGGCCGATGCCGGGCCCGACTGGCTCTTTCATCATACCAGCTTCTGGACTAAGATGGCAGAAAAAGGAGGGGAAGCGCATGGATCGATCATCGAGAACAGGCATGCTGCTGCTGCTCGCCTCGTTCAGCCTGGCCGGCAGCTCCGTCATCGCGGCGGCGCTGCTCGGCAGGCATCTGCAGCCGTTCACGCTGACGGCGGCGAGCCTGCTGCTGTCGCTGCTCTGCCTGCTGCCCGCGCTCGGACGCAGCGCGATCGCCTCGCTGCGCCGCCTGTCGCGAGGACAATGGCTGCAGCTGGCCGGACAGGCGGCGTTCGGCATCGTGCTGTTCCGCGTCTGCCTGCAGCTGGGCCTGGAGCGGACGAGTTCCGCGGAGGCGGGCATCATGATCGGCGCGACGCCCGCGCTGACCGTCGGAATCGCCTGGCTGCTGCTGCGCGAGCGCAGCGGTCCGGCGCGGCTGGGCGGCGTGCTGGCGACCGTGCTCGGCGTCATGCTCATCCAGGGAGCGGCATCGGCCGGCGGAGGCGCGCTGACGGCGGCGCATCTGGCCGGCAATCTGTGGGTGCTCGGAGCTGCCGGTAGCGAAGCGCTGTTCAGCGTGCTGTCGCGCTGGACGGCGGCCGGCCGGGCCGGGGGGCGTGCGGCGGGAGGCTCGGAGGCGGCCTTGCCGGCGGCGGGCGGTCAGGCGGCGAGCGGGAGCGGAGCCGCGGGCGAGCCGTCCGGGGCGGCGGCGCAACCGGCCGAGGGCGCGGAGGCGCCGCTCCGTCCGGCGCTGCAGACGGCGCTCGTCGCCGGCATGGCGCTGCTGCTCAGCCTGCCGCTCGCCGCCTTCGAGCGGCCGCTCGGAGCATTCGCCGCGCTCGGCGCGACCGAGTGGCTGGCGCTTCTCTGGTACGGCCCGGTCGTGACGGCGGCGGCGTTCGGCCTGTGGTACGCCGGCATCCGGCGCTGCCCGGCGTCGACGGCGGCGGCCTGCTCCGGCATGATGCCGTTCAGCGCGCTGCTGCTGTCAGTGCTCGTGCTCGGCGAGCATGCCGGCTGGACGCAGTGGAGCGGCGGCCTGCTCGTCATGCTCGGCATGGCGCTGATCGGCCGCTCCCCCGGCTCTGCCGGCAAGCGAAGTCGAGGCGCGGGCAGCGCTTCGGCCGAGGCGCGCGTCGGGCAGCGCTTCCGATCCTTCCCGGCTGGAAGCGGGGATCCAGCGGAGGGGAGCATTTACAGCCGCCGGCGAACGAGGTAAGCTGGAAAAAACGTCCGATTTTAGGAGGGGAAGAGATGGATCGGAATGCAGATCAGGCCGAGGGACGGCCGGTCGGCCTCACGGCGGATGCGGGCTGGCAGATCGGCGTGCGCCGCACGCTCGGCGCTTCCGCCGAGCGCATCTGGCGGCATCTGACGGGGACAGAGGCAGGCCTCGCGCTGTGGCTCGGAGACGCGCGGCCTCGGGAGCTGGAGCCGGGAAGCGAGCTTGTCTCTTCGGAAGGCATCGAGAGCCGCTTCGTCGTCGTGAAGCCCGGCCGCCAGCTGCGGCTCCGCTGGCGGCTGCCGGAATGGGACGAGCCTGCGACGCTGCAGATCCGCTTGCTGCCCTCCGGCGAGGGCCGGACGGCGGTGAGCTTCCATCAGGAGCGGCTGGCCGGTCCCGCCGAGCGGGAGCTCATGAAGCGGCGCTGGGAGCAGGCGCTTGGCGCGCTCCGCGACGCCCTGGAGGACGGGCGGGCCGGAGACGGCGAATCGGGCTGACGGCCCGCCTGGCTCCCGCGACGGAGCCAGACATGAAAGGAGGGGATCGGCCATGCTGCAATCGTTTCTGCCGGGAGACGGCACGCTGGAGCAGAAAGCGTTCGTGCGGGAAGAGACGGCTTTCAATCTGATCCACACCATCAGCGCGGCGCCGGAATCGAGGCGGCTGCGCTCGGGCGACGGACGGCTCGTGTTCGCCCAGTCTCCAGGCCGCAACGGCTGGCTTTGGCTGTCTCCGGAGCTCGAGCCGCCGGAGCGGGAGCGCCTGCTGGGCGAGCTGGATGAAGCGCTGGCGGACGAGCTGCTGCCAGGCGTATCCGGCTCGCCGGACGCGGCGCCAAGCTTCGCGGCGCGGCACGGGGCGCGCACGGGGAGGGGAACGCGGGTCGGCATGGTCATGGAAGCCTACGCGGCGCCGGCCCTCCTTCCGCCGACCGGCGTCTCCGGACGGATGCGCCTGTTCGGGTCGGACGAGCGCGAGCTCGCGGCGGAATTCCTCGCCGGCATGGTCCGCGACGTGTACGGCGAGCTGGCTGACGCCGCTGGCCAGCTGGCCACGGCCGACACGCTCATCCGCGCGGCCAAGCTCTACCTGTGGGAAGACGGCGGCGAGCCGTCCGCGATGGCGGGCTACGGCGGCGCCTCGCCGCGGCACGGGCGCATCAACGCCGTGTACACGCCCCCGGACCGCAGGCGCAAAGGCTACGGGAGCGCGCTCGTCGCCGGCGTTGCCGGCCGCATCGCCGGCCAAGGGCTCGTGCCGATGCTCTATGCCGACTGCGCCTATCCCGACTCCAACCGCGTCTACCGCCGCCTCGGCTTCCAGCCGGCGGGCGTGATCGCGGACATCAAATTTGCATGATGTCGACTACGAGGGCTGCTTGGACCTGCCAAGTGCAATAACGCCGGTTCCAGGCAGAACAGGACCTGTCGCCAGTTCTATATTGTTGAAGCATGCGGTTGAAGCGGCTAAGGATTCATGATCGGCGGGTTAGGGCGTTTATTCAAAGCGCTGGCGCGAGCCAAGGAACCTTCGGCTCCCTCGTGGAGCCGAAGCGCCGGGTGACGTCGAATCAAGGAACATTCAGCTCCCTCATGGAGCCGCAGCGCCGGATAACGTCGAATCAAGGAACCTTCGGCTCCCTCGTGGAGCCGAAGCGCCGGAGATCGTCGAATCAAGGAACATTCGGCTCCCTCGTGGAGCCGATAGCGCCTCGCCGCTCGCCGTCCGCGGCCCGTGCCTGTCCGCTCGCCTTGTCCGCCTTCGCTCACCCGCGCCCGGCTCGCTATCCCGCTTCCCGCTCTCGTTCGCCGTCCGCGGCCCGTGCCCGTCCGCTCGCCGTGTCCGCCTTCGCTCGCAGCGCCCGGCCCGCTTCCCGCTCTCGTCCGCCGTCCGCTCTTCGCCCGCCGCCCTTTCAGCCCGCAAGCCTCTGCAGAGGCTTGCGGGCTGCTTGCGCTTCCTTATTTTCCCTCTTGCATAGGGAACATACATTCGGTATATAATACGTTTAGAACGAAAAGCGAACATATATTCGATCAACGAGCAACAGGGCTCGCGGCCGGCTCTTCGCAGGCCCGATCCCTAGAGAGCAGGAGGTATGCCCGGTGGAGAGAGCGATCCTGCTGGCGGACTGCCAGTCGTTCTATGCCTCGGCGGAAAAGGCGGCGCATCCCGAATATCGCGACCAGCCGGTCGCCGTCGGCGATCCGTCGCGGAGGAGCGGCATCGTGCTGGCGGCGTGCCCGCTCGCCAAGGCGCGCGGCGTGACGACGGCCTCGCGGGTCGGAGAGGCGCTGGCGCTTTGTCCGGAGCTGGTCGTCATCCGGCCGCGGATGCAGCGCTACATCGAGGTGTCGCTGTTCATCACGCAGATTTTCAAACGGTACACGGATCAGGTCGAGCCCTACAGCATCGACGAGCAGTTCCTCGACGTCACGGGCTCCGCGGCCTACTACGGCGGGCCGAGGCGGACGGCGCGCGACATCCAGAACCATATCCTGCTGTCGACGGGCATCAAGTCCCGGATCGGGATCGGCCCGACGAAGATTCTGGCCAAGATGGCCGCCGACAATTACGCCAAGAAGAGTCCGGAGGGCGTGTTCGAGCTGAGGCCCCAGACGCTGGACGCGACGCTGTGGACGCTACCGGTGCATCAAATGTTCATGGTCGCCTCGCGGATGACCCGGCACTTCAACCGGATGGGGCTGACGACGATTGGCGACATTGCGCGGCTGGAGTTCCCGGAGTTCAAGCGGCGCATGCGGCTCGAGATGGGGCGGCAGAGCGACATCCAGGCCGGCTACTACTGGCAGACGGCGCGCGGCATCGACCCGAGCCCGGTCGTCTCCGGCATCCGCCACCAGCTGAAGTCCGTCGGCCACGGCAAGGCGCTGCGCTGGCGGATGTACCGCTGCCTGGCGGATATCGAGGTCGTGCTGCTCGAGCTCGTCGTCGAGGTGTGCCAGCGCATGCGGCGGCACGGCTGCATGGGAACGGTCGTCGCGGTGTCCGCGACGGAGACCGACGGCGAGCGGACGGGCGGCTTCAGCCGCCAGCTGACGCTGGGGCAGCCGACGTCGCTGACGCATGAGGTCGCCGCGGCTGCGCGCGAGCTGTTCGCGCGCCACTGGAGCGGCCTGCCGGTCGGGCGGCTGAGCGTGACCGTCTCGGGACTGACGGACGACGGCGTCATGCAGCTGACGCTGTTCGAGGACCGGGACCGGGCTTATCGCAAGGAGCAGACGATCGACCGCATCAAGGAACGATTCGGAGCGGACGCCATCATGCGGGCGTCGTCGCTGCTGGAAGCGGGAGTGGCGCGCGAGCGCGCCGAACAGATTGGGGGACATTACCGATGAGCAAGCTGGACGGCAACGAGCGCTGGAAGTCCAAGATGCTGCTGACCGAGCATGTGGAGCAGTACGACCGGGGCCAGGCGGGAGCGGAGGCCAAGGTGACGACGGCGGAGGAGCGCGTCATGATCCGCGACTCCATCCTCCTTCCCCATATGGCCGTCATGGTCGAGAAGAGCCTCGCCGAGCTCGAGCATTCCGGCAACATGCTGCGGCGGCTGTACGGCACCGCCGGCCAGCTCGTGCTGAACCGGATCATGCAGGACCAGTACGCGCTGCGCCGCGAGCTGAAGGCCCGCAACATCCGCATCGTCGCGGAGGAGCAGTCGTCCTCGATCGTCCATCATCGCTACTACTGCCGGGGCTACGAGGAGCACTTCGGCATGACCCGCGAGGTGATGCGCTCGGAGATCAGCTGGCGTCTGACCCGGTATGCGGCGGAGCTGGCCGAGCGGATGAAGGATGACGGCAAGAAAAAGCGAGGGACGGAGGGAGCCCCGTGATCGGGGCTGCTTGCGGCGGGAAAAAAAAGGGTTGCAAAGGCTTACATCTCCGCCTATAATGAGCTCACAGGTTTCCGAAACGTTTTGGAAAGATGAGGGGGGTACGTTTGACAACGATCAAAGACATCGCGAAGGCGGCAGGCGTATCCGTCACGACCGTATCCCGGGCGCTCAACGGCTATTACGACGTGAACGAAAAGACGAGGCAGAAAATCCAGGCGATCGCGGAGAAGCTGAGCTATCGGCCCAATGCCGTAGCCCGCAGCCTGGTGACGAAAAAGACGCGCACGATCGGCGTCATCCTGTCCGAGATCAACCGCGAGGGCGCGAAGGACTCGCTCGCATTCGAGACGCTGTGCGGCATCAACGACCGGGCGACGGAGCTGGACTACGACATCCTGCTGTTCAGCACCAGCTCCAAGAAGCAGCAGTCCAAGTCCTACGCCGACCTGTGCAAGGAGCGCAACGTCGACGGCGCGATCCTGTCGGGGCTGCGGCTGCATGATCCGTACCTGGAGGAGGTCGTGCACGATACCGACTTCCCGTGCGTGCTGATCGACATCCCGCTGGAAAGCCGCGAGGTCGGCCATGTGACGACCGACAACGTGAAGGGAGCGGCTGCGGCGGTCGGCCATCTGATCGGGCTGGGGCACCGGCGCATCGCGATGATCAACGGGCATGACGAGGCGGCGGTCAGCCGGGATCGGCTGGAGGGATACCGGCGGGCGCTGGAAGGGGCCGGCATTCCGTTCGATCCGCAGCTCGTCTACAACGGCGGCTTCCGCGAGGAGGGCGGCTTCGAGGCAATGTACGAGATCGGCTACAACCGCAAGGACGTCACCGCCGTCTTCTCGGCGAGCGACCTGATGGTGCTCGGGGCGCTGCGGGCGCTCGAGCGGATGGGACGCAAGGCGCCGGAGCAGATGTCGATCGTCGGCTACGACGACATCGCCATCGCCGCGCATTGCTCGCCGCCGCTGACGACGATCCGCCAGGACCGCTACGAGATGGGCTACCAGTCGGCGCAGCTGCTGATCGACATGCTGGAGCAGCGGGAGGTCGGCCGCAAGATCGTTCTTCATTCCGAGCTGATCGTCCGCAAAAGCACGGCGCCTTGCAAGGAATAACGGCTTCAAAAGGAGATGCCGCCTGTGCGAGGCGGTTTCGTTTCCATCAAATCCGAAACGTTTTGGATAAAGCTGGAGCGGTACGAGCGCTCCTAGAATGAATGGCGGCATCATCCCGAGCGATGCGCCGACGAAGGAGAATGAACATGAACTACCGGGTCCTGAAAGAAAACGATCTGTTCCTCCTGACGAATCTGGCGGGCGACGTCACGCCCGAGCAGACGGCGGGCGAGGAGCAGCTGACCGGATACGGCCTGTACCGGAGCGATACCCGCTTCTTGAGCCGGATGGAGCTGCTCGTCAACGGACGCAGGCCGATCGTGCTCGCCTCGGAGGCGGATCAGAACTACGCGGCGACGGTCGTGCTGACGAATCCGCATATGGAGGAGGACGGCAAGCTGATCTTGTGGCGCGAGTCGGTGGAGCTGCGGCGAGAGCGCTTCATTTACGGCGACGTGCTGTATGAGACCGTGCGGATGACGAATTTCAGCCCGCAGCCGCTGGACTTCGAGCTGGCGATCCGCTTCGAGGCCGACTTCACCGACATGTTCGTCGTGCGCGGCTTCATGGGCGGCAAGCTCGGCGTCGCGCATCCGCCGCAGGCCGCTCCCGGCGAGCTGCGCTTCGCCTATGACGGCTCCGACGGCATCGCCCGGGCGCTGCGCGTCGTCTGGGACGACGCGGCGGCCGTCGCCGGCGCGGACGGCGTCCTGCGCCGGCCGGTGTCGCTCGCTCCGGGAGCGAGCGCCGAGCTGTCGCTGCGGCTGCTGCCTTCGCTGGCGGGGATCGAGCCGTCGCCGCTGCGGCCGGCCGAGGCGCTGGCTCGGCTGGAGGCGGAGTACGCCGACTGGAGGGACGGCAGCTGCTCCGTCCGCAGCGACCGTCCGCTGCTCGACGCGCTCTACGAGCGGGGGCTGATGGATCTGCGCGTGCTGCTGAACGACGAGGGGCTCGGCCGCTTCCCGGTCGCCGGCTTGCCGTGGTACGCCGTGCTGTTCGGCCGCGACAGCCTCATCACGGCGCTGCAGCTGCTGCCGATCCGTCCGGAAACGGCGCTGGCGACGCTGCGCATGATGGCCCGCTGGCAAGGCGACCGCCACGACGCCTGGCGCGACGAGCAGCCCGGCAAGATCATGCACGAGCTGCGGCGCGGAGAGCTGGCCGCCACCGATCAGGTGCCGTTCTCTCCGTATTACGGCACGGTCGACGCGACGCCGCTGTTCCTGCTGCTGGCTGCCGAATACGTCCGCTGGACCGGCGAGGCCGAGGCGCTGCGCGAGCTGAAGCCGCATCTGGAGCGGGCGCTGCAATGGGTCGACGACAACGCCGCCCGCTACGGAGGCTTCGTCTCCTATCACAGCGAGTCGGCCAAGGGCATCGCCAATCAAGGCTGGAAGGACTCCGCCGATTCGATCGTGCACCGCGAGGGAGAGTACGCGGCGACGCCGATCGCCCTCGTCGAGGTGCAGGGCTACGTCTACCGCGCCAAGTCGCAGCTCGCCCGGCAGTTCGCCGGACTGAGCGAGGAACCGGGCGACGGATGGGACGAATGGGCCCGGCGGCTGGAGGCGGAGGCGGAGGCGCTGCGGCAGCGGTTCGAGGCGGCATTCTGGCTCGAGGACGAGTCGTACTACGCGATCGCGCTCGACCGCGACGGGCGTCCGGTGCGGTCGGTCACCTCGAACCCGGGCCATGCGCTGTCATCCGGACTGTTCGCGCCGGAGCGGGCGGCGGCCGTCGCACGGCGGCTCGTCGCGCCGGATTTGTTCAGCGGCTACGGCATCCGCACGATGGCCGCCGGGCAGACCGGCTACAATCCGATGAGCTATCACGACGGCAGCGTCTGGCCCCATGACAATTCCATGTGCCTGCTCGGCTTGGCCGAGCAAGGCTTCGCGGCAGAAGCCGCGACCGTCGTCGAGGGGCTGCTCGCCTCTGCCGCCCATTTCGAAGGCGCGCGGCTGCCGGAGCTGTTTTGCGGCTACGGCCGCGACGCCGGCAAGCCGGTGCGCTATCCGGTCGCCTGCTCGCCGCAGGCGTGGGCGGCGGGCACGCCGCTCGTCATGCTGACGGCGATGCTGGGCCTTCGCCCCGACTGCGCGGACGGCGTCGTGGCGCTGTCTCCGTCGCTGCCGGACGGCATGGACCGGCTGGAGGCGAAAGGAATCCGCATCGGCAAAGGACGGCTCGACGTGGAGGTGCGCCGCGAGAGGGACGGCTTCCGCGCCGTCGTCACCGCCAACACGACCGGGCTCGCCGTCCGCTGCGAGGCGGCGGCCGCGGCCCCGGTCTGAGCTCCGCGGACCGTTTAACCGAAGGTTTTTCAGGCTCCGCCGCCCTGGGCGGCGGCAGCCTTTGAAACACATACCGACACCATCCAAAAAAGGAGTGTTTTGGGCATGAGAAAAAGGGGAACAGCATTCACCGCGCTCGGATTGGCCGCTACGGTCGCTTTGTCCGGCTGCAGCGGAGGCAACAGCATCGGAGACACGGGAGCATCGACTCCGGCGCCAAGTGCAAGCGCTTCCGAGAACGGCTCGGCCGCGCCGAAGGCCGAGAACGTAACGCTTCGCATCGGCACCTGGGATGGCGGCGACGGCTTGAAGCAGCAGCAGCAGATCGCAGACAACTATATGAAGGAGCACCCGAACGTCAAAATCGCCATCGAGTCGGTGCCGGACCAATACGGCACGAAGCTGCTGACGCAAGTAGCCGCCGGCCAGGCGCCCGACGTGTTCCAGGTCGGCGACGGCGACGTGAAGATGTTCATGCAAAAAGGCGCGCTGGAGGATCTGACGCCGTATATCGGCGGCTCCTCGGGCATCGATCTGCAGGACTATTTTGAAAGCGTGCTCGACGTCGGCAAGCTCGGCGACCAGTACTACACGCTGCCGAAGGACTATTCCGACATCGCGGTCTACTACAACAAGAAGCTGTTCGACGAGGCGGGCGTCGCTTATCCGCAGGCGGGCTGGACGTGGGACGACTTTTATGCGACGGCGAAGCAGCTGACCGTCAAAAAGGGCGAAAAGACGACGCAGTGGGGGGCCAATCTGCCCGGCACGTGGCTGCGCGCGATCCTGCCGCTGATCCACAGCTACGGCGGCAGCGTCATCAGCCCCGACGGCAAGTCGTACGACGGCTATATGAACAGCGACGGCACCGTCAAGGCGCTCGAGCTGTACCAGGACATGTACCAGAAGGATAAGATCACGCCTTCCAGCACCGATTCGGCCGCCTTCCAGGGCGTCGACCTGTTCGCCGCCGGCAAGGTCGCGATGACGGTGACGGGACGCTGGCCGGTCGCGGAATACGAGAAAAATCCGGAGCTCGACTTCGGCGTCGCGCAAATGCCGGCCGGACCTGCGGGAGCGGCGAACACGATCTGCTACTCCGGCTACGGCCTCTATTCCAAGTCGGCGAACAAAGATGCGGCCTGGGACTACCTGAAGTACCTGACCGGCCCGCAAGGCCAGGAGATCATGGCTCAGTACGCGTTCACCGCCGTCAAGTCGACGACCGAGAAGCTCGGCCAGTCGTCCAACGAGCATCTGAAGCCGTTCCTCGACGACATCCCGAACATCAAGGAATTCCCGGAAAAGACGAGCGAGCACTTCAGCGCTTCGGGAGGCAAGGCGATGCAGACGGTGCTCGACAAAATGATGCTCGGCAAGCCGCTCGACATCAAGAGCGAGCTGGACGCCGCGGCCAAGCAGGCGACCGCCGATCTGGCGACGGCGCAGCAGCAGTAACGATCCGGCGGGAAGCCTCGAAGCGGCTTCCCGCCGCATTTCTCTCCGGCAGACCCGCCAATGGGCGGTCTACCGGTCGCAGCCTAGGAAAGAAGGTGTCTGTCCATGAAAACGCAACCCGCAAGCGAAGCTGGGAGCGGCAAGCGTACGAAGCGGCGGCTGACGCGCGCGGAGCGCAAGGAGGAGCTGGCGTTCTACGCGTTGACCGGGCCTTGGCTGATCGGCCTCGCCGTCTTTTTCGCCGTGCCGATGGCGGTCTCGCTCGGCATCAGCCTGACCCGCTGGGACATGCTGACGCCGGCCGAGTTCGTCGGCCTCCGCAACTACACCCAGGCGTTCACCGGCGATCCGCTGTTCTGGCAGTCGCTCAAGGTGACGACGCTGTACGCGCTGTTCTCGGTGCCGCTCGGCCTCGTCTTCTCGCTGCTGCTGTCGCTGCTGCTCAACCAGGCGGTACGCGGCATGCGCCTGTTCCGCACGATCTTCTACCTGCCGTCGGTCGTCAGCGGCGTCTCGGTCATGGTGCTGTGGATGTGGATCTTCAACCCGCAGATCGGACTCATCAACATGGTGCTCGGCGCGTTCGGCATCGAAGGCCCGGGCTGGATCTTCGACCCCGACTGGGCGCTGCCGTCGATGGTCATCATGAGCCTTTGGTCGTCGGTCGGCGGCAGCGTCATCATCTGGCTGGCCGGGCTCAAGGGCATTCCGTCGACGCTGTACGAGGCGGCGGAGCTGGACGGCGCCGGACCGCTGCAGAAGTTTTGGCGCGTCACCGTGCCGATGCTGACGCCGACGATCTTTTTCAACCTCGTCATGGGCATCATCGGGGCGATGCAGGCGTTCGGCGAAGCGTACGTCATGACCAAGGGCGGACCGATGAACTCGACGCTGTTCTTCAACTTCTACCTGTTCGACCACGCCTTCCAGAACTTCCGCATGGGCTACGCCTCCGCGCTTGCCTGGGTGCTGTTCGTGCTGATCCTCGGCCTGACGGCGCTCGTCGTCCGCTCATCCGCCGCCTGGGTCTATTACGAAGGAGAAAGGAGCTGAGCCGCCATGGCCAAAACGAATCCCATCCGCGCGCTGCTGCGGCAAGCGCCCGTCTATTTCCTGCTGGCGCTCGGCTCCCTCGTCATGCTCGTGCCGTTCGCCTGGATGCTGTCCACCTCGCTCAAGGAATCGTACCAGGTGTTCGCCTGGCCGCCGAAGTGGGTGCCGGATCCGATCCGCTGGAGCAACTACAAAACGACGTTCACCTCGCTGCCGTTCGGCACCTGGTTCAACAACACGCTTCTCATCACGTCGCTGTCGATCGTCGGCGCCGTCGTCTCCTGCATCGTCGTCTCGTACGGCTTCGCCCGCTTCCGCGCGCGCGGACGCAACGCGCTGTTCCTGCTGACGCTGGCGACGATGATGCTGCCGGACACGGTCACGATGATTCCGAAGTTCTATCTGTTCAGCGAGTTCGGCTGGATCAACACGTTTTATCCGCTCATCGTGCCGCTGTTTTTCGGCAAGGCCTACTTCATCTTTCTGCTTAGGCAGTTTTTCCTCTCCATCCCTGCCGACCTCGAGGAAGCGGCCAAGATCGACGGCGCGTCCACGTTCGGCATCCTGCTGCGGATCATCCTCCCTCTGACCGTTCCGGCCATCGTGACGATCGCGATTTTCCAGTTCAACGATTCCTGGAAAGATTTCATGCAGCCGATTTTGTATTTGAGCAAGCCGGACCTGTATACGCTCTCGCTCGGCATCAACTTCTTCAAGAGCCAGAACGACGTGCAGTGGAACTTCCTGATGGCCGCCTCGGTCGTCACGATGCTGCCTTCGCTCGTGTTTTATTTCATCGGACAGAAATACTTCGTCGAAAGCATCACGCTGACCGGCATGAAAGGATGAGATCGATCGTGGCTCCCGCGAACGCCCGCCCTGCCTCTCTGCGCTGGATGCTCGGCATCGGCTGCCTGTCGGCGTCGGCGCTCGGGCTGGAAATCGCGCTCACCCGCGTATTCGGCGTGCTGCTGCAATATCACTACGTCTCGCTCGTCGTCTCGCTCGCGGTGCTGGGCATCGGCATCGGCGGCTACGCGGCGCGGGCGCTGCCGGAGCGGCCCGGCTCGTCCGCCGCGGGAGCGGCGCTCGCGACCGGCCTCTACGCGGCGCTGCTGAGCTTCGCGCTTGCCCGCTACCCCTATGTCGGCCAGCTGCCGCTTTATGCGCTGGCGGCGTCCGTGCCGTTCGTGCTGTTCGGCTGGTGCATGGGCAAGGCGCTGTCGTCCGGAGCCGAGCCTCGCCGCCTGTATGCGGCCGACCTGCTCGGCGCCGCGCTCGGCGTCGCCGCCGCCTACGGCTTGCTGCAGCTGCTGGGCGGGCTGGCGGCGCTGTTCGCGCTGGCCGCGCCGGCATTCGCCGCGGCGCTGCTGCTGCCCGGCGGCAGGCCGGAGCGCCGGCCGGCGCTGCGCCGCTGGACGGCGGCGCTGCTGCTCGCGGCCGTGCCGCTGGTCGCCGCGGCAGGCGGGCCCGGCCTGTGGCAGATCAACTTCGCGGGACTGTCGGGGGCCGCTCCGGACAAAACGATCGTCGCCGCGCTGCGGCAGCCGGGAGCGGAGCTGGAGCGCTCCTACTGGGACGCGTTCGCGCGCGCCGACGTCGTCGGCGGCGCGGAAGCGGACCGCAAGACGGTATTCGTCGACGGCGGAGCGGGCAGCTACATGTACCGCTACGACGGGAACCTGCGCTCGGTCGCCTCGCTGGCCGGCGACATCGAGTTCCTGCCGTTCGCCGCCGGTCCGGCCGGCAAGACGGCGATCGTCGGCTCCGGCGGCGGGCGCGACATCCTGTACGCGCTGCTCGCCGGCGCGAAGTCGGTGACCGCGGTCGAGATGAGCGGCTCGCTCGTCCAGGCGATGCGCGAGGACGAGCAGTTCGGCCGCGCCCTGCTGGCCGAGCCCGGAGTCGAGGTCGTCGTCGGCGACGGGCGCAGCGTGCTGGAGCGCTCGGACGGCGGCTTCGACCTGATCGCGCTCGATCTGGTCTATTCCCAGGTCGGAGGGACGAACGGGCACGCGCTGAGCGAGAATTACGCGTTCACGCGAGAAGCGTTTCAAGCCTATATGCAGAAGCTGAACGAAAACGGCCGCCTGATCGTCGTCTCGCATCAAGGCATCGAGGGCGTCCGCGCCTTTTATACGGCGCTTGCGGCGCATATGGAGCTGACCGGAGCGAAGCCGGCGGAGGCGGTGCGCCACGCCGCGCTGCTGCTCGCCTCGCCCGAATCGAAATCGCCGGGGCTGGCGCTGACGGTGCTGCAGCGGCAGCCGCTGCAGCAGAAGCAGCTCGATACGCTGCTCGCGGGAGCGCAGGCGCTGAAGCTGCAGACGCTGTTCCTGCCGGGGAGCAGCGAGCAGCTGCTGAAGCCGCTCATCGACGGCGCCATGCCGTTCGATCGGTTTGTCGCCGACTCGGACTACAACGTCTATCCGACGGTCGACGACCGGCCGTTCTTCTACTTGCTGACGCCGGGACTGCCGGCATCGCTGCGGACGTGGCTGGCGGCCGTCGCGCTGCTCACCGCGCTGCTCGGCGTCTGGATCTGGAGGCGCGAGCGCGCGCTGTCCCGGGCGGCCGGTCCGTCCGGAGCGCGGGCGGATCAGGCGAGCCTGCTCGTCGCCGTGCTGGCCGGAGCCGGCTATATGCTGCTGCAGGCGGCGCTGATCCAAAAGGCGCTCAAATATGCCGGCAGTCCGGCGCTGGCGGCCGCGATCGTGCTGGCGGCGATGCTGGCCGGGGGCAGCCTCGGCAGCCGGCTCGCCGGACGCCGCCTGCCGGAATCGGCGGCGGCGATCGGGGCGGCGCTGCTGATCGCCGCGCTGACCGCCGCCGAGGCGCTGTGGGGCGGCAGCCTGACGGCGCTGCCGTCCGCGGCCCGGCTCGGGGCGCTCGGGCTGGCGGGCGCGGCGATCGGCCTGCTGGCCGGCGTGCCGCTGCCGCAGCGATTGGCCGTCGCCGAGCGGCGCCGGCCGGGCAGCTCGCCGCTGCTGTTCGCCGTCTCCGGCATCGCGGGGCTGTGGGGCTCCTGGCTCGGCGCCGCGCTGGCGCTGACGGCGGGCTTGCGCTGGACGCTGGCGGCCGCATGCCTATGCTACTTGCTGCTGCTTCCCGCCGCGCGCTTCGGGCGCGGGGAAGCGTTGAAAGCCAAGGAAAGGGGAGGGGCCCATGTTAACCGATAGAGACAACGAGCCGTTCGCGGGAGCGGAGCGGACCGCAGGAGCGGAACGGACCGCGGGAGCGGAGCGGCTGCGCGGGCTGCAGGCGAGCCGCCGCAATCGCGAGGGAGAGCCGCTCGATCTGTTCGTCGCGGCCGGAACGCGCAGCATGCTGATCGGCGCGCAGGACGGCGGCTTTCCCGATTTCGGCCATCATATTCCGGACGAGATGGGCGGGCTGTGGGCGCATCCGATCAAGCTGCTGGACGGCTTCTGGGTGCATGTGGCCGAAGCTGACGCTGGCGGATCGGCCGGCGGCGAATGGCTGCAAAAGGCGGAGCAGTTCCGCAACTACGCTTATTTCAACGAGCATGTCTACACGCTGCCGGCGCTGGAGCTGGAGGCTGTCCGCTCGCAGTTTTGCCCCGACGGGCTGGCGGGACTGGCCGTAGAGCTCGAGCTGCGAGATCGCAGCGGCCGGAGCCGGGAGCTGGACGTCGTGTTCCAGGCGCGCTCCGACCTGCGTCCCGTTTGGTTCAGCGAGCAGGCCGGCGTCGAGGACGCCCCGGATGTGGCGGCGGCGGTTCCCGGCATCGGCATCGCGGCTCGCGACACGGCGCATCCGTGGACCGTCGTATTCGGCGCGGAGACGGATGAGGCGGAGGCGGCGGTCGGGGACTACGGTCCGGACGCGCCGCGCACCGCCGGACCGGGAGCGGCGGGGCATGTGAAGCGGCGGATCGAGCTTGCCGCTGGCGGGACGGCGCGGCTGCGCTATTTCGTGGCGGGCTCGTCCGTCTCCGAGGAGGAGGCGCTCGCCTCGTTCCGCACGATCCGCGAGCGGCATGCCGAGCTGCGCGGCCAGAAGCGGCTTCGCTACGAGGAGTACGCGGGGCGCACGACGGTCGAGCTGCCCGACGAGCGGCTGGTCGAGGCGTTCGACTGGGCGAAGGTCCATGCCGAGTGGCTGCATGTCGACGTTCCCGGCGTCGGCCGCGGACTGGCGGCGGGCATACCGGAGTATCCGTGGTGGTTCGGCTGCGACAATAGCTACGCCTTGCCGGCGCTGCTGACGATCGGCCGCCAGTCGCTCGCGATCGAGACATCGGAGCTGATCCGCGAAGCCTCCGCCAAGGCGAACGGCAACGGGCGCATCCTGCACGAGCTGACGACGCTCGGCGTCGCGGCCCATCCGGGCAATGCGCAGGAAACGCCGCATTTCATCTCCTGCGTCTGGGAAGTCTTCTGCTGGACCGGCGACCGGGCGTATTTGCAGCGCTCTTATCCGGCCGTCCGGGACGGGCTGGAATGGCTGTTCGCCGGCAAGGAGGAGACGGACGACCTGCTGCCTCTCGGCTACGGCATCATCGAGATCGAAGGCTTGAACGTGCGGCTCGTCGATACGGCGGTCTACGCCTGGAAGGCGCTGAAGGACGGCGCGGAGATGGCGGAGCTTGTCGGCGACGGCGAGGAGGCGCGGCGCTGGAGGCGGCTGGCGGATCGGCTGGAGCGGCAGATCGACGAGGAGCTGTGGCTCGAGGAGGAAGGGCTGTACGCCGATGCCGTCGCGTCGGTCGGCGAGGTGCGCGAGCGGCTGCCCGTGCATGTCGCCCGCGCCGACGCGATGGAGGCGCCGGCGGCCGCGCGCGAGCTCGAGCGGCTGCTGGCGTCGATCGAGGAGGCGCCCGCGGACGAGCGGCGCGCCTGGCTGTTCAAGAACTGGGTCGTCAACACCCCTCTCGAGGCGGGGCTCGCTCCGCGGGAGAAGGCGCTGCGGGCGCTGGACCGGCTGGCGGGCGAGGAGTTCGCCGGCCCGGACGGCATGTATCTGTCGGGCATGTACCGCACGCAGATGATGACGATCTCGACCGCCGTGCAGGCGGTGGCGGAGGCGCGCTACGGCCGGATGGACGAGGCGCTGCGCAACATGGGCAAGATCGCCGGCACGCTGGGCCGGCGTCTGCCGGGCTCGATCAGCGAGATGTCGCCGGACTACGGCTGCTTCGTCCAGGCTTGGACGGGCTACGGCCTGCACTACCCGCTCGTGCGCCAGTTCTTCGGCGTGACGCCGCGCGCCCATGAGCGGCGGGTCGAGCTGAGGCCCCGTCTGCCCGAAGCCTGGAAGGAGGCTTCGCTGGACCGGCTCCTGCTCGGCGGCGAGCAGGACGGCATCGAGCTGGCGATGGCCATCCGGCTCGGGGAGGACGGTGACGAATACCGCATCGAGCTGAGCGCTCCGGACTGGACGATGCAGCTCTCCTTGCCTTGCGGCGAGCGGGAGGAGGTCGAGGCCGCCGGGGCGGACTGCCGCATCGTCGGCCGCGCCGACGGCGAGCTGCGGCTGGAAGCCCGGGGCGGCACGCCGCTCACGGTGCGGCGGATCCGCCGGTCGGCAACGGGCGGCGCTTGAGCCCGGGCCGGTCCGGTTAGGGCCGGGTAGGGCCGGATAGGACTGGATTTGGCTTTGACAGGTCCGGATAGGCTGGATAGGCCTGGACAGGGCCGGACGGCGGTCGAACCAATCGAAGCGAGCGAACCGGAAGGAGGAAGCGGAGGATGAAGGCAAGAGGAGCAGACAGCGAGCCGGGCCGGCTGCTGTCGCGAAGCGCGCATCGGCTCGGTACGGGCATCGGCCTGTTCGGCGCAGAGAGCGACGCGGGAGAGGGGTTTCGCCTGACGGCCGGGGGAGCCGAGCTGACCGGCCTGTCTCCCCTGCTGCAGCCTCTCGGCACGGAGACGCGGCAGGAGGAGGGTCGCTGGCGGGAGTCGGCCCGGCTTGCCGGGGCGGGCCTCGATATCGTTTGCCATACGGTATTTTATGAGGGCGAAGCGGTGGCGGAGCGCTGGCTGGACATCCGCAACGCCGGCGATCAGCCGCTCCGGATCGAGCGGATCGAGCCGATGCGGCTGAGGCTGGAGGATGGCGAGTACATCGTCCATGCGTTTGACAGCGACTGGGGAGCGGAATTCGAGCCGCGCTCGGAAAAGCTGGATGTCGAGTTTATCGCGCAGACGCGCTGGGGACGCTCGTCGAAGGGCATGCATCCCTGGCTGACGCTGGAGCGCTCGGACGGCCGCCTGGTGCATCTGTCGCCGATCTGGTCCGGCAACTGGTCGGCCTCCTGCCGGCGGACGCCGAGCGGCATCGACGCCGGAGCCGGATTGAACGAGTGGGCGTTTTTCAAGACGCTTCAGCCGGGCGAGTCGATGCGGACGCCGTCCGTCGCGGTCGTCGCCGGGGAAGGGGGAGACTGGCATGCGCTCTCGCTGCCGCTGGCGCGGGTCGGACGCCGCCACTGGTACCCGGACAACGCGGTGAGCCGCGAGCTGCCCGCCGAGTGGAACCATTGGTGGAGCTACGAAGACACGCAGATCGACGCCGCGACGTTCAAGGCGAACGCGGCGGCCGCGGCGGAGCTCGGCTTCGGCGTCTGCACGCTCGACGCGGGCTGGTTCGGAAGCGAGGATGCGGAAGGCGGCTGGCACGAGCAGCGCGGCGATTGGGACAAGGTCAACCGCATGCGGTTTCCGGGTGGAGTGCGGGAGTGCGCGGACGAGGCTCGGCGGCTCGGGATGCGCTTCGGCCTGTGGTGCGAGATCGAAGGGCTGGGCCGGCACGCGGAGCTCGCGGGGCGCAGGCCGGACTTCCCGGCGCGGCGCGAGGGCGAGCCGCTCGGCTACGTCTGCCTCGGCAATCCGCAAGCGCGCGAGTGGGCGTTCGCCGAGCTAGACCGCCTCATCCGCGAGAGCGGCTGCGAATGGGTGAAGCTCGATTTCAACGTCGATCCGCTCGGGGGCTGCGACCGTACCGATCACGGGCATGGCGAGGGAGACGGGCTGTTCGAGCATGTGCGCGGCCTGTACGAGGTGCTGGAGCGGCTGCGCGCCGTCCATCCGGAGGTGCTGCTGGAAAACTGCTCCTCGGGCGGGCTGCGGCTCGATCTCGGCATGGCCCGCGTCACGCATCTGTCGTTTCTCAGCGATCCCGACTGGCCGGAGCACAGCTTGCAGGTGTTCTGGGGCGCCAGCACGTTCCTCGCGCCCGAGCGCGCGCTGCATTGGAGCTATTCGCACTGGCTCGGCGACTTCGCCAAGCAGCGCTTCGATCCGCAGGATCCGACGCTGTCGGAAGTCCGCTTCGACTACTATACGCGCATTGGCATGCTCGGCGCGTTCGGCGTCTCGCAAAAGCTGCCCGAGCTTCCGCGGCGGCTGGCGGAAAGGTTGGCCGTCCATGTCCGCGATTACCGCGAGCAGGTCAGCCGCTTCGTGCGCGAAGCGGATCTGTACCGGCTGACGGCGCAGCCGCTGCGCGATGGACGAGGCAGCCGCTGGGCGGCGTTCCAGTACGCGCTCGGCGAGGAGCATCTGCTGGCCGTCTTCCGCCTGGAAGGCGGCGAGGCGAGCCGAGTCGTCCGGCTCCGGGGCTTGCGGCCGGACGGAGCCTACGAGCTGCGGGAGCTCGGAGGGACGTCGGAGCCGCTCCTGCGGTCCGGAGCGTCGCTGCTGCAGGACGGGCTGGCGTTCGACGGCTGGGCGGAGGAGCAGTCGGCGCTGTACCGGCTGCGGCTGCTGCCGCCGGAGCAGCCGGAGGCGTCCGGCTAGCGGCCGCTCGCCGCTGGAGATGTCCGGCTGGCGGTCGCCTGCCGGTGGAGACGTCGGTTAGCGTCCGCTCGCCGCTGAGCCGTCCAGCTGGTGTCCGCCCGCCGCTGGAGGCGTCCAGCCGGCGGTCGCCGGGAGCCGCAGTCCGGGTTCCAGCCGTTCCAATCGGTCCAGCCGTTGCAATCGTTGCAGTCGTCCCGTCTGGCCTTGCCTTCGCCTCGAGCGGCGGCAAGGTTTTTTGGCGTTAAAGCGGTCCTATCTTCGCAGGCGGGTTAGGGGATGGAACGAACAGGGGAGGCCTTGCCCCGTTTTTCGGGCTGCAGCCTTGGCATCGCGTGCCAGGGAGTCTGCAGCCCGAGTTTTTCGTCAAAGGACTTCTGCAAGCGGCCCCAGAGTCCGTCTCGCCGTCCATTCGGTTAGACGAGGCGGAGCGCTTGGGGTGGAAAAAGCGCGCATCAACGGTAAATGTACCACTGGAGGAGCCGCTGGGGCGGAGAAAGCGCGCGTCAATGGTAAATGTACCACTGGAGGAGTCGCTGGGGCGCCCTGCGCGCGGAAAAACCGCGCGAAGCCAGCGCAGCGCGCGTCCTCCATAGTTCCCCGGAAACGTTCGAAAAAGCGAGGAGCGAGCCGCAGCATGGAGCGGACATAATTTTCCTGTTCCTGGCCCAAAATAAGGACGACTTGGCAAAGGAGGGACAAGAGATGGAAAGCGGCGGCGGAAACAAGACGGCCGGATCCGGTCCGGGAGCGTCGGACGGAACCGGAGCGGGAAGCGGCGGCGCGCGGAGCGGCGCCGGCGATACAAGCGCCGCGGACCGGAGCGGCGGCGGAGCGGAGAAGCGGTCGGGGGGGCCGCTGAAGGCGGCCCCTTCGCCTGGACGGCGCAAAAGCGCGACGCCGCTCAGCGCGTCGCTGGCGGCGAACGCGCAGGCGATTCGCCGCCAATTCGGCGATTCCGCCGATCTGCGGCTGCGGATGACGGAATCGCCGGCTTTTCCGGGCGTCCGCCTCGCCGTGCTCTACCTGCAGGGCATCGTGGACGAGAACGGCATCCGCGAGAGCATCCTCGACAAGCTGCAGTCGGCGCCTCCGCCCGCGGAGGAAGGCCGCCGCGCAGACCGCGGCGGGCTGGCCGAGGCGACGGAGCGACTGCGCGCGGGCGTCATCACCGCCGGCCTGACCGAGCCGGTGGCGACGATCGAGAAGGCGCTCGACTCGCTGCTGCTCGGCTGCTGCCTCATCCTGATCGACGGCAGCGGCACGGCGCTCGCCGCCGACGCCGACGGGGGAGAGCGGCGCCCGGTCGGGGAGCCGATCTCGCAGACGGTCATCCGCGGGCCGCAGCAGGGCTTCACGGAGTCGATCGGCACGAATCTCGGCCAGCTGCGCCGCATCATCCGCTCGGAGCGGCTGATCGTGGAGTCGCGGCGCATCGGCCGCCAGACCTGCACGGAGGTGGCGCTCGTCTACCTCAAGGACACGGCCCGTCCGGAGCTGGTCGAGGAGGCGCGGCGCCGGCTGGCGGCGATCGACGTCGACGGCGTCATCGACAGCGGCTACCTCGAGGAGTATATCCAGGACAAGACGTTCACGTTTTTTCCGACGCTGCTCAATACGGAGCGGCCGGACCAGACGGCCGCCTACCTGCTGGAGGGCCATGTGGCGATCCTCTCCGACGGAAGCCCGTTCGCGCTGCTCGCGCCGGTCACGCTGTACCGCTTCTTCCAGTCGCCGGAGGACTATTACCAGCGCTTCGACATCGCCAGCTTCCTGCGCCTCATACGCATGGGCGCCTTTCTGATTTCCCTGCACCTGCCGGCGCTGTACATTGCGATCACGACCTTCCATCAGGAAATGATGCCGACCAATCTGCTCATCAGCCTGTCCGCCCAGAGGGAGGGCGTTCCGTTCCCGGCGCTCGTGGAGGCGCTGCTGATGGAGCTGACGTTCGAGGTGCTGCGCGAGGCGGGCGTGCGCATGCCGAGGGCGATCGGACCGGCGATCTCGATCGTCGGCGCGCTCGTCATCGGCACGGCGACCGTGCAGGCGGGGCTCGTCTCCGCCGCGATGGTCATCATCGTCGCCTTCACGGCGATCTCGAGCTTCGTCGCGCCGCAGGTCAACATCGCGAACGCCGCCCGCCTGATGCGCTTCCTGTTCATGCTGAGCGCGGGCGTGCTCGGGTTCGTCGGCATCATCTCCCTGGACCTTATCCTCATCATCCACTTGGCGGGGCTGCATTCGTTCGGGATTCCGTACCTCGCGCCGATGGCGCCCTGGGTCAAAGGAAGCTGGCGGGATACGATCCTGCGCATGCCGCGCTGGAGCATGACGCTGCGTCCCGCGCTGGCCCGCAAAGGAAGCCGCAAGCGGCAGGCCGGCGGCAAGCCATGAGGCGGCTCGCGGCGCTCGCGCTGCTGCTCGCGCTGCTCCCGCTCGGCGCGGCGGGCTGCTGGGACCGGCAGGAGCTCAACGAGCTCGGCATCATCTCGGCGACCGGGGTAGACGTGACGGAGAGCGGGCGCTGGAAGCTCAGCTATCAGCTCGTCATCCCGAGCGCGATCTCGGCCCAGGGCTCGTATGTGGGCACGGGCCATGCGCCGGTCAATGTGTTCACGACCGAAGGCGACAGCTTCCGGGGCGCGGTGTCCAAGGCGACCCAGGAGATGTCGCGGCGGCTTTATTTCGCCCACAACCAGGTCGTCATCGTCGGCGAAGCGGCCGCCCGCAAGGGCATCGCCGAGCTGATCGAAGCTTACATGCGCAACGGCGACTCGCGCGAGACCGTCATGATGTTCGTCACGGAGGGCAGCGCGCGCTTGGTTCTCGAGCAGCTGCTGCCGATGGAGAAGATTTCCGGGGCGGGCATCGTCCGGCTCATCACGCAGGAGGAGAAGCAGGGAGGCAACTTCCGCCAGATGACGGTGTTCGACGTCGCGCAGGAGCTGCTCAGTCCGATCCGCACGACCGGCGTGCCGGGCATCGGACTGAGCGGATCGGACGAGCCGGTGGACACCGTGGATGCGGCCAAGATGACGCATACCGGCGCCAAGGTAAGGCTGCAGAAGCTCGGCGTCTTCAAGGAGGACCGGCTCGTCGGCTGGCTCTCCACGCATGAGACGCGCGGCCTCATGTGGGTCAAGGGAAAGGAACGGGAGACGACCGTCTCCTTCGGCTGTCCGGACGCCAGGCTGAAGCGCAACAGCATCCGCCTCAAGCAGGTCCGGACGCAGGTGATTCCGACGCGCAAGCCGGACGGGGGCTGGCTCATGCGGGTGAAGGCCGAGGCGGCCGGCACGCTGCTCGAGTACAACTGCAAGGGAGCGCTCGACAAGCCCGCCGACCTGCTGGAGCTGGAGCTGCGGATCGCGCAGGAGCTCAAGTCGGACATGGAGGACGGCATCAAGGCCTCGCAGAGGCTGGGGACGGACCTGACCGGCTTCGGCAACGAGCTGAGGCTCCGCTATCCGAAGGAATGGAAGGCGCTCGAGCAGGAATGGAACGACAGGCTGTTCCCGCAGCTCGAGACCCAGCTGGACGTCGCCGTATCGATCGTCCGGACCGGACGGAGCAACGGCTCCTATGAGCAGGCGGCCGAGGACAGCCGCGGGAAGGAGTGAGGGCGGCATGAGCAAGCCGGAAGGAATAAGCGCCGGGCAGATCGGGATCTTCCTGATCCTATTCTGCATCGGCAGCACGCCGATGTTCGAGCTCGGCATCGACGCGAGGCAGGATTCGTGGATCGCCCTCGGCGCCGCCGCGATCGCCGGCCTGGGCGTGCTGTGGGGCTACCGGACGCTGCAAAACCGGGCTCCGGAGGAAGATCTCGCCGGGCTGTTCAAGCTGCATTTCGGCCGGGCGATCGGCACGGCGCTCGGGCTGGCGATGGGCTTGCTGCTCGCCTACGAGTCGATGCGGAACGTCCGCGACTTCGGCGAGCTGACGAGCATGACGCTGCTGCCGGAAACGCCGATCTGGTGCGTCATGCTGCTTATTACGGGCATCGCGTTTTATACCGTCACCAAAGGGGTCGAGACGTTTTTCCGGATCACGCAGATTCTGCTGCCTGCGCTCGCGGGCAGCTACGTGCTGCTGCTCGTGCTGCTGCTGGCCTCCGGGCGGATCGAGCCGGACCGGCTGCGGCCGATGCTGGAGAACGGCCTCGGTCCGGTGCTGGATACGGCGTTTCCCGACCTGCTCGCCTTTCCGTTCAGCCAGACGATCGTGCTGCTCGTCTATTGGAAATACGCCGCCGCCAGCAAGCGGGCGGGCGCGGCCAGCTACGGCGCCTACGCCGTCGTGGCTCTGTTCCTGGTCGCCGTCAACGCCGTCATCATGATGGTGCTCGGCCCGGCCATCGCCTCGATCAAGGCGCTGCCGACGCTGGAGGCGGTCGAGCTGATCCGGCTGGCCAGCTTCATCGAGCGGCTCGACATCCTCGTCACGCTGCTGCTCTACATCGGCCTGTACGTCAAGATCTCGGCCCTCTATCTGGCGTCCGCGCTGCTGCTGCGCTCCGCCTGCGGCTTGCCGCTGCCGGCCGGCGCCCTGATGATCGGACCGATCATCTACGGGGCGGCGTTCCTGGAGCCGACGAACACGTTCCATCTGTGGCTCGGTCTGGAGCTGTCGCTCAAGCTGACGCCGATCTACCAGCTGCTGCTCCCGGCGCTCATGCTCGTCATGGGCATCGGCTGGGTGAAGCGCAAGGCGGAGCGGCAGCGCGCGGAGGGAGGCCGAGCCGGCGCAGGCAAGACCGGCGCAGGCAAGGCCGGCGGAGCGGACGGAGCGAAGGGCGGAAGCCGAAGCGGCGGGGAGCCGCGATCCTCGTCTTGAGCCCGGTCCTTGGTTCGCAAGCGAAAAAGCCCTTGGACGCGTCCAAGGGCTTTTTTGGCGCTGCGCCGCCTCGGCCGGCCGCGCTGCCCGCGTCCGCGCACGGAAAACGGACGCGAACGGCGGCGGGCCGGGCAGGGGCAGGGGCGCCATGCGGCGGATCACGCCATGCGGCGGATCAGCGCTTGAGGCCGTTCGCCTCGCGCACGAGCGAGAAATACGGATCGGCGAGGACCGCCTCGAATTCCGGTCCGAGGGAGCCGTTCAGGGCGGCGACGTCCGTCGGCGTCAAGCTCCAGGCGAGCAGGCCGAGCGAGACGAAGAGCGGCGACTTGCCGTCCCAGCCTGCCTTGGCCGCGGCGAGGACCCGCTTCCCGTCGTCGACCGTGCCGATGCCTTGGATCGTCGAGATCGGCAGCTTGTTTTGGGCGATCTCGACGCCGAACCGGTCCTCCCAGCTGAGGAACAGGCCGGGAGCATCGTACTCGTCGGCATAGGCGCTCGCCTTGGCGGCGCTGAGCGGCACGTTGTCGCTGTCGATGCGGTTGAGCACGTAGGGAATCGTCATGCCGGTCTTTTTCAGATACGGATACGTCTGCTTCAGGAAGGACGCGAACGTGCTGTCCGGCCAGGCTTCGGGATAGAAGTAGCCGGCTCCGGAAGGACCGGAGACGAGCTGGTCGTTCGGCGTCGCCGTCTTCAGGTAATACTGGAGCATCGCCGGCGCGCCGTCCAGCAGCAGCGGGCTTGACGTCCAGTTGATCGGCACCTGGCCGCGCGCGGGATCGTCCCAAAGGACGCGCATCCGGTGCTGGTTGTACTGGAAGTTGTCGCCTTCGCTGAACGTATAGCTGACGTAGATCTTGTTCTGGAGCTTCGGCGCCTTGGCGGGCTTGAGCGGCGCGCCGATCGGGCGCTCGCCGGAGAAGACGGTCAGGTTGCTGAACCAGTCGGCGGCGAGCACGTAGACGCTATGCCGCGAAGCGATCTCCACGCCGCTGAACTCTCCGGCCGTATCGTTGCTGAACCAGCCGAGGTAGGGCGTGCCGGGGGCGGTATCCGCGAGAATGCGCTCGAACAGCTCCCGCTCCCGGGGGAGGTTCGGGTCGAGCCAGAACACCATCGCCTTGTTGGCGACGGCATAGTCCCGCAGGTAGCCGTACGGCTCCTTCTGCTCGGACGTGGGCGGCTGCGCGCTGCCGGCGCTGACCTTGAACTGGTTCCACATCTCGACGGCGGCGGTCAGCTTTTTGGCGCCTGCGGGCGGCGTGAAGCGGTAGACGAAGTAGCGTCCGTTGTCGGCGAAGCGGTGGCCGCCGCTGCCTTCCGATGCTTGCGACTGCTGGGCGTCGTACAGATAAGGCTGCTCCTGCGGAGTGCCGGCGACGAAGCGGGCGATCTCCTGCCCGTCGGCCTGGACCGCCACCTCATGGACGGCAGGGCCCCAGCCGTCCTGCGGGAAGGCGTCGTCGAAGCGCAGGTAGACCGATTCCTGGCCGAGGAACGGCGACAAATCCAGCTCGTACACCTTGCGGTTGGCCGCGTCCCGCTCCTGCGCCGTCTCCTCGGCGACCGTCTTGAACGAGGACGGGATGCCGCTCTCCGGCAGGCGGACGGACGTATCCGGGCTCAGTCCGACGAGCATGCGCCGCGTCGTCCGGCTCCACAGCTGCTCGTACTGCCAGGCGTAGGCGTCGAGACGGTCCTTGAAGCGTCCCCGCAGATCGTCCAGCACGGGGAAGGCATACGGCGGGGCGGTCAGCTTCTCGGCCAGCTCGGGGCTGGCGACGACGGCGCTTTTGATTCCGGCGAGCGTCGTGGCGACGTTGATCGAATCGGGCAGCTGCGGATCGTAGACGATGATTCCTTTGACGTCCTGCTTGAACTTGTCGAGAATCGACCATTCGCTGTCGCGGACCTTGTAGGGGACGTCCAGCTCGTTCAGCCAGGCGAACTTGCCCTCTTCCTTGTTCTCAAGCAGGTAAATGCGCGGCTCGCTGCGGTTGACGAGGCCCTGCAGCGTAGCGAAAAGCAGCTTGACGTCGCCCGGGGCGTCGTAGATGTCCGCGACCTCGAGCTGCTTGACCTTCGCGAAGCGGGGCAGCTGCTGCTGCGCGGGCCAGGAGATGGAGCCGGACGGCGGCTTGGCGGCTCCGGCCGCGGCATCCGCAGGGCCGGGCTCGGCGGACGCGCCGAGGCCGAACGATCCGAAGCAGGCAAGCGCGAGAGCGGCGGCGGTAAGCTTGCGTTTCATTAACAAAAGCACCTCTTTTTCTCAGAATGGCGAAACAAGGGCGGGATGTCGCGGCCGGCGAGGCCGCAAGCTTGCCTTCACCTCCTCGGCGGAGAATGGAGGACTGAAATCGCTTGCATTTATATTTAATATATTTTACATATATGATTCAAGGGCTTCGACAAATTCGGAGCGCAAAATGCATCGAAGGGCGCCCGGCCAGGACCATCGTCATACGAGAAAACGGCGCGGGATGCGGCTTTGAGCCCATGTCGCCGGAGGGCGGCGGTTGCTTCTCGAGGACTCAGCCTATATCATATATACAAATCTCGAACCGAAACTGGTGATGGAACGATGAGCTCGACCGAACGAACGCCGCTGTACCAGAAAATTCAAGACTACATCCGCGAGCGGATCGAAAGCGAAGGCCTCAAGGCCGGCGACCGCATCCCGACGGAAAAAGAGCTGATGGAGCAGTTCAACGTCAGCAAGATCACGGTCGTCAACGCCCTCTCGGGCCTCGCCAACGAAAGGTGGATCACCCGCGTGCCGGGGCGGGGCAGCTTCGTGAGCGACCGGACGGCAGGGGCCGCAGCCGCCGGCGCGCCCGCCGGCCTGGCGCCGCATGACGCCTCGCCGGCCGCAGCCCCGCGCGGGCGGACCGGGCTGATCGGGCTCGTCATGCCGTCCATCGACGACTATTTTGCGATCCGGCTCATCGACGGCGCCCGCAGGGCGCTCGAGCGGCGCGGCTACCGGAGCGTCATCCTGCTGTCCGGCGGCCAGCTGGAGCAGGAGAAGGAAGCGATCAAGACGCTGAAGGAGATCGGTGCCGAGGGGCTGCTCATCTTCCCCGTGGACGAGGAGCAGTACAACGAGGAGATCCTCGCGATGAAGTTCGCGGGCTTCCCGTTCGTGCTGATGGACCGCTACCTGCCCGGCGTGGAGACGAATTACATCGCCGCCGACGGGCGGCTCGGCACCTCGCTCGCCGTCGACCATCTGTGGGAGCTCGGCCACCGCGAGATCGCCATCTGCTCCGACTCGCCGATCCAGACCGTCACCGTGCAGGAGCGGATCGAAGGGTATATCGACGGCTTGCGGCGCAAGGGCGCGCTCATCAATCCCGCGCATATGATCAGCGGGTTCCGGGTGGACAGCCTCAAGGAAGCGGAGTCGCATCCGCTGTTCCGGTATATTCGCAACCGGATGGCGACCGCCTACATTACGCTGAACGGCCGCCTCGCCGTGCAGATCTACCAGATGGCGAAGCAGGCGGGGCTGCGCGTGCCGGAGGATCTGTCGATCGTCAGCTTCGACGATCCGACCTCGATCGTGGACGAGTTCAGCCTGTTCACCCATATCCGCCAATTCGAGTCCGACATGGGCGCGCAGGCCGCCGACAAGCTGCTGGAGGTCATCCAGGCGGGCGGCGGGGCGGGCGGACGCTACGCGAAGACGCTGCTCGAGCCCGAGCTGGTCGTCCGCCAGACGTCCGGACCGCCGCCTGCGGCGGACGCCGTTTAGCTTGATCAAGCGAGAAACGCCAGCCGGCTCCTCAGGGAGCCGGTTTTTTTGTGGTTTATAAAAATATATTGAACATATACAATGCATCGATTATAGTTGGGGGGAAGAAAGTGGAGCTTGAGGGCGGGCTCGCCAAAAAGGAGACGATGAACGCATGCCATATGAAGTCATCCGGCCTGAGCAGTTGAAGGGCGTGCTGGAGCGCCTGCAGGCGGGCATTTACGAGCCGATCGCCGAGCTGAGCGTATCGGCCTGGGTCACCCCGGAGCCGGTGCCCTATGGGGAGCGGCGCTCCGGACGGCCGCTGCGGCTGCAGCCCGGCGACCGCTGGGGCGAGCTGTGGGACTGCGCCTGGTTCCATTTTTCCGGACGCGTGCCCGAGCGCGCCAAGGACGCCAAGGTCGTGCTGCTGATCGACGTGAACGGCGAGCTGTGCCTCGTCGACGAGGAAGGCTCCCCGGTCCAGGGCCTGACCAACATCAATTCCGAGTTCGACTTCTCGCTCGGGCTCCCGGGTAAGCGGGTCGTGCTCGTGAGCGAGCGCGCGAGCGGCTCGGAGACGATCGACCTGTGGGCCGACGCGGGCTGCAACGATCTGTTCGGCCGATATCGCAGCGGTACGCTCAAGGAAGCGGTCGTGGCGACATGCCGGGAGGAGCTGCGGCAGCTGTACTACGACTTCGAGGTGCTGCTGGAGACGGCCGAGCGGCTGCCGGCCGGATCCGCGCGCAAGGAGCGGATTTTCCGGACGCTGCATGACGCCTCGCATCGGCTCGCGAGCCTGACGGACGAGCGGATCGCCGAGGCGCGCCGCATGCTGGCCGAGCTGCTGGCCAAGCGAGGCGGGGATCCCGTGCTGACGATCAGCGCGATCGGCCACGCGCATATCGACCTGGCCTGGCTGTGGCCGATCCGGGAGACGATCCGCAAGGGCGCGCGCACGTTCTCCACGGCGCTGCGGATGATGGAGCGCTACCCGGACTACGTGTTCGGCGCGAGCCAGCCGCAGCTGTACGATTGGATGAAGCGCCATTATCCGAAGCTGTACCGCGAGATCAAGGAACGCGTCGCCGAGGGGCGCTGGGAGCCGCAGGGGGCGATGTGGGTCGAGTCGGATACGAACGTGCCCGGAGGCGAGTCGCTCGTCCGCCAGCTGCTTTACGGCAAGCGGTATTTCCAGCAGGAGTTCGGGCAGGAGATGAAGTCGCTGTGGATGCCGGACGTGTTCGGCTATACGGCGAGCCTGCCGCAGCTGCTCAAAAAGGCCGGCGTCGACTACATGATGACCCAGAAGCTGAGCTGGAGCGTCTACAACAAGCATCCGCACCACACGTTCCACTGGGAGGGGATCGACGGCTCGCGCGTGCTGACGCATATGCCGCCGGAGGATACCTACAATAGTCCGGCGGCGCCGCGCTCGATCGTCAAGGCGGAGCAGGACTACCTCGACAAGGGCGTCTCGGACCGCGCGCTGATGCTGTTCGGCATCGGCGACGGCGGCGGCGGTCCCGGGGAGGAGCATCTGGAGCGGCTCGCCCGGGAGAAGGACCTGCTCGGCCTCAGTCCGGTGGAGCAGGAGTCGTCGTCGCGCTTTTTCGAGCGCCTTGCGGAAGGAGCGGAACGCTACGAGACGTGGCGCGGAGAGCTGTACCTGGAGAAGCATCAGGGCACGCTGACGAGCCAAGGGCGCAGCAAGCGCTACAACCGCAAGCTGGAGAAGGCGCTGCGCGAGCTGGAGTTCGCCGCCGCGCTGGCGGAGACGGCGGCAGGACGGCCGTACCCGGCCGCGGAGCTGGAGGCGGTGTGGAAGGAGGTGCTCCTTTACCAGTTCCACGACATCCTGCCCGGCTCCTCGATCAAGCGGGTGTACGACGAGTCGCTCGAGCGGTACGAGGCGCTGCTGCGGCAGGTCGAGCGGATGCTCGGCGAAGCCTACGCCGCGGCGGCGGCCGGCGCGGCCGGCACCGCCGTGTTCAACTCGCTTCCGTGGGAGCGGGAGGAGTGGCTGCGGATCGGCGGCCGCTGGCGGCGCGTGGCGGTGCCCGCGATGGGCTTCGCCGCGGTGGATGCGGCGGCCGGCACAGACGAGCCGGAGCCGGCCTTCCCCCGCCTGAAGGTGTCGGCCGAGGAGCGGACGATCGAGAACGGCCTGCTCAAGGTCGCGCTCGGCGCAAGCGGCGGCATCGTCTCGATCTTCGACAAGGAGGCGGGCCGGGAGCTCGTGCAGGCGGGCCGCGAGGCGAATGCGCTGCGCGTCTACGCCGACGACGGAGACGCCTGGGATTTCCGCCAGGACTACCGGGCGGGAGGCGGCGCGGAGCTGTCGCTGCTGCGGCTGGAGGCGTTCGCGGACGGGCCGGTGGCCGGCCTGATGCTCACCTGGGCGACCGGCGAGTCGACGCTGACCCAGCGGGTGGCGCTGACGGACGGCAGCCGCCGGCTCGACTTCGACACCAAGGTCGACTGGCGGGAGTCCGGCAAGATGCTGCGCGCCTCGTTCCCGCTGGCGATCAGGGCCGACCACGCCAGCTGCGACATCCAGTTCGGCTACCTGCGGCGGCCGACGCATCGCAACACGATGTGGGACTACGCCAAGGACGAGATCTGCGCGCATCAGTACGCGGACCTGTCCGAGCCGGACTACGGCGCGGCGCTGCTCAACGACTGCAAGTACGGGCATCGCGCGGAGGGCGGCGAGCTCGACCTCAACCTGCTGCGCAGCCCGTCCTACCCGGATCCCGAGGCCGACCGAGCCGAGCATGAGTTCCTCTACTCCCTCTATCCGCATCCCGGCGATCATGTGCAGGCGCAGGTATGCCGGCGCGGGTACGAGCTCAACGTGCCGCTGCGCCTCGTCGATCCGGCCTCTGCCGCAGCGGGATCAGCGGCGGCCGGCTGGCGTGAGGGCGCTTCGTTCCTGGAGCTGGACCATCCCCATGTGATGGCGGAGGCGGTCAAGCGGGCGGAGGACGGCGACGAGCTGGTCGTGCGGCTGTACGAGACGGCCGGCACGAGGCTGCGGACGAAGCTGCGGCCCGGCTTCCCGGTGTCCGCGGCGCGGCTCGCCGACCTGCTGGAGCGGGACGAGGAGCCGCTCGACCTCGGCGGCGGCGCGGTGGAGCTGGAGTTCGGCCCGTTCGAGGTCAAGACGCTCAAGCTGACGCGGAGCTGAGGCCAGGCTCCGAGCCAGGCGCCATCCGGAGAAGCGGCGCTTTCTGCATGCGGGAGGGCGCCGCCGCATCCGGCTTGATTTTCATCCGACAAGGAGGTCGAAGCCTATGAGGACGAACCCGCTCCTGAAGCGGATCTGGCGGCATCGCCTGCTCTATCTGTTCCTGCTGCCGGCGGTCGTCTGGTTTTTCCTGTTCTCCTACGTTCCTTTGTACGGCATCCAGATCGCGTTCCGCGATTTCCGCTTTTCCGGCGGCTTCACCGGCAGCCCCTGGGCCGGCCTGAAGTACTTCCGCCAGTTTTTCGATTATTATCAGTCCAGCCAGCTGATCCGCAACACGATACTCATCAGCGGCTTGAAGCTGACGATCGGCTTCGCGATGCCGATCGTGCTGGCGATCCTGCTCAACGAGATCCGGAACCTCAAGTTCAAGAAAACTTTGCAAACGCTTTCGTACCTCCCGTACTTCGTCTCCTGGGTCGTCGTCGTCACCCTCATGCAGCGTCTGCTCACGCCTTACGGCGGACCGGTGAACGACCTGCTCGTCTCGTCGGGCCTGCTCAAGGACCCGATCCAGTTCCTCAACAATACGAGCTGGTTCTACCAGATCGTCATCGGCTCGGACATCTGGAAGAACATCGGCTGGAACTCCATCATCTACATGGCGGCGATCGCCGGCATCGACCAGCAGCTGTACGAGGCGGCGAAAATCGACGGAGCCGGGCGGTTCCGCCAGATGTGGCATGTGACGCTGCCGGGCGTGCGCAACATCGCCGTCATCCTGTTCATCCTCGCGGCGGGCAGCCTCATGAGCGCCGGCTACGAGCAGCTGCTGCTGCTGAACGGACCGGCGACCGCCGCGATCGGCAGCGTGCTCGACGTGCATGTCATCGGCGCCGGCATCGGCGAGGGGCGGCTCAGCTACGCGGCCGCGGTCGGCCTGTTCCAGAGCGCGATCGCGCTCGTCCTCATCCTCGCGGTCAACCGGATCGCCCGCAAGGTCAGCGACGTATCCCTTTTCTAACCCGAAAGGAGCATCCGCATGGGAAGGCGCAAGCTCTCGCTGTTCAGCGCGGCCAACTACACGCTGCTCGCGCTGTTCGGCTTCACGATGATCTATCCGTTCATCTACATCCTCGTCTACTCGCTGAACGACGGCAAGGACTCGATGCTCGGAGCGCTCTACTTCTACCCTCGGCAGTTCACGCTCGACAACTACGCCCAGATCTTCGACAACGCGAAAATCTGGCAGGCGTACAAGATCACGCTGCTGCGCACGGCGCTCGGCACGGCGCTGCATGTGGCGCTATGCACGCTGACCGCCTACGCGCTGTCCAAAAAGACGCTGCCGGGGCGGACGTTCTTCACCTTCTACATCTTCCTGCCGACGATTTTCAGCGCGGGCTTCATCCCTTACTTCATCACGCTTCAGAAGCTTCAGCTCATCAACAGCTTCTGGGTGTACGTCATTCCGATGCTGTTCAGCTTCTTCCACATCGTCATCATCCGCACGTTCCTGCAGGGCATCCCGGAGGAGCTGGAGGAGTCGGCGCGCATCGACGGCTACGGCGACTTCCAGATCTTCCTCAAGATCGTCCTGCCGCTGTCGGGGCCGGTGCTGGCGACGATCTCGCTGTTCATCGGCGTCGCCCACTGGAACGACTGGTTCACCGGAGCCTATTACGTCTCCGACAAGAGCCTCATTCCCGTGCAGACGCTGCTGCAGCAGATGCTCACCGAGGCCGAGGCGCTCTCGTCCTCGATGCAGCGGGCCGCCCAGCAGGGCGGGCAGACGATCAACACCGGCGCGGCCGGATCGACGCCGGAGTCGCTGCGGATGGCGCTGCTCGTCGTCACCGTGTTTCCGATCCTGTGCATCTATCCTTTTCTGCAGAAGTACTTCGTCAAGGGCGTCATGATGGGTTCGGTCAAAGGCTAGGATGAACGTCCGCAAGCGGCTGCGGGCGGGAGGTCCGCCGCAGCCGCCGGACTTTGTCATATACCACTTACGACGATCGGGAGGGGTTCTCATGAGGAACAAGCGGATCAAGGCCGCCGCGGCGCTGCTGGCGGCGATGGCGATGGGCGGCTCGCTCATCGGATGCAGCGACGGGGGCGGCGGAGGGAACAGCGGCGACGGCGGCGAGGTGACGCTGAAGATTCTGCACAACTGGAACGGCTCCGGCGCGGGCGACGTGGAGGCGGACTTGACGCCGATCGCCAAGGCGATCCAGGCGAAGACCGGCGTCAAGGTGAAGATGGACTACACGAAGGGCAGCGAGGTCGAAAAGGTGAACCAGATCTTCGCGACGCAGGACCTGCCCGACATCTACACCGGACCGGCCTGGGGCGGGGAGCTGGACGGCATCGTCAAGGCGGCGCGCGAGGACCAGCTCGTCGACCTGTCGGGCAAGCTGGACGCGTATCCGAACCTGTCCCGGGCGATCGCCAAGGAAAACGTGCCGCCGGCGCTGTACGAGAAGGCGATCGGAGCCTTCGGCGACCAGAGCTACATGCTGTTCCAAAACCAGCCGCTGACGGACAAGGACGCCATGGATTGGCTGTACGGCTTTTACGTCCGCAAGGACATCGCCGATCAGGTCGGCGTCGATCCGCAGTCGGTCCGGACGAAGGACGATCTGTACGCCTTCCTCAAGAAGATCAAGGACGCGGATCTGAAGGAGAACGGCATGCCGGTGTTCCCGCTCGGCGGCTTCTCCAACGGCTGGGCCGTCGGCATCGGCAACACGATGTTCTACGGCACGGAGTATATGGACCAGGGCGGCGGCACGCTCGAGCATGTGTTCTTCACCAAGCCGTACGAGGACTACACGCTGTATTACCGCAAGCTGCTGGCCGAGGGGCTGCTCGATCCGGAGGCGTTCACGCAGACCGATCCGATCGCCCAGGAAAAGATCAAGCAGGGCCGCATCGCCGTGCTGGCGGCGCATCTGCCGGCGATCATCGACGCCTCCAAGGATTATGTGAAAGCGCATCCAGGAAGCGACTACGTGCCGATCGGGCCGCTGGAGCGGGCCGGCGCCGAGCCAGATCGTCCCGTCGATCTCGGCATCCAGGGCAACAACGTCACCGTCATCACCAAGGCATGCAAAAACGTCGACGCGGCGCTCAAGCTGCTGGAGTTCCTCGCCTCGGAGGAAGGCTTCAAGCTCGTCCGCTACGGCATCGAGGGCACGCATTACGACATGGTGGACGGCAAGCCGGTCGCCAAGGCGGAGTTCTTCGACAAGTTCGCGGCCGACACGACGGGCAAGGCCAAGAAAAACGAGGGCTTCGCGACCGGCTTCGAGGACATGACCGGCCAGGACCGGACGAACACGCTCGGCGGCGACATCTGGGCGGACCAGGAGCGGATCGCCAAGATGGAAAGCGCGCGCAAAATCCTCCGTCCGAACGGCATCTCCGTCATCTCGGCCTACAACGCCGCCGACGTCATGGCCAAGTCGCCGCAGTGGGAGGAGCTCAAGCCGTCGATGGACAAAATCGGCGACGTCTGGAAGGAAGCGGTATTCGCCAAGTCCGACGAAGCGGCGCTGGACATCATCGGCGCGCTGCGCGAGCAGATCAAGAAGACCGGCTATCCGGAGGCGATCCAGTACGTGAACGAGAACCTGAAGGGCAAGGAAGTCGTGCAGCTGCAGATGCCGAACTGATCCGGGCGCTTGCCCGAAAGGAGGCCGCGACATGAAGCGGGAGGAAGCGGGCCGGCAGGAGCGGACGGGATTCCAGGAATCCCGTCCGTACGGGCCCAAGTACGATCTGCGGACGGATTTCGTCATGGTGTACGGCATTTCGGACGATCTGCCCGAGCGGATCGAGGGCTGGAGGAAGGCCGGCTACACGATCCATCTCATGACCGGCGTCTCGTGGGGCGAATACCAGGATTACCTGTACGGCAGGTTCGACGGGCGGGAGCACTGGGACGAGGCGCAGAAGCTGCGCTCCGGCGACCCGATGCTGCACGGCAAGGACGTGCCGTACATGGCGCCGACGATCTCGTTCGCCCGGTATTTGGCGGAGCAGATCCGCCGGGCGATCGACTGCGGCGTCGAGGCGATCCATCTGGAGGAGCCGGAGTTCTGGGCGCAGTCGGGCTACGAGGAGGCGTTCAAGCGGGAGTGGCGGAGCTATTACGGCGAGGACTGGCAGGAGCCGCATCGCTCGCCGGACGCCCAGTACCGGGCCTCGAAGCTGAAGGCGGCGATGTATGCGCGCACGCTCGAGCGCATCTGCGGCGAGATGAAGGAATACGCGCTCGTCGCCTATGATCGGGCGATCCGCTTCTACGTGCCGACGCACAGCCTGATCAACTACGCCCAGTGGCGGATCGTCAGCCCGGAGGCGCTGCTCGTCTCGATGCCGTCATGCGACGGCTATATCGCCCAGATCTGGACCGGCACGGCGCGCACGGCCAACGTCTATCAGGGCGTGCGCCGCGAGCGCACGTTCGAGACGGCCTATTTGGAATATGGCATCATGCAGGAGCTGACGCGCGGCACCGGCCGCGAGATGTGGTTCCTGCACGATCCGATCGAGGACAATCCGCGCTACAGCTGGAGCGACTACCGCCGCAACTACCGGGCGACGGTCGTCGCCTCCCTGCTGCATCCGGACGTGAAGCAGTACGAGGTGTGCCCGTGGCCGTGGCGGGTGTTCGAGCTGGACTATCCGACCGAGGACGGCAGCGGCAAGGAGCCGATCCCCGAAGCCTACAAGACGGAGCTGCTGACCGTCATGAACCTGCTGCGAGACATGCATCGCCACGAGGAGGCTCCCGATCCGTCCGGCGCCGGGGCCGGACCGTCCGGCATCGGCCTCTGCCTGGCCAACTCGTCCATGTACCAGCGGGGCGACGTGCTCGGGGAGGGAGAGGATGGAGGCGAGTTCAACGACGACGGCACGGAGGCGGCGGACGGACTGACGACGCGGCAGCTGGAGCTGCTGGACTTCTCGGCCTTTTACGGACTGGCGCTGCCGCCGGTCAAGAATGGCATCCCGCTGCGCCCGGTCCAGCTCGACAACATCCTGACGTTCCCCGGCTATCTCGAGGGCTACCGCGTCCTGCTGCTCAGCTACGAGTTCATGAAGCCGGAGCATCCCGGCATCCATCAGGCGCTCGCCCAATGGGCGCGGGAGGGCGGCGTGCTGATCTATGCCGGCGACGGCTCGGATCCGTTCCACGGCGTGCGCGAATGGTGGAATCGCGGGGCGGGAAGCCGCGTCTACGAGCGTCCCGAGCAGCATCTGTTCGAGGCGATGGGGCTAGGCCGGGAACCGGAGCCGGGCGAGCATGCCGTCGGGGAGGGCGCGCTGCTGCATCTGCGCTGCCATCCGGCCGAGCTGTCGCGCTCCGCGGCAGGCGCGGAGCGCGTGCTCGGCGCGATCCGGCGCGCGCTGGAGCTGCGCGGCGAGGCGGACGACTACCGCGAGAGCGGCTTGCTGCGCATCCGGCGCGGTCCTTATGTGATCGCGCATGCGCTGGACGAGAGCGAAGCGGCAGGCGGCTCGGCCGTGCTCGAGGGAGCGTTTGTCGATCTGTTCGACGCGGAGCTGACGGTGCGGAATCGGATCGAGCTCGCGCCGGGCGAGGACGCCCTGCTGTACGATCTGGGCGAAGCGGCCGGCGGCTGGGGCGAGGAGGAGCCGGCACAGGCAGGCTCTGCGCACGCCGGCCCGGGAGCGGCGGAGGCGGCGCGGCGCGCCTCCGTGCTTGTCAGCTCCTCCCGCGTCCGGGACGCGGCTCGGGAAGGCGGACGGTTCCGCTACGTGTCGGAGTCGCCGTCCGAGATGACGGTGAGCACGAGGCTGCGCGCTTGTTCCATGCCGAGCCGCATCCGCGCCTGCGCGGCGGATATCCCGCTGGCCGGGCCGGGCGCTGACGCATCCGGCGGCCATGCGGTAGAGGCGGAGTTCCATGCCGCCTCGTCCACGCTGCTGCTGCGCCACGAAGGCCGCCCTGCGGGCGTCCGCGTCGAGCTGGAGTGGCTCTGACAAAAGCGGCGTCCGGCCGGGAGGGCGCTAACGGGCCTGCGGGCTTGCAGGCTTGCGGACTTGCCGCAATCCGGCCGCGTCCTTTTTCAATCCGGTTGCAATCGGCCCGAGCTCTGCTATAATGGCACTATTGACAACCGCATAGCTGGGGAGCTGGCGCACGCCGGCTGAGAGGGGAGAAGCATCCCGACCCGTACACCTGATCTGGATAATGCCAGCGTAGGAACCGTATGCAGCCGACTCGCCGCGGAGCAGCCCTTTCGGGAGCTTCCGTACGCAAGTCTCGATCTGCGATCCATCACGACGTCTTCCTTGGGGAGACGTCTTTTTTTGTTCGGGCGGGATCGGCTGCGCGGATCGGCCGGCGGACGGCGACGAAGGCGATGCGGCATGAGAGAGAAGAAAGCAGGGGAGAGACATGGGGAGCAAGACAAGATGGACAAGCGGCATGCTGACGGCGGCGCTGGCGCTCGCGCTGGCCGCCTGCGGCGGCAGCGCCGAGCAGGAGAACGGCGGAGCGGCGGCGACGGACGCGCCGCTGCAAAAGGTGAAGGTCGTGCTCGACTGGACGCCGAATACGAACCATACCGGCCTTTATGTGGCGCGCGACAAGGGGTACTTCAAGGAGCAAGGGCTCGACGTCGAGATCGTGCAGCCGCCCGAAGGGACGGCCGCCGATACGCTCGTCGCCAAGGGCGAGGCGGAGTTCGGCATCGGCTATCAGGAAAACCTGACGCTCGCGCGCACGCAGGAGCTGCCGCTCGTCTCGGTCGCGGCGGTCATCCAGCACAATACGTCGGGCTTCGCCTCGCCGGCGGACAAGGGCATCAAGGAGCCCAAAGACTTTGAGGGCAAGACGTACGGCGGCTGGGGAGCGCCGGTCGAGCAGGAGGTGCTCGCCTCGCTCATGCAGGAGCAGCAGGCGGATGTCGGCCAGGTCAAGATCGTCAACATGGGCAACGCCGACTTCTTCACCGCCGTCAAGCGCGACATCGACTTCGCCTGGATCTTCTACGGATGGACGGGCGTCGAGGCGGAGCTGCGCGGCGAGCAGCTGAACATGGTCTATCTGACCGACTATAGCGACAAGCTCGACTACTATACTCCGCTGCTGCAGACGAGCGAGAAGCTGATCGCCGAGCGGCCGGAGCTCGTGCGCGCGTTCGTCGCCGGCGCGGCAGCCGGCTACGAGGACGCGATCCGCGATCCGGAAGGGGCGGCGGAAACGCTGATCGCGGCCGTGCCCGATCTGAATCCGGAGCTCGTGCGCGCCAGCCAGAAGTGGCTGAGCCCGAAATACCAGGATGACGCCGCCCGCTGGGGCGAGCAGAAGGCCGAGGTGTGGAACGGGTACGCCGACTGGATGGTCGAGCACGGCCTGATGGACGCCAAGCCGGACCTGGCGAAGGCGTTCACGAACGAGTTCCTGCCCGCAGACGGAAATTGATCCCTGTTTCGAACGAGAGGAGAGCATCGACATGGCCAACGCGCTGGTAAGCATCCAGATTTTGCCGACGACGCCGGGAGGAGAAAGCGTCCTGCCGTACGTCGACCGGGCGATCGACATCATCAAGGAGGCCGGCGTGCCTTATCGCGTCGCTCCGCTGGAGACGACGATGGAGGGCGACCTGCAGCAGCTGCTCGCGGTCGTCGCCCGCATGAGCGAGGCGCTGGCCGAGCTCGGCTGCCCGTCCGTCATCTCCCAGGTGAAAATCTACTACAATCCGGGCAGCGGAGCCTCGATGGACCGCCTGCTCGAAAAGTATCCGGATGGCCGGTAGCGGCCATCGCGGGCCGGATCGGAACGAGGCGGACGGACGCGAAGCCGTCCGGCGCGACGCGGCAGCCGATGGCGCAGCGTCAGGGCGGGCCGGAGCGGCGGCCAATGGCGCTAAGTCGGCGCGTGCGCGGGCCGGCGGCCGAACGCGCTCGCGGCTGAAGGCGGCGTGGCCGCCGCTCGCCGTGCTCGCGGCGCTGCTGCTGCTCTGGGAGGCGGCAGTGCGGCTGTGGGGCGTCGAGGCATGGCTCATGCCTTCGCCGGGCCGCATCCTGGCCGATGCGTGGGAAGCGCGAGAGCGGCTCGCCGGCCATGCCGGCGCGACGCTGAGCCTGACGCTGCTCGGCTTCGCGGGAGGATCGGCGGCGGGCTTCGCGCTCGCCGCCTTGCTGCATCTGCTGCCGCTCGTGCGCGCCGGCGTCTACCCGCTGCTCGTGCTGTCGCAAAACGTGCCGATCATCGCGCTCGGGCCGCTGCTCGTCATCTGGTTCGGCTTCGGGCTGCTGCCGAAGCTGCTGCTCGTCATGCTCGTCTGCTTCTTCCCCGTCTGCGTCGCGATGCTCGGCGGGCTGCGCGGCGCCGATCCGGCGCTGGAGCGCTATCTGCGCATGATCGGGGCCGGCCGCTGGCGGCGCTTCGTCAGCCTCGAGCTGCCGAGCTCCGCTCCGCATCTGTTCTCCGGGCTCAAGCTGGCGGCATCGTACAGCGTGACGAGCGCGGTCGTCGCCGAATGGATCGGCTCGGACCGCGGACTCGGCTATTTCATGCTGCTGTCGTCCAAAGGCTTCAAGACGTCGCTCGTGTTCGCGGGCGTCGCCATCGTCGTCGCGCTCAGCCTGCTGCTCGTCGCCGCCGTCGCGGGGGCGGAGCGGCTCGCGCTGCGCTGGCGCTCGGAGAGAGGGGGAGCGGCATGAACAGGAAGCGATCGAACGGAGCGTCGCCGTCCGCTCCCCTCGTGCTTGAGGTCGACCGGGTCGCGCTGTCCTATCCGCAGGCCGCGGGGCGGACGCAGGTGCTCGGCGGCGTCAGCCTGAGCGTGGGCGCGGGCGAGTTCGTGTCGCTGCTCGGCCCGTCCGGCAGCGGCAAGACGACGCTGCTCGGGCTCGTCGGCGGGCTGGAGCGGCCGGATTCAGGCCGCATCCTCGTCGCCGGCGAGCCTGCCGGCAGCCGCCCGGGCCTCGCGGCCTACATGCCGCAGCAGGCGGCGCTGCTGCCCTGGCGCACCGTGCAGGGCAACATCGAGCTGGCGCTGCGCATCGCCGGGCGCAGTCGGGAGGAGGCGCGGCGGCTGGCGCGCGAGGGGCTGGAGCGGCTCGGCCTGGAGCGTCATGCGCGCAGCTATCCGCAGGTGCTGTCCGGCGGCATGCAGCAGCGCGTCTCGTTCCTGCGCGCGCTGCTGTCGCCGCAGCCGCTCATGCTGCTCGACGAGCCGTTCGGCGCGCTCGACGCGCTGACGCGGCAGGAGATGCAGGAGTGGCTACTGTCGCTCTGGGAGCAGGACCGGCGCTCGGTGCTGCTCGTCACGCATTCGATCGAGGAGGCGCTGCTGCTGTCGGACCGCATCCTCGTGCTCTCGTCCGCACCGGCGACGATCGTGCGGGAGCTGGCCGTGCCGTTCGGGCGGCCGCGCCGGCGGCAGCTGTGGAGCGAGTCCGCGTTCGGCGAGCTCAAGGAGGAGCTGTACCAGGCGCTCCGCCGCGAGCGGGGCGGGTCCGGCGAAGGCCGGGCTTGACGGCTGACGCCGGGAAGCCAGCTGTGAGGGAGTACTAATTAGAAGCGCTCGGCGGAAGCCGGGCGCTTTTTGGAGCGGACGAGAGGAGCGGATTGAATGGAAGGCATCGGCAAGGAAGGACAAGCCCCCGGGCAGGCGAAGCAAGGACAAGCCGGCGGGCAGGCGGAGCGTGGAGCGGCGGCCGCGGCGCTGTACGACACGCATCTGCATCTGGAGCAATACGGCGAGCAGGAACGGGAGTCGATGCTGGAGGAGGCCAGGCGGGAGGGGGTGCGCGGCATCGTCGCCGTCTCGATGGATTTGGCGTCGAGCCGCCGCACCCGGGAGCTGGCGCTGCGCCATCCGGAGCTCGTGCTGCCGGCGTACGGCTGGCATCCGGAGCAGCCGCTGCTGCAGGATGGGGAGCTGGACGAGCTGATCGGCTGGATTCGGGAGCGGCATGCGGACGGCGAACGGTTCGCGATCGGGGAAGTCGGCCTGCCCTATTACACGCGATCCGAGGTGGAAAGCGCCGGGGGCTCGTTCGACGAGCGCGGCTATATCGGGACGCTGGACCGCTTCGCGGCGCTGGCGGCCGAGCTGGATCGGCCGCTCGTCCTGCATGCCGTCTACGAGGACGCCTTCAAGGCGGCGAAGCTGCTGCTCCGACATGGAGTACGCCGGGCGCATTTCCATTGGTACAAGGGAGATGCGGAAACGACGGGCGTTCTGGCGCAGGCCGGCTGGAGCGTGTCGGTGACGCCCGACGTGCTGTACGAGCCGGAAATCCGCGAGCTGGCGGCGAGCTATCCGCTCGGACAGCTGATGACCGAGACGGACGGCCCTTGGCCGTTCGAAGGTCCGTTCGCGGGGCAGCCGACGCATCCGCTCCTGGTGCGAGAGGCGGCGCGCGAGATCGCCCGCCTGCGCGGGCTCGGCGAGCGGGAGACGGCCGAGGCTCTGGCGGGCAATGCCCGCAGGCTGTACGGCCTGCGCTGAACAGCGGCGGGACTTCATCAAACGGGACTGCATTCAATAGGAGGCCATCTTCAGCTCCCGCGCTGAAGATGCGGCAGAACGGCCGAATGAGGAGTAAAAACGGACTTGAACCTAGGCGCAGGAGGGCCATGGGTTCAAGTCCGTTCTTTTGCAGAAAGCACAGCGGCCTGGAAATGGTTCTCTCCCGTCATCCCCGGCCTGTACTCTCCGCCTCTACTCCCCGCCGCCGCGGCTCAAGCCGCGCAGGTACGCTTGCAGCATGAAGCGGAAGCTGGCGTCCCGATCCTGCGGCATCCCGAAGGCGCCGATCCGCTCCAGCGAGACGAAGCCGTGCAGCAGGCTGCGGATGCCGCGCACGGCGTGGATCAACTCGTCCTCCGCCAATCCGTAGCCGGACAAGATGCGGACGATGAGCTGGACGAGCCGTTCGGCGGCGTCCTGCAGGTCGCCATCGTCCGGCTCGGGAGCCCGCTGGATCGCCTCGTACTGGCCCGGATAGGCACGCGCGAACGCAAGATAGGCGAGTGAAATGGCGGATGCGGCGTCTTCGTCCGCTCTCGATGCGGCCTCTTCCAGCGTTGCCGTCAGCCGCTCGACCGCGCGGATGGCGAGCAGGCGGCGCAGCTCCGGCAGCCCGGGGACATGATTGTACAGCGAAGGCGAGCGGACGCCGAGCTTGAGCGCGAGCGCGTTCAGCGCCAGCGCCTCGAAGCCGCGCTCGTCGGCCAGCTCCGCGGCAGCGGCGAGCAGCGTATCCCGGTCAAGCCCGATGCGCGGCATCGCCGAAGCCTCCTTCGAGCGCAGCGGCGGCGGCGCGGATCGCTTTTTCGAGCGCTGCCTCCGGCCGCTCCAGCATGCGGCCGTGCCCGGCGGCCAGCAGCGACGGACTGAGCTTCGCCAGCCTGCGCGCGGATGCGAGCGCGGTCGCGGCATTCCAGGTCGCCATCGCGGGGAATGGGAAGCGCCACTGCACCTGGCCGCTGACGGCGAACCCGCCTCGCACCTGAAAAGCGTCGCCGCAGACGAGCGCTCTGCTGCGCATATCGAAAAAGGCCATCGAGCCCGGCGTATGGCCCGGAGCCGCAACGGCGAGCAGCGATCCGATCCGGTCGCCGTCTTGCAGCAGGACATCGGGTCGCGTGCGCAGCTTGCTCGGCACGTCGCCGCGGATCGGGGAAGGGGGCTCGTTCGGATCGAGCGAGCGGTCGCCGTCCAGCAGGCGCGCGTCCCGCGCCGACAAGTGCACCGGAACGTCCGGCAGCGCGGCCTTGAGCGCGTCGAGCGCTCCGACATGGTCGCCGTGGGCATGCGTCAGGACGATGCGCGCGATCGGCTGGCCAATCGCGCGGGCGGCGTCCAAAATGGCTTTGGCGCTGTAGGGCAAGGCGGCGTCGATCAACGTCAGGCCGTCCTCCTCCTCGACCAGATAGGCGTTGACAGGAAACAAGCGCGGCAGGAAAGCGAGCTGCACGATGCCGTTCGAGCGGGTCATTTTCATGGGAAAACCTCCGTTTCGGGGTTTGCTAATCCGATTAGCTTCACTTTAACTAATTATATTAGTTTTTGCAAGCCCGTTTTTTGACCGCGCCTCCGCCGATCCTGTACGATAGATGGAGAACATGCGATCAAAGGAGAGCTGCAGCTGGTGCACATCATGCTTGGAATCGTTTTTCTGCTTCTTTACGGAGGGCTGGTCTGGTATGTCGGCTGGAGCGGCTGGCGCTGGCTGAGGCCGGCCGCGGCCGCCTGGTTCCGCGTCCTTTACATCGCCGGCCTGTCGTTTCTGGCGCTGTCGTTTTTTCTCGGGCGCTTTTTCCCCGAACAAGCTCTGATCAGCCGCATCGGCTCGTACTGGCTCGCGCTGTTCGCGCTGCTGCTCATGGTGCTGCCGGTCGCGCAGCTGCTACTGCTTCTGCTGAGGCTTACGCGGATTCCCCGCCATCGGGCGGAAAAATGGGGCGGAGCGCTCACGCTGGCCGTGCTGCTCGGCCTGCTCGCCTTCGGCTCGTACCAAGCGTACAGCCCGGTCGTCCGCACTTATGAGGTGCGCGTCGACAAGCCGGCGGGAGGGCTCAAGGAGCTGAACGTCGTCATGGCGGCGGACATGCATTTTGGCTTGCTTTCCGGTCCGGCCCACGCCGAGCGTCTCGTGCGGGAAATCGAGAAGCTGCAGCCGGATCTCGTGCTGTTCCCGGGAGACATCATCGACGACGATCTCGAGCTGTATGAGAGCAGCGGCATCGGCGAGATCCTCGCCAGGATCCAAGCTCCGTACGGCGTCTATGCGACGCTCGGCAACCATGACAAGTTCGACGGCCCGACGGAGCGCATCATCGAATCGCTCGAAGGGAGCGGCATGCAGGTGCTGTACGACGAGGTCGTGACGATCGAGGACAAGCTGACGCTGATCGGCCGCAAGGACCGCACCGAGCAGGACCGGGCGCCGCTCGCGCAGCTGGCCGCGCAGGCCGATCCGTCGAAGCCGCTCTTCCTGCTGGATCACCAGCCGTACGAGCTGGACATCGCCGCGCGCAGCGGCATCGACCTGATGGTGTCGGGCCATACGCATCGCGGCCAGATCGCTCCGGGCCATCTGATCACGGGCGCGATCTACGAGAACGACTGGGGCGTGCTGCGCAAGGAGCAGATGACGTCCGTCGTCACCTCGGGCTTCGGCTTCTGGGGGCCGCCGATCCGCCTGGGCAGCCGCTCCGAGATCGTGCAACTGCGGATCGTCTTTTCTTGACCGCCGCTAGCAGAGAAGCTCTGCCGGCGAATGCTTGATTTCCAGAAGGGGGAACTGAACCATGGAACGCGACAGCTCGAATCGATCCGGCGCGACGGCCGGAGAAGCGAAGGACTATGCCAAGTATTTTGACTTTTCGACCGCCAAGATCATCCGTGAAGAAGACGGAAAGACAGCCTACCGGATCAACGGGCGCACGATCCAGGTCAGCAGCGCCCCTTCGCATCGCGACGAGAAGAAGCGCGGCAAGCAGGAGGTCGAGGTGCACCGCGCCTTCGGCATCCTGGAAGACATGGCCGGCTTCGGCCGCGGCAAGAGCTATCATATCCGCACCTACGGCTGCCAGATGAACGAGCACGACACCGAGGTCATGCGCGGCATGTTCGAGGCGATGGGCTACGAGCAGGCGGACGAGTATGCGCAGGCGGACGTCATCCTGCTCAACACCTGCGCGATCCGCGAGAACGCCGAGGACAAAGTGTTCGGCGAGCTCGGCCACTTGAAGAAGCTCAAGACCGAGCGGCCCGGGCTGCTGCTCGGCGTCTGCGGCTGCATGTCGCAGGAGGAGACGGTCGTCAGCCGCATCCTGCAGAAGCATGCGTTCGTCGACCTCGTCTTCGGCACGCACAACATCCACCGGCTGCCCGAGCTGCTGCGGGATGCGGCGCATAGCCGCGAGCTCGTCGTGGAGGTCTGGTCCAAGGAAGGCGACATCATCGAGAACCTGCCCAAGAAGCGGGAAGGGCTGCGCGCTTGGGTGAACATCATGTACGGCTGCGACAAGTTCTGCACGTACTGCATCGTCCCCTATACCCGGGGCAAGGAGCGCAGCCGCCGGCCCGAGGACGTGCTGGCCGAGGTGCGCGAGCTGGCTCGCCAGGGCTTTCAGGAGATTACGCTGCTCGGGCAGAACGTCAACGCCTACGGCAAGGATTTCGAGGACCGGACGTACCGCTTCGGCGACCTCATGCACGACATCTCGCGGATCGCGGTGCCGCGCGTCCGCTTCACGACCTCGCATCCGCGCGACTTCGACGACCGGCTCATACAGGTGCTCGCCCAAGGCGGCAATCTGGCGGAGCATATCCATTTGCCGGTGCAGTCAGGCAGCACCGAGGTGCTGAAGCGGATGAGCCGCAAGTATACGCGCGAGTCCTACTTGGAGCTCGTGCGCAAGATCAAGGCGGCCATCCCGGGCGCTTCGCTGACGAGCGACATCATCGTCGGCTTCCCCGGCGAGACGGACGAGCAGTTCGAGGAGACGATGTCGCTCGTGCGCGAGGTCCGCTTCGATTCCGCTTATACGTTCATCTACTCTCCGCGCGCCGGCACGCCGGCGGCGGGGATGGAGGACAACGTGCCGGAAGCGGTCAAAAAAGAACGTCTCCGCCGGCTCAACGACCTGCTGGCCGTCCTCGGGCGCGAGGCGAACGAGGCGATGGTCGGGCAGACGGTCGAGGTGCTCGTCGAGGGCGAGAGCAAGACCCGCCCGGACGTCCTCTCCGGCCGCACGCGCACGAACAAGCTGGTCCATCTGGACGGTCCGCGCTCGCTGGTCGGCCGGCTCGTCCAGGTCAAGGTGACCGAGGCGCATAGCTGGCATGTCCGCGGCGAGCTGGTCGGCGACGCGGCGGAAGCGGTCTGATCCGCGTCCTGGCGGGCTTGCCGAGTTGGCGGCGGGGAAAAGTTGGGGCGAAGTCCTCATCCGTGCGATTTCGATCCGCGGAAGAGGGCTTTTTTGCTCGTTGCAGCCGGCCGATGGGAGGGAGACGGCCGGCTTCGGCCGAGCGGCCGGGATTATGAGGATCCGGGGCAGGAATGTGCCTTGGATGGGGCTGATCGGCCGGGATTTTGCGGATCCAAGGTAGAAATGTGCCTTGGATGGGGCCGAGCGGCCGGAATTTTAGGATCCAGGGCAGAAATGTGCCTTGGATTCGGATGGGCGGCCGGAATTTGAGGATCCAGGGCAGAAATGTGCCTTGGATGGGGCCGGGCGGCCGGAATTTGAGGATCCAGGGCAGAAATGTGCCTTGGATGGGGCCGGGCGGCCGGAATTTGGGGATCCAAGGCAGAAATGTGCCTTGGATTGGGCCGGGCGGCCGGAAATTTGAGGAACCAAGGCAGAAATGTGCCTTGGATTGGGCTGGGCGGCCCCGGGATTGGCGGAACCAAGGCAGAAATGTGCCTTGGATTGGGCCGAGCGGCCGGAATTTGGGGATCCAAGGCAGAAATGTGCCTTGGATTCGGATGGGCGGCCGGAATTTGAGGATCCAGGGCAGAAATGTGCCTTGGATGGGGCCGAGCGGCATTCGGCTCGGAGTGCGATAAGCGAGCAGGCGAGCCGGACGCCGCCGCATCGCCGCAAGCTAACGTCGACGGAGGCAGCGGCCGATATCGTTAGGATGCATGCCATTCCACGATTTCACGATGTCGAGAAGGAGCTTGGACCGAAATGAACCGATTACCCAGTAAGGCGCAAAGCGCCGCCAGTAAGGCGCATAGCGCCGCTAAAATGATCGCCGCCGCGGTCGCCGCGAGCATGCTGCCCGCCCTCGTCCTGGGCGCGGCGCCTGCCGCCGCCGCCGAAAAAACATTCGCTTACGCTGAGGAAGGCTCCAGCTATGTGCCGCTGCGCGCGGTCAAGCAGCTGCCCGGCCTGAGCGTCGCTTGGGACGCGGCGTCAAAGACGGCCTCGATCGCGGAGCAGGAGAGGAGCGCGACCGTCACGATCGGCTCGAAGACGGCCCGCTCCGGCGGTGAGAGCTTCGCGCTGGCGCGTGCGCCTTTCCTCGACGGAGGAACGGCCTATGTGCCGGTGCGGCTGCTGATCGAGCGGTTCGGCGTGAGCGTGAAGCAGGAGCCGTCCTCCGGCTCGATCGTGCTCGGCAAAGGGGAAGCGCAGCTTCGCGTGCCCGTCGCTCCGCGCGGCTCGGTCAGTCTGGCCCGCAAGCCGGTTAAGGTCGAGAGCCGGACGATCCGGGCAGCCGGCCGCAGCTTCTCCGTCCAGCTGGCGACCGTGTCGCTGCTCGACCCGCGGGTCGATCTGGAGGTGGCGGCGGCCAAGGACAAAATCGGCAGCACCGAGGAGCTCGCCTCCATCGCGCGGCGCGGCGGAGCGCTGCTCGCCGTGAACGGCACGTTTTTCGACGCCTACACCGACGGCGCCGTCAAAAACCCGTACGGCTATCTGTTCAACGGCGGCAGCATGCTGTACAAGAGCAGCGGCGACAAAAAGACGGTGTTCACCTACGACGCCAACCATCTGGCCGAGCTGCTGCCGGGCCTCGACTTCGCGGAGCGGATCGGCGAGGACATTGACGGCGCGCTCCAGGCCGGTCCGCGTCTGCTCGTGAACGGCGAGACGAAGCTCGATCCGAAGACGGAAGGCTTCCGCGATCCGAAAATCCTGACGGGCGGCGGGGCGCGCAGCGCGCTCGGCCTGACGAAGGAACACGAGCTGCTGCTGCTCACCGTCGGCGGCGCGACGATTCCGCAGCTCGCCTCGATCATGAAGGCGGCGGGCGCTTGGCAGGCGATGAACCTCGACGGCGGCGCATCGAGCGGCCTTTATTACAACGGCAGCTACCTCACCCGCCCGGGACGCCTGCTCAGCAACGCGCTGCTCGTACGAGTCCGTTAGGCGGCCTCGCCTGGCTCGATCCCACACTCGCTGCACGCGCAGGTCCGCTAGGCGGCCTCGCCTTGCGGAATTCTTGTATTTTCTGCACGCGCAGGTCCGCTAGGCGGCCTCGCCTGGCTCGATCCCGCACTCGCTGCACGCGCAGGTCCGCTAGGCGGCCTCGCCTTGCGGAATTCTTGTATTTTCTGCACGCGCAGGTCCGCTAGGCGGCCTAGCCATGCCAGACCGCTCCTCCGCCTACTGAGCGCTGCTCGTGCGGGTCTGCCGCTAGGCGGCCTCGCCATGCCCCACTGCTCCGCCTCCTGAGCGCGGCTGGACTTGCAAGCCAGGGATTTCTGCCCGGCATCACGCCGGACGGGAATCCCTTTTTTCGATCTGGATATTCTAATCGAACAACCGCCTCCGCCATCGAATGGAGCTCAGCCTGTTACGAAAGTTCTTTTGGTGGGTAACAAACATCGGAGTTGACACATCAAGGGAGGTCACTATGAGAACGATTCGCGCGCTTGGGCTGGCATGGCTGCTCCTGATCCTGACGGTGACGGGCGCGGCCGGATGGACCGGAACCGCTTCGGCGTCGGAGCCGGCCGCCGGCAAGGTGTATCAGATCGGAACGGACGTCACATTCGCGCCGTTCGAGTTCCAGGATGCGAGCGGCAAGTTCGTCGGCATCGACATGGATCTGATGGAGGCGATCGCCCGCGATCAAGGCTTCCGCTACGAGATCAAGCCGCTCGGCTTCAATGCCGCCGTGCAGGCGCTGGAGTCCGGCCAGGTGGACGGCGTCATCGCCGGCATGAGCATCACGGACGAGCGCAAGCTCAAGTTCGATTTTTCGGAGCCGTACTTCGACTCCGGCGTCATCATGGCGGTGCGCGAGAACGACAGCCAGACGCGGACGTACGAGGATCTGCGGGGCAAGAAGGTCGCCGTCAAGACCGGAACCGAGGGCTACCGCTACGCGGAGTCGATCGCCGGCGAGTATGGCTTCACGATCGTGCCGTTCGACGACTCGGCGCAGATGTACGACGATGTCAAAGGCGGCAATTCGGTCGCGTGCTTCGACGATTTTCCGGTCATCGCCTACGGCATCCAGCAGGGCAACGGGCTGCAGCTGACTGACGAGGAGAAGGTGGCCGGAGCTTCCTACGGCTTCGCCGTGCGCAAGGGGCAGAACGCCGAGCTGCTGCGCATGTTCAACGACGGCCTCGCCAACCTGAAAAACAGCGGCGAGCATGCCCGCATTCAGGAAGCCTATCTGGGCGAGGGCGCGCAGCAGGCGAGCGGAGGCGGCTGGAACCTGATCACCGAGTCGCTGCCGTACTTACTTGAAGGGCTGGGCAAAACGCTCCTGTATACGATCGTCTCGCTGTTTTTCGCCTTCCTGCTCGGCTTGCTGTTCGCCTTCATGAAGGTCGGCGGCAGCCGCTTCCTGCGAGGCGTGGCGACGGTGTACGTCGACGTGTTCCGCGGCATCCCGCTCATCGTGCTGGCCTTCTTCATCTACTTCGGCATCCCGCAGGCGTTCGGCTTCACGATGCCGCTGTTCCTGGCGGCGATCCTGACGCTCAGCCTCAACGCCGGCGCGTACGTGACCGAGATCATCCGCGGCGGCATCCAGTCGATCGACCGCGGCCAGATGGAGGCGGCGCGCTCGCTCGGCCTGCCTTACGGCAAGGCGATGCGCAAGATCATCCTGCCGCAGGCGATCCGCGTCATGGTGCCGTCTTTCATCAACCAGATGGTCATCACGCTCAAGGATACGTCGATCCTGTCGGTCATCGGCCTCGTCGAGCTGACCCAGTCCGGCAAGATCATCATCGCCCGCACGTTCGAGTCGTTCACGATCTGGACGACGGTCATGGTGCTCTACCTGATCGTCATCATCGCGCTGACGAAGCTGGCGGAGCGCATGGAAAGGAAGGTGCGCCATGGGTAAGATCCGCGTCGAGGGGCTGAAGAAGAGCTTCGGCTCGAACGAGGTGCTGAAAGGAATCGACCTGCAAGTGCAGCCCGGCGAGGTCGTCTGCGTCATCGGACCGTCCGGCTCCGGCAAAAGCACGCTGCTGCGCTGCATGAACCGGCTGGAGGACATCACCGCCGGCAGCGTCGTCGTCGACGACGTCGACATCAACGCCAAGGATACGGACATCAACAAGGTGCGCGAAAACATCGGCATGGTGTTCCAGCATTTCAACCTGTTCCCACACTTCAACGTCCTTCGCAACATCGCCTTCGCTCCGACGGAGCTCGGCAAGCTGGACGAGGCGGCGGCCCGGCAGACCGCGCTGCGGCTGCTCGAGCGGGTCGGGCTCTCCGACAAGGCGGACGCTTACCCGGCGCAGCTGTCCGGCGGCCAGAAGCAGCGCGTGGCGATCGCCCGGGCGCTGGCGATGAACCCCGACATCATGCTGTTCGACGAGCCGACGTCGGCGCTCGATCCGGAGATGGTCGGCGAGGTGCTCGGCGTCATGAAGAGCCTGGCGAGCGAGGGCATGACGATGATGGTCGTGACGCATGAGATGGGCTTCGCCCGCGAGGTCGCCGACCGGGTCATCTTCATGGACGGCGGCTACATCGTCGAGGAAGGCCCGCCGGAGGAGCTGTTCGGACGGCCGCGCCAGGAGCGGACGATCAGCTTCCTTGAAAAGGTGCTGTAAAACGAGGCTTCAGCGGCAAAAAGCCCGCTTCATCCGACTAGTCGGACGGAGCGGGCTTTTTGCATTTGGACCGGCGGAAGCAGATCGCTCGAGCTGCGCCGGAGCGTCGCGGCCGGCGCCGGATGCGGCTCGATCCGGGCCGCGGCGCCATGGGTCAAGGCACGACGAAGCGGATGCGCGTCCCGTCCTCGTAGCCCCGCAGCTGGTTGCCGATCCAGGAGCCGGCGCCGCGGTTGTCGGAGGACTTGACGTAGGCGACATCCGCGCCGGCTCCGCCTTCGCGGCACATCGCCATCGGCCACTCGTCCCGGTCGTATTTCTTGCGCGTCGGGATGCCCTGGAGCGACTCGCGGCGGTTGGCGTCCGCTCCGTCCCGGTCGATCGTGCAGATGGCCGAGGCGCCGGCGGCGATCGCGGCTCGGATATGCTCGGCCGTATCGGGATACCGCTCGGACGGGAAATAAATCGTCGCGTCATGGCCGGAGGGCGCGGCGGATGGCTGCGGCAGCTTGAGCTCGAACGAGCAGCCGCCGAGCAGCGCCGCCAGCAGCAGCGCGGCGAGCAGGGAGAAGAGCAGGCGAAGCGGTCGTCTGTCGGTGCGGGTCATGGTCGTCCTCCTGGTCGGTTCTCTCCTGTACGGAGCTTGTCTCCAGTATAACAGGGAACGTACGTTTGGGAAGACCAGGAACTGGAAAGGACGCCGACCGCTTCTAGCCCCGCCTCAAGGTTCATACAGATGAGAGATGGACTTCGCTCACCGGGCCAGAGGAGGGAATGGGATGCGAAAAAGGATTGCCGCCCCGAGACGGACAGCCGCCGACGCGGGACAAGCCGCAGACGGACGGCTGCCGGAGCATCGGCGCGGCATGGCTGTCCGCGCTGCCGCAAAAGGGCTGATCGCCGCCGCGGCGGGCTTGCTGCTTTGGCTCGCCCTCGGCTGCGGATCGGCCGGGATGGCGGGGACGGCGAAAGCGGCCGGCGCCGATCCGATCCGGCAGACGACCCAGGTTGTAGCCGTGCAGCAAGCGCCGGCTCCGGATTCGGCTCCCGCCAGCCATGGCATGAGTCACGGCGGTGGAACGGCGGGCGGCGGGCTGCAGGCGCCGCTGCAGGGCTGGCCGCTCGCTGCGGCCGTGTTCGAAATCTTGGCGCTGCTGCTGATCGGCGCCTTGACGATCCGCCAGATGCTGCGGCTGCGATACATGGAGCGGCCGGCCGAGATGCCGCTCATGATGTGCTGCATGGGCTTTTCGATGGCGGCCGGACTGGCCGGCGGCACGATCCTGTCGGTGCTGCTCGGCCAGTTCACGCTTCCTGCGATCGGCGCGGGAGCCGCCGCAGCCTGGGCCGGCTATGCGGCGGGCAGCCGCCACGGAGCCGCGCCGGCGCTGGAAGGTCTGCTCGGCGGCGCGATGGGCGGCCTGATGGGGCCGATGTTCGGCTATATGGCGTTGCCGGAGCATCCTTTTGCATCAGTGCTGTTCGCCCTCGCGCTGTTCATCGTCGTCGTACGGCTGCTCGGCCGCCTCGCTCGGGAAAAGCGCAGCGAAGCGGCCGCCTGCCTGGAGCCGGACGGCGGCTGAGCGTCGGGATGGCCTGATCCCTACTCGAAATAAAAAAGACGGAAGCTTCCGGCCGCAGCCGGGCTTCCGTCTTTTTTTACATGCAGCCGATTAGAACAGGAACGCGCCGATCAGCCCGCTCAAGAGGCCGGACGCGACGACGGAGCCGAACACGAGCCAGAGCACGCGCGCCGGGAAGGCGCGGCGCAGCATGAGCAGCGAGGGCAGGCTGACCGTCGGCAGCGTGACGAGCAGGGCGCCGGCGGCCGCGCCGCCGTAGCCGAGCGACAGGAACGACTGTACGATCGGAATTTCCGCCGCCGTCGGAATGACGAACAGCGTGCCCGCGATCGCGAACAGGATCAGCGCCAGCACCGTCGTGCCGGCTCCTTCGCCGAGCGTCGGGAACAGCCAGGCGCGCGCGGCGCCGAGCAGCAGCACGGCGAGGATGTACGCCGGGATGACGTTCAGCAGCATCGTGCCGAGGCTGCGTCCCCAGCGGACGAGGAACGGCCGGTCGTCCGCCTGGGCTGGAGCGAGCGCCTCGGCCGGCAGCTTGTCCTCGGAGACGGACGCGTCTCCCGCGAAGCGGTTCGCCAAGTAGCTGACGCCGAACGTGATCGCCAGGCCGAAGGCGAGGCGCAGCAGCGTGAAGTCCCAGCCGAGCACGAAGAACATGAAGATCAGCGTCGCCGGATTGAGCAGCGGATTGCCGAGCCAGAACGCGAGCGCGGCTCCGACGGAGACGTTTTTCTTGCGCAGGCCGGCGGCGATCGGCGCGGCGCAGCAGGAGCACATCATGCCGGGCAGCGAGGCGACGCCGCCCCATACGGTGCTGCGGAACGTGCGCTGGCCGAGCACGCGCATAAGCCAGTTCGCGGGCAGCAGCACCTGCACGAGCGAGCCGAGCAGGATGCCGAATACGGCGGCTTTCCATACGGCTTTATAGTAGACGACGGCATAGTCCCATGCGGACTGCCAGGAAGGATTCGGAATCGCTTCCTGGCCGCCGGTCAGGATCGAGCTGCCAATCGTATGCTCGGTGATCGCCTTGATCGCCTTGCCGTAGTAGGGCCACCACTTGATGTAGGTCAGGCCGGCGGCGGCGATGAGGATGAACAGGACGGCGAGCCACAGCGCTTTGCGGCCGTCGTTCTGCTGCCCGGAGGGCATGGGGGAAGAAGGGCTCAAGACGGAATAACCTCCTAGAATGGTGTCAGATGCTCGACTATTATAGCACAGCGCTCCAAAAGCGGAAGCGGAAGCGAAGCGCCAGGCGGCGGCCGGCCGGAGTTGGAGCCGGACCGAGCTTGTCGTATAATGGATGGGTTGAACGATAGCTTACGGAAAAGAGGGAAACCGATGTCGAAAACTCCAAGCGTCAAACTGACGTCCTTGTCCAGCAAGGGCGGCTGCGGCTGCAAGATCGGACCGGCCGACCTGTCGCAGGTGCTGCGCCAGCTCCCTCCGTCGGTGCCCAATCCCGACCTGCTCGTCGGGCTCGATACGAGCGACGACGCCGGCGTCTACCGGCTGAGCGCCGACATGGCGCTCGTGCAGACGGTCGATTTCTTCACGCCGATCGTCGACGACCCGTATGCGTTCGGGCAGATCGCCGCGGCCAATGCGATCAGCGACATCTATGCGATGGGCGGCAAGCCGCTGACGGCGCTCAACATCGTCGCGTTCCCGATCCAGACGCTGGACAAGGCCATTTTGGCCGACATCCTGCGCGGAGCGGGCGACAAGCTGGCCGAGTCCGGCGCGACGCTGCTCGGCGGCCACTCGATCGACGACAAGGAGCCGAAGTTCGGCATGGCCGTCACCGGCCTCGTGCATCCGGACCGGGTGCGGACCAACGCCGGGGCGAAGCCGGGCGACGCGCTGCTGCTGACGAAGCCGATCGGCGTCGGCATCTACACGACCTCGATCAAGAAGGACCAGCTCTCGCCGGACGAGGTCGCGCAAGTGACGCGCGTCATGTCGACGCTGAACCGCCGCGCCGCCGAGATCATGGACGGCTACGACGTGCATGCGTGCACGGACGTGACCGGCTTCGGCCTGCTCGGCCACGCGATGGAGATGGCCAAGGGAAGCGGCGTCGGCCTGACGATCGTCAAGAACGCCGTGCCGGTGCTGCCGCGCGCCCGCGAGCTGGCCGAAGCCGGCTTCATCCCCGGCGGCACGCGCAACAACCATGCGCATGTGAGCCCTTCGGTCGATTTTGCCGACCAGCATGACGAGATCGACCGCTTCATCCTGTGCGACGCGGTCACGTCGGGCGGCCTGCTGATCGCCGTCGCTGCGGAGCAGGCGCAGGCGCTGCTCGGTGAGCTGCGCGAGGGCGGCGTCGACGCCGCCATCATCGGCGAGGCGTCGGCCGAGCAGGCCGGACGCATCCGGACCGTATAAGAGAGAGAAGGAATGGCGATGTTTCAAGACTTGACCGTACCCGAGCTGCGGGACATGAGGGACCGCAAGGAGCTGACGATCGTCGACGTCCGCTCGCCCTCGGAATTCGCGGACGCGACGATTCCCGGCAGCGTCAACATCCCGTTCTTCGACGACGCCGAACGGGCGGAGATCGGCACGCTCTACAAGCAGCGCGGCATGGCCGAGGCCAAGCGGCGCGGGCTCGAGCTCATGAGCGCCAAGCTGCCGGCGTTCATCGCCGAATTCGCGGCGCTGCCGGGCAAGATCGCGCTGTTCTGCTGGCGCGGCGGCGGCCGCAGCCGCACGACGGCGACGCTGCTCGGCCTCATGGACATCCACTGCTACCGGGTGGCCGGCGGCTACCGCGAGTACCGCCGCTGGGTCGTGGAGACGCTGGAGACGTACCGGCTGGACAAGCCGGCCTACGTGCTGCACGGCAATACCGGCACCGGCAAGACGGCCATCCTCCGCCAGCTTGCCGAGGAAGGCTATCCGGTGCTCGATCTCGAGGGCTTCGCGTGCCATCGGGGCTCGATCTTCGGCGACGTCGGCCTGCGGGGGAGCAACCAGAAGACGTTCGACGCCGAGCTGCTGGAGACGCTGCTGCGCTTCGAGCGGGCTCCTTATGTCATCATGGAGGCGGAGAGCCGGCGCATCGGCAAATGCACGATGCCGCAGTTCCTCATGGACGCCAAGGAGAGCGGCGTGCCGATCCGGCTCGAGCTGCCGATGCCGGCGCGCGTGCGGCATATCGTGCAGGACTATCGGCCCGCGGAGCACAAGGAAGCCTGCCTGCATGCGTTCAAGATCATCAAGCCGCGCATGCACACTCCCGTGGCGAAGGAGATCCAGCAGAGCATCGGGCAGGACCGCTTCGACGTCGCGGCCGAGCTGCTGCTGGAGCATTATTACGATCCGCGCTACGAGCATGGAGCGGACCGCTACGACCAGGAGCGGGAGCGGCTCGTGCGGGCGCGCACGGAGCAGGAGGCTTTGGACGGCGTAAGGGCGGCTTTGCCGGACGTGCAGGCATGACCGACGGGTCTGCCGGACGGCTGCGGCCGATGAACGATCATGCTCCCGGCGAACGGGACGAAGCGGAGATCCACACCGTTTCGTCCCGTTTTTGCGTTCCATGCCGGGCCGGAGCGCCGATCTCGCGTCCGGGCATCGCCGAGGACGGGCTCGTCCGCCCCCGATCGGTCAATCGTGAAAGAATTCGTACGATCGCCGCCTACAGCCCCGAGTCCTCATCCTCTATACTAGCCTCATCCACTAGCGAGAGGTGAATTCATGGACTTGCCTTCCCTTCAACCTGCCGATCCAGCCCGCGCGCGACCCGATGTGAAAGCGATTACCAAAAAGGCCGGGCAGCGCTGGAACGCGCCAGTCGTCGGCTATCTGTTCATCGCTCCTTGGCTGCTCGGCTTTCTCATCCTGCAGCTATGGCCGATCATCCAGTCCTTCTATCTGTCGATGACCGAGTTCTCGCTGCTGGAGCCGGCCCGCTGGATCGGCCTCGACAACTACCGGGACATCTCGCAGGACCGCTTGTTCTTCAATTCGCTTCGTGTCACCTTCGTTTATGTCGCCGCCTCGGTGCCGCTCAAGCTGATCGCCGCCCTGCTGATCGCCATGCTGCTGAACCGACAGATCCGGGGCATCTCGTTCTACCGCACCCTCGTCTATCTGCCTTCCCTGATCGGAGGCAGCCTGGCCGTGGCCGTGCTGTGGCGCAATATTTTCGGCCTCAACGGCTTCGTCAACCAGCTGGCCGTCCTGGTCGGCATCGATCCCAAGAACTGGATCGGCACGCCGTCCACCGCGCTCGGCACGCTGGTGCTTCTGACCGCCTGGCAGTTCGGCTCCGCGATGATCATCTTCCTCGCCGGACTCAAGCAGATTCCGTCCGAGCTGTACGAGGCCGCCTCGGTCGACGGCGCGTCGAGGCTGCGCAAGTTCGCGCGGATCACGCTGCCGATGCTGTCGCCGGTCATCCTGTTCAACCTCGTCATGGGCATCATCAACGCCTTCCAGATGTTCACGTCCGCCTACATCGTCACGAACGGCGGCCCGGTCAACTCCACGGAGATGTTCGCGCTGTTCCTGTACAACAAGGCGTTCGGCTCGCTGCAGATGGGATACGCCTCGGCGCTGGCCTGGATTCTGCTCGTCATCATCGGTGTCGTGACGGCGCTCAACTTCGTCGCGTCGAAGTATTGGGTGTTCTATGAAACGGAGGGACGAAAATGAACGGCAAGCCTCGCAAAAGCAACCTGCTCGTCCATCTGGTCATGATCGCCGCTTGCCTGGTCATGTCCTATCCTCTGCTGTGGTGGATCGGCGCGTCGTTCAAATCGGCGGCGGAGCTCGGCAATCCCGGCTTGTTTCCCGAGCAGTGGCTCTGGCGAAACTACTCCGACGGCTGGGTCGCCCTGCCGCAATACACCTTCACGCGGTTTTTCGAGAACAGCCTCCTGCTGAACGCCACGACGACGCTGCTGCATGTCGTCTCGGCCAGCCTCGTCGCCTTCGGCTTCGCGAGGCTGACCTTTCCGCTCAAGGGCATGTGGTTCTCGATCCTGCTGCTCACCTTGATGCTGCCGGGCCAAGTGACGCTGATTCCGCAGTATACGATGTTCCACGCCTTTGATTGGATCAACACGTATTTGCCGCTGATCGTGCCGTCCGCGATGGGCGGAGCGTTCTTCATCTTCCTCCTCGTGCAGTTCATCCGGGGCATCCCGCGAGAGCTCGACGAGTCGGCGAAGATCGACGGCTGCTCCTGGTTCGGCATCTACGCGCGGATCGTCATGCCGCTGACCGTGCCGGCGCTGATCACGGTCATGATCTTCTCGTTCATCTGGGGATGGGACGACTACTTCGGCCCGCTGATCTACCTCAATACCGTGGACAAGTACACCGTTCCGCTCGCCCTGCGCATGTTCATCGACACGCAGTCCGCCGTCGCCTGGGGCCAGCTGCTGGCGATGTCGCTCTTGTCCGTGCTTCCGCCGGTGCTCATTTTCTTCCTGGCGCAGAAGCATTTCGTCGAGGGCATCGCCACCTCCGGCCTAAAAGGATAGGCGCCTGCGCTCTGGCGCAGCTCCGCGGACACGGATAAAATGGGAGCCCTGGGGAGAGCGGGCGACAGCCGCCTTTCCCGTAATCGGATCACTAAACGCGGCTCAAAACGATTACGAAGAGCGTTGTACTTGGCGGTGTTATGCGGCATTCGAGGCGGTGTGAACGTGAAATTAAGGATGTATTACGATAGGAAAAGAGAAGAGGGCAAGCCCTATAAGGTGACGGTGATTGCTTGCGCCAACAAGCTACTGCATCACATTAACGCCATCTTAAAGAAGAGCCAGCCCTATCAAACGTAACCCATATTTAACCAACACCCTCCACGCCAATGGAGGTTATTTGGTGTGTACAGAAATTATATCAACTTTTCTTCATAAGACCAAGCGGCCCAAGCTTGACAAACATTAGCTGGTTTTTATGCTGTACAGGAAGCACATACCAGTCTATAATTCCCTCATTATGGATTAATGGGGGAAAAGAAGTGGAGAGACTAAAGAGCTTCTACTGGAGCGTATTGCTCGTTATTGTACTATGGGCGAGCACATTCTTGATCTTTACAAAGGATGAGTGGTCGCAAGGGCGAGGAGTATTTGGTGATATGTTCGGAGCCGTGAATGCCTTGTTTTCTGGCTTGGCTTTTGCAGGAATCATTTACACCATACAAATGCAGCGCAAAGAGCTCGCCCTTCAGAGGGATGAGTTGGTCCTACAAAGAGAAGAGATTAGTAAATCAACGGACGAACTTGCTGGGCAAAAGGAATTGATGGCTAAACAGCAATTTGACAATACGTTCTTCAATTTATTGTCGTTGCATTCACAAGTTCTAGAAAGCTTAGAATACCCAGATAACATTAAAGGACATCAGGTATTTAAAAAGTTTCATACCAAAATGAGAACCAGACTTACCGACAATAGCATCGTTACATTTAAGCAGGTATATGAGGAATCCAATTTGGCATTTGATAACTTCATAAAAACTACTGTTACAATAGTTGATTTTGTAAAGTCTCAATCCTCATTAACTTATACATCAAAGCGACAGTATCTTGATTTTTACAAGACACAATTTGGTGATCACGAGAAAATCTTTCTTTTCTACTACTGTCACTCTTATGATGTAGGTTTGAAGTACATTCTACACGAATACAATTTTTTAGAAGGGATTGATGAAAGTTTGTTTGTTGATGAACTCAAAGAATTTTGGGCATTTGATAGTAAATTCAAAAATTTGGTAATCAGTAATTAATTTTTGGTCACTCAATAGAGTGGCCTTTTTGTTTGCCCTTAGATCTTACAGCCACCGAACAACATCCGCAAGGAGAAAGAGAAGAGCATTGATGAGATCGTAGACATTATCCTCGTCAGAGTGGACTACCTGGGAAAGTTCAATGAGATAGCACGGGATGACAAGGCATTGCAGTGGGAGATTGACGATAGAATCAAAGCGACATACGATGCAATCGAAGCCGATCTCGGGATTAGGTTGCTGACAGAAGAACAGCCGACTCGTATGGCAACTAGCATACATTCATGTCGTTTACCTGTCGAATTATACGAGATTCATGTCGAATCGTGGCGAAAATCAGGCAAGGCGGTTCCTCCTGGCGACCCTGACCCCCGGCGGGTGCGATGGACCCCCGAACCCGGCTAGTCGCAAATTCAAAAAATCACTTCCGCTTCTGGTAGTCCAGAATGGGGCGGTTTTTATTTATCACTTCATCTAACGTCCGTATGAAGACATACGAAAAAACCACCTCCAAAGCGGAAGTGGTTTTTTCGTATGGGGCGGAAGTGTAACTGTGAAAGCCCCATTGCAGCAAAGTCTCTTACGGTATCTAGCATGAACACATTGTCTGTAGCAAGTCACAGTATGCCTTTGTGTAAAGGGGGGGGCTTGGTTTGAAAAGAAAAAACTTGAGCTCTTTTTTCATTGATTTGCATTTTTTATTTTTATGACGAGCGGAGTTCTCCCTTTAAGGAAGGTCCGCTCGGTGTTAGACCCAATTAGCCTGGCTAGTTTTGTTTGCTTGCCTTGATAACATCCTTAGTAATAGTTTTTTTAGTCCACCGTTTCAAGATAAGGATTGCTAGAATTCCAATAAAACAAATAGCTAAATCTGCTGTACTAAGATAAATGTTGATATTCATGGATTGACTCCTCTCATTATAGGAGGGCCTTTCACCAAGAGCTTCATTTTAGCACACAAACTTCAAATAATCCAAATTACTAAATATTGATAAGGCAGAATGTCGATTCAAGCTTTTTGATGATTCCCAATACAACAGACTATTGCAGATATTTGGAAGATCTTGCATACTGATGAGATGGGGGTGGAAGTTTTGAGGAAAATCGATCGAACAATAAAATTCAACGAGCAAGTTCATTTTCTTATGTCTAAGTTAGAGGCTGATTCAAAATTCAAAAATTCCGACCTTGTAATATCGAAGTATGTTTATCATCTATACTCTAAAATTAAAAGAACCTTCAAATCAATTGATGTTATTTTGAAGAGTGATATTAAAAATAGCTACATCGAAACCATTCCTCTTTTACGAATTATTGTTGAATCATATTTCCACATTGCTTACATAAACAAAAATAAGAGTAGAATGAGATTGATTGCTTCTCAATATGAGAATTTAGCCAAACTTGAGTTGTTTAATTTAGGGAAGTATTACCACTATTGGTCTTTGGAAACGGACATTCATCAAGATTATTTAGATGTTATCAAAAATCATTATGCTGGAAAGAAAGAACCTAATGTTCCCAATAAATTAAAAAAAGTCTACCTGCTTGCTAAAGAGGTGGGACGTTATGATTTTTATGTTGAGTTGTACACCTTAATGAGCGGATTTGTCCACTTTAGTCCTAACACAAGAAACTTGCACGGAGAACAACAAGATGACACATTCACATTCAATAAGTACGTATATGATGAGGAAGCCGATTACTCAATAAGATTCCATTTGATCCAAAGCATCATTTTAGCAATAGGCTGTATCGAGAATATTTTCGAATTGGATGATTATAGAGTCAATATTCTTGCTCCAGCGAGTGAGGATTGGCACGTAATAAGACAGATGAGGTTGAAAGCACCCCAATGAGGGTGTTTTTTTATTTGATGCAGCAACGTCGCAGGTACTGAAAGAAGAGTGAAAATTGAAAAGGCATCATCCGTTTGTGGATAATGCCCCGCGGTCCCTGCACCACATATTGTATAAGGCTCCATTCTTGCCACGTGCTGCCAGGGACAGCGAAATAATGAATATGCTCATAAGCATCATCCCCTCAGGAGAAATAAGAGGAAGCAGATATGAAAGAGCCCAACCAACAGCACCGGATGCGAGCATGTTGGAAAATGGGTTCTGCATTGTCTGAATCATTCCTTCGGCAAGTGTTGGATTCGAACCAACGCCTGTAACAACCAAATTCTTGTAAGCAAATATACCCCGACTAAAGTTGAAGGTCAAGTGCTCACTTAACATTGCTTCTTTTTATGCCTTTAACGGAAGGTTGATATAAGAATTTATGAGCATATAAGAAGTTGTCATTTCTTGTGTGGGTCAGATTGTTTCTTTCTAATTCTATTCGAGCTTTCTTACGAGGATAAGCGTAGCAGGTGCTGATCGCTGCTTCATCGCCAGGACCGGGAATAAAATTAGTCTGTAAGGTTTTTTTGGGTTTCATGGGTCTGCTCCTAACGCTGATCGAGCCGGTTCAAACCCTTAAATCAGGACCACGCACCTCTTATTCGATTGAGCACGTAGAATAACACGATTTTACGCCTGTTTTCGTCGGTTTACGCTTGGCTAAACTTTGATCACCTTCGGCTCCACAACACCTTCTCCAATCGCTTTCCGATACTCGTACGGCGACAGATCGTACAAGCTGCCGTGCATGCGATGACGATTGTAGTTGTCGATAAAGCCGCTGACGACCTCGTACGCATGTTGATAACTCTCAAATTCATGTCGTTGGTAACACTCTGCTTCCAGAATGGCATGGAAGGATTCGATGTGAGCGTTCTTATTCGGCGTCTTCGGCGGGATGCGTTCGTGCACCATTTCAACCTGTCCACAGGCCTCTTCAAACCGGTGGCTGATGAACTAGGGGCCATTGTCCGATCGAATGACGGGCCGATTCGCTTTGTCAAAGAGTTGGCGCCTCATGAGCGCTTCCTGCGTGATTCGAACCAGATCCTTGGCTTCGCAGGACAAGCCGTGATAACAGGCGACCACGGCCCGGTCGAAACGTCCGCCAACGCCTCCATGATCCATTCGCTGATTTGTTCATCGCTGATGCGCTTTCCCTCTTGCGTGCAGGAGTAGCCCGGCGCAGGGCGCCCGCCCGTGTAGATTCGCTCCTGCTTCGGCGCCGATCGACTCACATGGGCATAATACGTGGATCGCTCCACGTCCAGGATGCGGAGCACGAGACAGATGGAATGGCCGCGCAGAATGTAGGTCTGCGCAAGAGCTATTTTATCCGCAAGTGAGGGTTCGTTTTTTTTAACAGGTCACGGAGGATTTCCCTCTCCAGCGCCTGCTCCGCATACAGCTTTTTGAGCTTCTCGTGTTCTTTTTCCAAGGCCGCGTAGTCTGACGAAGAAGGAATGAACGCCGCTTGTTTCAACGCCTCTCCGTCCAACTGTCCCAGGTCGCTTCGCTTCAGCTCTTTCGCCCAGCGCAGCACCATTTTGGGATCAAGCTCATGCTGCCTGGCGACCGCCGTCATGTTCCCCGTCTCCAGGCCTTTGGCTACCACCATTTTTTTGAAATTCAGATCGTACCGTTTTCTCTCCATCCGTCTTCCCCTCCGATTGATTTTAGTGTATCGGAATAAGGGGTGTGCTGTCCAAGTTCGGATAGGGGCTAAAAAGGAAGAAGATTCTGATTCCAAAGCAGGGCTTTTTAAATTGGCTTGGATAATTTGGTGCCCAATTGGTGCCCAGCTCTCAAAATCGTCATGATGAACAGCTGCGATAAAACGAAAAAGTCCTTGATATATAAGGTTTTACAACAAAAAAAGCGAGGCCCCCTTGCGGGGGCCTCTTTCATGGGAGAGGAGAAACCGGACGAAGAGCTTATGGGGAAACGTAAGCCTTCTCCGCGGTGTCTACGGCATCTCTCGACGCCGGTAGTACAAGGATGTCCGCCCGGCGCGCCGCTTATACATGCGTTCGCTTAAAAATCTCCCGCTATGCTAAAATCGAAGGCAAGAGGAGGGAGAGCATGGCGGAAAAAGAAGAGCTCGTCCGGTTCGGCGTCGCATTTCCGGCGCCGCTGATCGAGCGGTTCGACGGCTATATCGAGGCGAAGGGCTATACGAACCGCTCGGAGGCGATCCGGGACATGGCCCGCAAGGCCATGCTGGAGGACGAGGGGATCGCGCCGGAGACGGCGGTCGCGGGCACGATCTCGCTCGTGTACGACCATCATGTGCGGGAGCTGCCGCTGCTGCTGACCGAGCTGCAGCATGACTACCACGAAGAGATCATCAGCACGATGCATGTCCATCTGACGCATCATCAGTGCATGGAGATCATCCTCATCCGCGGGCGCGTGGAGAGGCTGCGCAGGCTCCATGGGGCGATCCAGGCGCAGAAAGGCGTGCAGGTCGCGGAAATGTCGGTCACGTTTTTGGAATAGGAGATCGAGCGCGGGGAGATTCGGCTGGCTGCGCTTCGTTCTCGTTCGGTCCCGCGCGGCGAGCGTTCCGCGTTGGCGCCAGGACAACTCACGGCTGCTCCAGGTCGCGTCGGCGGACCTGCGGGCAGTCTTTTTCGTTTTCCCTATCCGTCTATATGTCAGATAATATGACGTAAAGAGGCAGTTTTTCATAGGCAGATCCGGCATCGTGTGCTACAATCGGGAGGAATCGTAACACACAGGAGCCGTGCAGCGGAAAATGGGGGAGAGAACATGAGGCATGATCGGGGAAGGCAGGACGTCAGGAACGGGAGCGGAGCCGGCATCCGCCGGGAAAAGCGCCGAAAGCTGAGGCCGGCTGTCGCAGCCGCGCTCATCGCCGTCGCGCTAGCAGGCTGCGCTGGAGCGGAAGGAACGCCGGCGCCTTCGGCCAAGCCGGCAGGGGCCGGCGCGGAGACGGGCGGCAACGCCGGGCAAGCCGCAGCCCAGGCGAAGGACAGCCTTATCCTGGCTGTCGGCTCGGAGCCGGAGACGGGGTTCGACCCGGTCACCGGCTGGGGCCGATACGGCTCGCCGCTTTTCCAGAGCACCTTGCTGAAGCGCGACGACGACTTGAACATCGTGAACGATCTGGCGACCGGCTACGAGGTCAGCGGCGACGGACTGGAGTGGACCGTCAAGCTGCGGGGAGACGCTGTCTTCACGGACGGCGTGCCGGTGACGGCCGAAGATGTGGCGTTCACATTCGAGCAGACGGCGAAGAGCGGGGCGGCCGTCGATCTGACGAATCTCGAGGCCGTGGAAGCCCCGGCCGTGGATGTGGTCGTATTCCGCCTCCATTCGCCGCAGTCGACGTTCGTCAGCCTGCTCGTCTCCACCGGCATCGTGCCGAAGCATGCGTATGGCCCGAGCTACGCCGAGCAGCCGATCGGCTCGGGGCCGTTCCAGCTTGTGCAGTGGGACAAGGGCCAGCAGCTGATCGTAGAGGCCAATCCCAATTATTACGGGCGCAAGCCGTCCTTCAAGCGCTTGACGTTCCTGTTTCTCGGCGAGGACGCGGCGTTCGCGGCCGCCAAGGCCGGGGAGGCGGACGTCGCCTACATCCCGTCGTCGTTCAGCCGTCAGCCGGTGGCGGGCATGACGCTCGTCGACGTGAAGTCGGTGGACAATCGCGGCATCCAATTCCCCTACAAGCCCGCCGGCGGCAAGACGTCAGGCGGCGATCCGATCGGCAACGACGTGACGTCCGACCCGGCGATCCGCAAAGCGGTGAACGCGGCGATCGACCGGCAGGCGCTCGTCGACGGCGTGCTGGACGGCTACGGCTCTCCCGCCTATTCTCCGAGCGACGGTCTGCCTTGGTGGAACCCGGATACGACGGTGCCGGACGGAGATCCCGCCGCTGCGCGGCAGCTGCTGGAGCAGGGCGGCTGGAGCGATCCCGACGGCGACGGCATTTTGGACAAGGACGGCCGACGGGCGGAATTCACGCTGCTCTATCCCGCCGGAGACGTGACCCGCCAGTCGCTCGCGCTGGCCGCGGCGGACATGGTGCGGGAGGCAGGCATCGAGATCCGCCCGGACGGCAAGAGCTGGGAGGAGATCGAGAAGCGCATGCATGCGGATGCGACGCTGTTCGGCTGGGGGAGCCATGATCCGCTGGAGATGGACCATTTGTTCCGCGGCGCGTCCGGCGGCGTCGGCTACTACAACGCCGGCTATTACGCCAACAAGACCGTCGATGCCTGGATGGACAAAGCTCTTGCCGCGCCGTCCGAGACCGAAGCGCTGGAGTTCTGGAAGAAGGCGCAGTGGGACGGCGAGACGGGCTTCAGCGCGCTAGGCGACGCGCCATGGGCTTGGCTCGTCAACCTCGACCATCTGTATCTCGTGAGCGACAAGCTGGACGTCGGCAAGCAGCGCATCCAGCCGCATGGACACGGCTGGCCGATTACCGACAACATCGCGGACTGGACATGGAAAAGCTGAGCGCGGACATCCAAGACGGGCGGAGGCGCGGGGCCGGAGCAGAGGCGGCGCAGTCCGCTTCGGGAGGCGAAGGCATCAAGGGCGGCTGGGGCTTGTACCTCCTTGGAAAGGCGCTCCGGCTCATCCTGCTGCTCGCGGCGGTGAGCGCCGTCACGTTCACGCTCGTCAGCCATTCGCCGGTCGATCCGGTGCGGGCGTACATCGGCGCCGACATCCTCCGCGTCGGACCGGAGCAGCAGGCGCAGATCGCCGCCTACTGGGGGCTGGACGAGCCTCCGCTCGAGCGGTTTTTCCGCTGGGTCGGGGCGCTGCTGAGCGGCGACCTCGGCACGTCGATGATCTACCGCGAGCCGGTGGCGGACGTGATCGCGGAGCGCTTCGCGAGCTCGGCGCTGCTGATGGCCGCGGCGTGGCTGCTGTCCGGCGCGCTCGGCTTCTCCGCCGGCATCGCGGCCGCGATGGCGCATGGCCGCTGGCCGGATCGGCTCATCCGCCGCTGCTGCTATCTGCTCGCCTCGACGCCGCCGTTCTGGCTGGCGCTGCTGCTGCTCACGGTGTTCGGCGTCGCGCTCGGCTGGTTCCCGATCGGCCTGGCCGCTCCGGCCGGAATGGCGGCGGAGGAGGTCGGCTGGCTGGACCGGCTGCGCCACATGGCGCTGCCGGCGCTGACGCTGAGCGTCGTCGGCATCGCGCCGGTCGCGCTCCATACGCGCCAGAAGCTGCTCGAGGTGCTGGCGAGCGACCATGCGCTGTACGCCCGCTCCCGCGGCGAGCGCGGCTGGGCGCTGCTGCGCAGGCATGGACTGCGGGCGGTCGCCCTGCCGGCGCTCTCGCTGCAGCTGGCCGGCTTCAGCGAGCTGTTCGGCGGCGCCGTGCTGGCGGAGCAGGTGTTTTCGTATCCGGGGCTCGGCCAGGCGACGGTGCAAGCGGGACTTCGCGGCGACGTGCCGCTGCTCATGGGGCTCGTGCTCGGCAGCGCGTTGTTCGTCTTTGCCGGCAACCTGCTCGCCGATCTGAGCTATCGGCTGGTCGATCCGAGGCTGCGCGAAAGGAGCCGTACATCATGATGGAGCGCCCTGAAATGAAGGCTGCGACCCAGCGGAAGGCCGTCCCGGCGGCAAGCCTGCCGTCGGGACGGCTCCGGCTGCTCGTCGGAGCCGCGCTGCTCGTCGCCGCTCTGCTGGGGCTCGGCCTCTGGGCGTCGCTCTCCGGCGGCGGAGAGGGATTGCGCACGAATCTGGCCGAGCGCAGCCTGCCGCCGTCCTGGGGTCATCCGCTCGGCACGGACTGGCTCGGACGCGACATGCTGGTCCGCACTGTGCAAGGGCTGTGGCTCAGCCTGCAGGTCGGCCTGCTCGCATCGTTGGCCGGAACGGCGATCGCCGCCGCCGCCGGCCTCTCGGCCGCGCTGCTCGGCCGCACGGCGGACCGGATCGTCTCCTGGCTGATGGATCTGTTCCTCAGCCTGCCGCATCTGGTGACGCTGATCCTGATCGCTTTCGTTTGCGGAGGCGGCTTGCGCGGCGTCCTCATCGGCGTCGCCCTGACCCATTGGCCTTCGCTCGCCAGGCTCATCCGCGCGGAGGCGATGCAGCTGCGGTCGGCCGATTATGTCGCCGTGTCGCGGTCGCTCGGAAAGTCCCGCGTCTGGATCATGACGCGGCATCTGCTGCCCCATCTGCTGCCGCAGCTGCTGACCGGCTGCCTGCTTCTATTCCCTCATGCGATCCTGCATGAAGCGGCGATCACCTTCATCGGGCTCGGCCTGCCTCCCGACCAGCCGGCGATCGGCGTCATCTTGTCCGAGTCGATGCGGTATCTCAATGCCGGATTGTGGTGGCTGGCGGTATTCCCGGGCGTGGCGCTGCTGCTGCTCGTCGGCGCCTTCGACCGGCTCGGCCATGCGGCGTCGGCGCTGCTCGATCCGGGGCGGTCGCAGCAGTGAGGCCGGCATCCGGACGAAAGGCAAGCACGAGGAGGCACGAGGAGGAGAAGACGATGGCGATTGGGGCAAAGCGTGTTCCGGCGCAGGAGGCGTCCCGGCGCGGAGCAAGCTCGGAGGAAGCCGCGCTCGGCGCGGCGGCACCGCTTCTGGAGATCGAAGGGCTGCGCGTATCGTTCCTGCAGTATGGTCGCGGGCTGCAAAGAAGGACCGTGCAGGCGCTCGCCGGCGTCGACCTGAGCGTAGGAGCGGGCGAGCTCGTCGCGCTCGTCGGCTCCAGCGGCTCGGGCAAAAGCCTGCTCGCCCATGCCGTCATGGGGCTGCTGCCGGACAATGCCCGCTCATCCGGCTCGATCCGGTATGCCGGCGAGCCTCTTGACGGCGAGAGGCTGCTGCGCCTGCGCGGCAAGGAGCTGGCGCTCGTGCCGCAAGGCGTCACGTACCTGGACCCGCTGCTGCGCGCGGGCGAGCAGGCGCTCGGCCGGCAGCGCGGGCCGCAGGCGCGGAGCCGGCTGCGCGCGGTTTTCTCCCGCTTCGGCTTGCCGGAGCGGGCCGAGCGGCTGTATCCGCATCAGCTGTCCGGCGGCATGGCGCGCAAGGTGCTCGTCTCCGCCGCGGCGCTCGGCGGCGCGCGCCTCGTCGTTGCGGACGAGCCGACGCCCGGCATGGAGGCGGGCAAGGCGGCGGAAGCGCTGCAGGCGCTGCGCGAGCTGGCGGACGGCGGCTGCGGCGTGCTGCTGCTGACGCATGACATCGAGGCGGCGCTGCGCGTCGCGGACCGGGTCGCGGTGCTGTACGCCGGCGAGGCGGTCGAGCTGGCCGCCGCGTCCGATTTTGCCGGAGCCGGCGAGCGGCTGCGCCATCCGTATACGCGGGCGCTGTGGCAGGCGCTGCCGGCGAACGGCTTCCGGCCTCTGCCGGGCGTGCAGCCGGCGCCCGAGGAAGCCGCGGCCAGCTGCGCCTTCGCCGCCCGCTGCGGGCAGGCCGCGCCGGAGTGCCGCGCCGCCAAGCCGGCGATGCGGGTGTGGAGAGGCGGCCAGGTGCGATGCTTCAAGCCGGACTGAGGACGGTCGAATGGACGCGCGATGTGGCGGCGGAGCGGTTTGGCTTGGAGGGGATCTCGGATTGAGGGCGGTGGGATGGACGCGTGAGTTAGCGGAGGAGCGGTTTGGCTTGGAAGGGAGTTGGGACGTGTCGAGGCGGAATGAGGGCAGAGTGATGGTCATGGATCGGTCCGGAAAAGGCGCCGGTCGTGTCGAGGCGGATGAGCCGGGCAGGAGGCTAGATATGCTGGAAGTGGACAAAGTGGGGATTCATCTAGGCGGACGCTGGCTGCTCCGCGACATGAGCCTGACGCTGGAGGCGGGCGAAGTGGTCGGCATCAGCGGCGACAGCGGCGTCGGCAAATCGACGCTGGCGCGGATGCTCGCGGGCCATCTGGCTCCGGACGAAGGGGAGGTCCGGTACGGCGGCCGGCCGGCCGCGCGGCGCGGACCGCATCCGGCGCAGCTCGTGCTGCAGCATCCCGAGCGCGCGGTCAATCCGCGCTGGCGCATCCGCCGCATCCTCGCCGAAGCGGGAGCGCCGGAGCCGAGCCTGCTGGAGGCGCTGCAGATCGCGCCTTCCTGGCTGGACCGCTGGCCTTTGGAGCTGTCGGGCGGCGAGCTGCAGCGCGTCTGCATCGCCCGGGCGCTCGGCCCGGCGACGCGCGTCCTGATCGCCGACGAGATGACGGCGATGCTCGACGCGCTCACGCAGGCCGGCATTTGGCGCGCGGCGCTCGGCGTCGCGCAGGAGCGGGGGCTCGGCGTGCTGGCGATCAGCCACGACGAGGCGCTGCTCGAGCGCATCTGCACGCGCCGTCTTCGCTGGGAGGAGCTGCGCGGGGACGCGACGACAGTAATGATGCCTTGACGTCGGGCTTCGGGATGCCTTGAAGTCGGACTTTAGGGCGACTTGAACGCCGCGCGCGGGCAGCAAAGGCGGGCGAGACGAGCCCAATCTCGAATCCAAGGCACTCAAAGTGCCTTGAACCAGCGAGGACGAGCCCGATCTCGAATTCAGGGCACCCAAAGTGCCTTGAATCAGCGAGGACGAGCTTACTCTCGGATCCAGGGCATCCAAAGTGCCTTGAACCAGCGAAACCCAGACCAATCTCGAATCCAGGGCACCCAAAGTGCCTTGAACCAGCGAAACCCAAACCAATCTCGAATCCAGGGCACTTAAAGTGCCTTGAAACAGCGAAACCCAAACCAATCTCGAAACCAGGGCACTCAAAGTGCCTTGAATCATCGAAACCCAAACCAATCTCGAATCCAAGGCACCCAAAGTGCCTTGAACCAGCGAGAACCAATCCAATCTCGAATTCAGGACACCCAAAGTGCCTTGGATCAGCGAGAACCAATCCAATCTCGAATTCAGGACACCCAAAGTGCCTTGGATCAGCGAGAACCAATCCAATCTCGAGTTCAAGGCACTCAGAGTGCCTTGAATCATCAAAGACGAGCCCGATCTCGAATCCAGGGCACCCAAAGTGCCTTGAACCAGCGAGAACCAATCCAATCTCGAATTCAGGACACCCAAAGTGCCTTGGATCAGCGAGAACCAATCCAATCTCGAGTTCAAGGCACTCAAAGTGCCTTGAACCAGCGAAACCTAGACCAATCTCGAACCAAGGCACCCAGAGTGCCTTGAATCATCGAAGACGAGTCCGATCTCGAATTCAGGGCACTCAAAGTGCCTTGAACCAGCGAAACCTAGACCAATCTCGAATCCAGGGCACTCAAAGTGCCTTGAACCAGCGAAACCTAGACCAATCTCGAATCCAGGGCACTCAAAGTGCCTTGAACCAGCGAAACCCAGACCAATCTCGAATCCAAGGCACTCAAAGTGCCTTGAACCAGCGAAACCCAAACCAATCTCGAATCCAAGGCACTCAGAGTGCCTTGAACCAGCGAAACCCAGACCAATCTCGAATCCAAGGCACTCAAAGTGCCTTGAACCAGCGAAACCCAAACCAATCTCGAATCCAAGGCACTCAGAGTGCCTTGAACCAGCGAAACCCAGACCAATCTCGAATCCAGGGCACCCAAAGTGCCTTGAACCAGCGAAACCCAGACCAATCTCGAATTCAGGGCACTCAAAGTGCCTTGAATTCAAAAAAAGGCGAAGCCGAGAGCATGCTCTCGGCTTCGCCTTATTGGCTATTTGAGCGGCAACCCGCGTCGGCGACGGCATCCTTACGTTGCCGCGTCAGCCCGCATCACGCGCTGGCCGGGCCGGTTTCCGCCGCGTCGTCCGGTTCAGCTCAGCTCTTACTTCAGCAGCCACAGAGCCGGCACGTTCGGCGGCTCCCAGCCTTGCAGCGATGTGTGCGGCTGGCGGCAGGAGTACGTCTTGCCGCCGTACGTGACGAGGTCGCCGGTCTTGTAGCTGACGCCGGCCGCCCACGCCTGGGCGCCGGAAGCGGCGTCCGTCGTCACGGTCAGCGAGGCGGCGGCGGACAGGTTGCCGGCGGCGTCCTTGGCTTTGACCGCAAACGTGTAGGCGGTCGACGGCGACAAGCCCGTGACGACGAGCCTCGTCGCAGCCGTTTCCACCGACGTCGATCCATAGGTCACGACATAGCCCGTAACGCCGACGTTGTCGGTCGAAGCGCTCCAGCCGAGCGTGACGCTTGAAGCCGTCTTGGCGGTCGCGGCGAGCGAGCCCGGAGCGGTCGGCGGCGTCGTATCGGCGGAAGGCGCGCTCGTCGTGACGGAGAGCGGAACGCTGGCGGCGGACAGGTTGCCGGCGGCGTCCTTCGCCTTGACCGTGAACGTGTAGGCGGTATTGGCCGTGAGGCCGGCGACGGTCGCCGACGTGCCGGACGTCTGCAGCGAGCTGCCGCCATAATAGACGACATACCCCGTTACGCCGCGGTTGTCGGTCGATGCGCCCCAGGAGAGCGACACGCTCGAAGCCGTTTTGGCGGTCGAGACGACGTTCGCCGGAGCGGTCGGCGGCTGCGTGTCCGGCGCGCTCGGCGCGATGGCGTTCAGGTAGGCGCGATGCTGCCTGGAAAATTCGAAGCCGTTGAATTTATCCCAGTTGACCGACCAGGTCATGAGGCCGCCGAAGCTCGGATAGCCGGTCGAGCTGCCGCGCGTCTTGTACGTGCTCAGCTGCTGGCCCTTGATGAGCGCGTCGAGCGCCTTCTGCACCTCCGCGACGGAGGTGAAGCCGCCGCCCGCGTTGCCGTTCGCCGGCAGGCCGAGCAGAACCTGCTCCTGACGCAGCGGCGGGAAGAAGCTGGCGGCGTTTTTGGCCACGGGGAAGCCGGTCAGCAGCATGTCGGCCATGGCGACGTGGAAGTCGGCATTGCCCATCGTATGATACTGGTCGTCCAGGCCGGTGATCGGGCCGGAGTTGTAGTTCTGCACCTGCAGCCAGTCGAGGATGTCGCGGGTCGCGTGGATGACCGGCAGGTAGGCGCCGGCGCGGCTGTCGCAGCTGATGCAGCTGCCGCCGTAGAACGAATAGCCGAGCTGGACGAAAAACGTCTCCGGAGCCATCGTCAGCACGAACTTGTCGCTGCCGTAACGGGCGTCGATCGTCTTGAGCGCGCTGATCAGGTTGACGATGACCGGCGTGGTCGGGTTCTTGAAGTCGGAGTCGCCGGCGTTCAGGTAGAGCGAATGGCCTTCGAAATCGACATCGAGGCCATCGAAGCCGTACTTGTCGATGATGCCGGAGACGCTGCTGACGAACGCGTCGCGGGCGGCTGTCGAAGCGAGCTGCACCTGTCCGTTCGCGCCGCCGATCGAGATGAGCACCTTTTTGCCTTGGCTTTTCAAATAAGCGACGTCGGCCTTGAAATCCGCTTCCGTATAATTGTAGGGAGCGAAGCCGATGTTGCCGGTCGAGCTGCCGCCGACGGGCTCGGCGAAGCTGACGTTCACCACGTCGAAGTCGGGCGAGACGTCGCGCAGCCGGATGAACCCGGAGCCGTTGTCGAAATTGTGCCAGTAGCCGACGATCTTGTAGCCGCCGGCCGGAGCGGCCTCGGCGGCTTTTGGCGCGGACAGGGCGGCGGCGCTCAGGCCGGCCGCGAGCGCGAGGGACAGGCAGGCGGCCGCGAGGCGGCGCGGCAGCTTGAACCGGGTTGGGGTCAAATGATTTTCCTCCTTCGGATAGGGAAATGAGTTCCCTTCCATTATCCGGCGGTCCAGGAGGGCCGGTAAGGGGAAAATCAAGCGGACGGAGGGACAAATTCCGCCGGTCGCCCGCCCGCAAGCGGCCGGTGACAAGCGTTTCGCAGCCAGAGCGGACCTCTGGCCCGGAGCCTCCCGCCGCGGCTTTGGCCAGCGCTTTCATCGCGCGCCGCGGTTGTGGTACGATAGGAAGGCCATTTTGGCGGCGACTCGCCGCAAGCAACAGGAGGAGCGGACCACGATGAGAGTGATCGCGGGCGAAGCGAAAGGGCGCGCGCTCAAGGCTGTGCCCGGCATGAATACGAGGCCGACGACCGACAAGGTCAAGGAAGCGATCTTCAGCATGATCGGTCCTTACTTCGACGGCGGCTGGGCGCTCGATCTGTTCGCCGGCACGGGAGGCCTCGGCATCGAGGCGCTGAGCCGGGGGATGGACAAGGCGGTGTTCGTCGACATGGACCGCGCGAGCGTGGCGGTCGTGCGCGCGAACGTCGCGGCGGCCGGCATGGCCGCGCGGGCGGAGATCTATACCAATGAAGCGGGACGTGCCGTCAAGGCGCTGCAGAAGCGGGGACAGCGGTTTTCGGCCGTTTTTCTCGATCCGCCCTACCGGCTGACGCATATGGACGAGCTGATCGCCGAGCTCCAGGAGCGGGAGCTGCTGGCGGACGATGCGGTCATCGTCGTGGAGCATGACGCTTCCCGCGCCTATCCGGAGCGGATCGGCGCATGGGAGCGGAGCAAGCGGGCGGAGTACGGCGAGACGGCGGTCACGGTGTACCGCCGTCGCGAAGACGGGAATACGGAGGCTGCAGATGGACAAGAAGGATAGGCATCTAGAAGGAACGGCCGGCGCGGAGGCGGAGACCGCTGCGGGCACGGCGGGAAAGGGGCGCATCGCGGTCTATCCGGGCAGCTTCGATCCGGTCACCTGCGGCCACCTGGACATCATCCAGCGGGCGGCCCGGCAGTTCGACACGGTCATCGTCGCCGTGCTCAACAATACGAGCAAAAACCCGCTGTTCTCCGTGGAGGAAAGGAAGCGGCTGCTCGTCGAAATTACGAAGGACATCCCCAACGTGGAGGTCGACAGCTTCCGCGACCTGACCGTTCGGTTCATGCGCTCGCGCGGCGCGAGCACGATCGTGCGCGGCATCCGCACGGTGACGGACTTCGAGTACGAGCTGCAGCTCGCCTCGATGAACCATCGGCTCGACGAGGAGATCGAGACGATCTTCATGATGACCAATCCGAAATATTCCTACTTGAGCTCCAGCATGGTCAAAGAAATCGCCCGGTTCCAAGGCAGCGTCAAGGACCTGGTGCCGCCGGCGGTCGAAAGGGAGCTGCTGCTCAAATATCCGGACCGGCCTGAGTAAGGCCGGTTTTTGTTCGTGCCGGGGAAGCTTGCGCGCGTCAAAACGGGCAGGCGGAACGAACGAGACGCCACGTCGTCGAGTCGCCGCATCGCCCGGGCCGTTCCGGCGCTCACGCCTCGGTGCGGGCGGAGCGCCGCAGGCGCAGAGCCAGCGCGGCAGCGGCCGACAGCAGCAGCAGCGCCGAGACGAGCGCTGCGGCGAGCGGCAGCTGCAGCAGCAGCGCTCCGCGCAGCACGCCGCTCCAGGCGCCGGGCTCCTGGAGCAGCCGCTGGGCTCCGGCCGCCCAGCCCGTGGGCGGCGCCCAGCCCGCGCCGGCAAAGGCGGGAGCGGCCGAGCCGGCCAGCGACGACAGCGGCCGCCACAGCAGCAGCGCAAGCCCGCCGGAATAAGCGGCGGCGAGCAGGCGCGAGCCGGCGAGCGGCAGCAGGCGCAGGCCGCTGCCGCTCGCCGCTCCGCCCGCCTGCAGCAGGGCGCACAGCCCGCCCCAGCCGAGCGCGGCGGCGAGCGCGGCCGCCTGCAGCAGCGAGGCGGGCTCCGGCGCATGCCAGCTGGCCAGCGCCGCCGCGCCCAGATGCGCCTCGGCGGCGGCGGTCAGTCCAGGGCCGGCGATGGCGGCAGGCAGCAGGGGCTGCAGCAGGCGCAGCAGCACGGAGGCGAGGATGATCAGTCCGCCGGCCGCCATGAGCTGCTGAACGGCGCCGTTCACGCCGTCGCCGAGCGCTTTGCCGAAGCTGCGGCCGTCGCGCGCGCGGCCGTCCTCGACCGCTTGCAGGGCGCGGGACGCGAGGCTGGCGCGGGTCGCTGCCGGGCGCATCGCGACTGGCGCGGGCGGGCCTTCCGCTGCCGGCTCCCCTTCGCGGTCGGAGCCGGACGCGTCCCGCGATCCGGCGCCTGTCAAGCCGCTGGGCTCGGCGGCTGCGGCCGACGCGTTCGTGCCGTCCGCGCTTGTCGTCTTCGTCTCTGCGGCCGAGAGCGGCGCGAGTCGGCTCATCGTCCAGGCGGCGAGCAGCGAGCCGGCCCAGAGCAGCGGCAGCAGCAGCAGACCGAACAGCGGCTGATGGAGGAAGCCCGCGCCGAGCACGACGATGACGAACAGCGGGTTGGGCGAATGGACGAGCGCGAGCAGCCGTTGTCCTTGCGCGGGAGTGAGGCGTTGCGAGCGGACGAGCCGCGCCGCCGCGCTCGAGCCGGCCGGATAGCCGCTCGTCCAGCCTTGGACGAGCGCCCAGCCGGCAGAGCCGGGCAGGCGGAGCTGCCGCATGAGCGGCGCCAGCAGCACGCCGAGGCCGTCGACGAGGCCGAAGGCGAGCATGAGCTCGGCGAGCACGAGAAAGGGAAGCACGGCAGGGAAGACGAAATTCCACCACAGCGACAGTCCGGACAGCGACGCCTGGAACGCCTCGGACGTGCCGCCGACGATGGCGGCGACGACGAGGATGGCGGCGCAGGCGGTCAAGAGGGTACGGAGCATGGATCGGTCCTCCTTCGATCTGGGACGGGCAGGCTCCTGTATGTATACGCATCGGCGGACGGGCTTAGAAGAACGGGGAGAGCGGAGGAGGGGGAGGCATGCGGGAAAAAAGGACGGGCCTTGCGCCGCGGGCGTCGATCCGCCGCTGGCTGCCCGCGCTGGCGCTGGCGGGATTCGTCGCAGCGGCGGCGCTGCCGCGGCCGTATTACGTGCAGACGGCTGGATTCGCGCGGAATGCCGCGCCGCTGATCCAGTTCGGAGCGGCCATGGAGGGGCGCGAGGCCGAAGCGGCTGCCGCCGCGACGGGTCCGGCGTGGCTGTATACGGCGGTCAAGCTGGAGCGGGCGAGCTTGCTGGAGGCGGCGTACGCCGAGCTGACGGGGCGCGGAGACGCGCTGAGCGTGCGTTCGGTGCTCGGCGGGGCGTCGGAGGAGGCTTACCGGATACGGATGGAAGAAGCGATGCGGCAAGCGCTGCTCTTGGCGGCGAGAGCGGCGGCCGACGAGGCGAAGCGGGAGGTGGTCGAGGCGGAGGGTGAGGCCGGGACGTCGGAGCGAGAGGCGGAAAAAGCCGGCTCCCAGCCGTCCGGCCTGCGGCTCGCGGACGGAGGCCGGGAGCCGCTATGGCTCGGCGCGGCCGCAGCGGGCGGACCGTCCGCCGGGCTGATGGCGGCGCTGTCGCTGTACGATCGGCTGACGCCCGATGCGGAGCTGCTCGGCGGCCGCCGCATCGCGGGCACCGGCACGATCGACGCCGCCGGCCGCATCGGAGCGGTCGGCGGCGTCGCCCGCAAGGCCCAGGCGGCCGTGGATGCGGGAGCCGGCCTGTTCGTCGCGCCGAAGTCGGAGGCGGGCGAGGCGGAAAAAGCGGCGCGGCGCGCCGGCGGGCGGATGCGCGTCGTCGGCGCGGACACGCTCGCCGAGGCGGTCGCCCTGCTGCAGCCGCGGCGAATCTTCGAGCGCCAGCGGCTGCAGGCGGATCGGCTGCGGATCTTCGAGCGCCAGCGGCTACGGGCGGATCGGCTGCGGATCTTCGAGCGCCAGCGGCTACAGGCGGATCGGCGGCTCGTAATAGTCGCGCAGCAGCCGCCTCGGATCGCGGCTGCCGCCGCCTGCGGCATGCACCGCCGTGCCGCGGACGTCCAGCTCCAGCAGCGGCAGCCCGTCCGCCCGCGCGGCGCTGGTCAGCACAGGCGCCGACGCCTCGCGCCGCATGCGCGCGAGCAGCTGCTGGCCGCGCGGCGTGAAGCCGAGCACGCGGATGTAGCCGGGGCCGGCCGCCAGGCGCTCGCGGCCAAGCTCCGCGGCGCGCAGGTTCAGCAGCACGCCGAGCAGCGCGCGCTGCAGCCGCGTGCGCGTATAGCGCTTCGTCTTGACGGCGGCGAGCAGCGGCTCGAAGCCGAGCTCCGGCAGCGCCGCGAGCTGGGCGGCGATCCGCCGCTCCAGTCCTTCGCCGAAGCCGAGCGTGCCTGCGAGCGAGGCGGGCGGCTCGACGAGCAGCCGGTGCAGCAGCTGCGGAAAGTAGTCGTCCCAGCGGCGCGGCGCCTCGCCGGCGGCGAGCTGCTCCTCCACGACGCGCAGCGTGGACGCCGGCACGTAGCGCGCGATGCCGGCCGCGCCGCCGCCCTGCTCCAGCATGCGGCGGATCGCGGTCGCGCTGGCGATCGAGCCGCTGCCGGCCTCGTCATGGTAGCCGGCCCCTTCGCGGCGGATCGTAAGCGGCTCCATGCGGCCGCCGAGCCGCTCGAGCGCAAGCAGATAATGCAGGCCGAGCGTCATGTTCGGCTGCGCGAGCTGCTCCGCCGCGAGCGGCGGGAACTCCGCGCCGCCGTCCCGGCGCAGCAGTTCGGCGGCCGCGGCGGAGTACGCGGACGGATACGGGAGCCCTCGCTCCAGGCCGGACGCCAGCGCCGCGCGAAACGATTCCGGCTCCTCCGCGAGCAAGCGGGCGGCAGCGCGCAGCGGCGCCAGCTCGCCGGTCTCGCTGCCGAAGCAGAACGCGTCGACGACGCCTGTCGCCTCGAGCGTCCAGACGGCGCCGTAGGCGAACCATTCGGCCGGCTGCACGGCATAGGCGAGCGGAAGCTCGAGCACGAGGTCGATGCCGCCTTCGAGGGCGGTGCGGGTCCGGGCCCACTTGTCCATGAGCGCGGGCTCGCCGCGCTGCAGGAAGCTGCCGCTCATGACGGCGACGGACGCTTCGGCGCCGGCGGCTTCCTTCGATTTTTGAAGATGATAGGCATGGCCATGGTGAAACGGGTTATACTCGACGATAAGGCCTACGGTCCGCATCCTTGCACCTCGCTTCGGTCAGCGTTTTCATTCCTACTATAGCACGGGCGGAACGAAGCGGTGAATGACAAGGAGATTTGGTTGACAAAAGGCTTCCAAGCTCGATATAATAAATTTTGTTTGTTTGGAGTGATCTTATGGAATTTCGTGTCATGGAAGTCGTGTCCAAAGGACAGGAGCCCAGCTTCCGCGAGAAGCTGGATGTAACCGAGCTGCTGCAGGATCGCAAGGACGTCGTTGCGGCCAAGCCTATGTCCGTGGAGCTTGACGTCCGGCCCTACGAGGGCACGGCGCAGGTGGCCGGAGAGCTTCGCGCCGATCTGACGATGGTCTGCTCGCGCTGCCTGGAGCCGGTGGAGGAGCATCTGAGCATTCCGATCGAGGAGCGTTTCGCGCTCGCCTCGATGGTGAAGGATCCGGAGGCGGACGAGGACCTCATCCTCGTCGCAGAGGACAAGGTCGACCTTCAGCCTTACGTGGAGGGCACCCTGCTCATCTACCTGCCGATGGCGCCGCTCTGCAGCGACGACTGCAAGGGGCTTTGCCCGAATTGCGGAACCAACCTGAACGAGCAATCATGCGGCTGTTCCAGGGATGTCATCGATCCCCGGTTCGAGGCGCTTAAAAAGCTGCTGGAGTAGAAGCGGCTCATGATTGAGGCAACGCCGATCTTTGAAGGAGGTGTTAGACAATGGCAGTACCACAACGCAGAACGTCCAAGACCCGCCGCGACAAACGCCGCACGCACTTCAAGCTGACTGTGCCGGGCATGGTGAAGTGCGAGCAGTGCGGAGAGCTCAAGCTGGCTCACCATGTTTGCAAAGTTTGCGGATACTACAAAACCAAAGAGGTTATTTCCCAATAGTCCTCTTCCGTCCCTTCGGGGGAACCGAAGCGCCCGCCATTCCGGCGGGCGTTTTTTTTGGGTTTGCGGGCCGGGGGCAATTCTACTATACTGAATTGGTACCAGGTGTTAAACTTCGGAATCGTGCATAGGTTAAGGTTAAAGGTGGTGCAGGTCATCGAACGCCTTCCGAAAAAGCAGCGGCATCAGCAGCTACTGAAGCATATGGAGGACAATCCCTTCATGACGGACCGCGAGCTGACCCGCCTGCTCAAAGTAAGCATCCAGACGGTCCGCCTGGATCGGATGGAGCTCGGCATACCCGAGCTTCGCGAGCGGCTCAAGCTGATGGCGGAGCGCTCGTACGATCCGATCCGCTCGCTGCAGGCCGACGAGGTGATCGGCGAGATCGTCGATCTGCAGCTTGACCGCAGCGGCATCTCGATTTTCGAGATCGGGGAGGAGCATGCCTTCTCCCGCAGCGGCATCGCGCGGGGACATCATCTGTTCGCGCAGGCGAACTCGCTTGCCGTCGCCGTCATCAACGACGAGGTCGCGCTGACCGCGACGGCGGACATCCGCTTCCTGCGGCCGGTCCGCCTCGGAGAGAAGTGCATCGCCAAGGCGTACGTGCGCCGGGCCGGGCAGCGCAGCAAGGCCAAGGTTGAGGTGTTTTCCTACGTCGGGGACGAGCTGGTGTTCGAAGGCCAGTTCATGATCCACCGTTCCGGCGGCGAAGCGGCAAGCATAGAAGGAGGAGACGAGCATTGAAGATCGCGATTGACGCGATGGGCGGAGACCGCGCGCCTGCGGAGATCGTCAAGGGGGCGCTGGCGGCGGCCCGCGAATGGCCCGACACGCAGCTCGTGCTGGTCGGCGCCCCCGAGGCGATCGAAGCGCATCTGGACGGCGCTCCGCCGTCCAATCTGACGATCCATCCCGCCAGCGAGAGGATCGAGGCGGACGACGAGCCGGTGCGCGCCGTGCGCCGCAAGAAGGACGCCTCGATGGTCGTAGCCGGACGGCTCGTCCGCGAAGGCGCGGCGGACGCGATGCTGTCCGCAGGCAATACCGGCGCGCTCATGACGGCCGGCCTGCTCGTCGTCGGCCGCATGGACGGCATCGAGCGTCCGGCGCTCGCGCCGGTGCTGCCGACGCTCGACAACGTCGGCGTGCTGGCGCTCGACCTTGGCGCCAACATGGACGCCAAGCCGGAGCATCTCGCGCAGTACGCGGTCATGGGCAGCATCTACCGCGAGAAGGTGCACGGCATCGCGCGTCCGCGCGTCGGCCTGCTCAACGTCGGCACCGAGCCGGGCAAAGGCAGCGAGCTGACGAAGGCGGCGTTCGAGCTGCTGGAGAAGGCTCCCATTGAATTTGTCGGCAACGTCGAGTCGCGCGACGTCATGCAGCGCAATTGCGACGTGCTCGTATGCGACGGCTTCGCCGGCAACATTTTGCTCAAGACGATGGAGGGCACGGCCGGAGCGATCATGAAGGAGCTGAAGTCCGCCTTCACGAGCAGCCTGCTGACGAAGCTGGCCGCCGCCGTGCTCATGCCCGGGCTCAAAGGGCTGAAGAGCAAGATGGACTACGCCCAGTACGGCGGAGCGCCGCTGCTCGGGCTGAACGGACTCGTCGTCAAATGCCACGGCTCCTCGGATGCCGAGTCGGTCAAAAACGCCGTCCGCCAGGCGCGGATCGCGCTGCAGGCCCGGCTCATCCCGACGGTGGCCGCAGAGATAAAAGGAAAAGAGGTCCTGTCATGAAGTCCATATCGGTCGGCATCATCGGCACCGGCAAGTACGTCCCCGAGAAGGTTCTTACGAACCAAGACCTGGAGCGGATGGTCGAGACGAACGACGAATGGATCGTCACCCGCACCGGCATCCGCGAGCGGCGCATCGCCGCCGAAGGGCAGGCGACGTCCGACCTCGCCTTCGAGGCGAGCTTGAAGGCGCTCGAGAGCGCCGGCATCACGGCCGAGCAGCTCGATCTGATCATCGTCGCGACGATCACGCCCGATATGTTCTTCCCGTCCACGGCGAGCCTGCTGCAGGATCGGCTCGGCGCCTCCCGCGCCGCGGCATTCGACCTGTCGGCGGCTTGCTCGGGCTTCATTTACGGCCTGGCGACGGCGTCGAGCATGATCCAGGCAGGCCTGTACAAGCATGTGCTGCTCGTCGGCGCGGAATGCCTCTCGCGCATCACCGACTACACGGATCGCAACACCTGCATCCTGTTCGGCGACGGCGCGGGCGCGGTCGTGCTCGGCGAGGTGCCGGAGGGACGGGGCTTCCGGTCGTTCGAGCTCGGCTCCGACGGCAGCGGCGGCCAGCTGCTCAAGATTCCGGGCGGCGGCTCGCGCCTGCCGTCGACGGCGGACAGCGTCGAGGCCAAGCAGCATTACCTCAAGATGGCCGGCAACGACGTGTTCAAGTTCGCGGTGCGCGTCATGGGCGCCTCGGCGGAGCAGGCGCTGTCCAAGGCCGGCTTCGGCAAAGGCGACATCGACCTGCTCATCCCGCATCAGGCGAACATCCGCATCATCCAGTCCGCTCTGAACCGGCTGGAGCTGCCGGAGGACAAGGCGATGGTCAATCTCGACCGCTACGGCAACGTATCGGCCGCCTCGATCCCGCTGGCGCTCGCCGAAGCCGTCGAGCAGGGCAAGGTGAGCGAAGGCGACAAGCTGCTGCTCGTCGGCTTCGGCGGCGGCCTCACCTGGGGGGCATCCGTCCTCGTCTGGTGACAGGACTCGGCGTCCTCCGAACGGGAGGACGCCGCCGCCTCGGGCGGCAACAACCGACAAGCTACGAAAGGCGGCTTTCAGCATGGGCAAAATCGCATTTGTATTTCCGGGCCAGGGCGCCCAGGCGGTCGGCATGGGCAAGGACCTGTACGACGCCAGCCCGGCGGCGCGCGCCGTATTCGAGGAGGCGGACGCCGCGCTCGGCTTCGCGCTGAGCGAGCTGATCTTCCAAGGTCCGGATGAAGCGCTCAAGCAGACGGCCAACACGCAGCCGGCGCTGCTGACGGTGAGCGCGGCCTTCCTCGAGGCGTTCCGCGAGACGGGCATCAAGCCGGATTACGTCGCAGGCCACAGCCTCGGCGAGTACAGCGCGCTGACGGCGGCGGGAGCGCTCGGCTTCGCCGACGCCGTGCGCACGGTGCGCCGCCGCGGCGAGTTCATGGAGCAGGCGGTGCCGGGCGGGCAAGGCGCGATGAGCGCCGTGCTCGGCGCCGAGCGCGAGGCGCTTGCCGCGCTTTGCGCCTCGATCGCTGCCGAGGGCCATCCCGTCGAGCTGGCCAACGTCAACTGCCCGGGGCAGATCGTCATCTCCGGCAGCGCCGAGGGCGTCGCCCGGGCGGGCGAGCGCATCAAGGAAGCGGGCGCGAAGCGCGCGATTCCGCTCGAGGTGAGCGGGCCGTTCCACTCCTCGCTCATGAAGCCGGCGGCGGACAAGCTGGCCGCCGTGCTGAGCGAGGTCGCGATCCGGGACGCGTCGGTGCCGGTCGTCGCCAACGTGACGGCGGCTCCGGCGACGGCCGCGGAGGAGATCCGCCGCCTGCTCGTGGAGCAGGTGTACTCGCCGGTGCTGTGGGAGGACACGGTGCGCCGCCTGATCGACGAAGGCGTCGATACGTTCGTGGAGCTCGGCTCGGGCTCCGTCCTCGCCGGCCTCATCAAAAAGACGGACCGCGGCGTGCGCGTGCTGTCCGTCAACAGCGTGGAGTCGCTGCAGGCGGCAGCCGCCGAGCTGAACAACGAAGCATAGGGAGGAACCGGATATGTTTGCAGATCTGACGGGCAAGACGGCTCTCGTGACGGGCGCCTCGCGCGGCATCGGCCGCGCGATCGCCGTCGCGCTCGCCGAGGCGGGCGCCGACGTGGCGGTGAACTACGCCGGCAGCGAGGCCGCTGCCGCCGAGACGGCGGCAGCGGTAGAAGCGCTCGGCCGCAAGGCGCTCGTGCTCAAGGGCGACGTCGGCAAGGCCGCCGATTTCGACGGCCTCGTCAAAAGCGTGCTCGACGCCTGGGGCAGGATCGACATCCTCGTCAACAACGCCGGCATCACGCGCGACAATCTGATCATGCGGATGAAGGAAGAGGAGTTCGACCAGGTCATCGAGACGAACCTGAAGGGCGTGTTCAACGGCATCAAGGCCGTCAGCCGTCCGATGATGAAGCAGCGCTCCGGCCGCATCATCAATATCTCCTCGGTCGTCGGCGCGCTCGGCAATCCGGGCCAGGCCAACTATGTCGCGGCCAAGGCCGGCGTCATCGGCCTCACCAAGTCGTCGGCGCGGGAGCTCAGCTCGCGCGGCATCACCGTCAACTGCGTCGCGCCCGGCTTCATCGAGACGGACATGACGGACAAGCTGCCTGCGGAGGCCCGCGAGTCGATGCTCGGCGGCATTCCGCTCGCCCGTCTCGGCCGGCCGGAGGACATCGCCGCCGCGGTGCGCTTCCTGGCGTCCGATGCGGCCGCCTACATGACCGGACAGACGGTGCATGTGGACGGCGGCATGTACATGTAATGGACGCGGCGCGGCCATCCTATAGCGGCCGCCTGCTTTCGTTCCGTCTCCGAGGAACCGTTTGCGTATGGCATTTTGAATAGGATTCTCGTATAATACGATGGAGGAGGTGAACCGGATGTCCGAAGTAGTGGATCGCGTCAAACGCATCGTAGTCGATCGCCTTGGCGTTGACGAAGCGGAAGTGACCCTCGAAGCTTCCTTCAAGGATGACCTCGGCGCTGACTCGCTAGATGTAGTCGAGCTGGTCATGGAGCTTGAGGATGAATTCGACCTGGAGATCTCTGATGAAGATGCAGAGAAGATTACAACGGTGGGAGAAGTAGTCAATTACATACAATCTCATACGTAATTGTCCAAGCAGAGTCCCGTTTCACGACGGGACTTCTCTCTTACGCCAGGCGGTTTTCCGCATGTCCCATCCCGCCGGATTCATTCCGCTTCATCCGCATGCGCGCTGCGCATCCGAACTGACCACGAAGATCTTTTCCTGCCTCCAGCAGGCGGGGAATTCCATACACCGCATGACAAGACGCTTCAAGACGGTCCGGCATCCGGCCGTCCAACCTGCCGTTTCCCGAGGTGAACCTTTTACCAATGACAAATAGAGTCGTAGTAACCGGCCTGGGCGTGCTGACAAGCCTGGGCGACAGCAAGGACCAGTTCTGGGGCAGCCTGCTCGAGGGCAGATCGGGCGTCTCGACCATCGAGTCGTTCGACGCGAGCGAGTATACGACCCGCATCGCGGCCGAGATCAAGGGCTTCGAGCCCGAGGCCTACGGCCTGGACAAAAAGGAAGCCCGCCGCATGGACCGCTTCGTGCAGTTGGCCGTCGTCGCCAGCCTGAAGGCGGTCGAGGACGCGGGCCTGCGCATCGGCGAGAACTCCGACGCGGAGCGCACCGGCGTCATGGTCGGCTCCGGCATCGGCGGCCTCGGCACCTGGGAGGACCAGCACAGCGTCCTTCTCGAAAAGGGGCCGAAGCGCGTCAGCCCGTTCTTCATCCCGATGATGATCGCCAACATGGCCTCCGGCCAGGTGTCGATGGCGACCGGCGCGAAAGGCCCGAACACGACCGTCGTGACGGCCTGCGCGACCGGCACGCATACGATCGGCGACTCGTTCAAGATGATCCAGCGCGGCGACGCCGACGTCATGATCTGCGGCGGCGCCGAGTCGACGATCCGCCCGATGGCGATGGCCGGCTTCTGCAGCATGCGCGCGATGAGCGTGCGCAACGACGAGCCGCATAAGGCGAGCCGTCCGTTCGACGTCGACCGCGACGGCTTCGTCATGGGCGAGGGAGCCGGCGTGCTCATTCTCGAGTCGCTCGAGCATGCGCAGGCGCGCGGCGCCCATATCTATGCCGAGGTGATCGGCTACGGCATGAGCGGCGACGCCCACCACATGACGGAGCCGGACCCGGACGGAGCGACGCGCTGCATGCGCATGGCGATCCGCGACGCCGGCATCGAGCCGGAGGCGGTGGACTATATCAACGCGCACGGCACGTCGACTCCGGTCGGCGACAAGTCGGAGACGACGGCGATCAAGAACACGTTCGGCGACCATGCGTACAAGCTGGCGGTCAGCTCGACCAAGTCGATGACGGGCCATCTGCTCGGCGCGGCCGGCGGAGTCGAAGCCGTCATCCTGGCGATGACGCTCGAAAACGGCGTCATCGCGCCGACGATCAATCTCGACAACCAGGATCCGGAGCTGGATCTCGATTACGTGCCGAACGAGCCCCGCAAGGCGGACGTGCGGGTGGCGCTGTCGAACTCGTTCGGCTTCGGCGGCCATAACGCCACAATCATCATGAAGAAGCATGAAGCGTGATCGGATTCAGGAGCTTCAGCGGCAGCTTGGCCTCACGTTCCGCAAGCCGCAGCTGCTGAGGCTCGCCTTCACGCACACCTCGTACGTCAACGAGCATCGCAGCAGCGTCTCGGAGGACAACGAGCGGCTCGAATTCCTCGGCGACGCGGTGCTCCAGCTGCTCGTCTCGGAGCATCTGTTCGCCACGCATCCCGATCGGCCGGAAGGCGAGCTGACCCGCATGCGGGCCGCCATCGTCTGCGAGCCCTCGCTCGCCCGCTTCGCGGAGCTGCTCGACTTCGGCTCCTACGTCCGCTTGGGCAAAGGAGAGGAGCAGCTCGGCGGGCGCCAGCGCCCGGCGTTGCTCGCCGATCTGTTCGAGGCGTTCATCGGAGCCCTTTATCTCGATGCGGGCGTCGATTCGGTCCGCGCCTTCCTGCGGCAGGAGATGTTCCCCAAGCTGGAGGACACGCCGGGCTTGTCCGGCAAGGACTACAAGTCCAAGCTCCAGGAACGGGCGCAGAACCTGGCGCTCGGCACGGTGGAATACCGCGTCGCTGAAGAGCGCGGGCCGGCTCATGACCGCGAGTTCGTCGTGGAGGTGCTCGTCGGGGAGCAAGTGCTCGGCGTAGGCTCCGGCCGCACCAAAAAAGAAGCCGAGCAGCGCGCCGCCGAGGAAGCTTGGGAAAAGACGCGCGAGGAAGTGTAGGAAGGACGGGCGCCTGTCGCCCGGACCGCATGGCCGAAAGCCCCGGCAGCCTGAACCGCTTCAGGTGCCGGGGCTTTTGTCCGTATGGTACAATAGCCGCAAGAGGTGACATCGACCGATGTTGTTGAAACGCATTGAGCTGTCCGGCTTCAAGTCGTTCGCCGACAAGACCGAGATGGAGTTCGTAAGGGGCATCACCGCCGTCGTCGGCCCGAACGGCAGCGGCAAAAGCAACATATCCGACGGCATCCGCTGGGTGCTCGGCGAGCAGAGCGCCAAAAGCCTGCGCGGCGGCAAGATGGAGGACATCATCTTCGCCGGCAGCGACGCGCGCAAGGCCGTCAACTTCGGGGAAGTCTCGCTTACGCTGGACAACTCCGACGGCGCGCTGTCCGTCGAGCATCACGAGGTGACGGTGACGCGGCGGGTCCATCGCAGCGGCGACAGCGAATACATGATCAACCGCCAGCCGTGCCGGCTCAAGGACATCACCGAGCTGTTCATGGATACCGGCATCGGCAAGGAGGCGTACTCCATCATCGGCCAAGGTCGGATCGAGGAGATTCTGAGCACGCGCTCGGAGGACCGCCGCGGCATTTTCGAGGAAGCGTCCGGCATCGTCAAGTACAAGTCGCGCAAGCGCGAGGCGCAGCGCAAGCTCGACGACGCCGAGGGCAATCTGCTCCGCATCCATGACCTCGTCTCCGAGCTCGAGGACCAGGTCGAGCCGCTGCGCGAGCAGTCCGAGCGCGCCTTGCTGTACAAGTCGATCAAGGAGGAGCTCAAGCACCGCGAGATCGCGCTCTACGTGCATCAGATCGAGGGCGTGCACAAAAGCTGGAACGAGAACAATGCGCGCATGGAAGGGCTGAAGAAGGAGGAGCTGGAGCTGTCGGCGGTCGTCAGCCGCCACGACGCGTCGCTCGAGCAGGACCGGCTGCAGCTGCGCCGGCTTGAGGAGCGGCTCGAGGAGCTGCACGGGCAGATGCTCGCCTACAGCGAGGAGTTCGAAAAATGCGAAGGCCAGGGCGAGGTGCTCAAGGAGCGCCGCCGCTACCTCGCGGACAGCCGCGAGCAGCTGGCGCAGGCGCTGGAGACGGCTGCCGCGCGCCAGGCGGAGCTCGCCGCGGAGGAGGAGCAGGCGCGGGCGAAGGCCGGCGCGCTCGAGGCGGAGCTGATCGACCTGCGCAGCCGCATGGGCAGCGAGGAGAACCGGCTGCGCGGCGTCGCCGGCGGCACGTCCTTGGAGGCCGGCGAATCGCTCAAAGGCGAGCTGCTCGAGGTGCTCGGCACGATGGCGCAGCTGCGCAACGAGATCCGCTACGCGGAGCAGCAGCGCGAGGCGCTGCAGCGGCGCAAGGAGCGGCTCGGCGGCGAGGAGGGCAAGTGGCAGGAGCAGTCCGGCCGCCTGCAGACTCGCCGCTCGGAGCTGATCGAGGCGCTCGCCGCCTCGTCGGCGGAGCTGGAGCGGATCCGCAGCAAGTACATAGAAGAGTCGCAAAGGACGCAGCAGCTGCAGAAGCGGCAGGAGGAGGCTTCGGCCGCCCTGCGGACTTGGGAGCAGCGCAAGGAGGCGCTCGTCTCCCGGCGCGATACGATGAAGGAGATGCAGGACGCGCTGGACGGCTTCATGCACGGCGTGCGCGAGGTGCTCAAGGCGGCGCGCCGCAGCTCCGGCGGCTTGTCCGGCGTGCACGGCGCGGTCGCGGAGCTCGTGCGGGTGCCGCAGCGCATCGAGGTCGCCGTCGAGACGGCGCTCGGCGGAGCGATGCAGCATGTCGTCATGGAGGACGAGCGCTCCGCGCGCGCGGCGATCTCCTTCCTCAAGCAGCGGCAGCTCGGACGGGCGACGTTCCTGCCGCTCGACGTTATCAAGAGCCGCAGCGTCCCGGAGCAGGAGAAGCGGCAGGTCGCCGCGATGGAGGGCTACGTCGGCATCGCCGCGGAGCTCGTGACCAGCGAGCCGCGCTACCAGGCGATCGTCGGCAATCTGCTCGGCAACGTGCTGCTCGCCGAGAACCTGGAGGCGGCCAACCGGATCGCCGCCCGCTGCGGCTATCGCTTCCGCGTCGTGACGCTGGAAGGCGATGTCGTCAACGCCGGCGGCTCGATGACCGGGGGCAGCCTGCAGAAAAAAGGCGCCAGCCTGCTCGGCCGCCAGCGGCAGATCGAGCAGCTCGACGAGGAGTCGGCCGAGCTGCAGCGGCAGCTCGCCCGCGTGCGGGCGGAGCTGGACGATCTGCGCAAGGAAGGCTCCATCGCCGCGCAGAACCGCGACGAGCTGCGCGAGCAGGCGGAGCGGCTGAAGCTGCAGGAGCAGCAGCAGCGGGCCGAGCTGCAGCATGCGGAGAGCGAGCTGGCCGGACTGCAGGAGCAGGGAGCGGTATTCTCCGCTGACCGCTCGGGCTTCGAGGAGGAGGAGCGGCAGCTCGTCCAGGCGGCCGCCGATGCGGCCGAGCGCCTGGACGAGCTCGGCATCCGCGAGGCCGGGCTGCAGGAGGCGATCCGCATCGCCGAGGAGCGGCGCAAGGCGAGCGAGTCGGAGAAGGAGGAGCTGCAGGTGCAGCTCACCGACCTTAAGATCCACGTCGCCAAGGCGGACCAGGAGCGGCTCGCGCTGCAGGATACGCTGTCGCGACTCCGCTCGGAGAGCGCCCGCGCCCGTACCGAGGCGGCGTCGCTGGAGGCGCAGCAGCGGCAGCGCAGCGCCGAGCAGGAGGAGCTGGAGGCGGCGTCGGTCGCGCAGATCGAGGAGCTCAACCGGCTGCGCCTGCGCAAGCAGGAGACGGCCGAGCAGACCGAGCTCGCCCGCTCCGCGCGCGCGGACAAGAGCCGCGAGCTCGAGCAGATGGAAAGCGAGACGCGCGAGCAGCGCAGCGGCCTGAAGCGGGTGGAGGAGCAGCTACGGCAGACGGAGATCGCCGTAAACCGGCTCGACGTCGAGCTCGACAACCTGCTGCGCAAGCTGAGCGAGGAATACGGACTCAGCTACGAGCTGGCCAAAGCCCGCTACGCGCTCGAAGGCGATCCCGCCGAGGCGCAAGGCGCGGTGCGCGAGCTGAAGCGCCGCGTCGCCGGCCTCGGCGAGGTCAATCTCGGCGCGATCGAGGAGTATCAGCGGGTGCGCGAGCGCTTCGAGTTCCTCGACAGCCAGCGCCAGGATCTGATGGAGGCCAAGGCGACGCTGTACGAGGTCATCCGCGAGATGGAGGACGAGATGTCGAAGCGCTTCCGGCAGACGTTCGAGGAGATCCGCAGGCATTTTGTCGTCGTCTTCGCCAAGCTGTTCGGCGGCGGCCGCGCCGATCTGACGCTGGCCGATCCCGAGCGGATCCTCGATACGGGCATCGACATCCTCGCCCAGCCGCCGGGCAAGAAGCTGCAGAACCTGCAGCTGCTCTCGGGCGGCGAGCGGGCGCTGACGGCGATCGCGCTGCTGTTCGCGATCCTGCAGGTCAAGCCGGTGCCGTTCTGCGTGCTCGACGAGGTCGAGGCGGCGCTCGACGAGGCCAACGTCTCCCGCTTCGCACAGTATTTGCGCGAGTTTTCGGAGCTGACGCAGTTCATCGTCGTCACTCACCGCAAAGGAACGATGGAAGAAGCCGACGTGCTGTACGGCGTCACGATGGAGGAAGGCGGCGTGTCCAAGCTCGTCTCCGTCCGCCTCGAGGACGAGTTCGGCGGCGAGTCGGCGTCGGCTTGATAGAGGAATGAAGGGATAAGCTAGCTTCGGAGGGATAGCCATGGGCTTTTTCAAAAAGCTGAAGGAAAGCATCGCGAGCAAGACGGAATCGGTGACGAACGTCTTCAAGGAAGGACTCGCCAAGACGCGCACCGCGCTCGTCGAGCGCGTCGAGGAGCTGATCACGCGGCGCAAGAAGATCGACGAGGAGTTCTATGAGGAGCTCGAGGAGATCCTCATCAGCGCCGATGTCGGCGTCAATACGGTCATGGACCTGATCGACGACCTGCGCGCCGAGGTGAAGAAGCGGAAGATCGAGGACGCAGGGCAGCTGCAGCCGGTGCTGTCGGAGAAGCTCGTCGGGCTGCTCGGCGGCGATCAGGACAACGGACTGCGCATGGCGGAGGAGGGCATCACGGTCATCCTGTTCGTCGGCGTCAACGGCGTCGGCAAGACGACGACGATCGGCAAGCTGGCCCACCGCTTCAAGAGCGAGGGCAAGACGGTGCTGATGGCGGCGGGGGATACGTTCCGCGCAGGCGCGATCGAGCAGCTCGAGGTATGGGGGCAGCGCGTCGGCGTCGACGTCATCCGCCAGCAGTCCGGCTCCGATCCGGCGGCCGTCATGTTCGACGCGGTGCAGGCGGCCAAGCAGCGCAAGGTCGACGTGCTGCTGTGCGATACGGCGGGCCGGCTGCAGAACAAGAACAATCTGATGGAGGAGCTGAACAAGATCTTCCGCGTCATCCAGCGGGAGATTCCGGGCGCGCCGCATGAGGTGCTGCTCGTGCTCGACGCCAATACCGGCCAGAACGCGCTCAGCCAGGCGAAGCTGTTCGGCGAGAAGAGCGGCGTGACCGGGCTCGTGCTGACGAAGCTCGACAGCACGGCCAAGGGCGGCATCGTCATCGCGATCCGCCACGAGCTGAGCCTGCCGGTCAAGTTCGTCGGCCTCGGCGAGAAGATGGAAGATCTGCAGCAGTTCGACAGCGAGCAGTTCGTGCATGCTCTGTTCGCCGGCTTGATCCGCGATCAGGATGCGCAGGACGGATCCGATTCGTCCAGGTGACAAGGTTCATCCCTTGACACCTGCCGCGCCCCTGGGTTATGATAGGTCTCGCGAAGAAAAGCCTCGGATGAAGGAGCTGCTCGGATGGCGACGGAAAGCCGCGACGCGCTGGAGAAGACGACGCGGATCAACCTGCTGTTCGACCTGTACGGAGCGCTGCTCACGGACAAGCAGGTCGAGATCCTGACGTTTTACTTTCGGGAGGACTTTTCGCTCGGAGAGATCGCGGCGGAGCTCGGCGTCAGCCGGCAGGCCGTGTACGAGCATGTGAAGCGCGGCGGCCTGCTGCTGGAGGATTACGAGAGCAAGCTCGGCCTGCTCGCCCGGCTGGCGTCCGCGGGACGCCTTCTGGATGAGCTGGACGCCGCAGCGTCCGGCCTGGACGATCCGTCCGGACCCGGGGAGCGCATCCGCTCTCTGGGGCGGGAGCTGCGGGAGACGCTGCTGGACATAGACAAGCGATAGACATGAGGACGGGAGGTGGCGGCATATGGCATTTGAAGGATTGTCGAGCCGGCTGCAGAACGTGTTCGGCAAGCTGCGCGGCAAAGGCAAGGTGACCGAGGACGATCTGAACGACGCCATGCGCGAGGTCAGGCTGGCCCTGCTCGAAGCGGACGTCAACTTCAAGGTCGTCAAGGAGTTCATCGCCAAGGTCAAGGAAAAGGCGCTCGGCCAGGAGCTGCAGAAGAGCTTCACGCCGGGCATGGTCATCATCGACATCGTCAACAAAGAGCTGACGGAGCTGATGGGCGGGACGCAGAGCAAGCTGGCCAAGGCCGGCAAGCCTCCGACCGTCATCATGATGGCCGGCCTGCAAGGCGCGGGCAAGACGACGACGTCGGGCAAGCTCGCCCTCATGCTCAAGAAGTCGAGCCACAAGCCGCTGCTCGTCGCGGGCGACATCTATCGTCCTGCCGCGATCAAGCAGCTGCAGGTCGTCGGCAGCGGCATCGACGTGCCGGTATTCACGCTGGGCGACCAGACGTCGCCGGTCGAGATCGCCCGCCAAGGCGTGCAGCATGCCAAGGACAACGGCCTCGACTACGTCATCATCGATACGGCCGGACGGCTGCATATCGACGAGGCGCTCATGGAGGAGCTCAAGCAGATCCATGAAGTGACGCGGCCGGACGAGGTGCTGCTCGTCGTCGATGCGATGACCGGCCAGGAAGCGGTCAACGTCGCCCAGAGCTTCCACGACCAGCTGGCGCTGACCGGCGTCGTGCTCACCAAGCTCGACGGCGATACGCGCGGCGGCGCGGCGCTGTCCGTCAAGGCGGTCACCGGCTGTCCGATCAAGTTCGCCGCGACCGGCGAGAAGATCGAGCCGCTCGAGCCGTTCCATCCGGAGCGGATGGCATCGCGGATTCTCGGCATGGGCGACATGCTGTCGCTCATCGAAAAGGCGCAGGCCGGCATCGACGCCGACAAAGCGGCCGAGATGGAGCGCAAGATGCGCAACGCTGAGTTCACGTTCGAGGATTTCCTGGAGCAGATGGAGCAGGTCCGGAACATGGGGCCGCTCGATCAGATCCTGGAGATGATGCCCGGCATGAACAAGATGAAGGGCTTGAAGGACATGAAGGTCGACGACAAGCAGGTCGGCCGGATCGAGGCGATCGTGAAGTCGATGACGACCGAGGAGAAGCGCAAGCCGGAGCTGCTCAACCACAGCCGCCGGAGGCGCATCGCGGCCGGCAGCGGCACGTCGGTCGCAGAGGTCAACCGTCTGGTCAAGCAGTTCGACGACATGCGCAAGATGATGAAGCAGTTCAGCTCGATGATGGGCGGTCCCGGCGGCAAAGGGCCGAAGATGCCCAAGGGCGGCCTCAACATGAACAGCCTGAAGGGCATGTTCGGCGGAGGCGGCGGCAAGAAAGGCAAGTTCCCGTTCGGCTGAGCGCCGCGGGCACGGCCCTGATTCTTTCAAGGAGGTGAAGTATAATGGCAGTACGTATCCGTCTGAAACGCATCGGTGCGCACAAGGCTCCGTTCTACCGCGTCGTAGTATCGGATTCCCGTTCCCCGCGCGATGGCCGTTTCATCGAAGAAATCGGTACTTATAACCCGGTTGCTCAACCGGCTCAAGTGAATATCGACGAAGAAAAAGCCCTCAAGTGGCTGCAAACGGGAGCGCAAGCTTCCGACACCGTCCGCAACCTGCTTTCCAAAGCAGGCGTGCTCACGAAGTTCCACGAGCAAAAGCACCAGAAGTAAGGTTCTCCCGTTCGGGACGACCCGAATATAAGCATCGCAAAAGGGTTAGGATGATATCCTAGCCCCTTTTGCATCCAAGGCGAGGTGAGATGGATGGCGGATCAATGGTTCACGGTCGGCGAGATCGCCAACACGCACGGCATTCGCGGCGAGCTGAAGATCGTGCCGCATACGGACTTCGCGGAGCGCCGGTTCGCTCCCGGCAGCAAGCTCTCGATCCAAAAGGACGGGCAGCAAGGCGCCGTGCTGGTCGAGGTGCAGAATGCGCGATCCCATAAAAACGTGTATATCGTCAAGCTGAAGGGCTACGAGAACATCAATGACGTCGAGAAGTTCAAGGGCAGCCTGCTCAAGATCTCGGCGGAGCAGCGCGACGCGCTGGACGAGGGCGAGTTCTACTACTCGGACATCATCGGCAGCGAGGTCGTCACCGAGGACGGCGAGCGGCTCGGCGTCGTGACCGAGATTTTGCGTCCCGGAGCGAACGACGTCTGGGTCGTCGAGCTCGAGAGCGGCAAGGAGCTGCTGCTGCCGTATATCGACGATGTCGTGCGCAAGGTGAACGTCCGCGCCAAGCAGATTACGGTACGGCTGCTGGAAGGGCTGTTGTAGCGCCATGCGGATCGACGTGCTGACGCTGTTTCCCGAGATGTTCGACGGCGTCTTCGGCGCGAGCATCCTCGGCAAGGCGAGGGACAAGGGCATCGTCTCGCTGCAGGCGGTGAACTTCCGGGCCTACTCGGGCAACAAGCATAATACGGTGGACGACTATCCGTACGGCGGCGGGGGCGGCATGGTGCTCAAGGCCGAGCCGGTGTTCGCGGCGGTCGAGGACCTGCTTGGGAGCGGCGAGGAAGCCGGTTCCCCCCGCGTCATCCTGATGTGCCCGCAGGGACAGCCCTTCACCCAGGCCAAGGCGGAGGAGCTGTCGCAGGAAAAGCGCCTCGTCTTCATCTGCGGCCATTACGAAGGCTATGACGAGCGCATCCGCGAGCATCTCGTCACGGACGAGCTGTCGATCGGCGATTATGTCCTGACCGGCGGAGAGCTGCCTGCGATGGTCATGATCGACAGCATCGTCCGCCTGCTGCCGGGCGTGCTCGGCAACGAGTCGTCGGCGGTGACGGACTCCTACAGCACCGGGCTGCTGGAGCATCCGCACTACACGCGTCCGGCCAGCTTCCGGGGCTGGGAAGTGCCGGAGGTGCTGCTGTCCGGCCATCACAGCCGGATCGAGCAGTGGCGCCGCGAGCAGTCGATGCTGCGCACGCTGCAGCGGCGTCCGGATCTGCTGGAGGAGGCGCCGCTGAGCGACAAGGAGCGCCGCTGGCTGGAGCAGCGGCGGCTTGAGGAGCAGGCAAGCGCCGAGGATGCCGGAAAAAAATAGCCGATCTGCGCCGAGGCGCTTGTCAATCGGCCTAGAGTATGGTACGATTTGAAATGTTGTTTGCAGACTCGGACGGTCCTCTATCGGCGACGATCCGGCTCATAAGGCGAGCCCGGGTAGCTTATATGAACGTCTATGGTGGAAGGAGGCACTACTCATGAACATTGTACAAGCGATTACGCAAGAGCAGCTGCGCAAGGACATCCCGAGCTTCCGTCCAGGCGACACGCTTAAAGTGTACGTAAAGGTTATCGAGGGATCCCGCGAGCGGGTTCAGCTGTTCGAAGGCGTTGTCATCAAACGTCGCGGCGGCGGAATCAGCGAGACGTTCACCGTCCGCAAGATTTCTTACGGTGTTGGCGTGGAGCGTACGTTCCCGATCAACTCGCCGAAGATCGATCGCATCGAGGTTACCCGCCGCGGTAAAGTGCGCCGCGCGAAACTGTACTACCTGCGTGAACTGCGCGGCAAGGCAGCACGGATCAAAGAGATCCGCCGCTAGTCCGCCACATGATGAAATGCAAAGAGGGGCTTGCCGCAAACAAGCCCCTTTTCGTGTACAGATGAAGCCCGCTCTGCTTGCGGCGGGAGCCGAGAGCGCAGATAGAGAACGCACCCCTCGCGGGTCCGAGAAAGAAGGCGGAGCACAGATGGTGGACGAGCAGCTCCAGGAGCAGCAGCCGGAATCCGGCGGCAACAAAGCTCGGAAAGAGATATTTGAGTGGGTCAAGGCGCTTGCGATCGCGGCCCTGCTCGTGTGGATCATCCGCTGGTTCCTGTTCGCGCCGTTCGCGGTGGACGGTCCGTCCATGCAGCCGAACTTCCACACGGGAGAAAGGCTTATCGTCAACAAGATCCTGTACGAAATTCGCGAGCCGAAGCGCGGCGAGGTGGTCGTGTTCCACGTCCCGCAGGAGAATCGCGACTTCATCAAGCGTGTCATCGCGCTGCCGGGCGACACGGTCAGGGTCGAAGGCGACGAGGTGTACGTCAATGACGAGAAGCAGGACGAGCCCTATCTGAAGCAAGCGATCGCCGAGGCGCAAGCTAGAGGCGAGCTATGGAACCAGACCGGACCGAACTTCCCGAACGAGCTCGTCACGGAAGGCACGGTGCCGGCCGACTCGTTCCTGGCGATGGGCGACAACCGCAGCAATAGCGAGGACAGCCGCCGGATCGGCTACATTCCGTACGATCAGCTGATCGGACGGGCCGACGTCATTTTCTGGCCGCTGACCGATATCCAGATCATCAAGCATGGGTAGGCGAAAGCCTGCCCTACATTATTTTATAAAGAGGTGTCTGTATGACGATTCAGTGGTTCCCGGGACATATGACAAGAGCGCGCAGGCAGATCGAGGACAAGCTCAAGCTGATCGACATCGCGATCGAGCTGCTGGACGCGCGCGTGCCGATGTCCAGCCGCAACCCGATGGTCGACGACATCCTGAAAGGAAAGCCGCGGCTCATCCTGCTGAACAAGGCGGATCTGGCGGATCCGAAGGAGACCGAGCGCTGGATGGCCTACTTCGCCTCGCGCGGTTTTGCCAGCATCGCCGTCGATTCGTCCACGGGCTCGAGGGTGAACGAGATCCCTCATCGGGTGAGGGAGATCCTGCACGAAAAGATCCAGCGCATGCTTGACCGCGGCATGAATCCGCGCGCCATGAGGGCGCTCATCGTCGGCATCCCGAACGTCGGCAAGTCGACGCTGACGAACCGGCTCGCCGGGCGGTACATCGCCGCGACGGGCGACCGTCCGGGCGTGACCAAGGGCCAGCAATGGATCAAGGTCGGCAGCGAGATGGAGTTGCTCGATACGCCGGGCATCCTTTGGCCCAAGTTCGAGGATCAGCTCGTCGGCTACAAGCTGGCGATGACCGGAGCGATCAAGGAGCAGGTGCTCAACATCGAGGATGTCGCTTACTTCGCCGTTCGGGTGCTCGCGGAACGCTATTGGCCGGAGATGCGCGAGCGGTTCGGCCTCGATGAGCCGCCGACCGATCTCGACGACAACATGCAGATCGTGGCGGTCATGGAGCAGATCGGACGCAGCCGCGGCTGTCTCGTCAGCGGCGGGCGCGTCGATCTCGAAAAGGCGTCGGGCATCATCCTGCGCGAGCTGCGCGCCGGCAAGCTCGGCCGGCTCACGCTGGAGGCGGCTCCGCCGGCCGGCCGCGCATGAGCCGCCGCAAGCCTCGCGGCGGAGAGGCGCGAGAAGCGCAGCTGCCGTTTGAGCCGATGGCGAATGCCAGGCCGGAGGCCGTTCTCGACGGGCAAGCGGATCGGCTGCCGCAGCAGCAGCTCGCGGAGGCGGACGATCGGCTCGCTTTTGAAAAGGCGCTATGGGGGCAAGGGGCCGGACTCGTCTGCGGCGTCGATGAGGTCGGCCGCGGCTGCTTGTTCGGCGATGTGGTCGCCGCTGCAGTCGTGCTGCCGGCCGGCCTTGTGCTGGACGGCGTCCACGACTCCAAAAAGCTGAGCGAGAAAAAGCGCGAGCAGCTGTACGACGTCATCGCGGAGTCGGCCGTCGCCTGGGCGGTCGCCCGCATCGACGCGGCGGAGATCGACCGGATCAACATTCGCCAGGCCTCGCGCCTCGCGATGAAAAAAGCGGTCGAAGCGCTGGGAGTCACGCCGGACCATCTGCTCGTCGATGCGGAGACGGTTGAGATCGATCTGCCGCAGACGCGGATCATCCACGGCGATGCGCTCAGCCAGTCGATCGGGGCCGCCTCGATCATGGCCAAGGTGACGCGGGACCGGCTTTGCAAGGAGATCTGGGACCTGCACTACCCCGAGTACGGCATCGCGGTACATAAAGGCTACGCCACAGCCCGCCATCGCGAAGCGCTGGCGCGTTACGGACCGACAACGCTGCATCGCCGCTCCTTTCTCGGCAAGATATTGCCGGAAGAGCAGCTGCAGCTTTTCTAAAAAAAGCTTCGAAGTCCCGCCCGCATCCCATGCAGGCGGGACTTTTTTTGGACGGCAAAAGGGCAGCGGCTCACAAACGGGAGCGGCGCGGTCGATATAACGGGATAGAGTTAGCCGCCTCATCGGCGCAGGCAAGCGGACGAGGCGGCAGTGAAGCTTAGAGCAGCGAGGAGGCAGCGGATGAATATCGGATCGTTTCTGAAAGCGATCGGCGACCTCCAGCCTGCCGCAAGCCGGGCGCTGGAGCTGCGGCCGGGACAGACCGTGCGGGCGACGGTGCTGGAAGCGCATGGGAAGGACGGAGCGCTGCTGCAGATCGGCGACAGCCAGCTGCTCGCCAAGCTGGAGACGCCGCTCGAGACGGGACAGACGGCCGTGCTTCAAGTGAAGGGCGAGACGGACGAGGGCGTGATCGTGCTGCAGCTGGCGGCGAGAGGGGCGAAGCCGGCGGCGGAGGCGGAAGCGCCAAAATGGAAGGAGCTCGCGGGCCAGCTCGGATTCGGCGCAGGCGACAAAGGCGCGGCCGAGCTCGTCAAGGCGATCCGCGCGGCCGGCCTGCCGCTCTCCGCAGAGACGGCAGAGGGATTGCGGACGGCTGCGGCGCTGAAGCCGGCCGGCGTCGATGCCGGGGAGTGGCTGCGAGCGGCGGCGAGCGCCATGCAGCGAGGCATGCCGCTGACGAGCGAGACGCTGCTCGGGCTGCGGCAAGCGCTGTCCGGTCCGCCGGTGCATGAGCTGCTGGCGCGGCTCGAGCAGGAGCTGGCGGCGATGGGCTCGGCTCGGCCCAGCGATGCCGCCGAAGGAGACGGCTCTTTGGCGAAGCGGGCTGCGGGGGTCGGCGAAGCGGCGGCTCCGGCCGCTCCGGCCGCGGCGGTCGGACAAGACGCGAAGCAGCGGCCGGCTGGGCCGACCGCCTCGCTCGGAGCGGGGGCCGGCGAAGCGGCTCCGCTGGACGGGGCGGCAGAGGCGGCGAAGGCCGGTCCTGCGCCGCTGAAGGCGGCCGATGCTGCGGCGAGGCTGCTTTCGCTGCTGCAGGGCGGGCCATGGCTGGAGCCGGCAGCGGACGCGGCGGCGGAATCGCTGCCGGGGCGCGGCGTTCCGGCGGATGGCGGCGGCGCCTCCGGCAAAGGCGTCCTGGCCGGCGCCGACGGCAGGCATGCAGCCGGCGCAGCGAAGGGCGGCGCGGCGCTCAGCGCCGCTGCGGCGCAAGCTGCGGCCGCGGCCGTGCCTGCGCCGCAGGGGGGCGAGCCTCCGGCCGCGCGAGCAGCGGCAGAAGCCGCAGCGGCCGCCTCCGCGGCCGGAGCGGAGGGCGAGGGAGCGAAGCTGCCGCCGCAAGGGGCGGTCAAAGCATGGCTGCAATGGCTGGGAGCCGGCCACGAGCATCAATTGGCCCGTGCCGCCTCCACGGTTCCTTCCGCAGCCGTCGTCGCAGCGCCGCAGCAGGAGGCCGGCCCCCATGATGCGGCGGCCGGAGGCGCTCGCCCAGGCGGCATGTCGTCGGCCGAGCCGGGAGCGGCGGCGGGATCGGGGGAAGCGGGGCGAACCGCTGCGGCTGGACGCGGCGACGCCTCGGCGGCCATGAACGCGCCTGCCGCTGCCGCTCGGAGCGGTCCGGAAGCGGCAGCGGCGGCCCAGGCGGCGCCGCCTCGCTCGGAGGAAATGGATGGCGCCGCCTCGCGCGGCCTCCGACCGGAGGCGCCTGCGTCCGCGACGATACGGTCCGGCTTGCCGCTGCCGGCGTTCGCGGCGCCGGATCAGGCGGATGCGGCGGCGCTCAAGCCGGCGCTGCTGCAGCTGCTTGCGGCGACGGACGTGCCGCCGAGCGCGCGCGACGCGGCGACCCAGCTGCTGCAGCAGATCACCGGCCAGCAGCTGCTGCTGACGCCGGAGCGCAGCGGCGCGTTCTTTTCCCAGCTGACGCTGCAGCTGCCGGTGCGCACGCCGGACGGCACGACGACCGCCTCCGTCCATGTGCAGACGCGTCGCGGAGCGCGGGGCGAAGTGGACGCGTCGAACTGCCGCCTGTTGTTCGACCTCGAGCTCGACAAGCTCGGCACGACGCTCATTGACGCGGCGATTGTCGACAAGGTCGTCTCGTTGACGGTATTCGCCGATCATCCCGCCGTGCCGGCGCTGCTGGAAGCGGGACGTCAAAGCCTGGCCGACCAGGTTCGTCAAGCGGGCTACCGGCTGCTCGGGCTGCGGGCGGCGGATAGCCGTCCGTCGTCCGAGGGCGGGGGAGCAGACTCGGGAGCCGCAGCGGCCAAGCCGGAATTCGGGCAGGAGCGCTATCGGGGAGTGGATATCAAAGTATGAGCGGGAATGCACAGCCGGGGACAGAAGCAGCGTCCGAGACGGGGCGCATGCGGCAGGAAGGCGAAGGCAAGGGGCGACGCAGCGCCGAAGAAGCGCCGCGCGCGGCAGTCGCGCTCCGCTACGACCCGGCAGAAGGAGCGCCTTCGGTCGTCGCCAAGGGAAAGGGGCAGCTCGCCGACGAGATCGTCCAGCGGGCACGAGAGAACGGAGTGCCTGTCCAGGAGGACCGCTCGCTGGTCGAGGTGCTTTCAAAGCTTGATTTGAACCAGCAGATTCCGGCCGAGCTGTACGAGCTCGTCGCGGAGCTGCTGAGCTTCATCTATCAGACGGACCGCAAGGCCGGCGCTCTTTCGGGAGCGCTGGACGCTCCTGGCGGGCAAGAAGGAGGCGGGCGCGGGTGAAAAAGCGGCCGATCGGCAAGGAAAGCCGAGGCGCAGCGCATGCAGCCGGCTCCGGCGCGGGCCAGCCGGTGCGGTCGCCCCGAAGCGACCGCCGCAAAGAGTCCGGACGGATCGGCGAGGACGCGGCCGCCGCTTGGCTGGAACGAGGCGGCTTGCGGCTGTTGGAGCGGAACTGGCGCTGCCGGCTGGGCGAGCTCGACTTGATCGCGGAGGACGGCGGCACGCTCGTATTTATCGAGGTCCGCTCCGCCAGGACCGGAAGCCGGTTCGGTTCCGCCGCCGAAGCGCTGCATGGACGCAAGCAGCTCAAGGTGCGTCAAGTCGCCGGCGTCTACCTGCAGCAGAAGGGATGGGACGGCAGGCCGATCCGCTTCGATGCGGCGGCCGTGACGCTGGATGCGTCCGGCCTTCGGGCGCTGGAGGTGCTGCATGTCAAAAACGCCTTTTGAAGAAGCGGTCGCCGCTTCTCCAAAAGGCGTTTTTTCGAAAATCCGGCCCGCTTCAGCTCCAGCCGGGCAGGCGGCGGTATTGGATCGCCTCGGCGACATGAGCGGCCTCGATCCGCTCGAAGCCTTCCATGTCGGCGATCGTCCGCGCCAGCTTGAGGATCCGGTCGTGAGCGCGGACGCTGATGCCGAGCTGGTCGAACGCCTGCTGCAGCAGGCGGGCGGCCTCGGGCCGAAGCGATGCGGCCCGGCGCAAGGCCGATCCGGCCAGCTCGCCGTTCCAGGCGGTGCCGGCGGAGGACGAGCGGGCTTCCTGCGCCGCGACCGCGCGTGCGACGAGCTCTCTCATCTGCGCGCTGTCCATGCCGGTCTGGCTGCTGTCCAAAGCCGGCGGCCGCTGCACTTCGACGAGCAGGTCAAGACGATCGAGCAAAGGACCGGAGATGCGGGAGCGGTATCGGTCGATCGCCGTCTCCGAGCAGCTGCACTCCGGCTGGCCGGGAGCAGCGGCCGTAGCGCCGAGGTAGCCGCATGGACATGGATTCATCGAGGCCGCGAGCTGGAAAGAGGCCGGAAAGCGAAAGACGGCTCTGGCTCTGGCCAGCGTCACCTCGCGATCCTCGAGCGGCTGGCGCAGCGCCTCCAGCGCGCTGCGCGGGAATTCCGGCAGCTCGTCGAGAAAAAGCACGCCGCGATGCGCGAGCGTCGCCTCGCCGGGACGCGGAATCGAGCCGCCGCCGATCAGGCCGGCGGCCGAAATCGTATGATGCGGCGCGCGGAACGGACGCTCCTCGATCAGCGACCCTTGCCGAGGCAGCTTGCCGGCGACGCTGCATATTTTCGTCACCTCGAGCGCTTCCTCGCGGCTCATCGCCGGCAGGATGCCGGGCAGCCGGCGGATGAGCATCGTCTTGCCCGTGCCGGGCGGTCCCGACAGCAGCAAATTATGCCTGCCGGCGGCCGCGATCGCCAGCGCGCGCTTGGCGCCGTGCTGGCCGATCACATCCGCGTAATCGAGCCCGGCGCTCGGGCCGCCCGCCGCGCAGGAAGGCGCCGCCGCATCCGCGCCTGCCTCCCACAGCAGCGAGCGCCACTCCTCTCCGCTGCGGCAGGCGGCGGCAAGCTCAGTCAGGCTGCGTGCCGAATAGACGTCGAGATCGCCGACCAGCGCCGCCTCGGCTGCGTTGGCGGCGGGGACGAGCACGCGCCGCAGGCCGAGCCGCCGCGCCTCCGCCGCCATCGGCAGCACGCCGGGCACGGAGCGCAGCTCGCCGCTGAGCGCGAGCTCGCCGATGACGAGGGTATGCTCGAACATCCGCCCCTCCAGCTGGCCGCTTGCCGACAGGATCGCGGCCGCGATCGCCAGATCGTAGGCGGTGCCTTCCTTGCGCATGTCGGCAGGCGCGAGATTGACGGTGATGCGCTGCATCGGAAATTGAAAGCCGCAGTTGCGCAGGGCGGCGCGGACGCGCTCGACCGACTCGCGCACGGCCGGATCGGGCAGGCCGACGACGGCGATTTGCGGCAAGCCGCTGGCGAGATCGACCTCGACGGCGACGAGCCGTCCGTCGACGCCCTGCACGCTGGCGCTGGAGAACGAACTGTAGGACATGACAAAAAGCACCCTCCCCGAATAACGGGCGAAGGTGCTTCCTTACTTCCCTGAAAAGTATATGGATACGTTAAGATTAGACCAGCCCAGCCGCGGTGTCAACCGCGCTTCCATTCCGTTCCACTTTTACCGAAACGCAAAAAAATTTTTACGGTCGGAGCGTGATTTTGCGCGAAGCGAGTCGCGGGTTGTGATATAATGACAGATGTTTGTTTGATTTGATCTAGCTGTTTCCACCCGAGTCAGAGGATTGGAGGATGTCGTGAATGAACATTCATGAGTATCAAGGCAAAGAAGTCTTGAAACAATACGGGGTCGCAGTCCCGGAAGGCAAGGTCGCCTTCACGGTGGACGAGGCTGTTGAGGCAGCCAAGGAACTGGGAACTTCCGTCGTTGTGGTCAAGGCGCAGATCCATGCGGGCGGCCGCGGCAAGGCCGGCGGCGTCAAGGTAGCGAAGAGCCTGGACGAGGTGCGCCAGTACGCATCCGAAATTCTGGGCAAGACGCTCGTCACGCATCAGACGGGTCCGGAGGGCAAGGAAGTCAAGCGCCTGCTGATCGAGCAAGGCTGCGACATCAAGAAGGAATACTATGTCGGCGTCGTCGTCGACCGCGCGACCGGCCGCGTCGTCATGATGGCGTCCGAAGAGGGCGGCACGGAGATTGAAGAAGTCGCGGAGCATTCCCCGGAGAAGATCATCAAGGAAGTCATCGATCCGGCGGTCGGCCTGCTGCCGTTCCAAGCCCAGCGTCTTGCATACGCTATCAATATCCCGAAAGAGCTCGTCCGCAAGGCGGTCCAGTTCATGACGGCCCTTTATGCGGCGTTCGTGGACAAGGACTGCTCGATCGCCGAGATCAACCCGCTCGTCGTCACCGGCGACGGCAATGTCATGGCGCTCGACGCCAAGCTGAACTTCGACTCCAACGCCCTGTTCCGCCACAAGGACATCCTGGCGCTGCGCGACCTCGAGGAAGAGGACGCCAAGGAAATCGAAGCCTCCAAGTATGACCTCAGCTACATCGCGCTCGACGGCAACATCGGCTGCATGGTCAACGGCGCCGGCCTCGCGATGGCGACGATGGACATCATCAAGCATTACGGCGGCGACCCGGCCAACTTCCTCGACGTAGGGGGCGGCGCGACGAAGGAGAAGGTGACGGAAGCCTTCAAGATCCTGCTGTCGGACGCCAACGTCAAGGGCATCTTCGTCAACATCTTCGGCGGCATCATGCGCTGCGACGTCATCGCGGAAGGCGTTGTCGCGGCTGCTCGCGAGCTTGGCCTGGAGCGTCCGCTCGTCGTGCGCCTCGAAGGCACGAACGTCGAGCTTGGCAAGAAGATCCTGAATGAATCGGGCCTGAACCTGGTCGCGGCGGACAGCATGTCCGACGGCGCTCAAAAAATCGTTGCGCTCGTAAAATAACGCCCTTGGGGCTGCAGAGACGAATTCTGTTAGGGGATGTGAATGTGCGATGAGCATTTTGATCAACAAAGATACCAAAGTGATCACCCAGGGCATTACCGGCCAGACCGGCCTCTTCCATACGAAGGGCGCCCTTGAGTACGGAACCCAGATGGTCGGCGGCGTGACGCCGGGCAAAGGCGGCACGACGGTCGACATCGAGCTGGAGAACGGCGAGACGAAGTCGCTGCCGGTATTCAACTCCGTGCGTGAAGCGGTCGCCGAAACCGGCGCGACCGTATCCGTCATCTACGTTCCGCCGGCCTTCGCGGCCGACTCCATCCTGGAAGCGGTGGAAGCGGAGCTGGAGCTGGTCATCTGCATTACGGAAGGCATTCCGGTGCTCGACATGGTGCGCGTGAAGCGCTACATGGAAGGCAAGAAGACCCGCCTGATCGGACCGAACTGCCCGGGCGTCATTACGCCGGACGAGATCAAGATCGGCATCATGCCGGGCTACATCCATCGCAAAGGCCATGTCGGCGTCGTTTCCCGCTCGGGAACGCTCACGTACGAGGCGGTCCACCAGCTGACGACTCGCGGCATCGGCCAATCGACTGCGGTCGGCATCGGCGGCGACCCGGTCAAAGGCTCCGAGTTCATCGATATCCTGAATCTCTTCAACGAGGATCCGGATACGTACGCGGTCATCATGATCGGCGAGATCGGCGGCACGGCTGAGGAAGAAGCGGCCGAGTGGGTCAAGGCGAACATGAAGAAGCCGGTTGTCGGCTTCATCGGCGGCGCTACGGCTCCTCCAGGAAAGCGCATGGGCCATGCCGGCGCCATCATTTCCGGAGGCAAAGGCACGGCGAAGGAAAAAATCTCTACGCTTGAGGCTTGCGGCATCAAGGTCGCTCCGACTCCATCCGACATGGGCTCCACGCTCGTGAGCGTGCTGGAAGAGCAGGGCCTGCTCGAGAAATGCAAGACTCACTGATTTCAATCGCTTGATCTTGGAAGGCAGGCAGCCTTCTTCTCCCGTTTCGGGGAAGAAGGCTGCCTTTTTTTATTGCCGCTCGTCAAGCTCCTGCGGCATTGGCGGCGCCTGCGCGCTTGCAATCTGGATTCTTGTGCCCCACAATAGGGATTGGCGCAGGTGCCGTCCTTTATAATAGAAGAAAAGGACGGTAGCCGATGATGGATGAATGGTTGGAACAGCAATGGACTGCGCCGGAGCGTGCACGCGTGCGCGAATTTATAATCGCCATGCATGAAACGCCGGGAATCGGATGGCAATCGCTGTATCGCGCGATGAAGGCGGAGCTGTGGCGGGATCCGGAGCTGGACGCCGCCCGGCTGGAAAGGCTGGGCATCCGGCAGGCGCCGGCCGTGGAAGCGGCGCGGCGCTGGAGGGAGCGTCAGGAACCCGCTTGGGAAGGGGCATTTCTGGCGCTGGCCGGGCGCAGGCTGGCGATCTTCGATGACGGGTATCCCGAGCTGCTCCGGCGGATTCCGCAGCCGCCCTGGCTGCTGTACGCGGTCGGGCGTCTGGAGCTGCTGGAGCGGCCATGCCTGGCGATCGTAGGGACGCGAGGGCCGACCGCCTATGGCAAGCAGGCGGCATCCAGGCTGAGCAAGGAGCTGGCAGCAGCGGGCTTCGGCATCGTCAGCGGCATGGCCCGCGGGATCGACGGCTTGTCTCATGAAGCCGCGCTCGAAGCGGGAGGGGCGACGATCGCCGTGCTCGGCACTCCGGTCGACACCGCTTACCCGCCCGACAACCGGGCGTTGTACCGACGGCTGTGCCGAGAGGGGCTCGTGCTGTCCGAGTTTCCGATCGGCACTCCCGTCAAGCCGGGCATGTTCCCGCAGCGCAACCGGATCATCGCCGGCTTGTCTCACGGGACGATCGTGATCGAGGCTGCCGCGGCGAGCGGCTCGCTCATTACGGCCGACCAGGCGCTGGACATGAACCGCGAGGTGTATGCGGTGCCGGGGCCGATCCATTCGCCCAAGAGCGTCGGCTGCAACGCTTTGATCCGAGACGGCAGGGCGAAGCTGGCGGACGGCTCGGAGACGATCATCCGCGATTTTCACTTTTTGCGGCCGTCGCAGCCGAGCGCGCCTTCTCTTTTGGAGGAGCCTCGGCTCGACGAGAACGAGCGGCTTGTGTACGGGCTGCTGCAGAACGAGCCGCGCTCGGCGGACGAGCTGTTTGAGGCTTCGGGGCTCGCTTTTGGACTTTTGCAAACAGTTCTGATAAATTTATGTTTAAAACGTAAGATTGAACTGCATAACGGTTCCATATATATGGCATTGTAAGCAGCTTGCGAAAGGAGGACGCCAACATGGCCGATTCACTTGTCATTGTCGAATCACCGGCAAAAGCGAAGACGATTGGCAAATATCTGGGAAGCAAATTTATCGTGAAAGCCTCGATGGGCCATATCCGCGATTTGCCGAAAAGCCAGATCGGCGTCGAAGTCGAGAACGATTTCAATCCCAAATACATTACGATCCGCGGCAAAGGCTCCGTCCTCAAGGAATTGAAGGACGCCAGCAAAAAGGTCAAGCGCGTTTATCTCGCGGCTGACCCGGATCGCGAAGGCGAGGCGATCGCCTGGCATTTGGCGCATTATCTGGACTTGGACGAGACCGACGATTGCCGCGTCGTCTTCAACGAAATTACGAAGCAGGCCGTCAAGGACGCGTTCAAGACGCCGCGCAAGATCGACATGGATCTTGTCAACGCGCAGCAGGCGCGGCGCATCCTGGATCGCCTCGTCGGCTACAAGATCAGCCCGCTGTTATGGAAGAAGGTCAAGAAGGGCCTGTCTGCAGGCCGCGTCCAGTCGGTCGCGGTCAAGCTGATCAGCGACCGCGAGAACGAGATCGAGGCGTTCGAGCCGGTGGAATACTGGTCCATCACCGCTGGGCTGCATAAGGGCAAGTCGGCGTTCGAAGCCAAGTTCCACTCCTATCAAGGCGACAAGTCGGAGCTCGGCAGCCAGGCGGAGGTCGACGTCGTGCTCGCAGCGATCAAGGGCCGCGACTTCACGGTCGCCGAGGTGAAGGAAAAGGAGCGGCTGCGCAATCCCGCTCCGCCGTTCATCACGAGCTCGCTGCAGCAGGAAGCGGCGCGCAAGCTGAGCTTCCGCGCTTCCAAGACGATGTCCGTCGCCCAGCAGCTGTATGAGGGCGTCGACCTCGGCAAGCAGGGCACGGCCGGCCTCATCACCTACATGCGTACGGATTCGACGCGGATCTCGCCGGTCGCTCAAGAAGAAGCGAAGGGCTACATCGTCGAGAAGTACGGACCGGAGTTCTATCCGGAGCAGCCGCGCGTCTACCTGAAGAAAAACGCCAACGCCCAGGACGCGCATGAGGCGATCCGCCCGACGTCGATGGAATGGGAGCCGGATGCGGTCAAGGAATACCTGAGCCGCGATCAGTACCGTCTGTATAAGCTCGTCTGGGAGCGCTTCGTCGCCAGCCAGATGAGCTCGGCGGTGCTCGATACGATGACGGTCGATCTGAACGCAGGCGAGGCGGTGTTCCGCGCGTCCGGCTCCAAGGTCAAGTTTGCCGGCTTCATGAAGGTTTATGTCGAAGGCAATGACGACGGCACCGCCGCGGACGAGGACAAATTCCTGCCCGCATTGGCCGAGGGGGAGAGCCTCAAGGCCGAGTCGATCGAGCCGAAGCAGCACTTCACCCAGCCGCCGCCCCGCTTCACCGAAGCGCGGCTCGTGCGCACGCTCGAGGAACTCGGCATCGGCCGTCCGAGCACGTATGCGCCGACGCTGGAAACGATCCAGAAACGCGGCTATGTCGCGATCGAGGAGAAGAAGTTTTTCCCGACCGAGCTCGGCGAGCTGGTCATCCAGCTGATGGAGGAGTTTTTCCCCGAGATTCTCGATGCGGAATTCACCGCCCATATGGAAGGCGATCTCGACCATGTCGAGGAGGGCAAGGAGGACTGGGTCCGGGTGCTTGCCCAGTTCTACGAGTCGTTCGAAAAGCGGCTTGAGGTTGCCGAGGAAGAAATGAAGGAAGTCGAGCTTCAGGACGAGGTATCGGACGAGGTATGCGAGAAATGCGGCAGTCCGATGGTGTACAAGATGGGCCGCTTCGGCAAATTCCTCGCCTGCTCCGGATTCCCGGACTGCCGCAATACGAAGCCGATCGTCAAGAACATCGGCGTGGCCTGCCCGAAATGCGCGGAAGGCCAGATCATCGAGCGCCGCAGCAAGAAGGGCCGCATCTTCTACGGCTGCGACCAGTATCCGGGCTGCGACTACGTTTCCTGGGACCGTCCGGCCGGCAAGCCGTGCCCGGAATGCGGCAGCATGCTCGTCATCAAGCGCAATAAGAGCGGAGCCAGGTATCAGTGTCCTTCCTGCGACTTCAACGAGGAGCTGCCGGAGGATCAGGAGCTCGGATAACCCATCAGCGGGAAGCGGAAAGCGGACACCCGCCTTCCGCTTCCCTGCGGTTGTTCGGGCCGTTTTGGACTTAAAGAAAGAGAGGAATCGCACTTGTCATCCATTCCCCCAGTAACCGTCATCGGAGCCGGGCTCGCAGGCAGCGAGGCCGCCTGGCAGATCGCTTCCCAAGGCGTCGAGGTCAAGCTCTACGAAATGCGGCCGGTGAAGCAGACGCCGGCCCATCATACCGATAAATTCGCCGAGCTCGTCTGCAGCAACAGCTTGCGGGCGAACGGCCTAGCTAACGCCGTCGGCGTCCTCAAAGAAGAAATGCGCCGCATGGACTCGCTCGTCCTGGCGGCGGCCGACCGCAATGCCGTGCCGGCCGGCGGCGCGCTCGCAGTCGACCGCGACGGATTTTCCGGCGACATCACCGGCACGCTGCGCGAGCATCCGCTCGTCACGGTCCACAATGAAGAGATCGCCGAGATTCCGCAGGACGGCATTACCGTCATCGCGACGGGCCCGCTGACCGCGCCGAGCCTTTCGGCCGAGATCAAGGAGCTCATGGGCGAAGAATATTTTTATTTTTATGACGCTGCCGCTCCTATCGTCGAGAAGGATTCCATAGATATGGAGAAGGTGTTCCTCGCTTCCCGCTACGACAAGGGCGAAGCGGCCTACCTGAACTGCCCGATGAACGAAGAGGAATTCGAACGCTTCCACGAAGCGCTCGTCACGGCGGAGACGGCCGCGCTCAAGGACTTCGAGAAGGAAGTGTACTTCGAAGGCTGCATGCCGATCGAGGTGATGGCCCAGCGCGGCAAGCAGACCGTGCTGTTCGGTCCGATGAAGCCGGTCGGGCTCGTCGATCCCCGTACGGGCAAGCAGCCGCATGCGGTCATCCAGCTGCGCCAGGACAACGCCGCCGGCACGCTCTACAATCTGGTCGGCTTCCAGACGCATCTCAAATGGGGCGAGCAGAAGCGGGTGTTCTCGCTCATCCCGGGCCTGGAAAACGCCGAGTTCGTGCGCTATGGCGTCATGCACCGCAATACGTTCATCAACTCGCCCAAGCTGCTCGAGGCGACCTATCAGTTCAAGGGACGGGATAACCTGTTCTTCGCCGGCCAGATGACCGGAGTCGAAGGATACGTCGAATCGGCCGCTTCGGGCATGCTGGCCGGCCTCAACGCCGGCCGCCTCGCGCGCGGCCTCGAGCCGCTCGTGCTGCCGAAGGAGACGGCGCTCGGCAGCATGGCCCATTACATCACGACGGCGGACTTCCGCCATTTTCAGCCGATGAATGCGAACTTCGGGCTGTTCCCGCCGCCGGAGCAGCGCATCCGCAATAAAAAGGAAAAGAACGAGCATATCGCGAACCGGGCTTTGTCCTCGCTGGAGCAATTCAAGCTGGAGCGGCTCGGCGGGGGCCGCTAGACCGCAAGGCCAAAGGAGGAATGGACGTGGAAATGCAATTTCATGCAACGACGATCTGCGCGGTGCGGCATGACGGCAAAGGCGCGATCGCGGGCGACGGACAGGTCACTTTCGGCAACAGCATGATCATGAAGGGCTCGGCCAAAAAAGTAAGGCGCCTGTACCGGGGCAAGGTGGCGGCTGGCTTCGCCGGATCGGTCGCGGACGCGATCACGCTGTTCGAGAAGTTCGAAGGCAAGCTGGAGGAGCATCACGGGAATTTGCAGCGGGCGGCGGTCGAGCTGGCCAAGGAATGGCGTTCGGACCGCGTGCTGCGTCGCCTGGAGGCGATGCTGCTCGTCATGGACGAGACCGGCCTGCTGCTCATCTCCGGCAACGGCGAGGTCATCGAGCCGGATGACGGCATCCTGGCGATCGGCTCGGGCGGCAGCTTCGCCTTGGCCGCGGCCAGAGCCCTCAAGAAGCATGCGCCGAACCTGAGCGCGCGCGAGATGGCGCAAGCGGCGCTCGAGACCGCCGCGGAAATTTGCGTTTTCACGAACCATAGCATTATCGTCGAGGAAGTATAAGGTTGATCGGTCGTGCCGGAGCAGCCGTCCCCTACACGAAAAGGAGTGATTTCGGGTGAAGGAAGCCATGACCCCGCGTCAGATCGTCGCCGAGCTGGACAAATATATCGTCGGACAGAAGCAGGCCAAGCGCTCCGTCGCCGTAGCGCTACGCAACCGCTATCGCCGCAGCCGCCTCGAGGAAAGCCTGAGGGACGAGATCGTGCCGAAGAACATTCTCATGATCGGGCCGACCGGCGTCGGCAAGACGGAGATCGCGCGTCGGCTGGCCAAGCTGGTCGGAGCCCCGTTCGTAAAGGTCGAAGCGACGAAGTTTACGGAAGTCGGCTATGTCGGCCGCGACGTCGAGGCGATGATCCGCGATCTGGTCGAGGTCGCCATCCGCATGGTGAAGGCGGAGCGGATGGAAAAGGTCAAGGACAAGGCGGAGGAGCTGGCGAACGAGCGGCTCGTGGAGCTGCTCGAGCCGTCACGCTCCAAGCCGAAGGGCGGCAAGAACCCGCTCGAGATGCTGTTCGGCGGCGCTCGCGAGCCTGAGCCGGAGGACCGCTCGTCCGAGCCGGAGCTGGCGGCGAAGCGGCAGGCGGTCCGCGTCAAGCTGCTGGCCGGCGAGCTCGAGAAGGAAATGCTGGAGCTGGACGTGGAGGACACGTCGCCGAACATGCTGGATATGCTGGGCGGCCAAGGCAACGAGATGATGGGCATGAACATGCAGGAGATCATGGGGCAGTTCATGCCGAAGCGGACGAAGCGCCGCAAGCTGTCCGTGAAGGACGCGCGCAAGGTGCTGACGCAAGAGGAAGCGGCGAAGCTGATCGACATGGACGATGTGATCGCCGAATCGGTGAGCCGCGCGGAGCAGTCCGGCATCGTGTTCCTGGACGAGATCGACAAGATCGCCAGTCCGTCCAAAGGCTCCGGTCCGGACGTATCGAGAGAAGGCGTACAGCGGGACATCCTGCCGATCGTCGAGGGCTCGACGATCATGACCAAGTACGGCGCCGTCAAGACGGACTATATGCTGTTTATCGCGGCCGGAGCGTTCCATGTGTCCAAGCCGGCGGATCTCATCCCGGAGCTCCAAGGCCGCTTTCCGATCCGCGTGGAGCTGACCTCGCTCAGCCTCGAGGACTTCATCCAGATTCTCAAGGAGCCGAAAAACGCGCTGACGAAGCAATATGCGGCGCTGCTGTCGACGGAGGGCATCGAGATCACGTTCTCCGACGAGGCGATCGCGGAGCTGGCGTCCATCGCCGCGGAAGTGAACCGCAACACGGAGAACATCGGAGCTCGCCGTCTCCATACGATTCTGGAGAAGCTGCTGGAGGATCTGAGCTTCGAAGCGCCTGATTTGACGCTCGAGAGCTTGAACATCACGCCGGAGTACGTTAGGGAGAAGCTCGGCTCGATCGCCCAGAACCGCGATCTGAGCCAATATATTCTGTAGAGAAGCAGAGGGGTTCGGGGGGCAACCATACCAATGACTTTATTGACCAAGACAAGGACGCTCAATCGCCTGCTGCAGCGAGCGGCAGGCAAGGCGTTGAATTTCAGGGAAATGGCCGAGGTGCTCAGCACGGTCATCCAGGCGAACGTATTCGTCGTCAGCCGCAGAGGCAAGATTCTCGGCTGCGCGGCGGTCGACCGATTCGATCATGAGCAGTTCCGCAGCATGGCCGCCGACGAGCCGCGCTTTCCGGCGGACAGCAACAGCCGGTTTCTGGTCATGAGCGAGCCGGCGACCAATGTCGAGCCTGATCCCGGCATCGCGGCCGTCTTTCCGTTCATGGGCACGCAGGAGATCATGAGCGTCGTTCCGGTAACGGGCGGCGGGGACCGGCTGGGCACCGTCGTCCTGTCCCGGCCGAGCGGCGCGTTCGATGACGATGACCTTATCCTTGCCGAATACGGCTCGACGATCGTCGGGATGGAGATTTTGCGCGAACGCGCGGAAGAGCTCGCCCTCGAGGCGAGGAGCCGCGCGGTCGTCGCCGTGGCGATGGGCTCGCTGTCGTTCAGCGAGCTGGAGGCGGTCGAGCATATCTTCGACGAGCTCGAGGCGAAGGAAGGGCTGCTCGTCGCGTCGAAGATCGCGGACCGGGTCGGAATTACTAGGTCTGTTATCGTAAACGCGCTACGCAAACTTGAAAGTGCGGGAGTTATCGAAACGCGATCCTTAGGGATGAAAGGGACCTATATCCGCATCCTGAATCATCAACTTCTGGAAGAATTGAGCAAAATGAAGAACTGAATATGAGACTAAAGTCCCGAAAAGGCCCTATCTTCATATAAAGATAGGGCTTATTTCTCATTGTAATAAATATGGAAATTTAGGAAGATAAGCGTGTCGGCAAATCTCGACATTGAATTCTCATTTTTTTAATTTTCGATGTCGAAGAAAGAAGGATTGTCGAAAGAAATGTGGAATATCATGTTATAGATAACGTCGGGAAAGTGGTGAAGAGGCGTTGAATGTCTTGGGAGGCGCGGATTTCGGAAGACTCGTCGGCGCGATGAGGGCTGCTGAATCCAGACAGCAGATTATTTCAGACAACATCTCCAATGCGGAAACTCCGTTTTTCAAACGCTCGGAGCTCGTGTTCGAAGAGTTGCTGGCGGAGCAGCTTGGGACGTCAGGTAGTAGGACATTGGAACTAATAAGAACCAATGAAAGACATCTTCCAATAGGTCCAGGGACCTCAGTTCCAGCGCCAAAACTCGTGACGGACGAGACTTCCGTCATGAACAACAACGGCAGCAATGTCGATGTGGAGCGGGAAATGGCGCTGCTGGCCAAAAACCAGCTGAAATACAATTCCTACGTTCAGCAGATCAACCATGAAATTACGATGCTGCGGATTGCGATCGACGGGAGAGGGTAACGGATGAAGCTGAGCAACGGTTTCGATATCAGCGCTTCGGCGCTGACGGCCCAACGGCTGAGGATGGACGTCGTCTCGTCCAATATCGCCAACGCGGAGACGACGCGCGGTTCGTTTGTCGATGGGCAGTTCCAGCCCTACAAGCGGAAGATGGTCGTGCTGGAGCCGATGAAGGCGGGAAGCTTCGACTCGATGCTGCGGAGCGAGATGGGAGAGGCGAGCAAGGGCGTGAAGGCGACCCGGATCGTTGAGGACCAGTCTCCGGAAAAGCTCGTCTACAATCCAAACCACCCGGATGCGGACGCTAGCGGTTATGTAAGGATGCCGAACGTCGATGTGGCCAAAGAGATGGTCGACATGATCTCGGCTTCGCGAGCCTATGAAGCGAACGTGACGGCGCTGAACGCGACGAAGGCCATGTTCGTCAAGGCGCTTGAAATCGGCAAATAAGCCGTAGATAAAATCAATGGAACGTGGAGGAGATGAATGATGATTCAGCCGATCGCCCTCTCGCAGCTGCAGCAGCCGGCTTCGATCGCTCAAAAGGCCGCGCCTGCGGCCGGGAGCCCGAGCGAGCTCAGCGAAAGCTTCGCCAACGTGCTGAAAAACGCGATTGACAGCGCAAGCGCGCAGGAACAAGCCGTACATAAAGTAAACAACGAGTATTTGATCGGCCAGGCGGACATCTCGCAGGTCATGATCGTCTCGCAGCAAGCGCAGCTGACCCTGCAGCTCGTGACGCAGGTCCGGAACAAAGCGGTCGAGGCTTATCAGGACATCATGCGCATGCAAATCTAGGATCTTGCCTGAGGGAACAGCAATCTGCGGGGTGAAAACGTGAATGAAACGATAGCCCGATATAGCGCGTCGGTGAAAAATTATTGGGGCGCGATGGGGAAAAGGCAGAAAATCTGGCTGGGAGCCACGCTGGGCGTGCTGCTGCTCACCATCATCCTGCTGACGTCGATCTTGAGCAAGACGCAGTATGAAACGGTATTCAACGAGCTGGATACGACCGACGCTCAGGCCATCATCAACTATCTGGACAGCAGCAAGGTCGCCTACAAGCTCGAAAACGGCGGCAGCTCGATCGCGGTGCCAAGCAGCGAGGCGGACCGGATCCGCGTAGGAGCGGGGTCCCAAGGCCTCGTGCAGAACGGCTCGATCGGCTTTGAGGCGTTCAGCGCGAGCTCGTCGCAGTTCGGCATGACGGACAATGAATTCAACGTCCGCTACAAAAACGCGCTGAATGGAGAAATCCAGCAGCTGCTCAATGCGATGCAAGGCGTAGCCTCGACGAAGGTCGTCGTCAATCTGCCGAAGGAGAGCGTATTCGCCCAGACGCAAGAAGAGTCCGGCGCGAGCGCGTCCGTTGTGATGAAGTTCAAGCCGGGCTTCCGTCCGAGCCAGGACGAGATCGACGGCTACTTCAATCTGGTGAAGACCTCGGTGCCGAATCTGAGAGTGGAGGACATCACCATCACGAGCCCGCAAGGCGAGCTCAATCCTTCCGAGAAGGCGGGCGGCGCGCCAGGCAGCACGGGCAGCGCGGATTCGCTCTTCCAGATCAAGAAGAAATACGAGGCGGAGCTGAAGCGGAACATCGAGCAGTTCCTCGGGCCGATGCTAGGGAGCGAGAATCTCGTCGTCAGCGTCACCAGCAGCCTGAACTTCGATCAGACGAACCGGGTCGAGGATCTCGTCAGGCCGCTGGACGACAATGGAAACAACGGCATCATCATCAGCCAGCAGGAGTCGACCGAAAGCACCGAGGGGTCCTCGGGAGATCCGGGCGGCGTTGCGGGCACGGGAGAGACGGACGTGCCGAACTACTCTTCCTCCGCGACGGGGTCCAGCACTTCCGAAAAAAGCGACCGTACGACCAACTACGACGTGAACCGGATCAAAAATACGATCGTCGGGGGGCCGTACGCGGTGAAGGACCTCAGCATCAGCGTAGGACTTCCTATCAATCTATTAAACCAGGAAACGCAAGATCAAATCACCCAATATCTGACTTCCTTCGTCCGGTCGCAACTGATCGATTCCGGCCAGGATGTAACCAATGACGAGCTGATCGCCAAAAAAGTTTCGGTCATCGGGCAGAACTTCGCCCAGGCGGCTTCGGCATCCGGCACGGCAGGGCTGTCCGGCATCTGGTGGGCGGCGATCGGAGTCGCGGCTGCGGCGCTCGTGGCGGGCATCATCTTCGCCATCCGCAGAAGACGGCAGAATGCGGTCGAAGAGACGATCGAAGAGCTGTCTCCGCGGGTCGAATATCCTTCCATCAATCTCGACAGCGTCAGCAACGACAGCCAGGTACGCAAAAATCTCGAAACTCTCGCCAAGCGCAAGCCGGATGAGTTCGTCAATCTGCTCCGCACCTGGCTTGTAGAAGAATAGGAGGGCTCTCGCCATGTCCAAAGCGATGCAAGCCCTGACAGGGCGACAGAAGGCAGCGATTCTCCTCATTACGCTCGGCCCGGAAGTATCCGCCCAGATCTTCAAAAACCTGAGGGAGGAAGAGATCGAGCAGCTGACGCTCGAGATCGCGAACGTCCGCAAGGTCGACAGCTCGGAGCGGGACCTGATCATGAGCGAGTTCTATCAGATCTGCCTGGCGCAGGAATACATCTCGCAAGGCGGCATCGCCTACGCGAAGGACATCCTCGAAAAAGCGCTCGGCGCGCAGAAGGCCCAGGAAGTGCTGAGCCGCCTGACGGCGACGCTGCAGGTGCGGCCGTTCGACTTCGCCCGCAAGGCGGAGCCGACGCAGATCCTCAACTTCATCCAAAACGAGAATCCGCAGACGATCGCGCTCGTGCTGTCCTATCTGCAGCCGGAGCAAGCGTCCCATATCCTTTCCTCGCTGCCCCAGGAGAAGCAGGCGGATGTCGCGCGCAGGGTGGCCCTTATGGACAGCACCTCCCCGGATGTCATCTCGCAGGTCGAGCGCGTGCTCGAGCAGAAGCTCTCGGCGACCGTCACCCAGGATTATACGAATGCAGGCGGCATCGATTCGATCGTCCAGATTTTGAACGGCGTCGACCGCGGCACCGAGCGGACGATCCTCGACTCGCTCGAGATTCAGGATCCGGAGCTTGCCGAAGAGATCAAGAAGCGGATGTTCGTCTTCGAAGACATCGTCAGCATCGACAACCGCTCGATCCAGCGCATCATCCGCGACATCGAGAACGCGGACCTGCAGCTGGCGCTCAAGGTCGCGAGCGAGGAGGTCAGGGAAGCGATCTTCCGCAACATGTCCAAACGGATGGCCGAGACGTTCAAGGAAGAGATGGAATTCATGGGGCCGGTGCGGCTGCGTGACGTGGAGGAAGCTCAGACCCGCATCGTAGCGACGATCCGCAGGCTCGAGGAAGCGGGAGACATCATCATCGCCCGCGGCGGAGGAGATGACATCATTGTCTAATCTCATCAAATCTTCCTATGTACGGCCCAAGAGCGGCTCTCAGCCGCTCGAACGCTTTTATGCCCGGGCCGGAGGCGGCATGCAGGCGCCGATCACGACGGGTGACGGCGAGGCGCTGCCGCCGCAGCCGACTCTCGACGAAGCGACGGACCGGCTGCGGCGGCAAGTGCTCGATGACGCTCGGAGCGTCGCGGACGACATGCTCGCCGATGCGGCTCGAAGATCGGACGAGATGCTCGAGCAGGCGCAGCGCGAGATGGACGAGTGGTGGCATGCGCGGCGCGCCGATGACGACCGCCTCGTCGAGGAGGTCCGGTCTGCGGCCTATGAAGCCGGATTCCAGTCCGGCCGCGACGATGCGGAGGCACGGCTCCGGGAAGAGTGGGAGCAGCGTATCCAGGAAGCGTCGGGCATCCTGGCCTCGTCCTACGCGATGCGGGAGCAGATCATCCAAGAAGCGGAGCCGTTCCTTATCGAGCTGAGCTGCGCGATCGCAGAAAAGCTCGTCGGCAGGCAGCTGACGCTGGAGCCAGACTGGGCGGCCGAGCTGGTCAAAAAGGCGCTGTCCCGGCGCAAGGAGCATGGCGTCATCGTGCTTTGCGTCGCGCCGGCGCAGCTGGCTGCTGTCCAGGCGGCGCGGGACGAGCTTGAGCTGTCGATCGACTCGCAGGCCGAGCTGCAGATTTTGCCGGACGCCACCGTGAAGGATCACGGCTGCGTCATCCGGTCCGCCTTCGGCAGCATCGATGCCCGGATCGATACGCAGCTCGCCGAGATCAAGCGCGAGCTCGTGCAGCTCGCGCAGCAGCGGGAAGGCCAGGAGGCGGCTTCATGAAAGAGCTCTCGGCTGCACGCTACATCGAGCATCTGGGCGGAATCGACCCGGTGCGCGTAAACGGAAAGGTGACGCAAGTCATCGGGCTGACGATCGAGAGCGAAGGACCGGACGCGAGCATCGGAGACGTCTGCCAGATCTATCCCGGCAAAGGCGCTCCTCCGCTGCTGGCCGAGGTTGTCGGCTTCCGCGACAACCGCCTCGTGCTCATGCCGCTCGGCGAGCTGAACGCGATCGGCCCCGGCTGCGACGTCGTCGGGACGGGCAAGCCGCTCACCGTGCAAGTCGGCTCGGAGCTGCTCGGCAAGGTGCTCGACGGCTTGGGGCGGCCGCTGGACGGCAGCTTCATCCCGAGCCGGATGGTGCGTTACCCGACGACAGCTCCTCCGAGCAATCCTCTGTTCCGTCCGCGCGTCACCGAACCGCTCGGCATCGGCATCCGGGCGATCGACGGACTGCTCACCGTCGGACAAGGCCAGCGGGTCGGCATCTTCGCCGGCTCCGGTGTCGGCAAGAGCACGCTGCTCGGCATGATCGCCCGCAATACGGCCGCCGACGTGAATGTCATCGCCCTCATCGGCGAGCGCGGACGCGAGGTGCTCGAGTTCATCGAGAAGGATCTCGGTCCGGAAGGACTGGCCCGCTCGGTCGTGATCGTCGCGACGTCGGATCAGCCGGCGCTCATCCGGATCAAAGGAGCGGTCATCGCAACGACGATCGCCGAATATTTCCGGGACCGGGGCTTGAACGTCATGCTCATGATGGATTCCGTGACGCGCTATGCGATGGCGCAGCGGGAAGTCGGCCTGGCTATCGGCGAGCCGCCGGCGACGCGAGGCTACACGCCTTCCGTCTTTGCCGGCCTGCCGAAGCTGCTGGAGCGAGCCGGCACAGGACCGAGCGGGTCGATCACCGCCTTCTACACGGTGCTCGTCGACGGGGACGACATGAACGAGCCGGTCGCGGATGCGGTTCGAGGCATTTTGGACGGGCATATCGTGTTGAGCCGGGACCTTGCCCATAAGGGACATTTTCCGGCGATCGACGTGCTGAGCTCGGTGAGCCGCGTCATGAACGAGATCGCGGATGAGGACCACCGGCAGGCGGCCACGGCGCTCAAGCGCTTGCTCGCCGTTTATAGGGATTCGGAGGACCTCATCCATATCGGGGCGTATCAAAGCGGCTCCAACGCCGATATCGACGAGGCAGTCGCGCAGATGGACTTCATCCAGAGCTTCACCCGACAGCGGACGAGCGAGAAGGACGAGTTCGACGAAACCGTCCGGCAGCTGACCGATCACTTCAATAAGTAGGAGCTGAACGAACCTATGGCGTCATTCCGGTATGCCTATCAAAGCATCGTCAACCTCAAGCAAAGCGAGACGACTCAAGCCGAATGGGGACTCAGCGCCGCTCTCGGCCTGCTGAAGGCGGAGGAAATGTCGCTGGAGGAGCTGAGAAGCGAGCGCAGGCGCTGGGAAGAGAAGCTGATCCGGCAGGGCGAGCGAGGCAGCACGCTGGACGAGCTTCAGCAGATCCAGCATTTCATCCGGCATCTGGACAAGACGATCTGCCTCAAGGAAAAAAAGGTCCAGGAGGCGGAGCAGGAAGTGAGTCAGTCCCGCTCGATCCTGTCGGAGCGGAAGGTTCAGGAGAAGATCTGGATGAAGTCCAAGGAAAAGGCATGGCAGAAGTTCAGAAGCGCCCTGCTGGCCGGGGAGCAGGCCGAGCTGGACGAGATCGCGGTCCAGCGGCATGCCCGCATGGCTCAGTCCTGACAGGGCCAGGGCGCGCTCGGGCGCAGGAAGACGGGGAAGCGCAGCGCCCCCGGGGGGGATGACAAGTGGCAAAAGAAGAAATGGAAAAGCAAGGCTACAGCGGAATCGAACGAATGCTGTTTTTCGTGACGCCGCTGCTGTTCACGGTAGTGCTCGTAATGGTGCTGTTCGTCGTCTTCAACCCGTCGCTGAGGGAAAGGCTGATCGATGCCGGTAGAGGCGTGCCGGTCGTCGGAGCGTTGCTGCCCGGCGACGCCTCCGAGCCGGAAGGCTCTGCCGTGCTGAAGGAGCAGGACGACAAGAGGCTGGCGAGCCTGCAGGCGGAGCTGTCCGCAGCCAAGGCGAAGCTCGAAGCGGCGGATTCCGAAAAATCCGGGCTTGAAGCTCAGGTGAAGTCGCTGCAGGAGCAGATCGACGGCTTGATCAAAACGAGCGATGCGGAAAAGCTGAGCGCCGAGCAGTATCAAGGCAAGATTGCCGAGCTCGCCGGCATGTTCGCCTCGATGACGGCGAGCAAGGCGGCTCCGATTCTGGAGAACATGACGCTGGAGGAATCGATTCTCGTGCTCGGCTCGATGGACAGCCGGGCTCAGGGAGCGATCCTGGCCAAAATGGATCCGAAGCGGGCGGCTCAGACGGCGGCCCGCATGAAGGACAGCGAGCCGGTCAAGGATCAGCAGATCGCCGCGCTGCAATCGCGGCTGCGGCTCGAGGCGACCTCGACGGAGACGGCTTCGGCCATCCTGAACCAGGAGCAGCTCACCAAGACGTTCGAGAGCATGAACGCCGCCCAGGCTGCGCCGCTGCTGCTCCAGATGGCCGATATGAGCGCCAGCAAGGTGCTGCGCATCCTCAGCTCGGTAAGCGACGCGACCCGCTCCTCGCTCGTGGCGGAGATGTCCAAGACAGACAAAAAAATGACCTCCCAGCTGGTCTCCAAGCTGATGGCCGGGAAATGATCGAGGAGGGATGACGGATGGAAATGGCGATCACGCAATCGACGGTTCCGACGGCCGGCTCATCGCCGGTAGGAACGGCGGCAGCGAAGATCAGCGCAAGCTCGTCCGCCGGAACGGCGTTCCAGCAGCTGATCGGCTCGATGAACGCCGCTGGAGGATCGACCTTCGCAGTGGGACAAGCAGGCGCAGCCGGCTCGGCGGCAGCTTCTCCGCAAGGGGAAGCGGCAACGCTGCTGCAGGCGGCGATCGCGCAGCTGGCGGGCCTCGCTCCCGGCACGCCGGCAAGCGCGGCGGATGCGGTCTCCGGCGCAGAAAAGGAAGACGGAGCCGAAGCGGCGGAGGCCGAAAAGGCGGGTGCATCCGGCGAATCGGCGGAAGGAACGCTGCTCGGCCAGCTGGACGAGCTGCTCGACCTGCTGACGGATCTGCAGGACGCGGACGCCGCGCTGTCCGACGAGGCGATGGACGCAGCCGCTTCCGAGCTCGGAGCGCTGCTGGCGCTGCTCGGACTGCCGGCTCCGCAAGCTCAACCGGCCACCGTCGGCGCAGATCAGGCCGCTTCGCCGGACTCGCTGCAAGGAGCGGCGGCAGGCAAGCCGCTCGTGCTGGAATCGCTGCTCGTCCTGCATCAAGCGCTGCAGGACGGCAAGCCGCTCAAGCTTGGCGCGTCCGACGCCTCCGCGCTCGTGAGCCGGCAGCTCGCCAAGCTCGGCGAGCTGCTCGCCGGCACGGAGCGCTCCACCGCCGGAGGCCGCGCAGGCGGTGCCGCGGACGGGCAGGCGGCGATCGCCGTCAAAGCGGCTCCCGCCGCCTTCTTGGAGCGGCTGAACGCCGCGTCCGCCCAAGTGAGGGCGGCTCTCGAGGCGAAGCCGTCCGCGGCTCGAGCGGCGGAAGCGGCACCGGCCGCGGCAATCGACGCGGCGCCGGGAGCGCTGCCGGGCTCCGCTTCGTCGGAGGCGGCACCGCAGCTGTCGGCACCGGCCGCTCCGGCTCCGCAGCCGGGAGCTGCGCAGACGGCCGCGCTGCCGGTCGTGGCGATGCGGCGCTTCGCCGAGGAGATGGCGGGCATCATGCTGCAAAAGCTCGATATCACGGCAAGCGGACAGTCGAGCGAAGCGCGGATTTTGCTCAACCCCGAGCATTTGGGCCAAGTCGACATCAAGCTTCATCTGCACAACGGCCAGCTGACCGCTCTCTTCCTCGCCGACTCGCCGGCGGCTCGCGAGGCGATCGAGAACCAGCTCGCCCAGCTCCGCCAGTCGCTGCAGCTCCAAGGAATCCAGGTCGATCGGATGGAGGTCGGAAGCGGCGAGCTGCAGACGAGCCTCTCCTTCGGCCAGCAGCAAGGCGGCGGCGGACGGGGACAGAGCTTCACCGGCGGCGGGCGCGCGACGGAGGAAGCGGCGGCGCTGCGCGAAGCCGACGCGGCCACGCAGACGGCGATCCGCGAGCTCGGATTCGGGCGCTCGGTCAATGAGACGGCTTAAGCCGAACGAAGGAGGGACGGCATGGCTCAAGTAAACGCGATCTATCCCTATATCAGCCAAAAGAATGCTTCCGCCTCGGCGACGAGCATGGACAACTCGACGATGGGCAAGGACGCCTTCCTGCAGCTGCTCGTCGCGCAGCTGAAATATCAGGATCCGCTCAAGCCGGCGGACAATACGACCTACATCGCCCAGCTCGCCCAGTTCTCGTCGGTCGAGCAGCTGTCCAACATCTCCGGCCAGCTCAACCTGCAGGGACAGAACCTCGGCCTGACGTCGGATCTCATCGGACGAACGGTCCAATGGGATGTCTATGACGCGGCCGGCAGGCTGACGACGGAGAGCGGCATCGTGGAGTCGATCATCTTGAAGGACGGCATGCAATATGTCATCTCCGCCGGCCAGAGCATTCCGCTGGACGCCGTCAAGCAGGTCGACGGCGGGGCGGCCGAGCCGGACGAATCCGGAACGGCTCCGGAGGCCGATACGGCCGACGCTTGATCGGACAGTCCAAAGGGAACATGCGGAACGAATGCAACGAGGTCCAGAACATCACCTATTCAGGAGGTTATTCAAATGCTTAGATCCATGTACTCCGGCGTATCCGGCATGCGCGGCTTCCAGACGAAGCTTGATGTCATCGGCAACAATATCGCCAACGTCAATACGGTCGGGTTCAAAGCCGGGCGCGTCATGTTCCAGGACATCCTCAGCCAGACCGTATCCGGGGCCAGCCAAGCGGAAGACGGCGTGCGCGGGGGCAAGAACGCGCAGCAGATCGGTCTCGGCGTCACGGTCGCTTCGGTCGACACGCTCCATACGGCGGGCAGCGCGATGACGACGAACGTTCCGACCGACCTGCGCATCGACGGCGACGGATTTTTCGCCGTTCGTCCGGCCGGCATGGAAGACGGCTTCTATCTGACGCGCGCGGGCAACTTCTCCGTCGACGCGGCGGGACAGCTCGTGACGGCGGACGGCGGGCTCGTGCTCAGCTCCGACGGCGAGCCGATCTCCCTGGCGGGAGTGAACGCGTATTCGATCGGCAAGAACGGCACGATCGTCGGCATCAACGCCGACGGCACGACCGGCGACGAGATCGCGACGATCGGCGTCGTGCAGGTGCAGAACCCGAACGGACTCGAGAAGATGGGCGCCAACCTGTACCGCTCCAGCGTGAACTCCAACGTCGAGGAGCTGGCGATCGGCGTGCCCGGCGACGCCGAGACCGGCACCGGCACGATCGTGGCCGGGCAGCTGGAGATGTCCAACGTGGACCTGACGAGCGAGTTTACGGAAATGATCGTCGCTCAGCGCGGCTTCCAGTCGAACTCCCGCATCATTACGACTTCCGATGAGATTCTGCAGGAGCTGGTCAATCTCAAGCGCTAACCGATGACGCTCCGGGCCTTGCTCCCGCGGCGCCGGCCTCTCCGCCGGCGCCGCAGGCGATGCCGCGGGGCCGCTCGTCGAGAAGGGAGTCCCATGGTCCAAGTAACGAGGCTGAACGGCAGCCGCCTCATGATCAACGCGCTGCTGATCGAGCTGATCGAAGAAACGCCGGATACGCTCCTTACGCTGACCACCGGCAAAAAAATGGTCATTCAGGAATCGGCCGAAGTGCTGACAGGCCGGATCGTCGAGTATCAACGGTCCATCGGCTTGCTGGCCGCTTCCGTGAAGGGCGCAGTGACGGAGGAATAACCGCGATGAAAAAAATGCTTCCCTGGTTGATCACGACCTTGCTGGCCATATCCTTGATCGCCGTCGTGGCCGTGTTCCTCTGGAATTCGGTCCTCGGCGACCCGAAGACGGCTGAAGGCGAGGGCAAGCCTGCCGTCGCAGCGGCGGCGAAGCCGATGTCCGCGGAAGAGCGGCTCGGCGTCACGCTCGAACTGAAGGACATCAAGCGGAACCTGAAGGACGAGGACAAGCTCGTCATCATCAGCTTCGCTTTCCAGCTGGACAAAAAAGCGGCGAAAGAGGAGCTCGACCAGATCAAGGACATCGCGGTCAAGCCGATCATCAACCGCATCCTCGCGGATACGGCGGCAGCCGACCTGCAAGGCTCCGCCGGACAAGATGCGCTCGAAGCGAAGCTGCTCAACGAAGTAAACAAGATTTTGCCGGAGGGCAAGCTGGTCAAGGTTTCGATAACCGACTATCTTCTCACGGATATTTGAGGCCGGAGCATCAGGCAAGGAGGTGAGAGAGTGGTAGATGTTCTGTCCCAAAATGAAATTGACGCGCTGCTGGCGGCCCTTTCATCCGGCGAGATGGATGCGGAAGAGCTCAAGAAGGAAGAGAGCCAGCGCAAGATCCGCTCTTACGACTTCAAGCGCGCGGTGCGGTTTTCCAAGGACCATATCCGCAGCCTGACGCGAATCCATGAAAACTTCGCGCGATTCCTGACGACGTACTTCTCCGCGCAGCTCCGCACGTTCGTGCAGATCAACGTCGTGCAGGTCGAGCAGCTGCCGTACGACGAGTTCATCCGGTCGATCCCGAAAATGACGATCCTGAACATATTCGAAGCGGAGCCTCTCGAGGGCCGGATGGTGCTCGAGGTCCATCCGAACGTCGCGTTCGCGATGGTGGACCGGCTGCTGGGCGGGGCCGGGACCGCTCCGTCCAAAATCGGAGCGCTCACCGAGATCGAGACGATGATCATGGAGAAAATTTTCAGCCGCGCGTTCGAAAGCCTCCAGGAGGCGTGGAAAACGGTCATCGATATTTCGCCTCGCCTGGACTCGCTCGAGACGAATCCGCAGTTCATGCAGATCGTCTCGCCCAACGAGACGATCGCTCTCATCTCGCTCAGCACGAAAATCGGCGATACGACCGGCATGATCAACCTGTGCATCCCGCATGTCGTCATCGAGCCGATCATGCCGAGACTGTCCGTGCACCACTGGTTCGTCTCGCAGAAGAAATCCAGAGCTCCGGAAGAAGTCGAAATGCTGGAGCAGAGGGTACATAAAGCAAAGCTTCCGATCATCGCGGAGCTGGGCGAGTCCTCGATCACGGTCAGCGAGTTCATGAGCCTGGCTGTCGGAGACGTGATCTCCCTCAACAAAACGGCCGGCGAAGGGCTGCATATCAAAGTTGGAGAGAAGCTGAAGTTCATCGGCAGCCCGGGGTCGGTCCGCGACCGGCTCGCGGTCCAGGTCGAGGAGATCGTACGTGAAGGAGCGGAAGAAGATTATGACGAGTAAGGATTACCTGTCCCAGGAAGAAATCGACGCGCTGCTCCGGCAGAGCTCCGGCGAAGCCGAAGCGGCGCCGTCCAGCGGCAGCGACCGGATCGAGGATTACCTGAGCGGCATCGAGCAGGACGCGCTCGGCGAGATCGGCAACATCACCTTCGGAAGCGCCGCTACGGCGCTGTCTACGCTGCTCGGCCGCAAGGTCGACATTACGACTCCGCAAGTCGCGCTGATCCGCCGCTCGGAGCTCGGCGACGCGTTTCCCAAGCCGCATGTCGCCGTGTCGGTCAGCTATGTGGAAGGCTTCGAGGGCATCAACTCCCTCGTCATCAAGACGAAGGACGCCGGCGTCATCGCCGATCTGATGCTCGGAGGCGAAGGCATCGTCGGGCAGCAGGAGCTGAACGACATCCACATCAGCGCCGTGCAGGAAGCGATGAACCAGATGATGGGCTCGTCCGCGACCTCGATGTCGACGATCTTCAACCGCATGGTGAACATCTCGCCGCCAGGCATCGACATCCTGGACGTGGAGCAGGGCGGGGGAATGCAGCAGCTGCCTCCGGACGACGTGTTCATCAAGATCAGCTTCCGCCTCATGATCGGCGATCTCATCGACTCGACGATCATGCAGCTGCTGCCGGTCAATTTCGCCAAGCAGATGGTCGACTCGCTGATGGGCGGATCCAGCTCTCAGGAAGCGGCGCCAGCCGCAGCGCCGGCTCCTGCGCCGGCCCCGACGCCAGCGCCTTCGCCGGCCGCGGAGCCGCAGCAGCAGGCTGCGCCAGCCGCGCCGCCACAGGCGGCGGTCCCGCAGCAGGCGTACTCGGCTCCGTACCCCGATCCGATGATGCCGGCCGCAGCGGCAGCACCGCAGACGCTCGGCACGCCAGCCGGACGGAACGTGAGCGTGCAGCCGGTCCAGTTCGGCGGCTTCCAGCCTGGAGGCTTCGCCAATCCGGACGAGACGAACCTCGGCCTGCTGCTCGACATCCCGCTCAAGGTGACGGTCGAGCTCGGACGCACCCAAAAGCAGATCAAGGACATCCTTGAGCTGTCCCAAGGCTCGATCATCGAGCTGGACAAGCTCGCCGGCGAGCCGGTCGACATCCTGGTCAACAACAAGCTGATCGCAAAAGGCGAAGTCGTTGTCATCGACGAGAATTTCGGCGTCCGCGTGACGGATATCGTCAGCCAGTGGGACCGCATCGCGAAAATACAGTAACTTACATCCTGGGAGGAAATGACAATGGCAAACCGTATTCTTATCGTGGATGATGCAGCCTTCATGCGAATGATGATTCGCGATATCCTGACCAAAAACGGCTACGAGGTCGTAGGAGAGGCGCAGGACGGCTCGCAGGCGATCGAAAAGTACAAGGAGCTCAAGCCGGATCTCATCACGATGGACATCACGATGCCCGAGATGGACGGCATTGCCGCGCTTAAGGAAATCAAAAAGATGGATGCCAACGTCAAGGTCATCATGTGCTCGGCGATGGGCCAGCAGGCGATGGTCATCGATGCGATCCAGGCCGGCGCCAAAGACTTCATCGTGAAGCCTTTCCAAGCCGATCGGGTCATCGAGGCGATCAAGAAAACGCTGGGCTGATCGTGAGCGTCGGAATCATCGCTTTCCTGCAAACCGCTCCTGCTGCCGCCGGGGCGGCAAGCGCTTCGCCCGACCCGGGAAGCCTGCTATTCCCTTCTCCCGCCGCCGAGCTCGACGGCGCGCCTCAGTTCACGGCCGGAAGCATGACGGGCAGTTTGATCTGGATGATCGTCGCGCTGGCGCTCGTCATCGGCCTGATCATGCTGCTCATCCGTTTCCTGTCCAGACGCAATCAGCTCTGGAACGGCGCTCGCACGCTGCAGTCGCTCGGCGGTCTGACGCTCGCCCCGAACAAGTCGATGCAGCTGGTCGAGGCCGGGGGCAAGATCTACGTGCTCGGCGTCGGGGACGACGTAGCGGTTCTGGATGTCATTGCCGATCCGGAGCAGGTGGCGGAGCTGAAAGGGAAGCTCGTCGAGCAAGGAATGGGAAAAAGTCCGATCGGGGATTGGCTGAAGGCCGTGCAGGAGCGCAAGGCCGTCCGGAAGGACGGGCAAATGCCGGATCGGGCCGACGAGGCAAAACGGTTTGAACGGATGCTTCAACAAAAGCTGGAGCAGCAGTCCAAGAAGCAGGAGCAAATGGAGCGGCTGCTGCAGGAAACCACGGACAGGGAACGGTTGAGAGAAGAATGAAAAGGAAATGGATGCTGGCGCTGCCCGCCATGCTTGCCCTATCGGCCTCTGCGGCGGCGGCCGCTTATGCGGAGCCTTTGCCGGGCATCGATATCAGCATCGGCGGAGGGGAATCGGGAGGATCGAGCGCGATCTCGCTGCTGCTGATGATCACGGTCCTGACGCTGGCCCCGTCGTTCCTGATTCTGATGACGAGCTTCACGCGCATCGTCATCGTGCTCGGGTTCGTGCGTACCTCGCTCGGAACGCAGCAGATGCCGCCCAACCAGGTGCTGATCGGACTGGCGTTGTTCCTGACGCTGTTCATCATGTCGCCGACGCTGTCGCAGGTGAACGAAACGGCGCTGCAGCCCTACCTGAAAGGCGAGCTGACGCAGACCGAAGCGCTGCAAGAGGCGTCGGTCCCGATGAAGAAGTTCATGTTCCAGCATACGAGAGAAAAGGATCTGCTGCTGTTCCTGGACTACTCCCAAGCGGAGAAGCCGGAAACGTACGAGGACATCCCGATCACGGTGCTTGTGCCGGCCTACGCCATCAGCGAGCTGAAGACGGCGTTCCAGATGGGCTTCATGATCTTCATCCCGTTTCTGATCATCGATATGGTCGTCTCCAGCACGCTGATGGCGATGGGCATGATGATGCTGCCTCCCGTCATGATCTCGCTTCCGTTCAAGATCCTCTTGTTCGTGCTCGTCGACGGCTGGTATCTGATCGTGAAGTCGCTGCTGCTCAGTTTCGGGACTTCATGAGTCCAGCGGGAGGGGATCAGGCATGAATTCGGACTTTATCATCGGCTTGGCCGGACAAGCCGTGCTCGTCGTCTTGAAAGCCAGCGCGCCGATGCTCATCCTCGGCCTCGTCGTCGGCCTCGTCATCAGCATCTTCCAGGCGACGACGCAGATCCAGGAGCAGACGCTGGCCTTCGTGCCGAAGATCGTGGCGGTGTTCGCAGCGCTGCTGCTGTTCGGACCTTGGATTCTCAGCACGCTGGTCGACTTCACGTACAATCTGCTGAACAACTTGCACCATTACATCGGGTAGGCGAGAGATGGACGCATTCATCCAGGGGTTTCCCGTCTTTCTGTTGATTTTTTGTCGAATCACTTCTTTTTTTGTCGTCGCACCCGTCTTCGCCTCCCGCACCGTGCCGGCGAGAATCAAGATCGGGCTCGGCGGCTTTGTCTCCTACCTGGTCTACCTGACGTACGGCACGGGACAGCAAGCGGTGCCGAATGCCGTCTACGTGCTGACCGTCCTGCAGGAAATTCTCGTCGGACTTCTGCTCGGCTTCATCGTCTACCTATTCTTCACGCTCGTCCAGACAGCGGGAGCGTTCATCGACCTGCAGGTCGGATTCGCGATGGCGAACGTCGTCGATCCGCTGACGGGCATCTCGGCTCCGATTACCGGCAACTTCAAGTACATGGTGCTGCTGCTTCTGTTCCTGACGATGAACGGCCATCTGCATTTGCTGCAGGCGCTGATGAACAGCTATCGCTGGATGCCGCTCGACCTGCATCTGTACGCGTTCATCGCGGACGGGACGATCAGCGAGTTTCTGATCAAAGGATTCTCCCAATCGTTCCTGCTGGCGCTGCAGATCGCCGCTCCGATCATCGTCGCGATGTTCCTGACCGACGTCGGGCTCGGATTTCTGGCGAAGACGGCTCCTCAGTACAATGTGTTCGTCATCGGAGCGCCGCTCAAGATCCTGCTCGGCGTGCTGCTGCTCGTGCTGCTCATGCCTTCGCTCGGCGTGCTGTTCGGCCACATCTTCTCCATCGTCTTCGATTTTCTCGGCGAGCTGTTCGGAGACATCCAGGGCGGAACGCCATGATCGCCGGAAGGAGGGAGCTTATGGACCGCAGGCTGCGCTTCCGGGTCGATCTCCAGCTGTTCAACGGGGAGAAGACGGAAGACGCCACGCCGAAGAAAAAGCAGGAGGCTCGGAACAAAGGGCAGGTAGCCAAGACGCAGGAGCTTGGCGGAGCCTTCATCATCCTGTTCGTTTTCGGAAGCTTCTATATGCTGGGCGGCTTCTATAAAGAAAGGATCTACCGGCTGTTCGGCAGCCTGTTCAACGACTGGCTGCAGATGACGCTGTCCGACGGCAACACGATGTCGCTGTTCTATGACGTCATGGTCCAGATCCTTATCCTGATCGCGCCGATCCTGCTGCTCGTGTTCATCGCCGGCCTGATCGTCAACTACGCGCAGATCGGATTCCTGTTCACGGGCGAGCCGCTCAAGCCGGACTTCAAGAAGCTCGATCCGATCAAAGGGCTCAAGAACATCTTCTCAGCCCGATCGCTGGTCGAGTTTCTCAAGAGCATCCTCAAGCTTACGGTCGTCGGCTTCCTCGTCTTCTCGGCGATCTGGGGAGAATGGGACCGGATCCTGCTGCTCGCGCATGTGCCGGTGGAGCAGATCTTCCGTTTCACCGCGGGGCTCGTGCTCAAGCTGGGCCTGCAGTTCGGCGCGCTGCTCATCGTCATCGGCGTGCTCGATTATTTTTATCAGCGCTACGAGCATGAGAAGAGCTTGCGGATGTCCAAGCAGGACATCAAGGACGAATATGTCAAGACGGAAGGCAATCCGCTCATCAAAGGCAAGATCAAGGAACGCCAGCGCCGGATGGCGCTGCAGCGGATGATGCAGGAAGTGCCGAAAGCCGATGTCGTCATCACCAACCCGACGCACTTCGCGATCGCGATCAAGTACGAGGGCGGGAAGATGGAGGCTCCGGTCATTCTCGCGAAGGGAATGGATTACGTCGCTCTGAGGATCAAGGAAATCGCCAAGGAGAACGGGGTCATGACCATGGAGAACCGGCCGCTGGCGAGAGCGCTGTACGACCGGGCCGAGATCGGGGATACGATCCCCGCGGACCTGTTCCAAGCGGTCGCCGAAGTTCTGGCCTATGTATACAAGCTGAAGGGCCGCAGCAAATCATCTTAACTTGAGTGAACCGGAGGCATTCGTCATGAAACTGAGGGACCTGGCAGTTTTGGTGGGGGTTATCGGCATCGTCATGATGATGGTCATCCCTGTGCCTACTTTCCTGATGGACGTCCTGCTCGTAATCAACATATCGGTCGCGCTCATCATTCTCTTAATAGCGATGAACACGAAAGAGGCGCTGGACTTCTCGATCTTTCCGGCGCTGCTGCTGATTACGACGCTGTTCAGGCTTGCCCTGAACGTATCGACCACGCGCAACATTCTCGTGCATGCCCATGCGGGCGAAGTGGTCATGACCTTCGGGAACTGGGTCGCCGGCGGTCAGGTCGCCATCGGCTTCGTCGTCTTCCTCATCCTCGTCGTCGTCCAGTTCATCGTCATCACGAAAGGCTCCGAACGCGTCGCCGAGGTCGCCGCAAGGTTCACTCTCGACGCGATGCCCGGCAAGCAGATGAGCATCGACGCCGATCTGAACGCCGGTCTGATCAACGAGCAGCAAGCGCGCGCGCGGCGCTCCAAGATCGAGCGGGAAGCGGACTTCTACGGATCGATGGACGGCGCGAGCAAGTTCGTCAAGGGCGATGCGATTGCCTCGATCATCATCCTCATCATCAATCTGCTCGGCGGCTTCATCATCGGCATGACCGTCAAGGGCATGGGCTTCGGCGAAGCGCTGCAGACCTATTCGATCCTGACGATCGGCGACGGTCTCGTCAGCCAGATCCCGGCGCTGCTCATCTCCACGGCCGCAGGCCTGATCGTGACGAGAGCGGCATCCGAGGGCAACCTGGCCCACGATCTCAGCTTGCAGATGATGCGCTATCCGCATCTGCTGTACGTCGTCGCCGGCACGATCGCGCTGCTCGGACTGTTTACGCCGATCGGCGTCGTCCGCACGTTCCCGATCGCCATCCTGATCGCCTTCCTCGGCTGGAAGATGCAGGGGGCGCAGAGCAAGCAGCTGCAGGAGCAGGAGCAGCTCGTCGAGGAACAGCAGATCGAGGAGGTGCGGAGTCCGGAAAGCGTCGTCAGCCTGCTGCAGGTCGATCCGATCGAATTCGAGTTCGGCTACGGGCTCATCCCGCTCGCCGACACGCAGCAAGGCGGCGACCTGCTGGACCGGATCATCATGATCCGCAGGCAATGCGCGCTTGAGCTCGGGCTCGTCGTGCCGGTCATCCGGATCCGCGACAACATCCAGCTGCGCCCGAACGAATACGTCATCAAGCTCAAGGGCAATCAGGTCGCTCGCGGCGATCTGCTGCTGAACCACTATCTGGCGATGAGCCCGGGCTTCGAGGACGAGTCGATCATCGGCATCGAGACGACGGAGCCGGCGTTCGGACTTCCAGCGCTGTGGATCGACGAAGCGACGAAGGAGCGGGCGGAGATGTCCGGCTATACGGTTGTCGATCCGCCGTCGGTCGTCGCCACGCATCTGACCGAGATCATCAAGCGGCATGCGCATGAGCTGCTCGGCAGGCAGGAGGCCAAGGCGCTCGTCGACAATGTGCGCGAGGCGTATCCGGCGCTCGTCGACGAGCTCATCCCGTCGATCATGACGGTCGGAGACGTCCAGAAGGTGCTGGCCAAGCTGCTGAAGGAAAAGATCTCGATCCGCGATCTGGTGACGATCTTCGAGACGCTGGCCGATCACGGCCTGTACACCAAGGACCCCGACATCCTGACCGAATACGCGAGACAGGCGCTTTCGCGCCAGATCACGCAGCAGTTCAGCGCGGGCGGCGGTTCGATGAAGGTCATCACGGTCAGCCCGGCGCTCGAGAAGCGCATCGCCGAATCGGTGCAGCAGACGGAGCAGGGCAGCTATCTGGCGATGGATCCGGTCGCTTCCCAGCAGATCTGCAGCCGCATCAGCGAGCAGGTTTCCCGCCAGATCCAGTCCGGCCATCAGCCGGTCGTGCTGGCGTCGCCTACGATCCGCATGTATTTGCGGCAATTGATCGAGCGGGTGATGGGCGACGTGCCGGTGCTGTCCTACAGCGAGCTTGAGCCGTCGGTTGAAGTCCAGAGCGTAGGGACGGTGAGCTTGTGAAGGTAAAGCGATATGTCGTCGCATCCGTGCCGGAGGCGCTGCCGCTCATCCGCGGCGATCTCGGCAGCGATGCGGTCATTCTCAGCACCAAGGAAATCAAGACCGGAGGCGTGCTCGGCCTGTTCGGCAAGCGCCGCATGGAAGTCATCGCGGCAGCGGAGACGAAGCCCGTTCCGAAGCCTGCTCCGGCGCGCCAGCCGGCGGCGAGGCCGGCTGCAGCCCTTGCGGCTTCGCCGAGCGGGCTGGGGATGGCGGAAGAAGCCCAGGCAGAGCCCGCGACAACGCTTGGACGTCCGGCGGAGCCTCCTGCGGAGAGCTGGCGTCGTCCGGAGCCGCCGCCGGAACCTCTGCCGGAGGCGCCATCGCCTCCGCCTCGGCGGGATCGGATGCCGACGGACGGTCGTCCGTCGGCGGACGCATTGCAGGACGAGCTGCTGCAGGAGGTTCGCGGCCTCAAGACGTGGATCCGCCAGCTCGGCCTCCAGCAGGAAGCGGACGGCCGCAGCGAGCCGCTGCGCCAGCTCATGGAGCGGCTGGAGCGGCAGGAGGTCGCTGCCGAATGGCGCGACAGGCTTCTCGAGGAGCTGCGGACGGAGCCGGACTTCGAGTCGTTGTCCCTGCAGCCCGAGGCGCTGCGGGAAGCGGCTCGAGCTGTAATCGAGCGATGGCTGTCGCCGTTCGAAGTCGGGGGAGACATCCTCGACCAGGCGAGGACGATCCATTTCGTCGGACCGACCGGCGTCGGCAAAACGACGACGATCGCCAAGCTGGCCGCATGCGAGACGCTGCAGCGCCAGCGGTCGGTCGGCCTGATCACGGCCGACACGTACCGGATCGCGGCGGTCGACCAGCTGCGCACGTACGCCGACATCCTCGGCGTTCCGCTCGAGGTCGTCTTTTCGCCGGCCGAGGCGGCGCGGGCGTTCCAGCAGCTGGCGGACAAGGATATCGTGCTGATGGACACGGCGGGACGCAATTACCGCAGCGAGCTGCAGATCAACGAGGTGAGCAGCATGCTGCGGACGGGATCGGCGAGCGAGACTTGCCTCGTGCTCAGCCTTACGGCAAGGACAGCGGATATGGAATCGGTGGCGCTTCCGTTCATCGAGCACGGCGTAACGAAAGCGATCTTCACGAAGCTTGACGAGACGCGAGTGTACGGAGCTTTGCTGAACCTGTCGCTGTCGCATCGGCTCCAGCCGCTCTACATCGCCTCGGGCCAGACGGTGCCGGACGATCTCGAGCGCTTCAGCAGCCGCCGCTACGCCGCCTTGCTGATCGGAGACGGGGCGGATGTCTGATCAGGCGCAGGCGCTTCGCGATCTGATCCGACGGCAGCACGCCTCCTCGGCGGCAGAGCCGCCGAGGTCGACGCGCATCTTGACGGTAGCAAGCGGGAAGGGAGGCGTCGGCAAGTCGAACTTCAGCCTGAACTTCGCGCTGTCGCTGCAGAAGCTCGGCCAAAAGGTGCTCGTGTTCGACGCCGACATCGGCATGGCCAATCTCGACGTGCTGATGGGGGTGTCGGCTCCGTATTCGCTCTATCATCTCTTCCGGGGCGAGCGGCCGATTCGGGACATCATCCAGCTCGGTCCGGGAGGGATCCACTTCATCGCCGGCGGCTCCGGATTCCGCGAGCTGCTCCATCTCAGCGAGGAGCAGCTGCAGCAGGCGGATCGGGAGATCGAGCGGCTGCAGGGAGAGTACGACTTCATCCTGTTCGATACCGGGGCGGGACTCAGCAAGGAAGCGGAGCGCTTCATCGGCGCCTCCCACGAGAGCATCGTCGTCACGACGCCGGAGCCGACCTCGATCACCGACGCCTATGCGCTCGTCAAGATGGTGTCGCACAGCCGGCCGGACGCAAGCTTCCGGCTGCTCGTGAACCGGGCGGCGGACGAACGGGAAGGACGCCAGACCGCCGAAAAGATGGATCTCGCGGCGCAGCGCTTCCTGGACATCCGCCTTCCATTCTTAGGCAGCGTCGCGGATGATCCGCATGTCGGCAAGGCGGTCCGGCGGCAGACGCCGTTCACGCTCGCGTACCCGGACTGCAAGGCGTCGCGCGACGTGCTGGCGGCGGCCAGAGGCTACCTGGATCTTCCTCGCGGAGATGCCTCCCGCACAGTCAAAGGCTTCTTTCATCAATGGTTCAATCGCAAACGCAACCTTTGACTTCATGACAAGGAGAGATCGGCGGATGTCCCCATATCGAGTGCTCGTCGTAGACGATTCGGCCTTCATGAGAGCCGTCATCAAGGATCTGATCGAGGAGGATCCGGCGTTCGAGGTGGCGGGCATGGCCCGCAACGGCGTCGAAGCGATCGAGGCGGCTTCCCGCCTCGACCCGGATGCCATGACGCTGGACTTGGAAATGCCGGAGATGAACGGAATCGACGCGCTGGAGGCGATCATGGCCTCGAATCCGCTGCCGGTCATCATGTTCTCCGGAATCAGCGAGGAGCACACCTCGCTGACGATCGCCGCGCTGCAGCAAGGCGCGTTCGACTTCATCCGCAAGCCGGCGGCAAGCTCTCCGCCGGGCGAGATCTCAACGATCGGCCGGCTGCTGAGGGAAAAGCTCCACACCGCCGTCCTCATCCGCGAGCGGATGAGGCGTCAGCACGAAGAGGCGGCGCTGGCGGCCGAGCGGGCGAAGACGGCGAAGCCTCGCCAGCCGGATCGCCGCTCTTCGGTTCCGCCGGCCGGTGCCGGCAAAAGCGGGACGGAGAGGCCGGACGCTGCGGCCAAGCCGGCCGGCCGAACGGCCGGATCGCCTTCGGCGGCGGCGCCGAAGCTGCCGGCCGCCAAGCCTGAAAAGCCGGCCGGCCCGCCCTCCGCTCGGCCGCGGCCGGAAGCGGCGGCCGAGCCGAAGGCTGGACGCCCCGCCGCTTCCAAGCCGCTCCGTCCCGCCGCCACGGCCGGAGCGGCGGCCGGCAGCCGCAATTTCGAGCATCTGATCGCCGTCGGCACGTCGACAGGCGGACCGCGCGCGCTGCAGGAGCTGATCGCCGGGTTGCCGGAGGACTTGCCGGCTCCGGTGCTGATCGTGCAGCATATGCCGCCGCGCTTCACCGCCTCGCTCGCAAAGCGGCTCGACGGAGCCGGGCCGCTGACCGTCCATGAAGCCGTGGACGGCCAGCCGGTCATGACGGGCCATGTGTATCTGGCTCCCGGAGGCAATCATATGCGTCTCGACCGGGATGAGCGAGGGTATTTCATCCGGCTGTCGCAGGACGAGCCGGTAAGCGGGCATCGCCCCTCGGTCGACGTGCTGTACCGCTCGCTCGTGCCGCATGGCGGCCTCAAGCGGCACGGCGTCATCCTGACCGGCATGGGGAGCGACGGGGCCAAGGGCATGCTGGAGCTGAAGGAAAGCGGGGCCGCCAGCACGATCGCCGAATCCGAGGAAAGCTGCGTCGTCTACGGCATGCCTCGCAGCTGCGTCGAGAATGGAAGCTGCGTCACGGTGCTTCCGCTCTCGTCGATCGCCAAGGAGCTTTCCGTCCGCTGCCTCGGCTAACCGAACGGTCAACTTACAGGAGGTGTGGACTCGATTATGGATATGAACGCTTATCTTTCCATGTTTATCGATGAATCCCAGGATCATCTGCAAGCCCTCAACGAGAATTTGCTGAAGCTCGAAGGCGATCCGAACGATCTGAGCATCGTCCAGGTCATTTTCCGCTCGGCGCATACGCTCAAGGGGATGTCCGCCACGATGGGATTCGAGGATCTCGCCTCGCTCACCCACGAGATGGAAAACGTGCTCGATCTGGTCCGCAATGGAAAGCTGGCGATGGACGCGTTCATCTTCGACGTGCTGTTCAAGGGACTGGACGCGCTGGAGAGCATGGTCGCCGACATTACGGCCGGAGGCCAGGGCAAGGCGGACGTCGGAAGCATCGTCGGCGCGCTGAAGTCGATCGTCGACGGCAGCTACTTAACCCGGACCGAGACGGCGGCGGCCGCGGTCGCAGCGCCGGCCGGTCCTGCGGCGGCGATCGACGAATTCCAGCTGTCCGTACTGAAGCAGTCGATGGACAGCGGCCTCAAGGCTCTGCGCATCGACGTCTCGCTCGAAGAGAGCTGCGTGCTCAAGGCGGCGAGAGCCTACATGGTGTTCAACCTGCTGGAGGAAAAAGGGGAGGTCGTCAAGTCGATTCCTTCCGTCACCGAGCTCGAGCAGGAGCAGTTCGACCGCTCGTTCACCGTCATCTTCGTCACGGAGCATGACGCCAAGGGACTGGAGGAAGCCGTCGGCGGCATCTCCGAGGTCGCGGCCGCTCGCGCCGAGGAGCTGGATGCCGGCACGCTCGAGCGCTTGGCGCGCCCGGAGCCTGCCGCCAAGCCGGCTGCCGGCGCAGCGGCGCCGAGCGCGCCTGCCGCCAAGCCGGCCGAGCCGCCCGCAGCCGGGGAAGCTCGCAAGCCGGCTGGCGGAGCTCCCGCCGCTTCCCGCACGATTCGCGTCGACATCGAGCGGCTGGACGCGCTGATGAACCTGTTCAGCGAGCTGCTCATCGACCGCTCGCGGCTTGAGCAGCTGTCGTCGGAGATCGGACGGGGAGAGCTGACGGAGACGGTCGAGCATCTGTCCCGCATCAGCGGCGACCTGCAGAACATCGTCCTCAAGCTGAGGATGGTGCCGGTGGATACCGTGTTCAACCGCTTCCCGCGGATGATCCGCGACCTCGCCCGCTCGCTCGACAAGAAGGTCGAGCTGATCGTGACCGGAGCGGACACCGAGCTCGACCGCACCGTCATCGACGAGATCGGCGACCCGCTCGTGCATCTGCTCCGCAACTCTCTCGATCACGGCCTCGAGACGACGGAAGGCCGCCTGCAGGCCGGCAAGCCGGAGACGGGCACGATCTGGCTGCGCGCCTACCACAGCGGCAACCATGTGTTCATCGAGGTGGAGGAGGACGGCCGCGGCATCAACTCCGACAAGGTGAAGGCCAAAGCGGTGGAGAACGGAGTGCTCTCGCCCGAGGAGGCCGCCAGGCTGACCGTCGACGAGATGAACAACCTCATTTTCGCGCCGGGCTTCAGCACGGCCGACCAGATTTCGGACATTTCGGGACGCGGCGTCGGGCTCGACGTCGTCCGCTCGAAGATCCTTTCGCTCGGAGGCAACGTCTCGGTCGAGAGCAAGGCGGGCGTCGGCTCCAAATTCAGCATCCAGCTGCCGCTCACGCTGTCGATCATTACGGCGATGCTCGTCAAGCTCGGCTCCGAGAAGTACGCCGTGCCGCTCACGTCGATCGTCGAGACCGGCATCGTGAAGCGGGAAGCGATCCTGACCGTGCACGGCAATCGCATGCTTTCCTACCGCAATGCGGTCATTCCGGTCGTTTCCCTCAGCCGCGTGCTGGGCGCTCCCGACTATCGCGAGGATGACGAGGAGGAGAGCGAGTACATCGTCATCCGCAAGGGCGACAAGTGGGCCGCCGTCATCGTCGACGACTTCATCGGGCAGAGCGACATCGTGCTCAAGTCGATGGGAGCTTACCTTGGACAGACGCCTGCGGTATCCGGCGCGACGATATTGGGAGACGGCCAGGTTGCCCTGATCATCGACCCGAACGCGCTTTTCAAATAAGCGAAGGAGGATGGGAATTATGGCTGAAGACATCAAGGTGATCGTGTTTTCGCTCGGAGAAGAGGAGTACGGCATCGAGGTCGACAAGGTGAAGACGGTCGAGCGGCTCATGCCGATTACGCGCGTGCCGAAAACGCCGGCGTTCGTCAAGGGCGTCGTCAATCTGCGCGGCGTCGTCGTGCCGGTCATCGACCTGCGCGGCCGATTCGGACTGGCGGAGACGGAGCAGACGGAAGCGACCCGGATCATCGTCGTGAGCTCCGGCGAGATGGAGGTCGGCTTCATCGTCGACCGAGCGAACGATGTGACGGATATCAGCAGCGACCAGATCGAGCTGCCGCCGGAAGTCGTCGGCGGCATCCAGGCCAAGTATTTGCGCGGAGTCGCCAAGACCGACGGCGGACGGCTGCTCGTCATGCTCAACCTGTCCGAGGTGCTCAATAAATCGGAGCTTGTGCAGCTGGAACAGATGGAGGCTTGATCGGCGTGAGGTCATACGGCAAGCTTGCCGAATTCGAGCTCGACGTGCTGAAGGAAGTCGGCAATATCGGCTCCGGCCATGCGGCGACCGCGCTGTCCACGCTGCTGAATCGTCCGGTCGACATGGCGGTGCCCAAGGTGAGCCTCGTGCCGTTCGAGGAAGTCGCCGAACGCGCGGGCGGAGCCGAACAGCTTGTCGTGGCCGTGTTCCTGAGGGTGGACGGCGATGCTCCGGGCAATCTGTTCTACATCATGAACCCGGTCGCCGCCAAGCGCTTGCTGCGAAGGCTGGCGGCGATGGAAGTCGAGGAGGATCTGGAGTACTCGGAAATGGAGCTGTCCGCCTTGAGCGAGATCGGCAACATCCTGGCCGGCTCCTACTTGTCCTCTCTCGCCGATCTGACGCGCCTCGCCTTATCGCCGAGCGTGCCAGCCGTGGCCCTCGACATGGCTGGCGCCGTGCTCGCTTACGGGCTCATGCAATACGGAGAGATGGGCGATGCGGCGCTGCTGGTCGAGACGCGCTTCCAGGGCGACGGGGAGGAGATCGAGGGCCAGTTTTTCCTGATTCCGGACCCCGATTCGTTCCCGACGCTGTTCCGTTCGCTCGGAGTGGACGTGCCATGATCCAGCAGCCGATCGTCAAGGTCGCCATGGCCGATCTGGGCGTCGCTGTGCGCGGGGAATGCATCCGGACGACCGGTCTCGGCTCCTGCGTCGGACTGACGCTGTACGATGCCGTACGGAAGATCGGTGGCATGGCCCATGTCATGCTGCCGGACTCCTCCATCGCCCGCGAGTTTCCGTTCAACCGCGCCAAGTATGCCGACACGGCTGTTCCTCTGCTGATCGAGGAGCTGGAAAAGGCGGGGGCGAGAGTGGAGCGGATGAACGCAAAGATGGCGGGCGGAGCCCAGATGTTCGCCTCTCTCGCGCAGAGCGACTCGCTGCGCATCGGCCCGAGAAACGTGGAAAGCTGCGCGCTGCTGCTCTCGCGCATCGGCATTCCGGTCGTGGCCGAGGATACCGGCGGAAATTACGGACGCACCATCGAGCTGGATTCGGAAACGGGCATCCTTACGATCCGTTCCGCCCAGAATGGCACAAAGGAGCTGTAGCGAAGATGGTAGGTTCATGGCGCATCAACGGCTGGATCGCCGCAGGAGGCGCGCTGCTGACGCTTCTGCTCAATGCCGGCCGCAATCCTTGGGAAGTCGGCGGGACGCGCGCTCTCGCCGCGGCGGCGGCATTCTGGCTGCTCGCTTACGCGCTGCGGTTCCTGCTCACGTTCACGCTGCCGGACCCGGCGTCCGCTGCGGCCGCGGAAGCGGGGACGCCAGCGGCCGGGTCGGCGTTGGACCTCGAGGCTGCGGGCAGCGAGGATTTGGAAGAGCTGCTGCGCGAGGGGTGGAGGGCGCCTGAGGGAGAGCGGGCCCGCGAGGATCGCGGAGCGCCCGCCCCAGCCCGGGACGCGGCGGCCTTCCAGCCGCTGTCCCCTCCCCAGCTGCGCGCGACGCGGGAGGAGCCGAGCGAGCAGGAGCTGCTGCAGGCGGTGCGGCAGTGGAATTCGGAAGACAAATGAAGCTCGGCTGCAACCCGGGCCGACGAAGCCAGGCAAGGTCCGGTCGGACCGACGAGGAACTGGATGGCGAAAGCTTAAGGAGGCTTGAGGACGATGACTGAGCCCAAGGCGCCTCATTTATCCAACATGCCAATGTGGGAAAAGTGGAAAGAGGAGCAGGATCTGGACGCGAAAAAGGCGCTGATCGAGCAATATTTGCCGCTTGTGGACTATGTCACGAACCGGATGGCGATCGGCCTTCCCAAAAACGTATCGAAGGATGATTTGGCGAGCAACGGAGTCATGGGTCTCATCGACGCGATCGATAAATTCGATTACAAGCGCGGCCTGCAGTTCGAGACCTACGCATCCTGGAGAATTCGCGGAGCGATCATCGACGGCCTGCGGCAGGGAGACTGGGTGCCGAGATCGGTGCGCGAGAAAGCGAAGCGGATCGAGGAAGCCTACCAGCACTTGGAGCAGCAATATCTGCGTTCGGTGAGCGACTTCGAGATCAGCTCTTATTTGCAGGTGTCGGAAAAGGAATTCACGGTCATGCTGCAGGAAATCGCCGTCACGACCGTCTGCTCGCTCGAGGATCCGATCCGCGAGGAAGAGAGCGAGACTCGCATGTCGCTGCTCGTCGACGAAAAGGCCAAAAATCCGGACCATAAGGTCCATGAGTTCTACTTGAAGGAATCGCTGGTGAAAGGCATCGAGAAGCTGACGGAGAAGGAGCGGATCGTCGTCTCCCTCTTCTATTACGAAGAATTGTCGCTGAGCGAGATCGCCGAGGTCATGTCGCTCTCGCCCTCCCGAATCTCGCAGCTGCACTCCAAGGCGATCCTTCGGCTGAGAGGCGCGTTGTCCAAGCAAAAGGAACAATTGATGCAGAACTCCTAGAAGGAGGTCGGAACGATGAAGGAACAGCTAGGCTTGCAGCAGCGGCTAAGCGTAAACGTGGCTCCCGATCAGATGACGGCGCTGCTGCAGTTCATCCGCTGCGACGACGATTTTGCCTGCACGGCCGCCGAGCTCGAGCAATTCCTGAGGGCTAGCGGCATTACATATGGAATTCAGTACGATCTGCTCCATGCGATCTCGAACGATCCGGCCTCCTATTCCTTGCAGCAGACTCCGATCGCCCATGGCCTCCCGCCAAAAACGGGCAAGGACGGGAGGATCGCTTACGTCGTCGAGATGAATGCCGACCAGCGGCCGGAGGAGTCGGAGGACGGCAAGGTCGACTTCAAGGAAACGTCAAAGATTCTGAACGTCCAGAAAGGCCAGCTTATCGCCCGCAAGCTGCCCGCGACGGAAGGCGAACCGGGAAAAACGGTGACCGGAATCGCGGTCCCGGGCCGCAAAGGCAAGGAAGCGCGCCTGAAAGCGGGCAAAAACGTCGTCTGCAATGCCGATCGGACGCTGGTCTATGCGGCGATAGACGGCTTGTTTACGATTACCGGCGGCGACTCGATCAATGTGTTCCCCGTTTATGAGGTCAACGGAGACGTGGACTATCATACCGGCCATATCGATTTCGTCGGAACCGTCGTCGTGCGCGGCAATGTGCTGACAGGCTTCCGCGTGAGGGCGGCCGGAGACATCCGCGTCGTCGGCGGCGTCGAGGGAGCCGAGCTGGAGACGGACGGATCGATCGAGATCACCGGCGGCATCATGGGCGGCGGCAAAGGCTCGGTGAAGGCGGGACACTCGGTCCGCTGCTCGTTCATCCAGGACGGCACGGTATTCGCCGGCGAGGATGTGCTCGTCAGCCAGAGCATCATGCATTCGCAGGTGCGCGCCGGCCGGAACGTCGTCTGCGGCGGCGCCAAGGGGCTGCTCGTCGGCGGCGTCGTGCAGGCCGGCGAGACGGTGCAGGTGCGCACCGCGGGCAATACGATGTCGACGGCCACGTCGATCGAGGTCGGCGTCAAGCCCGAGCTGCGCGAGGAGCTGAAGGAGCTGCGCATCGCCGTAAGGTCGAAAAGCGAAGCGCTCGACAAGACGGAAAAGGCGCTGGCCATTCTCGATCAGATGGCGGCGGCAGGCACGATCGCTTCCGACAAGCTGGCCCTTCGGATCAAGCTGTCGGCGACGAAAAAGCAGGCGGTGCAGGAGATCGAGGAGGCCCGGGACCGGATCCTGGACATCGAGCGCTCGCTCGAGGATTCGAGCACGGCCAAGGTCGAGGTGCGGGGCACCGTTTTCGGGGGAACGAAAATCGTCATCGGACGCTATACCCGGTTCATCAAGGAGCCGACGTCCCGCGTGCAGTTCCGCTTCATCGAAGGCGAGATCAACATGGGCCAGATCGTCTAGCGGCGCTGCCGAGCAAGCCTTTTGCGGCATGCGGCAGGCAGCTGCAAGGAGGAGGATGCGATGCCTTATCGACCGGTCGATCTGCAGGTGTCCGTGCCGAAGACTCAGGAAACCGGGATGCAGCAAAGCCAGCTGCAAAGCCGATTGGCCGCAGAGGCGCGGCAGCAGGCGGAGCAGGCGGCCAAAAAAACGGAGCAGGATCGAAGCCGCAGCACCGAGCTGGAAAGCCGGGCCGACGCCAAGATCGGCTACCGGCAAGAAGAAAGCGGGAGCGGCGGCGCGAAGGCCGGCGACAGGCGCGGCAAGGCGGAAAGCGGAGAGCTCCCGGAAGAGCGGACGGCGCATCCGTATAAAGGCCGCCGGATCGACATCCGCTTGTAAGCCGCTTGGGATCGCAGAGAATACAGGAGAAGGAGGACGGACGATGAACATGCAGCCCTGGCACTATATTGTCCTCGTCGGAGCGGTGGTGCTCGTCTGGTCCAATCTGCTGGCGCGGGGACGCGGCGCGAACAAGACGAAGAGCCAAGACTCTTCGGACGCCGGACTTCAGCAAATGGAGCTCGCGCTGGAACAGTTCATGGAAAACATGGAGCAGAGCCAGCGGGACCTGACCGGCCTGGTGCTGTCGTCAAAAGAACAGGAGAAGGAAGAGGCGCGGCGGCGCGAGGAACGGATCGCCGAGCTCGAGGAGCGCTGCACGCGGCTGCAGCGCGAGATGGAGCTGCAAGCCGCGTCGGTGGCGGCTGCTGCCGCTGCCGGCGGATCCGCCGGACAACGTCCCGTCGCTCCGGCTGCCGCTGCCTCGCAGCCGGTTGAAGCGCCGCAGGAAGGGCTTGCCGAGTCCGCCGCCGCCGCGCAGGCGCCAGCGTCCAAGCCGGGCATCAGGCAGCGGTTCACGATGCTTTTCGACCTGCATGAGCAAGGCCTCTCCGTGGAGCAGATCGCCAAGCGGCTCGGCATGAACAAAGGCGAGGTGCTGCTCATCCAGCAGCTGGCCAAGCAGGAGGGGGCTCGCCATGAAGCCTCCTAACCGCATGTTCTGGACCGGCCTCGGCGTCGGCATCATGGCCGGCGCCCTGCTGCTGCAGCTGCTGCTGGCCGGCCAGGGCGGAGCCGCGCTGCCGGATCCGCCGGACGGGGCGGCGGTCTATACGGCGGAAGAAGCGGAGCTGCTCGTCCAAGCGGCCGTCGAGCGGACGAGAGCGGAGATGGCCGAAGCCGAGGAGGCGGACGGCGACCCGAGTCCTGGAGCGCAGCCCGCGCCTTCCATCGAGCCGGCTGCCAGTCCGCAGCCTTCGGGCTCGCCGGCCGCTTCGCCGTCGGCGCGTCCGTCTCCAGCGGCGGCTCCCAAAGGCGGAACGAAATCGGAATCCGCCAAGCCGTCCGGCCAGCCGGCGGAGAGCCTCCCGGCCGTCGTCATCCGGATCGAGCCGGGGAGCAGCCTGACGGAGACCGCCTCTTTATTGAAGGAACGCAATCTCATCGCGAGCGAGAAAGGCTTTCTCGACTACATGGAGAAGCAGCGGCCGGTCCCGCTTGTCCGAGCCGGCTATTTCAAGATCGAGGGCAAGCCCGGCCTCGAAAACCTGAAGAAGATTCTAGCCAGCCAGCCGATGGACCCGGCAGAGGGCAAGGCGTGGCTGGACAAGCAAAAACGATGAGGGGACGCCCGTTCCAAGCGGATGGCGTCTCGTTTTTTTAGCTTGAGGGGACAGTTGCGCTGACAAGCCCGGTATGCTATAGTAATTGACGGTGTTAAAAACACACGCCGGTTAATTCTGTCAAGGGTGCTTCCGCGAGCGGAAGTCTTGCCGGAAGATGACATCGGCGGAGGACACAAATAAAAACCAACTAGGAGGTGTTGAAGATGGCAGTGATTTCCATGAAACAGCTGCTCGAGGCTGGTGTTCACTTCGGTCACCAAACTCGCCGCTGGAACCCTAAAATGGATCGCTATATCTTCACCGAACGTAACGGCATTTACATCATCGACCTGCAAAAGACGGTCAAAAAAGTAGAAGAGGCGTACAACTTCGTCCGCTCCATCGCGGAAGACGGCGGCTCCATCCTCTTCGTCGGCACGAAAAAGCAAGCTCAAGACTCCGTGAAGGAAGAAGCGGAGCGCTGCGGCAACTTCTACATCAACCAACGCTGGCTCGGCGGCACGCTGACCAACTTCTCCACGATCCAAAAGCGCATCGATCGTCTGCGCCAGCTGGAAAAATGGGAAGGGGACGGCACGTTCGATGTCCTGCCTAAAAAAGAAGTCATCATCCTCCGCAAGGAGAAGGATCGCCTCGAGAAATTCCTCGGCGGCATCAAAGGCATGCGCAAGCTGCCTAGCGCCCTCTTCATCATCGACCCGCGCAAAGAGCGCATCGCGGTCGCCGAAGCTCGCAAGCTGGGCATCCCGATCGTCGGCATCGTCGATACGAACTGCGATCCGGACGAGATCGATTATGTCATCCCGGGCAACGACGACGCGATCCGCGCCGTGAAGCTGCTGACGGGCAAGATGGCTGACGCCATCGTCGAAGCCAACCAAGGCGAGCAAACGACCGCCTAAGCTGGATTCGCCAGGAAATTCCTACAGCTGTGAACGATAAGGGTGGTCAGAAGGTGAAAGCCTCCTCGCCGCCCTTTTTTTGAGGGTGCATAGAGGAAACAATCCGCTCGAAGCGGACAACTTGGCCTGAATGAAGGCATCGGGAGGAAAATCAGATGGCAGTCAATGCGAGTGCAGTCAAGGAATTGCGTGAAAAAACGGGAGCAGGCATGCTCGATTGCAAAAAAGCGCTGGAAGAAGCGAACGGCGATCTGACGAAAGCAGCCGAGCTGCTTCGCGAGAAAGGCCTTGCCGCTGCGGCGAACAAAGCCGGCCGTGTCGCGACGGAAGGCGTCGTAGAATCCTACATCCACGCTGGCGGACGCATCGGCGTGCTCGTGGAAATCAACTGCGAAACCGACTTCGTCGCCAAGACGGACCAGTTCCGCGAGTTCTGCAAGGACATCGCGATGCAGATCGCAGCCGTAGGTCCGAAATATGTCCGCCGCGAGGAAGTGGCAGCGGAAGAGCTGGAAAAAGAGCGCGAGATCCTGAAGGCGCAAGCGCTCAACGAAGGCAAGCCGGCCCATATCGTCGAAAAGATGGTCGAAGGCCGCCTGAGCAAGTACTATGAAGAGTTCTGCCTGCTGGAGCAGCCGTTCATCAAGGATCCGGACAAGACGATCTCGACGCTGCTGAACGAAAAGATCAGCACGATCGGCGAGAACATCTCCATCCGTCGTTTCGCTCGCTTCGAGCTTGGCGAAGGCCTGGAGAAAAAAGTCGACAACTTCGTCGAAGAAGTCATGTCGCAAGCGAAGCTGTAAGCCGCGTTCCATTGCCAGACGCTGCCGGCCATCCGGTCGGCCGGCGTCTTTCGAACCGATACCGAACGCGAGGACAGGCGGGGCGGGGCTTCCGCCCCGCCTGTTTTTTTTAGGAAGCTTTCGTTCGACGCCGCATTGCTGAAACTTTTTAAGCACCGAAATCTGTCTTGAACATGGGGGTATTGACGTTGGAGAATCCCGTCTACAAACGCATCGTACTGAAGGTGAGCGGAGAATCGCTGTCCGGCCAGGCTGGCTACGGCATCGAGGCTGAAATCATCTCGTCCATTGCGCAGCAAATCAAGGAAGTCGTGGAGCTGGGCGTCGAAGTGGCCATCGTCGTAGGCGGAGGCAACATCTGGCGCGGCATCGCCGGCACGGCGAAAGGCATCGACCGGGCCACGGCCGACTACATGGGCATGCTCGCAACGGTCATGAACTCGCTCGCCCTTCAGGACGCTCTGGAATCGATCGACGTTCCGACGCGCGTTCAGACCTCCATCGCCATGCAGCAGATCGCCGAGCCTTATATCCGCCGCCGCGCGATCCGCCATCTGGAAAAGGGGCGGGTCGTCATTTTCGCAGCCGGAACCGGCAATCCCTTCTTCTCGACGGATACGACAGCCGCGCTTCGCGCAGCCGAGATCGAAGCCGAGGTCATCCTCATGGCCAAGAACAAGGTGGACGGCGTCTACTCCGCCGATCCGTTCAAGGACTCCACGGCCGAGAAGTTCGAAACGCTGACTTATCTGGACGTGCTCAACCGCAATCTGGGCGTCATGGACTCCACGTCCACCTCGCTCTGCATGGACAACAACATTCCGCTCGTCGTATTCGCGATTACGATCCCAGGCAATATTAAGCGGGTCGTGCTCGGAGAGAAGATCGGAACCATCGTGAAAGGAAGTGCCAACTGACATGCCGCAAACCATCAAATCCGATGCTGCCGAGCGCATGGAAAAAGCGATCGGAGCGCTTAAGCGCGATCTCGCGACGCTTCGCGCCGGCCGCGCGACTCCGGCTCTGCTCGACCGCATCTCGGTCGACTATTACGGCGCGCTGACGCCGCTCAACCAGCTGGCGAACATCAATACGCCGGACTCCCGCACGCTGTTCATCCAGCCATGGGACAAATCGTCGCTCGCGGATATCGAGCGCGCCATCATGAAGTCGGATCTCGGCCTGACGCCTTCGAACGATGGCGCCTCGATCCGCATCCAGGTGCCGATGCTGACCGAGGAGCGCCGTTCGGAGCTCGTCAAGATGACGAAAAAATTCGGCGAAGAGGCGAAGGTAGCGATCCGCAACATCCGCCGCGACGCCAACGAGTCCATTAAAAAGCTCGAGAAGACGGACATCTCCGAGGATGAGTCCAAGCGCCACCAGGACGACATCCAAAAGACGACCGACAAGTTCGTCGCCGAGGTCGACAAGGTGCTGTCCGCCAAAGAGAAGGAAATCATGGAAGTCTGATTGGGACTGGACAACGGGATTCAACGCCTGCGGGGAGGAAGGAAGATGATCGACAGACTGTGGTCAAAACGGGGCAAGGCATCTCCGCAGGAAGCGGAGCTTCCGTCCGGGGAAAATGTGCCGCAGCATGTCGCCATTATAATGGACGGCAACGGGCGATGGGCCCAGAATCGCGGCCTGCCGCGAATCGCCGGCCATCATACCGGAATGAAGGCGGTCAAGAAGGTTACGATGGCTGCCGACAGAGCCGGCGTGAAATATTTGACCTTGTACGCTTTTTCCACCGAGAACTGGAAGCGCCCCAAGCCGGAAGTCGATTTTCTGATGCGTCTTCCGCAGGAGTTTCTCGCTCTGGAGCTGGAAGAGCTGATCGAGAACAACGTGCAGGTGCGGATGATGGGCTACCGGGAGCATCTTCCGTCCTTTACGATCGAAGCCCTCGAGGAAGCGATCGAAAAGACGAAGGAGAACACCGGCCTCGTGCTCAACTTCGCGCTCAACTACGGCAGCAGGGCGGAGATGGCGGACGCCGTCCGCTCCATCGCCCGCGAAGCGGCCGAAGGCAAGCTTGATCCGGAGTCGATCGACGAGGCGCTGTTCGAAAGCCGGCTGCTCAGCAGCGACCTGCCGGATCCCGATCTGCTGATCCGCACGAGCGGCGAGCTGAGGCTGAGCAACTTCATGCTCTGGCAGCTGGCCTACAGCGAGCTGTACTTTACCGATGTCTACTGGCCTTCGTTCACCGAGGAGCAGTTCCAGGAAGCCATCATCGAATATCAGCGGCGGGGCAGACGGTTCGGAGGATTGTCCTAGCCCGCTTCCAAGCGAGGAAAATAGCGATGAAACAACGGATCCTAACCGGCCTCGGGGCAGGCGCTCTCTTCTTGCTGCTGCTCGTCATCGGCGGGACGCCATACGAGCTGCTGCTGCTGCTGCTCGCCCTGATCGGCTTTTTTGAATTCGCGCGCCTGAACGGCATTTCTCCTTTCCACCCGGCTGGGCTGCTCGGCTTCGCCGGGGTGCTTTTTTTTATGCTCCCATGGGAAGAGTTGGGCCTCGACGTTCCGTCAGACAGCGCAGCGATATGGTTGCTGCTGCTTCTGCTCTTGTCGGTGACGGTCGTCGCCAAAAACCGGATCGCGGTCGACGGAGCCGCGCTGCTGCTGCTGGGGGCCGTTTATGTCGGCTTCGGCTTCGCCGCCATGGGCGATGTCAGAAGCATCGAGCCGCATGGCCTGTACCTGAGCTTCCTTAGCTTCGCCGCCATCTGGGCTTCGGATATCGGAGCCTACTTCATCGGCAAGGCGATCGGCAAGCGCAAGCTGTGGCCGGCGATCAGCCCGAACAAGACGATCGAAGGCTCGCTCGGCGGCATCGCCTGCGCGATTGCCGCTGCGATCGCCTTCCAGCTCGCAGCTCCCGAGACGATCGGCTTTGGCCGCGCGGTCGCGATCGGCGCCGTCGCGGCGGTCGCCGGACAGTTCGGCGATCTGATCCAGTCGGCGTACAAGCGTCATCGCGGCGTCAAGGACAGCGGCAAGCTGCTGCCCGGCCACGGCGGAGTGCTCGACCGCTGCGACAGCTGGATCGTCGTTTTTCCGCTGCTCGTGCTGACGGGACTGCTCCCGCTCTAGGAACGGTCCCGCTCCGGGCCGGTACATACTGCAAGACAAGGAGTCGATCGCAGTGAAAAAAATTACGGTGCTCGGATCGACCGGCTCGATCGGCACGCAGACGCTGGACATCGTCGCGCACCATCCGGAGCGCTATGCGCTCGACGGCCTGGCGGCGGGAGCCAACTCCGCGCTGCTGATCGAGCAGGCGCTCCGCTTCCGGCCGAAGCGGGTCTGCCTGGCGACCGAGGAGGCGGCTCGCGCCGCGCGCGCGGCGCTGCCGCAGGAGATCGAGGTGCTGCAGGGCGAGCAGGGGCTGGTCGAGCTTGCCGGCGGCGGCGACGCGGATACGGTCGTCACGGCGCTCGTCGGCAGCCGCGGCTTGCCGGCGACGCTGGCCGCGATCGAAGCGGGCCGCGACATCGCGCTCGCCAACAAGGAGACGCTCGTGACGGCCGGCCATCTCGTCATGGAAGCGGCTCGGCGCAGGGGCGTTTCGATTTTGCCGGTGGACAGCGAGCATTCGGCGATCTTCCAGTGCCTGAACGGCGAGCGGCGCGAGGATGTGCGGGGCATCATGCTGACGGCTTCGGGCGGATCGTTCCGCGACCGCACGCGCGACCAGCTGCGCGGCGTCACCGTGCAGGAGGCGCTCAGCCACCCGAACTGGTCGATGGGAGCCAAGATCACGATCGACTCCGCGACGATGGTCAACAAGGGACTGGAGGTCATCGAAGCCCGCTGGCTGTTCGGCCTCGGCTATGACGACATCGGCGTGCTCATCCATCCCGAGAGCATCATCCACTCCTATGTGGAGTTCAACGACCGCAGCGTCATCGCGCAGCTCGGACTGCCGGACATGCGCGTGCCGATCCAGTACGCGCTGTCGCATCCCGAGCGGCATCCGTCGCCGACGGAACGGCTGAGCCTGGCCGAGCTGGGCAAGCTTACGTTCCGGGAGATGGACTTCGACCGCTACCGCTGCCTCGCGCTCGCCTACGAGTGCGGCCGCATCGGAGGGACGGCGACGACCGTCTTCAACGCGGCCAACGAGGTCGCGGTCGAGCGCTTCCTGCGCGGAGAGATCGAATTCCTCGCGATCGAGGCCATCCTGCAGCAAGCGATGGAGAAGCATGTTTCTGCATTCGATCCCGATCTCGGAACGATCGCCGAGGCGGACCAGTGGGCCCGCCGGCTGGCCGCCTCCCTCTAAGTCGGTTCTCTTGTGCCAGGCTGGAGAATAATGATAATCTAAGGTACAGGCCTAAAGCGACAGGAGGCACCGACATCGATGGGTACATTGCAGGTCATCTTCATGACCGTTCTCGTGTTTTTCGTCATTGTCACCATTCACGAATGGGGACATTATTTTTTTGCGAAGCGCGCCGGCATCCTCGTCCGCGAGTTCGCCATCGGCTTCGGCCCGAAGCTGTTCTCGATCAAGCGGGGCGAGACCCGCTTTACGCTTCGGCTCGTGCCGGCAGGCGGATTCGTCCGCATGGCGGGAGAGGATCCGGAGCTCGTCGAGATCCAGGCGGGCCAGACGATCGCGATCCGCGTCAAGAACGGCCAGGCGACGCGCCTCTACCTCGACAAGCTGGATGAGCGCAGCGGCGTCGTCCGCGGCGAGGTGGAGGCGATCGACCTGGAGCGCCGGCTGTTCGTGCAGCTGCTCGTCGAGGGCGACTCCGAGCGCTACGAGGTGCATCCCGAAGCGCTCATGATCGCTAAGGGCAGGGAGACGCAGATCGCTCCGCTGGACCGGCAGTTCGGCAGCAAGACGGTCGGCCAGCGGGCGCTCGCGATCGCCGCCGGGCCGTTCATGAACTTCATCCTCGCGATCGTGCTGTTCGCCGCGTACATCCAGATGGCCGGCGTCGCCGTCGACAACCCGCGGCATCTGGTCATCAACAGCATCGTCGGCGGCATGCCGGCGGAGCAGGCCGGCCTGCACAAAGGCGACGTCATCCAGACGGTCGCCGGCGAGGACATCCAAGCGGACTACGACCGCATGATCCAGGTGATCGGCGAGTCGGCCGGCAAGCCGCTCGACATCGTCGTCGAGCGGGGCGGCGAGACGATGACGTTCACGATGACGCCCAAGCTCGACGCCGACACCAAGATGGGCAAGGTCGGCATCACGGCCGGCTATCCGCGCCGGGCGGCCACGTTCAGCGAGACGATCACCGGCACGTTCACGCTCATGAAGGACATGACGGTAAGCATCTTCCAGGGCTTCGGCAAGCTGATCACCGGCGACTTCAAGCTGGACGACCTCGGCGGTCCGGTGCGCACGGCCGAGGTGACGGGCCAGATCGCCCGCCAGGGCCTGACGCAGCTGACGAGCTGGGCGGCGCTGCTCAGCCTGTATCTCGGCATCTTCAACCTGCTGCCGATTCCGGCGCTTGACGGCAGCCGCCTCGTGTTCATCGGTATCGAGGCGCTGCGCGGACGGCCGATCGATCCGGCGCGGGAGAGCATGGTCCACGTCATCGGCTTCATGATGCTCATGCTGCTGATGCTGGCCGTGACCTACAACGATATATTGCGACTTGTCAAAGGGTAGAGGGGAGCTGGCGGTTCAGCCATGTCGAAGGAAAAGCAGTTCGTAACGGAAATAACGCCTCAAGCGGAGGATTTCTCGCGCTGGTATATCGACGTCATCAAAAAAGCCGAGCTCATGGATTACTCGCCGGTGCGCGGCTGCATCGTGTTCCGTCCCGAGGGCTATGAGATCTGGGAGCATATCAAGGAAGAGCTGGACCGCCGCTTCAAGGCGACCGGCCACCGCAACGCCTACTTCCCGCTGTTCATCCCCGAGAGCTTCTTCCAAAAGGAGAAGGAGCATGTCGAGGGCTTCAACCCCGAGCTGCCGTGGGTGACCGAGGCCGGTGGCGAGCCGCTTGAGGAGCGGCTGGCGATCCGTCCGACGTCCGAGACGATGATCGGCCATATGTACAGCAAATGGATCCAGTCGTACCGCGACCTGCCGGTGCTCATCAACCAGTGGGCGAACGTCGTCCGCTGGGAGAAGCGCACGCTGCCGTTTCTGCGCACGAGCGAGTTCCTCTGGCAGGAGGGACATACGGCGCATGAGACCGAGACGGAGGCGCGCGAGGAGACGATGCGCATGCTCGAGGTGTACCGCAGCTTCGTCGAGGATTATCTCGCGATTCCGGTCATCAGCGGCGAGAAGACGCCGTCCGAGCGGTTCGCAGGCGCCGTCGACACCTATTCGATCGAAGCGATGATGAAGGACGGGCGCGCCGTGCAGGCGGGGACCTCGCATTACCTTGGCAGCAAGTTCGCGGTCGCGTTCGACATCAAGTATCTCGATCGCGAGAACCAGCTGCAGTTCGCGCATACGACGTCCTGGGGCGTCAGCACGCGCTTGATCGGCTCGCTCATCATGGTGCACGGCGACGACCGCGGCCTCGTGCTGCCGCCGAAGATCGCCCCGACGCAGGTCATCATGATTCCGATCGGACCGCCGAAAACCCGCGACGCGGTGCTCGCGCGGGTGGACGAGCTGTTCGGCCAGCTCAAGCAGGCCGGCGTGCGCGTGCGCGTCGACGACCGCTCGGACGTCAGCCCGGGCTGGAAGTTCAACGAGTACGAGATGCGCGGCGTGCCGATCCGTCTCGAGCTCGGCCCTCGCGACATGGACAACGGCGTCTGCGTGCTCGTCTCCCGCGTCAGCGGCGAAAAGCGCATCGTTAACCAGAGCGACCTGCTCGCCGAGATCGAGAGCATGCTGGAGCAGGTGCATCGCGAGATGTACGAGAAGGCGGCCGCTTTCCGCACGGAGAACACGTTCGCGGTTGATACGCTTGACGAGATGAAGGCGCTGTTCGAGCAGAAGCGCGGCTTCGTCACGGCCGGCTGGTGCGGCTCCGAGGCGTGCGAGAAGCAGGTCAAGGAAGAGACGGGCGCGACGAGCCGGAACATTCCGTTCGAGCCTTCCGAACGCAAGGCGTCCTGCCTGTGCTGCGGCGAGAAAGCCGCCCATACGGTCGTATTCGCCCGGGCGTACTGATATCCAGGCTTGTTCAAGGCCAAGTCCCGCCAGGGGCTTGGCTTTGTTTTTTTGGAGAGCGGCTGCCGCGGCGAGGGCGGCAACTTTCTATGTCTTTCTCCATTTTTCGACGGTATAATAGAGTCTGATTGCTGGAATCGGACGGTCTTCAAGCAGGGAGGGAACATATGAGCGAGGCAAAGCGACAGCGCTTCGAGCTGTTGATGAAGCAGGCGGAGCTGGCGCCGGACCTGATCGGAGCCCATTTTCAGGATGGCCATATCGAGAAGGTGCTGGTCAGCCCGAGCAACCGCGAGTGGACGTTCTGCATCGCCAAAAGTCTGCTCGTGAAACGGGACTATTACAAGGTGTTCTGCCAGACGATCAAGCAGAAGTTCAGCCATCTGGCGGACGTCACCTTTTGCTTTACTTATGATGATTCGATCTCCACGGACGAGCTGGCTCTGGAATATTGGCCGCTGTTCGTCGAGTGGGCGCAGCGGGAAATGGCGTCGGTCAACGGCTGGCTGGCCAAGGCCGCGCCTTCGGCAAGCGGCGGCGTGCTGCAGATCATGCTGATGGACCGGGCCGGTCTCGAGCTGGCGAAGCGCAAGAAGATCGACGAGGCGATCGTAGCCTTCTACGAAGAGCGCTTCCGCCGCACGCTGCGGGTGAAGCTCGCCGCAGGCGAAAGCTCGCGCGAGCTGTACGAGCAGTTCGAGAAGCGCGTCGTCCAGGAAAACAGCGAGCAGGTGCAGCAGATCATGACGAGCGTCGCCTCCGAGGCGGTGCCGGAGCCGGAGGACGGCGACGTCAAGCTCGCGGTCGGCTACGACATCCGCGACGAGCCGGTGCCGATGATGAACATCGTCGAGGAAGAAAAGAAGATCGCCGTGCAAGGCACGGTGTTCGGGCTCGACGTCAAGGAGCTGCGCAACGGCAGCACGCTGTTCACGTTCAACGTCACCGACTTCACCGACTCGATGGCGATGAAGATGTTCGCCAAGACGAAGGAAGACGTCAAGGTGCTGTCCAAGCTGGCCAACGGCAAGTGGATCAAGGCTCGCGGCCGCGTCGAATACGACCGGTTCATGCAGGAGCCGGAGCTGGTCATGATGCCGAACGACCTGCACGAGGTGCTGCCGCCCAAGGAGCGGACCGATACGGCGGAGGTCAAGCGGGTCGAGTTTCATCTGCACACGACGATGAGCACGATGGACGCCGTCACGCCGGTCGACGCGTATATCAAGACTGCCGCCAAATGGGGCCACGGCGCGATCGCCGTCACCGACCACGGCAACGTGCAATGTTTTCCCGACGCGTTCAAGCACGGCAAGAAGAACGGCGTGAAGGTGCTGTTCGGCGTCGAGGCGAACGTCGTCAACGACGCCGTGCCGATGGTGCTGAATCCGCGCGAGGAATCGCTCAAGGATGCGACGTATGTCGTGTTCGACATCGAGACGACGGGACTTTCGATCACGGCCTGCAAAATCATCGAGCTCGCCGGCGTCAAATACAAGGACGGGCATGAGATCGGCCGCTTCGCCACGTTCATCGATCCGCACGAAAAGATTCCGTACCACATCCAGCAGCTGACGAACATTACGGACGACATGGTGCGCGGCGCGCCGGAGCTCGCTCCAAAACTCAAGGAATTCGCCGAGTTCGTAGGCGACAGCGTGCTCGTCGCGCACAACGCCCGCTTCGACATGGGCTTCATCCAGGCGGCCTGCAAGGAGATCGGCATCCCGGAGCTGTCCAATCCGGTGCTCGATACGCTGGAGCTGGCGCGCTTCCTTCACCCGACGATGAAGAACCACCGGCTGAACACGCTGTCGGACAAATACAAGGTCTCGCTCGAAAGCCATCACCGCGCCGTCGACGACTCGGTGGCGCTCGCCGGCGTGCTGTACGGCCTGATCGGCGACGCGGCCGAGCGCAGCATTACGGGGCTGCATCAGCTCAACGATTATGTCGGCATGGACCTGTCCAACTCGCGGCCGTTCCACTGCAACATCTACGCGCTGAACGCGGTCGGCAAGAAGAACCTGTTCAAGCTGATCTCGCTCTCGCATACGAAGCATTTCAAGCGGGTCGCCTGCATTCCCAAGAGCAAGCTCAAGGAGATGCGGGAAGGGCTGCTCGTCATCTCCGGCTGCGAGAAGGGCGAGTTTTTCGAGGCTGTGCTCAACAAGACGGTCGAAGAAGCGGAAGATGTCGCCGAATTCTACGACGTGCTGGAAATCCAGCCGGTCGACTTCTACATGCATCTCGTCGACAAGGGACTCGTCGGCAGCCGCGCCGAGATCGAGGAGGCGATGCGCAAGATCTGCCGCATCGGCGACAAGCTCGGCAAGCCGGTCATCGCCACCGGCAACGTGCATTACCTGCATCCGCGCGACAAGATGTACCGCGAGATCACGATCATGGGCATTACCGGCTTCAGCCCGCTCAAGGACCAGCGCAAGCCGGACGCGCATTTCCGCACGACGGACGAGATGCTCCAGGAATTCCGCTTCCTCGGCGAAGAGCTCGCCTATCGCGTCGTCGTGACGAATACGGTGGAGCTCGCCGAGCGCTTCGAGACGTACGAGATGTTCCCGGACAAGCTGTATACGCCGATCATCGAGGGGGCCGACGACGAGATCCGCGACACCTGCTACGCGACGGCTCGGCGCATGTACGGCGAGGAGCTGCCGCAGGTCGTCATCGACCGGCTGGAGAAGGAGCTCGTGCCGATCATCAAGTACGGCTTCTCGGCGAACTATCTCATCTCGGAGCGTCTCGTCAAGAAATCCAACGAGGACGGCTACCTGGTCGGATCCCGCGGCTCGGTCGGCAGCTCCGTCGTGGCGACCTTCCTCGGCATTTCCGAGGTCAATCCGCTGCCGCCGCATTATTTGTGCAAGACGGACGGCTGCTGCCACAGCGACTGGATTCTCGACGGCAGCGTCTCCTCGGGCTTCAACCTGCCGGACAAGGCCTGTCCCAAGTGCGGAGCGATGATGCGCGGCGAAGGCCAGGACATCCCGTTCGAGACGTTCCTCGGCTTCAAGGGCGACAAGGTTCCCGATATCGACCTCAACTTCTCGGGCGAATACCAGCCGATCGCCCATAACTATACGAAGGTGCTGTTCGGCGAGAAGGCGGTGTTCCGCGCGGGCACGATCGGCACGGTGGCGGAAAAGACGGCGTTCGGCTTCGCCAAGAAATATGAAGAAGAGAAGGGCCGCAAATGGCGGGGAGCGGAGCTCAGCCGCCTCGCATCGGGCTGCACCGGCGTCAAGCGGAGCACGGGCCAGCATCCCGGCGGCATCGTCGTCGTGCCCGACTACATCGAGGTCGAGGACATCACGCCGGTGCAGTATCCGGCCGACGATACGAGCGCGGAGTGGATGACGACCCACTTCGACTACCACGCCTTCGACGCCAACCTGCTCAAGCTCGACATTCTCGGCCACGACGATCCGACGATGATGCGCATGCTCCAGGATCTGACCGGCATCGACCCGACGACGATCCCGATGAACGATCCGAAGGTGATGAGCCTGTTCAACTCGACGACGGCGCTCGGCGTGACGCCGCAGCAGATTCGCTCGAGCGTCGCGACGTACGGCGTGCCGGAGATGGGCACGAAGTTCGTCCGCCAGATGCTCGAAGAGACGCAGCCGAGCTCGTTCGCCGACCTGCTGCAAATATCGGGGCTGTCGCACGGAACGGGCGTCTGGCTCGGCAACGCGCAGGAGCTCATCAAAAAAGGCACCTGCACGATCAAGACCGTCATCGGCTGCCGCGACGAGATCATGCTTTATCTGATCTACAAGGCCGGCATGGACGCGGGCCTCGCGTTCAAGATCACCGAGAGCGTGCGGAAGGGCAAGGGACTGACGCCGGAATGGATCGAGGAGATGAAGCGCTGCAAGGTTCCTCAGTGGTACATCGACTCCTGCCTCCGCATCGAGTACATGTTCCCGAAAGCCCATGCCGCCGCCTACGTCATCTCGGCCGTGCGCACCGCGTTCTTCAAGCTCTACCATCCGATCGCCTACTATGCGACCTACTTCACCGTGCGGGCGGAGGACTTCGACCTGGAGCTGCTCTGCCAAGGCTACGACGCGATTTTGAAGCGGCTCGTGGAAATCGAGCAGAAGGCCTTCGCCGCCTCGCCGAAGGAAAAGGCGTCGATCTCCATCCTGGAGATGGCGCTCGAAATGACGGCGCGCGGCTTCTCGTTCAAGCCGATCGACCTGTACCGCTCGGAGGCGACGCGCTGGACGATCGACGGCGACAGCCTCATTCCGCCGTTCGCGGCGATCGCCGGCATCGGCGAAAATGCCGCGCGCAACATCGCCGCCTCTCGCGACGGCGGAGAGTTCCTCTCGGTAGAAGACTTCCAGCAGCGCTCCAAGGCGACCAAGACGATCGTCGAGGTGCTGGGCGGAATGGGCTGCTTCCGCGGCCTTCCGGAGTCCAACCAGCTGTCTCTCTTCTAGGGCTGGCGGCGGCTGCTCCAATCGCTTTAGAGGAAAACAATTCTTGTCAGTCATCAGGGGTTATGGTATAATTTTTTTGGTAATCATGAGGATAGATGTACTTTCTGAAGAGTGGGGAAACCCACTCTTCACGTTTTGTCCACTACTTTTTACGTTTGGATCAGGGGGTCTATCGGAGTTGAGCACATCCCGAATCAAGGCGGTCGTCGAAGAGATGATCACGCCCTTTCTTACCGAAAACGGCTTCGAGCTTGTCGACATTGACTATGTCAAGGAAGGCAGCCATTGGTTCCTCCGCGTATTCGTCGACAAGGACGGCGGAATCGACATCGACGAGTGCGGCCGAATCAGCGAATACCTGAGCGAGCGCCTGGACGAGAACGATCCCGTCACAGACGCTTATTTTCTGGAGGTCTCTTCTCCGGGAGCGGAGCGTCCGCTCAAGAAGCCTGAGGATGTCAGCAAGGCGGTCGGCAAGCAGGTGTGCGTCACGACGTACGAGCCGGTCGACGGATTGAAAGAATTCGAGGGTCCGCTGCTCGCCTTCGACGGAGAGACCGTCTCCGTCCAGGTCGGACGCAAGAGCTACTCGATTCCATATGCCAAGGTGGCCAGCGCCCGGCTGGCTATCGTTTTCTAATTCGCGAAAGGGGGATTGACAGTTTCATGAGTATGGATTTTATTGAAGCGCTGAACGAGATCGAGCGCGAGAAGGGAATCGCCAAGGACGTGCTTCTGGAAGCGATCGAAGCGGCGCTCATCTCCAGCTACAAGCGCAACTTCAACACCGCTCAGAACGTGCGCGTGGACATCAACCGCCATACCGGCGTGATCAAGGTCTATGCGCGCAAGAACGTCGTGGAAGAAGTGCTCGATCCGCGCCTGGAGATCAGCGTCGAGGCTTCGCGCGAGATCAATCCGCATTATCAGCTCGACGACGTGGCCGAGATCGAGGTTACGCCCCGCGACTTCGGACGGATCGCCGCCCAGACGGCCAAGCAGGTCGTCACGCAGCGCATCCGGGAAGCTGAGCGCGGCCTGATTTATAACGCTTATATCGATAAAGAAGAAGATATCGTCAACGGCATCGTGCAGCGCCAGGATACGCGCAACCTGTTCGTCGACCTCGGCAAGGTGGAGGCGGTGCTGCCGCTGACCGAGCTGATGCCGACCGACAAGTTCAAGCACGGCGATCGCGTCAAGTCGTTCATCACCAAGGTGGAGAATACGACGAAAGGGCCGCAGATCATCCTCTCGCGCACGCATCCGGGGCTGCTGAAGCGCCTGTTCGAGCTCGAGGTGCCGGAGATCTACGACGGCGTCGTCGAGATCCGCTCGGTCGCGCGCGAGGCCGGCTTCCGCTCCAAGATCGCGGTCCACTCCCGCAACGACGAGGTCGATCCCGTCGGCTCTTGCGTCGGCCAGAAGGGCATGCGCGTGCAGACGATCGTCTCCGAGCTCAAAGGGGAGAAGATCGACATCGTGCGCTGGTCGGACAGCGTCGAGGAGTACGTCGCCAACGCGCTCAGTCCGTCCAAGGTGCTGGAGGTCATCGTCTTCGAGCAGGAGAAGATGGCCCGCGTCATCGTGCCGGACTACCAGCTGTCGCTGGCGATCGGCATCAAAGGCCAGAACGCGCGCCTCGCGGCGAAGCTGACCGGCTGGAAGATCGACATCAAGAGCGAGACGCAGGCGGAGCAGGAGTTCGGCCGCGAGCGGACCCAAGGCGCCGCGATGCACCAGGACTCCGTCACGATCGACTGAGCGGGAAGGAGGGAATTCGCCGATGAGACCGAGAAAGATCCCTCTGCGCCGATGCGTCGCAAGCCAGGAGATGCTTCCGAAAAAAGAGCTGATTCGGGTCGTCCGCACGCCGGACGGCCAGATCAGCATCGACCTGACCGGCAAGAAATCCGGCCGCGGCGCCTATTTGAAGGGCACGGCGGAGAACTTCCGCCTCGCCAAGAAGAGCAAGGCGCTCGACCGCGCGCTCAAGCAGGCGGTGCCGCCGGAAATCTATGACCAGCTGGAGCGCGAGTTCATCTCCGTCGAGGAGCAGTTCCTCGCCGCCAAGGCGCAGGAGGATGACGAGGATGGCGAATAAGGCTCTCTCCAGCCTGGGCATGGCGATGCGCGCCGGCAAAGTCGTGACCGGCGACGATACGGTGCTGCGGACCGTGCGCCAGGGAAAGGCGGCGCTCGTGCTTGTGGCTGCCGACGCTTCGGGCAACACCCGCAAGAAATACCGTGACAAATGCTCGTCCTACGGCGTATTTATGGCCGAAGCTTTTTCCCGCGAGACGCTCGGGCATGCCCTCGGCAAGGAAGAGAGGGTGGTCGTCGCCATAACGGATCGGGGATTTGCCGACATGATTCGGGGTCATTTGAGCCAGAATACGGAGGTGGAGAATATTGACTAAACCACAAGACGGTAAAGAAGGCAAAGAGAAGCTTCGCGTGTATGAATACGCGAAGTCCCTTAACATGAGCAGCAAGGAAATCATCACGATTCTTAAGCGGCTGGATACGCCGGTCAACAACCACATGAGCGTCATGGAGAGCGGCATGGTCAGCAAGGTGGAAGGATTCTTCCGCGACATCAAAGCGAACGCCGCGGCGAAGCGGGCGCAGGGCGGCCAGCAGGCCGGCACGTCCTCCGCCCGTCAGACCGAAAAGCGGCCGGAGCAACAAGGAGTGCATACTATTCCACGTCAAGAGCAAACCCAACAACCAAACCAACAGGATCGACAGGTGACTATGAATACGACATCGAACAACTCAAGCAGCAACGGCACTCAGCGTACTTCCCAAGGCGGAAGCCGCGGCGGACAAGGCGGCGGCCAAGGACGTCCGGCAGGCCAAGGCGGCGGCCAAGGCCGTCCGCAAGGCCAAGGCGGCGGCCAAGGTCGTCCGGCAGGCCAAGGCGGCGGTCAAGGCCGTCCGGCAGGACAGGGCGGCGGTCAAGGACGCCCGGCAGGCCAAGGCGGCGGTCAAGGCCGTCCGGCAGGTCAAGGCGGCGGCTACGGCGGCAATCGTCCCGGCGGCCAAGGCGGCGGCCAAGGCCGTCCGGCAGGCCAAGGCGGCGGCTACGGCGGCAATCGTCCAGGCGGCCAGGGCGGCGGCCCAGGCCGTCCGGCAGGTCAAGGCGGCGGCTACGGCGGCAGCCGGCCAGCCGGCCAAGCCGCAGGCGCAGGCACGGCTTCCCGCGGCGAGAGCCGCAGCACGGCTCCTGCTCCGCGTACGTTCGGCGACAACAAGCCGGCGGGCGGCGGCCAGCGCGACTTCAGCCGCAGCGGCACGGGCGGCGGCGCGGGACGCAGCGGCGGACCGGGCGGCCAAGGCGGCAACCGCCGCGGCGGCGGCAAGCCGGGCGGCCAAGGCGGCCGCTTCGACGATCGCGGCGGAAACTTCCGCAGCCGCGGCAAAAACGGCCGCGGCGGCAAGAGCAGCCAGCCGCAGCGGGACAAGATCGACAACACGCCGAAAAAGATCATCGTCCGCGGCAGCATGACCGTCGGCGAGCTCGCGAAGCTGCTCCACAAGGACGCTTCCGAGGTCATCAAGAAGCTGATCTTCCTCGGCGTCATGGCGACGATCAACCAGGAGCTCGACATCGAGACGATCCAGCTGGTCGCCTCCGAGTTCAAGGTCGAGGAAGTCGAAGTCAAGATTCCGGTCGAAGAGGACGATTTCGAGACGGTCGAGGAGAAGGACGAAGAGGAGAGCCTCGTGTCCCGCGCTCCGGTCGTCACGATCATGGGCCACGTCGACCATGGCAAGACGACGCTGCTTGACGCCATCCGCTCCACCAACGTGACGAGCGGCGAGGCCGGCGGCATCACCCAGCATATCGGCGCGTACCAGGTCGAGATCAACCAGAAGAAGATCACGTTCCTCGATACCCCGGGCCACGAAGCGTTCACGATGATGCGCGCTCGCGGCGCCGAGGTGACGGACATCACGATCATCGTGGTGGCGGCCGACGACGGCGTCATGCCGCAGACGGTCGAAGCGATCAACCACGCCAAGGCGGCCAAGGTGCCGATCATCGTGGCGGTCAACAAGATCGACAAGCCGGATGCCAACCCGGATACGATCAAGCAAGAGCTGACCAAATATGAGCTCGTGCCGGAAGAGTGGGGCGGCGATACGATCTTCGTGAACGTCTCCGCCAAGCAGCGCACCAACCTCGAGGAGCTGCTCGAAATGATCCTGCTCGTGGCCGAGGTCAACGACTATAAAGCGAATCCGAACAAGCGCGCTCGCGGCACCGTGCTCGAGGCCGAGCTCGACAAGGGCAAAGGTCCGGTCGCCCGCGTGCTCGTGCAGCACGGCACGCTCAAGATCGGCGATGCGTTCGTCGCCGGCAATACGTTCGGCCGCGTACGCGCGATGATCAACGACAAGGGACGCCGTCTCAAGGAAGCCGATCCGTCGACTCCAGTCGAGATCACAGGCTTGACGGAAGTGCCTCAAGCCGGCGATCCGTTCATGGTGTTCGAGGACGAGCGCAAAGCCCGCGCGATCTCCGAGCGCCGCTCGATCAAGCAGCGCCAGTCCGAGATGGGCGCGAACTCCCGCGTCACGCTGGACGATCTCTACAAGCACATCAAGGAAGGCGAGATCAAGGACCTCAACGTCATCATCAAGGCCGACGTGCAGGGCTCTCTCGAAGCGCTGCGCGGCTCCCTCGAGAAGATCGAGGTCGAAGGCGTGCGCGTCAAGTCGATCCACAACGGCGTAGGCGCCATCACCGAATCCGACATCGCGCTTGCTTCGGCTTCCAACGCGATCGTCATCGGCTTCAACGTCCGTCCGGAATCCCAGGCGGCGGTAGCGGCCGAGCAGGAGAAGGTCGACGTACGCCTGCACAACATCATCTACAACGTCATCGAGGAGATCGAGCAGGCGATGAAGGGCATGCTCGACCCGATCTTCAAGGAAGTCGTCACCGGCCATGCCGAAGTGCGCAACCTGTTCAAGGTCAGCAAGGTCGGCACGATCGCCGGCTGCATGATCACGGACGGCAAGATCTCGCGCTCGGCCGAAGCCCGCGTCATTCGAGGCGGCATCGTCGTGCATCAAGGCAAGATCGATACGCTCAAGCGCTTCAAGGATGACGTCAAGGAAGTGTCGCAAGGCTACGAGTGCGGCATCACGCTGGAGAAGTTCAACGACATCCAGGAAGGCGACATCATCGAAGGCTTCGTCCAGGAAAAGGTAGAACGCTAAGAAGAGGTGGTCCATCATGGCTAAAATCCGTGTCGGCCGCGTCGGGGAGCAGATCAAGAAGGAGCTCAGCCAGATCATCCAGACCGAGCTCAAAGATCCCCGCATCGGCTTCATTACGGTAACCGGAGTGGACGTCACGAACGATATGTCCCAGGCGCGCGTCTACTTGAGCGTGCTCGGGAACGACGATCAGAAGGAAGAGACGCTCAAGGCTCTGGCGCGGGGAACCGGCTTCATCCGCTCCGAGCTCGGCAAGCGGATCCGCCTTCGCCATACGCCGGAGCTGCTGTTCAAGTTCGACGGCAGCATCGAGTACGGCAGCCGGATCGAATCGCTTCTGACGAAGATCAACCGGGAGAACGGCGGCGAATGAGCGGCGGCATGCACCGCGACTTCGAAGCCGCAATGAGTTTTCTGAACGAGGGAGACGACTATTTAGTCGTCTCCCATGTTCAGCCTGACGGGGATGCGATCAGCTCGACGCTCGCCGCCGCCTGGCTGCTAGACCGGCTCGGCAAGCGCGTCGTGCTGGCGAACCAGGATCCGGTGCCGGATCGCCTTCGCTTTTTGAGCGGCAGCGAGCGGATCCTGAGCCTGGACTCGCTCGCTCCCGACCTCCGCTTCAAGCGGATCGTAGCGGTCGACTGCGCCGATTTCAAGCGGATCGGCCAGCTGTCCGAGCGGTTCGCGGAAGGCGCCGAGCTGCTCAATATCGACCATCATCCGACGAACGACGCCTACGGCGTCTGCAATCTGATCGTGCCGGAGGCGGCGGCGACGGCGCAGATCCTGTTCGAGCTGATCGCGGCATCCGGCCATGCGCTCGATGCGGCCGCGGCGGAGCTGCTGTACACGGGCTTGCTGACCGACACGGGCGGCTTCCGTTATTCCAACACCGATACCCGCGTCATGCAGACCGCTGCGCGGCTGCTTGAGGCGGGCGCGGACGGCTACCGCATCGCGGATCGGCTGCTGGAGACGATGACGCTGCCGCAGCTCAAGCTGCTGCGTCTGGGCCTCAACCGGATGGAGTTCCGGTTCGACGACCGGGTCTGCTCGATGCTCATCACGCCGGAGGACATGGCGGAGATCGGCGCCGCGCCCGAGGATCTCGAAGGGCTCGTGAACTACGCCCGCAACGTCGAAGGCGTGGAGGCAGGCGTCCTGTTGAAGGGCTTGCGCGACGGCAGCGTCAAGGCGAGCCTCCGCTCCGGCGGAACGCTCGACGTCGCCGCGATCGCCTCGGCGTTCGGCGGCGGCGGCCATATCCGCGCGGCCGGCTGCCGTCTCGAGGACGACGTTCAGATCGAGGCGCTTCTGTCCGCCATCGGGGAGGCGCTGGAGCCGAGATGAATGGAATCCTCCCGATCTGGAAGCCGGCCGGCTGGACGTCCCATGACGTCGTAGCCAAATGCCGCCGGCTGCTTCGCACGAAGCGCATCGGCCATGCCGGCACCCTCGATCCGATGGTGACCGGCGTGCTGCCGCTTTGCATCGGACCGGCGACGCGCTTCGTCGAGTACTTGCAGGAGCTGCCCAAGGAATACGAGGCGGTGCTGCAATTCGGCGTGGCGACCGATACGCAGGATCTGACCGGCGAGACGATCGCGCAGGTCGATTCGGTCGAAATCGGAGAGGAGCGTCTCCTGGAGACGCTCCTCTCGTTCGTCGGGGACATCTGGCAGCTGCCGCCCATGTACTCCGCCGTCAAGGTCGACGGCAAGCGGCTGTACGAGCTGGCCCGCGAGGGCAAGACGGTCGAGCGCAAGCCTCGCCAGGCGACGATCCACGAGCTGGAGCTGCTGGAGGCGGACCTGAGCCTCGACCATCCCCGCATCCGGTTCCGCGCGCTCTGCTCCAAAGGCACCTATATCCGCACGCTCTGCGTCGACATCGGCGAGAAGCTGGGCGTGCCCGCGGCGATGGCGGAGCTGACGCGGACCGAGTCCGCGGGCTTCCGCCGCGAGGACTGCGTCACGCTGGAGCAGCTGGAGGCGCTGCAGCGGGATGGAGCGGAAGGCAGCCCGCTGCTGGCGGCCGACCGCACGCTCTCGCATATCCCCGCCCTCACGGCGGCCACTCCCGCCGTGCGCCAGGCGCTGCAGGGCCGGCGGATTCCGCTCGACTGGCTGGACGGGACGGCTCCAGCCGGCGGCATGATCCGGCTCTACAGCCATAGCGGCCTGTTCGCCGGCCTGTTCGAAGCGGAGCCGGAGGACGGCATGCTGAAGGCGGTCAAGGTGTTCGCCCGTCCGGAAGAGGTCTGAACCTAAAGAGAAATGCAGGTGGGAGAGCAAATGGAGATCCATGTTGTAAGCTATCCGCTGGAGGTCGCGGTCCATGAGCCTTGCGCGCTTGCGATCGGCCATTTCGACGGCGTGCATCTCGGCCATCTCTCGGTCATCGAGCGGGCCGTAGCCCATGCTTCCGCCGCCGGCATCCGAGCGGCCGTCATGACGTTCGATCCCCATCCTCGCGAGGTGCTCGGGCGAGGCAGCGGCTATGCCGCCAGCCTGACGCCGCTGGAGGACAAGCTCGAGCTGTTCCGGCAGGCCGGCGTCGATGCGGCATACGTCATGCGCTTCGAGCCCGCCTTCGCCGAAATCAGTCCGCGCGTATTCGTCGACGAGGTGCTGCTGCGTCTCGGCGTCCGCCATGCGGTCGTCGGCTTCGACTTCCGCTTCGGCCATTTCGGCGAAGGCAGCGCGACCAGCCTCGGCGAGCTCGGAGCGGGCCGCTTCGGAGTCGAGATCATGCCGGCCTACAGCCGCGACGGGCAAAAGGTGAGCAGCACCTATGTGCGCGAAGCGCTGGAAAACGGGCAGGTCGAGCTGGCCGCCGAGCTGCTCGGCCGCCCGTACGCCGTGAGCGGCGTCGTCGTCCACGGAGACGCGAGGGGGCGCACGATCGGCTTTCCGACCGCGAATGTCCTGCAGGACGCCGCTTATGTCGTGCCGCGCCTCGGCGTCTACGCGGTCCGCGTCCATTTGCCGGAGCGGGACGGCCATCCGGCGGAAACGCTGCCCGCCGTGCTGAACCACGGCATGAAGCCGACCTTCAACAAGGAGAGCATCGTGCCTGTCCTCGAAGCCCATCTGCTGGACTTCGAGGGGGATCTGTACGGCCTGCGCGTGCGCATCGAGTTCCTTCATTTCCTGCGGCCCGAGCGCAAGTTCTCCGGCGTGGCGGAGCTCGTGGAGCAGCTGGGCAAGGACCGGGACCGGTCCGCCGAGCTGCTTCGGGGCTGACGGAGCATTCCGGTTTACTTTAGGCTCCGTTGATGCTATACTGTGTCATGTTGTCCAAGAGGCTTCCTCTGGATACGCTGGCCCCGGCTTGGCCGGCCGCTCTCACCGGCGGCGGCGAGGCTGACGGCGACTTAGGCAACGATAACGAATTTGGAGGTGAACATGGATGGCACTTACGCAAGAACGCAAGCAAGAGCTCATCGAAGAGCACAAGACGCATGCAACTGACACGGGTTCCCCCGAGGTTCAGGTCGCTATCCTGACTCAGAACATCGTCAACCTGACAGACCACCTGCGGACGCACAAGAAGGATCACCACTCGCGCCGCGGTCTTCTGAAAATGGTCGGTCAGCGCCGCAAGCTGCTGGCTTACCTGAAAAACAACGATGTACGCCGTTACAGCGCTCTGATCGAGAAGCTTGGCCTTCGCCGCTAGGAATGCCGCTGTAAAAGAAGCAACCTGGTTTGCAAGCTGTCCGGGATTCCGGACGAGGCGCAGCCGGGTTGCTTTTTATCATGAAGGAAACCTTACCTGCACCCATACATAATTCGTTCCCTGCCGCTCGCGCAGCTGGAGGGCAGAGGATTCGGAAGCTGCCTGTCGAATGGATTCAACAAATAGGAGGGATATCATGCACCAGGTTCAAATGACACTCGGCGGCCGCGAGCTCGTACTCGAGACCGGACGCCTGGCGAAGCAGGCCAACGCGGCGGTTACGGTGCGCTACGGCGATACCGTCATTCTCTGCACGGTGACCGCGTCCTCGGGTCCGAAGGATCTGGACTTCTTCCCGTTGACGGTCAACTACGAAGAGCGTCTTTATGCCGTCGGCAAAATCCCGGGCGGCTTCATCAAGCGCGAGGGACGCCCGAGCGAAAAGGCGATCCTGTCGAGCCGCCTGACGGACCGTCCGATCCGCCCGCTGTTCCCGGAAGGCTTCCGCAACGACGTGCAGGTGCTCAACCTCGTCATGAGCGTCGATCAGGACTGCCCACCGGAAATCGCGGCGATGATCGGCACGGGCGCCGCGCTGAGCGTGTCCGACGTTCCGTTCAACGGCCCGATCGGCGGCGTCATCGTCGGCCGCGTGGACGGCGAGTTCGTCATCAACCCGACCGTCGAGCAGGAAGAGAAGAGCGACATCCATGTCGTCGTATCCGGAACCCGCGACGCGATCATGATGGTCGAGGCCGAGGCGAACGAGGTGTCCGAGGAAGTCATGCTCGAAGCGATCATGTTCGGCCATGACGAAATCAAGAAGATCTGCGCGACGATCGACGAGCTGACCGCTCTGAGCGGCAAGCCGAAGATGGACGTCGTGCTCCATGCCGTCGACGCCGAGACGAGCGCCGAGGTGCGCGGCTTCGCGTCCGCTCGCCTCGTGGAAGCGATCCGGATCGAGGAGAAGCATGCTCGCCAGGAAGCGATCGACGCCATCAACCGCGAGACGGTGGCGCATTTCGAGGAGCTGTACGCCGACCAGCCGGAGCGCATGGGCGACGTGAAGGAAACGCTGTACGACATCGTCAAGGAAGAAGTGCGCCGCCTGATCACGCATGACAAGATCCGTCCGGACGGACGCGGACTGGACGAGATCCGTCCGATCGAATGCGATGTCAACCTGCTGCCTCGCACGCACGGCACGGGCCTGTTCACGCGCGGCCAGACGCAAGCGCTCAGCATCTGCACCCTCGGCGCTCTCGGCGATGTGCAGATTCTCGACGGAATCAGCCCGGAAACGACCAAGCGGTTCATGCACCATTACAATTTCCCTCCGTTCAGCGTCGGCGAAGCCCGTCCGCTGCGCGCTCCGGGCCGCCGCGAGATCGGCCACGGCGCTCTCGGAGAGCGCGCGCTCTCCAAGGTGCTGCCGTCCGAAGCGGACTTCCCGTACACGATCCGCCTCGTCTCCGAGGTGCTGGAGTCCAACGGCTCCACGTCCCAGGCAAGCATCTGCGCCAGCTCGCTGGCGATGATGGATGCCGGCGTGCCGATCAAGGCTCCGGTAGCCGGCGTGGCGATGGGCCTCATCAAGGACGGAGACCATTTCTCCATCCTGTCGGACATCCAGGGGATGGAAGACCATCTCGGCGACATGGACTTTAAAGTAGCCGGCACGGCGGAAGGCGTCACCGCGATCCAGATGGACATCAAGATCGACGGCATCGACCGCAGCATCCTGACGCAGGCGCTCGAGCAGGCGCGCGTCGGCCGGATGCATATCCTCGGCAAGATGAACGAGGTCATGGACAAGCCGCGCGCGAGCCTGTCGCAGTACGCGCCGAAGATCATGACGCTCCGCATCAACCCGGACAAGATCCGCGACGTCATCGGCGCCGGCGGCAAGATCATCAACAAGATCATCGAAGAGACCGGCGTCAAGATCGACATCGAGCAGGACGGCATGGTGTACATCGCTTCGTCCAACGAAGAGATGAACAAGCGCGCGCGCTCGATCATCGAGGGCATCGTCAAGGAAGTCGTCGTCGGCGAGATCTACACCGGCACGGTCAAGCGCATCGAGAAGTTCGGCGCGTTCGTCGAGATCCTGCCGAACAAGGACGGCCTCGTCCACATCTCGCAGCTGTCGACCGAGCGCGTCGCGAAGACCGAGGACGCGGTCAGCATCGGCGACGTCATTACCGTCAAGGTGACCGAGATCGACGGACAGGGACGCATCAATCTGTCCCGCAAAGCGGTCCTCACCGCTGAGACGCCAGCCGGCTCCTAGAGCCGCCGAGCAGCACGAACCAAGAATCAGAGCGTCGCCTCTGATTCTTTTTTATTGCCTTGGCGCCGCCGCGTCCCGCCGCCGAATCCGGACCTGTCCCGGAGAAATGGGCCAAGCCGCATAATCGCCTTGATCTCCTCATACATTGGGGGGAGAACAGGTGGAGGGTGAGGCAGATGAATCTCCGTGCATGGTGCGCGTCGGCCGCATGCGGGGCCGTGCTGGTGCTCGCGGCTGCGGCCTGGAGCCCGGCCGGAACGTATGTCCGCTCGCTGGGAGACGGCGAGCTGCGCGCGGCGATGGCGGCGAGGGACGCGGACCGCTCGCTGCTGGATCAGATCCGGGAGGAGGCGGCGAGCCGCTACGTGCCGCCGGTCGACGCGTCGGTCGACCGCTGGTTCCGCGCCATTCCAGGCTACGAGGGCCGGGAGGTCGACGTGGAGGCGTCCTACCGGGCGACGCTGCAGCGGCCGGAGGATGGATTGACGTTCCGCTACAAGCCGGTCGCGCCGGCCAAAAGGCTGGCGGACTTTCCGCTGGAGCCGGTCTACAAGGGCAATCCGGCCAAGCCTGCCGCCTCGCTCATGATCAATGTGGCCTGGGGCAACGAATATTTGGAGCCGATGCTCGAGACGCTGCGGCGCAACGAGGTGAAGGCGACGTTTTTCCTGGACGGCAGCTGGCTGAAGCGATACCCGGAGCTGGCGCTCAAGATCAAGGAGGGCGGCCATGAGATCGGCAACCATGCCTACACCCATCCCGACATGAGCCGGCTCGGCCCGGCGCAGCAGCGAAGCCAGATCGAGCGCACGAGCTCGCTGATCGAGCAGACGCTCGGCGTGAAAAGCCTTTATTTCGCGCCTCCGTCAGGCAGCTTCAACGCGCTCACGGTGAAGGCCGCGCGGGAGCAGGGCATGACGACGGTGCTGTGGACGCTCGACACGGTCGATTGGATGAAGCCGCAGCCGCATGCGGTGCTCGCCAAAATATCCCGCGGCCTGAAGCCGGGCTCGCTGGTGCTGATGCATCCGACCTATGCGTCGAGCCGCGCGCTTCAGGGCATCATCGATTCGGCCAAGCAAAAAGGGCTGAGCCTCGTCCCGGTGAGCGAGACGCTTTCCGAGGAGCGGCTGGACGGCGCGGTTGAGAGCGGCCGCTGATTTTGATATGATGATAGTTAAACTTCGAGGAGGAGAACCGGTGAATCTATATCGACTAAGCAACGGGCTTCGCGTCGTCGCGGAACCGATCCCGACCTGCCGCTCCGTTTCCTTCGGGATTTGGGTGAAGACGGGCTCGCGCAGCGAAACCCCGGCCAACAACGGCATCTCCCATTTCATCGAGCACATGCTGTTCAAAGGCACCGATACGCGCAGCGCCAAGGACATCGCGGATCTGTTCGACGGCATCGGGGGCAACGTGAACGCATTCACAGCCAAAGAATATACATGCTACTTCGCGAAGGTGCTTGACCTGCATCTGCCGCTCGCGATCGACGCGCTGGCGGACATGTTCTTCAACTCCCGCTTCGACGAGGAGGAGCTGGCCAAGGAGAAAAACGTCATCCTCGAGGAAATCTCGATGTACGAGGATACGCCGGACGACAAGGTCCATGACGAGGCTTCGCGCGCGTCGTACGGGGACCATCCGCTCGCCTATTCGATCCTCGGCCTGGAGGAGCGGCTGGAGGCGATGGGACCGGACGACCTGCGCCGTTATATGCAGGATCAATATACGATCGAGAATACCGTCATCAGCGTGGCGGGCAACATTGAGGAGAAGGCGCTGCTCGCGCTGCTGGAGGAGAAATTCTCGGGCATGAGCGCGCGCGGCGCCGGCCGCAGCCTGACGCCTGCGGCATTCAACGGGCAGTATCTGTTCCATCCGAAGCAGACGGAGCAGAACCATATCTGCCTCACGTTCCCCGGCTGCTCGATCGACGACGACAAGCTGTATGCGATGGTGCTGCTCAACAACGCCCTCGGCGGCGGGATGAGCTCGCGCCTGTTCCAGGAGATCCGCGAGAAGCGCGGCCTGGCCTACTCCGTCTACTCCTACCATACCTCCTATGCGGACTCCGGCCTGTTCACCGTCTATGCGGGCACGGCGCCCAAGCAGACGGCCGACGTGCTGGACCTGACGATGGAGCTGCTCGCCGACGTCTCCGCATCGGGCCTGAGCGAGGCGGAGCTGCGCCGGGGCAAGGAGCAGCTCAAGGGGAGCCTCATCCTCAGCCTGGAGAGCACGAGCAGCCGCATGAACCGCAACGGCAAAAACGAGCTCATGCTCGGCCGCCACTTCACGATGGACGAGATCATCGAGCGCATCGAGGCCGTGACGATGGGGGACATCCGTACCGTCACCGCGCGCATGCTGGAGAAGCCTTTCGCCGTCGCGATGGTCGGAACGGAAGAAGGGCCGGCCGCGGCTCTGAGGAGGGACCGCTTTGCATCAAGTCCAATTTAAGCGGCTTCCGGGCAACGAGGACGTGCCGCTTCCGGCGCGCATGTCCGCCGCTGCGGCGGGCTTCGACCTGCACGCCGCCGTCGCGGAGCCGGTCGTGCTCCAGCCGGGAGCGCGCATCCTCGTCCCGACGGGCTTCGCGATGGCGATGCCGCCGGAGCTCGAGGCGCAGATCCGCCCCCGCAGCGGGCTCGCCTACAAGCACGGCGTCACCTGCCTCAATTCGCCCGGCACGATCGACGCCGACTATCGCGGCGAGGTCAAGGTGCTGCTGATCAACCACGGCGAGGAGCCGTTCCTCATCGCGCGGGGCGAGCGGATCGCCCAGATGGTGTTCCAGTCCGTGCCTCCCGTGGCGATCGAGGAGGCGGACGAGCTTCCCGATACGGCTCGCGGAGCCGGAGGCTTCGGCCATACGGGCAAGTGAGCCGAGCGACGCCTCTTCCATAGCCTATAGCTTAGCCGCAGCCGCGGCCGTCCTTTTACGGGATGGCCGCGGCTGCGGCTTTTTCGGGCTCGGCTGCGGCGTGATCCGCGGCGGCCCGACAGTAACCCCCGCCCGCCCTGCGGCATAAACTGCCCTATACCAGGCAAAACGGCTGCAGGCTTCGGCGGGCGGTCGTTTGCGATGGAATCGTAAGGAAGCCGTACGACGCGATTATGGGGAGAGGATGTGACGCCAGCATGCTGACCGGCGTTCAGGTGCTGCTGATCGGCGGCGATGCAAGACAGCTTGAGGTCATCCGCAGGCTGTCCGAGCTGGATGCTTCGCTTACGGTGTCCGGATTCGACGGGCTTCGTACCCTTCCCGGAGACAGCTCGGACTCCGAGCTGCGGGAAGAGCTGTTTGACAAGACGGATGCGGTGATCCTGCCGGCAGTAGGCACCGACGACGCCGGCCTCATTCCGGCGGCCTTCAGCGACAGCGAGCTGCGGCTCACGGGCGCGATGCTCGCCCGGCTGCCGAAGCACGCCACGATCTATGCGGGCATGGCCAGACCGTATCTGAAGGAGCTGTGCCGCGAGCACGGCCTCGGCCTCGTCGAGCTGTTCGAGCGGGACGACGTCGCCATCCTGAATTCGATTCCGACGGCCGAAGGAGCCGTCAAGATGGCGATCGAGCATACGGACATCACGATCCACGGATCGACCTGCATGGTTCTCGGCCTCGGCCGCACCGGACTGACGCTCGTGCGCACGCTGCAGGGGCTGGGGGCGACCGTGCTGGCCGGCGTGAACCGTCCCGAGCCGTTCGCGAGGGCGGCGGAGATGGGCGCGAAGCCTTTCTACACGCGGGATCTGCAGGATCATGCGGGCAACATCGACTTGCTTTTTAACACAATTCCCACTATGATAGTCACAGCGCAAATGATAGCCAGAATGCCTTCTCGCGCGGTCATCATCGACCTGGCCTCCAAGCCGGGCGGCACTGATTTCCGCTTCGCGGAGAAGCGCGGCCTCAAGGCCATTCTGGCACCGGGACTGCCCGGCATCGTCGCCCCCGTGACCGCTGGTCGCATCATAGCGGATTGTGTCACTCAGCTGATTTTGGAAGAGATCAGCGCGCGGGGGAATGCACAATGAACTGGAACGGACTTACGGTCGGCTACGCGCTTTCGGGCTCCCACTGCACCTTCGCCGAAGTAATGCCGCAGATTCAGCGGTTCGTCGACGCAGGCGCGGACGTGGTGCCGATCGTCACGCAGAGCCTGATGACGACGGATACCCGGTTCGGCACGGCGGCGGAGTGGAGGCGGCAGCTGACGGAGATCACCGGCAACGAGATCATCTCGACCGTCGTGCAGGCGGAGCCGCTCGGCCCGTCCAAGCGGCTGGACGTCATGCTCATCGCGCCGTGCACCGGCAACACGACGAGCAAGCTCGCCAACGCGCTGACCGACGGAGCGGTGCTCATGGCGGCCAAGGCCCAGATGCGCAACGGCCGTCCGGTCGTGCTGGCCATCTCCACCAACGACGGGCTCGGCCTCAACATGGCCAACATCGCCAAGCTCATGGTCGCGAAGAACATCTACTTCGTGCCGTTCGGCCAGGACGATCCGGTGAACAAGCCGAACTCGCTCGTCGCCCGCATGGACCTGGTGATGGAGGCTTGCGAGCATGCCCTGCAGGGCAGGCAGATGCAGCCGGTCCTCGTCGAGAGGGCGTGAGCGGAGCGGCCTGACCGGCCGGATCCGCTGCAAGCACCAACGATAGACAGCCGGCAGCGAGCTTTACGCTGGCGGCTTTTTTTACAGGCGGGGGCCGCGGTCCTCGCCTTCAAGCGGGTTTGTTCTGCTTGCATCAAGGGCAGAGAAGGGATGACATCAATGGGGGTACGGGTATTGAAGTTCGGCGGGACGTCGGTGGCGACCCGCCAGACGAGGGAGCTTGTCGTGAACCACATCGAGCGGGAGCGCGCCGCCGGGCATAAGCTCGTCGTCGTCGTCTCGGCGATGGGGCGCACCGGCGATCCCTATGCGACGGATACGCTGCTGTCGCTCGCCAAGGAAGAGGGGGGCGAGCTCGGCGCGCGGGAGCGCGACCTGCTGATGGGCTGCGGCGAGATCATTTCGGCCGTCGTCCTTTGCAGCGCGCTGGCGGCCCGCTCGATTCCCGCCGTGGCGCTCACGGGCGGATGCGCCGGCATCCTGACCGGCAGCCAGTTCGGGGAAGCTCGCATCGAGGAGATCCGCACGGAGCGGATGCAGCGGCATATGGAGCAGGGCGAGGTCGTCGTCGTCACCGGCTTCCAGGGCCAGGACGCGCAGGGCGACCTGACGACGCTCGGACGGGGCGGCAGCGATACGTCCGCGACCGCGCTCGGCGCGGCGCTGCAGGCGGAGATGGTCGACATCTATACGGATGTCAACGGCATCCTGACAGCCGATCCGCGCATCGTCAAGGATGCGAAGCCGCTCACGGTCGTCGGCTACGCCGAAATCTGCAACATGGCCCGTCTCGGCGCCAAGGTGATCCATCCGCGCGCGGTCGAGATCGCCCAGCAGGCGCGCATTCCGCTGCGCGTCCGCTCGACCTTCTCCGAGGACGAGGGCACGCTGGTCACCGACCTGCCGACCGCGCTCAGCCTCGCGTCGCCGCTCAAGGACCGCCATGTGACGGGCATCGCCCATGTGCAGGGCGTGACGCAGATTTCCGTCCGCACCGTCGACGGCATCGCCGACACGCAGCTGCAGGTGTTCCAGTCGATGGCGAGGCATCATATCAGCGTCGACTTCATCAACGTCACGCCGGCCGGAGCGCTGTATACGGTCATGGACGACGACGCGCCCAAAGCGACGCGCGTGCTGCAGGAGCTCGGCTTCGAGCCGGAGACGGTGAGCGGCTGCGCCAAGGTGTCGGTCATCGGCGGCGGCATGCACCGCGTGCCCGGCGTCATGGCGAAGATCGTGGAGGCGCTTGCGGAGCAAAGCATACCGATTCTGCAGTCCGCCGACTCCAACACGACGATCTGGGTGCTCGTCCGCGAGGAGCATATGGGCAACGCCTTGCGGGCGCTGCACGCCAAGTTCGAGCTGCATCTTTGACAGCAATCATCGCCATCAGGCATACTTATCATTCATTGGGGCTGGGTGCGGGAGCGGGAAGCCGCCTATGCCGAGGAGGGTACCTTCATGGATTATGGCAGACTGATTACAGCAATGGCGACTCCGTTCACTCCGGAGGGCGCGGTCGATTGGGAGACGGCCGGCAAGCTCATCGACGAGCTGATCGACGTCCAAAAGAGCGACAGCATCGTCATCAGCGGCACGACGGGCGAATCGCCGACGCTGACCGACGAGGAGAAGCTCGAGCTGTTCCGCTTCGCCGTCGCCCGCAGCGCCGGGCGCGCGCGCATCATCGCAGGCACGGGCAGCAACGACACCGCCCATAGCATCCATCTTACGGCGGCGGCCGAACAGGCCGGCGTCGACGGAGCGCTGCTGGTCGTCCCTTATTACAACAAGCCGAGCCAGGAAGGCCTCTACCGCCACTTCAAGGCGATCGCCGAATCGACCTCGCTCCCGGTCATGCTGTACAACGTTCCCGGACGCACGATCGTCAGCATGAGTCCGGAGACGACGATCCGGCTCGCGCGCGACGTCGCCAACATCATCGCGACCAAGGAATGCCATTCGCTGGAGTATGTGGCCGCGATCATCAGCGGCGTCTCGGACAGCTTCCGCGTCTACACGGGCGACGACAGCGCGGCGTTGCCGGCGCTGGCGGTCGGCGCTCACGGCGTCGTGAGCGTAGCCTCGCATATCGCGGGCAGCCGGATGAAAGCGATGATCGACGCGTTCCTCGCCGGCCGCACGGCCGAAGCGGCCGAGCTGCACCGGAGCCTGCTTCCGCTGTATCAGGGCTTGTTCGCGGCTCCGAGCCCGACGCTGGTCAAAAAGGCGCTGGAGCTCAAAGGGCTGCCCGTCGGAGGCGTGCGCCTGCCATTGATTGAAGCGGACGAGGCCGAGACCGAGACGCTGAAGCGGCTGCTGGAGCGGTACTGAGCCCTTCGCTTTGCCAGCGGCACTGAATTTATTCCGGACTTATCCATCGCCAGCCCCGCCGGGGCTGGCTTTTTTGCGCGTTTCCGGACGGAATTCCGGCGCTTGGACGGAAGGGGTTGAGCTTCGGCTTGTGTTCCATCTTTTGCATCATGTATAATATTCCTAAATGACTGGTGCGGCAAAGTGAATATGGCTTCGACCCCATTCGCGCGGCGGATGGGTGGATCCGTGCATAACGTTGCATGTATTTGGTCGTACCCCGCATGGAAGCGGTTTTCCGGCCGCGGTTCGGCGCTTTGGGATCGACAGGAGCGGCACGAGCTCCGGCTTCCGTCTTCTTTGCGGAGACCGTCCTCGAGGGACGGCGAGCCGTTTCGCGGCTTACACGATTCGTTCGATCGTTAACTATTTCACATATATTAGGAGGTAAGATTTCCCTTGTCCAAAAAGAATCCCCAAGACAAGCTGCTCGTCTTCGCCCTAGGCGGCGTAGGCGAGATCGGCAAAAACATGTATGTCATCCAATACGGCAATGACATCGTCGTCGTCGACTCCGGCCTGAAGTTTCCCGAGGAGGACATGCTCGGCATCGACATCGTCATTCCTGACATCACGTACCTGACCGACAATCGCGACAAAGTGCGCGGCATCATCATCACCCACGGCCATGAGGACCATATCGGCGGCTTGCCGTACGTGCTGCGCCACCTGAACGTGCCGGTCTACGCGACCAAGCTGACGCTCGGCCTCATCGAGGGCAAGCTCAAGGAAGCCGGCCTGCTCGGCGAGACGAAGCGCATCCTCATCAACGCCGACTCCGTGCTAGAACTCGGCTCGATCACGGCGAGCTTTTTCAAGACGAACCACAGCATTCCGGACTCCGTCGGCGTCTGCCTCGACACGCCGGAGGGCACGATCGTCCATACCGGCGACTTCAAGTTCGACTTCACGCCGGTCAACGACCAGTACGCCGACCTGCAGCGCATCGCCGAGATCGGCAAGCGCGGCGTGCTGGCGCTGCTGTCGGACAGCACCAACGCGGAGCGTCCGGGCATGACTCCTTCGGAAAGCAACGTCGGCGTCGAGCTGACGGAGATCTTCCGCAAGTCGCAGCAGCGCGTCGTCGTCGCGACGTTCGCGTCCAACGTCCACCGCATCCAGCAGGTGTTCAACGCGGCGATGGCGACCAAGCGCAAAGTCGCGATCGTCGGCCGCAGCATGGTCAACGTCGTGACGATCGCCGGCGAGCTCGGCTATCTCAACATTCCTGAAGGCATGATCATCGAGCCGGAGGAAGTGAACAAGATGGCGGCCGACCGCGTCGTCGTCCTCTGCACGGGCAGCCAAGGCGAGCCGATGTCGGCGCTGACGCGCATGGCCCGCTCGACGCACCGCAAGATCGACATCCTGCCGGGCGACACCGTCATCATTGCGGCGACGCCGATCCCGGGCAACGAGCGCGACGTAGGCCGCACGGTGGACGAGCTGTTCCGCCTCGGCGCCAACGTCATCTACGGTCCGGGCTCCGTCTCCGGCGTCCACGTATCCGGCCACGGCAGCCAGGAAGAGCTCAAGCTGATGCTCAACCTCATCAAGCCGGAGTACTTCATGCCGATCCACGGCGAGTACCGCATGCTCCGCCAGCACGCCAAGCTGGGCGAGGCGGTCGGCGTCGATCCAGACAAGATCTTCATCTGCGACATCGGCGATACGGTCGAGTTCCAAGGCGGCGTCGGCCGCAAAGGCTCCAAGGTGCCTTCCGGCAACGTGCTCATCGACGGCCTCGGCGTCGGCGACGTCGGCAACATCGTCCTGCGCGACCGCAAGCTGCTGTCCCAGGACGGCATCCTCGTCGTCGTCGTCACGCTCAGCAAGCAGGACGGCACGATCAAGTCCGGTCCGGACATCATCTCCCGCGGCTTCGTGTACGTCCGCGAGTCGGAGGGCCTGCTCGACGAGGCCAACCGCATCGTCACGACGACGCTGCACAAGCTCATGAACGACAAGGTCAACGAGTGGGCTTCGCTCAAGACCAACGTCAAGGATGCGCTCGGCCGCTTCCTTTATGAGCAGACCCGCCGCCGCCCGATGATCCTGCCGATCATCATGGAAGTATAATTGAAATGCGATCCGCCTGCCTCCATTCCGGAGGCAGGCTTTTTCGTGCTCCCAAGGCCGCGTATGGGGCGATGCCTCCCGCCTCATACTAGACAGGCAATCCAAGGGAGAAAAAGGAGGAGATGACGCTTGAACGAGCAATCCACCGGCGCGCGCATGGAAGCGGAGCCTGCGGCGGCGATCGACAAGGCGAAGCTCGACGCGATCCAGCAGCTGGGGCAGATGGCGGTGCCGGCCGCGGACCCGTCCAATGTGTTCTGCATGTCGATCATTGGCCAGATCGAGGGCCATATGGTGCTGCCGCCGCAAAACAAAACGACGAAGTACGAGCATCTGATCCCGCAGCTCGTGGCGGCGGAGCAAAGCAGCAAGATCGAGGGCATCCTGATCGTGCTCAACACGGTCGGCGGCGACGTCGAGGCGGGCCTCGCGATCGCCGAGATGATCAGCTCGCTGAGCAAGCCTGCCGTTACGCTCGTGCTCGGCGGCGGCCATTCGATCGGCGTGCCGATCGCGGTGGCGGGCGACCGTTCGTTCATCGCCGAGTCGGCGACGATGACGATCCATCCGATCCGGATGAACGGCCTCGTCATCGGCGTGCCGCAAACGTTCGAATACTTGGAAAAAATGCAGGAGCGGGTCGTGCGCTTCGTCACGTCGCATTCGCGGGTGCAGGAGAAGACGTTCAAGGAGCTCATGTTCAAGATGGGCGAGCTGACGCGGGACATCGGCACGACCGTCATCGGCGAGGATGCCGTGCGGCATGGGCTGATCGACGAGGTCGGCGGACTCGGCAAGGCGCTCGCGGCGCTCAACGGGCTCATCCAGGAGCGCAGGCCGAAGGCAAGCGCGGCTGCGGCGCCGTTCGCGCCTGCCGCGCCGCTGACGGCTGCGGCGCCGGCAGCGGAAGGCGGACTGCCTCAATGACCCTCTACACGATCATGCCGCTGGAGCTCGTCCTGAACGGAGCGGATGCCGAGCGGGAGCCCTGGCTCGAGGCGCGCCTGGACGGCGTGCTGCTGCAGCTCGAGCCGCTCGAGCCGGGCTGGGGAAAGGTCGTCCGCATCGTCGACGGCCCGCTGGAATGCTACCTGGACCCGAGGTTCCAGCCGGGCTCGGTGCTGCCCGTCCGATAGGAACATTCCACCACCTATGGTATAATACTGAACCAGAGGTGAGAGGATTGGCCAAGAAAAGGCGGCGCAAAAGACGCACGTTCGGAGAAAACTTAAAATACGAGGTTTACGGAATCTTGCTCATAACGGTGTCGGTAATCGCCTTGTCAGGCGAGGCTACGGTCGGCAGGTCGCTGACGAAGCTGTTCGCGCTCGTTTTGGGCAAGTTTCATTTTGCGCTCGCGCTCGTCGGCATCGCGGCCGGCCTATATGTCATGGTGACGAGGATGTGGCCGAAGGGGTGGACGTACCGCAGGACCGGCTTCCTGCTGCTGCTCATGGCGCTGACGCTCATGAGCTCGATCGGGGAGATCGACCGCAAGCTCGCGCCTGCGGACCTGGTCAGCGGCTCGGCCATCTTTGCCCAGCTTGGACAAGACATCCGCGACGGCCTGCTCACGGACGGCACCGAGGCCGATCCGGGAGGACCGATCGGAGCCTCGGTCAGCGGCGGCTATCTCGGAGCGCTCCAATACTCGCTGCTCTACACGCTGTTCGGCTACTTCGGCTCCAAGCTGCTGCTGATCGTCATGTTCGCCATCTCGGCGATGCTCATCACGGGCCGCTCGTACGCCGAGCTTGGACGGGTCGTGCGGGACCGGCTGGGCCGGCTGGCCAAGCTGCTGCAGGCCAAGGCCGCCGGCCGGCCGCGCAAGCCGAAGGCTCCGAAAAAGGCCGCCGGAACCGGCGCCGGGGCGGCAGCCGCGGCCTCCGCCGGGCCGGATCATCTGGGCTACGGGCTCAACGCCGACGGAGAGGACGACGACTTCGGCAGCACGGTCGCCGCGCCGGCGGCCAAGAGCCGCTCGCTCTTCTTTTCCTGGGGCAGCCGCAAGGACGAGGGCGAGCAGGAAGGTTCTGCCGGCGAAGCGGACAAGGAGTGGCTGATGGAGGAGTCCGCGCTGAGCCAGGCCAAGGCAGCCGTCAAGCCGTCCATCTCCTTGCGCGGGCGGCAAGCGGAGCCGCCTCGCGACGCCGCTCCATGGGAAGACGACGATGGAGACGACTGGGAGGACGCGCAGCCGTTTCCGGCCGCGCTGCCGCCTGCCGTCTCCGCCGTCCGTCCCGAATCGGAACCGCTGCCGGAGCCGGCAGCTGCCGATCGGTCGGCGGGCTTGCTGGACGATGCGGCCGACTTTCCGATTCCGCCGCCGGCGGTCCATCCGGCGGAGCAGTCGGAAGCGCTCGCCGGCCCGGAGGGCGACGGCGAGGGCGCTCCGGCCCAGGCGCGGACGGCCAAGCCATACCGCCTGCCGCCGCTGTCGCTGCTCGCCAAGCCCGCCTCGACCGGGCGGGCGGGGGACATGACCGACATCAACAACGACTCCCGCCGCAAGCTCGAGGCGACGCTCGAGAGCTTCGGCGTCCGCGCGAAGGTGCTTGATGTCGTGCCTGGACCGGCCGTGACCCGTTATGAGGTGCAGCCCGCGACCGGCGTCAAGGTCAGCCGCATCGTCGGCCTGACCGACGACATCGCGCTCGCGCTCGCGGCCAAGGATATCCGCATGGAGGCTCCGATCCCGGGCAAGTCGGCGATCGGCATCGAGGTGCCGAACGCCGAGGTGGCGGTCGTGACGATGCGCGAGGTGATGGAGACGCCGACCTTCGCCAGCGCCTCGTCCAAGCTGTCGATCGCGTTCGGGCGCGACATCGCCGGCCAGTCGATCGTCGGCAATCTCGCCAAGATGCCCCATCTGCTCGTCGCCGGAGCGACCGGCTCCGGCAAGTCGGTGTGCATCAACGGCATCATCACGAGCATTTTGTACAAGGCGGCTCCGGACGAGGTCAAGTTCATGATGATCGACCCGAAGATGGTCGAGCTCAACATGTACAACGGCATCCCGCATCTGCTCGCGCCGGTCGTCACCGATCCGCGGCGGGCGTCGCTCGCGCTCAAGAAGATCGTCGTCGAGATGGAAAAGCGCTACGAGCTGTTCTCCAAGTCCGGCACGCGCAACATCGAGGGCTACAACAGCCTGATGCAGGACAATCCGAACGCCGTGCTGCCGTACATCGTCGTCATCGTCGACGAGCTCGCCGATCTGATGATGGTCGCCGCCAAGGACGTCGAGGACAGCATCACGCGGCTCGCGCAGATGGCGCGGGCGGCCGGCATCCACCTGATCATCGCCACGCAGCGGCCTTCCGTCGACGTCATTACGGGCGTCATCAAGGCCAACATTCCGTCGCGGATCGCGTTCGGCGTCTCGTCCCAGGTCGATTCGCGGACGATCCTCGACATGGTCGGAGCGGAAAAGCTGCTCGGCCGCGGCGACATGCTGTTCCTGCCGGTCGGCATGTCCAAGCCGATCCGCGTCCAGGGAGCGTTCCTGTCGGACGGCGAGGTGGAGGCCGTCGTCGAGTACGCCCGCTCGCAGGCTGAAGCGGAGTACAAGGAGGACCTCGTGCCGGAGCTGGACGAGGCGGGGGAGAGCGGGGACGGCGAAGATCTGGACGAGCTGTTCGACCAGGCGATGCAAATCGTCGTCGAGGCGCAGCAGGCGTCCGTCTCGCTGCTGCAGCGCCGGATGCGCGTCGGCTATACGCGCGCGGCCCGGCTGATCGACCAGCTGGAGGCCAAGGGCATCGTCGGCGCTTACGAAGGCAGCAAGCCGCGCGAGGTCATGATGACGCTCGACCAGTTCCAGGCGAACCAGAAACATGCATAGAAGGGACTTGCCTTTCTCATACTAGGGACGGTTAAACATCCCGTAGCAGAAAGGCAGATCCCCATGAAAAAAATGCGTTTGATCGTCATGACGGTCGCAGCCACGCTGCTTTTGCTCAGCCTGTATACGCTTAAGGAAGGCTGGCCTCCGCGCGCGGCCGAGACATTCAGCAACGCGACGTTCCAGATGGGCGCGTCCGGCAAGGACGTCGTAGAGCTGCAGGGACGCCTGCGCTTCCTCGGCTACTACGAAGGCAAGATCGACGGGCAGTTCGGACCGAAGACGAAAAACTCGGTGACCTGGTTCCAATGGAAGTTCGGCATGAAGTCCGACGGCGTCGTCGGGCCGAAAACGAAGCTGAAGCTGTGGGAAGCGACCAAGAGCTGGAAGCCGACTGCAGCGGACCTTCCCGGCGGCGAAAGCGGCTCGAGCGGCGGCGGCAGCGGCGCCTCCGGAGGCGGCTCCGCCGGATCGGCCGGCGCTTCCAACAGCTCGATGGACAAGTCCAACAAGCTCGGGCTGTCCGCCAACGACATCAAGATCATGGCCAACGCCGTCTACGGCGAGGCGCGCGGCGAGCCGTACGAAGGCCAGGTCGCGGTCGCGGCGGTCATCCTGAACCGGCTGCGGTCGCCGGAGTTCCCGAACTCGATCACCGGCGTCATTTTCCAGAACCTCGCCTTCACCGCGGTCGCGGACGGCCAGATCTGGCTGACCCCGAACGAACGGGCGAAGCAGGCCGTTCAGGACGCGATCAACGGCTGGGATCCTTCGGACGGCTGCCTGTACTACTTCAATCCGGTCACGGCCACCTCCAAATGGATCTGGAGCCGTCCGCAGGTGAAGACGATCGGCAAGCATATTTTCTGCATGTAGCATCAGCCGGCTGCGCCGGCTCACGGGCAGCCGGGAGGGCATTCCTTCCGGTTGCCTTCTCTGTTTGCGGGCCAAGGCCGCCTTGGGATAGAATGGAAGGACAGCAAGCGGAAGTGCAAGTTCGACCAATAAGCGATGGCGGGAGGCGTTTCCATCCATGTCTTTTCAGCAAGCGACAACCGGCCGGATCCGGCTGCATGTGCTGCCGACGAAGCGGTTCAAGACTTTTGCAATCTCCCTGTTCGCAGGCATTCCTCTGCAGGAGGATACCGTCACCAAGACGGCGCTGACGCCCTTCGTGCTTCGCCGCGGCACGCAGAGCGCTCCGGAGACGATCGCGTTCCGCGAGCAGCTCGACGAGATGTACGGAGCCGGATTCGGCTTCGACGTCTACAAGCGCGGCAGCTCGCAGATCGTGCAATTCCGCATGGACGTCATCAACGATCGGTTCGTCCGCTCGGACAGCTCCCTGCTGGCGCGCTCGATGAAATTTCTCGGCGAGGCCGTGACCTCGCCGGCGCTGGAGGACGGAGCGTTCCGATCCAAATATGTCGACAGCGAGAAGCGCACCCTCGCGCGCAAGCTGGAGAGCATCATCAACGACAAGATCCGGTATGCGGGCGAGCGCTGCCTGGAAATCATGTGCGAAGGCGATCCGTACCGGCTGCACTCGCTCGGCCGGCTGCAGGATCTGCCCGGCATCGATCCGGCGAGCCTGCATGAGGCGTATGCCGCCTGGCTGGCCGGGGCGGTGCTCGACCTGTACGTCGTCGGCGATACGACGCTGGACGAGGTGCGCGAGCTGGCGGAGGCTTCGTTCCGCCTGCCGTCGACGGGTCCGTCGGAGTACGGGCCGCCGGACATCCGCCGGCGCAGCGGCGAGGTCAAGACGGTCGTCGAGAAGCTCGACGTCGCCCAGGGCAAGCTGAACCTCGGCCTCAGGACCGGCATCGCCTACGGCGACGACGCCTACGCGGCGGCGCTTCTGTACAACGGCATTCTCGGCGGATTCCCGCACTCCAAGCTGTTCATGAACGTGCGCGAGAAGGAGAGCCTCGCATACTATGCCTCCTCGCGCATGGACGGACACAAGGGGCTGCTGACGATCCAGTCCGGCATCGAGATCGCCAATTACGAAAAAGCGGTCGCCATCATCAAGGAGCAGCTTGAGAGCATGCGCCAAGGGCAGCTGTCGGAGCTGGAGCTCGGCCAGACCAAGGCGATGCTCGTCAACTCCTTGCGCGAGCTGCAGGATTCGGCTTACGAGATGATCGCCTTCGACTTCAACAGCGTCCTGTCCGGACGCCGGCGCACGGCGCAGGAGCTGCTCGATGCGGTGCAGGCGGTGACGCCGGAGCAGATCGTATCCGTAGCCGAGGGCGTCGAGCTGGATACGGTGTACTTTTTGCGCGACCGAAAGGAGGGCTAGCCGACATGCAGAAGCTACATTACCCCGGCGTCGAGGAGACGCTGTACTACGAGCAGCTGCCGAACGGGCTGAGCGTCTATCTGCTTCCGAAGGAAGGCTTCCAAAAGACGTACGCGACGTTCTCGACCCGCTACGGCTCCGTCGACAACCATTTCCGCAGCGGCAGCCAGCCGCTGACGCGCGTGCCGGACGGCATCGCCCATTTCCTGGAGCACAAGATGTTCGAGGAGCCGCAGGGCGACATCTTCGCCACCTTCGCTTCGCAGGGGGCTTCGGCCAACGCGTTCACGAGCTTCGACCGCACCGTCTACCTGTTCTCGGCGACGGAGCAGATCGAGGCCAACCTGACGACCCTCATCGACTTCGTGCAGCATCCGTACTTCACGGATCAGAACGTCGACAAGGAAAAGGGCATCATCGCGCAGGAAATCAACATGTACAGCGACAATCCGGACTGGCGCGTGTACTACGGCCTGATCGAGGCGATGTACCAGAAGCATCCGGTGCACATCGACATCGCCGGCACCGTGGAGTCGATCTACCAGATCGACAAGGAGCTGCTTTACCTGTGCTATAACACGTTTTACCATCCGTCCAACATGCTGCTGTTTGTCGTCGGCGGCATTGATGCCGAGCGGATCATGGAGCTGATCCGGAGCAACCAGGCGGCCAAGTCCTTCGAGGACATCGGCGAGATCGAGCGCTTCTTCGATCCGGAGCCGCAGGGCGTGCGCGAGCCGCTGAAGTCGCTCTCGCTGCAGGTGTCGCTGCCCAAGTGCCTGTTCGGCTTCAAAGAAAAGACGAACGGCCTCGGCAGCGCCGAGCTGCTGCGCCGCGACGTGACGACGAAGCTGATGCTCGAGACGCTGCTCGGCTCGAGCTCGCCGCTGTACCAGAGCCTGTACGACGACAATCTCATCTCCGACTCGTTCGGTTATGAGTACAACTGCAGCACGGACTACGGCTTCAGCATCATCGGCGGCGATACGAACGATCCGGATCGGCTCGTCGAGCGGATCAAGGAGGCGATCGGCGAGGCGCTGCAGTCCGGGCTCGACGCCGCCGCGTTCGAGCGCACGAAGAAAAAGCGGATCGGCAGCTACCTGCGCATGCTCAATTCGCCGGAATCGATCGCCGGGGAATTCACCCGCTATAAATTCCGCGGCCAGGATCTGTTCGAGCTGCTGCCGGCTTACGAGAGCCTGACGCTCGAGCAGGCGAACGCGCGGCTGCGCGAGCATTTCGACTTCGGACAGCTCGCCGTCTCGCTCGTGCTGCCGACAGCCGAGCAGGAGGCGGAGCCGAGCTGAAGCCCTTGCATGAAATGAACGTGCTCGTCACCGGAGGCAGCCGCGGCATCGGCGCCGCGATCGCGCGGCGCTTCGCCCGCGAGGGCATGAATGTCGCGCTTCATTACCTTCACTCGCATGAGCAGGCCAACGAGACGGCGCGCGAATGCCTCGCGCTCGGAAGCGGACGCGTCATGACGGCTTCGGCCGACCTGCGTTCGCGGGAGAGCCTGGAGCGGATGCGCGAGAAGCTGGCCGGAGCGGATCTGCTGCCGGACATCCTCGTCAACAACGCCGGCATTTCCCATTACGGGCTGCTTTCCGATCTGACCGACGCCGAATGGGACGACGTCACCGCGGTCAATCTGCGGGGCGTCTTCCTCTGCACCCAGCTGTTCATGCCCGAGATGATCCGCGCCCGCTGGGGACGCATCATCAACATCTCGTCCGTATGGGGCGTCGCGGGAGCCTCGTGCGAGGTGCTTTATTCCGCCACCAAGGGCGGCGTCAACGCCTTCACCAAAGCGCTCGCCAAAGAGCTCGCCCCCTCGGGCGTGACGGTGAACGCCGTCGCTCCCGGCGCGATCGACACGGAAATGCTCGGCGGCTTCGATTCCCAGGAGCTGAAGCAGCTCGAGCAGGACATTCCCGCGGGGCGGCTCGGCCAGCCCGACGAGATCGCCTCGCTCGTCTATTTCCTGTCGCTGCCGGAGTCGTCCTACATCACCGGACAGGTGATCAGCCCGAACGGCGGCTGGATCACCTGAAGATTGAAACCTTTTGCCAGCCCTGATCGTCGTATAGCTGACCCGGCCGCCGCGCACACTAATGCCGTTGATGGTGCTATTCCTCAACGACTTTAAGGAGGCGAACCGAGCATGTCTACCGTACTTTCGAACTTCGATTCCTGGAAGGAATTTCTTGCAGAGCGACTGGAACAAGGCAAGAAGCTCGGCTTGAGCGAAGAGGCGATCGGCAACCTCGCTTACGAAATCGGCTCTTTCCTCGACGAGAAGGTCGACCCGAAAAACGAAGAGCAGCGCATGCTGAAGGAAATCTGGGATGTCGGCGACGAAAATGAGCGCAAGACGATCGCCCGGCTGATGGTGAAGCTGGTCGGACATCGCTAGTCATCGGCGTCACGGCAGAGAGCTCCCGGTCTAACGGGAGCTTTTCTGTCATGTAGAACGAGCGTGCTCATTGCGGAAACGTGGCGAATCCTGTAGAATGTAGGCTTATAATGAGGGCGGTTCGAAGCGCCTGCAACCTTGGGACGGTGTGATTGATGGAATCGAAACAGTGGTATATGGAATACAAAATACATAAGAATCGGCCAGGCCTGCTCGGCGACATCGCCTCGCTGCTGGGCATGCTCAACGTCAACATCATTACGATCAACGGGGTGGAGGACCGCACCCGCGGCATGCTGCTGCAGACCAACGACGACGAGAAGATCGAGATTCTCGGCAAGATGCTGCAGAAGGTCGAGAACATCACCGTCAACAAGCTCCGTCCGCCAAGCCTGGTCGACCGCCTGGCCGTGCGCCACGGACGCTATATCGAGCGCGACTCCGACGACCGCAAGACGTTCCGCTTCACGCGCGACGAGCTCGGCCTGCTCGTCGATTTTCTCGGCGAGATCTTCAAGCGCGACGGCAACCAGGTCATCGGGCTGCGCGGCATGCCGCGGGTCGGCAAGACGGAATCGATCATCGCGGGCAGCGTCTGCTCGAACAAGCGATGGACGTTCGTCAGCTCCACGCTGCTCCGCCAAACCGTGCGCAGCCAGCTTTCGAGCGAGGAGATGAACCCCGACAACATCTTCATCATCGACGGCATCGTCAGCACGATCCGCTCCAACGAGCGGCATCATTCGCTGCTGCAGGAAATCATGGAGATGCCGTCGACCAAAGTCATCGAGCATCCGGACATCTTCATTCGCGAATCCAATTTCGATTACAGCACTTTTACGACGATCATCGAGCTGCGCAACACCCCGGACGAGGAGATCTCCTACGACTCCTTCACGGTCAACTACAATGACTTTTAATCGGAAAGGAGGCTATGCCAGCCATGTCTGAACTGGGCCAAACCCTGCGGACCGCAAGGGAAGAATCCGGCTTGTCCCTCGACGAGCTGCAGGAGATGACCAAGATCCGCAAGCATTATTTGATCGCGATCGAGGAAGGCAACTACAGCGCGCTGCCCGGCAGCTTCTACGCCCGCGCGTTCGTCAAAAACTATGCCGAGGCGGTAGGACTGAACGCGGAGGAAGTGCTCAGCTACTACAAGAACGAGCTGCCCTCCGCTCCGCAGACTTCCGCCGCCGAGCCGTCGGCTTCTCCTCAGCCGCCGCGCAAGGCGTCGACGTCGCGGACGATGTCGGAGCGCTTCGGCAAGCTCGGCTTTTCCGTGCTGATGTGGGCGTTCCTCGGGCTGATCGTGTTCCTGCTCTGGATGTTCGTCATTCGGGACGACGGCGCCAAGAGCGCCGACTCCACGGACCGGACGCCGATGACGACGGCGACACCGGGACCGAACGACAGCCGGCCGACGGCGTCCCCGGGCAGCGGCGCGCTCGCATCTCCGAGCCCGACGGCTACGCCGACTCCGACGCCGCCGGCAGGCGCGGTCACGTTCGACCGCAAGTCGGGCGGAGTGGACTATTATCAAGTCACCGGCCAGCCGATGCTTCAGCTCAAGTTTTCCGGCGGAGCCTGGCTGGAAGTCCGCAAAGGCGGAAAATCCGGGGACCTGCTCTACAACAAGAACGTTTCGGCGGAAGACACGATCGAGATTCCGCTCGACGCGGTCATCTATGTCAACACCGGCCGTGCCGACAACACGGAATTTTATATCGACGGCACGCTTCTCGAGGACGGAGACCGTTCGGGACCGAAGCGCTTCCAGTTCGATCCGTCCTCGGGCGATGCGGCATCGCAGGACGAGGCGGGCGAGTAATTCGGCGCTTGAAGCGCGGCCGCCCGCTTGCCGCGAGGGTCGGCAGGCACGGGCGATAGAAGGTTGAAGGGCGCTTTCTTCCTGCGGGAAGAAGCGCCTTTCTGCGCCGCGGCGGCGCGTTATACTTTCGCTTTCGGATGATTTATAATAGAGGACGATGAAAACGCAAGGAGGACTGGACCCATGAGTTCGGAAAGTTCGTTCGATATCGTATCGAAGGTAGACCTGCAGGAGCTGAACAACGCCATCGTCCAGGCGGAAAAGGAAATCGAGAACCGCTTCGACTTCAAGGGGAGCAAGAGCAGCATCAAGCTGGAGAAGGAGGAGCTGGTCGTCGCTTCCGACGACGAGTACAAGCTGAAAAGCGTCATCGACATCCTCCAGACGAAAATGATCAAGCGCGGAGTGCCGATCAAGAACATGGACTTCGGCAAGATCGAGGCGGCCACGCTCGGCACGGTGCGCCAGCGGATCAAGCTCAAGCAAGGCATCGGCCAGGACGACGCCAAGAAGATCAACGTGCTCATCCGCGATTCCAAGCTGAAGGTGAAAAGCCAGATTCAAGGCGATCAATTGCGCGTGACGGGCAAGAGCCGGGACGATCTGCAAGCGGTCATCTCGCTGCTGCGCGGCGCCAACCTCGAGCTCGAGCTGCAGTTCACCAACTATCGCTGACGGCCGTCGATCCTCGTTTTGACAGGCCGCTTCCGCTTCGATTATACTTGTGAAGTTTGAAACGTCAGGGAGGGGAAGGGCTTGAACCTGGCCAACAAGATCACGCTCGCGCGCATCTTCTTAGTGCCTGTCATCCTGTTTTTTCTATTGATCCGGTTCGATCTGGGAACGGTCCGGTTCGAAGATTTCGAGCTTACATACACGCAAATCATCGCCGCCCTGATCTTCATCATCGCGGCGAGCACCGACGGGCTCGACGGCTATCTGGCCCGCAAGAACAAGATGGTCACCAATCTCGGCAAGCTGCTTGATCCGCTGGCGGACAAGCTGCTCGTCGCGGCCGTCCTCATCTCGCTCGTGCAGATGGACAAGCTTTCCGCGTTCATCGCCATCGTCATCATCAGCCGCGAGTTCGCCGTGACGGGCCTGCGCCAGGTCGCCCTGCTGGAGGGCGCCGTGCTTGCGGCAAGCACCTGGGGCAAGTGGAAGACCGGCATCCAGATCGCGATGATCATCGCGCTGCTGCTCAACAACTTCCCGTTCGCGCTGGTGGACATCCGCATGGATATCATCCTCAGCTGGGCGGCTGCGCTGATCACGATCTGGTCCGGCATCGACTACTTCGTCAAGAACCGCAACCTGATTCCCGTCGAGTAGCTTACAAGGTCTCTTTCCTTTTCGGGAAAGGGACCTTGTCCGTTACCGACAGCCCAATCCACGACAGGAGTGAAGCGCTGTGAAAGCCGAAATCATCGCTGTTGGAACGGAACTGCTGCTTGGACAGATCGTCAATACGAACGCACGCTATCTTTCCCAAGGACTCGCCGCCCTCGGCATCGACGTCTTTTTCCAGACGGTCGTCGGCGACAACGCCGCCCGCATCCGTCAGGCGATCGATACGGCACGCTCCCGCGCCGACCTGCTGCTGTTCACCGGCGGTCTCGGGCCGACGATGGACGACCTCACCAAGGACGTGCTCGGCGACTATCTCGGGCGCCGGCTCGTCGTCCATGAGCCGACGATGGAGGCGATGGAGCGGTTTTTCGCTTCCCGCGGAAGCCATATGGTCGAGAGCAACCGCCGGCAGGCCAACTGGATCGAGGGCAGCGCGGCGCTCGAGAACGACGCGGGGCTTGCCGTCGGCAACGCGCTGGAGCAGGACGGAACCCGCTATATCCTGCTTCCGGGTCCGCCCAAGGAAATGATGCCGATGTTCGAGGGGCCGGCGACGCGCTGGCTGCTGGCGGAGCTCGGAGCGGGGGCTCCGCTGCATTCGCGCATCCTGCGCTTCGCCGGCATCGGCGAGTCGCGGCTCGAGCATGAGCTGATCGACCTGATCGAGAGCCAGAGCGATCCGACGATCGCTCCGTATGCCAAGGAAGGCGAGGTGGCGATCCGCCTCTCCAGCAAGTCCGCGGACGAGGCGCAGGCGCTGGACCGCATCGAGCGGATGGCGCAGCAGATCCGCGAGCGCCTCGGCGCCCATATCTATGCCGAAGAGGACATCTCGCTCGAAGAGGCGGTGCTGCGGCGGCTGCGCACGAGGCGGATGCGGGTCAGCGTGGCCGAGAGCTGCACGGGCGGCCTGCTGGCCGAGCTCATCACCGGCATCCCCGGCAGCAGCGGCGAGTTTCTCGGCGGCATCGTCACCTATACGAATACGATGAAGCACAAGCTGCTAGGCATTCCGCTCGCCCAGCTGGAGGGGGCGGACGCGCCCGGAGCGGTGAGCGCCTCCACCGCGGCGCTGATGGCGCAGCGGGTGGCGGAGACGACCGGCAGCGACTGGGGCGTCTCGATTACCGGCGTCGCCGGGCCGGGCTCCTCCGAGGGCAAGCCGATCGGGCTCGTCTACATCGGCATCGCCCGCAAAGGCGGGGAGGCCGAGACGCATGAGCTGAATGCGGGCGGCAATCGCGACATGGTGCGCATCCGCGCCGCCAAGCACGCGCTTTACCGGCTCTGGCTGGCGCTCCAGGAATAGCCGCGGCGGCCTTGCGCTGGCCGGCTCGGATCGCGTACAATAAAGGCAGTTGACGGAAGAACCGCAGCGAGTCGGACCAGCTGCGGTTCTTTGTCTTTTTTCGGGGCTGCGGCGGGACTCGGGGAGGGACGGAGCGCGCTTCAAAAAAAGCGAATGTATGTTCGAAAAAAGTCTTGGCAAACGGCTTCAAGTAGACTAGAATAGAACTATAAATCGACGAACGAAGGATGTGGATCTCTTGTCAGATCGCCGCGCAGCTTTAGATATGGCGCTTCGCCAGATTGAGAAACAATTCGGAAAAGGCTCCATCATGAAATTAGGCGAGTCCGCCCAGCTGGCCGTTGAAACGGTCTCCAGCGGCGCCCTCGCATTGGATATCGCGCTCGGCATCGGGGGCTTCCCTCGCGGCCGCATCATCGAAGTCTACGGACCGGAGTCGTCCGGCAAGACGACCGTCGCCCTGCACGCGATCGCCGAAGTGCAGCGCACGGGCGGACAAGCCGCCTTCATCGACGCGGAGCATGCGCTGGATCCGCTCTACGCCAGCAAGCTCGGCGTCAACATCGACGAGCTGCTGCTGTCCCAGCCGGATACGGGCGAGCAGGCGCTGGAGATCGCCGAGGCGCTCGTGCGCAGCGGCGCCGTCGACATCATCGTCATCGACTCCGTCGCGGCGCTCGTGCCGAAGGCCGAGATCGAGGGCGAGATGGGCGACTCCCACGTCGGCCTCCAGGCGCGCCTCATGTCGCAGGCGCTGCGCAAGCTGTCCGGAGCGATCAGCAAGTCCAAGACGATCGCCATCTTCATCAACCAGCTCCGCGAGAAGGTCGGCGTCATGTTCGGCAACCCGGAGACGACTCCGGGCGGACGCGCCCTGAAGTTCTACAGCAGCGTGCGGCTGGACGTGCGTCGCATCGAGAGCATCAAGCAGGGCACCGACGTCGTGGGCAACCGGACCCGCATCAAGGTCGTCAAGAACAAGGTGGCGCCTCCGTTCCGCCAGGCCGAGCTGGACATCATGTACGGCGAAGGCATCTCGCGCGTCGGCAGCATCATCGACATCGGCGTGGAGATGGACATCGTGCAGAAGAGCGGCGCTTGGTTCAGCTTCAACGGCGACCGTCTCGGCCAAGGACGGGAGAACGCCAAGCAGTTCCTCAAGGACAACGAGCCGATCGCAAGCGTGATCGAAGGCAAGATCCGCGAGGCGCATAACCTCAATGCGGCTGCGGAGCGCGCCGCCGGCGCCGAAGTTTCGAAGGACGAGGCAGACGAATTCGAGGAGCTGGAGCTCGACGTCTGATTGTTTACCGCTCTGCGAAGTAGCGGCATGACCAAGCATCCCTGATGGAGTCGGGGGTGCTTTTTTCTTCATTAGAATCGACGAGGAAGGGGAGCGGCGTAGATGGAGGAGCAGGAAAAACGGATCACGCGCGTAGAGCAGGACGACAAGAAGCCGTCTCTCTACTGGATTTATCTCGAAGGCAGCGAGGAGCCGGAGCTGTCGGTGCATGAGGATATTCTCGTCAAGTACCGGCTGCTCAAAGAAACGCTCATCGAGCCGAAGCTGATGGCGCGGATCGCGGAGGAGAACGCTCGTTACCGGGCGTATGCGGCGGCCGTCTTCTACGCCGGCTTCAAGATGCGGACGTCGAAGGAGATGTCCGCCTATCTCAAGCGCAAGGAATTCGAAGAAGAGGATATCCGCTATGCGATCGAGCGGCTGCAGCAGGAGCGGGTCGTCGACGACCGCGACTATGCCCGCATGTTCGCCTCCCAGCGTCTGCGGAGCAGCCAGAAGGGCAGCCGCCTCATCCGCATGGAGCTCGAGCAGCGCGGCATTCCAAAGGAGACGGCGGGACGCGCGGTCGAGGCTCTCGACGACGAGGAAGAACGGCGCGCCGCGCTCAAGGCCGGAGAGAAGAAATGGCGGAGCCTGAAGGGAGAAGAGCGGGACAAACGGATGAAGCTGACCGGATTCCTGCTGCGGCGCGGATTCCCGAGCGATCTCGTGCGGGAGACGGTCCGGCAGATTCAGGACTCGGCCGAGGGCGAGGACGACGCCGACGGGGGCTGGCTTGACAATTGATTTTGCGGAAAGCTACAATAATAAAGCATCCATCTGGCATGGGATGCCTTTCCTTCCGTAAATGGGTTCAGGTTTTTTGTCTCCATTTCTACAGTCGTAAAGCACGGTATGGAACCGAATGGCAACAATTGAATATCATTCCCGGCTGATGCCTTGGTGAATGCAACGAGGAGGTGAACAAGATGAACCCCATTTGGTGGATCTTGATCGTTCTCGTTGTTGGCGCGATTACCTTTGGGATTGGTTACTTCGTCCGAAAGTCGTTTGCCGAGGCTAAGATTTCCAGCGCTGAGCAGGCCGCGCTCCAGATCGTCGAACAGGCGAAGAAGGAAGCGGATGCGTTGAAAAAGGAAACGGTGCTGGAAGCGAAAGACGAAATCCATAAACTCCGTTCGGAAGCGGACAAGGACATTCGGGAGAGACGCAATGAGAATCAGCGTCTTGAAAGGCGCTTGCTGCAAAAAGAGGAGTCTTTGGATAAGAAAATTGAGGCACTCGAACGCAAAGAAGAATTGGTAGCCAACAAGGAGAAACGAATCGAGGAAACGCAAGAGCAGATTGATTCCATCTACCGGCAGCAGCAGAGCGAGCTGGAGCGGATCTCCGGCTTGACTACGGAGGACGCGAAGACGATCATCTTCAACAACGTGGAGCAGGAAGTCCGCCACGAGACGGCGCAGATGATCAAGGAGCTGGAGCAGCAGGCGAAGGAAGAAGCGGACAAAAAAGCCCGCGACATCATTTCCCTGGCGATCCAGCGCTGCGCGGCCGACCATGTCGCGGAGACGACGGTATCCGTCGTGACGCTGCCGAACGAAGAGATGAAGGGCCGGATCATCGGCCGCGAGGGCCGCAACATCCGCGCGCTCGAGACGCTCACCGGCATCGATCTGATCATCGACGATACGCCGGAAGCGGTCATCTTGTCCGGATTCGATCCGATACGCCGGGAGATTGCCCGTACAGCGCTCGAGAAGCTCGTCGCCGACGGCAGGATCCATCCCGCCCGAATCGAGGAGATGGTCGAGAAATCCCGCCGCGAGGTGGACGAGCGGATTCGCGAGTATGGCGAGCAGGCGACTTTCGAGGTCGGCGTGCATGCGATCCATCCGGATCTGATCAAGATTCTCGGCCGCCTGAAATATCGGACGAGCTATGGCCAAAACGTGCTGAAGCATTCGATGGAGGTCGCTTATCTGACCGGCCTGATGGCGGCCGAGCTGGGCGAGGACATCACCTTGGCCAAGCGCGCCGGCTTGCTGCATGACATCGGCAAAGCGCTCGACCACGAGGTCGAGGGCTCCCATGTCGAGATCGGCGTCGAGCTGGCCCGCAAGTACAAGGAGCATCCGGTCGTCATCAACAGCATCGCGTCCCATCACGGCGATTGCGAGGCGACTTCCGTCATCGCGATGCTCGTCGGAGCCGCGGACGCGCTGTCGGCCGCCCGTCCTGGAGCCCGCCGCGAGACGCTCGAGACGTATATCAAGCGTCTGGAGAAGCTCGAGGCGATCTCCGAATCGTTCGACGGCGTCGAGAAATCGTACGCCATCCAGGCCGGACGCGAAGTTCGCGTCATGGTCCAGCCGGAGAAGATCGACGATACGGAAGCGTTCCGTCTGGCACGCGACATTACTAAAAAGATCGAGGGAGAACTGGACTATCCGGGCCATATCAAGGTCACGGTCATCCGCGAAACCCGTGCGGTCGAATACGCCAAGTAGGCGAACCAGACATCCCGCTCCTGCCGGAGCGGGATTTTGTCATGATAGGAGGCCATCCATGAAAGTTCTTTTTATCGGCGACATCGTCGGCAACGTCGGCCGTGCCGCGCTGCGCAAGGCGCTGCCGGCGCTCAGGGCGAAGCATAATCCGGATATCATCATCGTCAACGGCGAGAACGCCGCCGCCGGCCGCGGCATCACCGCCGCGATCGCCAAGGAGTTTTTCGACTGGGGCGTGAACGGCATCACGATGGGCAACCATACATGGGACAACAAGGATCTGTTCGACTGGATCGACGATGAGCCGCGGCTCGTCCGTCCGGCGAATTTTTCGAGCGAATCGCCAGGCATCGGCTCCACGGTCATCAAGGCCGGCAGCAAAAAGCTCGGCATCCTCAATGTCCAAGGGCGCACGTTCCTGCCGCCGAACGACTGCCCGTTCAAGACGGCGGATGCGCATCTGGAGCGGCTGAAGCGCGAGACGAGCTGCGTGCTGGTCGACTTCCACGCCGAAGCGACATCGGAGAAAATCGCGATGGGCTGGTATTTGGACGGCCGGGCCTCGGTCGTGCTCGGCACCCACACGCATGTGCAGACGAACGATGACCGGATCCTTCCGCAAGGAACGGCGTTCTTGACCGATGTCGGCATGACCGGTCCGATGGACGGAATTCTCGGCATGGATCGCGACGCCGTGCTGCACAGGTTTCTGACCGGCCTGCCGTCGCGCTTTGTCGTAGCGGAAGGGGACTGGCATCTGCACGGGGTGCTGGCGGTGTTGGACGAAGCGACGGGACGGGCGCAGCGGCTCGAGAAGATCCGCCTTACGGAAACGTCGCTCGCGATGTTCTAGAGCTTGCCGCTTGACCTGACAACGCCTGGCAGCATGGATGCCGTTGCGGAAGAAGGAATTTTTTGTCCTCTCTCGAATAGGTTTAGGGATATAGGGATACGCCACTATTCCTGAGGAGGTACTTGACATGGACGTCTTAAAAGTTTCCGCTAAGTCCAATCCAAATTCCGTAGCAGGGGCGCTGGCAGGAGTTCTCAGGGAGCGTGGTGCGGCCGAGCTGCAAGCAATCGGAGCCGGCGCCTTGAATCAAGCGGTCAAAGCCGTCGCGATCGCAAGGGGGTTCGTCGCTCCGAGCGGCGTAGACCTGATCTGCATCCCGGCCTTTACCGACATCGTCATCGACGGCGAGGACCGCACCGCGATCAAGCTGATCGTAGAGCCGCGCTGAGCCGAAGAGAAAAACATGCAACGGCCTGTTTACGGAGTAAGCAGGTTTTTTTGCGTTTTCCGGAGACGGAAGTGCATATCGTAGGAGAAGAGGCCGGCATCGGGCGGCCGCGAACGACAGGAGGCGGGGCAGATGAACGACAGATATCCAGGCGAGGAGCCTCGGATCGCGGATTTCCATTGCGACGTGCTGAGCAAGCTGCTGGCGGATCCGCGCCTTGATCCGATCGATTCCGCGAACAATCCCGGGCCGGTGACGCTCGACGCGACGCTCGACCGGCAGCGTGCGGGCGGCTATATGCTCCAGGCCTATGCGATCTATTTGACCGAGTCGAAGCACAAAACGATGGATGCGGTGCTCCGTTCGGCCGATCTGTTCGAGCAGAAGATCGCCTCTCATCCCGGATATGCCAAGGTGCGCGGAAGGCGCGATCTGGAGCGTGCGCTGCAGGAAGGCAAGATCGCCGCGCTGCTGACGCTGGAGGGGGCGGATGCGCTGCAGGGAGACTGGGCGCTGCTGCGGACGGCATTCGCGCTCGGCGTGCGCGTGCTCGGCTTGACGTGGAATTACGCGAACTGGGCGGCGGACGGCGTGCTGGAGCCGAGGCAAGGCGGGCTGACCGCAAAAGGCCGGGAGCTGGTCGATGCGGCGCGCGATCTCGGGCTGCTGCTCGACGTCTCTCATCTGACCGATGCCGGCTTCTGGGAGCTGGTCGAGCGGACCGAGCGGCCGCTGATTGCTTCCCACTCCAACTCGCGCCGCATTTGCCCGCATCCGCGCAATCTGACCGACGACCAGCTGCGCGCGCTGATCGCCATGGACGGGCGGATCGGCTTGACGTACGTGCCCTACTTCATCACCGATCGCGGACAGGCCGCAGCGAGCGACCTGCTGCCGCATATCGAACATATCTGCTCCCTCGGAGGGGAAGACCAGTTAATGCTGGGCTCGGACTTCGACGGCATCGAGCAGCATCCGGCCGGCCTGCGCCATGCCGGCGAGGCCGGCCAGCTGCGGCAGGAAGTCGAGCGGGCCTACGGCGCGGCGTTCGCGGAGAAGCTGCTTGGAGGAAACGCGATCCGCTTTTTGCGCCAAAACCTCCCGGAATAAAGGGTTTTCGGGCTTTATCAGGTTTCTTTATAGCTTTCATCGGAATGCTGAATGCGGCAAGTTCGGAGATTTCCTTGCAATTTTCAATAGCGAGGCATAAAATTTAGGAGGATTGAAAGCAGTTCTCACAGCAGATGAGGAGTTGGACTTATCGTGATTAGTCAGCTGTCTTGGAAGATCGGGGGTCAGCAGGGAGAAGGCGTCGAAAGCACGGACCGGATCTTCTCCACGGCCCTCAACCGTCTCGGGTACTATCTGTACGGATACCGCCATTTCTCTTCGAGGATCAAGGGCGGCCATACCAATAACAAGATTCGCATCAGCACGCAACCGATCCGAGCGATCTCGGACGATCTCGATATTCTTGTCGCATTCGATCAGGAGAGCATCGACCTGAACGCGCCGGAGCTTCGTCCCGGCGGAGTCGTCGTCGCCGACGCCAAGTTCAAGCCGCAGCTGCCGGAAGGCATCGACGCCCGCCTGTTCGCGGTGCCGATCACGGCGATCGCCGAGGAGCTCGGCACGTCCCTCATGAAGAACATGGTCGCTTCCGGCGCTTCCTGGGCGCTGCTCGGCCTGCCGCTCGAGGTGTTCAACCAGGCGGTCGAGGAGGAATTCGGACGCAAAGGCCCGGCCATCGTCGAGAAAAACGTCGAGGCGGTCAAGCGCGGCGCCGAGTTCGTTCTCGAGCAGGCCGGAGGACCGCTAGAGGCATTCGCGCTGGAGCCTGCCGACGGCAAGCAGAAGCTGTTCATGATCGGCAACGAGGCGATCGGCCTCGGCACGGTCGCCGCAGGCTGCCGCCTCATGAGCGCGTATCCGATCACGCCGGCCTCCGAGATCATGGAATACCTGATCAAGAAGCTGCCGAAGTTCGGCGGCACGGTCGTGCAGACCGAGGATGAGATCGCGGCCGTCACGATGGCGATCGGCGCGAACTACGCCGGCGTGCGGACGATGACCGCATCTGCCGGTCCCGGCCTGTCCCTCATGATGGAGGCGATCGGCCTCGCCGGCATGACCGAGCAGCCGCTCGTCATCGTCGACACGCAGCGCGGCGGTCCTTCGACCGGCTTGCCGACCAAGCAGGAGCAGTCCGATCTCAATGCGATGGTCTACGGCACGCACGGCGAGATTCCCAAGGTCGTCATCGCGCCGGCCAGCATCGAGGACTGCTTCTACGATACGGTCGAGGCGTTCAACATCGCCGAGGAGTATCAGGTGCCGGTCATCATCATGACCGACCTGCAGCTGTCGCTCGGCAAGCAGAGCTGCGAGCCGCTCGACTACGACCGCATCGAGATTCGCCGCGGCAAGCTGCAGCGCGAGCTGCCCGAGCTCGAGCCGAATGTGCTCTTCAAGCGCTACGAGCTTACCGAGGACGGCGTATCGCCGCGCTCGCTGCCGGGCGACAAGGGCGGTCTGCATCATGTGACGGGCGTCGAGCATGACGAGACCGGGCGTCCGTCCGAGAATGCGCTCAACCGCAAGCGGATGATGGATAAGCGGCTCGGCAAGCTCGACCGCCTGCTCATTCCGGAAGCGATCCGCGTCGACGTGCCGCATGAGCGCCCGGACATCCTGATCATCGGCATGGGCTCCACCGGAGGCACGATCGAGGAAGCCCGCAGCCGCCTTGAGCAGGACGGAGCGGCGACCGGCCAGATTCAGGTGCGGCAGATCCATCCGTTCCCGGCCGAGCAGCTGACTCCTTATCTGGAGGCGGCAAGCACCGTCATCGTCCTGGAGAACAACGCGACCGCCCAGCTGGCGGCGCAGATCAAGCTGCATTGCGGACATGCGGACAAGATCCGCAGCCTGCTCAAATACGACGGCAATCCGTTCCTGCCGTCCGAGGTTTACCAAGCGTCGAAGGAGATGAGCCACGTTGGCCACATTTAAGGAATTCCGCAACAACGTCAAGCCGAACTGGTGCCCGGGCTGCGGAGACTTCTCCATCCAGGCCGCCATCCAGCGCGCCGCGGCGAACGTCGGCCTCGAGCCGGAGCAGCTCGCGGTCATCTCGGGCATCGGCTGCTCGGGCCGGATCTCCGGCTACATCAACGCCTACGGCCTGCACGGCATCCATGGCCGCGCGCTGCCGATCGCCCAAGGCGTCAAGCTGGCGAACCGCGAGCTGACCGTCATCGCCTCCGGCGGCGACGGCGACGGCTTCGCGATCGGCATGGGCCATACGGTGCATGCGATCCGCCGCAACGTCAACCTGACCTATATCGTCATGGACAACCAGATCTACGGCCTGACCAAAGGACAGACTTCCCCGCGCAGCGCGGAAGGCTTCAAGACGAAGTCGACGCCCGAGGGCTCGATCGAGTCGGTGCTCTCGCCGCTGGAGATCGCCTTGTCGGCGGGCGCGACGTTCGTGGCGCAGTCGTTCTCGAGCGACCTCAAGCAGCTGACCGCGCTGATCGAGGCCGGCATTAAGCATGAAGGCTTCTCGCTCATCAACGTCTTCAGCCCTTGCGTCACGTTCAACAAGGTCAACACGTACGACTGGTTCAAGGAAAACATCGTCAACCTCGACGGCGAGGCCGGCGAAGGCTACGATCCGTCGAACCGCCTGGCCGCGATGACGAAGATCATGGAGACGAACGGCCTCGTCACCGGCCTGATCTACCAGGACACGAAGCGCCGCTCCTACGAGAACCTCATCACCGGGTTCAAGCAAGAGGGACTCGCGAACCAGGACATCAAGATTTCCCGCGAGGACTTCGCGAAGCTGGCCGCGGACTTCGTTTAAGCCGTGCTCGCCGAAGCTTCCTCCGTGTATCGCCGCATCGCCCTTCATGGGCCGATGCGGCTTTTTTGCGCAGCCATTGCACAAACGCCTTGTTCTCCCGTGCTCCGGATGCATAGGATAGCAAAAACGATGGGGGCTGGGAACGGATGAGGAGGACCAGGAAGGCGGAGGGCGTCCGAACCGGAAAGATCCCGCTCCATAGACAGGCGCGAAGCAAACTGAAGCCGAAGCCGATGCGGGTCCGGCCTAGAGGCTCCTCATCGGGTCGATCCCTTTCGGGAGTTCGGCATGCCGCGCCGTTCCGTACGGAAGTCGGATTCAAGCAGCAGCGCGTGCTGCTCGTCCAGTTGCTCGATGCGACGAAATGGAAAACCGGGATGGCCCTGTCGGAGCAGCTGAGGCTGCTCGTCCAGGAAGTCATCGCCGTCGACTACCGGGAGGACCTCAAAGAGCTTCTCGCGCTGTACCATCCGGATCTGGTCCTGCTGCTGGGCAACGGCAGCGGCATCTCGCATGCCGACGTCCTGGCGCTGCGCGAGTGGCCGCGCTCGGTTTGGTGGCTGGATGACGACGGGCTGGAACGTCCGCATCCGGCAGGAGGCGATGCGAAGCTGGCGGCGACGCAGCGGCTGGAGTTCTGCTCCGCCTACGAGGAGCTCGGCGCAGCGAGCTCGGAGATGATCGTCTATCCGGTGGATCCCGACATCTACCAGCCCCTTCCGATGAAAGAAGAGGAACGGGCCGACTATCTGCTGCTGGACGACGCGACTCCGGCCCGGCTTCGCTGGCTGCAAGCCATGCGGCGGAAGCATCCCCGTGCCAAGTGGCTCGCTGGCGGAAAGGGATGGCCCCTGGAATCAGTACCGGCGGCGGCTGATCCGCAGAGCCGCGCAAGGCTGCTCAACCGCGCGCGCGCGGTCATCCGCTGGAGCTGGAGCGGAACGCTGCTGTATGAAGCGGCCGCATGCGGAACCGTTCCGTTCCTCAAGACGCTGGCCGCGGAGCCTGCTCTGCCGGATCCGATCGGCGGCTGCGTCCGATTCCGGACAATGACCGGCCTGGCGCGAAAGCTGGACGCTTTCGAGCGTCTGTCTTCGGATGAGAAGCGGGCTGCCTCCAGCAGGATGCTCAAGGCGAGCCGGTTTGACTACAGCCATGTCCCGGTGCTGCTCCAGTTGCTCACAACCGCCTTTAAGTGAGGAGATCCGCCCATGAAGCTCATCGCCTACCTGCTGCCGCAATTCCATCCCATTCCGGAAAACGACCTCCACTGGGGCAAAGGATTCACGGAATGGACGAACACGAAAAAAGCGAAGCCGCTCTACAAGGACCATCATCAGCCGAACGAGCCGTGGGCGGACAATTATTACTGCTTGCTGGAGGATCAGGCGAGGCGGCGCCAAGAAGAGCTGGCTGCTGCCTACGGCTTGCATGGCTTCTGTTATTATCATTATTGGTTCAAGGGAAAGAAGCTGCTGGAGAAGCCGTTGGAGCAGAAGCTGCGCGATCCGCTCAGCACGCTTCCGTTCTGCCTGTCGTGGGCGAACGAATCCTGGACGCGAAAATGGGACGGGGGCAGCCGCGACGTCATCCAGAAGCAGACCTATGGCACGGAAAAGGATTGGAAGGAGCATTTCGAGTATCTGCTCCCTTTCTTTCGGGACAGCCGGTATGTACGGATCGGAGGCAAGCCGCTGTTCGTCATCTACCGTCCGGGCGACATCGGATGCTGGAACGAAATGAGGAGCCTCTGGGAGAAGCTGGCCGTCAGGAACGGGCTCGGCGGCATCTACTGGGTACGTACGCTGGGCGGCTTTCAGGCAGGGAGGCAGGAAGGCTTCGACGCCAGCGTGGAGTTCGAGCCGCATTACACGTTCGCGACCGGCAGTCCGCCTTGGCGCAAGCTCAAGACGGCGGACGGTCCGCATCTCGTCGTGGACTACGATCCGCTTTGGATGGAGATCTTGCACCGGTCGATCCACAGGGAAGGAGAAGCGATCCTTCCGGGCGCTTTCGTCGGTTGGGACAATACGCCGCGCATCGGCAGCCGCGGCCAGAGCTGCCTCGGCGCCACGCCGGAGAAGTTCGGCTGGTACCTGAGCCGGCAGATCCGCAGGGCGAAGGAGCTGTACCGGAGCGAGTTCCTCTTCATCAATGCCTGGAACGAATGGGCGGAGGGGACGTATCTGGAACCGGATCGCCGTTATGGATTCCGGTATCTCGAGGAATTGAATAAGGCGGCGCAAGGGACGAACTGATCCCTCGCGCCTTTTCCATGAGGAGTTAGACGGAAAGGCGCTGGATGGCCAGCGTCGGCGTCGTTCCCTGCGTGTCGATATATAGGACATAGCGGAAGCCGTCGGTTCCCGGCAGCACGAGGCCAGGCTGCGTCTCGGAGCCGGTCGCGTAATAGCGGACGCCTTGCAGGATGCTGAGGCCGAGTGGATTCTGAATCGGAAGGCTCGTCAGATTGATCCGGTTCGCCGCTACGATGGAATCGCCGAACGAGGCCGAGGCGCCGACGGCCAGATAGCCGAGCACGCTCTCATTGGCATTGACCTGGAAATTCCCGGCGACCGTCTCGTTGCCGTTGATCTGGAGGTCGGACTGGAAAGTGCAGTTGGACTGGACCTGGACGGGCCTTGGAGCGTCGTCGGTCCGGTGACTTGCACGCTGTCGAAGGTTGGCATGAAATCTCTCCTCTCTAGCAGATATATCCTAGCGTATGCCGATGGTGCTAGAGTCGTCCCGGCGCTTGTCCCTTGATTCGACATCAAGGTCTGCCCGGTCTATAATTGAGGGCAGGACGCTTCGTCCCGACGAGGAGCTCCGACAAGATCGACGAGTGCAGAAAGGAAGAGCATCATGACTGAAACCAAAACGGTACCTGTAGGCGTCTCCGCGCGCCATATCCATTTATCGCAAGCCCATGTCGAAGCGCTCTTCGGAGCGGGCTATGAGCTGACCGAGTTCAAGCCGCTGTCGCAGCCGGGGCAGTTCGCCGCCAACGAGACGGTCGCCGTCAAAGGGTCCAAAGGCGCTTTTCCGAAGGTGCGCATCCTCGGCCCGGCGCGCAAGGCGACTCAGCTCGAAATTTCCCGCACGGACGCGTTCTCGATCGGCGTGCCCGCGCCGGTGCGCGAATCCGGCAACATCGCCGGCTCGGCCGGCATCACGATCACCGGACCGGCCGGAGAGGTCACGATCGAGGAAGGCGTCATCGTGGCGGCGCGCCATATCCATTTCCATACGGATGACGCGGCTCGCTGGGGCATCGAGGACCAGCAGCTGCTGAAGGTGCGCGTCGGCGGCGAGCGCGGCCTCGTTTTCGAGAATGTCATCGCCCGCGTGTCGGACAGCTACGCGCTGGACATGCACATCGATACGGACGAGGCCAACGCGGCCGGCGTCAAAAACGGCGACAAGGCCGAAATCGTCGGCTGAAGCCGGAAGGTCCGAGAAGCGGCAGGCCGGAGCCGTCCGCCACCCGGCCCATGCGGCTGCCCGAACCGGGCAGTCGTTTTTATGTCCGCGGAGTGGTATAATGTGGACTTGGACAACCAGACCAAGCGGTGCTTCGCCGCATGGCTCTACATACACGTCAGCAGACAGGAGCGATTGACAAATGGCAGAACAGCAACCATCGGCGCTGAAGCCCGGGCAAGTGCATGACCACGGACCGAACTGTCCCGTCGAAGTCTACGATACGCGGGAGCTGCTCGTGCGCGACGACATCATGCAAAAGGCGCGCGAGCTCGCCGGGCTGATCTTCTCCTCCGACGAGGTGCAGCAGTTCCGCAAGGCCGAGGATCAGATCAAGGGCAACGACCGGGTGCAGGGACTCATGTCCACCCTGAAGAAAAAGCAGAAGGAGCTCGTCGCCTTCGAGCAGACGTTCAAGAACCCGACGATGGTGCAGAAGATCGAAGGGGAGATGGACGACCTCCAGAACGAGCTGGACGGCATTCCGATCGTCAGCCAGTTCCAGCAGAGCCAGGCGGACATCAACTACCTGCTGCAGATGGTCGTCTCAATCATTCAGGATACGGTGGCGGAGAAGATCACGCTCGACGGCGCCCGTCCGGAAGATCCCGAAAGCTGCGACGAATAAAAGGAGGCGGGAGCGCATGAGACCATTCGTATTCCACAACCCGACGAAGCTCATCTTCGGCGAAGGCCAGCTGCAGCAGCTGACCAAAGAAGCGGACAAGCTCGGGCGCAAGGTGCTGCTCGTCTACGGCGGCGGCAGCATCAAGCGCAGCGGCTTGTACGACCAGGTGCTTGGCGTGCTGGCCGATGCCGGCTGCAGCGTCGTCGAGCTCGCCGGCGTCGAGCCGAATCCGCGCCTGTCCACCGTCCACCGCGGAGCGGAGCTATGCCGCGAGCACGGCGTCGACTGGGTGCTTGCCGTCGGCGGCGGCAGCACGCTCGACTGCGGCAAGGCGATCGCCGCGGCGGCGCGCTACGAGGGCAGCTTCTGGGACATCGTCAGCCGCAAGGCAGTCGTGCAGGAGGCGCTGCCGCTCGGCACGATCCTGACGCTGGCCGCGACCGGCAGCGAGATGAACAGCGGCTCGGTCATCACCAACGAGGAGACGCAGGAGAAGCACGGCTGGGGCAGCCCGCATGTGTTTCCGCGCTTCTCGATCCTCGACCCGGCGTTCACCGCGACCGCGCCCAAGGATCATACGGTGTACGGCATCGTCGACATGATGTCCCATGTGTTCGAGCAATATTTCCATCATGACGCGCTGACGCCGGTGCAGGACGGATTTTGCGAGTCGGTGCTGCGCGCCGTCGTCGACACCGCGCCGAAGCTGGTCGACGATCTCGCGAACCTGGAGCATCGCGGCACGATCCTCTACGCCGGCACGATGGCGCTGAACGGCGTGCTGGCGATGGGCACGCTCGGCGACTGGGCCAACCATGACATGGAGCATGCGCTGTCCGCCGTCTACGACATCCCGCATGGCGGCGGCCTGGCGATCCTGTTCCCGAACTGGATGACGTACGTGCTGGACGACAACGTCGGCCGCTTCAAGCAGTTCGCGGTCAACGTCTTCGACGTGGACACGGACGGACGCAGCGACCGCGAGATCGCGGAGGAAGGCATCCGCCGCCTGCGCGCGTTCTGGAGCTCGCTCGGAGCGCCGTCGCGACTCGCCGACTACGGCATCGACGAGAGCCGGCTTGAAGAGATGGCCGGCAAGGCGGCCCCGGGCCGCAAGATCGGCAACTTCCGCAAGCTGGATGAGCAGGACGTTCGGAACATCTACCGCATGTCCCTTTGAGAGCATCGGCGGAAGCCAAAAACAGCCGCGCAGTCTGCGCGGCTGTTTTTTGTGCTGCGGCAGCAGGCGCTTAAGCGGCTGCAGTCGGGCGGTCGGGACGATCGGCTGCACGGAGCAGCCGCAGCGACGGCAGATAGGCGCTCAGCGCGACGGCGGCTCCGGCGGCAACGACGTTTTTGAGTAGGTCGGGCAGCAGGAACGGGTAGCAGCCGGCGGCCATCGCTTCGGCAAACGAGAGGCCGGTCGCCTGCATCAGCCAAGGGATGCCGACAACGTAGGCGAGCAGGGAGCCGAGCAGCTCGAGGACGGCGAACACGGCGAGGAACGTCAGCACGGGGCTGCGGCCGGAGAGGCGGACCAGCAGGCGCGGCACGATCAGGCCGATCAGCAGCGCGCATAGCGGAAACACCCACAGGAAGCCCGCCGTATGTCCGACAAACAGCGAGAGCCCACCTTGAAAACGGATGAGCGGCAAGCCGGTCGCGGCAAGTCCGTACACGAGCGCGATGCTGAGGAAGCTGTCTCTGGCGCCGAGGAACGAGCCGGCGATCGCGACGGCCATCGTCTGCAGCGTGAACGGAACCGGGGAGATGCCGATTTGGATCTGGACGGCGCTGAAGACGACGAAGAGCGCGGCGAACAGGGCGATGAATACGATGCGGCGAAGCGGAGATACAGTTGGCATTCGGAAATTCGCTCCTTTGAGGATATAACATTCGGATTGATAGGTTAACTTAAATCTGGTAGATTTGGTTAACAGAACGGATTGTAGCATAGCCGTTCCGGTTTGAGAAGCCGGTTCAGACGTTTTTTTGCGGATCGGGCGAAATAGGGGCAGAAGGAAGGTGCGGCTCGATGCGGAGCGCAAGCGAAAAAGGGGAACGGCTCGTCTGTTGGAACGGGCATGCCGTGCAGGCGGCCGCCGGGGGACAGCTGCGGACGATTATCGGATCGGCCAGCCTGGAGCTGCGGCAGGGAGACTGGCTTGCTCTATGCGGGAGCAACGGATCGGGAAAATCCACGCTGCTCCGCGAGCTGGCCGGCCTCGGAGCGCCGCCTGACGGAATCCGGCATCAGCGGACGGCTGCCTATCCTTATGACGTTCGTCCGTTCGCCGTCGTGCTGCAGCAGCCCGACGCGGCGCTTGTCGGCTCGACGGCGAGGGAGGATCTCATCCTCACGCTCGAATACGCCGGCATGGAGGGAAGCCGGATTCTCGACGCGGCCGAGGAGGCGCTGGAGCGCTTCGGCCTGACGGCGCTGGCGGATACGCCTGCAGAGAAGCTATCCGGCGGCCAAAAGCAGCTCGTCGCGATCGCCGGCGCGGTCGCGGCCGGCTCGCCGGCGCTGCTGTTCGACGAGGCGACGTCGATGCTGGACGCGGAATCGGCGCGGCTCGTCCTTCGTCAGGTGCGGCAGCTCCATCGGGCCGGGGCGACGGTCGTCTGGTGCACCCAGCGGCTGGAGGAGCTGGAGAGTGAGGATCGGGTGCTGGCGATGGCGGATGGCAGCATTGAATACTCCGGGTCTGCCGAGGCGTTTTTCAAACGGACGGGCGGAGAGGCTTCGGCCTGCGAACGAGTCGGATTGGCCGCTCCTTATCCCGTGCGCGCGGCATGGGCGCTGCAGGAGCGGGGCGTGCGCCTCGACCGGCTGCCGCTGCGGCTGGAGGAGCTGGCGCCGGCGTTCGAGGCGTCCGCGGATAGCCGCGCGGAAGCGGCGGCCGGCAGTCGGGGGAATGCCGCAGCGGAGGCGCTGCCCGCATCCGCCGGGATGCAGCGGCATGAGGCGGACGGCGCGGAGCGGGAAGGAGCTGACCCTTTGCGCTTCGCCGCAGAAGAGCTGATTGTGGAGGGGTTCCGTCCCGACGCGGCCGCTCCCGGAAAAGGGGAGCCGACGGAGCTGCGGCTGCCGCCGGGACGCATCCTGCTGCTCGCCGGCAGCAACGGCTCCGGCAAGTCGACGCTGCTGGAGTCGCTGGCCGGCTTGCGCGAGCCTTCGTCAGGGTCGATCCGGTACGGTTCCGAGCCGCTCTGGCTCGGCAAGAGGCCGAACCGGGCGGCGCTGCTGCAGCTCGGAGCGACGCTGCAGCAGTCGGAGACGCAATGGTTTGCGCGGACGGTTCGCGAGGAGCTGGACTACTCCGCGCGGCCGTTCCGGCTGCCGCCGTCACGGCGCTCCGCCGCCATCGCGGATTCGCTGCGGCGGGCCGGCTTGCCCGAACGTCTGCTGGAGCAGGATCCGCTGACGCTGAGCGGCGGCCAGCAGCGCCGGCTAGCTCTAGCCTGCGCGCTCGTCGGCGGGCCGGAATGGCTGCTGCTCGACGAGCCGGCGGCCGGACTTGACGCCGAAGGACTCGAACGGCTGACGGAGCTGCTGCAGCGGCATCGGGCGAGCGGAGGCTCGGCGATCGTGTCGGCGCATAGCCTCGCCGCGCTGCTGCCGATAGCCGACAGCGTCGCCGTCATGGAAGACGGCAGGCTCAAGGAGCTGCTGCCCGCGCCGGAATATGCTCGCCGGCTGGCGGAGCGCGGGGACCGCGCCGCCCCGCCGCCGCTGCTTGCGGCGGCGCGCTTCGGCTCGGCGGCGGACGGCAGGCTCTGGCTCGAGCCGGAGGAGCTGGCGGAGCGGCTGGCGGCGGACGGCCCGGTCCGGACGGAGCTCGCCACCGCGCCCGGCATCGCCGCCGCGAGGACGACGGACGGCGTCCCGGCCGGCCAACCGTCCGCGCAGCGCCGGTCCGGGCCTGCGCCTGTCGCCGCCTCCGCGGAGACGCGCCTGCCGGACAGCGGCCTGCCCGATCCGCGCGCGCTGATCGCGTCGTATCTGCTGGTCGGCGCCGGCATCATGGCGCAAGACCGCTGGCCCGGCCTGCTGCTCGCGCTGGCTGGGGCGGCGCTGCTGGCGGTCCTCCAGCGCGAGCGCATCGGCCTTTATTTGCCGCTGGCGCGCGGTTATGCCGTCTTTGCGCTGACGCTGGCGGGCGTCGCGGGCATCCAGCTGTCGCCGCCAGCCTTCGATGCCGCGGCCGCGGCGCAGACGCTGTTCAAGCTGTCTCGCCTGTTCGCCGTCCTGCTGCTCGGCCTGCCGCTGCTCTCGCTGCTGCCGCCTTTCCGGCTGCAGCGGGCGGCGGACCAGCTGCTGCGGCCGCTCGTCCGGTTCGGCGTGCCGGTATCGCGGCTGACGCTGTCCATCTCGCTGCTGTTCCGCTTCCTGCCGCTGCTCGCCGGCGAGTGGCGCCGCTACAGCCGCATCGCCGCCGCCCGAGGCAAGCTCGCCGCTCGTCCAGGCAAGGTCCCGGCGGCAATGCTTTCCCGCATCGTGCTGCCATTTCTGCTGTCGCTCATCCGGCTCGGCGACGCGGTGGCCGACGCGCTCGAGGCGCGAGGCTTCGGGCATGGCGCCGCAGTCAAGACGTCGGCGTTCCGGCTGCGGCTCAAGCGTCTGGACGCAGGGCTGCTGCTCGCCGCCTCGGCGGCCTGGGGGCTGCTGCTGGCGCTGCGCTAGCGGCGGAACGCGGCTAACGTCGCCAAATCGCGGCGGCGCAGCAAAAAAAGATGTACACGCCGGTTCCGTTGGAAGATAATGTGGATGCGGCCGGGCGAGGCGAAGTGAGCCAGTCCGGCGAGATCAACCGAAGAAGCGAAGGTGCATCAAGTGCAAGCAGAAGGACGGCCAGGAAGGGCCCGTCTGCTGAAATTCGGCATGGTCATGAGCCCGCGAGTCTGGCTCAACGCGAGGATCGACCTTGCGGCGACCTGCCTGTTCAGCTTGTTCAACGTCGTCATGAACCAGTTTTTCATCACCTTCGCGCTCAAGCAGGGGGCGAGCAACGCGGAGGCGGGCCTGCTCGCCGCCGCGCCGGCTGTCGGACTCATCTTCTCCCCGCTGTGGGCGGCGCTGATCGAGCGCAGCGGCAAGCCGAAGCCCTATGTCGTCCTGCCCAATCTGGTCGGACGGCTGCTCATCCTGCTCCCGGCCCTGTTCCCGGATCCGCAGGTGTACGTGGCGACGGCGTTCGCCTTCCAGCTGCTGATGGGCATCCAGGCGCCGGCCTACGCGGCCTTCCTGCCCAAGGTCTATCCGCCCGACCTGCGCGGACGCCTGATGGGCTACGTGCGGATGGCCTCCGGCGTGCTCATGATTCCGATGTCCTATCTGGTCGGCGTCTGGGCGGAGGCATCCGGCCCGTCGGGCCCGCTCGCGGCGGCATCGCTCATGGGCGTCGCCTCGATCCTGCTGTTCCAGAAGATGAAGCTGCGCAAGGAGCCGCCGCGGCGGACGGCGCCGCCGCGCTTCAGCCCCCGCTCCCAGTGGGAGCTCGTCAAAAGCAACCGTCCGCTTGCCGCGTTTCTCGGAGCGACGATGTTCGCCGGCTTCGGCAACATGCTTGCGTATCCGCTTTACCAGATTTTCCAGGTGTCCTACCTCGGCCTGTCCAACACCGAGATCGGCCTGACGCGCGTCGCCTACTTCACGGCGCTGCTGCTCACCTATCTGGTGGCGGGGCGCATGCTGGACCGCTTCGACATCCGCTATACGCTGCTCGCCGGCATCGGCGCCTATGCGGTCGTGCCGATGCTGTACGGCCTTTGGGGCACCTACGAGGCGGTCATGCTCGGCAACTTCATCCAGGGCATGGGCGAGGCGATCTGGGACATCGGCATCCTGGCGTTCATTTTCCGACTTGCGCCTGGGCGCGAGGGAGCCGTCTTCTCGATCCACCTCATGCTGTTCGGCATCCGGGGCACGGTCGGGCCGCTGCTCAGCACCGGCCTTTCCGGCCATCTGACGCTGAGCTGGATGCTGCTGTTCGCCTCGGCTTGCGGCTGGATCGGCACGCTGCTGTTCGCCGGAGGCATGCTGCGCCGTGGACGAGGCGAGCCGGAGAGCGCAGGCTGAATCCGTGATGAGAGCGGCCGGAGTCCGGGCATCGACGCCCAAGCTCCGGCCGCCGCTTTTTTTTCATCCGGCAGCAGGCTGTCTGCCGCTCGCCCGGAGCGCATCCGGCGAAGCGGCGCGACGCGCCGGCATCCCGTCGGCCTCCGTTCGGAAGAAGCTTTTTCCAGCCGCCGCTCGTCATAGCAGAAAAGAGGCCGCCGGCATCCCGAGACCGCGAGGAGGGCGGCGCTCGGGTCCAGGGGGAAAGGAGGCCGCCATGCCGTTCACATTCTCGCATCCGCTGTTCGCCGTGCCGCTGCGCCGGCTCGCGCCGAGCCTCAGCCTGTCCGGCCTGCTGCTCGGCAGCATGACGCCGGACATGGAGTATTTCGTCGCCATGGAGCCGTTCCGCTCCATCGGCCACTCGTGGCAAGGCTTCCTGCTGCTCGGCGTGCCGCTCAGCATCGCCGCCGCTGCCGCCTGGCGCTTCGTGCTCGCGCCGCTGCTGCCGAGGCTGCTGCCGGCCGCGCTGCGGCTCGACCGCTACGCGGCCGACCGGCTCGCCGAACGGCGCGATCCGCTGCTGACGCCGCGCGCGGCCGGCTGGTTCCTGCTGTCGCTTTATATCGGCTTCCTCAGCCATCTGCTCGTCGACGGGATGACGCATACGCATGGCTGGTTCGTGCTGTGGCAGTCCGACCTGATGCACGCGCGTCATGCCGGGCTGCCGCTGTATCGCTGGCTCCAGTACCTGTTCTCGCTGCTCGGCCTGCTCGCCGGAGCGTGCTGGCTCGCGGCGGACTACGCGCGCTGGCGACGCGCCTCCCGCTCGGCGCGCCCGGCGCATCCGGCTGTCCGGCCGCTCGCCAAGCTCGGCGGCTGGACGCTCGCCGGAGCGTGCGGCCTGCTGCTGTTCGCGCCCAAGCTGCTGCTCGACCCGTCGCCGGACAATCCCGTGCTGTGGCTGGTCGCCGCCTGCAGCTCGCTGCTGTTCGGACTGTTCGCCGCCGGGCTGCTGCTCCGTCCGGGCCGCATCCTGCGCAAGCTGGCCGGCGCCGCGCTCGTGCCGCTGCTCGCGGCGGGCTACAAGGCGGCGGCGATGGCGCGCGACATCGGCGGGCCGATGGCCGCATCCGACCTGCCGCTCTGGATCGGCTACGTGTGGCTGCTCTCGATCGCCTTCGTCGCGCTTTCCGCGGTGCCGTCCGGGCGCGCTGCCGCCGCCGGCGCGGGCGGTGCCCGGAGACGCTCGGAGAGCCGGTCCGGCCCCGCCGTTTGAAGGACCCTCCGAGGGTCCTTTTTTAGCGAAAAGGGACTTCTTCGGGGCGTCCCCCGGCGGCCGGGCGCGGGGCTCCCTAGCGCCAAGTCCACCCGTGAGGAGAGCCGGCTCGCGTCTGCGGGGCTCCCTAGCGCCAACCGTTATCGACCGTTGGACCGGGACCGCGCGGCCATGGATGTTTTTTAGCCTCCCCGGCTGTTCAAGCCTGTTCCGCCGGCATCCATGATGAAACGGATGGAAATGGTTTATACTTTTGTAAGAATTGCGTCCGCAATCGTTTAGATCTGTCGGTTACACTGGTTATGGCGCAGCAGGACCGAAAGCTTCAGGGGGTGATCCGATGTCGATCCGCATCAGGCTGCTGCTGTCCTACATCGCGATGGCGGCCATTCCAGTCGTGCTGCTCGGCATCTTGACGATGTTCGTCATCTATCTGCTCGGCTACGAGGACATGCGCGACTTCTTCGAGAAGAACCGCGACAAGACGTACCGCCAGTCGGTGCAGCTCGGCGAGATGTGGTACGTGCTGAACCACGATGCGGACAAGCTGCTCGACGCGTCCTACGTCGCCGACATCGACGAGCGGCTCGAGACGGTCGGCAGCGGCTTCGTGCTGACGATCCCGGGCCGCGGACTGTACGTCTCGGGACTGGCGGAGGCGAGAAAGGATCCGCAAGCCTGGTTTTCGGACCGCAAGGGCCATTCCGTCGACATGACGGTCGGCGGCTTCTCGTACAGCGTATTCACGACCGGCTTCCGCTTCGGCGACGGAACCGCGTCGGAGGCGGCGCTCATCTTCCGCAAGGACGACATCCCGGTCATCTGGCAGCCGGTGAGCGGGCTCGGCCTGCTGCTGCTCGTCGGGCTCGTCAGCGTGTTCATGACGGTCGTCGTCTCGCGCAGCATCGTGCGGCCGCTGTCGACGCTGCGCGACGCCGCGCTGTCGCTCAAGGAGGGCAATCTCGAGCCGGTGCCGCTGCCCCGCTCGCGCAACGAGCTCGGCGAGGTCGGGACGGCGTTCGAGGAGATGCGGCAGCGCCTCAAGGATACGATCCAGCAGATGCAGCAGTACGAGGAGAACCGCAAGATGCTGCTGTCGCACATCTCGCATGACCTCAAGACGCCGATCACCGCGATCAAAGGCTACATCGAGGGCATCATGGACGGCGTCGCCAACACCCCGGAGAAGCAGGAGAAGTACATCCGCACCGTCTACGCCAAGGCGGACGGGATGGACCGGCTGATCGACGAGCTGTTCCTCTATTCCAAGCTCGACCTGCACAAGGAAGAGTTCCACTTCGCGCGGATGGACCTGCGGGCGTTCGTAGTCCACTATATGGAGGACCAGCACTTCGAGATGGAGAAGCGGGGCATCGCGCTGGCCGTGAAGGCCGGCGAGTCGCCGCTGCCTGTGCGGGCGGATGCGGAAAAGCTCAGCCGAGCGCTCGGCAACATGCTCGACAACAGCGCGAAGTACATGTCGATGCGAGGGCCGGATCGGAGCGATCCGCCTGCCGTATCGGCGACGCTGGAGGCGCGCGGCGGCTTCGCCCGCCTGACGGTCGAGGACAACGGGCCGGGCATCGAGGATGCCGCGCTGCCGCATCTGTTCGACCGCTTCTATCGGGCCGAGCTGTCCCGCAGCTCGGAAACCGGCGGCAGCGGCCTCGGCCTCGCGATCGTCCGCCAGATTGTGGAGGAGCACGGCGGCAAGATCGAGGCGGCCAATCGTCCGCATGGCGGAGCGGCGTTCGTCATCGAGCTGCCGCTCGCCGCGGACCGGGAAAAGGAGGCTCAGCCGTGAAGAAGATCCTCATCATCGAAGACGAGAGCTCCATCGCGGAGCTTCAGCGCGATTATCTCGAAAGCTACGGGTTCGCCGTCAGCATCGAGCATCGGGGCGACAGCGGGCTGGAGCGGGCGCTCAACGAGCGGTTCGACCTCATCGTGCTGGATGTCATGCTGCCGATGCTCGACGGCTTCGAGATCTGCCGGCGGATCCGTCAGGACAAGGAGGTCCCGATCCTGATGATCACCGCCCGCAAGGAGGATATCGACAAGATCCGGGGCCTCGGGCTCGGCGCGGACGACTACATGACCAAGCCGTTCAGTCCGGGGGAGATGGTCGCGCGCGTGAAGGCGCACTTGAGCCGCTACGACCGTCTGACCGGACAGTCCGGCGCCGTCCAGGAGCAGATCCGCGTGCGCGGGCTGCTCATCGACAAGGCGTCGCATCGCGTATTCGTCAACGGCGAGGAGAAGGGCCTCACGAACAAGGAGTTCGAGCTGATTCAGCTGCTCGCCTCCCATCCGGGCAAGGTATACAGCAAAGAGGAGCTGTTCGAGCGCATCTGGGGCTACGACTCGCTCGGCGACATCGCGACGGTGACGGTGCACATCCGCCGCCTGCGCGAGAAGCTGGAGGAGTCGCCGTCCGAGCCGAAGTATGTCGAGACCGTCTGGGGAGTCGGCTATCGGCTGCGCGGGTAGGGGGAGCATCGCGGCTGCGGCCGCGTTGACCATAGAGCAACGATATTTTTCGCTTGATAGAGAAAAGGAGTGGATGTCGGCTTGAAGAGCATCATCAATTTTTCCTTGAACAACAAGTTCGCGCTATGGATCATGACGATCATCGTCCTGTTCGGAGGCGTCTACGCCGGCACGAACATGAAGATGGAGACGCTGCCGGACATTACGGTGCCGATCGTCAGCGTGACGACCGTCTATCCGGGGGCTTCGCCCGAGGAGATCATGAACGAGGTCACCTTGCCGATCGAGCAGGCGACCCGCAATCTGGACGGCGTCAAGGACGTCATGTCCACCTCGATGGAGAACGCCTCGTCGATCATCATCGAGTACGACTACAGCAAGGATATGGACAAAGCCCAGGACGAGGTGCGCAAGGCGCTGGACGGGCTCGACTTCAAGGAGGGCATCCAGGATCCGGGCGTGTCGCGGATCAGCCTGAACGCCTTCCCGGTGCTGTCGCTCAGCATCTCCAGCGACTCGCAGGATCTGGTCGCGCTGACCAAGACGGTCGAGGACGAGATCCTGCCGGAGCTGAAGTCCGTGGAGGGCGTCGCGTCCGTGCAGATTTCCGGCCAGAACGTGACCGAGGCGGAGCTCAGCTATAAGGCCGAGGAGCTGGCCAAGTACGGCCTGACCCCGGAATCGGTGCAAAATGCGATCAAGGCGGCCGCCGTCAGCGTGCCGCTCGGCATCTTCCCGTTCGGCGACGCCGAGAAATCGGTCGTCGTCGACGGCCGCGTGCTGACCGAGCAGGATCTGCTGAACGTCGAGATCCCGCTGCTGCCGTCCGCCGCAGGCGGAGCCGGAGCTGCCGGCGCGGGTGCCGGCGCGGGCCAAGGCGGCGCAGCGCCAGGCGGTGCCGGCGCAGAGGCTGGCGCAGGCCAAGGCGGCGCAGCCGGAGCAGCTGGCGGAGCGGCGGCAGGCGGCGTCAAGCTGCCGACCGTCAAGCTGAGCCAGGTCGCCGACGTGACCGTGCTCGATAAGGCGGAATCCATTTCCCGCACGAACGGGAAGGACGCGATCGGCGTCTCGATCGTCAAGGCGGCCGACGCCAACACGGTCGACGTCTCCGACGCCGTATCGGAGCGCATGGCCGAGCTGGCCGGCAGCCATGAGGGGCTCAGCTCCACGGTGACGCTCGACCAGGGCAAGCCGATCAAGGAGTCCGTCGAGACGATGCTGTCCAAGGCGGTGCTCGGCGCGGCGTTCGCGGTGCTCATCATCCTCATCTTCCTGCGCGACCTGCGCTCGACGATCATCGCGGTCGTCTCGATCCCGCTGTCGCTGCTGATCGCGGTGCTCGTCCTGCAGGAGATGGACATCACGCTCAACATCATGACGCTCGGCGCGATGACCGTCGCGATCGGGCGGGTCGTCGACGACTCGATCGTCGTCATCGAGAACATCTACCGGCGCATGGCGATGTCCGGCGAGAAGCTGACGGGCAAATCGCTCATCCTCGAGTCGACGCGCGAGATGTTCGTGCCGATCCTCGCCTCGACCATCGTGACGATCGCGGTGTTCCTGCCGCTCGGCCTCGTCACGGGCCCGATCGGCGAGATCTTCCTGCCGTTCGCGCTGACGATCGTCTTCGCGCTGCTCGCCTCGCTGCTCGTCGCGATCACGATCGTGCCGATGCTCGCCCACATGATGTTCCGCAAGGGACTCAAGGGCACGAAGCACGAGGACAAGCCGAGCCGCTTGGCGAACAGCTACAAGCGCCTGCTCAACTGGACGCTCGACCACAAGGGCATCAGCTTCGGAGCGGCGACGCTGCTGCTCGTCGGCAGCCTGTTCCTGTTCCCGCTCATCGGCGTCAGCTTCATCCCGAATACGGGCGACAACTCCATGATCGTCACGTACAACCCGGCGCCGGGCGAGAAGCTGGAGGACGTGGAGAAATACGCGCTGGACGCGGAGAAAAAGCTGCTGGAGCGCGAAGGCGTGGAGATCGTGCAATACTCCATCGGCGGCGGCAACCCGCTGAATCCGGGCGCTTCCAAGCAGGCGCTGTTCAACCTCCGGTACAGCTCCGACTACAAGGAGTTCGACGCCGAGAAGGAGCGCGTCGTCGAGCTGCTGCAGGAAAGCGGCAGCAAGGGCGAATGGAAGCAGCAGGACTTCACTGGCGGCGGCCTCGGCGGCAGCAGCCTGACCGTCACCGCCTTCGGGCCGGACATGGCGGCGCTGGAGCCGGTCGTATCCGACCTCAAGCAGAAGCTGGACGGCATCGAGCATCTGACCAACCTCGATACGAGCCTGTCGGAGACATATGAGCAGTACCGCATCGTCGCCGATAAGAAAAAGCTCAGCGAGAACGCGCTCAGCGCCGGCCAGCTGGCGATGGCGCTCAGCCCGGTCCGCGAGCGTCCGCTCGTGACGACGATCGAGAAAGACGGCAGCAATCTGAACGTCTACCTCAAGACCGAGGAGCGGACGTACGCGGACAAGGCCGCGCTGGAGAACACGCCGATCGTCACGCCGCTCGGCACGACGGTCAAGCTGTCCGACGTCGCGACGATCGAGGAAGGCACGTCGCCGAACACGATCACCCGCAAAGGCGACCGCGTCTACGCCGACGTGACGGCCGACGTGACGTCGAGCGACATCAGCAAGGCGTCGCGCGACGTGCAGGCGGTCATCGACGGCCTGCAGCTGCCGGCGAACGTCGACGTCGAGATGGGCGGCGTGACCGAGGACATCAACGAGTCGTTCCGCCAGCTCGGCCTGGCGATCCTCGTCGCGATCGCGGTCGTCTACCTCGTGCTCGTCATCACGTTCGGCGGCGCGCTGACGCCGCTCACGATCCTGTTCTCGCTGCCGTTCACCGTCATCGGCGCGCTGGTCGGCCTGCTGATCGCCGGCGAGACGGTCAGCGTCACCGCGCTCATCGGCATGCTCATGCTGATCGGGATCGTCGTCACGAACGCGATCGTGCTCATCGACCGCGTCATCCACATGGAGCGTGACGGGCTGAGCGTGCGCGAGGCGCTGCTCGAGGCGGCAGGCACGCGCCTGCGTCCGATCCTGATGACCGCGCTCGCCACGGTCGGCGCGCTGCTGCCGCTGGCGTTCGGCTTCGAGTCGGGAGCGCTCATCTCCAAAGGACTCGGCGTGACCGTCATCGGCGGCCTCATCAGCTCGACGCTGCTGACGCTCATCATCGTGCCGGTCGTGTACGAGTTCCTGAACCGCCGCCGCGCCAAGCGGCAGCGCGATGGCGTCGCCGCCTCTCCGGCTGCGGAATGACGGCTCCCGCATCCCGCCCTCTTGGGCAGGATGCGCGGATCCGCCGCGACAGCGAGCATCCTGCCCTCATCGGGCAGGATGCTTTTTCTTTTCACGGGAAAAGCTAGGGAAAACGAAAGGAGGCGGGCGCATGAAAGCGATCCTGACAGGACTGGCGGTCGGAACGGGGCTGCTGGCCGCCGTTGCGGGCAGCGCCTGCGCGGCGGGGGCGTCAGCGGAGGGGCCGGCAGGGGGAGCGGTCCCGGCGCTTGTCGCAGCGGCGCCTTCGCATGCGGCTCCTGCCTATGCGAGATGGGGCAGGCTCGCGGTCGAGCAGACGATGAAGAAGTATGGAGCCGGCATCCGGGACTACCGCTACGAAGGAGCCTTTCCGGGCCAAAGCGGCTCGGTGGAGCATCGCTTCAAGCTCGTGCTCGAGCCGAAGTCCGGCGTGCCGGCGGCGGTCGTCTGCCGCGTGCGGGTTGAAGAGGGCCGGCTGCTGGAGGTAGAATGGACGGAGAGCGCTCCGTGAGGAGCGCCGGGCAGCCGATATCCAATGAGGAGGAAGCGATATGCTGATTACGACGACGCCGTCCGTAGAGGGCCGGCCGATCCGCGAGTATGTGGGCATCGTGAACGGAGAGGCGATCATGGGAGCGAACGTGGTGAGGGACTTCCTCGCTTCGATCACGGATGTGGTAGGCGGCCGCTCCGGCGCTTACGAGGGCAAGCTGAAGCAGGCGCGCGACATCGCCATCGAGGAGATGCGCCAGCAGGCGTCGAGCCTCGGCGCCAACGCGATCGTCGGCGTCGATCTCGACTACGAGGTCGTGCGCGACGGCATGCTGATGGTCACCTGCAGCGGCACGGCGGTCCGCCTCTGATGGACTTCCTCTACCGGATCGCCGAAGAGAAGATTCGCGAGGCGATGGAGAGAGGGGAATTCGAAGGGCTGGCAGGCAAAGGCAGGCCGCTCGAGCTCGACGATCTGGCGCATGTGCCGGAGGAGCTGCGAGCCGGCTACCGCATGCTCAAAAATGCGGGCATGGTGCCCGAGGAGGTGCAGCTCTCGCGCGACATCGCCAGCCTGAACGGCTTGCTGGCGCTATGCCGCGACGAGGAGGAGCGCCGCAGCCTCGGCCAGCAGCTGTCGCTCAAGCGGATGCGGCTGCAGGCGCTGTCCGGCTCCCGCGGCTGGGACCACTTGGCCGCGCATGCGGAGTATGGAGCTAAAATCAGGGAGAAGCTGGAAGGGGAATCGGAGCAGTGAGCAAGGTGCAGACGACAGAGGAGCTGCTGAAGCGGCTCGAGCAAGGCGAAGCGATCAATCTCGTGGACGTGCGCGAGGACGAGGAATGGGAGGACGGGCATATCGCCGAGGCGCGCCATGTCGCGCTTTCGCGCCTGCAGGAGAGCATGGACGAGCTCCGTCCGGAGGACGGCACGATCTGGCTCATCTGCCGCAGCGGCGCGCGCAGCGGACGCGCCTGCGACTATCTGAACGCGATCGGCTACGACGCGGTCAACGTCGAGGGCGGCATGCTGTCCTGGCCGGGGGAGATCGTGACCGGGCGCTAGGATGGGGATCGTTGAAGTGAAAAAGGGACGCAGGCGGAATTTTCCGCCTGCGTCCCTTTACGTTTTTATGCCGCGCTGCGCGGCGGCTTCCATGGCTTCAAGCGAAGGAGGAACTTCCCGTGCCTTCGTCCGCCTTCGGGAAAGGCCGCGGGCAACTTTTGCGCTGCATCCGCATAATTCGGTCCGAAGGCGCCATAGAGTAGGATAAGCGATTCTATGAATCTAGGGAAGGCTGCGAGAGTCTGAGGCCAGGCCGTGCGGCGAAGGGAGAGGCTGGAGATGGAAGGAAACAAGGGAACGGCTCTCGATCTGGGCATCCAGGGGATGAGCTGCTCGGCATGCGCGGTCCGCATCGAGAAATCGCTCGGCAAGCTCGGCGGCGTGCAGGAGGCTGCGGTCAGCTATGCCTCCCGCCGGGCCTGGATCCGCTATGTTCCGGACGAGCTCGAGGCGGAGGCGATCAAGGAGCGGATCCGCCGGCTCGGCTTCGGCGTCTCGGATCCGGGCGACCGGAGCGCCGAGTACGCCGCGATGCGGACGCTGCGCTTGCGGCTGCTCGTCTCGGCGCTGCTGACGCTGCCGCTGCTGTGGGCGATGGCCGGGCATTACGCGGCCCTTTCCTTCCTCCCGCTGCCGGATTTCATCCGCAGCGGCTGGGTGCAGCTCGGGCTGGCGACGGCGATCCAGTTCGGCGTCGGCCTGCCTTTCTACCAGAATGCCTGGAGCGCGCTGCGGGCCGGCAGCGCCAACATGGACGTGCTCGTCGCGCTCGGGACGTCCGCCGCCTATCTGTACAGCCACTATGTCGTATTCGCCCATGCCTCCTCCTCGGACGCGCATCCGGACGGCATGCTCCCGCTGTACTTCGATACCGGAGCGGTCGTCATCACGGCCGTGCTGCTCGGCAAGTACATGGAATCCCGCTCGGCGGCGCGGGCGCTGCGGGAGAGCGACGGCTACGCCAAGCTCAAGGCCGAGGAGATCACCGTGCTGCGGGCCGAGGAGGCGCGGCGGGTGCCGGCATCGAGCGTCCGCGACGGAGATATCGTGCTCGTCGCGCCGGGCGGCCTCGTGCCGGTGGACGGGCTGGTGACGGGAGGGCAGTCGGAGGTCGACGAATCGCTGCTGACGGGCGAAAGCCGCGCCGTCTCCAAGCGTCCCGGCAGCCGCGTCTGGGCGGGCACGACGAACCGCGGCGATACGCTGCGCATCCGCACGGAGACGACCGGCGACGGCACGCTGCTGAGCCGGATCGACGCGCTGCTGCGCCAGGCGCAGGCGTCCAAGACCGGCATCCAGCGCAAGGTGGACCGCATATCCGCTCGGTTCGTGCCGCTCATGCTGCTCGCATCCGCCTTGACCTACGCCGCCTGGGCGCTCTGGCTCGCTCCGGGAGACGGCTCGCAGGCGGCGCTGAGCGCGCTGGCGGTGCTGCTCGTCGCCTGTCCGTGCGCGCTCGGTTTGGCGACGCCGATCTCGCTCGTCATCGCCTCCGGCAAGCTGGCGCGGCGCGGCGTCGTCGTCAAGGAGGCTTCGGCGCTGGAAAGCTTGGCCAAGGTGGAGGTCGTGCTGCTGGACAAGACGGGCACGCTGACCGAAGGCAGGCCTTGCGTCGCCGGCATGCAGCCTGCGCCGGGCTGGAGCGCTGCCGCCGTGCTGAAGCTGGCCGCCGCCGCCGAAGCGGAGTCGCCGCATCCGTATGCGGCGGCCGTCCGCGAGGAGGCGAGGCGCCGCGGGCTCGTGCCGCCCGCCGCCGACAACCGGATCGAGTGGACGGGCTACGGCGTAGCCGCGGACTGCGCGGAGGGGCGGATCGCCGTCGGCGGCAGGCAGCTGGCCCAGCAGGAGCGCTGGAGCGGCATGAAGCGGGCGGAGGACTTCGCGGCGATCCGCGAGGCGCAGGGCGAGACGGTGCTGTTCGTCGCGCTCGGCCGCGACTGCATCGGCGCGCTCGCGCTCGGCGACCGGCTCAAGCGGGAGTCGCCGGAGGCGGTGCAGGCGCTGCGGATGGCCGGGCTGGACGTCTGGCTGGCGACAGGCGACAGCGCCGGACCGGCAGCCGCCGCGGCGCGGGAGGCGGGCATCGTCCGCTGGAAGGGCGGCATGCTGCCGGAAGACAAGCTGCAGCAGATCCGCGCGCTGCAGCGCCAAGGGCGCGTCGTCGCGATGGCCGGCGACGGCTGGAACGACGCGCCGGCGCTCGCGGCGGCCGATGCCGGCTTCGCGATGGCCGGCGGCACCGACGCCGCGCTGGATGCCGGCCATGTCGCGCTGCTGCGGCCGAGCCTGACGGGCATCCACGGCGCGATCGCGGCGAGCCGGCTGACGATGCGCAACATCAAGCAGAATCTCGGCTTTGCTTTCCTCTACAATGTCGTCATGGTGCCCGTCGCCGCCTGCGGCCTGCTGGAGCCGTGGATGGCCGGAGCGGCGATGGCGCTCAGCTCGGTCACTGTCGTGGGCAACGCGCTGCGGCTGTCCGGGCGCCTGGCGCGCGAGCTCCGCTAGGACGCGGCTTTTCGACGAGCCGTTCCTGCCGAACGGGGAGCCCGGCAGCTGGAACTCGAGCGAGTCCGGACATCCGTTCCTGTTCACGGACGAAGACGGGCGGACGTACTTGTATGATCAGGGGAATGGCGACATGGGGCGCTCCTGGTGCTTGTCGATGACCGAGATCGGCTGGCGGGACGGACTGCCTTTCCTGATCTCGGGCTAGACGTGGCTCGGCTTGTACGGCGCGACTGCGGGCAGGTCGAGCGCGGCCAGAGGGGCCTAGATGGCGAAAACAGGCGTTTTGCGGGCGGCCGAGAGGGCCGCCGCCGCAAAACGCCTGTTAGGCTTGTCTAGGGTGTGGTTGCAAACCCGCCAAGGGGCATTATCACCGCCTTTTTGCCCCCTGCTTTGCCACGCAGGAACCAAAAATTCGGCCCTATCGGCTTCTTTCGGAGTAGTCAAACACGCTCTAGGCCAGCATCGAGAGAGGCGGCTGGTCCGCCTCAAGCGCTTCATGCGGCTCATACGCTTCATGCGCCCCAAGCTCCGCATGCGCCTCATTCGCCGAGCATGCCGCGCAGCTCCTCCTCGCGCACGACGACCGGCTCGAGCGGCAGAGGCCGCTCCCGCGCCGCCTCGATCAGCTCGCTCGGCATGACCGGCTCGGCCCGCTCGAGCAGGCCGCTCCAGCGGGCGAGCAGGCCGACGACGCGCTCGGGCCGCACGCCGGCCTCGCGCAGCGCCTGCAGCGAGATGCCGCCGTGGCGCTTGGCAAGCCGTTTGCCGTCCGGCCCCATGAGCAGCGGCACATGCGCGTAGCGCGGCGCCGCATGGCCGAGCGCCTCGAGCAGCAGCAGCTGGCGCGGCGTCGAGTCGAGCAGATCGCTGCCGCGCAGCACATGAGTGACGCCCATGGCGGCATCGTCGACGGCGACCGCGAGCTGGTAGCTGAAGATGCCGTCCGCCCGCCGCACGACGAAGTCGCCTCCCGCTCCGGGCGCCGTCTCTTGCGGCCCGGCGACTTCGTCGTCGAAGCGGACGATCCGCTCCGGCGGCACGGCGAACCGCAGCGACGGCTGCTTGCGCCGCGCGCGCTCCTGCCGCTCCTCCTCGCTCAGGCAGCGGCAGGTGCCGGGATAGGCCGGCCCTTCCGAGGCCAGGCCATGGGGCGCGCTCGCGACGGCGGCCAGCTCGGCGCGGCTGCAATAGCACGGGTACAGCAGCCCCTGCGCGCGCAGCCGCTCCAGCGCTTCTTCGTAAAGAGGGAGCCGCTCGCTCTGCGTGTACGGTCCGCGCGGGCCGCCGCTGTCTGGCCCCTCGTCCCAGTCGAGTCCGAGCCAGCGCAGGTCGCGCAGCGCCGCCTCGGCGTAGTCGGGCCGCGAGCGCGGGCCGTCGATGTCCTCCATGCGGAGCAGGAACGAGCCGCCGAGGCGGCGGATCTGGAGCCAGGCGAGCAAGGCGGTGCGGGCGTTGCCGAGATGCATGAGCCCCGACGGAGTCGGAGCGAAGCGGCCGGCGGTCATCGGTTGTCCCTCCTCGCGGCGGAAGCCTGCGGCTCCCGCGAATTCAACTTCGGGCTTGGGCGCGCCCGGTCTGACTGGTATGATAGCATGAGAGATTGCGGGCTGCAATTCGAGAGGAGAGGACGACGATGGACGACAGGACGACAGTTCGCGGCCATGGAGCCGCCGGGCCGGACGGGCTGGACGCGTCGGACGCGACGGTCGCGGAGCGCGTCCGCGAGCTTGGACGGCGGCTGGACGAGGCGCTGGAGGCGGAATCGGAGCAGCGCGTGCTGGAGCGCAGCCGCGAGCGGCTCGATCGCGAGATCTGGCAGCTGGAGCGGCGGCAGGCGGAGCGTCTGGAGCGGCACGGCAAGGAAGCGGCGGACGTCGAGCGCCTGTCGCGGCGCAGCTGGAGCTCGATCTGGCTGCGGCTCACCGGAGGCTTGGAGGAGCAGCTGGAGCTGGAGCAGCTGGAAGCCGAGCGGGCGGCCGCCGAGGTCAAGGAGGGCGAGGCGGAGCTGCAGGAGCTGCGCGAGATGCTGGCGCGGACGAGCGTCCGGCTCGGAGAGCTCGCTCCTGCGGCGGGCGGCAGCGAGGCGATCCGCAGCGAGCGGGAGCAGCTCGTCCTGAAGGCGTTCCCCGCCGTCGCCGCCGGCGTGCGGGAAGTCGACGGCCAGCTCCGCGCCAGGCAGGCGCTGCTCGCGGAGCTGCGCGAGGCGATCCATGCGGCGGGCGCGCTCGTCTCGCAGCTGGAGCGCGCGGTGGACCGGCTGGAGTCGGCGGCCGCCTGGGGCACGTACGACATGCTCGGCGGCGGCATGATCGCGACAGCGGCCAAGCATGGCCGGCTCGACGAGGCGCAGGAGGCGCTGGTCGGCGCGCGCTCGGCGGCGCGGCGGCTGCATAAGGAGCTGGCCGATGTCGGCGAGGCCGCCTCGTTCGACATCGCGATCAGCGACGGAGCCCGGATCGGCGATTATTTGCTGGACGGGCTGTTCATGGACTGGCATGTCCAGGGCAAGATCAACGGCGCGAGGGATAGCAACGAACGCCTGCTGGGCGAGGCTCGCCAGCTTCGGCGGCGGCTGGAGACGGAAGCGGGCAAGGCCGAGCGGGAGCTGGCGGCGCTGCGCGCCCGCCGCGCGTCCCTGCTGGACTCGGCGGGATGACGGACCGGAGGCCGTCCTCCCCAAGCGATGATTTAGGAAGCGAATCAATAGAATGGAGCTGCGAGCATGCTGCGCATCATGGCGATGGATTCAACCGGCCGACTCCGCAAGGATGTCGGGCTGGACGAGCTTAAAACGATGGACCCGGTCTGGTACTGGGCCGATATCGGACAGCCGGAAGAGGCCGAGATCCGGCTGCTGGACGAGTATTTCCATTTTCACCCGCTGGCCATCGAGGACTGCCTGCATCTGCTGCAGCGGCCGAAGGTCGACCATTACGAGGACGTCCATTTCTTCGTCCTGCATGCGCTGGAGGCGGAGACGCTTCAGGTGCAGGAAGTGAACCTGTTCCTCGGCCCGAACTTCGCGGTGACGTTCCGCTTCGCCGCCTGCGCCGAGATCGACGCGGCCTGGCAGGCGGCGGCCGTGCATCCCAAGCATCCCCGCAGCGGCCATCTGGCCGTCGCGCACGCGGTCATGGACCGGCTCGTGGACCGGTATTTCCCGTCGATCTACGAGCTGGAGGATCAGCTGCTCGACGCCGATCCCGGCAGCCGCGGCTATTCCGACCGGACCGGCATCGACGGGGTGTTCGCGATTCGCAGCAAGCTGCTGCGCCTGCGCAAGACGATCGTGCCGATGCGCGACCTGCTGTACCGGATGACGACGATCGAGGCGATTCCCGGGCTGAAGGAGTTCCGGGCCTTTTTCCACGACATCTACGACCATCTGCTCAAGCAGGCGGAGACGCTGGAGGCATGCCGGGACATGACCGCGGACATGCGGGACAGCTACATGAGCTACAGCTCCAACCGGATGAACGGCATCATGAAGACGCTCACCGTCATCACGACGATCTTCATGCCGCTGACGTTCCTCGCGGGCATCTACGGCATGAACTTCATCCATATGCCCGAGCTCGAGTGGCGCTACGGCTACTTCGGCGTGCTGGCGGGCATGGGGCTGATCGCGTCGGGCATGTTCGCCTGGTTCAAGCGCAAGGGGTGGTTCGACTGAGCGGAGCGGGCAAGCCTACGGAAAGAGGTGGGACGATGGAAGGATCAGGCAGGCTGCCGGTCGACGAGATCCTGCCGGGACTGCTGGACGCGCTGGAAACGCAGGGCCGGGCCGTGCTCGTCGCGCAGCCCGGCGCGGGCAAGACGACGCGCGTGCCGCTCGCGCTGCTCGGCGCAGGCTGGCTTGGCGGGCGCAAGGTGCTCATGCTCGAGCCGCGGCGGCTCGCCGCGCGCTCGGCGGCGGCGTACATGGCCCGGCAGCTCGGCGAGGAGCCGGGAGGCACGGTCGGCTATCGCGTGCGGCTCGACACCAAGGTCGGGCCGCGCACGCGCGTCGAGGTCGTCACGGAGGGCATCCTGACGCGGCTGCTTCAGGAGGACCCGGCGCTGGAGGCGTACGGAGCGGTGCTGTTCGACGAATTCCACGAGCGGCATCTGCACAGCGACCTCGGCCTGGCGCTTTGCCTGCAGTCCGCGGCGCTGCTGCGCGAGGACCTGCGGCTCGTCGTCATGTCGGCGACGCTGGACGCCGGCCGCGTGGCGGAGCTGCTCGGCGGAGCGCCGGTGCTGGCGAGCGAGGGGCGCCAATATCCGGTGGAGACGCGCCATCGGCCTCGGCCCGCGGGCTCGCGGCTGGAGCAGGCGGCGGCCGCGGCGGCGCTCGAGGCTCTGCGCGAGCAGGAAGGCGACGTGCTCGTGTTTTTGCCGGGCATCGCGGATATCCGGCGGACGGAGTCCGAGCTGCGGCGGGTCGGACTGCCGGCTGGCGTCGACGCGCGCCAGCTGCACGGCGGCATGCCGCTGCAGGCGCAGGACGAGGCGGTCGCCGCCTGCGCGCCCGGCAGGCGCAAAATCGTGCTCGCGACGTCGATCGCGGAGTCGAGCCTGACGGTCGCCGGAGTGCGGGCCGTCGTCGACGCCGGGCTGATGCGGGTGCCGCGCTTCTCGCCGCGCACCGGCATGACGCGGCTCGAGACGGTGCCGGTGTCGCAGGCGTCCGCCGACCAGCGGCGCGGACGCGCGGGGCGCACCGCGCCGGGCCGCTGCTGGCGGCTGTGGAGCGAGGAGGCGCATCGGCTGCTGCCGGCCTACGGCACGCCGGAGCTGCTGGAGGCGGATCTCGCGCCGCTCGCGCTGGAGCTGGCGGCGTGGGGAACGGCCGATCCGGCGGAGCTGGACTGGCTGGACGCGCCGCCGTCCGGCGCGTACGAGCAGGCCTGCTCGCTGCTGGAGCGGCTCGGCGCGCTCACGGCGGAGCGGCGCATTACGCCGCACGGCCGGCGCATGGCCGCGCTCGGCGGGCATCCGCGGCTCGCGCATATGGCGCTGGAGGCGGAGCGGCTCGGCTGGAGCGAGGCCGCCTGCGAGCTGGCGGCGCTGCTCGGCGAGCGCGATCTGCTGCGCGGCGAGCGCAGCGCCGACCTGCGGCTGCGCGTCGAGGCGCTGCGCGCCGCCGGCCGCGGCGGCGGGAGCGGCGGCGATCCGGCGCTGGCCGCCGCCGCTGCGCGCATCGCGGCGGAAGCGCGCCAGTGGCGCCGCTCGCTGGAGGCGATGCGCCGGGACGGCTCGGCGGCGGAGCGGCGAGCGGCTGCTTCGGCGCCGGGCGCGGACAGGCGAAGGGCCGCTCCGGCGGCCGGAACGGAGCGGACGCCGGGCGGCGAAGCCGGGCGGACGGCAGGCGAGGCTTCGCCGCGCGGCAGCTCCATGCCGTCTGCCGCGCGCGGGGCGGAGCAGCCGGACATCGGACTGCTGCTCGCGCTCGCCTATCCCGACCGGATCGCGCAGCGGCGCCCGGACGGACGCTATGTGCTGGCGATCGGCCGCGGAGCGGCGCTGGCGAATGTCCAGCCGATCTCCTCGTCCGCCTATCTCGTCGCCGCCGATCTCGACGATGCCGGGACGGAAAGCCGGATCGATCTGGCCGCTCCGGTCGAGCTCGCGGCGCTGGAGGCGCTGCTGCCGGAGCTGTTCGAGCCGGAGCAGACCGTCGAATGGGATGCCGCCGCGCAAGCGGTGCGCAGCCGCAGACAGACCCGGCTCGGCGCGATTGTCGTGCGCGAGGCGCAGCTGGACCGTCCGGATCCGGAGCGGGTGACGGCGGCGCTGCTTCAGGGCATCCGCAGCGAAGGCTTGCGGCTGCTGCCGTGGACGCGCCAGACGCGCCAGCTGCAGGCGCGCATGCAGCTCATGCATGCGGTGCGGCCCGACTGGCCGGACGCGTCCGACGAAGTACTGCTCGCGACGCTGGAGGACTGGCTGGCGCCGCATGCCGCCGGCATTCGCAGCGCCTCCGGCTTGCAAAAGCTGCCGCTGGCCGAGGCGCTCGACTCGCGTCTCGGCTGGGAGCGGCGCAGGCAGCTCGACTCGTATGCGCCGACGCATTTGACGGTGCCGAGCGGCTCGCGCGTTCCGGTCGATTACAGCGATCCGCAGGCGCCTTTCCTCGCGGTGCGGCTGCAGGAGCTGTTCGGAATGAAGGAGACGCCGCGCGTCGGCGGCGGCCGGCTCCCGGTCGTGCTGCATCTGCTGTCGCCGGCGCAGCGCCCGGTGCAGGTGACGCGCGACCTCGAAAGCTTCTGGAGCACGACGTACTTCGAGGTGCGCAAGGAGCTCAAGGTGCGCTATCCGAAGCATTACTGGCCGGAGAATCCGCTGGAAGCCCAGGCGACGAGCCGCGTGCGGCCGAGGAGCCCGGGCTGAGCGAGGGGCAGGAGAGAGGGGGATGGTCGGATGAATGGATGGCAAGGCGCGGTCCTGCTTTATGCGGCGGCCATGAGCGTCTACGCGTTCGCGCTGTTCGGCATCGACAAAAAGGCGGCGCGGAAGTCCCGGCGGCGCATACCGGAAAAAAGGCTGTTTGCCGCAGGCTTCCTCGGGGGCGGCATCGGGGCTTGGATCGGCATGTCCGCATGGCGGCACAAGACGAAGCATGCCTCCTTCCGCATCGGCGTGCCGCTGCTCGCTGTCTGGAGCGTTGCAGCGCTTGGCGCGCTGGTTTGGCTCGTCCGCTGATTGAAGGTGCAGGAGCAAGGTTGGCCTGTCTCGTCCGCAGCTTGACGGTGCAGGAGCAAGAATGGCCTGTCTCGTCCGCAGCTTGACGGTGCAGGAACAAAAAAAAGCGAGCTGCCCTGTCGGGGCGGCTCGCTTTTGTCGTTGTTAGAGATCACGCCTTTTTAGGCTTGCATTCTAGTCCGCTGCGCGAGGGCAGGCAAGGTCGACTCTCTGGTTGAGCCGATGCGCCGGAGCTGCGCTGCGCGAAAAAACCGAGTAACTCGCGTTCGGAGGAGGTGGACCGGGGGGAGTTACGCGGAAAAACCGAGCAACTGGAGAGCGGAGGAGGCAGACCGAGGGGAGCTGCGCGGAAAAACCGAGCAACTGGAGTGCGGAGGAGTCAGACCGAGGGGAGTTGCGCGGAAAAACCGAGCAACTGGCGCACGGGGAAGGCAAACCGAGGGGAGCTGCGCGGAAAAACCGAGTAACTGGAGAGCGGAGAAGGCAGACCAAGGGGAGCTGCGCGGAAAAACCGAGCAACTGGAGTGCGGAGGAGTCAGACCGAGGGGAAGTTAGCGCGACCAATCGGCTCCGCATTGCTTGTTGCCGGAAGTGAAAGGGAGCGGGAGCTTACGACTCAGCCAGCCATGACGGTATATCCGGCAAGCGATGACCGGGTCATGAAGGAAATAGGCTCCCCGCCGCTGGGACGGCGCATGACGCTGTGAGATGCTGGAGAGGAACATGACCGCTAGGAGGTTCCTCCATGAATCAATGCGACAATCGGCGGCTGGCGCTCGACATTGCCTACGGCTTGGCCTGCGAAGGACGGGCGCTGTCGAACGGCTTGCCGAAGCGGCTGCTGGACCGGGCAGTCTGGCATGCCCGGGCAGCGAGCCATCCCGCCGGCAGGCTGCCGAAAGGCAAGCGGCTGCCTTGGCGCATGCTGTATTGGATCGCGCGGCTGGCCGGCACCGAACGCCGGCTGCGGCGCGCTTATTCCCGACCGGGGTTGCCAGACTAGACGTCCCCAGCGCCGTGACCGCCCGTTTTGCGGAAACGGCCGATTGAGCTGCCTTGACCGCCTCATAGTCGGCGTCTCAGGCATCGGTCTCCTTTGCCTGATGCTGCGGCGACGGCCGCCCCTCACCCCGCCTCGTCGGCGTCGCTGCCTGCTGCCGCTCCGCAGTCGAGCGGCATGCGGAGCGACAGCGCCGCTTCGCCCGGCTGCGCCTCCAGACGCAGCCGCCCGCCGAGGCGCTCCGCTTCTTCCCGCAGCCTCCGCAGTCCGAAGCCCTCCGCCGCTTCGGGCCGCGGAGGCTGTCCGTCGTTGCGCAGCTCGAACGAGAGCATGCCGCCGTCCGCCGCGACGCGGCAGCGGAAGCGGCTCGCGGCGCCATGGCGCAGGCCGTTCGTCAGCCCCTCCCGAGCCGCTCGAACGAGCAGCGAGGTCAGCTCCCGCGGCAGCGGGGGCATAGGGCGCAGCTCCAGGCTGACGACGATGCCGGCATTCGCCTCGGCGTCGGCGAACAGCCGCTCGAGCGCCGGCGCGAGCCGCAGCTCCTCGTCCTCCTCGCGCATCGCGCGCACCGACGCGCGGATTTCGTCCAAGCCTTTGCGTACGAGCGATTGGGCAAGGCGGGCTTTGTCCAGCCCTTCGTTGCGCTGCCGCTCCAGCAGCAGGATGGACGCCTCAAGCTGGACGATAGAGGCGGTCAGCGTATGCCCGACATGATCATGCAGCTCCTGGGAGATGCGGGAGCGCTCTGCCAGGATGCCGTCCTTGATGCGGTCGCGCTCCAGCAGCTCCTCGTTCTGCTGCTCCAGCACCCGCTGATACTCGAGCCTCAGCCGCTTCTCGCGCAGCAGCAGGACGAGCCCGATGCAGCAGATGAGCACAAAGACGGCGATCAGCACGAGCTGGCGCAGCACGATCAGCGCGATATCGGAGAGGGAGTTCTCCAGCCAGACCGAGACCGACGGCATCGCGACCGCGATCCGGTCGGCGGCGACGCTGAGCAGCAGCGCGACGAGCCCCGTCCGCAGCCAGGCGAGCTCGCCGCTCCTGAGGCCGAATTCCCGGCGCAGCGCATGCAGATACCACGGCGTGGACAGCAGGATGAAGGCGAACGTGGCTTCGGTCAGCGTCCGATACAGGTACGGACTCGTCAGCGACAGGACGGCGCTTGCGATCGCAAGCGCTCCGAACAGCATCGTCAGCTTGCGGAACCGGCTCCGTCCGGCTCCGGCCAGGTGGCCGAGCAAGCCTGCGATCGCGCAAGCCATGAGCGGATTGCTGATGCCGTTGAAGTACGAGAAGCGGCTCGTGGCGGCGAGCACATAGAAGAGCGACGAGCCGAACAAGGCGGAATAGCCGGAGACAAACGTGATGGCGCCGAAATACAGGTAAAGCGGACTGCGGGAGACGAGCAGCCAGGCGATGCCGGAAAAGACGGCAAGCATCCCGTAGCAAGCCGCCATCGCGAAGCGGACGGAGTCCGCGCGCAGCGCGTAGTCGAGCAGCCGCTCCGCCGGCGCGGCGGCGATGCCGCCGAGGGCGAGCGAGCCGGGAGAGGCGGGCTCGATCTCGAGCTGGAGCAGCCGTCCTTGGGGGCGGAGCGGCAGCTCCGCCGCCCGCCAGCGGTCGGCGAGCGGCGCCTGCTCCGGCAGCGGGCCGTAGTCCGCCAGCGGCTGCCCGTCCAGCGTAACGCGGAACGCGCCCGGCTGGCGGAAAAAGAGGCGGTAGCTCCGCGGCTGGTCCAGCGCGTCCGGCAGCGTCCTCCGCACGATGAACCGCTCCGCCGCCTCGCCGGGCAGGCGCATGTCCGAGCCGCCGGAGGCGGCGTGGAGCTGCCCGGCGCCATCTCTGTCCGCCCCGCCGCTGCGGTCCTCGGCTCTTGTCGTTGTCGCCTCGCCTCGTGCCGCACCATCGCGATCACTCTCGCCGTCCGCCAAGCCCCGCTCCGCCAAGCCCCCTGCCGCCTGGATCTCGCCCTCGGCCAGCAGCCGCTCGGCCCGATCCAGCCGAATCCAGCGGCCGTCCGCGGCGAGCAGCTCCCAGCGCTCCGGCGAGCTGAGCGTGAACATCTCCGCCGGCCGCGCGACGCCCGGCTGCAGCGGCACCAAATAGAGCACGGCCGTAGCGGCCATCGCCGCCAGCAGCAGCGCCGAGGCGAGCCGCCTTGCCAGCCGGGCCGCCTTCATTCGCGGCTCTCCGCGAGCCATTCGCCGAGCGCGATCGCGGCGACGGTGCGGTCGCGCGTGCCGAGCTTGGCGTACAGGCCGCTGACGTAATTTTTGACCGTGCCCTCGCTCATGAACAGGCGGGCGGCGATGTCCTTGTTGGCGCAGCCTGCGGCGAGCAGCGCGGCGACCTCGCGCTCCTTGGCCCCGAGCTGCAGCCGTCCGGCGCGGGCGCGGCTCGCGCCGATCAGCCCCTGGGCGGCCGCTCCGGCCGATTTCAGCCGGGCAGCCAGCCGACCGGCGACGGAGGAGGGCAGCATGTAGGAGCCGTCCGCCGCTTGCCGGATTGCCTCGGCGAGCCGCTCGCCGGGGATGTCCTTGAGCAGGAAGCCGGCCGCTCCGGCGGCGAGCGCCTCGATGATGTAGTCGTCCTCCTCGAACGTCGTCAGCATGAGCACGACCGTGCCGGGCAGCGCTTGCTTGATGCGGCGCGCGGACTCGATGCCGTCCATGACGGGCATGCGGATGTCCATCAGCACGACCTGCGGCTTCAGCCGCACGGCCAGCTCCAGCGCCTCGGCGCCGTCCGCCGCCGCGCCCGTCACCGTCATGTCGTCCCGCAGCCCCAGAATCGTGCTCAGCCCGTCCCTCATCAGCTTCTGGTCGTCCGCCAGCAGCACCTCGATCATCGCTTCCGCCGCCCCTTCGTCGCCTTCGTCGGCTTTTCCAGCCTCATCCATTCGAGTATACGAGCCGCGTTTCCGCCCGGGCAAGCCTCCCCCTCCAAAAAGAGGACGCAGGAACCAGCCCGCCGTGACCAAGTCATGCCGCCGGATTCCCTCCATGCCGCTATTGCAGGCGCAAGCGGCGCTATGGTATAGTTTTCTTTCGCTTTTCAATGGAATCCCTTAGGAGGTAACTGACCATGAGCGCTCAAAGTGCCTATCAAGCGGAAGAAACGCGGCTCGCGGAAGCCGTGGAGGACATCAAGGGCCAGCTCGGAGGCATCGGCCCGCGCTATACCGGAGACGACTTCACCGAGCAGATGCTCGACCTGCAGCGCGAGGAGCGCCGCCAGCGGCTCGAGATCGCCCGCAAGGAAGCTTATTTCGGAAGGATCGACTTTCAAGAAGAAGGCAAGCCGGCGCCGCTGCCGCTGTACATCGGCAAGGCCGGCGTCGCCCGCGCAGGCTCGGACGAGCTGCTCGTCATCGATTGGCGGGCGCCCGTCGCGAGCCTGTTCTATTCCTTCAGCGGTGGGGAAGCTCCGGCAACCTACGACTCGCCGGACGGCGAGATCGGCGGCACGGTGCATCTCAAGCGCAACCTGATGGTCCGGCAAAAGGAGCTGCTGCGGCTCGTCGACAGCTTCGTGCGCGGGCAGGAGGAGGATGCCGTCACCGACGAGTTCCTGCTGTACCGGCTCGGCGAGAGCAAGGACAACAAGCTGCGCGACATCGTCTCGACGATCCAGCAGGAGCAGGACAAGATCATCCGCGCGGACAAGAACCTGGCGCTGTTCATCCAGGGCGTGGCCGGCTCGGGAAAAACGACGGTCGCGCTGCACCGGCTCGCGTTCCTGCTGTACCAGTACGCCGGCCGCATCCGTTCGGAACGGATGATCATCTTCGCGCCGAACCGCATGTTCCTCGACTATATCAGCGGCGTGCTGCCGGAGCTCGGCGTCGGGGACATCGTGCAGACGACGTTCGCCGACTGGGCGATCGAGCTGCTGGAGCGCGAGGTGATGCTGCGCTCGCCGGTAGAGACGCTCGCCTATTGGTTCGAGCAGCCTCATGCGGAGGAGGAATACGCCGCCGCCTCCGGGCGGCTCAAGGGCAGCGCGGCGTTCAAGGAAGCGCTCGACGGCCGGCTCGCGGAGCTGGAGGCTTCGCTGCTGCCGGCCGAGCCGTTCGAGCCGCTGCCGGGCTTCCAGCTGACCGTCGCCAAGATGAAGGAATGGCATGAGACGGACTACGGCGAGGAGTCGATCATGCGCCGCAGGGAGCGGCTCGTCAGCCGCGTCAAGCGCTGGCTCGAGTCGGAGCTCAAGCAGCGGGGCGTCGCCGACAAAAAGCTGCGCTCGAAGGCGATGGCCAAGCTGAACGCCTTTTCCAAACGGATCCCCGCCTACAGCGCTCCGCAGCTGTACCGCAAGCTGCTGGAGGGCAAGAGCGGGGCGCAGCTGCTGCCCGCGCCGCTCGCCAAGGCGACGGCGGCCCGCCTCAAGCAAGGAGAAGCGGAGGCGGAGGACCTCGCTCCGCTCGTCTACCTGCATATCCGCCTGCACGGCCTCGGCCGGCCGTTCTACGACCATATCGTCATCGACGAGGCGCAGGACTACTCGCCGTTCCAGCTCGAGGCGCTCCGCCTCTGCCAGCAGCAGCCGTCGATGACGGTGCTCGGCGACCTGCAGCAGGGCATCCATGCCTATGCCGGCATCTCCGACTGGAGCGAGCTGAGCGGACGGTTCGACGAGGGCAGCGCCGGTTATTTCGAGCTGGACCGCAGCTACCGCTCGACGACGGAGATCATCGACTTCGCCAACCTGGTCCTCGCGGGCATGGGCAGCGCGGTCAAGCCGGCCGTGCCGGTGTTCCGCAGCGGCGATCCGGTCGTGCTGGAGCGCGTATCCGCCGACGGCTGGGCGCCTAGGCTGGCCGCGGTCGTCGCGGACTGGCAGCGAGAAGGGCGCTTCCAGACGATCGCCGTCATCGGCCGCACCGAGCGCGAGTGCGCGGACATCCATGCGGCGCTGGAGTCGGCGGGCATCGAGGCGGCGCTCGTCCATGCTCGCCAGCCCGCTTACGGCGGCGGCCTGACGGTCGTGCCGGCCTATCTGTCCAAAGGGCTGGAATTCGACGCCGTGCTCGTCGCCGACGCGAGCGCCGAGGCTTACGGAGCGGCGGACGCCAAGCTGCTGTACGTCGCCTGCACGAGGGCGCTGCATCGGCTCGGCCTGCTCCATCGCGGAGAGCCGGCCGTCCTGCTCGGCTGAAAAAGGGACAGAATCGGGCATACAGGGTAATACGCGGTAAAGCCGGCTCGTCCGGAACCGCGCCCGATGCGGCTGCGTATTGCACGGCAGCGCACGGACCGCGCGGCCATGGCGGAACAGCCGGGCCGGCGGCAGGCGATCCCGAAGGAGGAAGACGACGCATGGAGACAGATCGAGACACGAGCGAAGTACAGGAGGAGCGGCCGGCGGGCCGGATGGAGTCGCGAGAGCAGTTGCAGGCGGCGCTGGCGGAAATCGAGCGATGGGAAAAGGATCAGAAGAACCTGATGATCTGGGACCGGATGGCGCGGCTGCCGTTCAAGCTGCTCGACCGGCTGACGCCGAAAATCGTGCACGAGAAGCTCGGCCTGGCGCTCGACGAGCTGGGCGGCTACATCCAGAACGGCGGCAAGTATCTCGTCGCCGGACGGAAGGTGGGGGAGCTGCTGCGGTCCGCGGACCGCAGCCAGGGCGGAAGCGGCGACGGACCTTACCCGCTGGCCGCGATGAATGCGGCAGCGGCCCAGCTCGCCGAGGAACGCACGCGATTCGCGACTGCGCAGGGCGCGACGACCGGCTTCGGCGGCCTCTTCACGCTGGCGATCGACGTGCCTGCGGTGCTCGGCCTGTCGCTCAAGGCGATTCAGGAAATCGCGCTCAGCTACGGCTACGACCCGACGCTCAAGGAGGAGCGCGTCTTCACGGTCAAGGTCATGCAGTTCGCATCCTCGGATATTGTCGGGAAACGTGCTATTCTGGAAGAGATGATGCAGAGCGCCGCGGATGGAGGCAAGGCGGCCGGCGAGGCCGTCTCCCGCATCCAGGGCTGGCGCGAGGTGATCGCCGTCTACCGGGACAACTGGGGCTGGAAGAAGCTGCTCCAGGCCGTGCCGGTCGCCGGACTCGTGTTCGGGGCGTTCATCAATCGCGGCATGCTCCAGAACGTGACGGAATCCGCGATCATGCTCTATCGCAAGCGGCGCATTACCGAAAGGCTGGCAGAAAGCGGGGAATGACAGCATGAACGGCGGCAGCAGCCGAAGGGAGGAACAGGCGGAAGCCTGGCTCCGCCAGTTCGGCATGGAGAACGGATGGGAAGAGGAGCGCCTGGCGGCGCGGATAGAAGCGGTCCGGGCGGCGATCGGCCGCGGAGAAGCATACGAGCCCTCGGCGGAAGAGCTCGTCTGGGGAGCGCGCGTCGCCTGGCGCAACAACAGCCGCTGCATCGGGCGCCTGTTCTGGCAGACGCTCGACGTGATCGACGCGCGCGGCGTACGGACCGAGGAAGAAGCGGCGGGGGCGCTGCTGCGGCATCTGGAGACGGCCGCGAACGGCGGGCGCATCCGCTCGGTCATGACGGTGTTCCCAAGCGCGGATTCCGGCGCGGACATCCGCGTCTGGAACCACCAGCTGCTTCGCTACGCCGGCTATCCCGCCGCCGGGCCGGGAGAGCAGCGCCGCGGCGATCCGGCATCGGATGCGTTCACGGCGCTTTGCCTGGAGCTCGGCTGGCGGGGGACGGGCGGCGACTTCGACCTGCTGCCGCTCGTCGTCAGCGCGGGCGGAGGCGAGCCGCGCTGGTTCCCGATCCCGGCGCATCTGACGCCGGAGGTGGCGATCGAGCATCCCGAGCATGAGGGCATCGGGCGGCTCGGCCTGCGCTGGTACGCCGTGCCGATCATCTCCGACATGGCGCTGGAGATCGGAGGGACCGTCTATCCGGCCGCTCCGTTCAACGGCTGGTATATGGAGACGGAGATCGGCGCGCGCAACTTCGGCGATCCGGGCCGCTACGACCGGATCGCCGCCGTCGCCGACGCGCTCGGACTCGACCGCAGCAGCAACACGACGCTCTGGAAGGACCGCGCGCTCGTCGAGCTCAACGTCGCCGTGCTGCATTCGTTCCGCAAGGCAGGCGTCAGCATCGTCGACCATCATACGGCTGCCGACCAGTTCGTCCGCTTCCAGCGGCAGGAGGCGGAGCGCGGCCGCGAGACGAGCGCCCGCTGGTCCTGGCTGATCCCGCCGCTGTCGCCTTCGCTGACGCCGGTCTGGCATGATGCCGGGATGCGCGAGCTCGAGCTGTCGCCGCGCCTGCTGCCGCAGGACAAGCCGGTCCGGCTCGCCCGGCTGGAGCGGCAATGCCGGAGCGGCTTCGGAGCCGCGGCCGCCTCCGGAGCGGCGGGCTGCCCGGCTGGAGCGACGCATGCCGGCGCTTCCGCGGGCGCGGGCGTCTCCGGGGCCGCCCGCTGTCCGTTCGGGGCGAGCAGCTGAGCGGCCTCGCTCAAAAACGGTTGACACGCCGCGCTGGAATTCGATACAATATTCCTACTGCCTAACTTGTTTATACCGGAAAATACGATACGTTTTATCGGAGGAGCCTGCCACCAGCGGGCTCTTTTTGTCATTTTCCGGGTAAAGGGGGCTATCGGCCTGTTTTTTCGGGCGCATCAGGAAATACTGGAAGGAATGCCAAGCGTCATTCCGAACGTAAGGAGGCTCTATCTTGCCATTGCTTCATGTCCTTTTGCTTCTCCCTTTCCTGCTGGCGGCCGCGCTTCCTTGGCTGAGCCGGCTCGCGCCTAGGCTGCACGCGGGCTGGATCGCCCTCGCCGGCCCGCTTCTGCTGCTCGCGGGCTTCCTTCGGCTGCGGACCGCCGGGGATGGCGCGCCGCTGTCCGCCTCCATGCCGTGGATGCCGAGCCTCGGCGTCAATCTCGAGCTTCGGCTCGACGGCCTGGCGATGCTGTTCGCCTTGCTCATCAGCGGCATCGGAGCGCTTGTCGTGCTCTATTCGATCTTTTACCTGGACCGCCGCCGCGAGGCGGTCGGCCGCTTCTACGCCTGCCTGCTGCTGTTCATGGGAGCGATGCTCGGCGTCGTGCTGTCGGATCATCTGATCGTCCTCTACGGGTTCTGGGAGCTGACGAGCGTCAGCTCGTTCCTGCTCATCGCCTTCTGGCATCGACGGCAGGCTTCGCTGGACGGCGCGCTCAAATCGCTGCTCGTGACCGGCATGGGCGGACTCGCGATGCTGGCCGGCTTCCTGCTGCTCGGCATCGCCGGGGACAGCCTGCGCGTCTCGGAGCTGATCGGCTCGGCGGAGGCGCTCGCCGCCAGCCCGCTGCTCTTGCCGGCGATGGGGCTCATCCTGCTCGGCGTATTCACCAAGTCGGCCCAGTTCCCGTTCCACATCTGGCTGCCGGACGCGATGGAAGCGCCGACGCCGGTCAGCGCCTACCTGCACTCCGCGACGATGGTCAAGGCCGGCCTCTACCTGGCCGCGCGGCTGACGCCGCTGTTCGCCGGCCAGCAGCTCTGGTACGGCTCGCTCACGGCAGTCGGCCTCGCCACGCTCGTCTACGGCAGCTTCCGCGCGATCAAGCAGACCGACCTGAAGGCGCTGCTCGCCTATTCGACGATCAGCCAGCTCGGCCTCGTGACGGCGCTGATCGGGCTCGGCTCGGTCTATCCGGCCGGCTCGGCCTCGCCTTACGCCGCTTACGGAGCGGCCGCAGCCGCGGCCGGGCTGCTGCATCTGCTCAACCATGCGGCGTTCAAGGGCGCGCTGTTCATGACGGCGGGCATCGTCGACCACGAGACCGGCACGCGCGACCTGCGGCGGCTCGGCGGCTTGATCCGGTTCATGCCCGTCACGTTCGCGGTCTCGCTCGCGGCGTCGCTGTCGATGGCCGGCGTGCCGCCGCTGGGCGGCTTCCTCAGCAAGGAGCTGTTTTTCGGCTCGGCGCTGAACGCCTATCGGGCGGGCGAGGGGAGCCTGGCCGCGCTGCTCGTGCCGGCCGTCGCCTGGACGGCCAGCGCGTTCACCTTCGTCTACAGCGGCATCTTCGCCTGGCGCACGTTCGGCGGACCGGCGCGCGAGACGCGGGAGGCCGCCGTCCATGAGCCGTCCTGGGGCTTGCTGGCGCCGCCGCTCGTGCTCGCCGCCGCGGCGCTGCTGCTCGGCCTGGCTCCGGCGCTGGTGGCGCCGGGGCTGCTGCAGCCGGCGCTGCTGTCGATGCATCCCGCAGCGCCGGACGCTTACGGCGAGCTTGCCCTATGGCATGGCGTCACGCCGGAGCTGCTGCTGACGGCCGCCGTATTCGCCGTCGGCGGCCTGCTGCTGTACGCCGCGCCGCGCTGGGCGCCGCTGCACCGGACCATCCGGCTGCCCCTGAGCTGGAACGGCATGTACGAGCGCCTGCTGCGCGGACTCGACGCCGGCTCGGAAAAGCTGACAGCCGCATACATGGACGGAGGGATGCGCCGCAGCGCCGGCTACATCTTCCTCGCGCTGGCCGCTTTCCTGATCGTCGCGGCCGCCATGGCCGGAGACATTTCGGTCGTCCTGTCCGGCATGGCGCCGGTGACGCTGTTCGAGGGCATCGCCGTGCTCGCGCTGATCGCGGCCACGCTCGCCGTTCCGTTCGCGCAGTCGCGGATGATGGCGATCATCCTGACCGGCACGGTCGGCTATATGGTCGTGCTGTTCTTCGTCCTGTTCCGCGCGCCGGACCTGGCGCTGACGCAGATGATCGTCGAGACGGTATCCGTCACGCTGTTCCTGCTCTGCTTCTATCATCTGCCGGCGCTCAAGCGGGAGCGCGTCGCCCGCCGGACGAAGCTGGCCAGCGGCCTGATCGCCGGCGCGGCCGGCCTCGCCATGACGCTGGTCGCGCTCGGCGCGCTCTCGGACCGGAAGTTCGGCTCGATCTCCGACTTTTATCTCCGCAACAGCTACGAGCTGGCCGGAGGCAAAAATGTCGTGAACGTCATCCTGGTCGACTTCCGCGGCTTCGATACGATGCTCGAAATCGTCGTGCTCGGCATCGCCTCCTACGCGATCTATGCGATCATCCGGCTCAAATGGCCGGGCGAGGCGGAGGAGGAGGGCAGCGGCTTGCGGGAAAGCGAGTTCCGCCTCGTCTACGAGGACGCGCGCAGCAACGACGTCATCCTGCAGACGCTGGCCAAGGTCATCCTGTTCCTCATCCTGACGTTCTCGCTCTACCTGCTGTTCGCCGGACACCATCAGCCGGGCGGCGGCTTCATCGGAGCGCTCATGACCGCCTCGGCGCTCGTGCTCATGAGCATCGCGTTCGGCGTGCGCACGATCCGCAAGGCGCTGCCGGTCGACTTCCGCATCGTCAGCGCCTGCGGCATCTCGCTCGCGCTGCTGACCGGCATCGGCTCGTTCGCCTTCGGCAAGCCGTTCCTGAGCCATGCGTTCGGCTACGCGCAGCTGCCGTTTTTCGGCCAGAACGAGCTGGCGACCGCCGTGCTGTTCGATCTGGGCGTCTACTTCACCGTCGTCGGCATCACGATGACGATCATTCTGGCGATCGGGAGGGACAAATAAATGGAGCTGCTGCTCGCGCTCGCCGTCGGCGCCCTGTTCGGCGTCGGCGTCTACATGATCCTGGCCCGCAGCCTGCTGCGCGTCATCCTCGGCCTGTCGCTGCTGACGCATAGCGTCCATCTGCTGCTGCTGACGATGTCCGGCCTCAAGCGCGGAGCGGCGCCGCTGCTCGGCGAGCATGCCGAACGCTACGTCGACCCGCTGCCGCAGGCGCTCATCCTGACGTCGATCGTCATCAGCTTCGGCGTCACGTCGCTCTACTTCGTCCTCGCCTACAAGGCGTACAAATCCATCGGCACCGACGATACCGAGCAGCTCAGGAGGGAAGCGAATGACTAATCTTGTCGTGCTGCCGCTGCTGCTGCCGCTGTGCACGGCCGTGCTGCTGCTCTTCTTCAAGGAAAAGGCGATCCTGCAGCGCCTGATCAGCGCCGCCGGCATCGCCGCGACAGCGGCGGCCAGCGCGCTCCTGCTCGCGAGGGCGGGCTCGGACGGCATGCAGACGCTGGCGATGGGCGGCTGGGCCGCGCCGTTCGGCATCGTCTTCGCCGCCGATTTTTTCGCCGCGCTGCTCGTGACCGCCGCCAGCGTCACGACCGGCTTTTGCCTCGCCTATGCGATGGGGACGGTCGGACCGGAGCGGGAAAGGTTCTATTTCTACCCGTTCCTGAATTTCCTGCTCGCCGGGGTGAACGGCTCGTTCCTGACCGGCGACCTGTTCAACCTGTTCGTCTGCTTCGAGGTGATGCTCATCTCCTCGTACGCGCTGCTCGTGCTGGGCGGCACGAAGCGGCAGCTGAAGGCGACGCTCGGCTACATGCTCGTCAATATCGTCTCCTCGACGCTGTTCGTGGCCGGCGTCGCCTACCTGTACGGGATGATCGGCACGCTCAACATGGCGCAGCTGTCGGCCCGCATCGCCGAGGCCGGCTCCGGCGGCATGCTGGACGTCCTGTCGGTGTTCTTCCTGATCGTGTTCTCGCTCAAAGCCGGCCTGTTCCTGTTCTTCTGGCTGCCGGAGGCGTACGAGGCGCCGCCGGCGGCCGTCTCCGCGCTGTTCGCCGCGCTGCTCACCAAGGTCGGGCTGTACGCGCTCATCCGCACGTTCACGCTCATCTTCCCCGCCGGGCACGGACTCGCCGCGCAGGAGTGGATCGCCTGGATGGCCGGAGCGACGATGCTGCTCGGAGCGGCCGGAGCGCTCGCGAGCAAGGACGTCATGCGCATCCTGAACTACAACATCGTCATCAGCGTCGGCTTCCTCGCCTTCGGGCTGGCGGTCTCCGGCGAAAAATCGCTGCAGGGCGCCGTCTTTTACCTGATCCACGACATGGCTGTCAAGGCGCTGCTGTTCCTGCTCGCCGGGATGATGATCCGCGCGGCCGGCACCGGCCGCCTGGACGAGATGGGGGGACTGATCGGGCGGCTGCCGCTCGTCGGCTGGATGTTCCTCGTCGCCTCGCTCGCCGCGGCCGGCATTCCGCCGCTCAGCGGCTTCGGCGGCAAGCTGCTGCTCGTGCAAGGCGGCTTGGAGGCCGGCTCGCATCTGCTCGCCGGCATCTCGCTGGCGACGAGCCTCGTCGTCCTGTATACGCTCGTGCGGCTGTTCATGCGGGCTTTCTGGGGAGAAGCGCCGGCGTCGTTGCCGATTCCGGCGGAGGAGGCCCGCGTTTCGAGGGCTCATACCGCTTGCGCCGCGGCGCTCTGCCTGCTCGTCGTGTTCATGGGCCTCGGCTCGGAGTGGATGGTCCAGGCATCCGCGGAGGCGGCGCGCACGCTCGTCTCGCCGTCCGACTATATCGACGCCGTGTGGAAGGAGTGAGCCCGAATGGCTTCCCAGTTTCTCATCAACCTGCTGATCGCGTTCCTCTGGATGTTTCTCTATGACGATCTCAGCTTTACCCGCTTCGCGGCCGGCTTCGGGCTCGGGCTCTTGTTCATCGGCCTGCTCAACCGCTTCCTCAAGCGGGACTTCTACCTGCGCAAGGTGAAGGCCGTGCTCGTCCTGCTCCTCATCTTCATCCGCGAGCTGTTCCTGTCCAGCTTCACGGTCATCTATCAGATCCTGAAGCCGAAGCTGACGATCCGGCCCGGCATCGTGGCGATGGAGACGCGGCTCAAGAGCGACGGGGAGCTGACGCTGCTCGCCTGCCTCATCTGCCTCACGCCCGGCACGCTGACGCTCGACGTGGCGGACGACCATCGGACGCTGTACATCCACGCGATGGATATCGGCGACGCCGAGCAGCTGCGTCAGCAGATCCGCTCGACGTTCGAGCGGGCGATCATGGAGGTGACGCGCTGATGGTCGATCTGCTGCTGCAAGCGTCGCTCGTCCTGCTCATGCTTTCGATCGCGGGCTGCATGTACCGGCTGCTCAAAGGCCCTTCCGTATCCGACCGGATCGCCGCGCTCGATACGATCGGCATCCTGCTGCTGTCGATGATCGCCGTATTCGGCATGCTGCAGGGAACGACCGTCTACTTCGACATCATCCTCGTCATCGGCATCGTCAGCTTCATCGGCACGACCGCCTTCGCGCGCTATATCGAGAGAGGGGCGGTGATGGAGGATGAATGAGGCGCTCGCGATCGGCTCGGCCGTCATCGTCCTGTTCGGCTCCGTGCTCAGCCTGTTCAGCGCCTTCGGCCTGATCCGGCTGCCGGACGTCTACCTGCGCTCCCATGCGGCGACCAAAAGCGCTACGCTCGGCGTGCTGTTCATCCTGACCGGCGCTTTCCTTTATTACACGTTCGTCCACGACGTCGTCAGCGTCAAGCTGCTGCTCGGCATCGTCTTCGTCTTCCTGACCGGCCCGGTGGCCGGGCATCTCAATGCCCGCGCCGCTTACCGGACCGGCGTCCGCCTGTGGGAGCGGAGCACGCGCGACGATCTCAAGGAGGCGCTGCAGCAGGAACGGGCTCAGGCCAAGAAGCAAGCGGAAATACGGGATAAGCTGCGCTGAGCCGCTGCCCGCCGATCCGTAAGTTCTCCTGGAAAATGGAAAAAAGAGAAGAAGCCACTGTCCTTTCCGGAAGATTGTGGTAAAATATGCCTATTCATGCAGAAAGCCTGAAGGTCTTATTTCTTTTCGGAATGGAGAAGCTGAATCGGCATGCTGGCCTTGTGCGGACGCGTTGGAATCTTATTGCTGCTGTATGTGCTGTTTTTTCTGGGGCCGTTCGGAATTTATTCGCTCGGCATGGCTCTATTCCTCGGCTTCGCCCGGCTGTCGCTGTCGCTGCTCGAAGAGCGGCCGCGATGGACGCTTCCGTACCGCCGCCGCAAAAGCCGGCGGAAGTCCGAGGCCGGCCGTCGCGAGACGGGCAAGCCGACTTCTTCGTTCAGGCGCTGAGTGGACGGACGTCAAAAAAAAGGGGCTTTCGCCGCGACCGTGGATCGGTCCGGCGAAGGCCCTTTTTCAAGCGGAATCGGTCCCCCTCGGCACGCTCGAGCGGCGGCTGGACTACATCGCCTCGGAGGCGGACAGATCCTCGCGGATCAGGTCCGCCGTCAGCTGGCCGCTCAGCGTCACCATCGGCACGCCGCCGCCGGGATGCGTGGAGCCGCCGACGAAGTAGAGGCCGCCGAGCAGCGGGCTGCGGCTCGGAATCTTGAAGCCGCCGTTCAGCTTGCGGTCGGTGACGACGCCGTAGATGGAGCCGCCGTTCGCTCCGTACAGCTGCTGCAGATCGTCCGGAATGAACTGCTCCTCGTACTCGATATGCCCGCGGAGCCCGTCGGCGCCCATCCGCTCGAGCTTGTCCAGCACGAGCTCGCGGTAGCGGGAGCGATGGGCTTCCCAGCTCTCGCCCTCGCGCAGCGGCGGCACATGCGTCAGCACGAACCAGTTCTCGCAGCCTTCCGGCGCCTGCGACGGGTCGGTCTTGGACGAGATGCCGACGTAGACGGTCGGGTCGTCAGTCGGAATCTTGCCGACGAACATGTCGTGGAACTCGCGCTCCGGATCGCGGGAGAAAAAGAAGTTGTGATGCTTGAACGCCTCGTAGCTGCGGTTCACGCCGAGCAGCAGCACATGCCCGGATACGGCCGGCTCATACTTGGCGAGCTTCTCCGCCTGGCGATCGGCGCCCGGCACGTCCCGCAGCAGCGAGCGATGGGCCGGGATCGCCTCCAGGTTGCAGACGACGGCATCGGCGCGCAGCTCCTCGCCGCTCGCCAGACGCACGCCGACGGCCCGGCCGCCGGCTTCGAGGATGTCCGCCGCCTCGGCTCCCGTGCGCACCTGGGCGCCGAGCTCCTCGAGCAGCCGCAGCTCGGCGCGGGCGATCTCGTACATCCCGCCTTCGACGAAGTAGATGCCGAGCCCCATCTGCACGTACGTCAGCTGCGAGAGCACGGCCGGCGCGGCGTACGGGGAGGAGCCGACATACATCGTGAAGAAATTGAAGATCTGGCGCAGCTGCGGATGCTTCAGATGCTGGGCGGTCAGCTGCGCGGTCGTCTTCATCGGATCCATCGCGAGCAGCTCCTTGAGCGTATGCTGCTGGCGCAGGTCCGGCAGGCCGGACAGCGAGCGGCTGTAAAAGCTTTTCAGGCTCAGATCGTACTGCTTGCGGCTGTAGTCCAAATAGCCGAGGAAGCGCTCGCGGTCGTCCGGCGACAGCTCTCCGATCGCCTCCAGCATCTGCGGCAGGTCGCCGACGAGATCGAGCGTCGCGCCGTCCTCGTACAGGCCGCGCCACTGCGGCTCGACGCGCTTCAGCTGGACATAGTCATGCAGGTCGCGGCCGGCGGAGCGGAACAGCTGCTCCAGCGTCCAGGGCATCGTCAGAATCGACGGACCGGTGTCGAACCGGTAGCCTTTGCCGGAACGGATGTTCAGCTTGCCTCCGGCGCGCTCGTTCTTTTCGAGCACGGTGACCTGGTGGCCGTCCGCGCTCAGGCGGATCGCAGCCGACAGGCCGGCCAGGCCGCCTCCGACGACGATGATCGTTTTTTTCAACTCTAGCTCCTCCTCTAGTCCATGCGGTTTTGACGGGCGATGGATCGTCCATACTAGCTTAGGACCGGGCAAATCTCCCGATTTCCTCTTTTACCCATTGTGGGCGCTTTTCGCTCCGCGAATACGCGGCGGGGGGCAAAAAATCAAGCATCGTACGAAACGGGGAGGGACTGGCATGGATGCAGGATGGTGGCTGACCTTCGGGCTGCTGGCGCTTGGCAGGCTGCTGCTGGCCGAGCGGCGGCTGACGGCGTCAAAGCTCGGGAGCGAGCTCGAGCCGGCGGGGGCAAATGAATCTTTCCGCGAGGCTGGCTCGTCTGCGGACAAGGAGGCAGCGCAGGCCGGGCGCTGGAGCGTCGTCATTCCGGCGCGCGACGAGGCTCGCAATCTCGAGGCGCTGCTGCCGCTGCTGCTCGGCCAGACGGTTCAAGCGGACATCGTCGTCGTCGACGACGGCTCGACGGACGGAACCGCCGCCGCCGCGGCCAAGCATGCGGGCGTGCGCGTCGTTCCGGCCGGCAGCCTGCCTGCAGGCTGGCGGGGCAAAAACTGGGCGTGCAGCCGGGGCGCAGCCGCCTCCGCAAGCGGCCGGATCGTCTTTTTGGACGCGGACGCCCGTCCGGGGCCGGACTTTCTCGAGGCGCTGTCCGCCGCCTGCCCGGCCGGCACCGTCGTCACCGTGCAGCCCTGGCATCGCGCGGACAGCCTCCGCGAGCAGCTGTCGGCGATGCTGAATGCCGCCGTCATCGCCGGCTCGGGACGGTTCGCCGCCTGGCGGCGCGTCGGCGGCCCCCGGCCGGGCTCGTTCGGGCCTTGCCTCGCCTGCTGGCGCGACGATTACGAGGCGGCAGGCGGCCACGAGGCGGTCAAGGGGGAGATTCTCGACCACGACCGCCTGGCCGCCCGCTTCGCCGCCTGCGGCAGGCGGAGCTTGGCGCTGCTGGGCGGAGAGCGGCTGGCCTTCCGCATGTATGCGGGCGGCTGGAGCGAGATGACGGCGGGCTGGAGCAAAAGCATCGCGCTCGGAGCCGGCGGCACGCCGGCGGCGGCGCTGCTGCTCATGATCGGCTGGGTCAGCGGGCTGGCCGGCGCCGCCGCGGCATGGCTCGAGCAGCTGCTCGCGGCAGCGGCGGCGCTCGCGCAGGGCGGCCTTCCAGCCGCCGGGGCGCTGTCCGCCGCCGCGCTGCTCTACGCGCTCGCCGTCCTCAGCGCGCGGCGGGCCTGGAAGCACGCGGGCTCTTTCGGCTGGCTGGCCGCGCTGCTGTACCCGCTGCCGCTGCTCTATTTTTTCGCCGTGTTCGCGCTGTCCTTCTATCGCGCCTTCGTTCGCCGCCGCGTGAGCTGGAAAGGGAGGGATCTCGATGTCGCATGAGCTCGGCCCGGCGGCCGTCATCCTGCTTGATGCCGCCGTCTGGCTGCTCCTGCATGGAGCAGCCGTCGCCGCCGCGATCCGCATCCCCTGGGAGCGCTTCGCCGCCGACGGGCCGGTGACCCGCCTGCGCGGCTTCGAGGCCGGCGGCCGCTGGTACGAGCGGCGGCTGCTCGTCCAGCGCTGGAAGGACCGACTGCCGGATGGAGGCGGGTGGGTGAAGGCGGGCTTTCCGAAGCGGCGCCTGCGCTCAGGCAGCCGCGAGTATCTCGAGCGCTTCGCGGCGGAGACGCGTCGGGGAGAGCTGACCCACTGGGCGATGCTGCTGCCGCTGCCGCTTTTTGCGTTGTGGAATAACGCGATCGGCATGATTATCATGACGATATATGCGCTTATCGCGAATATTCCCTGCATTCTCGTCCAGCGCTACAATCGCGCCCGCCTGCTGAAAGTCATGTCGCGGCCAAGCCGAGTATGCTATTCTAGGAAAGTGATATCCGGCCATCTGGAAGAATAGGGTAGAGGGAGCTGTCTTGCGGGAATGGAATTTGACGTGCAGTACATAAGCTTTTTTGTCATCCAGACGGATGGGGAAGGAACGGATTCCGGCAAGCGGTTCCGTCACTTCCAGACGATGGACGGCGAGGATTACGAGGACAGCCCGCTCAAGGATTTCCTGAGCGGCGAGTTCGCGCGCATCGTGAAGCGCAAGGCGGAGCGGCATCCGCCCTCCGAGTCCGTTCCGACCAAGATCGGACGGTTCCGGGTCGAGCCCGGCTATGAGCTGGACAGCAATCCCGACTACAACTTGCTGCAGCGGCTTCGCACGGCCGATACGGCGGAGCGGTTCCACGGCATCGCGGACGAGCTGGTGCGGATCTACATGGACACCTCGGCGGTGCGGGGCGGAGCGCTCATCGCCGTGCAGGCGACGCTGAGCAAGCTGTTCGACACGCCGTTCCTGTTCGTGCTCAAGTGCGACTTCGAGTCCAAGATCGCCCGCATCGCCGACGAGCGCAGCCTCGTCGCGAACGTCGAGATGGCGATCAGCGCGCGCACGATCAAGTCGATCCAGTACCCGCACATGCCGGAGGAGGGCATGCTCGAGCCGTGGGAGGTCAAGATCCACCAGGCGTCGCATGCCCGCTACTTCGAGGACTTCCTCAAGTTCGTCAGCTACGAGCGTCCGCTGCCGGAGGTGATGGGCGAGCGGGTGCTGGACATGGTGCAGCAGTACATGGAGGACAAGTGGCGCGACGACGCGAGCCCGCTGCGCAAGGAAGAGGAGGAGGCCGTCGAGATCTGGGCCGCCTCCGAGAAGCGGGAGCTGCTCGAGCGCTGGACGCCGGAGCAGGTGTACGAGGCTTCCGCCCTGCTCGTCGAGCAGAAGGAGGATCTCGGGCTCAGCTTCAAGCTCGGCGGCGTGCAGGTCAAAGGCCTGCTCACCGACTTCGGCCGCTCGCTTCATTTCGCTCGCCACAACGGCAAATACGTCGCTGTCATCGAGGGCGACGCGTTCCAGTTCGAGCGGGGACTGTCGCCGGTCGAGCTGCTGCATCCGCCGGAGCTCGCGCAGGTGATGGAGGTCATCGGGACGTCCGAGCCGGAGGCCGAGGCGGCCGCCGCTTCGGATCTCGCGCCGGAGGATGACGGGGACGTGCCGTGGTAAGGCGTCCTTCCGACGTCTATTTCTCAAGGAACCGATAAAGTCGAAATCAGCATGCAGGGACAGGAGTGGAGCGAGTGGATTACATCAAGGCGGTCGTCCTCGGCATCATCGAGGGCTTGACGGAATTTTTGCCGGTCTCGTCGACCGGCCATATGATTTTGGCAGGCGATCTGATGAACTTTACGGGCGACAAGGCCGGCACGTTCGAGGTCGTCGTGCAGCTTGGCGCCGTGCTGGCCGTATTTGTCCTTTATTTCAAGCGGTTCATCAGCTTCCTGAAGTTCGACTTCTCCAAGGGCTCGGGCCTCAACGCGCTGCATATCGTGCTCGGCATGATTCCGGCCGGCGTCCTGGGCGTCGTGCTGCACGGCTTCATCAAGGAGCATCTGTTCGGACCGACGACGGTGCTGCTCGCGCTGATCGCGGGCGGCCTGCTCATGATCGCCGCCGAGCAATATCAGAAGCGGCATGTGCCGTCGGCGGAGACGGTCGACGACATCACCTACAAGCAGGCGTTCGGCATCGGCGTCTTCCAGATCCTCGCGCTCTGGTCCGGCTTCTCGCGCTCGGGCTCGACGATTTCCGGCGGCATCTTCATGGGCACGAGCCAAAAGGCGGCGGCCGACTTCACGTTCATCCTGTCGGTGCCGATGATGTTCGGCGCGACGGGAGTCGACCTGTACAAGAGCCGCGACCTGCTCGTCCGGGAAGATTACGGCTTGCTGCTCGTCGGCCTCGTCGTATCGTTCATCGTCGGGCTGATCGCCGTCGTCACCTTCATCAACCTGATCAAAAAGCTCAAGCTCAGCTGGTTCGCGTACTACCGCTTCGTCTTGGCGGCCTTATTCTTCCTTTTTGTAATGTAGACTCAACATCCAGCGCTTACGGGTACAAGCCGGCGTCCATGCGGACGCCGGCTTTTTCATGTCTTGGGATAAGCTGGATGGAGCCCGCGCACATTAAGGCAGAGCAAACCGTCAAAGGAGAGTGTGCGAATGGAGGAGCTGTTGAAGCGGCTGCTGACCCCCTCGATGTGGGGATTCGCCGTCACGGCCGCCGTCGTGCCCTGGGCGCTGTCCGCGCTCGCCCGGAAGCTGGAGCCGGCGAGGAAGAAGGATTGGAAGCGGTGAGCGGGAGCGGCGTGGGGCGGGCGGAGAAAGCTTGGGATGGGGACGGCATCGTGGGCGAGCTCCGAGAGGAGCTGCTCGATCGGCTGGAGACCCGCGCCGACATGGCGCGGCGCGAGATCAGCTTCGGGCGGACGGCTCGCGCGCTGATGCTTTATATACCGGGCATGGTCCAGGAGAGCAAGCTGGAGGCGCTCCGGACGGAGATGGCCGCGTTCCCTGCGCCGGAACATCCGGAGGACGGAGAAGCGGCTGCGGAGCGGCTCAAGCTGCGACTGCAGGCCTCGGGAGCCGAGCGCTGGACGGGAGGGCTGGAGGAGCTGCTGAAGGAGGTCCAAGAAGGGAGCACGGCGCTGCTCGCGGAAGGATTGCCCGACGCGCTGCTGGTCGATACCCGGCATATCGAGGCGCGGAGCTTGGAAGAGCCGATCTCCGAGGCGGTGCTGCGCGGACCGCGGATCGGCTTTTGCGAGTCGCTCGAGAAAAATGCCGCGCTGCTCCGTTCGTACGGCTCCGTGCCCGATCTGGCGATGGAGCGCCTCGAAGTCGGCAGCGCCGTGCGCAAGCCGCTGCTCATCGTCTACATGCGGGACGTAGTCCAGGCCGGCCTGATCGAAGAGATGAAGCTGCGGATCCGCGGCTTGGAGGGGGACGACTTTCCGGAGTCCGGGTATATCGAGCAGATGATCGAGGACAACTCCTACAGCCCGTTCCAGCAACTGCAAAATACCGAGCGGCCGGACCGGGTGATGTCGGGCCTGCTGGAGGGGAGGGCGGCGATCCTGCTGGAGGGGACGCCGTTCGCCCTGATCGCGCCGTTCACGCTGCCGATGATCATCCAGTCGCCGGAGGATTATTACGAGCGCTGGCTGCCCGGCTCGCTGATCCGCATGCTGCGCTTCTTCTCCGCCCTGATCGCGATGTTCACCCCCGCTCTTTATATCGCCTTCACCTCGTTCCATCCGGGACTCATCCCGACCAAGCTGGCCCTGACCGTGGTCGGAGCCCGGCAGGGCGTGCCGTTCCCTTCGCTGATCGAAGCGCTGATCATGGAGGTGTCGCTGGAAAATCTGCGCGAGGCGGGGCTGCGACTGCCCAAGCCGATCGGACCGGCGATGGGCATCGTCGGGGGCCTCATCATCGGGGAGGCCGCCGTTCAAGCGGGCATCATCAGTCCGATCCTGGTCATCGTCGTGGCGATTACGGCCATCTCGTCGTTCGTGATTCCCGTCTACAGCGCCGGCATCTCCATCCGGATGCTGCGCTTCGGAGCGATGTTCAGCGCCGCCGTTTACGGCTTGTACGGAGTCGTGCTGTTCTTCCTGCTGCTGCTGTCCCATCTGTCCCGCCTCAAGAGCTTCGGCACGCCGTTCCTGCGTCCGCTCGGATCGTACCGCGCCCACGACTTCAAGGACATGCTCGTCCGCTTCCCGCTGCCTGCCATGCTGGAGCGGCGACGGTTCCTGGCGGCGGACCGGCGCGACCCGGCCAAGCCGTCGGAATAAAAAAGAGAGGAGACGGCCTATGAACGCCGACAAGCTGACGAACACGCAGATCTCCATCCTCATCGTCAATTACATGCTGGCTACGGCCATACTCGTGCTCCCCCGCATGCTGGTGGACAAGGCGGGCACGCCGGACGTATGGCTCAGCCTCATGCTCGCGGGCGTCATTTCCGCCGCCGGGGGCTGGCTCGCCAGCCGGCTCAGCCTGAGCTTTCCCGGAGAGACCATTTTCCAATACGGCCGCAAGCTGATCGGCAAAGGGCTCGGAGCCGCTTTCGGAACGAGCCTCGTGCTTTATTTCCTCGTCATCTGCGGTCTGGAGGCGAGATCGCTGGAGGAAATCACGACGAAATACTTGCTGGAAGGAACGCCTTCCTGGGCCGTCACGCTGCCTTTCCTCTGGCTGGGGGCTTACCTCGTCCTCGGAGGCATCCAAGCGATCGTCCAGGCGAGCGACCTCATCTTTCCGCTGACCGGATTCATCCTGCTCGTCGTGCTGCTGCTCAGCCTGCGCGTCGTCGAGTTCAGCCATCTGCTCCCCGTGCTCGGCCAGGGCCTGCCGCCGGTGCTGCGGTCGATGAAGACAGCCGCATTCGCCTACAGCGGTCCGGAGCTCATGCTGCTGCTCGTCGCCTACATGAAGCGGCCCCGCTCGGCCGGCAAGGCGTATGCCGCGGCCATCGCCATCTGCATGGCGTTCTACGTCGTCACGACGGTCATCGTCATCGGAGCGTTCTCCATCGACGGAGTTACGCTGCGGACATGGCCGACGATCGATCTGATCCGCAGCTTCGAAATTCCGGGCCTGATCTTCGAGCGGTACGAATCGCTCATTCTGGCGATTTGGATCATGAAGTTCTTCTCGACCTTCGTGCTCGCGCTGTTCGCCTCGTCCCTCGGCATCTCGCAGCTGTTCCGCGTTCCGTTCCGCACGGCTGTTTTCGCGCAGCTTCCTTTCATCTATATCGTCCAGGAGCTCCCGAAGACGATCGAGGATGTCTTCCGCGTCTGGGACTATCTTTCGATGGCAGGAGCCGCGCTGTCCGTCGGCGTTCCGGCTCTGCTGCTCGTTCTGCAGCGATGGAAGAAGGGGGCCGCCCATGGCCGCGTCTAGCTTTCCACGGCGCATGCTGGCGGCGAGCCAGATCGCGCTGCTGCTGCTGACGGGCGGCTGCTGGAGCAACAAGGAGATCGAGACGCAGAGTCTGGAGATCGCCGTGGCGGTGGACGTGCCCGAGCCGGCGGCAAGCGAGAGGGAGCTCCAGCGCAAAAGCCCCGGCGTCGACCGCACGGACCGCATCACGTCGACGTACCAGCTCATCCTCCCGAGCCTGATCGGCGATATCGGCGGATCGACCAGCGACGAGACATCGTCCAGCCCGTTCAAAAACATGACGCAGACGGGCGACTCGCTGCTGGAGAACGTCAGGCAGCTGTCGCTGCGCACGAATGCGGCCCCGCTGGGCCATCATCTCAAGGTGATCGTCATCGGAGACCGCCTGGCAAGAAAGCATGACCTGATGACCTTCCTCGACTTCTTCTTCCGCGACAACGACATTCGGCTCAGTCCGCTCGTCCTGATCTGCAAAGGCAAGGCTTCCGAAACGCTGGAGCCTTTGTACAAAGGCGATATTCCCGGATTCCAGATTCCCGAGACGGTGCGCAACCAATATCGCAACAACAAGATCCTCGAGCCGATCCGCATGTACAATCTGATGAGCCGGCTCCATGCCAAGACGAGCTTTCTGCTCCAAAATGTCGTCAAGACGAAGGAGGAGCTGGTCTACTCGGGCGCGGCGGTCATCCAGGGGACGAGCGGCAAGCTGATCGGCTTCCTTACGGAAAAGGACATGGAATCGGTGTTCTGGATCAAAGGCGGCGGACGCAAGGGAGGCTTGCTCAAGCTGGACGATCCGGAGCTGGGCGCTCCGCTGGATATGGAGATCAATTCTGTCCGCAGCCGGATCGTGCCTTCGATGGCCGACGGGCGATTCGCCTTCCGGATCGAGCTGGAGGCGGAAGGCGATCTGATGGAATCGTGGAGCCACAAGGATGCGGGCAGAGGCGGCGTGTCGGAAGCGTTTTATGCGGAGGTCGAAAAGAAGCTGGAACGGAAGCTGAAGGGCAATGCCGATCTTCTGATCCAAAAGCTGCAGAAGACGTACGGCGCCGATGCGATCGGACTGTACGAGTCGGTGCGGGTGCGGATGCCGAAGACGTGGAGCCGCATTCATGCCGACTGGGACCGCCATTTCGCGGAGGCGGACATCACTGTCTCGGTCAGCATCGCCTTGAAAGGCCATGGCGCGACCGAGCTCACTTGAGGCAAAAAAGCATCCGTTCCCGAAGGAACGGATGCTTTTTGACGTCCATCGCCGGTGCTTCAGATCTTGGAAGATCCGCTGCGGTCAGCCGGCTGCGCGGCCGGGCGCTGCACGGAGCCTTGGCGGCTCGAGGCGAAGTTCCGAACCGTCGAGATCAGCTTGTCCCGCGCGCTTTTGTTGCGCATGAGATACGTCACGCCTGCGCCGATCACCGTTCCGAGCACTTTTTTGTTCATCGTCGGGTCCTCCCTTGTCGTGTTCGTTCTGATTCCTTCTTACCCGTTTGGCCGCCGGAGAAACTTTAGCGGTGAACCGATTCCGCTCGCCAAAAAGACGAAGCAGCCGGGCGGCCGCTTCGTCTTTTTGGCTTTCGTATGGGGCTTTTGCATCGGCTCAAAGCAGAAATACGGCTACGACCGTCGTCACGACGAGTCCGATCGCGACCGGCTTCAGGTTGCGCCGGGCCAGCTCGAACGGGCTGACGCCGCAGATCGCCGCCGCCGGAATGAGCGCCCACGGGATGAGCGTGCCTCCGCCGACCCAGATGGCCGCGATCTGGCCGAGCGCCGTCAGCACGTCGGTGCCGTGGCCGAGCGCCGTGCCGAACAGGCTGGCGACCGAGCCGGCGAGCGAGATGCCGGAGAACCCGGAGCCGTCGAGTCCGGTGATGGCTCCGACGGCAGTGAGCGTGCCCGCCGCGAAGGCGCCGCTGACGGGTACCGTATGGGCCAGCAGCGCGCCCAGATCGTTGACGATGCCGTGGGAGCCGGCCGGAAGGGCGGACTCGCCGAACAAGGCCGGCAGCGCCGAGTCGCCGAGGTAGAAGAAGGCGGCGATCGGGATGACGGGGCCGAACACTTTGAAGCCGAACGTGAAGCCGTCCACCAGATAGGTCGTGGACTTCTCGAGGCCGCGTCCGCGGTGGGCGAGCAGCGACAGGACGGCGACGATGAGGGCGGCAGTCCCGCCGATGAGCGCGGTAGCGTCTCCGCCTTGCAGATTGAGCCGGAACAGGAGATAGACGTCGAGCGCGAACAGCAGCGGGATCGCGACCGCGGCCGCGCGCTTCGCGCCGAGCGGGAGCGGCATCGCCCTGTCGCCGTCGCCGCCGGAGCGGCCGCTCGCGCCGTCCTCGGCCGCTCCGAACAGCGTGCCGGACGACGGCTGCACGAGGCCGTCGCGCCAGGCGCCGGTCTTCATGTCGCGCCGCATGAACCAAAAGGCGGCGACCGTCGTCGTGAGGCCCATGACGATGACGAGCGGCACGCTCGCCTCCATCACTTGGGCGACGCCGATGCCGGCCGCGTCTGCGGTCAGCTTGGGGGCGCCCTGGATCACATAATCGCCGGAGAGGGCGATGCCGTGGCCGAACAGGTTCATCGCCATCGCCGCGCCGAGCGCCGGCAGGCCGACGCGGATCGCCACCGGCAGCAGCACGGCGCCGATCAGGGCGACGGCCGGAGACGGCCAGAAAAAGAAGCTGACCGTCATCATGATCAGGCCGATGCCCCAATAGGCCATCGCCGGCGACCGCAGCAGGCGCGCGAACGGGGAGACCATGATCTCGTTGATGCCGGTGGCGACGAGCAGCCGGCTCATCGCCACGATGATCGAGATGATGAGGATCGTGCCCGACAGCTCCTTGATCGCGTAGATCAAGCTGTTGAACAGGCCGCCGACGGCGCCGCTCGCCGAGCCGGAGGCGAGCCAGCCGATCGCGCCGATGCCGAGCAGGCAGGCGATCGTCGTATCGCGGCGGAGGCTGAGCAGGACGATGATGGCGCCGACAAAAGCGAGGTAAAGCCAGTGGATGGAACCGGCGGTGACGTCCATAGGATCGGTCCTTTCGCGGATAGGCTACAGCATCCTATGCCGGACCGGGACGTGACGTTCGCTCAGGAACGGGCGGGATTCGCCTCGCGATAAGAGCCGGGAGCGGCGTCGGCGAAAAACGGCGACGGCTCGCCCGGAGCATACATGCGCAGCACATGCATGGCGCGCGTGCAGGCGGTGTAGAACAGCTTGCGCAGGCGCTCCTCGCCGTAGGCGTCCGCGCTGGCGTCGTAGAGCAGCACGGCGTCGAACTCGACGCCTTTGGCGAGATAGGCGGGGATGACGAGCAGGCCGGTCTCGAACTTGACCGTATCCTTCGTCACGAGCTTCAGCTTCTCGAGGCCGGGCATCCGCCGCAAGCGTTCCCAAGCGGCCCGCGATTCCGCTTCGGTCCGGCAGATGACCGCCGCCGTCGCCGCGGAAGCCTCCAGCTCCAGCAGATCGGCGGCGAGCAGCCGGTCGCGCTCCTCGGGGCCGCCGGCGCGGACGAGCACGGGCAGCTCGCCCGGCCGGTCGAACGGCTCGATGCCGCTGCCGTCCGGCAGCAGCGAGCGGGTGAACTCGACGATCGGCCGGGTCGAGCGGTAGCTGCGGCGCAGCACGATCGTCTTCGTCTGCTCGGGTCCGTACAGCCGCTGCAGCCACGCGCTTGCCGCCAGCTCCGTGGAGTGGGCGAAGATCGCCTGGTTGAAGTCGCCGAGCGCCGTAATTTTCGCCATCGGGAACAGCCGCTTGAGGAAGTGGAACTGGAACGCCGAAAAATCCTGCGCCTCGTCGACGATGACGTAGCGGATCGCCGTGTTCATGCGGAAGCCCTGCACCAGCTCCGTCAAATACAGGAGCGGGGCGGCGTCCTCGTGCAGCAGGCGGCCTTCCTCCAGCGCCGAGAGCGTGCGGGAGCCGATCTCGCTCCAGCGCTCCTCCTCCGCGTCTGCGGCATGCTCGCCGCGGAACAGATCCTTATACAGGCCGGCGGCATCGACCCAGGCGAGGCTTTCCGCGAGGCGGCGCAGCGGACGGAACGTCCGGCGAGCGACCTCGGCCCGCAGCAGCCGCTCCTCGAGCACGCTCTCGTCCTCGTCCGCTCCGGCCCGCCGCTGGCGGCTCAGCGACTTGTGGATCTTTCGATACTGCTCGTTGTCGAGATACTCGATCTCTTCCCGCACCCAGTCGGCGTCGCGCTCCTCCGTCTCCAGCCGCTCCAGCTCCTCGAGCAGCCATTCCTTGAGCAGCTCGATCCGGTTGGGCAGGCGGATCGAGGCGTCCATGCCATAGAAGCGCTCCTCCAGCTGGCCGCGGGCGATGACGACCCGTCCGCGCAGGCGGAAGCCCTTGAAGCGCATGCCGGAGCGGAGCAGGCCGCTCGCGAACGCTTCGATCCGCTCCAGGAAGCGCACGGAGCTCTTGCTGCGGATGGCCGCGGCGCGCAGCCGGATCTCCTCGTCCGCCTCCGGCCCGGCCAGCACCGCTTCGAGCTGCTCGGCGGCGTCCTCCAGCCGCCAGCGCTTGCCGAGGCGCAGCTCGAGGTAGTCCTGGAACGTCGTCTGCTTGATGTTCTCCTCGCCGAGCTCCGGCAGGACGGACGAGATGTAGCTGCTGAACATCGGGTTGGGGGAAAAGAGCACCATCTGCTCGGCGGAGATGCGGGAGCGATGCTTGTAGAGCAGGTAGGCGACGCGCTGCAGCGCCGCCGACGTCTTGCCGCTGCCTGCCGCTCCCTGCACGATCAGAAGCCGCTCGCGGTCGTTGCGGATGATCGCGTTCTGATCCTGCTGGATCGTGCCGACGATCGCCTGCATCTGCGAGCTGGACGTGCGGCTCAGCACGTCCTGCAGCAGCTCGTCGCCGATCGTCATGCCCGTGTCGAACATCGAGCGGATGCGGCCCTCGCGGATGGAGAACTGGCGCTTGAGCGTCATCTCCCCGGTGATCTCTCCGCCCGGCGTCTCGTAACGGACCGCGCCGGGTCCGTAATCGTAGTAGAGGCTCGCGATCGGCGTCCTCCAGTCATAGACGAGGAACGTCTCTCCGTCATCCGCAAGGAAGGAAGCGACGCCGACGTAGACCGGCTCCGGCGTTCCGTCCGTCCCGTCCTCGACGAGGTCGATGCGGCCGAAATACGGCGCGGGGAGCAGACGGCGCATCTTTTGCAGCCCGCTGCGCAGCGCGCGATGGCTGCGCTCCCGCTCGGACAGCACCTCCGCTTGCTGCTTCATGCTGACCGCCGTCTCGATCCGGTCGTCGCTCTCGGCGAGGTTGACGGTGACATCGTCCCAGAACTCCGAGCGGATGCCGACGACTTGCGACTTCAGCTCCGAGACGAGCGGCTCGTCCCTTGCGATCCGCGCCTTCAGCTGGCTGCGGACGTCGTCGACCCGAGCCTGTTCCTTGTTCCATTGCTCTGCATCCATCGAGAGACACATCCTTTCCTTGGAATCGGCACGCCTCCGTTCTGAAAAGCAAGCTTGACAGGGAGGGTGGTTTCGATGTAATATAAGATAGAAATCTAATGTCCATTTTTATGTGGATGTTTTTGCGTGACTTAATTACTATACTACGGGAAGCGATCCCGTTTCAATCCTGCCCGCTCTGCGGTCAGGATTTTTTTGGCTGGCCTCCTAACAAAGCTTGTTCCCTGTCCGCCGCGGATTTCCTTCCTCGGAAACGGCGGCTCCGCAGGAATAATTCCGGTGTCGGCCCGATAGGATGGATCATCTTGCGCGCCTCTTCTTTAGCTGCGGCTGCGCCGGCGCGGGATGGAGGGAGCGCGATGATCCGATTCAACGCCGTCTGGGTCGCCGGACCGGGCATGCTCGACCGTTACATCCGCGAATGCACGCTGTCCGAGCGGCAGCGCGATCCGCTGTTTCCGCGCATGCGGCTGCTGCTGCGCAAGGTGCCGATTCCGTTCGAGGCGTTCGGCCAGCTGACGTTGAGCGAAAAGGAGCTTGAGTTCGAGGCGCTGCGCCCGACGTTCTCGAGCGTGGCGGTGTTCCAGTTCTACGGGCTCAATCGCTCGCTGACGTTCCGCTTCCGCTACTCGGAGCTGTACGTGTCGCCGCTGCCGCCGCTGCGGGATCAGCCGCTGCCGACCTGGGGGGACTGGGTCCGGCTGACGAGCCGCAGCTCCAGCGTCGAATACGTGCTCGCGGCTTCCAGCACGGGAGCGCGCCTCTATCCTTGGCTGGCCAGCCGGATCGCGCCCTTGCCGGGATCGCGCTGACGCGATTCAGTCGCTGCCTGCTCGTCCAGGCAGCGGATAACGCTTCGCCGTTGGCGAAAAGGCCCCCTTGAGCGGGCTTCGCCGTTGGCGAAAAGGCCCCCCTAAGCGGGCTTCGCCATTGGCGAAGCTTTTTCCTTTGCCCGGAATCGAGTATGATAGGTCTATTCGAGCTTGGGAGGAAAATAGGCATGGAATGGAAGCTGATTTACGCGGAAATGACCCGCACGGACGAAGACGGATTCGTCGGCAAGGTGCAGTTCGAGGTGCCGGGCCACAAAAAGCCGTATGAGATCGCTCTGCAGAGCAAGAAGGGCAAGGACTGGGCGTACGGCCTGTTCTTCCTGAACGAGGCCGGTCCCGAGGAAGAGATCGAGCAAGTGGAGGAGGAGCTGGAGGAGGACGACGAGCTGTATGAAGCGCTCATCGAGGCCGCCCGCTCCACCTATGCCGCCGAGGGCTGATCAGCTCCAGCGGCGAGACATGCGCACATGGGGAATGCCCGCATCGAGGAAAATGTCCGGCGAGACCGGCTCGTAGCCGAGCTTGGCGTAAAAGCCCTCCGCCTGGCACTGCGCGTCGAGCACCGCTCCGGCATAACCTCGCTCGCGAGCGGCATCCTCCATCGCCCGCACGAGCGCGGCTCCCGTGCCGCGGCCGCGCCGGCCGGCGAGCACGGCGATGCGCTGCAGCTTGGCCATGCCGTCGTCGAACGGCTTGACCCTTCCGGTGCCGACCGCGGCTCCTTGCTCGTCGAGGAGCAGCAGATGCAGGCAGCTGTCCGGCGAGGCGTCGTAGAGGTCCCACTCTTCTTCGGGAGAGACGCCTTGCTCGACGACGAATACTTCCTTGCGGATGGCGAGGCACTGGGCCAGCTGATCCGGCGTGTTCACTACGATGGCTTGCAGCAAGATCGATCCTTCCTTTCTGATAAGACGCTGGTGTAAGAAGCTGGTGGACTGGCATCGACTCGTATTCTAGCAATGATCGCAGGCGTTCGCAATGGAAACGGCTCTATCGAGAGATCGAGAGCGAAAAAGGAGAGAGGGCGATGGGCATGAAAAGGACGATCGCGATCAGCGATATCCACGGCTGTCCGGATGCGCTTCGCCGGCTGCTCGACAAGGTCGGCTACGTCCCTGCGGCCGATCGGCTGCTGCTCCTCGGCGATTATGTCGGGCGCGGACCCGACAGCAAGGGGGCGCTGGACGCCCTGATCCGGCTGAAGGCCGAGGGCGGGGCGAGCGTCGTGCTGCTCAAGGGCAACCACGACCATCGGTTTCTGGAGCTGATGAAGACCGGCCACCCGGGACTGGCGCGGAGCTTCCTCGAGCATGGAGGCAAGGCGGCTCTGTCGAGCTACGGGGGCTGGCCGGAGGATCGGAGCTGGCCGCAGGGCGAGCTGGAGGAAGCGCTGCGCCTCATCCGGCGCCGCCATCCCGAGCATGTGCGGCTGCTGCAGGGCATGGAGCTGTTCGCCGAGGACGAGCGGTTCATTTACGCGCATGCGGGCCTCGATCCCGTCTGGGGCAAGCGGTGGAAAAAGCAGCCCGCGCCGATGTTCTACACGATCCGCGAGCCGTTTCTGCGCCATCCGGTGGCCGCCGGCAAGACGGTCGTGTTCGGCCACACGCAGACGCGCAAGCTGCAGGACGGCTCCGGCGTCTGGAACGCCGGCGACAAGATCGGCATCGACGGCGGCTGCGCCTACGGGCATCAGCTGAACGCGCTGCTGATCGATCCGAGCGGAAGCTGGGAGGAAGCCAGCGTGCCGGCGAAGCCTTGATGCGATCCGCCCCGTCTTTGCCGCCTCGCGGCCAGGACGGGGCTTTTTTCGTGGCTGCCCAGCCCGCTCTCGGCTTCGAACCGGCGGCCAGGCTGCTTCATCGGCTCGCTTCCGAGGGTATAGGTATTCAATCCCGCATGAACGCAGAGGAGGAAGCCGATATGAACCATTTGAAGCCATCGCAGATCGAACAGCTGAAAGCCGCTCTCTTGGAGGAGAAAGCCGAGCTGGAAGCGCATTTTGAGCTGAACGCGGCCCATACGGAGGACGGCGGGCCGGCGACGATGCAGGAAGCCGACGGAGAGCTGTCGAGCTACGACAACCATCCCGCCGATGCGGCGACGACGACGTTCGAGCGCGAGCGCGACATGGCGCTGGACGAGAAGCTGGGCAAGAAGCTCGCTCAGGTGAACCGCGCGCTCAGCCAGATGGAGGACGGCACGTACGGCCTCGACGCCGAGTCCGGAGAGCCGATCCCGTTCGAGCGGCTTGAAGCGATTCCGTCGACTCGGCATACGGTGCAGAACGTGCCGGATCGCGACCCGGCGCCGGAGCGGCCGGTCGAGGAGCAGGTTATGACGCTGCCTCCGAAGGGCGCCGGCGAAGGCCGGCAGTCCCATGCCGGCCGGTTCGACGACGCGGGAGCGTGGCAGGCGGTCGAGGATTACGGCAACGCCTCCCGGACGGTCGATCCGCAGGCCGAGGCCGAGGCGGCGAACGAAATGGAGAAGCTGCGCTGAACGGCGAGGGAGGCAGAACCGGAAGCTCCGGTTCTGCCTCCTTTTTGCATCGGGTCGAATCGCCTTCGCCGCGCGGGACGGCGGCTATTCGATGAGAATCCTTAGAGCCGGATGAGAGAAGCTTAACGCTGCTCCCGGCTCGTTTCCGCTACACTGGGACGACGACTGGACAGGAGGAATGACATCATGATCACCAAACGCTGCCTCTTCTGCGACTCGCCCGTGCCCGTGAAGGCCGGCGCCGGGACGCTGGAGCGCTTCATCGGCTGCGACTGCGCGCCGGCGGCGGACTACGGCATCGCGGCGGAGCACTACGAGGCGCTCGGAGCGCTTTCCTATCCGCGCCAGCGCGAGCTGTTCCCGCTGGCTTCCGCTTACATTCGCGAGATGACCGGCCTCGGCCGGGACATCGTCGTCACGGCCGAGGAAGTGGAGGCGCTGCCGGCCTCGCCTCATGTGCCGCTGACGGTGGAGGCCAAGAGCGCCAAGCTGCTTGCCTATCTGCGCCGCCAGTGCGCCGGGCCGGGCGAGCCCGTCATCGTGCACCGGCTCGCGCGCAGCTACAACCTTACGTATTCGCAAAACCTGCAGGAGATGGTGTATGTCATCGAGAAGCTGCGCGACGAAGAGCTGCTCGAGCGGACCGGCTCGGTCTTCTCGCTGACGGCCAAAGGCTGGGAGCAGGCCGGGCTGGCGGCCGACGGCGGCATGCAGAAAATTTGCGTCGTCGCCGGCAGCGGCGATCCCGAGGCCGACGCCGAATGGACGGGCCATGTGCTGCCGCTGCTGCAGCAATGCGGCTATACGCCGCGGATGCTCGGCCGCGAAGGCGATGCCGAGGCCGAGCGGCCGCTCGAGCTGCTGGGGCGGGCCGATCTTGTCCTCGCCGAGCTGTCCGGCGACGCGGCATCGGCCAGCCTCGCCGGCGGCTACGCGCTTGGTGCGGGCATCCCGCTGCTCTGGACGTCCCGCCAAGGGGCCGCTGCGCCTCCGGCATGGGCCGGCGCGGCGCCGCTCCGCTGGCAGGACCCCGAGGAGCTGAGCGCGCTGCTGCTGCAGCGGCTGCGCTCCGAGGCGGCGCTGGCGGCCGCTGCGGGAGCTTGACGTCAGGCCGCCGCGCACGGCGCCGCTCCTTCGCTTGCCGTCGCGTCCGCTAGGGGCCGCGCCGATTTTTCCGCGGGACAAGCGCTTCGTTTCGGGGTAAGGTGGAGCAAGGATAAGGCCGCCAGCGGAGCGGCATGCTATCCGGACGATCCGCCAACTTCGGGAGGGAATGCGGCATGCAGACGACGGCAGGGACGAAGGAGGAGCTGCGGCTCGGGAAAGACGCGCTGGGGATGCTGGAGAAATGGAGCATCCAGGGCGTGCATGTGGAGCAGGCCGGGCGCGAGCGGCTGCACTGGAGCGCGACGGGCGACGATCGTCCGTCCGCCGTGCTGTCGTGCACGAAAAGCGTGCTGTCCGCGCTGATCGGCATCGCGATCGGACAAGGGCTGATCGGCGGCGCAGACGATCCGATCTGCGCTTATTTGGACGAATCGGATCCGCGACTGGCCGATGCGCTCCGGGACGATCCGCGCAAGCGCGGCATTACGATCGCGCAGCTGCTCACGATGACGAGCGGCCTCGACTGGCCGGATTTCGACAAGCCCTATCGGGAGCTGAAGCGCTCGGACGCTCCCGCCGCCTTCGTGCTCGGCCGGCCGCTCGCGCATGAGCCGGGAGCCGTCTTCGCCTACAATACGGGCGGCTCGCAGCTGCTCGCGATCGCGCTGGAGCGGGCGAGCGGCATGAGCGCGGCCAAGTTCGCGAGGAAGCATCTGTTCGGACCGCTCGGCATCGGGCCGGTCCGCTGGAGCCGCCTCGCCGGCGGGCAGGAAGGCGGCGCCGGGCTGTCGATCTCGATGCGGGACCTTGCGAAGCTCGGCAGGCTGTACGTGCAGGGCGGCCGCTGGGAGAGGACGCAGGTCGTGCCGGCGGAATGGGTGGAGGCATCGGCGAAGCCGCGCCACAAAGCCTTGCTTCATTACGAGCCGCAGGTGTACGGCTGCTACGGGTATCACTGGTGGGTGTCGCCGCAGGACAAGCAGCCGGGACCGGATTATTTCTTCGCGTTCGGCTATGGCGGGCAATACCTGTTTGTCGTGCCGCAGCTCGAGGCCGTCGCGGTCGTCCGCAAGAGCCTGGAAGGCCGCAACGAGGCGATCCGCTCGCGCCGTCTGTTCGAGACGCAGCTGCTGCCCGCGCTGCGGCAGGGATAGAGGGCGGCGGAATGGGGAATTGCTAACGGCAAGCCTGTCCGGCAGGGCAGGAAAGACCAAGGGCAGGAGGCTGGAACCCCATGAACCCGAACGAACAGCAGCCGCAAGGCGATACGAGCTTGAACTTGACGTACGAGCAGTTCCAGGAGCAGCAGCGGCAGCGCCGCGAGCAGGAAATGATCGAGGGCCGGATGGCGCTGCAGCGGGCCGGAGCGGACAGCAGCTCCGAAAAGGTGCGCGGCCTCGTCAATACGATGCAGGAGCTCGTGCAGGAGCTGAGCATGACCGAAAATCAAATCCAGGTGCAGGCGGACGCCCAGCTCCGTCAGCTGCGCAAGCTCAAGGAGCGCGCAAGCTCGATCGAGGCGGAGGTCCGCGCCTCGCTTGGCGGCTCGGCGCCTCACTGACTCGTTTATCCGAAGCCCCGTTGTCTCGAAGCCGCCGTGCCGGCTCCGGACAGCGGGGCTTTTGCATTTCGCAGGGCGGGATGGAGCGGCCGAACGCTTCTGTGCTATGCTGGATGGAACCGAAAGGAGGCCTGGCTTTCATGAATGCCGATTTCTTGCCGGTGCGCGACCTCGAGGGCCATCTGCTCTTGTCCGTCAAAAAGCCGGATTTCGGGCTTACCGTGTCGACCCGCGAGCTTGTCTACCACAAGCCGCATGTCAATTATTATCTCAAGCTGGACGATATGGTCAGCCTCATGCCGTTCGAGCTTCGCCAGACCAAGGAGATGAAAGCGGGACACAGCCGCGGCGGCACCGCCGAATACGCGGTCAGCGGAGCGGGCGCGTCGGCGTACCGCATCCATGTCAGCGCGGCCGTCATGCATAACCGCAGCGGCCGCTTCCAGATGGGAGCGATGCAGTTCATCCTGCCGATACCGCCGCGCATGCTGCAGCTGATCGGCGTCCACAGCGGGATGAGCCGGCTGTAGCGGCGGGATTCCTCCGGACGGTCGCGGTTGGACTTGCCCGCATTCGGGTAAGAGAGACAGACGACAGCAACCCGAAAGCGAGGAGATTCAAATGGAAGCATTGTACACGACGGAAGTACGCGCAAAAGGCGGCCGCGGAGGCAAGGTGAGCTCGACCGACGGCGTGCTGGAGCTGCCGCTCGCGATTCCGAAAGGTCTCGGCGGTCCCGGCGGAGAGGCGACGAATCCGGAGCAGCTGTTCGCCGCCGGTTATGCGGCTTGCTTCGAGGGCGCGCTGCAGCTCGCTGCCCGCCAGGGAGGCATCGACGCCAAGGAAGCGATCGTGACGGCTCAGGTGTCGATCTTCAAGGACGAGCCGAGCTTCAAGCTCGGCGCCAAGCTGCAGATCTACGTGCCGGATGCCGATCCCGCCCGAGTCCGCGAGCTGGCGGAGCAGGCGCATCGGTTCTGCCCTTACTCCAAGGCGACGCGCGGCAACATCGACGTGGAGCTGGAAGTGCTGCAAGCCGCGCCGTCCCTTTGAGCCGCAGCCTGCCCATCGAACGGTCAAGAGCCTTCCGCCTTCGGGCGGAGGGTTCTTTTTGGCCTTGTATTGAATAAAAATAAATTAAATAGTATATTTATGCTTATTGAAGCCAAGGCGACCGGGAGGAAAACGAAGTGAGAGCATATTACGAAATCGAGGAAGCGGCGCTGAACAGCTGGCCGGCGCTGCAGACGAGCAGCTGCGGAGGCTGGCTCGTCAAATCGAACCGAGGCTATACGAAGCGTTCGAACTCCGTCCAGCCGCTTGCCCATCTCGCAGGCGGCCAGGAGCTGCTGGACGCGAAGATCCGCCGCTGCGAGGCCATCTACCGGCAGACCGGCCAGCCGGCGATATTCAAGATCACGCCGTTCGCCGAGCCAGCGGAGCTCGACGCGGAGCTGGCGCGGCGCGGCTACCGCATCGCCGATCCGTCGATCGTCATGACGGCGGACATCGGCGAGCTGGAGCCGGAGTCGGCCGGCGCGGACGCGCTCGTCTCCGGCCATCCGACGGCCGCCTGGCTGCGGCTCATGCAGGAGTGGGGAGGCTGCGGGGAGGAGGCGCTGCGGCTGACGGAAATGATGTTCGAGGCGTCGACGCTGCCTTGCCAGTTCGCGCTGCTGCATGCCGAGGGACGTCCCGTATCGCTCGGACTGGCCGTCCTCGACGGCCGGCTGCTCGGCTTCTACGACATTATGACGGCGCCGGAGTGCCGGGGCAGAGGCTACGGCCGGAGGCTGCTCCGCCATCTGCTGCATTGGGGCCGGGAGCAAGGCGCCGAGCAGGCGTACCTGCAGGTCGTCAGCGGCAACAAAGCCGCCGAAAGGCTGTACGCCGGACTCGGCTTCCGCGAGGCGTACCCCTATTGGTACCGAGTGCAGCAAGGCGAGCCTGTCAAGTCTTTACTTGGCTGAATCGAGGGTGATATAGTAGTCAGGCTGTCTTTTTCGCGGACAGGACTGAACCGACATCAGAAAGGACTGCTTCCCCTTGAGTACAACCGAAGAAACGAAGCCCGAGCTTATCCCGACGAAGATCTGGAAATGCCGCAACGCCGACTGCAAGGCGTGGGTGCGCGACGAGTTCGCCGCCGACTCCCAGCTCTGCCCGATGTGCAAAGGACCGATGCTGCGCAGCATCCGGCATCTGCCCGCCGTCGTGAACAAGATCAAGCGCCAGCCGAAGCCGAAAAACGAATACGGCCTCTGACCGATCGCGGGTCCCGTCCGGGACTCGCCTAGGCCGCTACCGCCGCTCCGCCGCCGCAGGCCGGAGCGGTTTTTGCTGCTTGCGGCGGCATGCCTTCGGCCTGGCGGTATGCTACAATAGAAGGCAGACCATAATCCGTTTCGACAAGGAGGGCGCTGGAGTGGACACCCGACCGAAGAGCACGCAGGAGCAGGCGCCCGAGCAGGCGCCAGAGCGGCATCCGGAGCATCCGGACCAGCCGGAGCATGGAGCCGGCTGCGGCTGCCCGGACCATCGCAAGAGCCATCATTCCGAAAAGACGAAAACCAGCCTCGTCAGCCGGCTGAACCGCATCGAGGGACAAGTGCGCGGCATCAAGGGCATGATCGAGAAGGATACGTACTGCGACGACGTGCTCAATCAGCTCAGCTCGATCCAATCGGCGCTGAACGGCGTCGGCAAGCTGCTGCTGGAGCATCACATGAAGTCCTGCGTCGCGGAGCGGCTGCAGGAGGGCGACAGCGCGGTCATCGACGAGCTGATGGTGACGATGAACAAGCTGATCCGCTGAACGTCCGGCTGGCCGGAGCGAACTTTTTCCGGCCTTCGCTCGTCTACAGCATCAGGAAGGCATATCCAATAAAAGGAGCACGGAAATGGAACACAAGTTTGAGCTGGAGGCGGCATGGGCCGGCGGCCGAGGCGGATCGGGCACGATCGCGAGCGGCGCGCTGCAGACGGCGGTCTCCATCCCGGCCGGCATGGACGGGCCAGGCGTCGGCACGAATCCCGACGAGCTGCTGCTCGGCGCGGCGGCGTCCTGCTACGTCATCTCGCTGGCGGCGATGCTCGAGCGGTCCGGCATCCCAGCGGCGCGGCTGTCGCTGCGCTCGACGGCACTCGTCGATACCGATGACGCCGGCCAGCCGACGTACCGCTCGATCGAGCATCGGCCGCTCATCGAGCTGGAGGCGGGAGCGGACGAGGCGGCGGCGGATCGCGCCCGCCGCATCGCCCTCAAGGCGGAGCTGTCGTGCATGATCACGCGCGCGCTCGCCGGCAACGTGCGCGTGGAGGCGCGGCCTGAGGTGCGGCTGCTTGCGGACGGAGGTGGCGGCGCGTGAAAAAGCCGGGCACGCATCCGAAGGGCAACGGCAAGCCGCCGGAAATCATCGGCCGCGACGAGGAGAAGGATTATGTGGTGCGGCGGCAGTTCATGTTCCGCCTCAACCTGTTCTTTTTCGCGGCGTTCGTCATGTTCGGCATCCTCATCGTGCGGCTGGCGGTGCTGCAGTTCATCGACGGGCCGGAGCTGAAGCTGCTGCGCGAGGATCAAGGCACGCGCGACGTCTCGATTCCGCCGTTCCGCGGCAACATCCTCGACTCCGACAAAAAGCCGATCGCCTACTCGACGTCGACGCAGACGCTCACCTACACGCTGCAGGCGGAGAGGAACAAGCAGATCGCGATCGACATGAGCGTCAAGCTGTCCGAGGTGTTCAAGAAGTACAACGACGACCCCGACGCGCAGATGACGCCGGAGGAGATCCAGAAGAACATGGATCTGGACTTCCGTACGAACACGATCTCCGTGCCGCGGCGCATCCGCTCCGACCTGTCCAACCGCGAGATCGCCTACATCACGGAGAACAAGGAGCAGTTCGTCGGCGTCGACATCGTCGAGGAGAGCGTCCGCAACTACAGCGAGGACCGCGTCGCCGCCCAGCTGGTCGGCTACCTCAAGAAATACAAGTCGGCCGGCGACCTGACGAAGTACAAGGAGATCAAGGAGAAGAACGATCCCGCCAACAAGTACTTGCAGGAGGAGACGGTCGGCTTCGACGGCCTCGAGTACATGTACCAGGAGCAGCTGCGCGGCATCAACGGGCTCAAGACGTATCCCGTCGACCGCACGAACAAGGTGACGGGAGTTCCCGTCGTGCAGCCGCCGCAGCGCGGCAACGACCTCGTCCTCAGCATCAACCGCAAGGTGCAGCTGACGGCGCAGCAGGCGATCACCGACCAGCTCGACGTGCTGAAGCATGCGACGAGCAAGCCGCTCAACGCCGGCAACGACGCGCGCATGGGCTTCGCCGTGGCGATGGAGGTCGACACCGGCAAGGTCGTGGCGATGGCGAGCATGCCCGACTACGATACGAACATCTGGAAAGGCGGATCGGCTACGACGGAAAAGCTCAAGCCGGTCGAAAACTTCATTACGAACGGCACGATCCGCACCGTTTTCCCGAACTACCAGGATCCCAAGGAGCAGGCGAAGCATACGCCGTCGCTCGTGTATCTCGGCTCCACGCAAAAGCCGCTGTCGATCCTGATCGGGCTCAACGAGAAGCTGTTCACGGCACGCGAGAGCTACCATGATGTCGGTCGTTATGTTTTCGGCAGCAAAGGGAATGAAGTGACGATCAACAACGCCAGCAGCAAGCCGAATGGATACATCAACGCTAGTGAAGCCATCGCTAAATCTTCCAACGCCTTCATGTCCGCCATGGTCGGCGAGCGGCTGCTCAACAACTACGGAGGCCGCAAGGCGGTCGAGGTATGGGACGACTATATGAAGCAGTTCGGTCTCGGCGTGCTGACCGGCAGCGGCCTGCCGTACGAGCAGCCCGGCGTCGAGGACTACTTCCACGAGGCGGAGACGGCGAGCAACCAGTCCGCGCTCGTCCGCGCCTCGTTCGGCCAGATGGGCAAGTACACGACGCTGCAGCTCGCGCAGTACGCCTCGATGCTGGCCAACAAGGGCAAGCGGATGAAGCCGCTGTTCGTCAGCGAGATCCTCGATCCGAAGGGCGAGGTCATCGAGAAGGTGCAGCCGGAGGTGTTGAACAAGGTCAGCTTCCCGGACGCCTACTGGAACACGATCTACTCCGGCATGAGCAAGGTTTCCGTCCAGGGCTTCGAGGGCGTCTCCTACTCGTTCCTGCGGAAGACGGGCACGTCGCAGCAGCAGGTCGCGCGTGGCAAGCAAGTCGAGAACTCCGTGTTCATCGCCTTCGCGCCGGCCGACAAGCCGAAGCTGGCGATCGCCATCGTCATCCCCGAGGGCGGCTACGGCGGCTACGGAGCCGCTCCGGTCGCGCGCAAGATCTTCGACGCGTATGACGAGGCGGTCGGACTGTACGGCACGCCCAAGGGCAGCAAGGACTGATGGAGCAGCGCCGCTCCGAGCTGCGCTGCGAGCTGTGCGGCCGCGTCGTGCCGGCATTGACCGAGCATCATCTGACGCCGCGCGAGCAGGGCGGAGCGCTGCTGGACAAGGCGCGGCTCTGCCCGGCCTGCCATCGCCAGATCCACGCCCTGTATACGAATCGCGACCTCGTGCAGCTCGGCCTCACGAGCGTCGCGGCGCTGCGGGCCGATCCGGCGATCTCCGCTTATGTCCGCTACATCCGCAAGCAGCCGCCCGGCGCGCTGCCGGCGCTGCGCAAGTCCGCGCGGGTCCGGCGCCGCTGAGACGGACGCGCCGGGACCTCCCTGGCGCTCACGGCTCTGCCCGTCCGACGGGCAGAGCCTTTTTTGCTTGCGGCAATTTTTTTCTTTAAAAGTAAACCTTTTTGCTTTAACCTGCGTATATACGTGGTGGCTTGGCTGGAATGCATATGAAATGGAAAAGGTGATGGGAAATTGGAAGGGTCGATGAAGGTCGTGCTGTACCAGAAGCTGCCCGGCGGCAGTCTTCGCAAGATCGACGAGCGCAGCTGGTCGGCCGAAATGCTCGCCGCGCTGCATCATATCAACTATTTGACCGTCGGCGGAGAAGAGTTCGAGACGGTCGAAGGCAGGCTCAACGTCGATGAAGGCGTGATGGAGCTGCTGCTGATCTCGATCCCGAGCGGCTCCCGCTAGAGCCGGAGAAAGGAGACATCCATGAGCGAATCTACAAAACGCAACGACCCCTCGTCCGCGCCGAGGCAGCCGAAGGTGATGGCGACGACGCTCGGCCTCGTCCTGCTCGCCGGAAGCGCGGGCACGGCCGTCTCGGCCGCGGCTCCGACGGCCAGTCCGGCTGCGGGCGGCGGCTCGCCGAAGCTCGTCGAGTGGTCGAGCGACGAAGTGAAGGCCTATTACGATCCCGCGCAGGATTGGAACCTGCCGGAGCTGCAGCCGGAGGAAGAAGACGCTTCGGGCGAGGCAGGCAGCGGCGCAGGCGGCTCGTCCGGCGGCGGAGGCGGCACGACGGTCATCCATACCGGAGGCGGCTTCGGCTGGGACGACATGCTGCTGTACCATCTGATCTTCAACCGCGGAGGCGGCTACTCCTCGAGCGGCTGGGGCGCTTCGCGTCCGGCGTATCATCCTTCGACCGGCCAGCTGTACAAGCGGCCGACGTATGACAGCACGCGATTCCAGAACAAGCCGACGGTCGGCTCGTCCGTCCGCCCGAAGACTTCGTCGGGCAGCGGCACGATTACGCGCCGCTCGACCTCCTCGTCGAAAGGGAGCATCGGCGGCAACTCAAGCGGGTATTCCTCCAGCTCAAGCAAGTCAAGCGGATTTTCCGGATGACGGCGCCTGCGCTGGAAGCGGTCCGCCGCGAGCGGCTCGACCGAGCCGAAGCCACGGCGCGCTTGGCGGAGCTCGGCTTCGGCTGGGCCGATCTCGAAGAGGAGGAATATTGGCTCGATGAAGTCGTCGCCATGGATGCGGACGTCTACGAGCGGCTGGAACGGGCGGCCTCGTCGCTGTGGGCGATTTTCGACCGCACGGTCCGCTATATGCACGGACGCCGCGAGCTGTACGCGCTGACCGGCATTCCGCCGATCCTCTGGAACATGCTGGACGGCCTGGAGCTGCCTCCGCCAGGACAGATCAGCCGGTACGCGCGCTTCGACTTCGCCGTGAGCCTGGACGGCGGCATCAAGCTGCTGGAGCTCAACGCGGATACGCCGACCGGATACGCCGAAGCGGCAGCCGCTACTCCATGGCTCTGCCGGCAGGCCGGCCTGCGCTCGCCCAACGAGGCGATGGCGGAGCGGCTGGCGGCGGCCTGGGGCGCGGAGCGCCCGGACGCCGTCGCCTGCGCCGCCTACGGCTCCCATGCGGAGGATACCGGCACGGTCGATCTGCTCGCCCGGCATAGCGGGCTCGAGCTGCGCAAGCTCGATCTGCTCGACCTGTCGGTCGACGACGGCGTCGTGCTGGACGGGGACGGAGCGCCGATCCGGCGCCTGTTCGCCCTTTACCCGAAGGAGTGGATGGCGCTCGACGACGGAGGAGAAGCGCTCGCTTATGCGATCGAGACCGGCCGGCTGACGCTGTTCAATGCCCCTCATGCGATCCTGCTGCAATCCAAAGGACTGCAGGCGCTCGTCTGGGGACTGTATGAGCTCGGCATGCTGTACACCGATCCGGAACGCGAGGCGATCGAGAGCTATTTGCTGCCGACGTACACGAAGCCGCTGTTCGACGGCAGCTACGTCTCGAAGTCGATGTTCGGCCGCGAGGGCGGCTCGGTCAAGCTGTACGGCGAAGGCGGCGGGCTGGAGCTCGAGGACAAGGACGGCTTCGATACGAGCGTCTTTTTCCCGACTGTGTACCAGCGCCGCGCCGATCTGCCGGAGCTTGAGCTTGGCGGCTCCAGCTACCGCGTGCTGACGGGGCTGTTCATGCTCGGAGGCGAGCCGTGCGGCCTGCTTGGACGCGCCGGCGGCCTGATCACCGGCAATACGAGCCATTTTGTACCGATAGGAGTGAAAGCGAAATGAACGTTCCCCATAACCGGGCGGGAGCCGTCCGGCGCGCGCGCGGCCGCATCGCCGGCGTGCTCGGCGCGGCGCTGCTCGCGCTGGCGCTGGCGGGCTGCTCGACCGGCTCGAGCAGCGTCTTCGACACGAGCGGAGGCAGCTCCTCCGGGGCGTCTGCAGCCGGCCAAAGCGCCGCCGCCGACACGTCGGTCGTCCCTTGGGACTACCGGGTGGCGGAAGCCGAGGTCGGCGATCTGATCGGCGGAGACATGACGATCCTGCCGGACAATCAGCTGATGGCCAACGACAGCCAGTACGCGACCGGAGACAAGATCTTCACGCTGCAGTACATGACGGCCAACCTCAAGGAGAACAGCGAAGGCAAGGCGTCCGTCAGCCTGTCGGCATGGACGCCGATCAAGTCCTACCGCGCGAAGGCCGAAGCGGACGCAGATCTGGAGCGGCTCAAGCTGCGGCTCAAGACGAAGGTCGATCTGGTCGGCGTATACAAGACCGAGCTGGACGGCAAGAGCCGGCAGTTCGCGGTGCTCGAGCTGCCTTCCGGCCAGGTCGTCAAGCAGCCGATCGACGAGGACCGCTACGCGTCGCTGAAGTCCGCCAAGCAGGCGGACGTCATTCTGGAAGAAATCCACGACTTCAGCGAGTATGATCTCGCATACAGCAAATTCAGGGGGTGGGCCGCATCATAGTCGTCAATCTGCTCGTCAGCATCGTCGTCATCATCGCTCTTCAGCTCGTCGGAATGCTCATCTTCAGCTGGATCACGCCCTACAAGGACCTCGAGGAGCTGAAGCGGGGGAACGTCGCCGCCGGACTCGCGATGGGCGGCAAGTTCCTCGGCACGGCAATCCTGCTCGGCGTCGCTTCCTACACGAACCATTCGATCTGGTACTTGATGCTCTGGTTCGCGGTCGGCTACGTCTGCCTCGTGCTCGCCTATCTCGTCTTCGAGCTGGCGACGCCGAGCTTCAAGGTGTCGGAGGAGCTCCAGAAAGGCAACGTGGCGGTCGGCATCCTGCTCGCCGCCGTTTATATCGGAACCGGCTTCGCGGTCAGCAGCCTCATCATCTGACGCGCTCCTTCCGTCAAGGGCCCGGCCCGCATTCCTCGCGAATGCGGGCTTCTTGCGCGTTGTGCTATACTGGTTAAGATTTTGCAAAGCCGCTAGAGAAAGAAGGAATTCACGATGAAACGTCCCTTGTCCTTCGGGCAAAGGCAGGAAGGCAGGAGCCTGTTCGGCGGGCTGTACCTGCTGCTGCTGCTGAAGCTGCAATGGATGCGCATGGAGCTGTTCGGCGGCATCGAGCCGCTCGCGCTCGCGGCGGACGCGCTGTCGCTGCTGGCGCTGCTCGGCCTGCTCGAGCTGGCGACGCCGAGACGGGGCAAAGGTCCGGCCTATTGGGCATTCAATCTGGTCTTCTCCGGGCTGCTGTTCGCGGTGACGCTTTATTTCAAAAACTTCGGCACGGTCGCGACGTACACGGCGCTCGGCAATCTGGGCCAGGTGCTGGGCGTGCGGGAGAGCGTAGAGGGCACGATCCGGCCGCTGGACTATGTCTACTTCGCCGATCTGGCCGTCATCGCGGCCGTATGGGCGCTGCGCCGCAGGAGAGGCAGCGCGCCGCGAGGCAGGCGCAGCCTGTTCAAGCCGCTGGCGGCGGCGCTGTGCCTGGCCGGGGCGGCAGGCTCGCTGTGGTTCGTCCGCGAGGCGGAGGCGACCAAGAGCGAGCTGGCCCAGGCGGAGAGCGTCGGGCTGTTCAACTATCAGATCGTGAGCGCTCTCAAGTCCTACGAGGAGGAGAAGGAGATCGCCTCCGGCAACATCGCCGAGACGATTGAAGCGGCCAAGGCGCTGCAGGCCTCCTACCCGTATGGAGGCGCCGGCGGCAACGGCGGGGCAACGCCGCAAGCCTTCGGCGCGATGCGGGACATGAACCTGATCGTCGTCCAGCTGGAGGCGCTGCAGAACTTTCCGATCCGGCTGAAGCTCGGGGAGCAGGAAGTGACGCCGGTGCTGAACCGGCTGGCGGACGAGGGGTGGTACGCTCCGCATTTCTTCCAGCAGATCGGCCAGGGCAATACGTCCGACGCCGAATTCATCGCCAATACGTCGATCTATCCGACCGGCACGATCGCGATGAGCACGGGCTACGGCAACCGGAAGCTGCCGAGCCTGCCGAGGCTGCTGCAGGAGCGGGGCTACCGCGCGTATACGTTCCACATCAACAACGTCGGCTTTTGGGACCGCAATAAGCTGTATCCGGCGCTCGGCTTCGACAAGTATTACGACAAGCCCTATTTCCATAACGATCATTTCAACAGCTTCGGCGCTTCCGACGAGGAGCTGTACCGGACGGCGGTCGACGAGCTGGCGAAGACGGCGGCGCAAGGCGGCAAGTTCTACGCGCATCTGATCACGACGTCCAACCATTCTCCGTTCCGCATTCCGGAGGACAAGCAGACGCTGACGCTGCCGGACGGGCTGCGGGGGACGGTCGTCGGCGACTACCTGCAGTCGGTGCATTATACGGACTGGGCGGTCGGCCGCCTGATCGACGGGCTGAAGGAGAAGGGGCTGTGGGACCGGACGGCGCTCGTGCTGTACGGGGATCATTTCGGCCTGCAGCCGCAGGACGCGGACCCGGAGCTGATTCGCAAGCAGCTTGGCATCGACTACGACAAGCGGGTCAGCCGCCTCAACATTCCGCTCGTCATCCGCTATCCGGGCCAGCAGCCGCGGACGATCGAACGCACCGGCGGCCAGATGGACCTGCTGCCGACGATCGCCAATCTGCTCGGCATCCGTCCGGAGGATGGAGGCGTGCTGCCGTTCGGCCGCGATCTGCTCAATACGGAGCGGAACGTGATCGGCATGAGGTACTATTTGCCGACGGGCTCGTTCCTGAATGACGACATCCTGTTCGTGCCGGGCAAAGGCTTCGAGGACGGAGAAGCGATCCGGCTCGATACGCTGCAGCCGGTGGCGGACTTCTCCGCGTACCGGGACGACTACGAGTACATGCTCAAGCTGATGGCGCTGTCCGACCAATACGTGAAGCTGCTGCCGAAACGATGACCGATAAGGAGAGATGAAGCTCATGAACGAAAAAAAGACGTATCTGTTCGTCGGCTCGTACGCCAAGCCGGAAGGGCCTGGCGTCTATCTGTATCGCTGGAACGAGGAGGAGCTGGCGCTGGAGCCGCTCGCGGAGGCGGACGGCCTCCGCAATCCGACGTTCCTGAACGTCGACCCGGAAGGCGGCAAGCTGTACGCCATATCCGAGGGCGTGAACGAGGCGGGAGGCAAGAGCGGCACCGCCGTCTCCTACCGGTTCGACGCGGGAGAGGGGACGCTTGAGCGCATCGGCGAAGCGCCGACGACCGACGGGCCGACCTGCCATATCGAGCGCAGCTCCGACGGCCGGCGGCTGGTCGTCGTCAGCTATCACGGCGGCATGGCGGGCCTGATGGAGCTGGAGGAGGACGGAACGATCGGACGCCGCCTCGATCAGCCGCAGCATGAGGGCAGCAGCGTCGACCCGGAGCGCCAGGACCGCCCGCATCCGCACTCGACCCGCTTCAGCCCGGACGGCCGCTGGGCGTTCGTGCAGGATCTCGGCCTTGATCTCATCCGCACGTACCGGCTCGAGGACGATCGGATGGTTCCGGTCCGGGACAACCGGATCCATCCCGGAGCCGGTCCGCGCCATCTGGCCTTCCATCCGGAGGGCCGCTTCGCTTATGTCATCAACGAAGTCGATTCGACCGTCAGCGTGCTCGGCTACGAGCCGGAGACCGGCGAGCTCGCGGAGCTCGGCCATGTGCCGACGCTTCCGGACGGCTGGCAAGGGGACAATACCTGCGCCGAAGTCGCCGTCTCCGCGGACGGGCGGTTCGTCTACGGCTCCAACCGCGGCCATGACAGCCTTGTCGTGTTTGCCGCCCGCAACGGCGGCCGCATGCTGGAGCCGATCCAGCATATTTCCGTCGAGGGCCGGCATCCGCGCCATTTCGCGCTGCTCCCGGGCGGACGGTGGCTGCTGGCGGCCAACAAGGATACGGACGGCATCTCGATCTTCTCCGTCGATGCCGAGAGCGGCAAGCTGGCCTATACCGGCAAGAAGCATGCCGTTTCGCAGCCGGTCTGCATTCAGCCGTTTCAAGCTTGACGCCGCGCGATTAAGTATCCTTTATAAGCATCGGGGCCATGCTGGTTCCGGTGGGGATACTTTTTCGAAAGGGTGATTGCCATGCATGCAGACAAGCTTCTCGAAGGAAAGGTCGCCATCGTCACCGGCGGCGGCTCCGGCATCGGCCGGGCGTCCGCGCTGGATATGGCGCGCCGCGGCGCGAAGGTCGGCTTCCTCGACCGGACGCCGGAGGAGGCGGAGAAGGTCAAGGCGGAAATCGAGCGCGAGGGCGGGGAAGCCTGGGTCGCGGCGACGGATGTCAGCGACGCCAAGGCGGTCGAGCAGGGCATCAACGAGATCGTCGAGCGCTTCGGCCGGCTCGATATCGTCTTCGCCAATGCCGGCATCAACGGCGTCTGGACGACGCTGGAGGACATGGAGGTCGAGGACTGGGACCAGACGCTCGGCATCAACCTGCGCGGCACCTTTCTCACGCTCAAATATGCCGTTCCGCATCTCAAGAAGCAGGCCGGCGGCAGCATCATCATCACGAGCTCGATCAACGGCAACCGGATCTTCAACAACACGGGCGCGACCGCGTACAGCGCGTCCAAGGCCGGCCAAGTCGCGCTCATGAAGATGGCCGCGCTGGAGCTGGCTCCGCATCGGATCCGCGTCAACGCCGTCTGTCCGGGCGCGATCGAGACGAACATCGACGACAACACGGAACGGACGGAGGAAGCCGAGCAGGCCAAGATACCGGTCGAATATCCGGAGGGCTCGCATCCGCTGGCGGGCAAGCCCGGCAAGGCGGCCCAAGTCGCCGATCTCGTCACCTACCTAGCCTCCGATCTGGCCTCGCATGTGACGGGCACCGACATCTACATCGACGGAGCGGAATCGCTGCTGTAGCCGCTGCGCGCATCGACAACAAGCCGCCCCGCCATTCCACGGAATGGCGGGGCGGCTTGTTTGGCTAGGCGGTACTCGCGGGGGGATTCGTCGTCAGCCGCTGCAGCGTTCAGCCGGCGTCCGGCTCGCGGCGGAAACGGGCGATCCAGAGGCCGGGGGCCGGCTCGAAGCGTCCGTCGGGCCGGAAGCCGGAGGACAGATAAAGAGCGACGGCCGGGACGTTGGCCTCGCCCGTCGAGACGTGGATCGTCGCTCCGGCGTGCCGCGCGAGCGCCTCCTGCAGCAGGAAGCGGCCGATGCCGCGCCGGAAAAAGTCCGGATGCACGACGAGGCGCGATATCGTCCGGCTGCCGTCCTGCTCGGTCTCGACGGCGATGGCGCCGGCCAATCGGCCGTCGAGCGCGCAGCCGTAAAATTCGGCCGGACATTCGAGCAGCTCCTCATGGCTCTCGTCGATGCCGGGGATGGCGTCGAAGCCGATCCGTTTGGCTTCCTCCCGATACGCCTTGGTCTGCAGCTCTCGCAGCTCCTGCGAGGCGGCCGGATCGGTCACGTCGATCACATGCAGGGACAAATTCATGTTCATTCGATCTCCCATATTGTCAATTTTTCGGCTGCTGGCGCGCCCGCTCGCGAAAGCGGCGCACCTTGAGCAGATTGCCGCAGGCTTTGTCGTCGCAGTAGCGCTTCGAGCGGTTTTTCGTCTCGTCGTAATAGATCCACTTGCAGTCCGGATTGTCGCATACGCGCAGCCTCTCCGCTCCGCCGGCCGCGAGCATGTCGGCGTATGCCGCCGCCACGCGGCAGCGGACCGCCTGCCAGTCCGAAGCGAGCGGGCGGCGCTCCAGGCGGAAGCCGACCTCCCCGAGCGGCCGCTCGCTCGCTTCGAGCTCCAGCTCCAAGTGGAAAGGAGCTGCGCGCAGCGCCGCCTGGAGCGGCTCCAGCGCGGACGCTGCCAGCGGCAGCGACTCCCGACGGGCGTCTACGATCGCGAAGGTCAGGCGGCGCAGCTCGTCCCGCAGCCGCCGCAGCTCGGACAGCTCGGCCGGGGAAGGCTCGGGCGCCTGCGCATCGTCCGAACCGTGCTTAGCCCAGAATCGTTGCCTCCAAGCAGCGTGCTCGAGACGGTCCTCGCTGGCTCCGCTGCCTCTCCAGTCATGCCATAGGCTGTTCAAAAAATCTTCCCAGATCATGCGACTTCCTTTCCTGCTGCCAGTGGTAACGATCTAAAATGAAAAAGAAGGTTACAAATAGGTCGATCCCGGGTATAGTAAGAGCAGCAAAAGGTAACGAGTCAACTTCCATTTCATCGTTACCGTCTTCTTCGCCATTATAGCGTCGCCAAGGAAGGGAGACAAGAACCATGAGCTCGAACCGGGAAAAGACGAATCTGTTGGAAAAAGCCTGGGAGTTTGCTTACAGCAAGGAGGACTGGTCGCCGCCGCTGCAGACGGCGCTCGAAGGCGTGACGGAGGAGCAGGCGGATTGGCGTCCGCAAGGAGCCGCGGCCAACACGATCCGCGAGACGGTCCATCACCTGATTTTCTATAAGAAGGCTTTCCTGCGGGCTTGGCGCGGAGAGAGCGACACGGCCGCGGACGGCGTGACCAACACGGACACGTTCCATGCGGCGGGGATTGGCGCGGAGGAGGCGTCATGGGAGGAAACGCGGCGCAGGCTGGGGCAGGCGCATGCGGCCATCGGGGCGATCGTCCGCGAGTGGGAGGATGACAGCCTGTACGAGAAGCGGATCGGCAAGGGCTCGGAGGCAGGGACCTGGGTGAACAGCCTGGCGGTCCACGATGCCTACCATGCGGGACAGATCATCCTCGTGCGCAAGCTGCAGGGCTCATGGGCGCCGACGCGTTCGTTCAGTTAGGGAGAAGATACGCAAAAAAGAGCACGAAAAGAGGCAAGGCCGGAGTTTCCGGCTTCGCCTCTTTTGGCATGGGACGAGGAAGCGCGCGACAAGAGGGGGGATCGGCTTAAGCCCGGGCGCGGCGCGGCCGCGAGTTGGCGAGCCGCTCCAGGCGCGGCTCGGCGGAGGCGGCCTGCTCGGAAACGGCGAGCCGATCGCAGCCCAGGTAGGCGCGGAAGTCCGAGAAGGCGAGCGCCAGGCTGCGCTGGCTGTCGCGCGTCAGCCGCATGCCGGGCTCCGGCCACCATCCGAGCACAGCCCGTTCGCCGCCCGGCAGGCGGCCCGGCTCCATGCGGGCGACGAACGCCTCGCCCTGGAGCACCGGGAGCGTGTAATAGCCGAACTGGCGGATCGCGGCCGGCTTGTACACCTCCCAAATATAGGCGAAGTCGAACAGCTCGCGGATGAGGCGGCGGTCCCAAAGCACGTTGTCCAGAGGCGCGAGGAAGGAGGTGCGCGCCGGCTGCGAGGACCAGCGCTCGGCGGAGCCTGAATCGAGCCAGCGCTCCAGATCGTCCGTCCGCGCATAGTGGGGAGCGCTCAGTCCTTCCGTCTCCACCTCCACGAGCCGGCCTTGCTCCGCCAGCTCGCGGAAGAAACGCGTACGCTCGGCGGCCTTGAGAAAGTAGGTGCCGACCCAGGCGTCCGACATGCGCGGCGAGAGCAGGCCGACGCCTCCGACCCGCCTCAGCACCCGCCAGCGCGCGTAATCCTCGTCGGCGGGATGCGGGTCCGGGGCGTCCAGCAGCTCCTCGGGAAGAAGCTTCTCGGCCAGCTGGTAGACGCGCTGGTTGCGCTGCTTGCGGTCGATGACGAGCTCTCCCCATAAATACATGCTCTCCATCGTCGCCTTGGCCTGGCGGGCCGGAGACCAGGCCCAGTCGAGCTTGACGCCGCTCTCCAGCTCGCGCGAGAGCAGCGGTCCGCGAGCCTCCAGCGCCTCGCGCACGACGGGCACGAAAGCCGCGACCTCGGGAATGGAGCCGTAGCGGCTGCGGGCCCGCTCGCGCGTTCTCCGGAACGCCGGCCAGTCGGCTGTCGGATAGATGCTCATCACCTTGTCCATGCCGTCGACCAGCAGCCGGTCCGCGTACAGCAGCTCGTCGAGCTGCGACGGCTCGAAGCGCTCCACGCGGGCTTGCAGCACGAGCTCGGCATTGCGGCCGGCCGGATCGAGCGGATCGAACTGGATGCAGCCTGCCTGCCGGATGTAGTCCATGATGCCGGCCTTGCCGGCGTAGCGCCGCTCCGGTCCGAGGCCATGATAATCGAGCAGGAAGCGGCGGGCCTCCGTACGGGACAGCTTGAGCTTGCGATGGGCCATGCGGTCGACTCCTCCTCGAACGAATGTTCTATTCGTCCAGTATAGCGGATCCAGCGGGGCAAGGGAAGGGAGACGGCTCGGCGGCGAGCCGGAGCGCGCCGAATCCGGCAAGGCGAGCGAGCGCTCGACACGGAGCCTTCGCACGGCGCTTCCGTCGCGGCCAGGCTGCCGGCCCCGCGGAACGTTTCCTTCCATCCGTTGTCGACCGTTCAGACACTGTGTCAAAAGCGAATCGGCCGTTCTGTCTAATGAAAAGCGGACCGCCCCCGCTTACGATGGAACCATTCCGGCGAAAGCTTCACGGAAACGGAAGGGGGATGGGAGCTTTGGCGCAAAATGCTGCCCAGCAAGAAATCGTCGTCGACCGGGTCGGCATGGATTACGGCGGAGGCTCCGAGCCGGCGATCCGCGAGATCAGCCTCGGCATCCGCAAAGGCGAGTTCGTGAGCCTGCTCGGACCGTCCGGCTGCGGCAAGACGACGCTGCTGCGGATGATGGCGGACCTGCTGGAGCCGACGAGCGGCGGCGTCGGCATCGCCGGCGGCACGCCGCGGCAGGCGCGGCTGACCCGCAAGTTCGGCATCGTCTTCCAGACGCCGGCGCTGTACGAGTGGAGGACGGTGAGAGGGAATGTCGAGCTGCCGCTGGAGCTGGCCGGCATGCCGCGGGCGCGCCGCCGCGAGCGTGCCGAGGAGCTGCTGGAGCTGGTCGGGCTGGGAGCGTTCGCGGGCAAGCGTCCGCGCCAGCTGAGCGGCGGCATGCAGCAGCGCGTCTCGATCGCCCGGGCGCTGGCCGCGGATCCGCAAATTCTGCTCATGGACGAACCGTTCTCGGCGCTTGACGAGTTCACGCGCGAGCGGCTCGGCGAGGAGCTGCTCGGCCTGTGGAGCCGCACCGGCTGCACGGTCGTGTTCGTCACGCACAGCATCGCCGAGGCGGCGTTCCTGAGCGACCGGGTGTTCGTGCTGTCGGCGCGGCCGGGCCGTCTGTCCGCCGAGGTGGAGGTCGGCTTGCCGCGCCCGCGCGTCGGCTCGCTGCGCGCCGAGCCGGAGTTCCACCGGCTCACGTCGTCGATCCGCCAGCTGTTCGAGGAGGCGGAGCCGTGAGGGCGGGAGCGGCCGGAGGATGGAAGGACCTCGCGTTATGGGGAGCGGCGGCGCTGCTGCTGTGGGAGCTCGGCTCGTGGCTGCTGCTGGAGCGGCTGCAGGTGCCGCTCGCCCAGTCCAAGCTGCCCTATCCGCATCGGATCGCGGAGGCGCTGGCGAGAGACGGCGGCAAGCTGCTCGCCGAAGCGGCGGCGACGCTGGGCAGCGCCGCGAAAGGCTTTCTGGCGGGGGCGCTGGCCGGAGCGGCGCTCGCCCTGCTCATGGGAGCGTCGCGCACGGCCGAGCGGATCGCCGCTCCTTATGCGGTAGCGTCGCAGATGATCCCGATCCTCGGGCTGGCGCCGATCGTGTACGGCATCTTTCGGGATGAGGGCACGGCCCGGCTGCTGATCGCCGCCTACATCGCCTTTTTCCCGGTCGCGCTGCAAATGCTGCGCGGGCTGAAGTCGATCCGTCCCGAGGACCGCGAGCTGCAGCGCGTGCTGGCGGCCGGGCGCTGGTTCGCCTTTCGGACGCTGCTGCTGCCCGCCTCGCTGCCGGGGCTGTTCACGGGGCTGAAGACGGCGGCGCCGCTCGCCGTGACCGGCGCGATCCTCGTCGAGCTGATGGGCGCGCGGCATGGAATCGGCGTGCTCATGCTGCGGTATCTGTATTACGGTCCGTCGCATGCGTATCTGTTCTGGTGCACGGTGCTGCTCTCGGCCGCGCTCGGCCTGCTCGCCTACGGAGCGGTCGCGCTGCTGGAGCGGCTGCTGCTTCCGTGGCAGCGCAGCGGCCCGGCCGCCGCCGGAAAGGGGGCGGGCGCATGACGCCTGGAGCGGATATCGAGCCGAAGAGCGCGACCCGCAGCGGAGCGAGCGTGTCCGCGGCTGCGGCGGCGCTGGAGGCCGCGATCCCGGAGGCGCCGACGCCGTCCCGCCAGGCCCGGCCGCGAGCGAAAAGGCGGCTCGGCAGCCGGAGCGCCGCTTCCCGCCTGCCGGAGCTGCTGCTGCCGCTGGCGGCCGGGCTGGCCGTCCTCGCGCTGTGGCAGGCCGAGCTGTTCCACGCGCTGCTCGGCCTGCGCACGTACCAGCTGCCGCTGCCGTCGGCGATCGCGGCGGCGGCAGCCGCGAACGCGGAGCTGCTGCTCCGCTCCGCCGGCGTCACGCTGGCGGAAGCCTGGCTCGGGCTCGCCGCAGGCTCGCTGCTCGGCTGGCTGGCCGCAGCGGCGGCCGTCCTGCGGCCCGCGCTCGGCCGCGGCGCGCTGCTGCTCGCCGCCGCGCTCAGCGCGGTGCCGATCGTCGCGCTCGCGCCGCTGTTCAGCCTGTGGCTCGGCGACGGCATCGCCTCGCGGGCCGGCGTCGCCGCGGTCGCGAGCCTGGCGCCGATGGCGCTCGGCAGCTGGCGCGGGCTGACGTCGCCGAGCCCGGCGGAGCTTGACCTGATGCGCTCGCTCGGCGCTTCCAAGGCGGCGGAATTCCGCAAGCTGCGGCTGCCGTCGAGCCTGCCCTACACGCTGACCGCGCTCAAGATCAACGCGGCGGCGAGCTTGATCGCCGCGATCGTGAGCGAGTTCTTTTTCGCCTCACGGGGACTCGGCTACCTGCTGTCCAACTCGGTCAAGATCGCGCGCATGCCGCTCGGCTGGGCGTGCATCGCCGTCGCGGCGGCGGCCGGCATCGCCTCGTACGGGCTGCTGCAGCTGGCGGAGCGGCGGCTGCTGCACGGGCGGCCGGACGGCGCCGATTCCAAGCAAGCGCGCTAGCGACAGAGAGAACGGCCGTCCGCAGCCGGCAGCGGGCGGCACGCGCAGACCAATTCGGGGGGAGCGGATGAAGATGGGCATGACGAGGAGAGGCCGGCGCGGCGCGCTGGCCAAGGCGGGAGCGGCGCTGGCGATGGCTGCCGCGCTGGCGGCATGCGGCAACGGCCAGGAGACGCCGGCGGCGGGCGGAGCGGCGGACGGGGCGGCGGCCGTGAAGATCGGCCTGCAGCTGAAGTGGGTGCCGCAGGCGCAGTTTGCCGGTTACTACATGGCGCTCGAGAAGGGCTATTACAAGGAGGAAGGGCTGGACGTGGACATCCTGCCGGGCGGGCCGGACATCGTGCCGGAGCAGCAGGTGGCGAGCGGAGCGGCCGACATCGGCGTCGACTGGGTGGCGAGCCTGCTCGCCCATCAGGAGCAGGGACTGCCGCTCGTCGAGATCGCGCAGATCTATCAAAAAAGCGGGCTCGTGCTCGTGTCCAAAAAGAGCGCCGGCATCGCCGCCGCAGCCGACCTGAAGGGTAAGAAGGTCGGCAACTGGATGGGCGGCAACGAGTTCGAGCTGCTGGCGCTGTTCGACAAGCTCGGGCTCGATCCGGCCAAGGACGTGCAGTTCGCCAAGCAGGGCTTCACGATGGACCAGTTCCTCGCCGGCGAGCTCGATGCCGCCTCGGCGATGACGTACAACGAATATCAGGTCGTGCTGGAGCAGGGCATCCCCGAGTCGGAGCTGAACGTCATCGACATGAACGAAGAAGGCGTCGCCATGCTGGAGGACAATCTGTTCGCCAACGCCGATTGGCTGGCGGACAACAAGGAGGCGGCCGCCAAGTTCGTGCGCGCCTCGATCAAGGGCTGGCAGGAAGCGATCCAGCAGCCGGAGGCGGCCGTCGACGCCGTCATGAAGGCGGCCGAGGCGGACAGCACCTCGCGCGATCATCAGCTCAAGATGATGCAGGAGGTCGCCAAGCTGGTCGCTCCGGACGGCTTCGATCCGGCCGGCATCGGCAAGATCGACGAGGCGGCGTTCAAGCAGACGGCGGACATCGCGCTGCAGTTCGGCGTCATTTCCAAAGCGGCCGATCTCGGGGCGGCGTATACGACGGAGATTTACGACATGGCCGTGAAATGACGCCGGAGCGGGCCGGCCGCGAGCGGAGGACAGGCGAGCGGCTCGCGGGCTGCGGCCAGGCGGTAGATCAGAAAGGGGGAATGTGCAGTGGATACGGTAAGCATCGGACTTATCCAGGCGAGCCATGACCTGGACGGCGGCGAGGACGTCGCGGCGCACAAGCGGCACGGCCTCGAGAAGCAGGAGCGGCTCATCCGCGAGGCGGCATCGCGCGGAGCGAAGGTCATCGGGCTGCAGGAGCTGTTCGCCGGTCCTTATTTCTGCGCGGAGCAGTCGTCCCGGTGGTACGGGTTCGCCGAAGAAGTGCCGGATGGCCCGACCGTCTCGGCGATGCGGGAGCTGGCGCGGGAGCTGGAGGTCGTGCTGATCGTCCCGGTCTACGAGCGCGAAGGCGTCGCCTCGTACTACAACACGGCGGCGGTCATCGACGCGGACGGCGCCTATCTCGGCAAGTACCGCAAGCATCATATTCCGCATGTCGGCGCCGGCGGGGGAGCGCATGGCTTCTGGGAAAAGTTCTACTTCAAGCCGGGCAATCTCGGCTATCCGACATTCGATACCGCCTACGCCAAGGTCGGCGTGTACATCTGCTACGACCGCCACTTCCCGGAAGGGGCGCGCGCGCTCGGACTCGCCGGAGCGGAGATCGTGTTCAATCCGTCGGCGACGGTCGCGGGCACGTCGGAATATTTGTGGAAGCTGGAGCAGCCGGCGCATGCGGTCGCCAACGGCTATTACGTCGCCGCGATCAACCGCGTCGGCGTCGAGTCGCCGTGGCGGATGGGCGAGTTTTACGGCCAGTCCTACCTGGTCGATCCGCGCGGAGCGATCGTCGCCGAGGGCAGCCGCGACCGGGACGAGGCGATCGTCGGCGTGCTCGACCGGCGCGTCATCCGCGAGGCGCGCGAGGCGTGGCAGTTCTACCGCGACCGGAGGCCGGAGACGTACGGCGAGCTGTCGCGGCTCTAGCCCGGCGCCTGGCGGCGGGAGAGCTAGAGCGAGATGGGAGAAGGGAGTAGACGCATGGAGGATACGCTGGAAATGAAAGAAGCGCCCGCGCCGCGCCGGCTGGCGAACTGGATCGGCGGCCGCTGGGAGGAAGCGCCCGAGGGAGCTGCGCTCGCGCCGGTCGCCGATCCGGCGACGGGCGAGGTGCTGGCGCTCGTCCCGCTCGGCGGCGCGGCCGAGGTCGGGCGGGCCGTCGCGGCGGCGCAGGAGGCGTTCCGCGGCTGGAGCCGCACGCCCGTTCCGGCGCGGGCGAGGCTGCTGTTCCGCTATCAGGCGCTGCTGTCGGAGCGGAGAGAGGAGCTGGCGGAGCTGCTGGCCGCCGAAAACGGCAAAAGCCGCGAGGAGGCGCTCGGCGAAGTGCAGCGCGGCATCGAATGCGTCGAGTTCGCGGCCGGAGCGCCGACGCTGCTCATGGGCAGCCAGCTGCCGGACATCGCCTCGGGCTTGGAGTCGGGGATGTACCGCTATCCGCTCGGCGTCGTCTGCGGCATTACGCCGTTCAACTTTCCGATGATGGTGCCGTGCTGGATGTTCCCGCTCGCGGTCGCCTGCGGCAACGCGTTCGTGCTCAAGCCGTCGGAGCGGACGCCGCTGCTCGCCTGCCGGCTCGCCGAGCTGTTCGCGGAGGCGGGCTTCCCGCCCGGCGTGCTCAGCATCGTGCACGGCGCGCGCGAGGCGGTCGACGCGCTGCTGGCGCATCCCGGCATCGCCGCCGTCAGCTTCGTCGGCTCGCAGCCGGCGGCCGCGGCCGTCTATCGGCGCGGCGCGGCGGAGGGCAAGCGGGTGCAGGCGCTGGCCGGCGCCAAAAACTTCAGCCTCGTGCTGGCGGACGCCGATCTGCCCGCCGCCGCCCGCCAGGTCGCCGCGGCCGCGTTCGGCTCCGCCGGCCAGCGCTGCATGGCCTGCGCCGTCGTCTGCGTCGAACGCGGCGCGGCGCCGGAGTTTTTGCGGCTGCTGCTGGAGCAGGCGGATGCGATGCGTCCCGCAGAGGGAGGCGGCCCGGCCGGCATCGCCACGCCGATGATCCGCTGCGAGAGCCGCGACCGCGCGCTGGCGCTGCTGGAGCAGGCGCTGCGAGGCGGCGCGGAGCTGCTGCGCGACGGCCGGCTCGATCCGGCGCCGCCGGGCAGCGGCTCGTTCCTCGGCCCGACGATCGTCGTCAAGGTGCAGGAGGAGATGGCCGTCTGGCAGGAGGAGCTGTTCGCCCCCGTGCTGTGCGTGGCGGAGATCGGCGGGCTGGAGGAGGGCATCGAGCTCGCCAACCGCTCGCCGTTCGCCAACGGCGCTTGCCTCTATACGGACAGCGCCCGCGCCGTGCGCCGCTTTCGCGAGGAGATCGACGCGGGCATGCTCGGCATCAACATCGGCGTTCCGGCGCCGATGGCGTTTTTCCCGTTCAGCGGCTGGAAAGGCTCGTTCTACGGCGACCTGCATGCGAACGGGCGGGACGGAGTCGAGTTCTACACGCGAAAAAAGATGGTCACCGCCCGCTACTGACGGCGTGTGGCCGACAAGGAGCTGAAACGGCATGGTCCAGCAAGGCATCGGCTCATCGGATGCGGAGGGCGTTCCCGTCTCGGCCGGAACGGCAGGATTGGCAGGGGCGGCAGAAGGGCTGGCAGGAGATGCAGATAGGCTGGCAGGAGATGCAGACGATCTGGAAGGAACGGCTGCTGGGCTGGCAGGAGCGGCAGATGGGGTGGCAGGAGATGCAGACGGGCTGGCAGGAGATGCAGACGGGCTGGCAGGTGCTGGAGATGGGCTGGCAGGAGCGGCACACGGGGCGGCAAGAGCTGCAGACGGGCTGGCAGGAGATGCAGACGGGCTGGCAGGAGATGCAGACGGGCTGGCAGGAGCGGCAGACGGGGCGGCAGGAGCTGCAGACGGGCTGGCAGGAGCGGCAGCTGCTGCGGAGGCATTGGCAGAAACGGCAGAGGCTCCTGCAGAAGCAGCCCCAGCCCAAGCGGGGGCGCCGGCCGTGCAGCGGCGCGGACAGTTGTGGCATGGCATGCGCCCGTACCGGGCGGCCGACCGGCCGCTCGTCATCGTGGAAGGGCAGGGCTCCTGGGTGACCGCCGAGGACGGCCGACGCTACCTCGACGGCATGTCCGGCCTCTGGTGCGTCAACGCCGGTTATGGACGCAAGGAGCTCGCGGACGCGGCGGCGCGGCAGCTGGAGCGGCTTCCCTATTATCCGCTGACCCAGTCCCATCTGCCCGCGATCGAGCTGGCCGAGCAGCTCGGCGAGTGGCTGGAGGGCGATTACGTCGTCTTTTTCTCCAACAGCGGCTCCGAGGCGAACGAGGTCGCGTTCAAGATCGCCCGCCAATACCATCTGCAAAGCGGCAACCCGTTGCGGACGAAATTCGTCGCGCGCTACCGGGGCTATCACGGCAACTCGCTCGGCGCGCTTGCCGCGACCGGCCAGGCGATGCGCAAGCTCGGCTACGAGCCGCTCGCTCCGGGCTTCCTGCATGTGCGGCCGCCGGACAGCTACCGCAGGCCGGAGGGGATGACGGCCGAGGCGTTCCAGCTGCTGTGCGCGCGGGAGATCGAGGAGCGCATCGTCTGGGAAGGCGAGGAGACGGTCGCGGGCGTCATTCTCGAGCCCGTAATTACGGGCGGGGGGGTCATCGTGCCCGACCCGCTTTATATGCAGGAGGTGCGGCGCATCTGCACGGAGCGCGGCGTCCTGCTCATCGTCGACGAGGTGATCTGCGGCTTCGGCCGCTCCGGCCGCAAGTTCGGCCATCACAACTACGGCGTCTCGCCCGACATCGTGACGATGGCCAAAGGACTGACGAGCGGCTACCTGCCGCTCGCCGCGACGGCGGTGAAGCGCGAGCTGCACGAGGCGTTCCGGCGCACCGGCGCGCTGGCGCATCTGCGCCACATCAATACGTTCGGCGGCAATCCCGCCGCGTGCGCGCTGGCGCTCGCCAATCTGAAGCTGCTGGAGCGCGAGCGGCTGCCGCAGCGGGCGGCGGAGCTCGGCGCGAAGCTGCTCGGCGACTTGCGCGCGGAGCTCGCCTCGCATCCGCAGGTCGGCGACATCCGCGGCTTCGGGCTGATGGCCGGCATCGAGCTGGTGGCGGACCGGTCCAGCCGCGAGCCGCTCGGCGCGGCAGTGGTGCAGGCCGTGCTCGACCGCTGCCGGGAAGCGGGGCTCATCATCGGCAAAAACGGCGACACCGTCGCCGGCATGGCCAATGTGCTCACGATTGCGCCGCCGCTGTCGTCCACAGACGAGGACATGGCGTTTCTGCAGACGGCGCTGCTGGAGTCGCTGCTGCCGCTCGCTCGATAGGAGGAGGATTCGAGCCGGTGCGCCGGGTTTCCGCGAACCAAGGAACTCTCGATTCTCTGGTCGAGCTGATGCGCCGGGTTTCCGCGTGCGAAGGAACTCTCGACTCCCTGGTGGAGCCGATGCGCCGGGTTTCCGCGTGCGAAGGAACTCTCGACTCCCTGGTTGAGCTGATGCGCCGGGTTTCCGTGAACCAAGGAACTCTCGACTCCCTGGTGGAGCCGATGCGACGGGTTTCCGTAAACTAGGGAACTTTCGACTCCCTGGTGGGGCCGTCGGGCCGGGTTTCTGCGAACCAAGGAACTCTCGACTCCCTGGTCGAGCCGATGCGACGGGTTTCCGTAAACTAGGGAACTTTCGACTCCCTGGTGGGGCCGTCGGGCCGGGTTTCTGCGAACCAAGGAACTCTCGACTCCCTGGTGAAGCTGATTCGCCGTGTTTCCGCGAACCAAGGAACTCTCGACTCCCTGGTGGAGCCGATGCGCCGGGTTTCCGCGAACCAAGGAACTCTCGACTCCCTGGTAGAGCTGATGCGTCGGGTTTCCGTAAACCAGGGAACTTTCGACTCCCTGGTGGGGCCGTCGGGCCGGGTTTCTGCGAACCAAGGAACTCTCGACTCCCTGGTCGAGCTGATGCGCCGGGTTTCCGTGAACCAAGGAACTCTCGACTCCCTGGTGGAGCCAATGCAGCGTGTTTACGCGTGCGAAGGAACTATTGAATCCCTGGTGGAGCCGATGCGCCGGATTTACGCGGGCGAAGGAACTCTCGACTCCCTGGTGGGGCCGTCGGGCCGGGTTTCTGCGAACCAAGGAACTCTCGACTCCCTGGTGGAGCCGGTACGCCGGGTTTCCGCGAACCAAGGAACTATCGACTCCCTGGTGGAGCCGATGCGCCGGGTTTACGCGGGCGAAGGAACTCTCGACTCCCTGGTGGTGCCAGTCCGGACGAACCGATGACGCATCAAGCCATTTTCGACGGCTGCCCGCATCCGATCTGGCAGCGCCATCATAGCAAATCCGCATCCGCATCCGATGCGGCAGTCGCTCGCGCTAGCGGGCCGCGTCTCCGGCAAGCCCGCCGGGATGCAGCAGCCGGTAGGCGCGCAGGGCAAGCTCGGCGGCGAGCCGGCGCTCGGGATCGAGCCAGACGGGACCGATCAGCTCCTCGATCCGCTCGAGCCGATAGTACAGCGACTGGCGGGCGACATAGAGCCGCCTGGCCGCCTCCTGCTTGGAGCCGTCGGCGTCGAGGAACACCTGGAGCGTTCGCAGCAGCTCGCCACCGCGCAGCCGGTCCGCCTCGAGAAGAGGACCGAGATGCCGGGCGACGTACGCCTGCAGCCGCCTCCCGTCGTCGAGCGCGGGCAGCAGCTGCAGCACGCCGAGCTGCTCGTAGCAGAGCAGCTCTCCTGCGTCTTCGCACGCATACGGGCCAGCAGCTCCGCCCGCCGCTTCGCCCGCCGTCGCCCGACCGCCAGCAGCTCCGCCCGTCGCCGGACCGCCGCCTCCGGCGGAACGCGCCGCGGCTGGCTGCGGCTGCCGGAGCAGGCACAGCCGCAGCGCCTCCTCGGCCTCGCGGCGCGCTTCCTCCGCGCCGACCGCCCCGGCGAAGCGCGAGCTGGCGCCGGCGCAGCCGCCGGGCACGGCCGACAGCGCGGCGCGCAGCGTCCGCTCCAGCCGTTCGCCCGCGGCGGAGCGCGCCGACTGGCCGGCGACGGCGAGCAGCCGCGGGCCGCGCGCTTCCGCGAGGCAAACGAAGCCCGCGGCGCGCAGCCTGCGGCGCAGCTCATCGGCGGCTGCGGCGGCGGCCGGAGCGGAGTCCCATTCGGCCGCCGCCGCCCGCCACACCAGCCCTTCGAGCGGATGGGCGAGTCCGTCCGCGGAGCCGGCTTCCGGGCCGCGCAGGGCGCGTCGCAGCAGCGCCGCCTCGGGGTCGGCGCGGGCGGCGGGAGAGAGGGCCTGCCGGCGCTGGAGGATGAGCGAATGGAGCTCCTGGGTGATGTCGACATACCTTACGGTCCGCGGAAAGACGATGAGAGGCGTCGCCGCCTCCTCGGCGAGCTGCCGCCAGCCGCGCGGAAGCTCGCGCAGGCGGGAGCCGAGCTCGAGGCAGACGCAGCTGACGCCGCGCTCGAGCAGGCGGGTGAGGAACTGCGTCTGCCGCAGCTCGTCGGAGCCGAAGCCGAGACCGGTCGTCAGCACCATCTCGCCTCCATGCAGCAGCTCCGCCGCCTCCGCGGCCTCCAGCACATGCACCCAGCGGATGCGCCGTCCGAGTCCCGCGCGTCCGGCTTCAAGCCGCGCTCCGTCGAACGGCCGCGTCGACAGCGTCTCCCGGACGGTCACGCCCCGCTCGGGCTCGGCGCCGGCTTGCTCCTCGATCGACAGGCGAGTTGCTTCGCCATCCCTCATGGACTTATCCTCCCGTTCTTCGATGCCGGCCGCAGCCGCGATCAGGCGCGGCGATCCGCATCGTTCGTGTCTGTTAAGCTTACATCAAAAGAGCCGTTTCGAAAATAATGATTCAAAAAATTCAGAAAATTAAGTATGATACGTCATGTATCCTAACACGAGACCTCTCGCAAATCCCAGTTCAGTGAGTTCAAAAAAGGAGGAGAGCGATGATACGATCCTGCACGACATCGAACGAACGGGTCATGCGGCGGCTCGGCCAGCTGGCCGAGCTCGGACGCATCAGCGAGACCGGCGTCAGCCGGCTGGCGATGACGCCGCTCGACCGTCAGGCGGCCGACATGGCGAGAGGCTGGATGGAGGAAGCCGGCTTGAGCGTGCGAATGGACGCGGCGGGCAACCTGATCGGCCGGCTGGAGGCCGCGGACGGAGCGGCCGGGCCTGTGCTCATGCTCGGCTCCCATCTCGACACGCAGCCGTATGCGGGGACGTACGACGGCATCGTCGGCGTGCTTGGCGCGATCGAGGCGGCGCATGCGCTCGCCGCCCAAGGCTTCGCTCCCGCGCTCCCGATCGAGGTGGTCGCTTTTTCTGACGAGGAAGGCTGCCGGTTCGACAAAGGCATCTTCGGCTCGCGGGCCATGTCCGGCCGGCTGGAGCCGGGCGAGCTGGAGCGCGCCGACCTGGACGGCGTGACGCGCCGCGAGGCGCTGGCCGCCTTTGGCGGCGATCCGTCCCGGCTCGACGAGGCCCGTTATCCGGACGGCGCGATCGCCGCCTATCTGGAGCTGCATATCGAGCAGGGACCCGTGCTCGAGGCGGCGGGAGCGGCCGTCGGCCTCGTGACCGCGATCAGCGGTCCGCTCTGGCTGACGGTCGAGCTCGAAGGCTTCGCCGGCCATGCCGGCTCGGTGCCGATGGCGATGCGCCGCGACGCGCTCGCCGGCGCCGCGTCGATCATCAGCGGCTTCCAGCGGCTCGTGCGCGCCGAGGCGGGCACGCCCGCGGTCGGCACGGTCGGCACGCTGCAGCTGTTTCCCGCCTCGCGCAACATCATCCCCGAACGCGTCCGCTTCACCGTCGACCTGCGGGACATCGACATGGAGCGGCGCGGCCGGCTGGAGGCGGAGCTGCGCCGGCTGATCGCCGAGACGGCGGCCGACAACGGCCTCGCCTATGCGGTCAAGGTCGATACCGACAGTCCGCCGCGGGCATGCGGCCCCGAGCTGATGGCGGCGGTCCGCGCGGAGGCGTCCGACATGGGGCTGGAGCTGCCCGAGCTGATGAGCGGGCCGTTCCACGACGCGCTGGCGCTGTCCTACGTCTGCCCGTACGCCATGATCTTCGTCCGCTCGCGGGACGGCATCAGCCATAATCCGCGGGAATTCTCCTCCGCCGAGGATATCGGCCTGGGCGTGGAGCTGCTGTACCGTACGCTGAAAAGGCTGGCCTCGCCGAGCGGGTCGGAAAGGAGCGATGGATCATGGTCGATGACATCCGCCTGAGCGCGGCGTTCGGCGATCCGGCCGTGCCGGAGCCGTTCCGCGAGCTGGTGCCGCCGCTGACGCGAGCGGCCGCCGCCGAGGAGTCGAACCGCTGCCTCTACTGTTATGACGCGCCCTGCATCAAGGCCTGCCCGACGTCGATCGACATCCCGTCGTTCATCAAGCGGATCGCCACCGGCAATCCCGAAGGCGCGGCGCATGCGATCATGGACGCGAATCCGGTCGGCGCGAGCTGCGCGCGCGTCTGTCCGACGGAGCTGCTCTGCGAGGGCGCATGCGTGCTGAACGGCTCGTCCGCGCCGATCGCGATCGGCAGGCTGCAGCGCCATGCGACCGACTATGCGGCGAGCGCCGGGCTGCGGCTGTTCGCGCCCGGCGAGCCGGCCGGCGTGAGCGCGGGCGTCATCGGCAGCGGACCGGCCGGCCTTTCGGCGGCGCGGGAGCTGGCCCGCTTCGGCTTCGACGTCGACGTCTACGAGGCCCGCCAGGTGGCGGGCGGACTCGACAGCAGCGGCATCGTCAGCTTCCGCCTGCCGACGCATGTGCCCGACTGGGAGGTGCGGCAGGTCGAGGAGCTCGGCGTCCGCTTCCATACCGGCGTGCGAGTCGGCAGCTCGCTGAGCGTCGAGGAGCTGCGCGGCCGCCATGACGTGCTCGTGCTGGCGGCGGGCATGGGCTACGTGCCGCCGCTCGGGCTCGAGGGCGAGCGGCTGGAGGGCGTCTACGACGCGATCCGGCTCGTCGAGGCGACGAAGGCCGGACGCATGCCGTCCGCGCTCGCCGGCGCGCGGGTCGCGGTCATCGGCGCCGGAAATACGGCGATCGACGCGGCGACCTGCGCCGTGCGGCTCGGCGCGGCGGAGGTGAAGATCGTCTACCGCCGCACGGCGGCGGAAATGACCGCCTACCCGTTCGAATACGAGTTTGCCAAGCAGGAGGGCGTCGGCTTCGTCTGGCTGACCCAGCCGCTGCGCATCGTCGCCGGGCCGGACGGCAAGGCCGCCGGGCTCGAATGCATGCGGCTGCAGCCTGACGGACGCGTCGGGTCCGACGGCCGCCGGCTGACATCGCCCGTGCCGGATTCCGCCTTTTTGCTGGAGGCGGACGCCGTCGTGCTGGCGACGGGGCAGGAGCGCCTCGCGACGCTGGCCGAACAGCTCGGCATCGCGCATCGAGCAGGCGTGCCGGAGGCCGATCCGCGCACCGGCCTGACGTCCGATCCGCGCATTTATGCGGCCGGCGACATCCTGCACGGCACCGGAGCGGGCGAGGCGACGGTCGTCTCGGCGGCGGAGCAGGGCAAGCGGGCCGCCGCCGCGATCGCGGCCGCCTGGCTCGGGCCGGACTTCGCCTCGCGCCGCCGCGCTCCGGCTGTCGCCGTCCCTTCGCGCCATGCCGGGTCCGCCGGCCGAATCTAACCGAAAAGGAGGTCGACTACGATGGCCGATCTGTCCATCTCGCTGGCGGGCATACGCTCGCCCAATCCGTTCTGGCTCGCCTCCGCGCCGCCGACGAACACCGGCTACCAGGTGCAGCGGGCGTTCGAGGCCGGCTGGGGCGGAGCCGTCTGGAAGACGCTCGGCGAGCCGATCATCAATACGTCGTCGCGCTTCGCGGCCGTCCATTTCGGCGGCAAGCGCGTCGCCGGCTTCAACAACATCGAGCTCATCTCCGACCGGCCGCTGGAGGTGAACCTGCGGGAGATCCGCGAGACGAAGCGGCTGTTTCCCGACCGGGCGCTCGTCGCCTCGCTCATGGTCGAGCCGAAGCGGGAGAAGTGGCATGAGATCGTGAAGCGCGTCGAGGACGCCGGCGTCGACGGGCTGGAGCTGAACTTCGGCTGCCCGCACGGCATGGCCGAGCGCGGCATGGGCGCGGCTTCCGGCCAGCAGCCGGATCTCGTCGAGAAGCAGACGATGTGGGCCAAGGAGGCGGCGCGCACGCCGGTCATCGTCAAGCTGACGCCGAACATCACCGACATCACCGTCACCGCCCGCCACGCCGTGCTCGGAGGCGCGGACGCGGTCAGCCTCATCAATACGATCAACAGCCTCGCCGGCGTCGATCTGGAGACGTGGAACACGGTCCCCCATGTCGGCGGCAAAGGCGCGCACGGCGGCTACTGCGGTCCGGCGGTCAAGCCGATCGCCCTCAGCATGGTCGCCGAATGCGCGCGCGATCCGCTCGTAGGCGTGCCGATCTCGGGCATCGGCGGCATCTCGTCGTGGCAGGACGCGGCGGAGTTCCTGCTCATGGGCGCGGCGGGCGTGCAGGTGTGCACGGCGGCGATGCATCACGGCTTCCGCATCGTCGGCGAGATGGTCGACGGGCTGAGCCGCTATCTCGACCGCAAAGGACTGGCCTCCGTCGCCGAGCTGACCGGGCAGAGCGTGGCCCGCTACACGAACTGGGGCGACCTCGACCTGAACTACCGCGTCGTCGCGCGCATCCGCCAGGATACCTGCATCAACTGCAACAAATGCCATATCGCCTGCGAGGACACGTCGCATCAATGCATCGACATGCTGAACGGCGCCGGCGGCAAGCCGTACCTGCAGGTGCGCGAGGACGACTGCGTCGGCTGCAATCTGTGCTCGATCGTCTGCCCGGTGGACGGCGCGATCGAGATGGTCGAGCTGCCGCCGGCAGCGCCGTCATTGACGTGGAACGAGCGTCAGCGGGCGCTGGCGCGGCTGGACCGCGAATCCATACGAGCGGAGGCGGTGGAAGGATGAAAAAAGCACGGATCATACAAGGCGGCACGGTCGTGACGGCCGGCTCCGTCAGCGTCGCGGACATCCGCATCGAGGACGGCGTCATCGCGGCGATCGGCCGCTCGCTCGACGCGACGGGCGCCGAGACGGTCGACGCCGCCGGGCTGTACGTCTTTCCCGGCGGCATCGACCCGCATACGCATCTCGACATGCCGTTCGGCGGCACGGTGACGGCGGATGATTTCGAGAGCGGCACGATCGCCGCGGCGTTCGGCGGCACGACGACGATCCTCGACTTCTGCCTGACCGAGCGCGGACGGCCGCTCGGCGATGCGGTCGCCGCCTGGCATGCCAAGGCCGAGGGCAAGGCGGTCATCGACTACGGCTTCCATCTGATGGTCGCGGATGCCGGCGAGCAGGCTCTGGCAGAGCTGCCGGAGCTGATCGAGCGCGAGGGCATTACGTCGCTCAAGGTGTTCATGGCGTACAAAAACGTGTTCCAGGCGGACGACGGCACGCTGTACCGGACGCTGCAGCTCGCCCGCGAAGAAGGCGCGCTCGTCATGGTGCATGCCGAGAACGGCGACGTCATCGAGCGGCTCGTCAGCGAGGCGCTGGAGCGGGGCGACACCGAGCCGATCTGGCATGCGCTCACGCGTCCGCCGCAGCTCGAGGGCGAGGCGACCGGGCGGGCCGCCGAGCTCGCCGGCCTGGCCGGAGCGCCGCTTTATGTCGTGCATGTCACCTGCGCCGAAGCGGTCGAGCGCATCGCCGCCGCGCGGGCGCGCGGACTGCGCGTCTATGGCGAGACCTGCCCGCAGTACTTGACGCTCGACATCTCCGCGCTCGAGCGTCCGGATTTCGAGGGCGCCAAATACGTCTGGTCGCCGCCGCTGCGCGAGGCCTGGCATCAGACGGCGCTTTGGAACGCGTTGTCGTCCGGCACGCTGCAGGCGCTCGGCTCGGATCAGTGCTCCTTTCATTTCAAGGGGCAAAAGGAGCTCGGCCGCGGCGACTTCTCCAAAATTCCGAACGGCGGCCCGACGATCGAGGACCGCTTCAGCCTGCTGTTCTCCGAAGGCGTGGCCAAAGGCCGGATCGACCTGCAGCGGTTCGTCGAGCTGTCGGCGACGAACGCCGCCAAGCTGTTCGGGCTGTTCCCGCGCAAAGGCACGATCGCGGTCGGCAGCGACGCCGACCTCGTGCTGTTCGACCCGTCGGCGACGCGGACGCTGTCGGCGCGCGACCATCATCTGCGCGTCGACTACAGCGCGTTCGAGGGCATGGAGGTGCAGGGCGAGCCGGTGTCCGTGCTCGTGCGCGGCGAGTTCGTCGTGCGCGACAAGCAGTTCGTCGGGCAGGCGGGCAGCGGCCGTTACTTGAAGAGAAGCCGCTTCGGGCTCGGCGGGAGCCTGGCGCTGCCGGCGGTTCCGATCGGAGGAAGCCCGTCATGAGCGCGTATGAAGCCTATGCGGAGGAGAAGCAGCGGCTTGACGCGCTGGTCGAGGAGGGCCGGCTCATCGAGGAGATCCGGGAGGATCTGGACGGGGCGGTCATCCGCTTTTCGGCTGCGCCGGGAGCGGCGAGGGGGACGGGGGAGGACGCTGCGCTCGGGCTGCGCATCGGCACGGCCGACGCGCGCAAGCATGCGGCCGTGCTGCTGATCCGCCAGCTGGCGGTGGGAGAAGCGGGCGGCGAGGCGGATTGAGGATGGCGGGCGGTCGACCGGGCAACCGGACGGCCGCCCGTTTTTTTACGCAGCGGCAGCAGCGGGTCTGATTTCCCGGCGATTTGGGCAGGGATAGACGGAGAGCCCGTCGTGTCCCGACGGACTGAACATATGATTGAAGCGGCTTGTACATTTGTTCAGACCGATGCTATGATGGAGGCAGTTCAAGAATGGGGTGGATATGGACATGCAACAGGGACAACTCGCTGCAATGATCGACCATACGCTGCTGCGCGCGGATGCGACCGCGCCGGAGATCGGCAAGCTGATCGAGGAAGCTCGCCAATACGGCTTCGCCTCCGTCTGCGTCAATCCGACCTGGGTGCGGACGGCCGCCGAGGCGCTCGCGGGCACCGAAGTGAAGGTATGCACCGTCATCGGCTTCCCGCTCGGCGCGACGACGAGCGCCGTCAAGGCGTTCGAGGCGGCGGACGCGATCGCTTCCGGCGCCGGCGAGATCGATATGGTCATCAACATCGGCGCGCTCAAGGACGGCCGCGATGCCGACGTCGAGGCGGACATCCGCGCCGTCGTGGAGGCGGCCGCGGGCAAGGCGATCGTCAAGGTGATCATCGAGACCTGCCTGCTCAGCGACGAGGAGAAGGTGCGCGCTTGCGAATGCTCCGTGCGGGCGGGAGCCGACTTCGTCAAGACGTCGACCGGCTTCTCGACCGGCGGCGCGACGGCCGAGGACATCGCGCTCATGCGCCGTACGGTCGGCCCCGACATCGGGGTCAAGGCCTCGGGCGGCGTGCGCAGCCTGGAGGACATGGAGCGCATGGTGGCGGCCGGCGCGACGCGGATCGGCGCCAGCTCCGGCGTCAAGATCATGGAAGGCGGCCGTTCGGAAAGCCCCTACTGACCGCTGGCCTTTGCAGCAGCCGGAAAACCTCGGTTTTTCGGCTGTTTGTCTTGGCATGGGCAAGGTTGCCCGCGCGGCGGCGGTTCCGCTATGATAGAGCAGCAGGAAGGACCAGGAAAGGACTTGATGTCATGTTCAAACGCATCCATATCATCGTGATGGATTCCGTCGGCATCGGCGAGGCGCATGATGCGGCCTCGTTCGGCGATGTCGGCGCCGATACGCTCGGCCATATCGCCGAGGCGCAGGGAGGACTGCGGATGCCCGTCATGGGCAGCCTCGGCCTCGCCAATATCCGCCCGTTCGCGGGCATCGAGCCGGCGGACGAGCCGCTCGCCTTTTATGGAAGGATGCAGGAGGCGTCGAGCGGCAAAGATACGATGACGGGCCACTGGGAAATGATGGGCCTGCGCATCGACACGCCGTTCCGCGTCTTCGAGCACGGGTTCCCGCAGGAGCTGATCGACCGCATCGAGGCCCATACGGGGCGCAAGGTGATCGGCAACAAGGCGGCCAGCGGCACCGAGATCATCGACGAGCTCGGCGAGGAGCATATGCGCACCGGAGCGCTGATCGTCTATACCTCCGCCGACTCCGTGCTGCAGATCGCCGCGCATGAGGAGATCGTGCCGCTGCCGGAGCTGTACGCGATCTGCGAGTTCTGCCGCGAGATCACGCTCGACGATCCGTACATGCTCGGACGGATCATCGCCCGCCCGTTCGTCGGCGGGCCGGGCACGTTCAAGCGGACGGCCGGACGCCATGACTACGCGCTCAAGCCGTTCCAGCCGACCGTCATGAACACGCTCCAGGAGGCCGGACGGGAAGTCGTGGCGATCGGCAAGATCTCCGACATTTTCGACGGCGAGGGCGTCACGCGCAGCATCCGCACCGCTTCCAACGACGAAGGCATGGAGCGGCTGACGGAAGTGTGCGCGGAGGATTTCTCCGGCATCAGCTTCCTCAATCTGGTCGACTTCGACGCGCTGTACGGCCATCGCCGCGACCCGGCGGGCTACGCGCAGGCGCTGGAGGCGTTCGACGCCCAGCTGCCGGCGGTGCTGGAGCGGCTGACCGCCGACGATCTGCTCATCGTGACAGCGGACCACGGCAACGATCCGACCTACACCGGCACCGACCATACGCGCGAGTACGTGCCGCTGCTCGTCTATTCGCCTCGCTTCGAGGCCGGACGCGAGCTTCCGCTGCGCCTCACGTTCGCCGATGTCGGCGCGACCGTTGCGGACAATTTCGGCGTCGCCGCGCCCGAGCACGGCACGAGCTTCCTCGGAGAGCTGCGCTGATCTCGATCCGAATCGGACCCGTTCCTATTCACCTACATTCCCTCTACGAACAGGAGATGACTTCATGAGCGTCCATATCGGAGCCAAAGAAGGACAAGTCGCCGAGACGGTGCTGCTGCCGGGCGATCCGCTGCGCGCCAAATATATCGCCGAGACCTACCTCAGCGAGATCGAGCTGTACAATGAAGTGCGGGGCATGCTCGGCTACACGGGAACCTACAAAGGCAAGCGGATTTCCGTGCAGGGCTCGGGCATGGGCTTGCCGTCGATCAGCATCTACGCGAACGAGCTCATCCGCAGCTACGGCGTGCGCAACCTGATCCGCGTCGGCACCTGCGGCGCGATGCAGCGGGACGTGCGGGTGCGCGACGTCATCCTTGCCCAGGCGAGCTGCACCGATTCCAGCATGAACCGCAACCAGTTCCTCGGCTACGACTTCGCGCCGATCGCCAGCTTCGGCCTGCTGAAGTCCGCCTACGAGCATGCGACCGCGGCCGGCATGAACGTGCATGTCGGCAACGTCTACAGCACCGACGTGTTCTACAAGGAAGATACGACGGCCGTGCAGCGGCTCATGGACCACGGCGTGCTCGGCGTGGAGATGGAGACGACGGCGCTGTATACGATCGCGGCCCGCCACGGCGCGCAGGCGCTTACGGTGCTGACGGTGAGCGATCATCTGCTGACCGGCGAGGAGACGACCGCCGAGGAGCGCCAGTCGACGTTCAACGACATGATGGTGGCGGCGCTGGAGACGGCGGCGGGGCTCTAGAGCGCTTCTCGGCCCGGCAGGCGATTCGTTCTTTAATGACATGAATCGACAGCGGGGCTTGGCCGTTTTGTTTTATGGCATTAATGAAGACGGGCCTCCGCTTCAATCGTTGTGCAGACAAGGATTTCTGACTGAATCTCAGCTTATGATACGATATTTTACGGCATGAAATAGACATGAGGTTAAAGAAGGGGGAACGCCCGTGAGAATGGTCGAGCTGATCGAGAAGAAAAGAGACGGCGGGGAGCTGACGACGGAGGAGATCCGCTTCATCGTCGAAGGCTATACGGACGGCCGCATTCCGGACTACCAGGTGAGCGCGTGGGCGATGGCGGTCTTTTTCCGCGACATGACCGACCGCGAGCGGGCCGATCTGACGATGGCGATGGTGGAATCGGGCGAGACGATCGACCTGTCGGACATCGAAGGCGTCAAGGTGGACAAGCATTCGACCGGCGGAGTCGGCGATACGACGACGCTCGTGCTCGCTCCGCTCGTCGCCGCGGCGGGCGTGCCCGTAGCTAAAATGTCCGGACGCGGCCTCGGCCATACCGGCGGCACGATCGACAAGCTGGAGGCCATCCCCGGCTTCCATGTGGAGCTGACGCGCGAGGAGTTCGCCCGCCGCGTCAACGAGTCGTCGATCGCCGTCATCGGCCAGAGCGGCAACCTGACCCCCGCCGACAAAAAGCTGTACGCGCTGCGGGACGTCACCGCCACCATCGAGTCGATCCCGCTCATCGCCAGCTCGATCATGAGCAAGAAGATCGCCGCCGGCGCAGACGCGATCGTGCTGGACGTGAAGACCGGCGCCGGCGCGTTCATGAAGGACGAGCAGGACGCACGCCGCCTGGCCGCGGCGATGGTCGCCATCGGCAACCAGGTCGGCCGCAAGACGATGGCCGTCATCTCGGACATGAGCCAGCCGCTCGGGCTTGCGATCGGCAACGCGCTCGAGGTGAGGGAGGCGATCGACACGCTGCGCGGCGAAGGGCCGGACGACCTGCGGGAGCTCTGCCTCGCGCTCGGCAGCCAGATGGTCTATCTCGGCGGAGCCGCCGGCTCCATCGAGGAGGCGGAGGCGCTGCTCAAGGAGCTGCTCGCGAGCGGCAAGGCGCTGGACAAGTTCAAGGAATTCATCGCCAACCAGGGCGGCGACCCCGCCGTCGTCGACGATCCGGACCTGCTGCCGGCAGCGCCGTACCGGATCGAGCTGCCGGCTCGCGAGAGCGGCTTCGTCTCGGGCATGACGGCGGATGCGATCGGCACGGCGGCGATGATCCTCGGGGCCGGACGGGCGACCAAGGAGTCGGAGATCGACCTGTCGGTCGGCATCGTGCTGCGCAAGAAAATCGGCGACGCCGTGCAGGCCGGCGAGTCGCTTGCGACGATCCATGCGGCGACGGAGCAGGTCGGCGACGTGCTGGAGCGCCTGAACGCGGCGATCGAGATCGCGCCGTCGGCGCAGGCGCCGGAGCTCGTCCGCGGCATCGTGACGGAATGATCGAATCGAGCACAGGGAGGAGCGGGCCGCGATGACAAGAACAATATGGAAGGACCGGCTGGACCGGGACTATATGCTGGGCCAGCTGAGGCTGCTGCTGGAGACGCCGAGCCCGAGCGGGTTCTGCGCCGCCATCATGGACAAGATCGAGGCCGAGGCGGTTCGTCTCGGATTCCCGTTCGAGCGCACGCCCAAGGGCAACGGCCTGATCGACCTCGGCGGCGAGGGCGGCGAGCCGCTGCTGCTGACGGCGCATGTCGACACGCTCGGGGCGATGGTGCGCTCGGTCAAGGGCGACGGCAAGCTGCGCATGACGCCGATCGGCGGCTACGACATGTCGACGGTGGAGGGCGAATACTGCCTCGTCCATACGCGCGACGGGCGCATCTATGAGGGCACCGTGCTGTCGACGATGCCTTCGGTCCACGTCTATCCGGACGCGCGCTCGCAAAAGCGGGACGAGGCGAGCATGGAGGTGCGGCTCGACGCCGACAGCGCGAGCCGCGCCGAGACGCTGGCGCTCGGCATCGCGCCGGGAGATTTCGTCTCCTGGGATCCGCGCGTGCGGATGCTCGACAGCGGCTGGATCAAGTCGCGCCATCTCGACGACAAGGCGAGCGTCGCCGCGCTGCTGGCGCTCATGGAGGCGGTCCGCCGCGGCGGGCTGCAGCTGAAGCGGCCGGTCAAGCTGCTCGTCTCGACCTATGAAGAGGTCGGCCACGGCAGCTCCTGGGTGCCGGCCGACACGGTCGAGATGATCGCGGTCGACATGGGGGCGATGGGCGACGATCTGAGCGCGACCGAGAAGGATGTGTCGATCTGCGCCAAGGACTCGTCCGGCCCGTACGACTACGGGATGACGTCGCGGCTGATCGCCCTCGCCGGCGACCAGTCGATCCCGCATGCCGTCGACATCTATCCGTTCTACGGCTCGGATGCGAGCGCTGCTCTGCGCGGAGGCGCGAACATCCGAGCCGCGCTCATCGGACCGGGCGTGCATGCCTCCCACGGCATGGAGCGCACCCATGCCGAAGCGGTGCTCGGAACGGCTGCGCTGCTGCTGGCATACATCATGGACTAGAGGAAGCGCCGTCCGCGCCGAGCGGACGGCGGCTTTCGAAGCGGGAGCAGGAGGGAGCCGGATTGGCGCAGCTTTATTTCAAGTACGGCACGATGAACAGCGGGAAGTCGTTTGAGATCATCAAGGTCGCCCACAACTACGAGGAGCAGGGCAAGGCGGTGCTCATCTTCTCGCCGGCGATCGACACCCGCAGCGGCAAGGACGAGGTCGGCTCGCGGGTCGGCTTCAAGCGCAAGGCGATTCCGGTCGGCGCGGCTACGGATCTGTACGAGCAGGTCGCGGCGCATCAGCCGCCGGGAGCCGAGAAGCGGATCTACTGCGTGCTCGTGGACGAGGCGCAGTTTTTGAGCCGGACGCATATCGACCAGCTGACGCGCGTCGTCGACGAGCTGAACGTGCCCGTCATGGCGTTCGGCCTCAAAAACGATTTTCGCAACGAGCTGTTCGAGGGCAGCTATTATCTGCTCGCCCAGGCGGACAAGATCGAGGAGATCAAGACGATCTGCTGGTTCTGCGACCGCAAGGCGACGATGGTCATCCGCTATGTGGACGGCCGTCCGGCGAACGAAGGCGCGCAGATCCACATCGGCGGCAACGAGGACTACAAGCCGGTCTGCCGCAAATGCTACAAGGCCGCCTTCGCGCAGGAGGAAAAAGGCGGAGCCTGATCGTCCGCTCCCGCCGTATCGACGGCGACGCCGCTCCGGCCGGGATGCCGGCCGCCGTCGATGCGGCATGTCTTCGATCGGCATGAAAAAGCCTCCGCAAGCTGCCCTTAAGGGCGGTTTGCGGAGGCTTTTTCGCGCGTTCCGGATATCAGCGGCCCCGGTTTTTGCCGCGCTTGGCCTTGCGGCTCAGCCACAGCACCCAGATGCCGACGCCGGCGACGACGGCCGCAGCCAGCACATAGAACAGAATGGCGTACAGCCTGTCCTCGAATGGGGTCATCATCATGTCGCATCGCCTCCGTTCTTCTCTCTCATCTTTACCCGATGCGCGCCGCTTTAAGCCTCCATTCCGATCCGCATGGAGGAACCTTTGGCGGCAAGCCGAATATCAATACGAAGAAGAGGGAAGCAAGCCCATTATCGTCAAGGGAAGGTCAGAGAACATGAGAGTGCATGAATTCACCATCCAGGCCGATTTTGGCCGCGAGGACCTGACGCGCCTGTCGGCGGAGGCGGCGAGGTTCCAGTCCGACATCAAGCTGGAATTCGCGAACGGCGACAACATCAATATCGTCGATGTCAAAAGCCTGCTCGGCATGCTGCTGCTGCCGATCCGCAGCGGGACCGAGGTGCTGCTGCGCGTGCGCGGGAAGGACGAGGAAGAAGCGTTCGCCTTCATGCTGGACGCGCTCGAGAAGGAGTAGCCCGGCGCTGCCCGGGAGCCGTCAGGGCGCGGCCGAAGCGGCCGCCGAAGCAGCCGGAGCGGCTGGGGCCGCCGGAGACGCCGGGGCTGCCGCAGAGTCGTCTGCGTGCGGCTCCGTGCCGGCGGCTTCCTTGGGAGCGGCGGCCGGCAGCGGGCCGGAGCTCTCTCCGCGCAGGTAGATGACGAAGCCGGCCATCATGACGGCGCCTCCGATCAGCTGGCCGGCGGAGAGCGTCTCGCCGAACAGCAGCAGGGCGAGCAGGCTGGCGCCGATCGGCTCGGCGAGCACCGTCATCGAGACGGTCGTCGCCCGCAGATGCTGCAGCAGCCAGTTGAACAGGAGATGGCCGAATACGGTCGGGATGACCGCGAGCAGCAGGAACAGGACCCATTCGCGAGGCGGATAGGCGGTCATCGAGTAGCCCATGGCGCCGTTGTAGCCGGCGAACAGGACAGTCGTCACGCCAAACACGATCAGGCTGTAGACGAACGACGGCATCCGCTCGAGCAGCCGCTTGGCGAGGATCATATTGAAGGCGATCGCGACGGTCGACAGCAGCGACAGCGCGTCGCCGAAAAAGGCTTCGCGCGACAGGCCGAAGTCGCCGGAGCTGACGAGGACGGCGCCGCCGATCGAGACGGCCATGCCGGCGACAGCGAGCTTGCCGAGCCGGTCGCGAAGGAAGAAGAACGCGAGCGCAGCGACAAAAGCGGGCTCCAGCGTCAGCATGATCGTCGAGCTGGCGATCGACGTATAGGACAGGGACGCCATCCAGAGCAGGAAGTGCAGCGCCAGGAAAAAGCCGGCTCCGGCGAGCAGCGCCCAGTCCCGGACCGTCAGCCTGCGGATCGCGGGGAGCTGCTTCCAGGCGAAGGGAAGCATGAGCAGAAACGTAAGCAGCATGCGGTATTGGCCTTGCACGGATACCGGCGCTTCGGAAAAGCGCACGAGAATCGGCGCGAAGGAAATCGCGGCCATGCCGACGAGCAACGGGACGACAAGCGGGATTCGGATTCTAGTTGTAGGTGACATAAGCTTCATTGTACGGCGCGCCCTTTCCATGATCAAGATGCTGGACGCTCGTTTGACAGTGATAATGATTATCAATTAGACTGGAATCGAGCCGGAATTCATGGAATGGGAAAGAAGGAATGCAGATGCTGGTCATCCAACGCAGGATCAAGGTGAAGGAAGGACATGCCGCTCAGGTGGTCGAGCGGTTCAGCAAGCCGGGGCCGGTGCAGGAGTTCGACGGCTTCGTCGACATCCAGATTTTGCAGAAGGTCGTGCGCCGCGGCGAGGAGGAGGTCATCGTCCAGATCCGCTGGGAATCGGAGCAGGCGTGGAAAAACTGGGAGAAGAGCGACGTCCATATCCAGGGCCATCGCAACAGTCGCGGGCAGGAGAAGCCCGACTACGTGCTGGAGACCGAGGTTTCCCGCTACGAGCTCGCAGCGGTCAAGGAGCCGATCCGCAAGGGTACGTGATTTGTCACATTTATAGCCCAAAAGAGCCATCGCCGACCCTCCCCGATCCGTTACACTAGGAGCAGGAAGGAGTGGCTTTGAACGATGCACGCAGAATCCTCGACTCCGGTAGACTGGTTTTATTTGAGCTTATTCGCCGTCCTTATGATCGGCATGCTTGTTTTGTTCTGGTTCGGCTTCAAGAAGCTGGACGATTCCGACGACGAAGAGGAAGATTTCGGCGATGTCCGGCATGCCGCGCCGTCGCCGCCGCCAGGCGAGAGCGGCGCTTCGCTGTTCGATGACAAAGACCGCTCCTAGGAGCGGTCTTTGTCATCGGGGCGGCAACGACTCGTCCGGGGCGGGCCGCCAGGAGGCGAGCCAGCCCTCGAGCTCGCCGATGACGTCGATGACGCCGTCGGGAAGGCTGATCCGGGACGGGCTGTACTGCCGCAGCGCCAGTCCTTGGCGGACCCAGACGGCCCTCATGCCGAGATGCTTGGCCGGCACGATATCGTTGTCGATGCGGTCTCCGACCATGAGCGAGCGCTCGGGCGGACAGCCGGTCGCCTGCAGCGCGTACTCGTAGAGCTTCGGGTCGGGCTTGGCCAGGCCCAGCTCGGCGGAGGCGAACACCTCGTCGATATGCTCCAGCAGGCCGTAGCTGCGCAGCCTGTCCGCCGTGCCGGCGCTCTGGTTGGCGATGATGCCGATCCGATAGTCGCGGCGCAGCCGCTTCAGGATGCCGAGCGCGTCCGGAAACGGTCGGTCGAGCTCCTTGCGGTACTTCATCTCGGACCAGATCGCGCGGCGCAGCTCGCCATCCGGGAGCAGCTCCTGCAGGATGTCGGCCATCGGGAACGGCGAGAAGCGCCGATGCGCTTCCATCCACAGCTCGCGCACCTGCTCGCGCCGGACGGCGATGCCGCGGCGTCCGGCGGCGGCGATGAGCTGGCGGGTGATGTCCTCGATCGGCTCGGATTCGTCGACGAGCGTTTCGCCGACGTCGAAAAAGATCCATTTCAACGGATGGGTAGTGTTGTTCATAATTCGTATCCTATCATGCTCTGCCGATTGCGAACAAGCAGAAGCAAACAGATGACGGAAACATTTCGCGTATGCTATAATACGATTCGTTCCCGAATGATTCGGAACTTATTTTTGTGGTTAATAGGAGAGTCGGGGAAGAAGGATGAGTTCAGTCTTGGAGAACCGCATGGCTATGACTCAGCTTACGAGCCAGATGGGGAAGCTGCTCCGGGACCGCTTCGGCAAAGGGCCGGAGTCGATTTACGTTTCCGCCAACGAGGTATGTGTAAGCATGCATTTCCGCCAGTTCGTCAGCGTCGTGGAGAAAATAATGCTCCAGCAGAACAAGGACGAGGCCGTCAGGGATACGCGGCAGCTGGTGATGGACCTGATCGTGCCGGAGTTCAAGGCTTTGATCCTCCGTACGTTAGGTCTCGAGCTTCAGCACATTTATTACGACTGGAACCTGGACAACCACTCCGGCATCATGATCGGCCTCGTCGACAGCTCGCTGTTCGACCGCTATCAGGAATCGTACCGCGGCAAGGAGTACATCCACCGCCAAGTCGAGCGCATCTCGGCCGAAGCCGAGAAGATGCCCGATGCCATGCATTCGTTCTGGACCAACGCGCGCACGCTCGTCATCGTCCGCTCCGGCATCCTGATCAAGCTTGAGAAGGAGCTGCTGAGAGCCGGCTACGAGCCCGCCCTGAGGGTCGCCAAGCGAGCGCTTGAAAAATCGCTGCTGGTGACCGAGGTCGATATGATCGAGGCGCTCGGACGCACGTCCGACGGGATTTATCTGGATTGGAAGTTCGATCAGGACCAGAGCATCATCGTATTCACCTTTCCGTCCGAAACATCGACTTAATGAACAGATGGCCGTTGCCACGCTGAACATGAGCCGAGGAAACAGCCGTCCACCGTGACGGCTTGCTCCGAGGCTCTATTTGTTTTTTGGGAAAAGGAAAGGAGAGAAAGTAGGAGAGAATGATGGAGAGAAAAGGCCATATCGACGAAGCGAGCCTGCCTCGGGCAGAGGTCCGGCAGGCGCAGGACGAGCTGAATCTCGTGCTGCAGGAGCTGAGCGCAGCCGTGCAGGCGGACGCTTATTACATAGCCGACGAGACGGGAGAGGGCGACTGCGTCGTCGCGCTTCATCATGCCGGAGAGCCGGTGCTGCATCTGGGCATGGTGCTCCCCCTCGCGGAGGCGCCGGAGGAGGAGGATGTCGTGCTCCGCTTCCATCGCATTCAGGTCCGGATCGCCGAGGAGGCGGCAGACGTCAAGAAGCTCGGCATGCTGCGGAAGGAGCGTTCGTTCAGCGGAGAGGAGAAAGACCGCCTGCTCCGCGCCGCCGATTCGCGGGCGGTCCTCGCACCGGCCGCGGGCCGGCCGGTCGAGAGCGGTTCGTCTGGATTGCCGGACGGCGGCGCAGCCGCAGCAGGTCCGGCTTTGATCACGAAGGGGGAGCGGCTGCGCCAGCTCGCCTTTGACATGATGAACGGGCTGACCAACATCGACGGCATGGCGCAGCTGCTGGCGGATACGACGCTCGACCAGAGCCAGCTCGACATGCTCGACGAGCTGCGGATGAACGCGGAGCATCTCGCCTCGCTCGCCCAGACGCTGTTGAAGCATGCCGATCAGGAGGACAGCTGGGTGGGCTTCGACGAGCATCCGTTCTCGATCCTCGATCTATCCAAGGAGCTGACGGACAAGCACGGCGAGTCGGAATCTCCGAGCCGCCTGACCTGCTGGGTGTCGGCGGAGGTGCCCCATCAGGTGCATGGGCGCAAGGAGCAGCTGGCCGAGCTGCTCGATCTGCTGCTGCAGATCGCCCGGGAGGAGCCCGAGGTCGGAAGCACCCGGCTCAACATCCATGTCAACTCGGTCAATTCGCAGGACGGCCAGCTCGATCTGTTGATTCAGCTGCTGCTCGACCGGCAGGGAGGGAGCGGACCGGGCTCCGCCGCCTGGCGGAGCGAGGCGAAGCGGATCGTCGAGCTTAACGGCGGAGAGCTGTGGGAGCAAGAAGGCGACGCGGGCTGGGGCTTGCATATGACCTTCCAGGTGCGGCGCGCCGGCTAGCGCCGCGCCGAGACGAGCTTCGATAGTCAAAACAAGCTCCAGTCGAATTCCTTGGACAGCGTCTCGAGCAGATGCACGCCGGCGATGCTGTTGCCGTGCCGGTTCAGCGAAGGGCCGACGACGCCGATGCCCGCGCGGCCCGGCAGCAGGGCGAGGATGCCGCCGGATACGCCGGATTTGGCCGGCAGGCCGACGTCGATCGCGAACTCGCCCGAGCCGTTGTACATGCCGCAGGTGACCATGAACGTCTTGGCAATCTGCACGAAGCGGCGCGGAATGAGCCGCTCGCCGCTGACCGGATCGAGCCCGTCCAGCGACAGCACGAGCGCCATGCGGGCGAGCTGGCCGCAGTCGACGAGCAGCGAGCAATGCTTGAAGTACACCTCGAGCACATCCTCGACGGCGCTCTCGAGCACGCCGTTGTCCGTCAGGAAATACGCCATCGAGCGGTTGAGATGGCCGGAGCTGGATTCGGAGCGGTACGTCGCCTCGTCCAGCTCGAGCGGCCCGCCGCCGGCGAGCCGGCCGAGGAAAGCGGCGATCCGCTCCGACTTCTCCTCGTTTGACGAGCCGGCTATGAGCGAGCTGATGACGATCGCGCCGGCATTGATGAGCGGATTGAACGGGATGCCCGGCTGCACGAGCTCGAGCTTCAGCATGCTGTTGAAGCTGTCCCCGGTCGGCTCCATGCCGACCTTGCTGAAGACGCGCTCCTCGCCGTTGTCCATCAGCGCGAGCATGAGCGTGAACACCTTGGAGATGCTCTGCATCGTGAACCGCTGGCCGCAGTCACCTGCGGACAGCGACTTGCCGTCCGCGGCCAGGATGTGGAATCCGAGCGCCTCCGGATCGGCTTTGGACAGCTCGGGAATATAGGAGGCGACTTTGCCGAGCGGCGCGATGCCGCGGGCCTCTTCCATCCAGCGGGGAAGTCCGGCGTTGATGGCGTTCCAATTCAGTTCGTTCATGGCGGGCTCAACCTTTCTGTCGCAGCGCTTTGCTTCATTGTACCATGCGTCCCCCCGCAGTTTGAAATCGGCTCGGCGTCTCCTGTATGCTTAGGAAAGGAAAGAACAGGGAATGACGCGGAAACGGGGCGTGGTGGGCTTGAACAATCGTTGGTATGTCGCATCGTTCGCGGCGGCGCTGGCCGTCGCGGCATGCGGTCCGCTCGTCTGGCTGGCCGACCCGGTGCGCGCAGGCGGGCTGTACTGGATCGATCTGCTGGAGGCGCTGGCCCGCGCCTGCGCGCTGATCCCGCTCTGCTGGACGGTCGGAGCTTACCGGGCGTGGAGCCGGACCGGCCGCAGGCGGCTCGGCTGGCTGCGGCTGCCGATCGCGGCCGGCGGGCTGCTCGCCGCGTGCCTGCTGCTGGCGGCGCCGGAGCGGCTCGGCTTTCTCGCCTGGACCTGCGGCTTGACGGCCGCGCTCGTGCTGCTCGATGCGGCGCTCGAGGAGCGGAGCCGGCGCAGCGTTCCGTACGGCACGCTCGGCTTTGCCGCCGCCGTCCTGCTGCTCGGAGCGGCGCTGCTTTATCCGATGCCGTATTCGGCGATTACGCCGGGCTTCACCCTCAGCATGAGCCGTTACGCCCAGGTGGAGGGCGGGCATGCGGCAGGCTCGCTCGAAGGCGTGCTCGTCATCGAGCGGCCCGCGTTTCCGATCGACTGGCTCGCGGCCGCGCTGCTGCCGCAGATGAGGCTGGAGAAGCGCGATACGAGCATCCCGATCTCGGAAATCCAGCGCCAGGTCCATATCCAGCGGGCCGGCGCCAATGAGGTCGGCACCGCCGTCGCGCTCCAGAAGCTGGGCCTCGGCCAAGGCGTCCTGCCGCAGGGCGTGCAGGTGCTCGCCGTGCAGGAGGGCGGTCCGGCGGAGGGCTTGCTGCAGCCAGGAGACCTGCTGCTGTCGGTAGACGGCCGGCAGGCGCGCACGACCGGCGAGCTGGCGGAGCGGATGGCGGACGTCGCGCCGGGCGAGCCGGTCAAGATCGGCTATGAGCGCGGGAGCGCCAAAGCCGTCGCCGTCATCCGCTCCAAGGCGTTGGACGAAGACCCGCAGCGCGCCGTGCTCGGCATTCAGGTGCAGGACCGGACCAAGGCCGATCTGACGCGGCGGATGGATTACCGGAGCTATCTGCTCTATCAGGGCGGTCCATCGCACGGGGCGATGCTCGCGCTGTCCGTCATCGACCAGCTGACGCCGGGAGGCGTCGCCGGAGGCAACCGCGTCGCCGGCACCGGCACGATCGACGCGGCGGGCCGGATCGGCCGCATCGGAGGCATCGAGCAGAAAGCCTATGCGGTGCAGCGCGCCGGCGCGGACGTGTTTTTCGTGCCGGCCGGTCAGGAGGAGGACGCCCGCAAAGGGGCGGATCGCCTCAACATCGTGCCGGTCGCCACGCTCGACGACATGCTGGCTTGGCTGAAGGCGCATCCGAAGCGTTGATTTCATGAGCGTTCAAAACAGAAAAAACGGGAAGAAGCGGAGCGATGATCGCTCCGCTTCTTCCCGTTTTCGATTCGGTTGACGGCGAGGCCGCGCTTTATTTGCCGCCCTTGCGGCTCAGCTCCGCAAGCTGGTCCCACTGCGGCTCGGTGACGGCCAGCAGGCCGTTGAACTGTCCGGCTCCCTGCAGCCACTCGCCGCCGTCGATCGTCACGCACTCGCCGTTCAGATAGCCGGCATAGTCGGAGACGAGATAGGAGGCCAGATCGGCCAGCTCCTCCTTGCTGCCGACGCGCTTCAGCGGGATGCGGTCGAGCATGCCCTGGGCCAGCTCCGGCGTCGGCAGCAACCGCGACCAGGCGCCCTCGGTCGGAAAAGGGCCGGGCGCGATCGCCACATGGCGGATGCCGTAGCGCGCCCACTCGACGGCGAGCGAGCGCGTCATCGCCAGCACGCCGGCCTTGGCGGCGGCAGAGGGCACGACGTAGGCGGAGCCGGTCTCGGCATACGTCGTCACGATGTTCAGCACCGTCCCCGGCCGACCGGCGGCGATCCAGCGCTTGCCGAACTCCAGCGTCGCGTAGAATGTCCCGTGCAGCACGATGTTCAGCACGGCGTCGACGGCGCGATGCGAGAGCCGCTCGGTCGGGCTGATGAAGTTGCCGGCGGCGTTGTTGACGAGGACATCGATGCCGCCGAAGCGGGCGTCCAGCGCGTCCGCGAGCCGGGCGACCGCCTCGGGATCGCGGACGTCGCAGGCGTGGACGAAGACGTCGCAGCCGGCCTGCGCGAGCGCCGCCTCGGCCTCGCGCAGCTTTTCCTCGCGCCGCCCGGCCAGCGCGACGCGCGCGCCGAGCCGGCCGAAGCCTTCGGCCATCGCCCGTCCGAGGCCGGTCGCGCCGCCGGTGACGAGAATCGTCTTGCCCGCCAGCAGGTCGGCCCGGAACGGGCCGGGCGCCGCCGCAGCCGGGCTCGGCCTGGACGGAGCGGCGGCGTCCGCTCCGAGGCGCGGATCCGCCTCCATCAGGCGAGCACCTTGCGGAATTCCTCCGTCAGCAGCGGCACGACGTCGAACAGGTCGCCGACGATGCCGTAATCGGCGACCTTGAAGATCGGCGCCTCGGGGTCCTTGTTGATCGCGATGATGACGCGCGACTGGCTCATGCCGGCCAGATGCTGGATCGCGCCGCTGATGCCGCAGGCGATGTACACCTCGGGCGTGACGACCTTGCCGGTCTGGCCGATCTGCAGCGCGTAGTCGCAGTAGCCGGCGTCGCAGGCGCCGCGGGAGGCGCCGACGGCGGCGCCGAGCACGTCGGCGAGCTCCTCGAGCGGCTTGAAGCCGTCCGCGCTCTTCACGCCGCGTCCGCCGGAGATGACGATCTTCGCTTCGGCGAGATCGACCTTGCCGCCGGCCTTGCGCAAGACGTCGCGGACGATCGAGCGCAGGTCGGCCGGAGGCGCGTAGTCGCGGTCGACGACTTCGCCCGGCGCGGCGGCCGGCTCGGCCGGCGGAATGTTGTTCGGACGCACGGTGACGACGCCCGAGCCGGACAGAAAGCGCTTCTCCTCGAACGCCTTGCCGGCGTAGACGGGACGCTTGTAGAGCTCGCCCTCGCCGATCGAGATGACGTCGGAGATCTGCCCGGCGCCGAGCAGCGCGGCGAGCTGCGGCGCGAGATCGCGGCCTTCGGCGGTATGGCCGAGATAGATTCGCGCCGGCCGCAGCTCCTCGAGCAGCCCCTTGACCGCCTGCACATAGGCCGGAGCGTTGTAGCTGGCCAGCTCGGGATGGTCGACCGCATGCACCTTGCCGCCGACATAGCCGGCCAGCTCGGCGGCGAGCGCGGTGATGCCGCTGCCGACGATGACGGCCTGGACGTCGGCTCCTTCCCCGCGAGCGATGCGCGCGGCTTGAAGCGCTTCCAGCGAGACTTGGCGGAGCTTGCCTCCGCGGACTTCGGCGATGACGAGTACAGGTTGGCTCATCGTAATTCCTCCTCGGGTCAAATGGCTTTCGCTTCGGTGCGGAGCAGCTCGACCAGGCGCGCGGCCTGCTCGGCCGGCGATCCCGGAATCAGCTGGCCGGCGCCGCGCTCCGGCGGCAGGGAAAGGGAGACGCGCTCGGTAAGCGCTTCCGCGGCGCTCAGGCCGAGATCGTCGAGCGACAACGTCTGGAACGGCTTCTTTTTCGCCTTCATGATGTTCGGCAGGGAAGGGTAGCGCGGCTCGTTGAGTCCTTGCTGCGCGGTGAAGAGGGCGGGCAGCGTCACTTCAAGCGTCTCCGTGTCGCCCTCGGCGTCGCGCCTCGCGGTCGCCGTGGAGCCGTCGATCCGGAGCGAGGTGATGGAGGAGACATGGGGCAGGCCGAGCCGGCTCGCCAGCCGCACCGCGACCTGGCCGCCGCCGCTGTCGACCGAGAAGTTGCCGCCGAGCACGAGATCGACGGACTGGCCGGACAGATACTTCTCCAGCGCGGCCGCGGCCGCGCCTTCGTCAGCGCCGATGCGCCCGTCGGTCAGCAGCACGGCTTCGTCGGCGCCCATGGCGAGCGCCTGCCGCAGCGCCTCGGCCGCCCGGTCCGGACCGACGGAGACGACGGTCACCTTGCCGCCGTGCTGGTCGCGCTGCTGCAGCGCTTCCTCGACGGCGTACTCGTCGTACGGATTGATGACGAACTTGACGCCGTCGTCGGACACGCGGCCGTCCTCGATGACGATCTTCTCCTCGGTATCGAACGTTTGCTTCAGCAGGACATAAATATTCATGCGCTCAGCTCCTCCTTGGTAGGTCGCGAATGATTTCAAAGCGGCGGCTATTTGAGGCCGCGCAGGAAAAACTCGACGGTTTTGCCGACCTGGGCGGTCAGCGAGTATTTCATGCCGGAAATGAGCCAGGACGTGACGACCTCGTCCATCGCCCCGAACAGCAGCAGGCGGGTCAGCTTCAGGTCCAGGTCCGGACGGAATTCTCCCTCTCTCACCCCTTTATCCAGAATATGCTCGATCAGCTCGATATACGGCTTGACGGCCAGCCCGATCGCCTTGCGCAGCTCCAGCGAGCTTTGGCGCAGCTCGATCTGCGTGACGTAGGCGAGGTTCACGTTGCTCTCGAGCTCGGTATAGTGGATCTCGCATACGGCGCGCAGCGCCTCCTCGGCCGACGACGTTTCCCGCACGCGGGCGTTGAACCGCTCGACAAGGCTGCCGAGCTTCTCCTGGAACAAAGAAATGAGGATATCCTCTTTCTTTTTGAAATAAAGATAAATCGTACCGTCGGCGACGCCGGCTTCCTTGGCGATCTTCGACACCTGGGAGCCGTGGTAGCCGTTCTCCGCGATCACTTTGAGCGCGGCTTCCAGAATCAATTCATATTTTTCCTGCTTCCTACTTGTCATGGGCTGCACCTCGGTGGTAGTATTTACGTATGGTGAATGAATACTCATTCATTTTCTTCATCTTAGGGGATAGGACACGGATTGTCAACGAAACGCTCCTGGTTCCGCTAAGATTTTTTCGTCTCCTATATGTAAGCGCTTCATATGGGGATGCCTGGAAGCCGCCAAGAAGAAAGGATGACCACCATGATCGGAGCATGGATTCAATTCGCGCTGTTCCTCGCCGTCACCGGCTACGGCGTCTACCTGTTCTACCGGGCCGTATACCATCGCTATCTTTATTTGAAGCTCGGACGTCCGGCCAAGCTGCCGGAGCAGGCGCCGGGGAGGATGAAGGAGTTCCTCGCGCAGGTATTCGGCCAGACGAAGCTGCTCAAGGACGTGAAGAGCGGCATCATGCACATCGTCATCTTCTACGGGTTCGTCATCCTGCAGCTCGGGGCGATCGACCTCATCGTCAAAGGACTGACCGGAGGCGGCCATCTGCCGATCCCCGGCTACGACCTGTTCAGCCTCGTGCAGGAAATCACCGTCGCGCTCATCCTGCTCGCGATGGGCTACGCGGCCTACCGCCGCTACGGGGAGAAGCTGGCCCGCCTGAAGCGGGGGCTCAAGCCGAGCATCGTCGTCTTCTTCATCTTCGGCCTCATGCTGTCGGTCGTCCTCTCGCTCGCCTTCGAGCGGATCTGGCTCGGCATGGACCCGTCGGGCTACGCCCCGATCTCCTCGCTGCTCGCGACGGCGATGGGAGGACTGTCCGAGACCGCGGCCCACGTCCTGTTCCTCGTCTCCTGGTGGGCGCATCTGGTCATCCTGCTGTCTTTCCTCGTCTACGTGCCGCAGTCGAAGCACTTCCACATCATCACGGCGCCGATCAACATCTACCTGCGCCGCCAGGAGCCGGCGGGGCGGCTCGCCAAGCTCGACCTCGAGGACGAGGAGGCGGAGTCGTTCGGCGTCGGCCGGATCGAGGAGTTCACGCAAAAGCAGATGCTCGACTTCTATGCTTGCGTCGAATGCGGCCGCTGCACGAACGTCTGCCCGGCGGCGAGCACCGGCAAGGCGCTCTCGCCGATGCATCTGATCGTCAAGCTGCGCGACCATCTGATCGACAAAGGCGCGGCCGTCACCGGACGCTCGCCGTGGGTGCCGGCATTCGCCTTCGGCGCGCCGGATCCGGGCAAAGCCCATCTGTTCGAGCCGCGCAGCCTCGACCACGGTCCGTCGCTGCTCGATCTGGCCGGCTCGGGCAAGCAGGAGGTGGCGGCGGCAGCGGAGGCGGCTGCATCCGCAGGCGTGCCATGGGCCGATCCCGGCCGCTCGATCACCGACATCCGCCCGACGCTCGCTTGGCAGAAGGCCGCCTGGACGGTGCAGGAGCGGAAGCCCGAGGAGGTGTCGCTGATCGGCGACGTCATGACCGAGGACGAGATCTGGGCCTGCACGACCTGCCGCAACTGCGAGGACCAGTGCCCGGTCGGCAACGAGCATGTCGACAAGATCATCGACCTGCGCCGCCATCTCGTGCTCATGGAGGGCAGCATGCCGCATGAAGGCCAGCGCGCGATGCAGAACATCGAGCGCCAGGGCAATCCGTGGGGCATCAGCCGCAGCGACCGCGTCAAATGGACCGGCGACGTCGAGGGCGTATCCGTCCCGACGGTCAAGGAGAACCCGGACTTCGAGCTGCTGTTCTTCGTCGGCTCGATGGGCTCGTACGACCTGCGCAGCCGCAAGATCTCGCGCGCCGTCGCAAGGCTGCTCCGCGAGTCGGGCGTCAGCTTCGCCATCCTCGGCAACGAGGAGCGCAATTCCGGCGACACGCCGCGCCGCCTCGGCAACGAGATGCTGTTCCAGCAGCTGTGCCAGGAGAACATCGAGACGTTCCGGCGCTACGGCGTCAAGCGGATCGTCACCGCCTGCCCGCATACGTTCAATACGCTCAAGAACGAATACCCGGACTTCGGCCTCGAAGGCGTCGAGGTGCTGCATCACACGCAGCTGTTCGCCGAGCTGCTGAAGGACGGCCGGCTGACCCCCGCCCACGAGGTGCGGGAGCGCATCACCTACCATGATTCCTGCTATCTCGGCCGCTACAACAACGTGTACGACGAGCCGCGCGAGGTGCTGCGCGCGATTCCCGGCGTCGAGCTCGTCGAGATGGCGCGCAGCCGCGAGAACGGCATGTGCTGCGGCGCGGGCGGCGGCCTGATGTGGATGGAGGAGACGAGCGGCAAGCGCGTCAACCTCGCCCGCACCGAGCAGGCGCTCGAGGTCAATCCGACGCTCATCAGCAGCGCCTGCCCGTACTGCCTGACGATGCTGGAGGACGGCACCAAGCTCAAGGAGGTCGACGAGCAGGTCAAGGCGCGCGACATCGCGGAGATTCTCGAGTTGGCCGTCTTCGGACCGGCCGCCTCCGCCGGCCGCCCGGAAGGAGCGGCCAGCTGACATGAGCGTGCCTTCCCGAGCGGTCCGGATGGCCCGGGCGCCTTAGGGCGCGGCTGCGTCCGCGCCCTGAGCCCCGGTCCGAGGCAGCGGCATTTCCGACCGATCCGCCGTCACTGATGCAGATCCAACCGTGTCCAACCATGTCCAAGGAGGCAACATTACGATGAGCATAACGATCCGCAAGGCAGCCGTCATCGGCTCCGGCATTATGGGCTCCGGCATCGCCGCCCATCTGGCCAACGTCGGCATCCCGACGCTGCTGCTCGACATCGTGCCGAAGCAGCTGAGCGCAGAGGAAGAGAAGAAGGGCTGGACGCTGGACCATCCCGCCGTGCGCAATCGCCTGGCCGCAGGCGCCGTCGCCAAGCTCGCCAAGACGAATCCGGCTCCGCTCTACGACCCCGCATTCGCGGAGCGCATCACCCCCGGCAACCTGGAGGACCATCTGGACGGCCTCGCGGACGTCGACTGGATCATCGAGGTCATCGTCGAGAACCTCGACGCCAAGCGCAGCCTGCTGGAGCGCGTCGAGTCGGTCTGGAAGCCCGGCACGATCGTCAGCTCCAACACGTCGGGCATCTCCATCAACGCGATGGCCGAAGGCCGCAGCGAGGCGTTCCGCCGCAGCTTCATGGGCACGCATTTCTTCAATCCGCCGCGCTACATGAAGCTGCTCGAGATCATCCCGGCGGCCGGCACCGATCCGCAGCTCGTGCAGCAGATGAAGCAGTTCAGCGAGACGGTGCTCGGCAAAGGCGTCGTCATCGCCAAGGATACGCCGAACTTCATCGCAAATAGGATCGGCACGTACGGGCTGTTCGTCACGCTTCAGGAGATGGAGCGGGGCGGCTATACGGTCGAGGAGGTGGACGCCGCGACCGGCCCGGCGCTCGGACGGCCGAAGAGCGCGACGTTCCGCACGCTCGACCTCGTCGGCCTCGACACGTTCCTCCACGTCGCGGACAACGTCCGGCTGAACGTGGACAGCGAGAGCGAGCGCCAGGCGTTCACGCCGCCGGCGTCGCTCACGGGACTCGTCGAGCGCGGCTGGCTCGGCGAGAAGAGCGGCCAAGGCTTCTATAAGAAGGTCAAGGGCGCGGGCGGCAAGAGCGAGATCCTCTCGCTCGACCTGAAGACGATGGAGCATGGCCCGCAGAAAAAAGCGGCGTCCGGCTCGCTCGAGGCGGCGAAGCTCGCCAAAGGCGCGCGCGAGAAGACAAAAGCGCTGCTCGGCGCCGGCGACCGCTACTCCGAGCTCGCCTGGAACGTGCTCAAGCAGGTGCTCGTCTACGCCGCCGAAAAGGTCGGGGAGATCGCGGACTCGATCCAGGAGATCGACGAGGCGATGAAATGGGGCTTCAACTGGGAGCTCGGCCCGTTCGAGACGTGGGACGCGATCGGCCTGGCGCGCTCGGTCGAGCGCATGGAGAAGGAAGGCACGGCGGTGCCGGACTGGGTCAAGGAATGGATCGCCGCCGGCAACACGAGCTTTTACCGCAAGCAGGACGGCAAGCGCTTCTATGCGAGCCGCGGCGAGTTCCGCCAAGCGGAGCAGGCTCCGGAGCTCATCGACCTGCGCGCCCTCAAGGAGCAGGGCAAGGTGGTCCAGGGCAACAGCGGCGCCAGCCTGATCGACCTCGGCGACGGCGTCGCCTGCCTTGAGTTCCACTCTCCGAACAATGCGATCGGCGGGGACATCCTGACGATGATCCAGCAGAGCGTGCAGGAGGTGCGGCAGAACTGGACCGGGCTCGTCGTCGCCAACCAGGGCCGCAACTTCTGCGTCGGCGCGAACCTGATGCTGCTGCTGATGGAGGCGCAGGACGAGGAGTGGGATGAGGTCGACGACATCATCCATCTGTTCCAGCAGAGCATGCTGAAGCTCAAGCGTCTCGACAAGCCGGTCGTGGCGGCGCCGCATCGGATGACGCTCGGCGGCGGTGTCGAAGCGTGCATGCCGGCCGACCAGGTCGTCGCGGCGGCGGAGACGTACTACGGCCTCGTGGAGGTCGGCGTCGGCCTCATCCCGGCAGGCGGCGGCTGCAAGGAATTCGCGCTGCGCGTCAGCCAGCAGGCCGGCCATCCGGAGGCGGATCTGCTGCCGCAGCTCGGACGCGTGTTCGAGACGGTCGGGCAGGCCAAGGTGTCGTCGAGCGGCCATGACGCCAAGCGTCTGGGCTACCTGCGCGGCGTCGACCGGATCGTGCCGAACCAGGACCATCTGATCTACGAGGCCAAGCAGGCCGTGCTCCAGCTGGCGGCGGACGGCTACCGGCTGCCGGCCGAGGAGCGGATCCGCATCGCCGGCTCCGAGGGCAAGGCGGCGCTGCAGCTGGCGGCGATCGGCATGCACGAGGGCGGCTACATCAGCGACCACGACCTGCTCATCGCCAAGAAGCTCGCCCATGTGCTGGCGGGCGGCGATCTGCCGGCCGGCACGCTCGTGACCGAGCAGTACATGCTCGACCTGGAGCGCGAGGCGTTCCTGAGCCTGACCGGCGAGCCGAAGACGCAGGCGCGCATGCAGCACATGCTGTCCAAGGGCCGTCCGCTGCGCAATTAGAGCAATCGAGGTTCCAAGCGAAGAGGAGCGTGAGCATTCAATGAGAGAAGCGGTAATCGTATCGATGGCTAGAACGGCGGTCGGCCGGGGCAAGAAGGGCAGCCTGCGGCAGACGCGCGCCGACGACCTCGGACGCATCGTGCTGGACGAGGTCGTCCGCCGCGCGCCGGGCTTGAAGAAGGAGGATGTCGAGGACATCATCATCGGCTGCGCGATGCCGGAGGGCGAGCAGGGGCTGAACTTCGCCCGCATCATGTCGCTGTACGCGGGCTTCCCGGTGACGGTGCCGGCGCTGACGGTCAACCGGTTCTGCTCGTCGGGGCTGCAGTCGATCGCCTTCGCCGCGGAGCGCATCATGACCGGTGGCGCGGATGTGCTCATCGCCGGCGGCGTCGAGAGCATGAGCCATGTGCCGATGACGGGCTTCAAAATCTCGCCGAACCCGCGCATCGTCGACGAGATGCCGGAGGTGTACATCGGCATGGGCCATACGGCCGAGCGCGTCGCCGAGCGGTTCGGCGTCTCCCGCGAGGACCAGGACCGGTTCGCCACCCGTTCGCATGCCAAGGCGGCGGCCGCGATCGCGGCCGGCAAGTTCGACGGCGAGATCGTGCCGGTCGAGGCCGAGCTCAAGGAGCTCGGCGACAACGGCAAGGTGAAGACGGAGCGCTTCACGTTCCGCACCGACGAGGGCGTGCGCGCCGAGACGACGGCCGAGACGCTGGCGAAGCTGCGCCCGGCGTTCAAGCTCGGCGGCTCGGTGACGGCGGGCAACTCGTCGCAGGTGAGCGACGGCGCGGCGGCGGTCGTCATTATGAGCCGCGAGAAGGCCGACGAGCTCGGACTGAAGCCGCTGGCGACGTTCCGCTCGTTCGCCCTGGCGGGCGTCGAGCCGGAGATCATGGGCGTCGGACCGGTCGAGGCGATCCCCAAGGCGCTGCGGCGCGCCGGCATCCGGCAGGAGCAGGTCGAGCTGTACGAGATCAACGAGGCGTTTGCCTCCCAATGCCTGCACATCATCCGCGAGCTCGGCCTCGACGAGGAAAAGGTCAACGTCAACGGCGGCGCGATCGCGCTCGGCCATCCGCTCGGCTGCACCGGCACGAAGCTCAGCGTCTCGCTGATCAGCGAGCTCCAGCGCCGAGGCGGCGGCTACGGCGTCGTCAGCATGTGCATCGGCGGCGGCATGGGAGCCGCCGGCGTGTTCGAGGTCCATCCAGCCTGAGCGCAGGAGGACGTCCGGTCCATTTGAACCTACCATCCAAAGGAGAGACGAACCATGACGACCAAAAGCAAAGTGCTCGGAGGCAGCTTCATCATCGACGATCTCGATTTCAACGCCATTGTCATCCCCGAGGAGCTGACCGAGGAGCAGCGCATGATCGCCGAGACGACCGAGGACTTCGTCGCCGGCGAGCTCGAGCCGGTCGACGAGCAGATCGAGAAGCTGAGCTATGAGCTGACGGTCGAGAAGCTGCGCAAGGCCGGCGAGCTCGGCCTGCTCGGCGCCGACGTGCCGGAGGCTTACGGCGGCCTCGGACTCGACAAGGTGAGCAGCACGCTCATCAGCGAGAAGATGACGAAGGCGAGCGCGTTCGCCTTGTCGGCCGGCGCGCATGTCGGCATCGGCACGCTGCCGATCGTCTATTTCGGCAACGAGGCGCAGAAGCAGAAGTACCTGCCGAAGCTGGCGAGCGCCGAGCTGATCGCGGCGTACTGCCTGACCGAGCCGTCCTCCGGCTCCGACGCGCTCGGCGCGAAGGCGACGGCGGTGCTGAGCGAGGACGGCAGCCACTACGTGCTGAACGGCACGAAGCAGTTCATCACGAACGCCGGCTTCGCCGACGTGTTCATCGTCTACGCCAAGGTGAACGGCACCGACTTCAGCACGTTCATCGTCGAGCGTACGATGGAGGGCGTGAGCATCGGGCCGGAGGAGAAAAAGATGGGCATCAAGGGCTCGTCCACCTGCCCGCTTATCCTCGAGGACGTCAAGGTGCCGGTCGAAAACCTGCTGTGGGAAGTCGGCAAAGGCCATCTGATCGCCTTCAACATCCTCAACATCGGCCGCTACAAGCTCGCCGTCGGCTGCGTCGGCTCGGCCAAGGACGCGATCGAGTATTCGGCCAAGTACGCCAACGAGCGCACGCAGTTCGGCCGTCCGATCAGCAGCTTCCCGCTTGTCGGCAAGAAGCTGGCCGAGATGAACATCCGCACCTACGTTATGGAAAGCATGGTGTACCGCACCGCCGGCCTGTTCGACGTCGGCCTCGCTGACGTGGACTACGCGGCGGCGGATGTCGGCTACCAGTCCGCCAAGGCGATCGCCGAGTACCAGCTCGAGTGCTCGATCAACAAGGTGTTCGCCTCCGAGGGGCTCGACTTCGTCGCCGACGAAGGCGTGCAGATCCACGGCGGCTACGGCTTCACGCAGGAGTACCGCATCGAGCGCATCTACCGCGACTCGCGCATCAACCGCATTTTCGAAGGCACGAACGAGATCAACCGCCTGCTCATCCCCGGTACGCTCATCAAGCGCGCGATGAAGGGCGAGCTGCCTCTGCTGCAAAAGGCGATGAAGCTGCAGAACGAGCTGATGGAGCTGCGCGCCTCAAGCCTGCAGTTCGAGCAGCCGCTGGAGCTGGAGGCGCATCTGCTCGCCAGCGCCAAGAAGATCTTCCTCATGGCCGGCGCGTCGGCCGTGCAGAAGTACCAGACGAAGCTCGAGCAGGAGCAGGAGGTGCTGAGCAACCTCGCGGACATCATGATCGGCGTGTTCGCGATGGAAAGCGCGCTGCTGCGGACGCAGAAGCGGATCTCGCTGCAGGGCGGGGCGAAGGCGCAGCTCGGCGTCGACATGACGAGCGTGTTCGTGCAGGAGGAGTTCAGCCGCATCGCCGAGCTGGCCAAGGAGACGCTGGCGGCGATGGAGACGGGCGACATGCTCAAGACGCAGCTGTCCGTGCTGAAGAAGCTGACGAAAAACGGCGCCCTCGATACGGTGAAGCTGAAGCGCCGCATCGCTTCCCGCGTCATCGAGGCCGAACGGTACGTGCCATAAGCACAGATGGGGGTGGACGGCATGGCGAATAGACCCTGGCTCAGTCACTACCCGCATGAAGTCCCGCCGACGTACGATTATCCCGACCAGAACCTGGCCGAGTTCCTCGTGCGCACGGCGGAGAGAAGTCCGAACCAGACGGCGCTCGAATTCATGGGCGCCCGCATGTCCTACGGCACGCTGCTCGACTCGTCTTACCGCTACGCCAACGCCATGATCAGTCTCGGCCTCAGAAAAGGAGACCGGGTCGCGGTCATGCTGCCCAACTGCCCGCAGGCGGTCATCGCCTATTACGGCACGCTGCTGGCCGGCGGCATCGTCGTCATGACGAACCCGCTCTACATGCCGCGCGAGCTGGAGCATCAGCTGCTCGACGCGGGAGCCCGCTTCATCGTCGCGCTCGACCTGCTCGTCGGGCGGGTGCGGCAGGCGACTCGCGAGCAGCCGCTGGAGCGGATCATCGTCGCTTCCGTCGCCGATTACTTGCCCTTTCCGAAAAACCTGCTCTACCCGCTCAAGGCGAAAAAGGACGGCACGCCGCTGCCGAAGCTCGACTACGGCGACCGCCAGCTGCTGAATTTCGTCAAGCTGCTGCGCGAGTCGCTCTCCGATCCATGCCGCGTCCCGGTGGAGTCGCGGCATGATCTGGCGCTCATCCAGTACACCGGCGGCACGACGGGCTTCGCCAAAGGCGTCATGCTGACGCATCGCAACCTGATCGCCAACACGATCCAGAGCGAGCTGTGGAATTATCGCAACGAAGGGAGCAAGGAGCGGTATTTCGCCGCTCTGCCCTTTTTCCACGTCTTCGGCATGACGGTGCTGCTCAACCAGGGCATCCGGCTCGGCGCGACGCTGTATCTGATGCCGCGCTTCGAGATCAATGCCGTGCTCAAGGCGATCCACAAGCACAAGCCGACGGTATTCCCCGGCGCGCCGACGATGTATATCGCGATCATCAACCATCCCGACGTCGCCAAGTACGACCTCAGCTCGATCAACGTCTGCATCAGCGGCGCCGCCGCGCTGCCGCTCGAGGTGCAGGAGCGCTTCGAGCGGCTGACGGGCGGCAAGCTGATCGAGGGCTACGGCCTCACGGAGGCGTCGCCGGTGACGCATGCGAACAACATCTGGGAGCTGCGCAAGAGCGGCTCGATCGGCATCCCGCTCCCCGACACGGAGGCGCGCATCGTGCATCCGGAGACGGGCGAGGACGTGCGGCCGGGCGAGATCGGCGAGCTGATCGTGCGCGGGCCGCAGGTGATGTCCGGCTACTGGAAGCGGCCGGAGGAGACGGCGCAGACGCTCAAGGACGGCTGGCTGTACACCGGCGACCTCGGGCGCATGGACGACGACGGCTTTTTCTACATCCTCGATCGGCGCAAGGACCTCATCATCGCGGGCGGATACAACATCTATCCGCGCGAGGTGGAGGAGGTGCTGTTCGAGCATCCGGACGTCGAGGAGGCGATCGTCGCCGGCGTCAACGATCCGTACCGGGGCGAGACGGTGAAGGCGTTCGTCGTGCTGCGCAGCGGCGCCGAGCCGGATGCGGCGGAGCTCAAGGCTTGGTGCAAGGAGCGGCTCGCCGCCTACAAGGTGCCCAAGGCGTACGAGTTCCGCGACAGCCTGCCCAAGACGCTCGTCGGCAAGGTGCTGCGCCGCAAGCTGCTGGACGAGGAGCTGCAGAAGCAGGAGGAGACGAAATGAACCTGAACTTGGAAGCGGATTCATCCGAAGAAGGCAAAAAGCTGCTGGAGCAGTGGTCCGCCGCCGCCGAACAGTCGTTCTGGGGCTTCCTCGGAGCGGAGATGAAGGTCATCCGCGAAGGCTACGCGGAGGTGTACCTCGACATCAAGCCGCATCATATGAACCTGATCGGCATCCTGCACGGCGGCGTGTACGCGACGCTGATCGACTCCGCGATGGGGCTCGTGGCGATGGCCGCCCATCCGGACCGGGCCGTCGTGACGACGAACCTGAACCTGAACTACGTCTCTCCGATCAAGGAGGGACGGCTCATCGTCAGCGCCGAGATCGTGCATCAGTCGCGCAAGATGGTGAGCACGCAATCCTACGCCCGCACCGAGTCGGGCGAGCTGTGCGCCTTCGGCACGGGCACTTTCCGCGTGCTCGGCTCGTAGGGGAGCAAGGGCGCAGCATCTGCATGCGGACGTCGCGGGTTCCCGCTATGTTCCGGATGCGCAGCTCTTGCGCGCTTCAAGCCGTTTCCCGGCAGGCTTTCGGGCTGCTTGGGAGACGGCTTTATTTTGTCTCCGGAACGATCCGGAAAAGCGAGCTGTGTCCGACAAGGAATTCGCTGCGCGAGCCGAGTCTTTCTCGGCGGTAAGCCGGATAAGCAGGCCATGTGCGACAAGGAACACGCTGCGCGAGCCGATCCTTTCTCGGCAGGAAGCTGGCAAGTCCGATGGGACAAGAAGGCCGCTGCGCAAGCCGAGCCTTTCTCCGATTCCACTGGAAGCCGGATGGCTTGATCCCCTGACCTCCTATTCGGAGGCCATCCGTCTTCCAAGAGGACCGCTGCCGCTTCTCCGAAAGGCATCGGCTCGCTCCGCGAGCAGCTCGGGTAGACAGGAGGCGAAACGGAGGGAGTTGCGCGGAAAAACCGAGTAACTCGGATAGGCAGGAGGCGAAACGGAGGGAGTTACGCGGAAAAACCGAGTAACTCCGGTATGTAGGAGTCGGAACGGAGGGAGTTACGCGGAAAAACCGAGTAACTCGGATAGGCAGGAGTCGGAACGGAGGGAGTTGCGCGGAAAAACCGAGTAACTCCGGTATGTAGGTGGCGGAACGGAGGGAGTTACGCGGAAAAACCGAGCAGCTCGGGTAGACAGGAGTCGGAACGGAGGGAGTTGCGCGTAAAAACCGAGCAGCTCGGATCTAAAAGGAAAGTAGGAGCTTGGTGTGGAGCTGCGTACCGTATGCGGGGCATGAGTAGAGCTTGGGGACCGGAGCGAAGCGGGGCGGGGAACTCGTGGAGAAGCGGCAGCGGTTCCCTTGGAGGCCGGATTCCACCCCTGCTGGGGAATGGGATCAAAGGAATCTGGGCTCCAGGGAGATCGGAACGAGTCCCCGCTCCGCGAAGCGGATACCGGTCACGATGCCCGCTCCGCGAAGCGGATACCGGTCACGATGCCCGCTCCGCGAAGCGGATACCGGTCACATTGCCCGCTCCGCGAAGCGGATACCGGTCACATTGCCCGCTCCGCGAAGCGGATGCCGGTCACGACGCTCGCTCCGCGAAGCGCGTGCCGGTCACGACGCCGGCTCCGCGAAGCGGATACCGGTCACGATGCTCCGCGAAGCGGATGCCGGTCACGACGCTCGCTCCGCGAAGCGATTTCCGGTTTCCGCTCCGCCGTCCGATCGGCCGTTTTGCCATGTTCTCTCCGGCATGGAATAATGAGGACAGATCGAAGAAGGAGGGGGATGCGGATGGCACGAACGGCCGTCATTGCCGGCGCGACCGGACTCGTAGGAGGAGAGCTGCTGCGGCTGCTGCTGGAGAGCGAAGCCTACACCGAAGTGATCGCGGCCGGCCGCCGAAGCACGGGGACAACGCATGCGAAGCTGCAGGGGGTCGTTTGGGAGCAGGATCGGCCGGAGGCGGCGCTGGAGGGCCGCCTGAAGGGAGCGGATCTGTTCATCGCAACCGGCACGACGATCCGCAAGGCCGGCAGCCAGGCGGCATTCCGGGAGGTCGACTACGAGCTGCCGCTGCGGCTCGCCCGCTCGGCTGCCGCCGAAGGCGCCGCCTCGCTCGTCATCGTCTCGTCGATCGGCGCCTCCGCGTCGTCCCGCGCCTTTTACTTGCGGGTCAAAGGCGAGCTCGAGCAGGAGCTCGGCAAGCTCGGCCTGCGCAAGCTCGTGCTGCTGCGGCCGTCCCAAATCTTGGGCGCCCGCGCCGAGAAGCGCACGCTCGAAGCGGCGGCTGGAGCGGTCGGCAAGGCGTTCGGTCCGCTGATGAAAGGGCCGCTCGCCCGCTATCGGCCGGTCGAGGCCCGCGTCATCGCGGCCGCGATGCTGGCCGCCGCCCAGCATGCGCCGGAGGGCAAGACGGTGCTGGAGTCGGAGGCGCTCCCGGCCGAAGCGCGCAAGCTGCAGCAGCGGAGCTAGGTAGCGCACTCGAGAAAATGTGCTGCCGACGGGCAGCGGATCGGCGGCGGGTGGAGGCAAGCCCCTTTACACAGACTACCCGGCGGATTATGATGAAGGTTCGACATGGGCAGCGGAGCGCTGCGAGGCAGGGCAACCGAAACCGCCCGCAGCCGTCCGCTCTCCTGATCTTCAACCTGCAAGGGGAGGCTATGCCCGCTTGACCCAGACCCGCTATCCGTTCGTCTACGATCCTTCGCTGCCGTTCATCGGCCAGGCGAGCGACTGGATCGCCGACGTTTTCTACGACATTCTTCCCGAGGCCGGCTTCGAGGTGCGGGACGAGCAGATCTTCATGGCGTTCCAGCTCGAGCGCGCCTACCAGGAGCGCAAGACGCTGTTCGCGGAGGCCGGCGTCGGCACCGGCAAGACGCTCGTCTACCTGCTGTACGCCGCCGCCTACGCCCGCTATACGCAAAAGCCCGCCGTCATCGCCTGCGCCGACGAGTCGCTGATCGAGCAGCTGACGAAGCCGGAGGGCGACCTGGCCAAGATCGCCCGCCATCTCGGACTTGCCGTCGACGCCCGCGTGGCGAAGTCGCAAGGCCAATACCTGTGCCTGAACAAGCTTGACGCGGCCCGCGGCGGCGAAGGGGGCGAGCGGTTCGACGAGCTCCACCGCTCGCTGCCGGAGTTCGTGCATCGTCCCGCGACGATGCAGGCGTTCCACCCGTACGGCAGCCGCAAGGACTACCCCGAGCTCGACGACGCCGACTGGTCGCGCATCGGCTGGGACGTGTTCCAGGACTGCCTCATCTGCCCGCAGCGCCATCGCTGCGGCATGACGCTCTCGCGCGACCACTACCGCAAGGCGCCGGACGTGCTCATCTGCTCGCATGACTTCTATATGGAGCATGTGTGGACGGCAGAGGCGCGGAGGCGCGAAGGGCAGCTGCCGCTGCTTCCGGAGCATAGCTCGGTCGTCTTCGACGAGGGCCATCTGCTCGAGGCGGCCGCGCAGAACGCGCTCACCTACAAGCTGCAGCATGCGATGTTCGAGTCGATCGTCAGCCGGCTGCTGCAGAACGACATCCGCGAGTCGCTCGCCTACGGCATCGAGGACGCGATCGCGCGCAGCGAGTCGCTGTTCCGCCTGCTGCGGCGCGAGGCCAGGCCGGTGGCCGGCTCGGACCGGCTCGAGTTCCGCTGGACGCCGGAGCTGACGCGCGAGGTCCGCGCCTTCCGCTCGCAGCTGGAGGAGATCGAGGAGCAACTCGTGTTCGAAAGCGGACTGTTCACCCTTGACGCTTATCATCTGACGATCGTCGAGGAGCATCTGGACATGATCGGCACCGCGCTCGCGCTGTTCGACCGTCCGGACGGGCTGATCGCCTGGCTCGCCGACGAGGCGGACGGACTGTCGCTCGTGCTCATGCCGCGGCTCGTCAAGGAGGTGCTGGCGGAGCGCGTGTTCGCGCGTCCGATGCCGATCATCTTCTCGTCGGCGACGCTCTCGGCGGGCGGCTCGTTCCATTATGTGGCCGATTCGCTCGGCATCCGGGACTACCTGCAGTTCAGCACGCCGAGTCCGTATGACTACGCCGAGCAGATGCAGGTGCGGACGGTCCGCACGGACGGACCGGAGGCCAAGCGCGCTGCTGCTCTGAAGGCGCTTCGGCGCAGCGGCGGCCGCGCGCTGCTGCTGTTCCCGGACCGTCGGCAGCTGGCGGAGTTCCGCGACTGGGCGGCGTCGAGCGGGGAGCTGGACGGCTACCGGATGCTGTACGAGGGCGACGCGGAGATCAGCCATCTGATCGGCCGGTTCCAAAACGACGAGGAAAGCGTGCTTGCCGCCGCGACGCTTTGGGAAGGATTGGACATACCGGGTCCTTCGCTGTCGCTCGTCGTCGTCTGGGAGCTGCCGTGGCCGCCCGCCGATCCGGTCTACAACGCCCGGCGGTCGGAAGCGCAGGATGCTTTCGCCGAGGTGGAGAAGCCGTTCATGCAGCTGCGGCTGCGTCAAGGATTCGGGCGGCTCATCCGGACGCGCGAGGATCGCGGCGAGATCGTCGTGCTGTCGGACCGGCTGGACGAGCCGGCGGTGCGGCAGGCGGTGCTGGAGCTCGTGCCGGAGGGCACGCTTCAAGATGAGGAGGGAAGCTGATGGAGCTGGAGCTATTGGAAATTAGCGAATATACGGTCGAGAAGCTGAAGGATCCGTTCGGCATTCTGAGCGGCGACCGCTACGAGTTCACGCTGCTGATCGAGGTCGACGAGGAGGACGAGCTGTACCGCCCGGCGGGCCTGTACGTGCGCGTCGTCTACGCGCTCGCGTCTGGCGGGGAAGGCCGCGTCGTCTCGCATGAGATCCGCGAGCGCGGCACCGACCAGCTGCTGGACTTCGGGCTGGAGGAGGACGAGCTGGCGGAAGCGGCGGCGTTCTGCGCCGCCCATGCGGGCGAAGCCGACAACGTCTGAGCAAAGGGGAGGCGGATGACATGCAGCCATTCACGGCAAGCGTCGTCCAAGTCGTGAAAGCCATTCCCGAAGGACGGCTCATGACGTACGGCGCGGTGGCGGCGGCAGCCGGCCAGCCGCGCGCGGCGCGCCAAGTCGTGCGCGTGCTGCACAGCATGGGCGAGTCCCAAGGCTTGCCTTGGCATCGGGTCATGAACGCGGCGCGGCGCATCAGCCTGCCCGGCGACGGAGGCGAGCTGCAGCTGGCGCTGCTGGCGGCGGAGGGCACGGAGCCCGGACTGGACGGCTGCTTCGACGAAGCGCGGTTCATGCGTGCGGACGAAGCCTGAGCATCGACAGGATAGGACGTAAAAAGGGCGGCAGCCCGGATCCGCCTCAGAGGGGAGGATTCGGGCTGCCGCCCTTTTTGATCTGGCAGCGTTGCCGGGGGCTGAAGGCTGAAGTCAGCCCGCAGGAGCGGCGGGCTGAGCGGAGCGCGAGGCGCTGCGGCTCAGCAGCACGAGCACGGTCCAGATGACCACGAAGCCGGCGACTTGGCCGGCGGTGAGCGCCTGGTCGAAGACGAGCCAGTTGATGAGCACGCCGACGGCAGGGAACGCCAGCTCCGCGAGCGTGGCGAGCGAGGCTTTGGTGCCGGACAGCCCTTTGTAATAGAGCAGCATGCTCAGCAAGCCCGGGATGAACGCCTGGAACAGCAGGTTCACGAGCAGCAGCGCCGCCGCACCCCCTGCGCCGAGCGTCTGCCAGCCGTCGCCGGCGACGAGGACGAGCAGGCCGAGCAGCGGGATGGCGAGCAGGAAGCGCAGCGCCGTCACGAAGTGGAAGCCCATGCCCTTGGTGAGCAGGTACTTGCCCATGACGGTGGATCCGCCCCACAGCGCCGCCGCCCCGATGGAGAGCAGGCAGCCGAGGGTAGCGAGGTCATGCAGGCCGAGCGCCGGGGAGCCGAAGCCGAACGTCAGCAGGTAGGTGCCGGCCAGCGCCAGCAGCAGGAACCAGCCGAAGCGGCGCGGCAGCGCTTCGCGCAGCACGATCCGCGCGAGCAGGATCGCGAACAGCGGCTGCAGCTTCTGCAGCAGCAGGACGGCGTTGAAGTTGCCGTAGCTGAACGCCGCGGTGAACATGACGGTGGCGATCGCCGAGCCTCCCCAGGAGATGAACAGCATCGCGCCGACGATGCCGAGCGTGAGCTTGCCGGCGAGCTGATGACGGTAATGGATCAGGACCGGAACGGAATAGACGGCCAGCAGCAGATGCTCGAGAAAGACGATCTGCGCGGACGTGAAATGCTGGAGCAGCAGGATGCGGAACAGCGGATCGACTCCCCAGAGCGTCGCTCCGAGCGCGACATACCAGATGCCGCGCCCGCAGGAGAGCAGTCCGCCGCGGTCCGCCTGCAGCGGACTCGATGCGGCAGCGGTCGTACCCAATTCAAAAACCCCCATGAAACGGAATTTGAATTGAACCTCGTTAGAAGCAGCATGCCCCCGCCTGAAGGATCAGGACGGGGGCATGAAGAACCCGCCTGCCGCCAAAAATGGCGCCAAGCAGGGTTTCACCTTCTCTCATCCGGACTATACCGTCGGCCTTGGACTCGCACCAAGTCAGTCCCGCCGCCGCATGAAGCGGCAGCGGGAGTCGCGGGCTTCGGCGCCAAGCTGGCGCCGTCACCGCCGGTAGGGAATTTCACCCTGCCCCGAAGGTTCAGATTCAGTTAGACCGAATTGTAGCACAATCCGGCAGCGCTCGACAAGAAAAGTTCATGGTTCGCCGAAGCCAAAGAGCGGACGAGCGGGTATAATGGGAAAGGATAGGGAACATGCCAAGGAGGCTAATGACGTTGAAGAAATTCGGACTGATCCTATTGGCTGCGCTGCTGCTCGTCGCGGCGGGCTGCTCCTCGCGCAGCGGCGGCGTGGATGAATCCGCCGTGGAGACGCATATCGCGAGCGAGCCGGCGGCTGTCGCCGGCTCGCCGCTCCAGCTGACGGCGGAGATCGAGGGCATCGAGTCCCTCCTGCAGGAGGACGATCTCAAGATCGACTTCGACATCCGCGAGGAGACGGAGCAGGAGCTCCCGGTGCTGCTCACCTCGACGAAGAAGTCGGACAAGGAATATGAGGTGGAGCATACGTTTCCGGAGCCGGGCAAGTATGTGATCTACATCCACATCTATGCCGGAGACGACATCCACATCATCAAGCGCAACGAGTTCCAGGTCGGCTGACCGGCCGCTCGGAGCGCCGCCTGCGCGCTGCAGGCATGAAAAGCGATACGGGACGAAGCGGAGCAGTTCTCCGTTCGTCCCGTATTTGCTTTGCAGCGGATGCAGGGATGGATATAATAGGAAACCGAGAGATCAAGCAGGAGCGGACGGGGGATGGACATGAAGGTCGTATGGATCGAGGATGAGCGGGAGCTGCTGGAGGAAGGAGCCCGCTTCCTGCGGCAGGAAGGCTGGGAGGTCGAGGGAGCGGCTTCGGCGGAGGAGGCGGAAGCGCTCATCGAGCGCGGCAGGCCGGACCTGCTGCTCGTCGATTGGATGCTCGAAGGCGGGCGGACGGGACTGGATCTGTGCCGGCTCAACGACCGCAGCTGGCAGCTGCCGCTGCTCATGGTGACGGCCAGAGGCGATGAGTTCGACCGCGTGCTTGCGCTGGAGCTCGGAGCGGACGATTTCATTCAGAAGCCGTTCAGCCTGCGCGAGCTGCATGCTCGCATGAAGGCGGTGCTGAGGCGCGCAGGCCGAACGGCGACGGCGTCCGGCGCGGACGTCCAGGAGCCAGGCGGCGAAGGAGAGGTGCTGGAGCGCGGCGAGCTGACGATTCGGCCGCTGTCGCATGAGGCGGAGCTCGAAGGCCGGGCGCTTGAGCTGACCCGGACCGAGTTCGCGCTGCTGCTGCGGCTCGCCTCGCGGCCGGGCCGGGTATTCACGAGGACGCATCTGCTGGAGGAGGCGCTCGGCGACGCGTTCGCCGGTTATGAGCGCACGATCGACAGCCATATCCGCAACCTGCGGCGCAAGCTCGGCGACGATCCGGCCGATCCGCGCTTCGTGCTGACCGTGTACGGGGTCGGCTACAAGTTCAATCCCGATGCGGGAGCCGGCCGATGATGGACGCGCAGCGGATTCAGCGGATCGCCGCCGCCGCGGCCTTGCCGATCGGCGGCGGGGCGGCCGCCGCGCTGCTCGCGGCGCTGCTGCCGGCCGGTCCCGTGGCGGGAGACTCGTCCTGGGCGGCGCTGGGGCGCTGCCTGCCGCCGGCTGCGCTTACGGCGCTGCTGATCGCCGCAGCCATGCGGCTGGAGCGTCGCCGCTGGCGGCGGCGCCTGGCGGCATGGAGCCGGGTCGCCGAGCGCTTGGCGGATGAGCCGGATCGGGATGGAGGCGACGCGGCGGCAGACAGAGGGCGAGCGCCAGCCGCGCGGACGGATGCTGAGACTGAGGCTGGGCAGGCGGCTGCGGCGCGCCTCCATGTCCCCCGCGAGGGCGCGGCGACCGAGGCTGCGCTGCCATCGGACGAGACAGGCGGGTCCGGCGAGCGGGCGGGGTCCGCGCGCGCGGACGCGGCCGAGGAGCGGCAGCTGGAGCAGGCGCTGGGGCGGGCCGACGCGCTCATCCGGCAGCTGCGCACGACGCGCCGGCTCATGGTCGCGGAGGTCGCGCATGAGCTGCGCACGCCGCTCTCCGTCATCCGCGCCTCGCTCGACAACGCCTTGTACGAGCAGCGCCCGCTGCCGCCCGAGCGGCTGGCTGCTCTGTCGGAGCAAGCCGCCGCGATGAGCCGGCTCGTGCAGGATCTGCAGGATCTGAGCCTGGCCGAGAGCGGCCGCCTGCAGCTGGAGAAGAATTGGTTCGAGCCGGCCGCCGTCGCGGCGGCGGCGATGGAGCTGCTGCAGCCGGATGCCGACGATCGGGGCATCGGGCTCGTCGCCGAGCTGGACGGCAAGCTGCTGCTGTACGGGGACGGGAAGCGGTTCTCGCAGCTGCTGCTCAACCTGCTCGGCAACGCGATCCGCCATGCCCGCAGCCGCGTGACGGTGAGCGCTTCGGCGAGCGGAGCGGAGCTTGTGCTGCGCGTGCGCGACGACGGCTGGGGCTTCGAGCCCGAAGAGGCGGGGCAGCTGTTCCACCGGTATTACCGCAAGCCGACCTATGCGGACGGAAGTCCGGCGCCGCGCGGCATCGGCCTCGGGCTGGCTGTCGTCAAGGGCATCGCCGAGGCGCATGACGGCTCGGTGCAGGTGGAGAGCCGCGTCGGCGGCGGCGCCGAATTCACGGTGCGCTTGCCGCTGTTCCGCGAATGAGCGTCGGATCGTTCGCGCCCGTCGTTCGCGCCCGCATTTCCGCGAATAGGCCGACAGTCCGTCCGCTCTGCACAGGTTCTGCACATCGTTTCGGCGAGGACTGCATCCCGGCCTGGTACGGTAGAGGCATCCCCGAAGCGCGGGGAGGAAAAGGAGATTGCAGCCGATGCTGAGAGCGACAGAACTGAATAAGACGTATGGAACGGGAGTCGAGGCGACAAAAGCGCTCCGCGAGGTCGGCCTGACGCTGGACAAGGGGGAGATGGCGGCGGTGACCGGGCCGTCCGGCTGCGGCAAGTCGACGCTGCTGCATGTGCTTGCCGGCCTGGAGCCGGTCGACGGCGGGGAGATCTGGATCGGAGACGAGGCGGTCCACCGGCGGCGCGAAAGCGAGCTGGCGGCGCTGCGGCTGAAGCGCATGGGCTTCGTGTTCCAAGCGTATCATCTCGTGCCGGTGCTGAGCGCGGAGGAGAACGTGCAGCTGCCGCTGCTCGCCGGCGGCATGTCGCGCCGCGAGGCGGAGCGGCAGGCGCTTGAGGCGCTCGACCTGGTCGGCCTCGCCGCCAAGCGCCGCGCTCGGCCGTCGGCTCTGTCCGGCGGCCAGAGCCAGCGCGTGGCGATCGCCCGCGCCGTCGCCGGGCGGCCGGACATCCTGTTCGCCGACGAGCCGACCGGCGCGCTCGATTCCGATGCCGCCGATCAGGTGATCGGTCTGCTGGAGCTGATGAACCGCCAGTACGGCATGACGCTGCTGCTCGTCACGCATGACGACCGGCTGGCGCAGCGGCTGCCGCGGCAGATCCGCATGTTCAACGGGCGGATCGTCGAGGACCGCGGAGGCTCGTCATGCTGACCCGCGGCATTTCGTGGGCGATGGGCTCGCGCTATTTGCGCCGGCAGGGGCGGCAGACGGCGCTCGCCGTGCTGGCCGGAGCGATCGGCGCGATGCTGCTGGCGATGTCGTTGTTTCATTACGGCTCTGTCCGCGAAAGCGGCGACCGCTGGCTGAGCCGCCACTTCGGGCCGATCGACTGGGAGCTCGTCCCTGCCGGCCAGGAGGCCGGCTTCACGGCGGAGAGGGCTCGGGAGGTCGCGGCGGAGGGCAACGGCGAAGGGCCGTTTCCGTACCGCTATCTTCCCGCCGCGTCGGCGACGGTGATGCTGTACGCTTCGCCGGAGCCCGACGCGGAGGCGGCCATGCTGCAGCAGGCGCTCGCGATCGGCTTCGAGGCGCCGGCGGCCGCTGCGTTCGAGCCGGGCTCGCGGCTGTGGGACGAGCCGCTGCGGCCGGGCGAGGCGCTGCTCGACGCGGATGCGGCGGAGACGCTCGGACTGCAGGCCGGCGACATCGTTTATGCCGGCGCTCCGGACGGCGCCCGCGTCGGCTTCAAGCTGCGCGATGCGCCGCCTCCGTCCGGCTTGTCCGGCTACCGGGGCGACGGGGCGCGGCATAACGCGACGCTCGCGCTCCATCCGGACGACGCGCGGCGGCTGGCCGCGCTGCCGGAGGGCAGCTGGTCGGCGATTCTCGCTTCGCGGATGAATCCGGCCGATTCGGTGCTCGGCATGAGCTTTTCGTCGAAGCAGGAGGGCTGGTACGAGACTCGCTTCGTCAAGCGGAAAGCGGAGGACATGACGCGCAGCAATCTCGTCATCCTGATCGGCGTCATCAGCCTGACGGCGATCTTCTCCAGCGCGTTCCTGCTGCGGCAGATCGTGCTCATGCTCGCCGACTCGCGGGCGGAGCTGTACGGCGTGCTGCGGGCGATCGGCCTCAGCCGCAAGCAGGCGCGCAGCCTGTTCCGGGCGGAGGCGCTGCTGCTCGGGCTGCTGTCCGGCCTGGCCGGCATCGCGGCGGGACTGGCCGGCGGCTGGGGGCTTGTGAAGGCGATCTACGGCTCGGAGCTCGGCCGCTCGGCCGAAGCGTCGGGCATCCCGATCGAGCCGCATCTGCCGCTGCCGGTGCTGCTGGCGGGAGGGGCGGCCGTGCTGCTGTATCAGCTGCTGCTCGTGCTGGCGGCGAGCCGGCTGGCCGGCACGGGCTCGATCGTCGGCGCGATGCGGGGCGAATCAAGGGAGGGCGCGTCTGCGAGCGGCAAGCGTCGCCGCTCCATCCGCTTGGCCGTCGCCGCCGCAGCGGCCTGCGCCGTCGCCGGGCTGCAGGCTTACCACACCTGGGGCTGGTCGCCGCAGGTTGCGGACGGCTCGGTCATGCTGCGGCTGGCGCTCGTCTGGCTCGCCTCCGCCGCCGCGCTGACGCTGCTGCTGCAACTGCTGCTGCAGGCGGCAGGCTCGCGGCTCGGAGCGCGCGCCGGAGCGGACGTGCTGCTCGCTCTGCGCTATGCGGCGCAGCGTCCGGGACGCACGTTCACCGTCATGCTGCTGTTCGCCGTCGCGATGATGACGATCACCTTCACCTCGGGCATATCCAGCCTCATCCTCCCGAACTCGGATCCGGCGCGCGGTCCGCAGGCGCTGCTCGGCTACGGCGGCTTCGTCGCGTACGAGAGCGACAGCGAGAAGCAGGACATGCTGGAGCTGCTGAAGAGCGACGAGACGCTGCGTCAAGCGGTAGAGAGCTACGCGCATGTCCAGCCGACGATGGCTTCCATCTCGCTGTCTGACAGCTCCAGCAGGGGCGGGCAATCGTTCGTGCCGGTCACCCCCGAGCTCGTCCGGGGAGGCGGCTGGAAGCTGCTGGAGCGGTCCTTGGCCTTTGCGACCGATCAGGAAGCCTGGGACAAGGTGATGGCGGACAAGAGGTACATCGTCCTGCCGCGAAGCTACAAGGACTTCGGCGTCGAGCCGTCCGCGACCTTCTGGTCTCCGGAAAAGCTCTACCGCGTCGGCGACACGATCGAGCTCGGCTTTTTCAAGGCAGAAGTCAGGGCCGCCGGACAGCCGCCCGACCTGAAGCAGACGTTCACGATCGCCGGCTTCGCCGAGCCGAATTCCGCTTCCGGCGTCCATACGGAGTACGTCTACGATACGACCTACGTCCATCCCGATGTCTGGAAGCAGCTGCACGAGGGCTACCATCGCCCATGGGACAATCAGAAGTTCAAAGGGCTGATCCTGCTGCAGCTCGACGCGACCGATCTCAAGCAGGACGAGGAGGTCGTCTCCCGGCTCCTGTCCGCTGGCGCCTCGACGGCCGCCATTCCCTATCTGGACACGTGGAAGGAGCATGCTTCCTCGAAGCGGCTCGTGACCGGCTTCCTGGCCTTCACCGCGCTCTCGGCGGCGATCGGGCTGCTCGGCCTGGCCGTCCTGCAGCGGCGCTCGATGCTCGACCGCGAGCGCGAGCTCGCGATGCTCCGCTGCGCCGGCGTGCCGGCGCCGACGCTCCGGCGGGCGTTCATGCTGGAGGGGAGCCTGCTCGGCCTGCTTGGCCTCGCGGCGGGCTGGGCGGCCGGATGGAGCGGCGCGAGCGCGTTCGCCCGCGTCATCCAGACGGATCTGCGCCCGTGGGAGGAGCCGCTGCGGGTCGACTTCGACGGCTGGCTGCTCGGCGGCATCCTGCTGACGCTGTCCGCGCTTGCCGTGCTGCTGCAGGCCGGTTCCGTCCGCACGGCGCTGCGGAGCACGCCGGTCGAATCGCTGCGCAAGGCCGACGCGTAAGCGCGGCCTCGGTTTAAGAAAAACTTCAGAAAATGCTATGTTTTTGTTGCTTTCTGTCAGGTCAAAGCCCGTTATACTTAAAGTCGGACCTATTCCGGATACATTTTGCAGGTATAATCCGTCTTAGATAGAGAACGAGGCAAGGGAGAGAGCGGCATGAGGAAGCGATCCGAGGAGAGAATTCTGAGGCTGCGGCAGTCGGAGCAGGAATGCTATTCCGTCTGCTATTACCTGCTCGGCGACGAGCGGCTCGCCGTGCAGGCGGCCCAGCAGGCGCTGTGCGAGCTGTTCCGCAGCGAGGACGCCGCCTACGGACCGGAGCGGGTGCGCGCCGCCGCGATGCGTCAAGCGGTCAAGCTGGCGGCGCGGCGCTCGCCTGTGCTGCTATAGACAAAGAAGAAGACGAAAAAGAGCGGAACGGCAATCGTTCCGCTCTTTCCTATGCATCCGATGCGCTCGAGCCTTGCGCCTAGGGCAGCATGCCCGGCTCCGGCTGCGCCTGCGGGCGGCTGCGGCGGCGCAGCGCTTGCAGCCAGCGGGCTCCGTACTCCGAGACGAGCACGCCGGTGAGGACGAGCGCCGCGCCTGCATAGCCTTGCGCAGAGAGCATTTCTCCCACGACGAGGAAGCCGAACATCGCCGCGAACACCGGCTCCATCGAGAAGATGAGTCCCGCTCGCGAGGCGGTCGTGAATTTCTGCGCGGCCGGCTGGGCGATGTAGCAGAAGGCGCTGCAGACGACAGCGAGCGCGAGGATCGCTCCCCAGCCTCCGCCGGTCGACGGAAGCGACAGCTGGCCCATGAAGCCGGCGAAGATCAGTCCGAACAGGCCGGCGAAGCCGAGCTGCAGGACGCCGAGATTGATCGTGTCGACTTCTTTAGCCGCTCGGGACGTCAGCAGCACGTACGTCGCGTTGATGAGGGCGGCGAGCATGCAGAGCAGGTCGCCGGGCTGCATCGACAGCGGCATTTTCAGCGTCATCAGGCCGATGCCGGCGATGGCGAAGCCGATGCCCGCCGTCAGCTGCGGCGTCAGCTTCTGGCGCAGGAACGTCGCGGACAGGAGCGGCACGAAGATGACCGTCAGGCTGAGCAGGAAGCTGGCGTTCGCGGTCGACGTCGACTTGAGCGCGAACGTGACCGTCACGGAGATGAGGAACAGCAGCGCGCCTTGCATCGCGGCGAGCGCGACGGTTCGGCGCGTCGCCTTCCTCAGCCGGGGATACAGGATCGCGCCGGCGATCAGGAAGCCGATCATGAAGCGCAGCCCGATCAGCATGAGCGGCTCGACCGCCTCCATCGCCGCCTTCAACAGCAAGTAAGCGGACCCCCAGCATAACGTGACGACAAGCAGCAGCCATTCCGATTTCTTCATCTTCGTTCCATTCTCCATTCTTTCTTGAAGCTTTCATCCGAGGTCAAGTATACTCAGGAAGGAAGCATAAGGGAATTGAATGTTTGTCATGGATAATATGAGAAAAAGGAATGAATCCGGCGGGAGAGATCGAGCATGAGTTTGTTCAAATACGAGGTGCTGAGCGCGGTCGTCGAGCTCGGCAGCCTGACGCGCGCCGGCGAGACGCTCGGCCTCACGCAGTCGGGCGTCAGCCATGCGATCAGCAGCCTCGAAAAGGAATTCGGATTGGCGCTGCTGACGCGCAGCCGCTCCGGCATCCGGCTGACCGAGAGCGGCGAGCGGCTGCTCCGCCCGATGCGCGAGCTGCTGGCCGCCCAGGAGCAGCTGAAGCAGGAGATTGCCCTGATCAAAGGGCTGCAGGCCGGAACCGTCCGTCTCGGCACGTTCACGAGCGTGTCCGTGCACTGGCTGCCGGCGATGATCAAGGCGTTCGACCGCGACTATCCCGGCATCGAGCTCAAGCTGATCGAGGGCGACTATCGCGACATCGAGGAAGGCATCGCGGGCGGCAACATGGATCTGGGCTTCCTGTCCCTGCCGTCGAGGGAGGGGCTCGACACGCTTCCGCTCAAGAAGGACCGGATGCTCTGCGTGCTTCCGCCCGACCACCCGCTCTGCGGAGAGCGGCGATTGTCCCTCAGCCAGCTGGAGGACGAGGTGTTCATCATTCCGAAGGAAGGCTCGGACTATGATGTCCGGCGCATCCTCGAGGAGTCGATCCGCCGTCCGCGCATCAAATACGAGACGCATGACGACTACGCCATCATCGCGATGGTCGAGCATGGGCTCGGCATCAGCATCTTGCCCGAGCTTGTCCTGCGCGGTCGCGACCACCGGGCGAGCATGGTCGAGCTTGAGGACGGGCGCTACCGCACGCTCGGCATCGCCGCCGCCTCGTTCAAGCTGCTGTCCCCTGCGGCCAAGCGGTTCATGGACTACATCCGCGAGTACGTCGGCAGTCTCGACGAGTAGAATGCGGAGCAACGAAAAAGGCAGCCCGCGAGCCGGCGCGATGGCCGGGAGGGCTGCCTTTTGCGGCTTGGAACGGTTCCTCCTCCGAAAGGAGGGTCATCCTTGAAGCTGCGCGTACATCCGCTGCAGGATGAGCGCTTCCGCCCACAGGGGCAGAGGGGTATCGGGCTGCTGCTTCCATACCGAATCGGTCAAGTATCCTTGCGTGTACAGCCATTCGATCGCCTGGATCTTGTAGTCCGGCGTGCTGGCCGGATAGTTCGGGGTCAATGCCATCGCTTTCGCCACTCCTTCCGCGATTGCCGCCGCCAGATTCTGGCGCACGGCCGAGTCCTTCAGCAAGCCTGCGTCGAGCGCGTTGTCGACGAACAGGTTCTCCAGCAGCACCGCCGGCATCGTCGTCTGCCGCAGCACGGCGAAGTTCGCCTCCTTCTTGCCGCGGTCCGCGACGCCGAGCGGAGCGAGCGCCTTCATGATCGCCGCATGGACCGCATCCTGGCGCACGCCCGACGGGCCGGAGCGCGTGCCGGGGTAGACATACGACTCGAAGCCTTCGCCGCCGGCCGCATTATGATGCAGGGAGACGAAATAATCCGCCTTCCAGCCGTTGGCTATCGTCGCCCGCTCTCCAAGCGGCACGAAAACGTCCGTGCTGCGCGTGAGCCGCACGTCGACGGCATAGCCGGCGCGCAGCAGCGCGGCGACCCGCAGCGTCAGGTCGAGCGCGCTGTCCTTCTCGACGATGCCGAAGCCTTGGGCGCCGGGATCGGTGCCGCCGTGGCCGGCGTCAAGCGCCACAATCGGCAGCGGCGCTTGCGGCGCTGCCGCGGCTGCGGCCGCCGTCATCGTGCCGTACAGCCGCATGATTTTCTGGCCGTACGTGTCGCCGGCCTCGAGCGCGGCCTGCAGCGAGGCGTACTTCGTCCGATTGTAGCCGGGCACGGCCCATTTTCCGGCGAGATCCTCCCAGTTGGGCGCGCTGCCGCGAGCGACGAGCGAGAAGCGCGGATCGACGACCCTCTCGCCGGCAGGCAGCGGCGCGGTCGAGGCGTAGGCGTACAGATGCTGGATCTGCGCCGTCACGCCCTCCGCGATCGTCGCGAAGCTGGCGCCGGCATTGCCGCCGCCGGTCGCGCCGATGCCGGCGAAGTTGTTCTGCTCGGGCCTTACGTCCCCGCCGAAGCGGAACCAGTTCGTCTCGTGGATCGACTGGCAGAGCGCGATGTCGCCGCGGATGCCGAGCCGGCTGCCGACGAGCCGGAACTGGCGGGCGATCTCCGCATTGAACGACGGATTGACCGTCCGCACGTAGGCGGCCATCGCGTCCGCGGATACGGCCGGCTGGCCGAGGATCGGGGTTTTTGCAATCGCCATCTATCTATCACTCCTTTGCGGAACAAGATAGAATAGACTATTCATCCGGTGGACAAGAGGGGTGGGCCGTCGAAGCGGAAGGGCGGATGCGGCGCGGGCGGGCGGAGGCGTTAAAAAACGCCCCTCGGAGCGAGGGGCGCAAGGCGTCGGAGCGGAGCCTATTCAATGCGGTCGTAGAACTTTTTCCATTCCTTGTCGCCGCGATGGACCAGATCGGCTACCGTGCGATCGATGACCGTATGGACGGCATTGCGGAAAAATTCCGTCTCGGCCCGGATCGCCGACTCGACCTCTCCTTTGGACTTCTCGCCGTTCGTACTGCGGGCGCCGATTTCCAGGCGGTGCTTTTCCTCATGCTCATCCAGCAGGTCGAGCAGATGGTCGAAGGCGATCAGGACCGCCTCGCGCCCCTGAAGCTTGCCTTGCTCGCTCAGCTGCTGCTTGAACCGCTCCATCTCCTTGCGCATGGGAGGTCACTCCTCTTGTTGGAAAATGTTCTTGCTGGCCTTATCATCGCATATCCTTCCCGCGGTTCGCAAGGCTGGGCTCCGGCACGGCTGGCCGGAGAACGGAGCGGGCAAGAAGCTATTGAAGCCGTCGGTCCGGAAGGAGCCTTGCATGCCATGACAACCTCTGAAAAATCCGGCTCCGCCGGCGCTCGTCCCGTCATCGCGCTGACCGGCGCGAGCGGATCCATCGGCCGCCATCTGCGGGCACTTGCGCAAAACGGGGAAAAAGAGGCAGAATAAGGATGACAAGCTATGCTGCAAGGAAGGAGAGAGGCTCATGCTCGTGCCGGTGCTGATCATCGCAGCTGCCGCGGCCGTCTGCGCGCTCGTCGTTTGGCTGAACCGCCGCCAAGCCAGCTCGCGCCGCCACTCCAACGTCATCGCGCTGGATGCAGCGCGCAGGCGCAAGAGCAAACCCAATCCCGCCGCCGCCCGCGGCAAGGGACAGCCCTGCTCGCTCTGCCGGCAGCCGTCCGCGCGGCTCGCCTTTTACTCCGATGAGAACGGACAGGTCATCGGCGTCTGCAAAGCCTGCGAGCCGAAGCTGAAGTCTCGCCAGCTCGACCGCCTGTAGCGCCAGCTTCCGCCGGATCCGAGACGCATCCTGCGGATGAAAAGAAAAAGGGCTGTCCCTGCCGGCCGACGAATGTCGGCCGGGGACAGCCCTTTTTCTTGCGATCGGACTCGCTCCGCTATCCGATGTAGGCGATCGCTACGAGCGCCCAGCCGGCGAGAAAGGCCAGGCCGCCGAGCGGCGTGATCGCGCCGAGCTTCTTCACTCCGCTCAGGCTGAGCGCGTACAGGCTGCCGGAAAACAGCACGATGCCGGCGGCGAACAGCCACACCGCGGCATGCACCAGCGACGAGGAGGCCGCCTCAGGCGATGCGCCGACAGCGACGATGCCGACGCCGTGCAGCAGATGGTAGAGCACGCCGGTCTGATAGTTCTTGCCGGCATCGCCGGCCAGGCGGGCCTTCAGCGCATGCGCGCCGAACGCTCCGATCGCGACGCCGAGAAACAAAAATGCCGCTCCGAGCACAAAAGCGGTTGGCATGGGGACACGCTCCTTCCACTTTCGTATGCTAGCGGGCGAAGCCGCTTCCGTCAATCCCTCGGCCGATTTGCAGCGGCAGCCGCGATTCGGTAGGATGGGGAAAACGACAAGCGGAGGGATGGACGATGGCAAGAGCGCTCATCAACATCGACTACACGAACGATTTCATCGCGGAGGACGGAGCTTTGACCTGCGGCGAGCCGGGCCGGGCGATCGAGGACGAGGTCGTGCGGCTGACGCGGGAGTTCGCCGAGGCCGGGGAGTGGGTCGTTTTCGCCGTCGACGTGCATGAACCGGGGGATGCCTGGCATCCGGAAACGAAGCTGTTCCCGCCGCATAATCTGCGGGGGACGAAGGGAAGGGAGCTGTACGGCAAGCTGGGCGAGCTGTACGAGGAGATCCGCGGGCTGCCGAACGTGCTGTACCGGGACAAGACCCGCTACTCGGCGTTCGCCGGCACGGACCTGGACCTGCGACTGCGGGAGAGAGGCGTGCGGGAGCTGCATCTCGTCGGCGACTGCACGGACATCTGCATCCTGCACACGGCCGTCGACGCCTACAATCTCGGCTACCGGCTCGTCATCCACGAGCGGGCGGTCGCCAGCTTCAACGCGGTCGGCCACGAATGGGCGCTTCAGCATTTTCGCGGATGCCTGGGCGCGGACATCCGCTGAGCGGCCGATTCCTCCCGCTGTTCCCGTTGTAGGAAACCGCCTTTTGCGGTACGATGGAGGACATGTCTACCTTCATCCAAGAGTGGCGCGAGCAGCTGGGCGGCTACAGCCGCAACATCCGGCTGTTTTTCGTCTTCAACCTATTGTGGAACATCGGTCTCGGCATGTACAGCCTCATCTACAATCTCTATGTCAAAGCTCTCGGACATGCGCCGACGATGGTGGGAGACATCGTCGGGGCGACGGCTCTGGCCGCCGCGCTCATCCTCATCCCCGCCGGCCTCGCCAACGACCGGTTCGGCGCGAAGCGGATGATCGGCATCGGAGCGGCGGCCGTCATCGCGGTGCTCGCGGCCCGCGCCTTCGCGGCCGGCAGCGGCCAGCTGACCGCGCTTGCCTTCGCGGCCGGCATGGCGCAAGCGATCGTATCGGCCACGATCCTGCCGTTCATGGCCGACAACTCCTCGCCGCGGGAGCGCGTCCACTTGTTCAGCTTCAACATGGCGCTCGTCATGGCGGCGAATGTCGCCGGCAATCTCGGAGGCGGGCTGATCAGCGACGCGCTGCGAGCGATCGGAGGCTGGAGCGAGCTCGCCAGCCTGCGGGCGACGCTGCTGGTCGGCGTCGCGATCGCGGCGGCCGGGCTCGTCCCGATCCTGAAGTTCGGCGCCCCGGCCGGCGCGGCCGGGGCGGCTGCCGCCGCCGCGAGCTCGCCGAAGCCAAGCTTCCGCGAGCGCTTCCGGCTGCATCGCTCGTCGTATGCGGCGATCGCGGCCTTTACGCTGCTCAGCCTGCTGTCCGCGATGGCGGGCGGCATGGTCGTGCCCTATTTGAATGTCTATTTCGAGGATAGGTTCCACGCTTCGCACTCGAGCATCGGCCTCGTCGTGGCGCTCGGCCAGGGAGCGACGGCGATCGCGTTCCTGCTCGGTCCGGCGATCGCCCGGAGGATGGGGGAGGTGAAGGCGGTCGTATGGCTGCAGCTCAGCTCGATTCCGTTCCTCGTGCTGACCGCCTACACGCATCAATTCTGGCTTGCGAGCTTCGGCTATCTGTTCCGGCAGGCGCTCATGAACGCGGCGAATCCGTTCTACAGCACGATCAAGATGAGGTACGTGCATCGGTCGCTGCGAGGATTGGCGGCGAGCTCGGGGGAGGCGATGTTCAATCTCGGCTGGTTCATCGCCGCGCCGATCAGCACCGGCCTCGTCGCGAGATACGGAGCGTACCATGGTTATGCGCGAGCGTTCACGGTGACCGCGATCATCTACACGCTGATCGCGCTGCTGTTCGGCTACTTTTTCGCCAAGCAGCGGTTCAAGCCGGTCGAGGAGGAAGAGCAGGCCCATCGCGGCTAGCAAGTGCCTGGCGCAGCAAGGCTGCGTCGGGTCGTTTTTCGCCCCATTAAATTTGTACGAATAATTATGTAAACCTGATTCGTCGATTATAAACCAAAAACGGCAAAAAAGGGGCCCCTCAGGACCCGTCTTCATCGCCGTCTTGCTTGTCCGAATATACGCTGCCCTTGAACTTGCCGGTCGTCCGGATGTACACGTCCGCCTCGACCGAGGCGAGGGAGTCGCTTTCCAGGAAAAACGGACCTTGACGCATCAGCTGCCGGAATAGCTCCGGATGCTTGCGGTACAGCTCGAGCTGCAGCCGAAAGCAGTCCGTCTTTTCCGCCGTGGCGATCGCGAACGTATTCTGCACTTCCTTGCGGATCGCTAGTGCCGCTTCGTTCTGCAGCTCTTGGATCGTAGCCTTTTGGACCTGCTCCGAAATATAGCCGGTCGTCTTGATCTTGACGTCGTAGCGCGGCTTGCCTTGCTCGACTCGGATCTTGATCGAGAACCGGGGATGGCCGAGCATGAGCACGGCGGATGGCCGGCCATTTTTAAGCAGCTTGAGCGGAGTGAGGTCCAGCTTCTCGTCCCGCCAGCGTATGCCCTTGAGCGGCTCCATCGCCATATGGTTCTTGTACTTGTAGCCTTCGAAGAAAAACGCCCCTTTGATGATGAACATCGGCTTCTTCTTGAAGTCCTCGTGCCAGGTGTGGCGATAGATGCCGATCTCAGGCAGCATGCCGGCGCCGCCGGGCTCGTTCAGATACGCGAACGCTTTGTTCGCGTTCACGGGCAGGATGTACGCCTTCTGCGTATTCATCTGCACGGCGGTGAACATCATCGTATCCAGCGGCGAAAGGTTGAAGATCGACTTCTGCGTCAGAATGTCCTCCATCTTTTCCTTCGTTCCGTAGAACAGCACGGTATATCGGGCTTGCCTGTCCCGCAGCAGCGAGGAGGTGAGCCCGGATAGACCGCGCTTCATGAAATTCTCCGTCACGATGACCGCCTTCACATGGCCCCAGAACAGCCGCGACTGGGAGGTGGCGTTCGTCTCGGCGATCGCTCCCGAGATCGTCTCTCCGTCGCCGCGCCCGATCCAGATCGGCACTTCTTGGCCGAGCGTGACCGTTTCGCTGCGCGCGATGTTGCTGAAGTTCAGCACCTGGACGTACGCGACATACTTGCCGTTTTTGTAGTCCAGTCCGAGAGCCGACACGTAAGCCAGCGACTGGTGTCCTTCGAGTTGCCGCAGCCCTGCACGGACAGCAGCAGCGCTGCCAGAATTCCGAGAAGGAGCTTCCTCAAGTCATGTCGCCTCCTTGATGGTCGTCGTCCTGGCCGGATTTGGCGATGCTGTCCGGCCGCTTGGTGATATAGGCGAACGGGAGCCGCAGGTACGACATGAACGCATCCTTCGGCAGCAGCGGCGACAGCGGAGCGAGATAGCTCACGCCGAACGACTGCAGCCTCGCCATGTAGGCGACCATGAGCACGATGCCGAGGATGACCCCGTACATGCCGAAAAAGGAAGCGAGGAAAAAGAAGAACATCCGGAAGATGCTCACGACCGTGCTGAGCACCTGGTTGACCAGCGTCACGCCCGCTACGGCCGTAATCGCCCCGACGACGACGACCGACGGCGACACGAGGCCGGCCCGGATGGCGGCGTCGCCGATGATGAGGCCGCCAATCGAGGTGAGCGTCTGCCCGATCGCGCTCGGGAGCCGGACGCCCGCTTCCTTGAAGATTTCGAGCAGCAGCAGGAGCAGCAGCATCTCCATCTGCGCGGACAGCGGCAGCCCAAGCCGAGAGACCGAGATCGTAGCCATCAGGCGGAAGGGAATCTGGTCCTGATGGAACGCCATGAGCGCGATCCATATTCCGGGCAGGAAGATCGAAAGGAACATGCTCAAAATCCGGATGATTCTGGAGAACGATACATAAGAGAAGTTGAAGTGCACGTCTTCCGGCGACTTCAGGATGAACGACAGCGTCGCCGGGGCGATCAGCACCATCGGATTGCCGTCGACGATAATCGTGAAGCGCCCGTTGAGCAGGCTCGTGACGACAAAGTCGGGCCGGCCGGTGAAGTCGATCAGCGGCAGGATCTTGAACCGATTGTGCAGCAGCAGGTCCTCCAGCTGGTTGATCGAATACAGGCCGTCGATGTCGATTTCCCGAAGCCGCTTGCGCACCTCCTCGAGCGGCTTTGGATCCGCGATATCGTGGATGTACAGCAGCGATATCCGCGTGCGGGTCCGCCTGCCGATCGTGAAGCCCTCCACATGCAGCGAGCTGGAGCGGATCCGCTTGCGGATCAGCGCGACGTTCGTGTCCAGATCCTCGATAAAGCAATCGCGCGGACCTTTGATCGAGATCTCGGTGCTTGATTCGTCCGGCGTCCTTCTCGGCGCGTTGCACAGATCGACGGACGCCAGCAAGCCTTCCCGGACGAATAGAAGCAGCAGCGCTCCGGAATAGACGGCCTCCTCGAGCTCGGTCCGTATCGGCGTCTTGACGAAGCCTTCGATCGTGAGAGCGTCCGACAGCCGGAGCAGCGGACGGGTCAGCGATTCGTCGCGGTCATAATGCGCGCTCAGCGATGGCAGGACATGCCGGTTGATCATCATCGTGTCGCAGAGGCCGACCGAAAAGACGAGCACGACTTCCTTGGCGTTGTCCCGTCCAAAAAAAGAGCTCTTGACGATCACGTCGGCCGAATGCTCGAAAACGCGCTTCAGCTCCTCCTTCGTCCAGCCTTTAGCCGGCGCCTCCTGCGCTTCCGCTTCCTGGCGCCGCGCTTGCCCCTGAGGCTTGCGGCCGTCCGGACGCTCGTCCGGATTCGGTTGCTTCGTGCTCGGAGGTCCGCTCTTCCGATCCGGCTCCGGCTGCTCCTTCGGCTTGCTCTTCGTCCTTGTCCGCTTCCTTCTTCTTCCGGTTGTCCGTCTGATCCGTCTTGCGGTTGTCCTCCATCGGAATCCCTCCTTCGGTCCGGCTTGATGCACAGGGCGACGATGAACCAGGCTAGCGATGCCGGCAGCAGCACGAGCGTGACTCCCGGCATGAAATAGGTGTACATGAACAGGTACATATCGTACTCGTCCAAAGGAACGAACGTGGCGGCGCCGTAAAATAGAAACACCGCCAGGATGAAGATGCGGCGGGCCTTCTCGTTTCTGCTGGCGAACGTCTCCGCAAGCACGAGCACCGGCAGCGCGATGCGGATCGACGCGCCGGACAGCCACTGGAAAATCGGAAAGAAGTCCAGATGCTCGATATACTGTCCGATGCGCAGCAGCCTCCACTGCTCGTAAGGGGAGGTGAGCTGGTTGGCCGCTTCCTCGGGACCGAATTCGGTGATCGCGCCGATGATGGGACCGACCATGATGGTGACGATGACGCAGGAGTAGATCAGCATATGCCACGCCTTCATTCGTCCGCGGATCCGGTGCTGCAGCAGCAGGATGTACATGAGCTCCGAATAAGCGGCGCCGGCGTAGATCATGCCCCGAAAGACGGGATTCCAGCCATGCTCCAGAATGGGGAGCATCAGCGACATGTCCTTGATCTCGCTGTTGCCGGAGGCGACGAGGAGGCCGAGTCCGATGACAATCGGCAGCAGGATGCCCGAGGCGACGGCTACGACGCGAAAGCCCCACCAGCAGAGCATGACGCAGATGAAAATGAGCAGCATCCCGAGCTGCAGCGGATTGCTGGCGGGCAAATAGTTCGTGATATGCCAGCTGACGGTCTGCATGACGCATTCCATCGCCTGCAGGAACATTACCAGCAGCACCGGAACGACGAGAATCCAGGAGAAGACCGGATGCATATGCTCGCCCAGCCATTCCCGCCAATGCTGCTGGCCGCTTTTTTTCATGATGTAGACGATCATCAGGCTCCAGGGCACGAAGAACACGCCCGCGGCGATCGCGGTGATCCAGGCATCGCGACCGGATGCATCCAGCAGCATCGGATTGATGATGACGTGGCAAGCCAGGCCGTCGGACAGCATGAGGACGAGAAAAACCTGGAAGACATTCATCACTCTACCCTTCACGATCACACCCGCTTTCTTCCTGAATTTCGGGTATAGTATGGACGCCTCCAATTTTTTCTATTCGGCCGCCGGCAGGATGCCGCGCGGGGCGCGAGCGTCGGTCCAGCGGATGTATGCTATAATGCGGAAAGGAGAAAGAAGGCAGGAGCGAGGGAATCAGCATGAGAAATGAAACCGGCCGGCGCAGCGCCGGCAAGCCGAACCGAGAAGGCGGGCCAAGCCGCAAACCGGAATGGAGCAAAGGGGGCCGGCCTTCGGCGCAGCGCCCCGCGCACTCGGCCACGGCCGAGGACGTGCGCGCCGGAGACGGCATCGTCGTCACCGTCAAGCGGATCGGCATCAACGGCGAAGGCGTCGGATACTACAAGCGCAAAGCCGTCTTCATCGAGGGCGCGCTGCCGGGCGAGGTCGTCAAAGCGAAGGTGGCGAAGGTCGAGCCGGGCTATTTGCAGGCCGATCTCGTCGAGATCGAGAAGAAGTCCCCCGACAGGCAGGTTCCGCCATGCGCGGTCTACGACAGCTGCGGCGGCTGCCAGCTGCAGCATATGACCTATGAAGCGCAGCTGCGGGCCAAGGAGGAGCTCGTGCGGGAGTCGTTCCAGCGTTATGCCGGCATCGACCGCTTGCCGCTCCGTCCGATCCTCGGCATGGACGATCCCTGGGCGTACCGCAACAAGGCGCAGCTGCAGGCCGGACGCGGCGAGAGCGGGCTCGTCGCCGGGCTGTACTCGCTCGGCACGAGGCAGCTCGTCGACATCAGCGGCTGCGCCGTCCACGATCCGCGCCTGAACGAAGCGGTCGAGAAGACGAAGCGGATTCTCGAAGAGCTGGACATCCCCGTTTACGAGGAGAAGAAGCGCCAAGGCATCGTCAAGACGATCGCCGTGCGCGTCAGCCGCCGCACAGGCAAGCTGCAGCTGACGCTCGTCACCGCCGGCGACCGCTTCCCGGACAGCCGACGCTTCGTGCAGGCGGCGAGGCGCGAGCTGCCGCAGGTCGGCTCGATCTCGCACAACATCCACAAAGGCGGCAGTCCGCTCGTATTCGGAGAGAAGACGATCCATCTGTGGGGAGAGGACAAGCTGGAGGAAACGCTTGGCGAGCTGCGGTTCTCGCTTTCTCCGCGCGCATTTTTCCAGCTCAATCCGCAGCAGACGGTCAAGCTGTACGGAGCCGTCCAGGAAGCCGCCGCGCTCAGCGGCAGCGAGCTCGTCGTCGACGCATACTGCGGCACCGGCACGATCGGCCTCTGGCTCGCGGCCGGAGCGAGAGAGGTTCGCGGCATCGAGCTGCTGCCGGAGGCGGTGCTGGACGCGCGCGACAACGCGCGGACGAGCGGCATCGACAACGCCCGCTTTTATGAAGGCCGGGCGGAGGAGCTGCTGCCGGAGTGGGTGCGCCAAGGCGTGCGCCCGGACGTCGTCGTCGTCGATCCTCCGCGCACCGGCTGCGGCCGCGAGCTGCTGGACGCCGTGCTGGCCGCGCGGCCGACGCGGCTCGTCTATGTGAGCTGCAATCCGGCCACGCTCGCCAAGGACGCCAAGGTGCTGCTCGCCGGAGGCTACCGGCTGGAGTGGGCGCAGCCGGTGGACATGTTCCCGCAGACGAGCCATGTGGAATGCCTCATATTGATGGTACGAAATGAGATGTGAAAGTAACCGCTCAGAAGCATGGATCACAATGGGCTGCTGCGATCGCGGCAGCCTCGTTGTGCGCTTGGCGGCGCAACGACTAACGGGTGAAAGTCACGACCATACCGCAGGTGGTGGAAGTGCATAAAGTTTACTAGAGACAATATGAATCAGAAGGATGAATTGTTTTTTTTCTCTATTCAGCCATATTCTATTTACAAACCGACGGTCTGTTTATATAATTCAAACAGGTGTTAGTTTACTGTTCGTGGAGGAATGAACTTGAAAAATGAGGACCGCAGGAAACAAACGACTCAGAAATTACTTCATTCAACGAAAGAATTGTTGCAGGAAAAAAGCTGCCACGCTATCACCATGCAGGATATCATGAAAAGATCGGAATTATCTAAGGGGGCGATCTTCCATTACGTGAAGAGCAAAGACGAAATCTTTGCTTGGGTGCTGCAGGAACGGCTCGAAGAGACCAACAAGCATTTCATGAACGAAGTGGAATTAAGCGGCAAGACTTTCGACAGGCCGATGCAAATCATTTCGAACAGCCTTCTGGCATTCGAAGATAAACATGATGTGACAAACACGGTGTTGATGTATTTGCTCGGCAGGGAAGAAGAGCCTGCTGTCGCGGATGTGCTCCAAAATTTTTATACGCGGGCAGTAGACTTATCCAAACAATGGATTTCGATTGGCCAGCAGCACGGTGTTATTCAAGAATCGGTTGATTCGGATAAAATGGCTGAAATGTTCGTTCTGATCTCGCTCGGCCTGCGTGTCCGTTCCTCATTACCGGCGATTACGGCGTCTTTTACAGCCCAAGATTTATCGGCATTCATGATAAGTAGTTTAAAATATAAGAAGTAAAAGAAGAGTGGATCAAGAAATGATGGCTGGTCTTCCATATCGTCGGCTTCGTGTTTTGCTTGCTATTCTCAAACATGATCATGAAAATTTTTAATTTCAAAGGAGGGATCAAGGTGGCGCCTTTTATTGTACTTATCGCATCTTTTTTATTGTTTCGAGTTGCTGGATTTTTCGGTTGGGCTTATTTTGACGGCTGGCATCCATCACTGCAAGGAGCAGTTGCTGTCATGTTGCTGCTTACCGCTACCGCTCACTGGGGGAAAAGGCGTTCTGATCTGATCCGGATGGTTCCTCCGTCATTCCCAAGAAGAGATTTGATCGTGACGGCAACCGGGTGGCTCGAAATCGCAGCAGCGATCGGTATCATGATTCCAGCCACCTCCGAAGCCGCTTCCGTTTGTTTAACGGTTCTGCTGATTGCTATGTTTCCTGCAAATGTGCGTGCTGCACGAGAAAAACTGACGATTGGCGGCAAGCCGGTGCCAGGATTGTTTGTCCGTACTTTGCTACAGCTCATATTTATCACAGCAGTGATATTGGCTTCACCGATTTTTGGGCAGTGAATCCGACTACGGCGCTTGAGAGCATCACTGGCAATAATGAGGTCAGGAATGCGATTTCCCTAGGCTCGCTTCGCTTAACAAAAAAATCGTTTAAATCGGCAATATCGCGCACACAAGCCATGTGGAGGCGGTAGCAGGAATGCAACGAAAATGATACGTAGAAATCCTTTTTCCACCCAGAATAAAAAAACAGTTAAACGGAAGGTTAGATAAATCCATATTCAAAACTCGACGACAGCTGCAGGCTGTCTTTCTTTTTGCTCAAATTCCGAAAATAATGTTGAAAACAGAGAGAGGGGGCCGTTTCATCAAATCATGCCCTCTATTTGTTGGACATTAAGGACAATCAAAACCAAAAAATATTTCAAACCGAGAATAATCAAGATTTGCGCGATCTAAAGCTAATTAATGGGAAATCCATTTCGTTTGATTTGGTGACTTATAATCAAGAAGGTACAGACCATGGTTCAGAAATCAAGACGTTGGATATAACGAATTTCATTTCAAAGAAATAAACCAGGCGTAGGCTGGCACCCGAAGTTGACCGCGCTGAATGGGCTGTACCTGCTGGTACTCCTTTTTCGTCTTATACACGGGAAGGAGTGCCTCTGGATCGCGGCCAGTCTTCCAGGTTCATAAGACGAGATCTAAGATTCAGTCTCTATAGCGATTAGCTATAGCCAGCTATGGTTTATTGGGCTTTCCGATAGCGACAAGCGGCTTGGTATACTGGTTGTACGCATAAGCAGCAGTTGCAGAATGAGGAGGCCATCCCAAATGACAGACAAGTTTCAGATCGTAGGCAGCTTGCTTCGCCCGAAAGAGCTGCTCGGCTACAAGACGCAGATCGAACATCGCGACGACATTCAATATCCTTTTTACGACCATTTCGAAGGGTATGAGCAGTGCGAGGCCGATGCGATCCGGCAAGTGGTGAAAAAAGAGATCGAGCATGGGCTGTCGATCGTGACTGACGGGGAATTTTCCAAATCGATGTGGCATCTGGATTTTGTCTGGGGATTCAGTGGAGTGAAGCGCTACATTGCCGACCACGGCTATTTCTTCCGCGACATAGATGGCACTTCCAAATATGAGACGCGCAAGGACATCGGCCTCCGCATCACCGGCGAGCTGAGCGGGAAAAACCACCCTTTCCTCAAGACGTTCCGGCAGCTGCAGGAAACGGCCGGCGAGCAGCCGACGAAGCTCTGCGTGCCGTCTCCGTCGCATATTTTCGGGGAGCTGTCCTGGTCCGGCAATATCGGAGGCGCGGCCGCCGTCTATCAGACGACCCAGGAGCTCAAAGAAGGCCTGGTGAAGGCCTACAAGGAGTTTGTCGAGGACTTCGCCGCTGTCGGCGGCAAGATCCTGCAGTTCGACGACTGCCTGTGGGAGCTGTTCGCGGATGACAATCCGAACTCGCCGTATACCGGCGAGCAGATCAATCAATCGGAAGTCCAGGCGCTCGCCGCGGAATTCATCGACATCAACAATACGCTGATCGACTACGGCCATAGCCTCGGATTGAGCATGTGGACCCACAACTGCCGCGGCAACTACGATTCCCGCAACATGGGCGGAGGATCGTACGTCAAGATCGCCAACTTGTTCCTGAAGCAGCTGAACTACGATCGGTTCTTCCTGGAATGGGACGACGACCGCGCCGGCTCCCTGGAGGCGCTTGAAGTATTCAAGGACAAGCCGGAGACGGAAATCGTGCTTGGCCTGCTGTCCTCGAAGACGAATACGCTGGACGATGAAGCCCGCGTCGTGCGCCTGCTTGACGAAGCGTCCAAGATCATCGACAAGGATCGCCTGCTGCTGTCCCATCAATGCGGCTTCGCTTCCTGCGATGGCGGCAACGAGCTGAGCGAAGACGAGCAATGGGCCAAGATCGATCAAGGCCAGAAGATCGCGAAGCAATACTGGGGCTAGGGATGAGAGCGAGCGGATTCATAAGCTGATAAAAAAAAGGCTGCGTGAAAGGTCGGTGGTCCAGACCTGTTCATGCGGCCTCTTTATGCTGTTCGACTTCGCGACCGGCGTGACAATCTCATCCCGACTCCGACTTGTCCAGCGCGGCCCGCGGTAAGTATAATAGGGAGAGAGCTCAAGGCGCCCTCCTTCACCGGAAAAGGATGCAAGGCGAGGGTAATTCAAGCGGAAAGTTGGTTCAGCATGGGTCGCAAATGGAACAATATCAAGGAAAAGAAGGCGTCCAAGGACGCCAATACAAGCCGTATCTACGCCAAGTTCGGCCTGGAGATCTACGTCGCCGCCCGCAAGGGCGAGCCGGATCCGGAATCGAACCGAGCTCTGAGGGTCGTGCTCGAGCGCGCCAAGACGTACAACGTGCCGAAGGCGATCATCGACCGCGCGATCGAAAAAGCGAAGGGCAGCTCCGACGAGATCTATGAGGAGCTCCGCTACGAAGGCTTCGGGCCGAACGGCTCGATGGTCATCGTCGACGCCCTGACGAACAACGTCAACCGCACCGCCTCCGCCGTGCGCGCCGCCTTCAGCAAAAACGGCGGCAACATGGGCGTGAACGGCTCGGTCGCCTATATGTTCGACGCCACGGCCGTCATCGGCGTATCCGGCAAGTCGCTGGACGAGATCATGGAGCTGATGCTCGAAGCGGACGTCGACGTGCGCGACATCGTGGAAGAGGACGAGGACGTGCTCGTCTACGCGGAGCCGGATCAGTTCCATGCCGTGCAGGAGGCGCTTCGCGCATCGGGCATCGAGGAGTTCAGCGTCGCCGAGCTGACGATGCTCGCGCAGAACTTCGTCGAGCTGCCGGAAGACGCCCAGAAGCAGTTTGACAAGATCATCGACACGCTGGAGGATCTCGAGGATGTCCAGCAGGTGTATCACAACGTCGACTACGCCGAATGACCGCCTCCGCCGGACTCGCGCTTACGCGCGGGTCTGTTTTTTTATCCCATCCCTGAGCGAGGAGGAAGGCCGATGGACCTGATCTGCCTGCGAAGCTTCCGCGAGGTCGCCGCCTGCGGCAGCATCACGAAGGCCGCCGAACGGCTCGGCTACGCCCAGTCGAGCGTGACGGCGCAGCTGCAGAAGCTGGAGGAGCTGTACGGAACCGAGCTGCTGGAGCGCAGAGGCAGAAGGATGGAGCTGACGGCGGCGGGCGAAAAGCTGCTCGGCTATGCGAAGGAGATGCTGCGCCTGCATGCCGAGTCGCTGGAAGCGGTCGGAGCGGCGGTAGAGGTCAGCCTGACGATCGGCTCAATTGAGACGCTCGCCTCGTATTTCCTGCCGCCGCATCTGCAGGCTTTTCGGCAGAGGCAGCCGAACGTCTCGCTGACGCTGCTGCCCGGCAATGAGCCGGAGCTGATCCGCGGCGTCAAGTCGGGCACGCTCGATGCGGCTCTCATTCTGGATCCGCCGCTGCGGGAGCCGGAGCTGGATGTGCATCTGCTGCGGCCGGAGCCGCTGCTGCTCGTCTGCGCGCCGGGCCATCGGCTGGCCGGGCGTACGGAGGCTGCTGCAGCGGAGCTGGACGGGGAGCCGCTCGTGCTGACCGAGGACGGCTGCACGTACCGGGCGGCGCTGCTGCGGCGGCTCCAGGAGATCGGCGCGGAGGCGCGGATCTCCTGCGAGCTCGGCAGCATCGAGGCGATCAAGCGCTGCGTCGCCCAAGGACTGGGCGTCGCGCTGCTGCCGTCGATCGCCGTGCGGCAGGAGGTCGAGGAGGGCAAGCTCTGCGCCGCCGCGTTCACGGAGCCGCTGGCCGCCGAGTTCCACATCCAGCTCGTCCATTTGCCGAAGCGGCGGTCGTCGCCGGCGTTTGTCCAGTTTCTGGCCAGCGTCGGCGCCGACGTACCGCTCGGACGGACAGAGGGAGCCGAGCCGCCTCGAAGAGCGTGATCCATCGGCGCGGGCGATGGCTGCCATCGAAACCGTTGGATAACGGATGCGGGCCGGCTCGTGGTAGGATCATTTCCAAGGTTGAACAAACCTAAGCCAAGGAGATGATGACCGATGAAAAGCCCGATTTCGCTCGTCCATGAAACGCCTGCCGCATCGCCGGAAGAAGCGCGCCGCCACTTCCTCGGGAAGCTGTCCGTCGAGACGGATCCGTCCGATGTGCGCCACGATCAGCTGACCGGCCTCGACTCGTTCCTGCTGGTCGACGTTCGCGCCGCCTCCGCCTATGCGGAACGCCATGCGGCCGGGGCGGTCAGCCTGCCGTACGGCGATATCAGCCCCGATTCGACGGCCGGCTGGCCCAAGGACCGGCTGCTCGTCCTGTACTGCTGGAGCCCGGCCTGCAACGGCGCGGCCAAAGCAGGCTTGCGTTTCTCCGAGCTCGGCTTCCGGGTCAAGGAGATGCTCGGCGGCATCGAGTACTGGCAGCGGGATGGATTCCCGGTCGAAGGGAGCCGAGCCGGCAGCGCGCCGGTCGTCGGCTGAGGCAAGTTGAGACAGAGGCAAGTTGAGGCTGACTGACGCTTATGCAAGTTGATGCAGGCTGATGCAAGAGCGCCACGGGCATGATGCCCGTGGCGTTTTCAGCATTGACTATTGCTCGTATCCGGGGTGAGCCGGAGCAGCCGGCCTATGGAACACGAATTTCGCAGCGCTTCGCCTTGTCGCATGCCGGGGAGGCAGTAGACAGAATCCCCTCTCCGATGCGTAAGTATCGGAGGAGCTGACGCTCCTGGGTAAGCTCGTTCGAGTAAGGAATAGTAGATGGAGGCTCGAAGTTGAGGCGTTAAGTCGAAATAATCGAGTTACTTAACTGTGCTAATGAGCGGAATGGGGGAGAATTGCGCGGAAAAACCGAGCAGCTCGGGAAGGCAGGAGTCGAAACGGAGGGAGTTGCGCGGAAAAATCGAGTAACTCGGGTAGGCGGACGGCGGAACGGAGGGAGTTACGCGGAAAAACCGAGTAACTCGGGTTGGCTGGTGGCGGAATGGAGGGAGTTGCGCGGAAAAACCGAGTAACTCCGGTAGGCAGGTGGCGAAACGGGGGGGAATTGCGCGGAAAAACCGAGCAGCTCGGATCTAAAAGGAAAGTGGGGGCTTGGTGTTGTGGAGCTGCGCTCCGTATGCGGGACATGAGTAGAGCTTGCGGACCGGAGCGAAGCGTGGCGGGGAACTCGTGGAGAAGCGGCAGCGGTTACCTTGGAGGCCGGATTCCACCCCTGCTGGGGAATGGGATCAAAGGAATCTGGGCTCCAGGGAGATCGGAACGAGTCTCCGCTCCGCGAAGCGGTTGCCGGTCAGGGGTCTGCTCCGCGAAGCGGATGCCGGTTTTCAATGCCCGCAACGGGAAGGAGGCGCCGTTTCGGCTCTGGCAACCATGGCATAGCCACCAAAGCCGAAGCGAGACGCTGCGATGGATCGGACGGGGCAGCATCGCCGTCCGAAACGATGATTCCCATCTCGCCGTGCGCCGGCCATGCGCGGCGTTTTCAGCATTGACGATGAAGACGGTCCGCCTTAAAATGGAACTTAAATCAATACGATATATCGTAAAGTGCAAAACGGAAAGTTGGGATGTCTGATGAACAAAACGACCGGCTCGCCGCCGCAAGCGGCTCGAATTCGGCTGCGCAGCTATATGCGGCCTCATCTCGCGGTCGCCGTCGCGGCTCCGCTGCTCATGCTGCTGGAGGTCGCGATGGACCTGCTGCAGCCGAGGCTGATGGCCCGCATTCTCGACGAGGGCATCATCGGCGGGGACACCTCCTCAATCTGGACGGTCGGCGGGTGGATGCTGCTGGCCGCGCTGGTCGGCCTGGCGGGAGGCATCGGCTGCACGGTCTTTTCCACGCTCGCTTCCCAGCGGTTCGGCGCCGATCTGAGGGAAGGCCTCTACCGGCGGACGATGCGGCTGTCGCCGGAGCTGCTGGGCCGCTTCGGCACCGGCAGCCTCGTCACGCGCCTCACCGGCGACGTCTCGCAGCTCCAGCAGACGACGCTCGTCGCGCTGCGGATGCTGGCTCGCAGTCTGTTCATCGCGCTCGGCAGCCTCGTCATGTGCATCGCGCTCAGCCCGCGGCTGTCGCTCGTGCTCATCGTCACCGTGCCTGCGCTTGCCGTGCTGCTCGTCTGGCTGAAGCGGACGACGGTGCCGCTGTTCGCCTCGGTGCAGCAGGCGCTCGACGAGGTCAATACGCGGCTGCAGGAAAGCCTCGCGAACATGCGCGTCGTCAAGGCGTTCGTGCGCGCGCCGCATGAGGAAGCGCGATTCGGCGCCGCGAACGACGGCTACCGCGCGAGCAGCCTTGCCGCCGCTCGCATCGGCGCGCTCAGCCAGCCGCTGCTGTCGCTGCTGCTCGGCTTCACGACGGCGGCGGCGCTCTGGTACGGCGGAGCGCTGGCCGGCTCCGACTCGATCCAGCCGGGGCAGCTGGCCGCCTACCTCACTTATCTGAGCCAGCTGCTGCTGTCGCTGAACGGCCTCGGCAACCATCTGCTGACGCTGTCCCGGGCGACGGCGTCCGCGGGCCGCATCCGCGAGGTGCTGGGGGCGAAGGACGAAGCGGGTTCCGGCAGCCATGCAGATGCGGAGCGAAAGCGCAAAGAAGCGCCAGAAGTCGATCCAAATGTGGCGCGTGACGCAGCGGCAGACGCCGCCCTGCAGCAAGGCGATGCGCCGCTGGACGATCCATCAGGAATGCCGGAGAGCGCTCGAGCCGCTGCGCGGGAAGCGCCGTATCTGGAATGGAGCGCGGTCGGCTACCGCTACCCCGGCTCGGACGAATACGCGCTGCGCGGCTTCAGCCTGAGCATCCGGCGAGGCGAGAGCATCGGCATCGTCGGCATGAACGGATCCGGCAAGTCGACGCTCGCGCTGTTGACGGCCGGCCTGCTCCAGCCGACCGAAGGATCGATCCGCCTTCTAGGCAAGCCGCTCGGCGGATGGGACCCGGAGGAGCTTCGCTCCAAGGTCGGACTCGTGCTCCAGCAGGCGCATCTGTTCAGCGGCTCGATCGCGGACAACATCCGCTACGGCCGCCCGGACGCCCCGGAGTCCGACATGCTCGAAGCGGCCGGAAGCGCCTTTGCGGCCGGCTTCGTAGGCGCGATGCCGGAGGGCTACGGCACCCGGCTCGGGCAAAAAGGCGTCAACCTGTCCGGCGGCCAGCGGCAGCGGCTGTCGATCGCGCGCACGCTCCTGCTGAAGCCGGAGCTGCTTCTGCTCGACGACAGCACGAGCGCCGTCGACGCCGCCACGGAGACGGCGATCACCGAGTCGATCGAGCGGATGGGCGAGAGCTGCACGCTGCTGCTCGTCTCGCAGAAGCTGGCCTCGCTGCGCCGCTGCGACCGGATCGTCGTGCTGGACGAGGGGCGGCTGGCCGCTGTCGGCACGCAGGAGCAGCTGCTGGCGTCGAGCCCGTTGTACCGAGAGCTGCATGAATCCCAGAAAGGGGCGGAGCCCGCATGAAGACCTCCACGGCGCTGCGCCGCCTCGGCGCCTATCTGCTGCAAAGCCGCCGCCTGCTGCTCGCCATCGGCGTCTCGACGCTAGGCGCTTCGGGCTGCGCGCTTGCAGCTCCGTATTTGACCGGGCAAGCGCTCGACGCGCTGATCGGCGGCAGCGGAGGCTTCGCCGCGATCTGCCTGACGCTGGCCGCCGTCTATCTGCTCGGCAGCCTGGCGGGCTGGCTGCAGGCGCGGCTGCTCGCCGCCGTCACCCAGCGCACGGTCTGGCAGCTGCGCGGCGAGCTGTTCGCCCGCATGCAGCGGCTGCCCGTCGGCTTTTACGAGCAGCGCTCGCACGGCGAGCTGATGAGCCGCACGACCAACGACCTCGACAACGTCTCGAACAGCTTGAACCAGAGCCTCGTGCAGCTCATCTCCAGCGTCATCTCGATCGTCGGCAGCCTGGCGCTCATGCTGTGGCTGCAGCCGCTGCTGACGCTCGTCGCCGTCTCGACGGTGCCGCTGCTATACGGCGTGGCGCGGCTCGTCGCCCGCACGACGCGCAGCCAGTTCAAGCTGCAGCAGGTCGAGCTCGCCGAGGCGAACAGCCGCATCGAGGAGACGGTGACCGGCCGCCACGTCGTCACGCTGTTTCACCAAGAGGAGCGCGCAGCAGCCGAATTCTCCGCTGTCAACAAGCGGCTGCGGGCGGCCGGCACGCGGGCGCAGATCTACTCCGGCCTGATGGGGCCGTCCATGAATCTGCTCGGCCACTTGAACTACCTGCTGATCGCGGCGGCCGGCGGCTGGCTCGCCTCGCGCGAGCTCGCCTCGGTCGGCCTCGTCGTCAGCTTCCTCGGGTATTCCCGCCAGTTCAGCGGACCGGTCAACGAGCTGGCCAACCAGTACAACCTGATCCAAGCCGGCGTCGCCGGCGCCGAGCGCATCTTCGAGACGCTGGACACGGAGCCGGAGCGCTCCGCCGCGGAGCGTTGCGAGCGGCCGCCTGTCCTGCAGGGAGAGGTCGAGTTCCGCGAGGTCGGCTTCGGGTATGGCGCAGGCGCAGCGGTGCTGCGGGATGTCTCCTTCGCCGTCCCGGCCGGCACGATGACCGCGCTCGTCGGCCCGACGGGCGCCGGCAAATCGACGATCGTCTCGCTGCTCGCGCGCTTCCACGATCCGACCTCCGGCACGATCTCCATCGGCGGCGTCGACCTCGCCTCGCTGCATCGCGACGACGTGCGCAGCCGGATCGGCATCGTGCTGCAAGAGACGCAATTGTTCAGCGGCACCGTCCGCGAGAACATCCGGTACGGTCGGCTCGATGCGAGCGACGCGGAGGTGGAGGCGGCGGCGCGCGCGGCGCAGGCGCATCGCTTCATCCAGAAGCTGCCGGACCGCTACGACACCCGCCTTGCTCCGGAGGGCGGCAACCTGAGCCTGGGCCAGCGCCAGCTCATCTCGATCGCGCGCACGCTGCTGGCCGACCCGGATGTGCTGCTGCTCGACGAGGCGACAAGCAGCGTCGACACGCTCGCGGAGCTGGAGATCCAAAAGGCGATGGCCAGCCTCATGAAAGGCCGGACATCGATCGTCGTCGCCCACCGGCTTGGCACGATCCGCCGCGCGGATCAGATTCTCGTGCTGCACGAAGGGCGCATCGAGCAGAGGGGCACCCATGATGAGCTGATGCGCGCCGGCGGACGCTATCGCGAGCTGCACCGCCATCAGTTCGAGGAGCGGCAGGTTTCCCAGCATTGACTTTAACGAGGCGAGGAGAGGATCCGATGAACGACCATCCGATCGAATGTCCATGGTGCGGCCGAACGGTCGTGCTGCAAGGAAGCATCTGTCCCGAGTGCCGGCACGAGGTGCTGCCGGAGCATCTCGATACCGGCCTCGAGCCGAGCGGCGACGAGGCGGATGAAGCCGCCGTCCGGCAGGCCGATGCCAGCGAGGACAGCGGCGATTGGGACCGCGAAGGCGGCGAGTCCCTCGAGGACTTCGTCTGCCGTCGGTTCCGGTGCAGGGACTGCGGAGGCAACGAGGCGGAGGCGACCGAGGTCGCGATGACCGGGACGGGCCTCAGCAAGCTGATCGACCTGCAGCATCATCATTATCTGTTCGTCAGCTGCCAGGGCTGCGGCCTGGTGAAGGTGTACGATCCCGACGTGCTTCGCGGAAAGAAAAGCGGCGAAGGAAGCACGATCGCCGATCTCTTCTTCGGCTGAGGACATATGTCCTTTTCCTTTCCGATCCGAACGGTTAAAGTACGATTCGTAGGGAAAACCATCGGATGAGGAATGGAGTGGGCATCATCATGAAAGGCATCCTCGCCGCGATCGCGGCCGGCGGGTTCATCACGCTGCAGGGCGCCGCCAACAGCGTCATCGGCGAAGCGATCGGCACCTGGCAGGCGGCGGCGCTGACGCAGCTGACCGGCTTCGTCGGGGCGCTCGCGCTCGCGCTGCTGCTGCGCGGCCTGCAGCCGCGGACGCTGCTGGCGGTCAAGCCGGTCTACGCGACCGGAGGCGCGCTCGGCGCGCTCATCATTTTCGGCAATGTGACGGCCATCCATCAGATCGGCATCACGCTGACGACGTCGCTCGTCCTGCTCGGCCAGCTCGCCCTCACGTTCCTGATCGAGTGGAGAGGCTGGCTCGGCTCGAAGCGAATCAGCGTCGGCCCGGCGCAGGCGGCCGGCTTCGCGCTCATGGCCGGCGGCGTGCTGCTGCTGGCGATCGGATGACCGGGCAGCGCCAGAGAGGAGGAATGAGGATGGAAAGCGAAGCGGAGACGATCCGGCGGCATCTGCTTGAGCTGGGCCTCGGCGAGGCGATTCCGCCGGAGCTGGCGCGGCGGGCGTCGCTCGTCACGGCCGAGCCGGGCGAGGCGATCGTCCGCCAGGGCGGACGATCGGACAGCCTGCTGCTGCTCGCCGCGGGCAAGATCAAGGTGTACACGACGACGCCGGACGGCAAGTCGCTCATCCTCTCGTTCCTCGGACCGCCAGAGATGCTCGGCGACATCGAGTACGTGCAGCGCGGGCTGGAGCTGATGAATACGGTCGAGGCGGTCACGCCGGCGACGCTCATCCGCATCCCGTACCGCGAGGCGGACCGGCTGGCCGCCGATCATGCGCCGTTCCTGCGCTTCCTGCTCGGGGTCATCACGCGCAAGTTCCAGATGAAGAACAACTCGCTCAGCTTCAACCTGCTCTATCCGGTCGAGGTGCGGCTCGCCAGCTATCTGCTCAGCGTCTGCGGAGCGGAGGACGGCCGCGAGTCTGCCCGGCTGGAAGCCGGCGCGCTGCGAGACGCGGCGAACCTGATCGGCACGAGCTACCGGCATCTGAACCGGGTGCTGCTGCAGTTCGCGCGCGACGGGCTCATCGAGCGGGCGCGCTCGAGCATCGCGGTCCGCGACCGGGACGCGCTTGCGGCGCTCGCGCAGGAAAACATCTACGAACCGAAATCGGGAGGACGATCGGAATGACGGGCATCATCTGGGCTGTGGCATCGGGACTGCTGCTGAGCCTGCAAAATCTGTTCAACGCGAACGTCGACCGCAAAGCCGGCATGTGGACGACGACGACGCTCGTGCTCGGCATGGGCTTCGCGGCGGCGCTGCTGCTCGGGCTGGCGGCGGAAGGAGCGGCGCTGTTCCAGCTGGCCGGCATGGAGCCGTGGTTCGCCTTCAGCGGCCTGATCGGCATCGGCGTCGTCACCTGCATGGTGCAGGGCGTGAAGCGGCTCGGTCCGACGTTCGCCGTCAGCCTCGCGCTCTGCTCGCAGCTGGCGTTCGCCATGCTGTGGGACTCGATGGGCTGGCTCGGCCTGGAGCGGGTGCCGCTGGAGCCGACGCGGCTCGCCGGCGTGTTGCTGCTGGCTGCGGGCATCGTCGTGTTCAAGCTCGGCGGCCGCGGCCGTAGCAAGGAGCGGGTCCTGCCCGCCGCTGCGGAAGCGGGGCAGGACATCGCGTGAGGGGAGCCTGCGGGCGGAGCCGCCCTTGACTAGGATCTGATCTGCAAAAAAAGCGGGACGAAACCGGCAGCATGCCGGGCTCGTCCCGCTTTTTTGTCCTATGGAATCAAGCGGTCCGCATGACGGCCGAACGTCCGTCCGGCTGCCGTCTGCGCCGTGCGCCTATCCGCTCGTCAGCCCGCGCGCGACGCTCCCGGCAGCCCGCGCTTCTCCAGCAGGCGGATCGCGAGCGCGAATAGCGCGAGCGCCGCGAGCAGCAGCAGGCCGGCGTAGCGGAACACGTCCTGCAGGCTCGACGCCTCGACCGCGTAGCCGCCAGCATAGGTGCCGATGATGCGCGCCGCGCCCGCGTTCAGCAGCGCGTTCAGCGTCTGCCCGCTCGCCCGCAGCTCCGGCGCGACCTCTTTGTTGATGTACACCGACATCGTGACGGCGACGACGATGAACGTCAGCCCGTGCAGCGCCTGCACCGCGAGCGCGCCGTAGATCGAGCCGATCTCCGCGTACAGGAGCCAGCGCAGCGCCGACACGCCGCCTGCCGCCAGCAGGATCGCCGAGACGGAGAACCGTTTCAGGATGAGGGCGCTGAGCAGCAGGAACGGCAGCTCTCCGAGCGCGGAGACGACCATCGACCAGCCGAGCAGGTCTTTGCCGGCTCCGATCTCCGTGAAGTAGAGCGGGAAGAACGCGTAGTAGTAGCCGAGCGTCATATGGATGGCGAAGCAAAGGCCCATATAGAGCATGAGCCGGCGGTTGCGGAGCAGATGCAGGAAATTCAGCTTGCGGCCGCCGAACTGATGGCCCCGCACGCGCGGGTAGAGCAGGAGCAGCAGCAGCGTCGCGCCCATGACGGCCGCGTAGGCCGTGAACATGCCTTCGAGCCGGACCTTTTCCGCATAGATGCCGAAGCCGACGCTCATCGCCGCGAAGCCGAGCGTGCCGCCGATCCGGATGCGGCCGAAGCGGGACGCTTCGCGGCCTAGCGCCTCCAGCGTGATCGCGTCGGTGATCGCGCCGGTGGAGCTTTGGAACAGGGTGAACAGCCCGACTGCGACGATCAGCCACGGCAGCGCGGACGACAGCGGGAACAGCAGCATCGACAGGCCGCTGCCCGCCAGCAGCGCCGCGAGCACGGCGTTTTTGGAGCGGGCCTTGTCCGCGAGCGAGCCCCATGCCGGCTGGGCCAGCACGGCGATGAACGGGCCGATGCTGAGCAGCAGGCCGATGTCGGAGCTGCCGTATCCGAGCTGGCGGAAATAGACCGGCGCAAACGTCCCGTAAATGGCATTGGCCGAATAAAGCACGAAATAGAACCAAAAGTACAGCTTCAGCGAGTTCATCTTGATCTTCCTTTCCAACCCCATCCATCTTACCTCTGACGGGCCGATCCGCCAAGCGAAGCCGAAAAAACAAGCCGCCGACGGTTGACAGGCCGAGGAGCGGACGTTAGAATTTACTAAATTACTGATTTAGTGAATCAGAAAGCGAGGCATCCGATGGACAAGAACCGGCGCAAGGAGCTGCAGGAGCAATACAAGGAAATGAAGACCTACCTCGGCGTCATCCGCCTCACGAACCGGACGAACGGCAAGATCTTTCTCGCCGCCTACCCGAACCTGAAAAACAAGTGGACGACGCTGCAAGCGCAGCTGCGCATGGGCAGGTTCGCCAATCTCGACGTGCAGCGCGACTGGAACGAGCACGGGGAGGAGGCGTTCGAGTACGCGGAGCTGGAACGCAAGGAATTCGATCCGGTCAAGATGACCGACATCAAGTGGGAGCTCAAGCTGCTGCTGAAGCCTTGGCTCGAGAAGCTGCAGCCGTATGGAGACGCCGGCTACAACCGCCTTTCGCGCGATTAGATTTGCCCCCGGCTCTCCGATCGGGTACGATGGGGAGACGAATGGAGCTGAGACGAACATGAGCAAGTCCAAAGGCGGCGGCACAGGCCGCGGCACGGGCAAAAAGGGCTGGAACCGCTGGCAGGCCGCCGAGCGGCGGGCCAAGAGCAAGCCCAAGCCCTATGTGAGCAAGGGGCTGCAGAAAAAGGCCGAGGAAGCGAAGGCGGCGCGCCAGAGCGAGCCTTCCAGCTGAGCGCTTCCCTGAGCGGAACTCTTCGCTGAAGCCCGTTCAGGCGGGGCGAGCGCGCCTCGCCTGAGCGAGTCCGATATCACCTGAACCTCGGCAGCTTCAGCCGAAGGGCATAGCGGTTCCCCCGGCAGACGCTGCCGGGGGTTTTTGCCGTCCCCTCCCGATGCGGTCCCGACCGGCGCTTGCATGGAATCGCACCTGATTGTCGTAGGATCGCCCCTCAGCGCGCGGCCGAGCCTGACTTATAATGGGGGTATCTTTCCGGGGAAAGGAGGCTTCCGCAAGCGAAAGGAAGGTTTGCAAACGCTGTCATTAAAGGGAGGAAGAAAACGTACATGAACTTCAAGTCCATCTCGCTCGCCGGACTGCTGCTGCTCACGACGGTGCTGGCTGCCGTAGGGCCGTCGCGCCCGGCGGAAGCGGCAGGCGGTCCCAATCTCGCTCTCGGCAAGGCGGTCTCCTCGAGCGGCTACACGCAGACGTACGCTCCGGAAAACGTCCGCGACGGCAATGCGGGCACATACTGGGAAAGCACGAACAACGCCTTCCCGCAGTGGGTCCAGGTCGATCTGGGCGCCAGCGTCTCCATCGATCAGGTCGTCATGAAGCTGCCCGCTTCCTGGGAGAAGCGGACCCAGACGCTGACGATCCAGGGCAGCGCGAACGGAAGCAGCTTCTCGACGCTGGCCGCCTCGGCGAGCTATGTGTTCGACCCAGCCGCGGGCGGCAACGCGGCGACGGCGAGCTTTTCGGCCGCCAGCGCTCGCTACGTCCGCCTGAGCTTCTCGGGGAACACCGCATGGCCGGCCGCGCAGCTGTCCGAGCTGGAAATCTACGGCGCTTCCGCTCCATCTCCGACCCCGACCGCGACGCCTACGGCAACGCCAACCCCAACCCCGACATCTACGCCTACGGCAACGCCGACTCCGACACCTACGCCTACGGCAACCCCGACGGCGACGCCGACCCCGGCTCCGGGCTCCAATGTCGCCATCGGCAAGCCGATCAGCGCGTCGAGCAGCACGCAGACGTATGTCGCGGCCAACGCCAACGACAATTCGACCTCGACCTACTGGGAGGGCGGCGGCAACCCGAGCAGCCTGACGCTGGATCTCGGGGCGAACCATCAGATCACGTCGATCGTGCTCAAGCTGAATCCGGCGACGGAATGGGCAACGCGCAACCAGACGATCCAGGTGCTCGGCCATGACCAGACGACGACCAGCTTCACGAGCCTGAAGGCCGCGCAGTCCTACACGTTCAATCCGGCGACGGGCAACACCGTGACGATCCCGCTCAGCGCGACCGTCAAGCGGCTGCAGCTGGCCATCTCCGTCAACAGCGGCGCTCCGGCCGGACAGATCGCCGAGTTCCAGGTGTTCGGCACGCCGGCGGCCAATCCGGATCTGACGATCCAGACGATGAGCTGGACGCCGTCCGCTCCGGCCGAGGACAGCGCGATCACGCTGACGGCGACCGTCCGCAACAGCGGCAGCGCAGCCGCCGCGGCATCCTCGGTCGGCTTTTATGTGAACGGCGAGCTGGCCGGAACCGCAGCCGCTCCCGCGCTGGCAGCCGGCGCGTCGGCGAACGTATCGCTGGCGATCGGCGCCAAGGCGGCCGGCTCCTACGCGATCGGCGCCAAGGCCGATGAGGGCAATGCCGTCTTCGAGCAGAACGAGAGCAACAACAGCTATGCGCATCCGTCCAATCTGACCGTCTCGCCGCTGTCCAGCTCCGACCTCGTCGGCACCGTCTCCTGGACGCCGTCCGCTCCGTCGGCCGGCAGCAGCGTGAGCTTCACCGTACAGCTGAAAAACCAGGGCACGATCGCCACCGCAGGCGGCGCGCATCCGGTCAGCGTGACGCTCAAGACGTCCGCGGGCGCGACCGTGCAGACGTTCAGCGGCTCGTACACGGGCAGCCTCGCGCCAGGCGCGACGGCGAACGTCGCGCTCTCCGGCAGCTGGACGGCCGTCAGCGGCTCGTACACGGCCGCGCTCTCCGTGACCGCCGACGGCAACGAGCTGCCCGCCAAGCAAGGCAACAACGCCAGCCAGACGCCGCTTACGGTCTACTCCGCCCGCGGCGCGAGCGTGCCGTACACGCGCTACGACACGGAAGACGCGACGCGCGGCGGCGGAGCGGCGCTCATGACCGCGCCGACGTTCAACCAGGCGCTGACCGCCTCGGAAGCGTCCGGCCAAGCCTACATCTCGCTGCCGTCGAGCGGCTCCTACGCGCAGTGGACCGTCCGTCCGAACGAAGGCGGAGCGGGCGTCACGATGCGCTACACGATGCCCGACTCGGCCGACGGCATGGGCCTGAGCGGCTCGCTCGACCTGTACGTCAACGGGACCAAGGTGAAAAACGTGCCGGTCTCGTCCTACTACAACTGGCAGTACTTCTCCGGCGACATGCCGGCTGACGCTCCGGGCGGCGGCAGGCCGCTGTTCCGCTTCGACGAGGTGCACTGGAAGCTCGACACGCCGCTGCAGCCGGGCGACGTCGTGCGCGTCCAGAAGCCGGCCGGAGACAGCATCGAGTACGGCGTCGACTTCCTCGAGATCGAGAACGTTCCGGCCGCGATCGCGCAGCCGGCGAACTCCGTCTCCGTGACGCAGTACGGCGCCGTCGCGAACGACGGCCAGGACGATCTGGCCGCCTTCAAGGCCGCCGTGACCGCAGCCGTGTCGGGCGGCAAGACGCTGTACATCCCGACCGGCACGTTCCATTTGAACGGCATGTGGGAAATCGGCTCGGCCAGCAGCATGATCCAGAACCTGACGATCACCGGCGCGGGCATGTGGCATACGAACATCCAGTTCACCAACCCGAACGCGGCATCCGGCGGCATCTCGCTGCGTATCTCGGGCAAGCTGGACTTCAGCAACGTCTATCTGAACTCCAAGCTGCGCTCGCGCTACGGCCAGAACGCCATCTACAAAGGCTTCATGGACAACTTCGGCACGAACTCGTCCATCCGCAATGTCTGGGTCGAGCACTTCGAATGCGGCTTCTGGGTCGGCGACTACGCCCATACGCCGGCGATCACGGCGACCGGCCTCGTCATCGAGAACAGCCGCATCCGCAACAATCTGGCCGACGGCGTCAACTTCGCCCAAGGCACGAGCGGCTCGACCGTCCGCAACAGCAGCGTCCGGGGCAACGGCGACGACGGCCTCGCCGTCTGGACGAGCGACGTGAACGGCGCTCCGGCCGGCGTCAACAACACGTTCTCGTCCAATACGATCGAGAACAACTGGCGCGCGGCGGGCATCGCCTTCTTCGGCGGCAGCGGCCACAAGGCCGAGCGCAACGTCATCGTCGACTGCGTCGGCGGCTCCGGCCTGCGCATGAACACGGTGTTCCCGGGCTACCATTTCGCGAACAATACCGGCATCACGTTCTCCGATACGACGATCCTGCGCTGCGGCACGAGCCAGGATCTGTACAACGGCGAGCGCGGCGCGATCGACCTGGAAGCGTCCAATGACGCGATCCGAAACGTGACGTTCACGAACATCGACATCGTCGACGCCCAACGCGACGGCATCCAGTTCGGCTACGGCGGCGGCTTCTCCAACATCGTGTTCAACTCCGTCACGATCAACGGCACCGGCCGCGACGGCATCACGACCTCGCGCTTCTCCGGACCGCATCTAGGGGCGGCGATCTTCACCTATACCGGCAACGGCGCCGCCACGTTCAACAATCTGCAGACGAGCAACATCGCCTATGCCGGCACGAACTACGTGCAGAGCGGCTTCAATCTGACCTTCAACTAGGCAGGACCTCGGGCGGTCTTTGTCGAACTGTTTCCTGTGGGTGCGAACATGTGACATCGCTCACGCCGGACATGGCCTCATGTCAGGTACGATGAAGCAGGAAGCAGAAGGAGGAAGGCAGATGAGCGAAAGAGCATTCGTCATGATCAAGCCCGACGGGGTACGGAGGGGACTGATCGGAGAGATCGTCTCCCGCTTCGAGAAGAAGGGCCTGTCCGTCGTCAAGGCGGAGCTGATCCAGGTCAGCGAGGCGACCGCCAAGGAGCATTACGGCCATCTGGAAGCAAAGCCGTTCTTCCGCGAGCTGGTCGACTACATCACGTCCGGCCCTTCGTTCGCGATGATCGTGGAAGGCACGGCGGCGGTGAAGAACTCCCGCTATCTGATCGGCGCGACCAACCCGGCGGATGCCGCGCCCGGCACGATCCGCGGCGACTACGGCCTCGACGTGTCGGAAAACGTCATCCACGGCTCCGACTCCATCGACAACGCCCGCATCGAAATCGAGCGCTTCTTCATCCGCTGAGCGGCGTCAGCTCGGCCGAATGAGAGCCGCAACAAGAAAGAAGCCTCGCGCCAAGTGCGCGAGGCTTCTTCATGTCGACGCGAGCACCTGACCTGACCCGGCGCTCCAGCCCGTCCGGCCCGCGCACGCTGCGCTAGAAGGCGGACAGCGGCTGGCCGGCAGCTTCGTCGCGGATGTCGCCGACGATCTCCTCCAGGATGTCCTCCAGCGTCACGAGGCCGGCCGGGGCTCCGGCTTCGGTCATGACGAGCGCCATATGGGCGCGGCTCTGCTGCATCTTGATCATGACGTCGCGGATCGAGGCGCTCTCCTTGAAGCGGGGGAGCGGATGCGTGAGCGTATCGAGTCCGGCTTTGCGGCCGGCGGCCATGCCCGTCAGCATCTCCTTGGCGTTGATGTAGCCGAGGTAGCCGCCGCCGCTCGGCGCGGCGACCGGATAGCGGGTGTAGCCATGCCGGTCCATCTGCTCGAGCAGCGCCTCCGGAGGCAGGCCGCCGGGCACCGAGACGATCGAAACCTGCGGAATCATGATCTCGCCGACCTTGCGGCCGTCGAAGTCGAACAGATTGTTCAGGTAGTCGAGCTCGGTGCGGTTGATCTCGCCGCTCTCGTAGCTCTGGGCGACGATCAGCCGCAGCTCCTCCTCGGAGTGCACCGAATCATGTCCGGCCGGCTTGACGCCGAACAGGCGGAGCAAGGCGCGGGCGGAGTTATTGAGCGCGACGATGATCGGGTACATGATTTTGCCGAACGTATAGAGAGGTCCGGCGAGCAGCAGCGTCATCTTCTCGGCATACTGGATGGCGAGCGTCTTGGGAGCGAGCTCGCCGATGACGACGTGCAGAAACGTGATGATCGACAGAGCGATCGCATACGACAGCACGGTCGAGACGGCCGCCGGCACGTCGAAGCGCTCGAACAGCGGGTGAAGCATGCGCTCGACCGTCGGCTCGCCGAGCGCGCCGAGCACGAGCGCGGTAATCGTGATGCCGAGCTGGCAGGCGGACAGGTAGTAGTCGAGATCCGCCGCCACCTTGCGCGCTTTGACCGCTTTTTTGCTGCCTTCGGCGACGAGCTGGTCGAGCCGGGACATCCGGACCTTGAGGATCGCGAACTCGGCTCCGACAAAAAAGGCGGTGAGGCCGATGAATACCGCCACCAAAAAGAGATTCAAGCCAATGATTCCATCCAAGCGGATTCCCTCCATGAGGAGGGATTCACCTCCATCTTATCGATTGAAGGGGTACCGCCAACATTTTAACGATAATATACGCTAAGCCTTCGGATGTACCTGGCTTAGCGTTTTTTCTTACTCTAAGCCCAATAGTCCGGGCTACACCGCCCGGACTACCGATCACTCACCTTCCTGTTGTTTCAGCGGTCGTAATGAGTTGAGAGACGTATTCTGCTTGAAGTTGAATTTGTATTCACCTAGAAAATTGATGTGCTCCCATCCAAGGGGGGAAATGTGATTTAGCAGTTCTTCCTGAAGCTTACCTTGCTTTTTGCGGTGTTCAGTTGCCTGCTGGAGATAGACGGTATTCCAAACGCTAATTGCATTGATGATAATGTTCAACGCACTTGCCCGTTGGAGCTGATCTTGTAGCGCACGTTCCCGCAGTTCGCCATGTTTGCCGAAGAAGATCGCTCTGGCCAATGCGTTCATGGCTTCTCCTTTGTTCAACCCCCGATGGATTTTTCTCCGCAGCGCCTCGCTCGAAAGGTAATCCAGAATGAAGATCGTTTTCTCGATACGCCCCATTTCTCTCAGCGCGGTAGCCAAGCTGTTTTGTCTTGCATAGGAACCGATTTTCCCCATAATGAGTGATGCTGAAACGGTTCCTTCCCGGATGGAGTGAGCCAGCCGGAGTACATCGTCGTAGTTCTCTTGAATGATCTTTGTATTAATCTGTCCGCGAAGCAGCTTCTCCAATTTAGGGAAAATGGACGGTTTTCCGATAGCGTAGAGCTTGGAATCAGCCAAGTCGCGTAAGCGCGGCGCAAAGCGAAATCCAAGCAAATGCGTTAAACCAAAGACTTGATCGGTGTAACCGGCTGTATCCGTATAATGCTCCTCAATGGACAAGTCCGTTTCGTGGTGGAGCAAACCGTCGATGACGTGTACGGCATCCCGAGCGTTCGTATTGATGACTTTCGTATAGAACGTGGAAAACTGGTCGCTCACGAAGCGATATATCGTTGCTCCTTTTCCGGTCCCGTAGTGAGGATTCGCATCTGCGTGAAGAGACGATACACCGATCTGGACGCGCATTCCATCAGATGAGGAGGTAGTGCCATTCCCCCAATATGAAGGCAGCGCCAGCTTATGATGAAAATTGACAAGAACAGCTTGCGCTTTATTCATCGCGTCTTCGTACAGCCGCCATTGAGCTGTATTGGCCATTTGCCGATATGAAATGCTCGGCGTGGCTTCAGCCATCTTCGTAAGCCCGATGTTCGTTCCCATTGCCATAAGGGTAGCCATAAGGATTGTTGTTTCTTCCTCGTTCGGAGCGCGGTTACTGGAAGCGTGAATAAACTGCTCATGAAAATTCGTCCAGTTGGCTACTTCCATGAGCAGATCCGTAAGCTTAATTCGTGGTAGCAGCTCATAGAGGGAAAGACTGAAATTTCGGGATTCATCGGGAACATCTTTCTCCAATCGCTCAATGTGCAATTTCCCGTTCTCCAAATTTACTCCGTCCAGCTCATCGATGTGATCCGAAACCCAATTTAATCTTTGAAGAAGTGCTTCAATCCGTTCTTCAAGATATTCCTTTGCGGACAAACTGACGGCAAGCTTTGTAGCGTTAGGATCAATGCCATTCCAATCGGCTTTCGGAACAAGGTATTCCTCGAAATCCTTATGCTGACGGCTTCCGACTATGGACACGTCCCCGGAACGAACGTAATTCCGCAACTCTGTCAGGACAGCCATTTCGTAGTAATGCCGGTTGATCGTTCCGTCATCGTCGTAAACGTGCTTTTGCCAGCGGTTCGAAACGAAGTTCAGCGGCGCGCCTTCCGGAACCTTCCGCTTCCCGGTTTCATTCATATCCCGGATGATATCGACCGCCTTCATTAGCGGCTCTGCGGACTTAGTTGACCGAAATTCCAACGATTTTAGCAGCGTTGGCGTGTATTTTCGGAGCGCATAGAATTTCTTTTCTAACAAGTCCAAGTAGTCGTAATCAACTGGTCGCGCCAGCCGTTTAGCTTCCTCCACGGATGCGACGACCTGATCCCACGGCATGACGGCATCAAGAGCAACAAACGGATCAATGCCTTCGCTTCGGGCCTTAATAAGAGCGGCTCCAAGATCGGCAAAGTGAACAACCTTTTCGTTGATCGATTTACCGTTTTGCTTTTGAAGTTCCTCTTGGGCCTTTCTCCCTTTGGAAAGCAGTATCATAATCTGCCGGTCATGAATCTCGAAAGCCAGGTCTGTCAAATCCTGAATTAGTTCCAATAGGTACGCTACTAAAATCGCGTACTTTTTCGGATCATTAAAACGTCTGAAAGAATGAGGTTCGTAACGCGAACCGATTTTAGAAAGTTGACGTAGACGGTTCGGATGGATGCCTTTCGTATCGACTTGCAGCTGCAAGTCGCGTAAGTATTCGAGTTTTTCAATCACCTTCAAAAAAGAATCCGGAGAGCTAGTACCTGGAATTTCCCTTAACCATGCTAAGTAGGTTTTGCTACTTTCCGGCATGGTGGTTAAGACGCGATCCAGCTTAGCAATTTGTAATTCTGTCAGTGAACTGCTGAGCAGCTTGAATATTTTTTCTTCTGTTCGTTTGCGCGTTTCCCAAACGGCTCTTTCAATTGTAGCCATTGAAGGGAGAATGATTTTACGCTTACGTAAATCTTCGAGTGCGAGTTGAATCAGGTGTAAGGGATTGCCGTTTGCCATTGCATGGCTAAATAGATGCTTGCACAAAGAACGATATTCGCTCAAGGTGAATGTCTGGTAGCCATATTCTTTCCGGATCTCATCCAGATGCTCGTACTTCGTTGCTTCTCGGTCGCCGTAAGATGCAAAAGACTCCACATCGGCATTGATTTGCTTTGCAATATGACGAAGAATTTGAACCGGCACTTCTTTTGTATCAGAAAGTGTCCAGCCGAGATAACGAAGTACGCACAGCTGCACGGCAAAGCCGAGTCGATTATAATCTCTTCGCCGCTGCTGTATGATTTCAAGGTCATGCTGTGTAAATGTGAAATAAGTGCCCAATTCCCATTCGCCAAGATCAGGCGGTATCTGCAAATAATGCAGCCGTTCCTCCGGAGTTAGCAGTTCCCTTACTCTCGCGTACATCGTACTTCATCCCCCTATTGCCAAGCTATTTTTTCGACTTCCGCTTGCAGATCCGCACGGGTTGCCTTGACGTAAATCATCGTTGTGTCCAGACTATCGTGTCCCATAATTTGCGCCAAGCGGTGCAACGGCGTGTTTTCTGCCATCACATAGCCGAACCGGTGCCGTAGATCGTGGGCGCTCAATCCTTCGAGCCGGGCTGCTTTCATATATTTTTGAATTAAATGACGTAAAGCACGTTCGGTTAATCGATCGCCGGTCTTTTCAGATGGAAACAGAAAAGGACTGTGCGGAGGGAGTTCTGCCAGATATTTTTCTAAAGCAACTCTACACGTGGCGTTCAAAGGAACTTCCCTCTGTTTATTTCGTTTTCCGGATCGGACCGTAAGCTGACCACTACGTTTACCGATTTGAATATCTCCGGGAGCCAAGTCACACACTTCCATGCTTCGTAAGCCCGTGTGAAACATCACGATTAGAATCGTCTGATCCCGAAGAGAACCGCCATGCTCGGCCGCAGCAACCAAAGCAGCTTCTTCTTTGTCTGTCATCTGTCTGGGGCTTACCTTTTCTTCCGGAACCAATTTAACCGGCTTCGAAGGGTCGCGGCGAATCCTGGATTCTGACACGGCCCATTCAAAAAAACGTTTCAGGGTAATAAGCCGCCGGTTAATGGTCGCCGGTTTCAATTCCATTATTTTTTGTGCTGCTTCCCTATATCGCGTTAATGTTGGAGTAGCCACATCTTCAATTCGAAATATAATCTCTTCCTCTTGGTGGTAGGCGGTCTCAAACCAGCCGATGAAATGTTTTAGGTCGCTTGCATACTCTTTTAGTGTTTTGGGATTCAAATCTTCGTGGGTGGTGAGAGCGTGAATGAAGTCCTGAATCGTCTGATCGCCCTGTTCCGAAATCCCCGGTGTTTCTCTCATTAGCAAAGCCTCCAAATCTTGTCTTACATTAGCGGACATGATATTCTTATTTTAACCGAAACATTAGCGGACATCAAGTGTATGCTTTGAAAACACCAAATGACCGCTAATCTTAATTAGCGGTCATTTAATATTAGGAGATCATTCCTTCATGATGGTTCGTAGAGACGATTTGCGCAACCGAGGAAACACTCGTGCAGCAAATGAATCGGCAACGAATCGCGCTATAGGAATCGTTTCTGCGCGATACTTCACGAAGCATATTTTTTATTTTAATATCAATTCGATGATGTTGCTTGTTTTGCCACCGGATGACGAACTTTTTTGACGCATTGTCATCCTCCCTGCACCTGCCATTTCCACGAGAATTTGCCCGATGGCGTTTGTGGTATCAATCACCATGTTTTTGATTGCTTTAGGTTCCAGCGTCACCCCGTTGTCGATGGCTGTGCCATCGATCACACTTGGCAATACATTGCCGTTTGCACTGTCTTTGACGACCATGTTAATATTTTTTTCTTCGTCGCTGCCATTGTTGATCGCCACCGAAAGTGTGGTTTCTCCGTTTTTGCGAGACATCGTGAACGTGGTTTTTGAACTGTTTTCAAGCATGGGTAAACGCCTCCTTAAGCGATTGAATTATTTTGGTTTAACATATCAAAAATGCGCTGTTGTTTATTTTTTTCATCATCGAGCAGTTTGGAAATAATCCCTTCCAAATTCGTCGTCCCCGACGTGCCGCAGGTACAGCCGCTTGTTGATCCGCTAGAAGGCTGACAGTTACAGCAGGTACGGCATTTGCAAAACAAAAGCAATAAGGCTAAAAGCACGGAATTGTCGCTAATTTGAATTTGATTGCCAACGGTGAAGTTGTTGCCATTGGAGACGGTGTTTGCCGAGTTGTTTGCCGAGCTCGCTAACCCGTTTGCCGTGCTCACTAAGGCGCTGTTGTAGTCAAAGGTGTTGTTGGATTCACTGGTATTCGTGGATTCGTTGGTGGCGCAGCTGGTGGAGTTTAACGTGCTGTTGGCGGTGCTTGCGTTGTCGTTCGTTGAAGAGTTGTCAGCATTGGAGGTATTGGTGGTAGTATTATCGCCTGTCGACGCTGTTGCTGTAGGCGTAGAGGTGTTATCACCTGTGGTGGCAGTGGCACTGGTTGTGGATGAATTATCGCCAGTGGTTGAGGAACTGTCACCTGCACTCGATGTAGCATCTGTATCCGATGAGTTTGTTGCAGGACCACTTGTTGTGGTTGACGTATTATCACCATTCGTTGATGTGCTATCACCTGAGCTGCTGGTGGCGTCCGTATCCGATGAGTTGGCCGCAGGACCACTACTTGTGGTGGAGGTATTATCTCCATTGGTGGAGGTACTATCACCCGATGACGAAGTGCTGGTGGCGTCTGATGCGTTGTTCGAGCCGCTAGTTGAGGTTAATGTATCGGTCACGGTAGCCGAACTATCATTATCACTGTTGTTGGTTGCACCACTGGTGGAATTAACCGTTTCGTTAATGGTAGAGTCACTATCGGTATTAGAGGTATTGTTCGAGCCGCTTGTGCTTGTTAATGTGTCATTGACAGTAGCCGAACTATCATTATCACTGTTGTTGGTTGCACCACTGGTGGAATTAACCGTTTCGTTAATGGTAGAGTCACTATCGGTATTAGAGGTATTGTTCGAGCCGCTTGTGCTTGTTAATGTGTCATTGACAGTAGCCGAACTATCATTATCACTGGTGTTGGTTGCACCACTGGTGGAATTAACCGTTTCGTTAATGGTAGAGTCACTATCGGTATTAGAGGTATTGTTCGAGCCGCTTGTGCTTGTTAATGTGTCATTGACAGTAGCCGAACTATCGTTATCACTGGTGTTGGTTGCACCACTGGTGGAATTAACCGTTTCGTTAATGGTAGAGTCACTATCGGTATTAGTGGCGTTCGTTGCCGTACTTTGGTTATCGACTTTTTCGAAAATTTTCGAGTCGCTGTCGCTTTCCGAATGATTTTTAGCGCCACTTTCGCTTGTAAGTTGATCGTTAATGGTGGATCCGCTGTCGTTATCATTTGTGCTTGTGGCATTACTAATGGCATGAGCTTGGTTTTTAGCAAGGTTTTTAGCAAGGTTTTTAGCAAGGCTTTTGGCAATCGCCTTGTCGATCGCCTTGGCTAAGGAAATCGTCACTTTGACAGGCGGCTTGCGGTGTTTGTGTTTTTTACGATGACAGCTACACGCTGTTTGCTGGGAAGATTTTTTTTTGCAGGTTGTTTTTCTTTTTCTAAATTCCTTTGTCATTACTTCTATCCTCTCCTTTGATGGGGGTAGTTGACTACCCTTTAGTATATTTGCCTGCTATTAACTCGGAAACGGCGAATCTACCTATAAATTTTTGTCCATCTATCAAATACACAGAAAATGGGCAAAAAAAGAAGAAGACGAAAAAGAGCGGAACGGCAATCGTTCCGCTCTTTCCTATGCATCCGATGCGCTCGAGCCGGCGGCGCGAGGCAGGAAGCGGCCCAAGCTCCTCCGCTCAGGGCAGCATGCCGGGCCCAGGCTGCGGCTGCGCCTGCGGGCGGCTGCGGCGGCGCAGCGCTTGCAGCCAGCGGGCTCCGTACTCCGAGACGAGCACGCCGGTGAGGACGAGCGCCGCGCCCGCATAGCCTTGCGCAGAGAGCATTTCTCCCACGACGAGGAAGCCGAACATCGCCGCGAACACCGGCTCCATCGAGAAGATGAGTCCCGCTCGCGAGGCGGTCGTGAATTTCTGCGCGGCCGGCTGGGCGATGTAGCAGATAGATTTTGAATATCATCGGCGTCGGGTTGAGGGTACTGCTGCCGGACGGACCTGATTAAAATCAATCTCTACCTTGCCTCATGGAAAAGTTTCAGATCACAATGGGCATCCCGGATGTATTCGGTCCCGGAGCCGAAGGGAATACGGTATTGAGGAAAATCCTTCATCGGTAAAAGCCCAGGTCACTCAAAAGCAATAGAATCTCATTGGATATGCGAAAAAGCTCGGCCGCCTCGGCAAGGTCATCAAGATAAGCTTGACTTGATGACCTTGCCGCCCTGGCCGGGCTTTTTCGTATCGGCGGGACAGAAGGCTGACCGCGATCGCTTGACACAATACGATATATCGTATTAAACTGAGGTTGTTACGATATATCGTATTGGAGGCGATTTGGATGCGACATGAGCATGGCAGGCATGGCGGGCATCGTAGCAGCTTCGGCGGCAAGGATCACGGCGGGCGGGCCTGGCATCACCGCGGCCATCCGTTCCATCCGCATGGAGGCGGCTTCGGCGGCGGACGGGGCGAGGGCAAGCGGCGCTTCTTCGAGCGGGGCGAGTTCAAGTTTGCGTTGCTGGAGCTGCTGAAGACCGGGCCGAAGCACGGCTACCAGCTGATCAAGGAAATGGAGGAGCGCACCGGCGGGCTGTACAGCCCAAGCGCCGGCTCGATCTATCCGAACCTGCAGCTGCTCGAGGACATGCAGCTCGCAGGCTATACCGATGCGGACGGCAAGAAGCTGTACCACATCACGGAGCAGGGCGAGGCCGCGCTTAGCGAGAGAAGCGGCGGCGAGGAATCGCGCGAAGGCGAAGGCTGGAGCTACCGTGGCCGCGGCGGCCGGGAATTCGAGCATCGGGAGCGGCATGAGCCGAGGCGCGGCAAGCTGGCGCTGAGGGAGCTCATGGGCGAGCATCCGGCGGTCATCCAGAAGCTGGCGGCGTTGAACCAAAGCGCCCGCCTGCAGCCGGAATCGGCCTCGACCGCCGAATTCCGGGCGCTCATGGAGCGGCTCGAGCGGGAGCTGGACGGCTTGCTGGAGCCGGCATCGCAGCCGGCGCCGAAGGCCGGCGACGGCTCGGACGCCGATCCTGCCTGAAGACCGGCTGCCTGCGAGCCAGCCAAGCTCAAGAAGACCAGATCCGGCGGAGCCCTCGGCTCCGCCGGATTTTTTATGCGGCTGCAAGCCGGCGCATGACCGGCAATGCGCTCGGTACGATCCGGTAGGCTTTCCTCGATGCCGCTGCGATGGTAGGATAAGGGGTGATGCCTCAGCTACCATTCCCGATTGAAAGGCGGTCATGCATGAACAGTCCGAGCCAGGAGCATATCCTCATCTCAGGCGCGCGCGAAAACAACCTCAAGAACGTCACGCTAAGCATTCCCAAACGAAAGATCACCATTTTCACCGGAGTATCCGGCTCCGGCAAGTCCTCGATCGTTTTCGATACGATCGCCTCCGAGTCCCAGCGCTTGCTGAACGAGAACTTCAGCATGTTCGTGCGCAACTTCCTTCCGAAGTACCCTCAACCCGACGCCGATGATATTCAAAATCTAAGCATGGCGGTCATCGTCGACCAGAAGCGGCTCGGCGGCGGCTCCCACTCCACGCTGGGCACGATCACCGACATCTCGCCGATCGTCCGGCTGCTGTTCTCGCGGATCGGACAGCCTCATGTCGGACCGGTCAACCGGTTCTCGTTCAACGATCCGCAAGGCATGTGTCCCGAATGCAGCGGTCTCGGCCGCAAGCTCGGCGTCGATATGGACAAGGCGGTCGACATGTCGAAATCGCTGAAGGAAGGCGCCATCCAACTGCCCGACTACGCCGTCGACAGCTGGGAGTGGTCGATGCTGCTGCAATACGGCTCGTTCGACCCCGACAAAAAGCTGGACGACTACGAGCCGGAGGAGCTGGACCAGCTGCTGTACGGCAAGGCCAAGAAGGTCGAGGTGCAGTTCGGCGGCAAGACGATGAATTTGACCGTGGAAGGCTTCATCGAGAAATTCACCAACAAGTACATCAAGCGCGACATCAAGACAATGTCCGAGCGCACGCAGCGCGCGGTGACTCCGTATATCGCGGAAGGTCCCTGCTCCGGCTGCCGCGGCGCCAGGCTGAATGCGGCTGCGCTCGCCTGCCGGATCAACGGGCTGAACATCGCCGAGATGTCCGCGATGGAAGCGAGCCGGCTCATCCGCGTCGTGCGGGAGATCGACGACCCTGCCGCCGCGCCCGTCGTGCGAGCGCTGGCGGAGCGCCTGCAGCATCTGACGGACATCGGACTCGGCTACTTGACGCTCGACCGCGAGACGGACACGCTGTCCGGCGGCGAGTCGCAGCGCGTCAAGATGGTGAAGCATCTGAGCGGCAGCCTGGTGGATGTGACGTATATATTCGACGAGCCGAGCGTCGGCCTGCATCCGCGCGACGTGCATCGGCTGAACGAGCTGCTGCGCAAGCTGCGCGACAAAGGCAATACCGTCCTCGTCGTCGAGCATGATCCCGACGTGATCCGGATCGCCGACCATATCGTCGATGTCGGCCCTCACGCGGGCAGCCGAGGCGGCAGCATCGTCTACGAGGGCAGCTATGACGGCCTCCTGGAATCGGGCACGCTCACCGGCCGGTTCATGAAGCGGCCGCTCCGGCTGAAGCAGGACGTCCGCAAGCCGTCGGGCGCGCTGCCTGTGCGCCAGGCGTCGCTTCATAATTTGAAAAACGTGAGCGTCGACATTCCCGCCGGCGTGCTGACGGTCGTCACAGGCGTCGCCGGCTCCGGCAAGAGCACGCTCATCCATGACGTCTTTCTCCGGCAGCATGAGGATGCGATCATCATCGACCAGTCGGCGGTCGGCGTGTCCACCCGCTCGAATCCGGCGACGTATACGGGCATCATGGACGATGTCCGCAAGGCGTTCGCTTCCGCGAACAAGGTCAGCCCGGGCTTGTTCAGCTTCAACTCCAAAGGCGCCTGCGAGAACTGTCAGGGCCTCGGCGTCGTGTATGCGGATCTCGCCTACCTCGACAGCGTGAAGCTGCCTTGCGAGGCATGCGGCGGCAAGCGGTTCAAGGAAGAGGTGCTCGGCTACAAGCTCGACGGCAAGTCGATCGCCGACGTGCTGGAGATGACCGTGGAGCAGGCGCTGGCGTTTTTCCAGCTGAAGGAGGTCGTGCGGAAGCTGCGGGCCATGAGCGACGTCGGGCTCGGCTACATCACGCTCGGTCAGCCGCTCAGCACGCTCTCCGGCGGCGAATGCCAGCGGATCAAGCTGGCGAGCGAGCTGCATAAGAAAGGCAGCATCTATGTGATGGACGAGCCGACGACGGGACTGCACATGTCCGATATCGGGCATCTGCTGGACATCATGAATCGGCTTGTCGATGCCGGCAATACGGTCATCGTCATCGAGCACAACCTCGAAGTGATCAGCCAGGCGGACTGGATCGTCGACATGGGGCCGGACGGAGGCAGCATGGGCGGGGAGGTCGTATTCGAAGGACCGCCTGCCGCGATGGTTCGGGAGGAACGGTCGATCACCGGGAAGTATTTGCAAGGATGAAGGAGCGGAGGGAGGAGAACGGATTGGAAGCATTCGAGGCCTATATCGCGGGGATCGACCGGCCGGACCATCGGGAGCAGATGGAGGAGGCGCTGGCCTGGGTGGCGGCAACGTTCCCGCAGCTGCAGCCGAAGATCGCCTGGAACCAGCCGATGTTCACCGATCACGAGACGTTCATCATCGGGTTCAGCGCATCCAAGCAGCATCTGGCTGTCGCTCCCGAGGAGGCGGCCATGAATCGCTTCCTGGAGGAGATCGTCGAGTCCAAGCATGATCATACGAAGGGCTTGATCCGCTTCAAGTGGGGCCGCCCGGTCGATTATCCGCTGCTGGAACGGATCATCGCCTTCAACATCGAGGACAAGGCCGACTGCACGACGTTCTGGCGCAAATAAAGCGCAGGCGGCCCTTCTGCCGCTCCATGAAAATCCCTTGAAAAAGGGATTTTTTTAATTGACAGGACTCCAAACGGTGCCCCACACTCAAACCGACACCTAAAGGTGTCTAATTGAGGAAGCGGATTTGGAATGAGCCTGTCGTTATCCATGCATTTCTCCTTTAAGACCACGATAGAAAAGCTGTGTTCCGCTGTCACCGATTCGAGCAAGCTCGCCCGCTGGATTTCGGAAAACGACTTTCATCCAAGCCCTGCGGCAGAGGAAGTCGGCCCATGAGCTATTTCAAGGATTTCCTTTCCGTCTTCCGCAAGAGCGATTCGTCGAACGGATTTTTCTGGAAAAAGACTAAACTTTTTGGGGTAAAAGCTAAACTTAATCGGGTGCCGGGCGAAAGAAGGCTCTGCTAAAATCATTTATGCAACCGCTTACAATAGATCGAACGGAAAGGGCGTGATCGAATTTTCGCTGTGGACGGACAGCGAACCGGACGGAGGCACCCCAATTTCAAAGGAGGAAGATCGAATGAAACGCGGAAAGACCAAGGTATTCCTGACGCTGCTGCTCTCCCTGGCGCTCGCGCTGCCCGCAAGCATCGCCCATGCGGCGACGACCATCACGTCCAACCAGACCGGAACGCAGGACGGCTACGACTACGAGCTGTGGAAGGACTCCGGCACGACGAGCATGACGCTGAACAGCGGCGGCACGTTCAGCGCCCAGTGGAGCGGCATCAACAACGCCTTGTTCCGCAAAGGCAAAAAGTTCGACTCGACCAAGACGCACGGCCAGCTCGGCAACATTTCCATCAACTACAACGCGACGTTCAATCCCGGCGGCAACTCCTATCTGTGCGTCTACGGCTGGACGAAGGATCCGCTCGTCGAGTACTACATTGTCGACAACTGGGGGACGTACCGCCCGACGGGCACGTTCAAGGGAACGATCTCGGTCGACGGCGGGACCTACGACATCTATGAGACGACGCGCGTGAACCAGCCGTCGATCATCGGCACGGCGACGTTCAAGCAGTACTGGAGCGTACGCCAGTCGAAGCGCTCAGGAGGCACGATCTCGGTCAGCGAGCATTTCAAGAAATGGGAAAGCCTCGGCATGACGATGGGCAAGATGTACGAAGTCGCGCTGACCGTCGAAGGCTACCAGAGCAGCGGCAGCGCCAACGTGACAAGCCATACGCTGACGATCGGCGGCAGCGGCGGAGGCGGGGGCGGAGGCACGCCGGGAACCGCCACGAAGGTGGAGGCCGAGGCGATGACCAAGGGCGGCCAGTACGCGTCGAACATCAGCTCGCCGTTCAACGGCGTCGCGCTGTATGCCAACAACGATCTGGTGAAGTATACGCAGAACTTTACGACCGGCACGCACAGCTTCTCGCTGAGAGGCGCTTCGAGCAACTCGACGATGGCGCGGGTCGACCTGAAGATCGGCGGCGTCACGAAGGGCACGTTCTACTTCGGCGACAGCAATCCCGCGGTCTACACGATCTCGAACGTCAGCCACGGCACGGGCAATCAGGAGATCCAGCTCGTGTGCACGTCGGACAACGGAACCTGGGACGTCTACCTGGATTATCTAGAGATCCAGTAGGAAGGGAGCTCGCGGCCAGCGGCGGTTGAAGCGGAGCTGAATGCACAGCCCGCTGCCGAGCCCGGCCGCCGTGGCGATTGGATGCGAAAAATAAAGGAGCCCAAGCCGGTTACGGCTTGGGCTCTTTTATGCGGCGGATGCTTTTTTGAAGAGTCAGCTCGCGCTAGGATGCCAAAGGTGTTCATGATCGTCGACATCGCCGATTAGTGATAACGCAATCCCCCCGTTATTTCATCTAATTTATCCCAGTCGTTTACAAGAAATCCGTTCCGCTTTTTGATCAGGACCCCGGAGTCGGACAGCTTTTGAATGGTACGGTTTAAATGCCGAGTCGTAGTGCCTATAACAGAAGAGATTTCCGCAATATTCTCCGTTTGAATTTCTTTGCCAAATTCGTTTGGATCTCGCGTGGTCAATAGATAAATGGCCAAACGTTCTTCAACGGAAGAGAGCAGGTTTATTCTGGAGGCGGATGTGCAAGTCTGGAGTTTATAAGTCAGGTGCTTCAACAATTCGTTTAAAAATCGATAATCCTGCAACAGCTTATTCTCCACGGTAGCCTTATCAATAAATAGGAAACGAGAGTCCTCTACCGCTAAGACCTGAGACTGGATATCTACTTTTTGGATAAGCTCAATGTCGCCGAAGACGGAAACAGGATGACAAAAGCGAAGCAAGAGCGATTTTCCGTTCTCGACGCTTGTCGTCACCTTAGCCTGACCCTCCAGCAGCAGGTAAAGGCCCTCCAGTTCATCTCCTTCATGCAGGACAACTTCATTTTGCCTATAGGAGCGAAGCTGAAGAGGGATTGAATTCAGTTCTGAAAACATGGTGTCTAACTCGAAGCGAGCGATAAACTCAAGTATTTCGTTAAGCTCATAGGAGACTTTCATTCGTATCCTCCAATTCGGACATCGGTCCTTTTCATTTTAAACCATTTTGTTACGATTAGAAAAACCGAGGGAGGATATTTTAGATGAAATTCGTATTTGACTTGGATGGAACAATTTGCTTTAAAGGAAATCCGTTAAGCGACCCGATCATCAAGGCCTTGGATCGGATAGCGATGGAAGGTCATGAGGTCATTTTTGCTTCCGCCAGACCTATCCGCGATCTGCTGCCTATACTGCCCGTTCACTTGCATCATGCTCCGATGATAGGAGGGAATGGCGGCTTCGTATATAAAGGCGGCAAGCCTGTCTCTTCAATTCAATTAGAGGCGTCCATAGGCAAACGAATCATCGATTTACTTATGGAGTATGAAGCAGCCTATTTAATGGACAGCTTATGGGATTATTCCTATACCGGAGATCCCGAACATCCCATACGCAAAAATTTGGATCCGGAAATTCGTGCAAAAAACGTCCGATTCGATGAATTAAAAGAGATCGTCAAAGTTGTTGTCTTAAGCAGTAAAGATTCAGTCAAACTGATAAATGAACTAGAGAAGCTGCCGATCAGAATGTATACCCACGGAACGGAAGATATCATCGACATAAGTCCTGACGGCATTGACAAGTGGGTTGGACTTCAAGCGCTAGGGCTTAAACCAGGCGAATACATCGCATTTGGGAACGACATCAATGATATTCCCATGTTCCAATACGCTCATCATTCGATTTGTGTAGGAGATCACGCGGCGCTAAGGGAAATGGCAAGCGAGAGCATAAGGGGAGAAGAAACGGCGGTCGTTAGAAAAATAGATGAGATCGCTGTTGATTTACGGAGTGGAAATAATCGTTTCAAGCGTTGAACAGCAAAGAGGCACCTATGGAGTGCCTCTTTGCTTAATGTGATCGGAATTTCAGCTTGCTTGTTCCAGCATTTCTCGATTATGGCTTCACGTCCGCAATAGAGATGGGACTCTTTATGGTGCATTGGATTTTTGCGGTGGTAATGACTCCTTTAGGAGGTATAGCTGCGTCCTAATCCAAGATCTGTAAGCAGTTGTCGGTAGGCAATCGACGTCCGATCGGCGGGGATATGAGCTTCTGCCAATAGATCTAGAGGAAGATCCTCCGGAGTCTGCAGCTCGACCATATCGGCATCCTCTTGGAATACCTGCAAGTTAAACTTGATGGTATCCTCCGCCGGCACGCTCTTATCGAAGTTTCTCGAGATCGGGCTGAAGAGTCTCGTGTATCTTGCCGAGACGGGGGAGGCGCAGTTCAAAATCATCAGCTTGCCGTCGAAGGGGAAGTGAACCGTCAGCGAAGCGGCAAACGGAGCGAACACTCGGAACGCGCGCAGCCACATGAATCCCTCGGGAGCTGGATTCTCTTGACCCTTGCCATAATTGCTGACGGTGCTCCAATAATCCGCAAGGAGAGTATGGCCGTCTCTCGTCACTTTGTATTGCGGCACCTCCGTATTATTTCGATCCCCGAACGTCTCCGTATGAACAAAGGCGAAGTGGGAGACGTCCAGGAAGCCTTCCATTTGACGTCCCGCGGAGCCGGCAATATCGAAGCTAGGAGGCAGTACATTAATGTAGTCAGGATCCTCCCAGCCGGGGAAGTCGGGAATATTCACTTCCGTCCCGGCAATAGACGTCCAGATCAGGCCGTATTTTTCGATGGAAGGATACGTAATAAGCTTGAGCTTGGGCGATATTTTCCCATCGGGATGGGCGGGGACGGAGGTGCACACGCCTTCGCAGTTGTAACGGAAGCCATGGTAAGGGCATACGATCTCCTCATTTTCAACCCATCCTTTGCTAAGCGGGGCACCGCGATGAAAGCACATGTCGCGTGCGACGACCACTTGACCATGGCTGCGATAGCACACCAGTTTGACGTCAAGCAGCTTGACCGCGACGGGCTTATCTTTGATTTCTTCCGCGATCGCGACGGGATACCAATACTTGGCCAGCACCTGCCAATCGGTGGGGGAGAACGTGCAATCGCGAGGAAGTTGGACTTGCGTGTCGTCTACGCCGTTGGAAAGGGTCATTTAGAACACTCCTTACTGGAATTGGAATTAACGCAATAAAGCCCCAAGCTTAAGAGGCGCGAGATAAGGATTCCGTCGCGTCCCGATAATGAACGGAGACAGAATCTATCTGGCGGCCTCTTGTAGCCTGGGGCAATTACGGTTGCCTGGTCGAGACGCTCACTCCGATTAATGAGCTTATACAAGAATTTGTGTGATGTATTATGACATGGTTTATTTGATTCCGATTATAAACCGTCGACTTTAAATCGTCAATGTCATTTATGATAACGTTGGGAGTCATAATTCAACTTACATACATATGTACAAAATACTATACAATTAACGGAGACTGCCGGCGAACGATTGGCAGTTTTTTGTGTTAATGATCAGAATAGCTATACTTAATTTTTCTGCCAAAATTAGGGACTGTATTTGATATAATCATATAGAACAACAAGGAGGTTTTCTAATGGTTGATGTTTTTTCCGTAGCTGACATTATTGTAAAACATATTAAGACCCATTTACCTCAAGATATTGCTATTGTCGGATACTAAGGATCATATTTACAGGGTCGAGCGACTGAACGATCGGATTTGGATTTCTTTTTCATTCCGGCCACGGCCAAAGGAAGAGAAGTGGAGTGTCAGTTTATTATCGACGGTATAAGTTTTGATTTCTGGCCAATCGCATGGGATCGTGCTGAAAGAATGGCAAGATCTGAGGAGTGGAGCACGACGATTATTGCAGACTGTGAGCTGTTATATGTTCGATCAGAAGATGATCTTGCGAGGTTCATGGGGCTCCGTGAGATAATATCCAACATGGGCAGTGAGTCCAAAGCAGCTGACTTAATCAGCAAAGCCGAATCCGTATTAAAGGATTGCCTCATCAACTTGGCTAAAATGCGGCTTACCCAAGCCTCCAAGGACTTGGTCTATTGTCGAACTCAGGCTCAAGAGATCGCGGCAAACATTTTTAAGTCGCTTGGCTTCTTGAACCAAAGTTAGAGAATCACCTCAAAGCAGAAGGTGTATCATTAAACCAGTTTGACTCTGTTGCTGAATTCGAGACTTATTACGAAAGTAAAGTCTAGACAAGAAGTCTTGATGCACAGAGCCTTGAGTCTTCATACTGACATCTGTACAAAATACGAGTTTTGTGAAGATGTATAGAAAGAAAAACGGCTCTCATCGATTGAGCCGCCGTTTTTGAACCGTATCATCCATCCCGTATCAGGACGTCTTTTCATCTAACGTTATGAGCATCGTCACGATTCAACGCTCTCGAGCTTAGAACTTTCGTTTATGATACGGAAGCCCTTCGCCTTCTTCGCAGTACTGCTTGAGGCTGTACAAAAAGATGGCCCAGTTATAGTTGCAGGAGCGATAAAATGCGGTGACTTCCTTCCAGTCCATCTGACGAAGGACAATGGAAGTCCGCCCGTTTTTTTCCGACAGCTCAAAAGATATCGTCGTCCCGATCCATTCTGGATCCGAATCCACGCAATGCCACAAAATCTTCTTATCGGCGACAAGCTCGTCGATCCTCATCTTCGTCAGGCCTTCGCCGCCGAATCGGAACTCATGGATGAGGCCGACCTGATCGTGGACGACGAGTTCATTCGTCCATATTTCGGAAAGTCCTTTTGCAGTCGTCAAAGCTTCATAAACCGTCGATGCTGGAACATTCACCGTCTGCAAGTGCTCGATATTGGCCATAGCGCTCCATCCCCTTCGTAATCAAGATTTCAGGTGCCTACGAATAGTCTACTATGTTGCGGCTGGATGGATTTCTTCTCGATTGCTCTTTTAAGCGACAATCCGATTATAAGCGCGCACCGCAAAGAAATAAGCGACGAGCATGATCCCCAGGCACCATGCCAAAGCGACCCAAATCTCCGTGCCGACCGGCTGATTCGACAGCAGCGATCGGATCGTTTCCACGATCGAGGTCACCGGCTGGTTTTCGGCAAAGACCCGCACGATAAGCGGCATCGAATCCGTCGGCACAAAGGCGGAGCTGATGAACGGGAGGAAAATCAAGGGGTACGAAAACGCGCTTGCTCCTTCCATCGTTTTGCCCGTCAGTCCGGCGATCGCCGCGATCCACGTCAAGGCCAAGGTGAACAAGACGAGGATGCCGGCTACGGCGAGCCAAGACAGGACTCCTGCTGACGAGCGGAAGCCCATCAGAAGCGCGACGAGAATGATGACGACGATCGAGATGACGTTGGAGACGACCGACGTCAGGACATGACCCCATAGGACGGTGGAACGGGCGATCGGCATCGAGTGAAACCGCTCCATGATGCCCCTCTGCTTGTCGATGAACAAGCGGTAAGCGACGTAAGCGACTCCGCTGGCGATGGCCATGAGCAGAATGCCCGGCAGCAGGTAGTTCACATAATTGCCCGTGCCCGTTTCGATCGCGCCGCCGAATACATAGACAAACAACAGCATCATCGCGATCGGCGTAATGCAAACCGTCAACATGGTATCCATGCTGCGGAAAATATGGCGCATGGACCGCCCCAGCATGACGCTCATGTCGCGGAAGAAATACGTTTTGGCCTCTCCCATGTTACACGACCTCCTTCTTGCCGATGATGGCAAGGAATATTTCCTCTAAAGTCGGCTGCTTCTCTACATACTCCACCTTGGCTTGCGGGAAAAGGCTTTTCAGCTCCGCCAGCGTGCCGTTGGCGATGATGCGGCCCTCATGCAAAATGGCGATCCGGTCGGCAAGCTGCTCGGCTTCCTCCAAATACTGCGTCGTCAGGAATACCGTCGCGCCGCTGCCGGCGAGCTCCTTGACGATCTTCCATACCTCGATGCGCGCTTCCGGATCAAGCCCGGTCGTCGGCTCGTCGAGAAAAATGACCTGCGGCTGCCCGACCAGGCTCAAGGCGATGTCGAGCCTGCGGCGCATGCCGCCCGAATACGTCGATGGCTTGCGGTCGGCCGCGTCCGTCAAGCCGAAGCGCTTCAGCAAGCCGTCCGCGACTTGACGCGGTTGATCCAGATGCCGCAGCTTCGCCATCAGGATCAGATTTTCCCGCCCGGTCAAAATCTCATCCACAGCGGCAAACTGGCCGGTCAGGCTGATCGCATGCCGGACCTTCCCGGGCTGCGTCGCGACATCAAATCCGCCGACCTCAGCGGCTCCTCCGTCCGGCTTGAGCAGCGTGGCGAGAATTCGGACAATCGTCGTCTTGCCCGCGCCGTTGGAGCCGAGCAAAGCGAAAATCTCGCCTGGCCGCACTTCGAAATGGACGCCCTTGAGCACTTCCGTGTTCTTGAACGACTTTTGCAGTCCGGTTACCTTTATGGCGTTCTTCATTTCCACCGTCTCCCTTTACTTTTTTTTGCTTTGGCGTACCGATTCCTGAACGAGATCCGCGTAGGTTTTGGAATCGCGGATCAGATCGTCGCAAAAAGCCGCGACGTCGCTGCCTGTCACCTCGAGCACGCCTCTTCCCGATGCCGCGCCTTCTTCAAAAAGATCGACGATTCCCGAGAGCACGCCGTTCCCCTCGGTCAGCTCGACCGGCCCGACCTTGAACAAATACCTCTGCATCTCGTTGTACACGATCTGATAATCCTGCGGAAGCGCTTTGACGCGGGCTACATGCGCGCGCCATTCTTTTTTGCCTTCGATGATGTCGCGGATGTTCATTTATTTCCCCTCCTGCTTCTTCAGTTTTCTGGCGACCGCATCATTCAGCTGCTCGCGCCACTTGTCGCGGAAGGACTTGGCGCCCTCTTCGCCCGCCAGCGCGGAGCAGAAGCCTTTGATGTCATCGCCCAAGACATCCTGGACGCTCTGGCCTTCTGCGGCCGCTTCTTCCAGCAGGCCGACGACGCCGTCCAGGATCGGGATGAGATTGCGGCCGCTGAAGTCGGAATACGGCCAAAGATTCGCCTGGATGGCGGCCCATGCCGCTTGATGATCCGCCGGCAGCTTCTTCACTCTCGATTCAAATGTCCGGATTTCCTTGTTCATGTCGCTGCCCGTGACCTTTTCCCAAAAGTTCATGACATTTCCTCCTTCAGTTCCTGCAGCTTAGATGAGACGAACTGCCATTTTTCCCAGAACCGCCGCAGCTCCGCGCGACCCGCATCGTTGATCGCATAGAATTTCCGCGGCGGTCCAACGTCGGACGGCTTCTTGAACGTTTCCACCAGCTTGTTTTTTTCCAGCCGGATCAGGATCGTGTACACCGTCCCCTCTACGACATCCTTGAAGCCGAGCGCGTTCAGCCGCCGCGTAATTTCATACCCATAGGTTTCTTCGCGGCTGATGATTTCGAGGATGCAGCCCTCCAATACGCCTTTGAGCATTTCCGTCAAGTTTTCCAGCACGACCACTCCTTGCTATTCAGTAAGACAGGTATCCTGTGACACTTACTACCACTACAAAGTAACACGAAGTACCTGGCAAGTCAACCGCATTTGCCTATTTCATCCATCGACTCCGCGTCGCCCGCCGGCATGGAGCTTTCCGGGAAAGCAAAAAAGCCGCGTGGCATGCGGCTTTTTCATCCATTAATGAAGTTAACCCTAAATGGCATTAACGTCGATTCCGATGCCATTCTCTATCGACGGAGGCTAGATGCTCAGTCCGCCATTGACCTCCAGCACGGTGCCGTTCACATAATCGGCGGCATCCGACGCGAGGTACAGATACGCCTGAGCGACATCCTCCGGCTGTCCGAGCCTGCGCAGCGGAACCCGCTCGCTCATCGCGGCGATGGCCTGCTCCGGCATGGACGCGACCATGTCCGTCGCGATGAAGCCGGGAGCGACCGCATTGACGCAGACGCCCTTGTAGCCGAGCTCCTTCGCCCAGGTGCGGGTCATGCCGATGACGCCTGCCTTGGCGGCCGCATAGTTGGTCTGGCCGAGATTGCCCTGCACGCCTACGATCGAGCTGGTGTTGATGATCTTGCCCTTGCCTCTGGCAGCCATATGCGGGGAAACATGCTTCGTGCAGTAGTACACGCCGCTCAGATTCACGTCCAGCACCTGCTTCCACTGCTCGGTCGTCATCCGCGACAGCATCGCGTCCCTCGTGATGCCGGCATTGTTGACGAGGATGTCGATCGCTCCCAGCCAGGCGAGCGCGGCGTGGGCCATCGCCTCCACCTGCTCCTCGCTCGAGACGTCGACGGCGATGAAGCGGGCTTGCCCCTGCAGCTTCGGATCGAGCGACGCGATCCGCTGCATCCCAGCGGCTTCGTTGTAGTCAGCGACGACGACCCGCGCTCCCTGCTCGAGGAAGAGCGTGGCCGCGGCCCAGCCGATGCCGCCCGCTCCGCCGGTGATGATCGCGGTCTTTCCATCCAATCTCATGCTCATGCTCCCTCCTGCAAAAACGATTGTACGACATCCAGCAGCCGCTCGGGATCGTCTATGAGCGGCGAATGGCCGCAGCCCGGCAGCAGCGCTTCGGCCGCTCTGCCTCGGAAATCCTCCATCAGCTCGCGATGCATCGCCTCGCTGATCACCTTGTCCTCCGTCCCACGGACCGCCAGGACCGGAGCCTCGACGAGGTCGACGGCTCCGGTGCCGGCTCCGGCGGGATGATCGAAGCGGCTGATGTTGAACGCATTGAGCGCCTCATAGATGTCCATCAGATTGCGCTGGGTCAGGATATCCTCCAGATAAGCCTCGTACCGCTGCGGCTCCGGCTGCCGGCGCTCGTAGATGACGGCGTCGAACAAGGCTTTCATGAACGGCTTGTCGCGCTCCTCGTTCGCCTGCAGGATCCGCCGGTTGCGGCGGTCCGCTCGGATTCCGTCTGCGCTCGTCAGCCTGCTCGAGAGATCCGGCCTGCCGTCCGGTCCGTCTTCATGCTGCGGGTATCCGCGAGTCGAGACCGAGGCGAGCAGCACCAGCCTGTCGACCCGCTCCGGATGTCGAGCCGCCAGCTCCATCGCGACTCCGCCGCCGGTCGACCAGCCCCAGACGATGGCGCGAGGCAGCCCGATCTTCTCCATGAATGCCGCCACATCGTCCGCATAGTCCGAAAGCCGGACTGCCGGAGCAAGGTAAGTCGACGTGCCGAAGCCCCGCAGGTCGACGGCATAGACGGCATACCGGGCTTCCATCCGCTCCAGGACGACGTCCCAGTGGACCGAGGAGTTCATGTTGCCATGAAGGAGCAGCACGGCCTCCTCGCCGCCGGAGCGCTGCCGATAACCGATCGTCTCTCCGCTGTCGAGGCGGACCGATTTCAGCTCCACGGACATGGCTCATCCCCCCAGCTCAGCGTCGTCGCTCCCCAAGCGTAGCCGATGCCCGCTGCGGCGAGAGTCGCCGCGTCTCCCGGCTTCATGCGGCCATCCCGGGCGATCAGTTCGAGATGAAGGATCGGATCGAACTGTCCCATATGGCCGTAGTCCTCCAGGTAGATCGCCCGCTCTTCCGCAACGCCGAGCGCGCGGAGCACATGATGATGCGCGGAGCGCTTCATATGCAGCAGGCCGAGATAGGCCAGGCCGGCCGGGTCATCGCAGCCGCTGTCCGCGGCCGAGCGGCGGATGACCTCCTCGAACCGCTTCATCGACAGCCGGTCGAGCCGTTCCTTCATCGCCTCGGCATCCTGCACGCGGAAGCGCGGCTCGCCGGCCGCCAGCAGCTCTGGAGTGAGCGGCTGGCGGGTGCCGCCGGCGCCGACGACGACATCCTCGCTGAACGAGCCGTCCGTCAGCAGCGCGGTATCCAGCAGACGGGGGTACTCAGCTCCCGCGTCCCTGCGTAGGATCAGCGCTCCGCCGCCGGCAGACAGGTTCAGCATGAACCGCGTGGCGGGATCGGCCATATCGATCAGGTCGCCGTTGCGGTAGCCGCCTGCGAGCAGCACGGTGCGGAGCGACGGATCGCCGCTCATCATCGTCTTGGCGATCTTGAGCCCGGCGATCGCGGTGCAGCAGCGCAAGGCGATGTCCCAGCCGATCGCCCGCCGCGCGCCGATCTCCTCCTGCAGCTTGAGCGCGGCCGTCCATACCGGGTGCTCCTTATGCTCTTCGCCGATGTAGATGACGGCGTCGATATCCATCGGATCGACGCCGCTGCGCGCCAGCGCCTGCCTGGCGGCGCGGATGCCCATCTCGCAGGTGCCGTCCTCCGGGCCGGGCACCGGCTTGCTGCGCAAGCCGAGCTTGGACTCGACGACGGGCTGCGGCACGCCGGACGCCTCGGCGATCTCGGCGCTGGTCATCCGGGCATCGGGGATGTAGAGGCCGACGGCGATCAGCGAGACGGCTTGTTCGGCATGAGCTTGAAGAGTCATGATGGGAGCTGCCTCCTTTCCAGCCTGCTTTTCATATAGTCGGCGGCTTCGTCCAGGGTGGCCATCGTCAGCTCGACCTGCTCCTGCACATGCGTCACCTTGATCCTCCACCCGCTCGGACTGTCGCAAGGGGTGCAGCGAACGACAAACGAACACAGCGCGGACTCGCTCATGGCCTCTCCTCCTCTGGATCTTCCGGCTGCCGCCTGCGCCGCATGGAGCTCAGCCAGGAGGCGCAGGTGCCGGCGATGCCGGACGGAAATACAAGCACGACGACGATGTAGAGCAGGCCGAAGAAAATGATCCAGCGCTCGAAAATGGGATGCACGCCGGCGAGATCGGTGAGCAGCTGATGCGCCCACTCGATGACCGCGGCGCCGATGACGGCTCCGTACAGCGTGCCGACGCCGCCGATGATCGTCATGAGCAGGGCGTTCAGCGTCATGTCCATCGAGAACACCGTCGTATTGACGAAACGCAGCGTCAGCACGTAGAGCGACCCGCTGATGCTGGCGGCCGCGCCGGCGACGACGGACGCCGCGATCTTGTACGGGACGATCCGGTAGCCGAGCGACTCGGTCCGCTGCTCGTTCTCCCGGATCGCCTGCAGCACCGAGCCGAGCGGAGACCGGGTAAAGCGGCGAAGCGCCACGTACACCGCGGCCAGCGTGCACAGGCAGACCAGATACAGCGTCGCGCGGTCCTTGAGCGGCTCGGGGATGGCGAAGGTGAAGCCGTCGCTTCCTTTGGTGAGCGAGCGCCATTTTTCGGCGGCGACGAGCAGCAGGCCGGCGAAGGCAAGCGTGAGCATCGCGTAGAAATGGCTCTTGAGCCGCAGCGAGAGCACGCCGACGAGGTAGCTCAGCGCGGCGGCCAGCGCCATGCCCGCGATTACGGACAGCAAGAGCATCGGCAGCGTAGCCTCGAACCTGCTCAGAAACAGGCCGGTCGAGTAGGCGCCGAGGCCGAAGAACATCGCGTGGCCGAACGAGACGATGCCGGTGAAGCCGAGCAGCAGGTCGTAGCTCATGGCGAACACGGCGAGAATGAACACCTGCGTCAGCAGGATGAACAGGCTGCGCGAATCGCTGACCGCCGGCAGCGCGGCCAGCAGGACGAACAGCAGCAGGACGACGACGTTATGCGCGCGGCTGGACCTTCCCTGCAGCGCGGACAGCCTGCCCATGACGCTGCGGGCTCTTTTTGGCGGCGCGGCCGACTCGGATCGGGGCTGAAGAGGCGTGCGGCTCATGCTCCGCCTCCCTTCGCTCCGAACAGACCGGACGGGCGGACGAGCAGCACGAGCACCATCAGCAGCATGTTGGCCGCCAGCGACAGATCCGGCACATAGTAGGCCATGAGCGCGCCGGACAGGCCGACCAGCAGCGAGGCGAGCGCCGAGCCCTGGATGCTGCCCATGCCGCCGATGACGACGACGATGAAGGCGAGGATCGCGAACTGCATGCCCATTTCCGAGAAGACGACGCCGGAGTAGGGAGCGAGCAGCGCCCCGCCGAAGGCGGCCAGCCCGGCGCCGAACATGAAGACGAGCGTGAAGACGAGCCGGATGTTGATGCCGAGCGCCTGCACCATGTCGGGATTGGCGACGCCGGCGCGCACGATGAGGCCGATCCGGGTGCGTCGCAGCAGCAGCGTCAGTCCGATATAGACGAGCGCGCCGACCAGAATGATGAACAGCCGGTATTTGATGAGGATGACGCCGCCGGCATCCCAGCTTCCGCTCAGCCATGCAGGCGTCTCCGCCTTGAGCGGATTCGGGGTGAAGACGACCTTGAGCAGCTCGCTCAGCACGAGCATCGCTCCCAGCGTCACGAGGATCTGCTGGACATGGTTGCCGTATACCGGGCGGATGACGACGCGCTCCATCACCCAGCCGAGCAGCATCCCGATGACGACCGCGCCGGCCAGCGCCGCCGCGAACGACCCGGTCAGCCCGTACAGCCAGACGCCTCCATAGGCGCCCCAGGCGAACAGACCGCCGTGAGCGAAGTTAAGCACGCTCATGAGGCCGAAGATCAGCGTCAGGCCCGCCGCCAGCAGAAACACCAGCATGCCGGTCGCTAGGCCGTTGACGATGAGGTTCAATAAGGAATTCACGAATGCCCGCCTCCTCTCCCGTCTTCATGCGATTCCCAGATATTTGCGGCGCAGCTCGTGATCCTCGTTCAAGGCCGCCATCGAGCCGCCGCTGACGATCCGGCCCTCGTCCATCAAATAGAAGGCGTCGCCGATCGCTTGCGCCATCATGAAGTTCTGCTCGACCAGCAGCACCGTCGTGCGCTCGCGCATGAGGCGCAGCGCTTCGACCAGCTTTCGCACCATGATCGGCGCGAGTCCTTTGCTCGGCTCGTCGATCAGCAGCAGCTCGCTGTTGCCGACATAGGCGCGGGCGATGGCGAGCATCTGCTTCTGGCCGCCGCTCAGCAGGCCGCTCTTGCGCTCCCGGAACGCCGCGAGATCGGGGAACAGCTCCAGCATCCACGAAAGCCGCTCCCGGGCGGCGGGATCTCCGCGCTTCATGGCGATGCGCAGCGTCTCGTCGACGGTCAGGTCGGCAAAAATGCCTTGATCCTCCGGCACGTAGCCGATGCCGCGCCGCGCGATCTGATAGGCGGGCAGCTTCTCCACCGGCTCGCCCTTGAACAGGATCTGTCCGCCGCTGGCGGCATTCAGCCCCATGATCGTGCGCAGGGTCGTCGTCTTGCCGGCGCCGTTGCGCCCGAGCAGCACCGTCACCTCCCCCGCCTGGATGTCCATCGTGACGCCCTGGAGAATATGGTATTGGCTGATGTGGGTCTCGACGGATTCAAGCTTCAGCAGCGTCATCGTACCATCCTCCCAAATAAGCGGATTGGACCGTCTCGTTGCCCATGATCGCGGCCGGCGTGCCGTGAGCGAGCAGCTCGCCCTGGTACAGCACGGCGATCTCGTCGGACAGGTCGAGCACCATCTCCATCTTGTGCTCGATCAGCACGATCGTGCGGCTGCCCTGGCGCTTCACGTCGCGGATCACCTCGAGAATCGCCGGCACCTCCTCCAGCGAAATCCCGGCGGTCGGCTCGTCCAGCAGCAGCAGGTCAGAGTCGAGCGCGAGCAGCATCGCGATCTCCAGCTTCCGCTTTTCGCCGTGGGCGAGCTGGATCGCCGGGGAATTCCGCTTGCCGGTGAGCCGCATGAGCTCCAGCAGGCTTTCCGCCTCGGCCTCGAACTTGCGGTGGCGACGCAGGGAGGAGAAGAAGTCGTAGCGCACGCCGGCGCGGGATTGGACCGCGAGGCGGATATTTTCCAGCACGCTCAGCCGCGGAAAGACATGGGTGAGCTGGAAGGAGCGGCCGATGCCCCGTCGAGTCCGTTCATAGGAAGGCAGGCCGGTGATGTCCATGCCTTTGTAGGTAATCCGCCCCGATGTCGGCTTCAGCTGGCCGCTCAGCAGGTTGAACAGCGTCGTCTTGCCGGCTCCGTTCGGCCCGATGATGGACAGGAACGAACGGTCGGTGACGGCGAGGCTGACCTCACGGACGGCCGCATGGCCTCCGAACGCGACCGTCAGCCGGTCGGTTTCCAGGATCGGCGGCGCAGCGGATCTTGCCGCCTTGGCGCTATTCATAGCGATTCAGCTCCTTTCGTCTCTCGCGAAGCTTGCTCTGGATGGAAATCGGCAGGGCACCGGGGCGCCCTGCCGATGGCAGCATTACCGCTGGTTGCGGATCGCCGGCGCCGTCTCGTCCGGAGCCAGCTCGCGCATGAGGACCGGCACGGGATAATCGACGCCGTCCTGCTTCTCCAGCTTGATCGCGTAGAGCGTCTGAAGCGCCTGATGGTCTTCCTTGCGGAACGTCATCTTGCCCTTCGGCGTCTCGAAGGACATGCCCTCCATCGCGGACGACACCTGGTCGCCGTCGCCGACGTCGCCGCCGAGCTTCTTGATCGCCTCGACGATCGAGATGGCCGCCGACATGCCGCCCGGCGTGAACAGATCCGGCACCTCGCCGCCGAACCGCTTCTTATGCTCGTCGACCAGCCACTTGTTGACGTCGTTGTCCGGCAGCGTGTGGTAGTACACCGAGAAGCCTTCCATGCCGACGAGATCGTTCATCGTCTTGAGCGCGGCGATGTCGGGCGCTCCGGTCGAGATCTTGATGCCCTGGTCCTGCACCTTCATGTCCTGCAGCTGCTTCCACGGCGAGTTGGCGCCGGCCCAGACGATGAACAGATAGTCGGGCTTCGCCTGCACGATCTTCTGGATGCTCGCGGTAAAATCGGTCGCCGCGGCATCCGCGTACTGCTCCTCGACGATCTCGGACCCCAGCTTCACGGCCGCTTCCTTGAACGCGGCGATGCCGTCCCTGCCGAATGCGCTGTCCGGAGCGAACGTAGCGATCTTGACGCCTTTGCCCGCGATCGCGGCGGCCCCGGCGATCGCGTCCTGCGAGGAGTTGCGCGCCGTGCGGAACACGTATTTGTTCCACTGTTCGCCGGTGATGCTGTCCGCGACGGCCGGTTCCACGACCATCACCTTCTTGGCCTCCTCGACGAGCGGCAGCACGGCGAGCGTGTCGCCGGAGCTCGAGGAGCCGACCAGGAAATCGACCTTGTCGGTTTCCAGCAGCTTGGTCGCCTTCTTTACGGCCACGTCGGGCTTCGTCTCCGTATCCTCGAAAATGAACTCGATCTTGCGGCCGTCCACTTCTCTCGTACCGTCCGTCGCGTAGTCGATGCCGAGCTCGAAGCCACGGGTCGTCTGCTTGCCGTAGCTTTCCAGCGCGCCGGTCAGCGACGCCAGCACGCCGATCTTGATGACGCCGCCCGAAGCGCCTTCCGCTCCATCTTTTCCTTCGGCCTGCGAGCCGCCGTCGGAGCAGGCCGCCGACAGCAGCAGCACGGCCGCCATGACGGCCGCGCCGCTGATTCTGGCCAATCGCGAGCCTTTCTTCTTCCTCATCGTCATCGTGAATTCCCCCTTGAACGGCTTCCTTCCCGTTCAGCATACGGGCGACGGGTTGCAATCCGGTTGCAGCGCTGGAGCCGCTCTCACGCGCTCTCTTCGCTGCAGCGCTCCATCAGCTCGCGCAGGGCGGCCGTAGGCGCGACGCCGAGCTCCTCCTCCAGCGCCTCCTCGGCGCGGCGGTACCATTTGGCCGCCTGCTGGCGGCTGCCGAGCAGCAGATGGCATTCCATCAGCATCCGATAGGCCTCTTCCCAGCAGCGGTCCTTGGCCAGCATCGCCTCCGCCCACCCGATCGACTTGTCGTAGGCTCCGCGCGCCGCGCAGATTCGGCTGAGCCGCTGAGCGCCGCGCAGGAAGAGCACCTGCAGCCGCTCGCGCTCCTCGATGCACCAGTCGTCATAGCGCCGCTCGGGAAGATAATCGCCTTGGTACAGCTGAAGCGCCTGCTCCAGCCATCGCTCCGCCTCGTCCCTGCGCTCCGCCTCGAGCCCTTTGCGCACGCCCTCCTCGAATTGAGCCGCGTCGAGCGTCCAGCTCGCTTGGGGATGAAGCCGGTACAGCGGACCTTCGCGAATGACGAAATACGGCTCGCCCCGCAGCCGGCGCTGCGGCTCCAGCGCCGCATGCAAGGCGTTCAGCGCGACCTTGAAGTCGCGGTTGGCCGCTTTTTCGTCCGCATGGGGAAAAAGCTGCAGCAGCAGTTCCTCCTTGCTCGTCGCCGAGCGGCGCTTCGTCACGAGCAGCTGGAACAGCTCCTTGGCCTTGCCGCGCTGCCAGTCCTTGTCCTGCAAGTACGTGCTGCCCAGCCGCAGCCTGAACGTGCCGAGCGTCTCGATATGCAGCGTGTAGCCGGGGTGATAGGTCAGCTTGTCCATGCCGAGCTCCGCCAGCAGCGCCGCCGCATGGGCGCCGCCGATGCCCAGCCGCTCCGCCTCAAGCAGCAGCGGCACGAGCTGCTGCGGATCGGCCGGCCCGAGCAGCGTGCGCGCGGTGAACAGGAAGCTGTAGCCGCCTTGCGCGACGCGGTGCAGGAAGCGCTCCATCGCGGCGGCGAAGCGGCCGTCCTGCTGCTGCCGATAGGCGGCAAAGGCGAGCCACATCTCGCCGAGAGCGAGGCCGAACTCGTCCCCGCAGGCTTCGAAGCGAGCCTTCGCCTCCTCGAACCGCTCCTCCGCTTCCGGCCAGCTGCCGTTTTCATAGAGCACGATCGCCATGCTGAGCCGGATGAGCGAGGCCAGCCAGCCGTCGTCGGCCCGCTCCGTATCCTGCAGCGCGGCTTCTCCGTAGCGCATGGCGGCGCCGACGGCGCGGCCGCGGCCGTGCAGCAGGCATAGGCCCATGTTCGGCTCCGCCGTCCCGCGCGGCATGTCGAGGCGGGTCATGATGTCGAGCGCCGCATGGTAGCATTCCGCCGGCACCTTGGCCTCGTATGCGCCGGAGAGCTGCGCCGCATGCCCCATGCGGATCCATCCGCATGCCTCGACAAAAGGCGCCTTCAGCCGGATGCCGCGCATCATGCCGGACTCCGCCGCCGACTTGGCCGCCGCCGCTTCGCCGCAGAGGCTGTGGATCAGCGACTGGAGCAGCTCGATCTCCCGATGCGAGCGGGACAGCGTGCGGCCGACCTGCCGCATGCCGCGGTACGGCGCGCCCGTCTGGGATTCTTGGAGCTGCGCGCTTTCCAGCAGCAGCGCCGCCTCCTTGAGCCTGCCCGTGCGCAGCGCCAGCCTCGCCTCCAGCAGCAGGTCGCGCCGCTCGGGATCGAGCTGCAGCGAGCGCGCGGCCCAATCGCGCGCCTCCTTGCCGTGGCCGCGGTTGAGCTTGTTCTCCGCCATGAGCCCGTACAGCCGGGCCAGATGCTTGCGGCCGAAGCCCGGCTCGCGGGCGCCTGCCGGCTCCTCGCCGGCTGAGGCGGCCGGCTCCGCGGACGCCGATCCCGCCTCGGCAAGCGCGATCGCCCGCAGCAGCGGCGGCTCGGCGAGTCCCGGCTGGATCGTATCCAGATAGAACATCGCCTGCCCTTCGAGCGCAAGGCTATGGACGAGCGCATCGCCCCGCTCCCGCGCATGCCGCTCCGCCAGGCTGTAGCTGGCCATCGCCTCCTCATAGGCGCAGCGGTAGCGGAGGACGTCGCCCTGCAGCACATAGAGATGAGGCGTTGAAGCTTTCCATAGCTCCGGCAGCGGCTGCAGGCAGCTCAGCACGGCCTCCAGATGCCCGCCGGCGACGAGCTGCGCTCCGCCTGCTGCGAGCAGCGCGGCCATCGTCTCGGGATCGTCCAGCTCCGACGCATGCTGCAGCGCCAGCTCCATCCGCCCCTTGGCCGCCGTCTCCTGCACGGCCCGTCGCAGCAGCAGCTCCCTGCGTCCGCCCTGGAGCCGCAGCCGCTCCTGCAGGAACTGGCGGAACAGCGCATGATAGCGGAACTGATGCTCGTCGATCGGCGTGAGGAAGCCGCTTTGCGACAACGCCGCGAGCTGCGCGCGCGAGCCCTCGCGTCCGCAAACGGCGTCGCACCACTCGCCGGTCAGCTCGTCGAACAGGCTCGTCTCGAGCATGAACGCCTGCATCGCCGGCGGCTGCTTCTCGAACAGCTCCGCCGCCAGGAAGGCGAAAAGCTCCTCCAGCGACTGGCGCGGCTGCAGCAGCAGGCTCTCCATCGACTCGCCGGTAGCGGCAAGCCGCTGCCAGACGAGCTGGATCGCGATGATCCAGCCCTCCGTGAAGGCGAGCAGCCGCTCGGCCTGCTCGCGACCAAGCGGCTGCCGGTAATAATCCGAGAACAGCACCTCGATGTCCTCCGCCGAAAAGGCCAGGTCGTCCCGAGACAGCTCGAGCACTTCGCCGCGCACCCTCATGGACGTGAGCCCTTCCCACTCGGGCTTGACGCGGGAAGAGACGACGAGGCGCAGGCTCGGACAATCGGGCAGGTACGAGACGACATATTGCATCCATGCGTCGATCCACTCGTTCTGCCCGACGGACTGGTAGTCGTCCAGGCAGAGGAGCAGCGGCTCGGACAGCAGCAGGCATTCGTTCAGGAAAAGGTCGGCCAGCAGCTGCACGTCGTCCGGCGAAGCCGGCTGCAGCCGCTCCAGCTCCGCCAGCAGCGATTCGCCGAAGCCGGGCGCGGCCATGCGGATCGAGGCGATGATATGATGCAGAAAAGGAAGAAGGTCATGATCCTGCGCGGAAATGCCGTACCAGGCATAGCGGCAGCCGCATTGCCGGACATAGGCGGCGAGGGCGGTCGTCTTGCCGAAGCCGGGGCCGGAGGCGAGGAGCGTGAGCGGAGTGCGGGGAATGGAGCGGAGCCGCTTCATCAGCTTCGGGCGCTGCAGCCAGTGGCTTTTGGCAGGAGGCGCCATGAGCTTCATTTTCAGGATGCGGAACGTTTTCATGCGCAACCTCTCTTTTCCTTGATTTCCAGCTCATTGTATCATAGCGCCCGACCGCCTGACAGCGTTTACATAAAGCGGCGCCTCCGCCACCCCACGGCAGCTCCGACGTCGCCCCTCGTGAGCCGGTCAGCCCGCCTCAGGCGGCCCGAACAGAGGGACGAGCGTCTTTTTGTCCAGCTTGCCGACCGCCGTCTTCGGCAGCTCCTCCAGCAGCACGATCCGCTTCGGGACCTTGTAGCCGGCGATGGAATCGGCGCAGAACAGCTGCAGGCTCCGCTCGCTCGGGCGGCAGCCCGGCTTCGGCACGACCGCCGCCGCCACGGCCTCGCCCCATTTCGGATGGGGAATGCCGACCACGGCCGCGGAGCCGACCTCGGGGTGGCGCTCCAGCAGCTGCTCCACCTCCAGCGGGTAGACGTTCTCGCCGCCGGTGATGATCATGTCCCTTTTGCGTCCGACGATGTAACAATAGCCGTCGCGGTCGGCCCTTGCCAGATCGCCGGTATGGAACCAGCCGTCCTGCAGCGCCTCCGCCGTCGCGCTCTCGTTGCCCCAATAGGAGTGGAAAAGATGCCGGCCCCGCAGCAGCAGCTCTCCGACCTCGCCGGCAGCCGCGTCACGGCCGTCCGCAGCGGCGAGGCGCATGTCGGTGAACAGCATCGGCAGCCCGACCGAGCCCGGCTTGCGCCTCGCTTCGGCTGCCGAGATGAAGAAATTGTTGGGTCCGGACTCCGTCGCGCCGTAGCCCTCCTTGAACGGCAAGCCTCTGGAGGCGAACGCCTCGTAGATGCGGAGCGGGCATGGCGCTCCGCCGGACAGGAAGGCGCTCATGCGGCTGAAGTCCGCCGAAGCGAATCGCGGACACTCGACGAGCAGATGGTACATCGTCGGCACCATGAGCACGATCGTGCAGCCTTCCCGCTCCAGCAGGTCGATCATGCGCTCCGGGTGAAACGCCTCGACGCAGATGACCTTGCCGCCGGCCATCAGCACCGGCAGCGTCAGCGCATTGAGGCCGCCCGTATGGAACATCGGCAGCACCGTCGGCGTAATGTCGCGTTCGGTCAGCTGCCAGCTGGCGACCGTATTGAGCGCGTTCCAGTAAAGGGAGCGGGCGGTGAGCACGACGCCCTTCGGCTGGCCGGTCGTGCCTCCGGTGTAGATGATCAGCCACGGACGGTCGCTGTCGTCCTGGCGCTCTCCCCGGCTCGCGGCGGCGGCCGCCTCGGCGGCATCGTCGCCGCTGCCGGCAGGAGAAGCGGCCGCCGGAGAGGGGGCTGGCGAGCCGAATGATTGCGGCGATGTCTCCGCTGCAGCCTCCTCCTCCGCCTCGTCGAGCCTCGACAGCGGCAGCCAGCAAGGACCGGCGCCGTCGCAGCCGTCGGCCCTTGCGGCGCTGCCGATGCTTCCGACGTTTCCAGCGCTGCCGCTCCACGGGCCGCTTCCTCCCTCCTGATGCCAGATCAGCTTTGGCGCGCAGTCGCCGACGATCTGCCTCAGCTCCCGCTCATGCAGCCGCCGATTGAGCGGCACGAGCACCGCTCCCGTCAGCCGGCAAGCGAACAGCAGGATCAGCATCCGGACGTCGTTCGGGCACAGGACGGCGATCCGGTCGCCGCTGGCGATGCCGAGCCGGACGAGCAGCGCGGCCGCAGCCTTCGACCTCGCTTCCAGCTCGCGGTACGTCAACCGGCAGCCTCCGCTTTCATCCATGACGGCGATCCTTCCCGCCGAGATTCGGCATCTGCGCTCGAACCATCCCTCTGAAATCATCGTTCTCTCCCCCTCAATCTCGATGAACCGCTCCTTTCAGTTAACCTGAGCGAGGTTGCAGAGGGGTTGCAGGCTGCGGGCGGCATGGGAAAAAGCCGGTTCGCTGGAACCGGCTCAGGAGTTTCAAGGCTAGGAGTGTCAGGGCCAGGAGTTTCAAGGCGATAGGGATGGACGGCCCTCCTTCGTCACGGCCTCGGCATTCCCCGTTTCCGCGCGGCAAAAACGACATTGCGGGCCTTGAACTCCGTCGGCCCGTCGTACTTGTCCTCCTCGATCTTGACGTCATGCCCGGAGCGCAGCAGCACGTCCCAGCCCTCGTAGGCTTGCTCCAGCAAGGAGCGGGCACGGTTCTCCGACAGCCTGAGCTCGATCTGCGGCGGCAGCTCCTCTCCCGTCTCCAGCGCCGTCTCGCGCAGATTCGTATTCATCGACAGCCCGTGGATGCCGCCCGGCCGGGTCGCGTCCTGAAGCTTGCGGATGACGCGCAGCAGCGCCTCCTCGGACGATACATGCTCGAGGCAGCCGCAGGCGAGAACATAGTCATACGCCTCTGCCTCGAAGGCCTCCTGCTCGACATCGGCCCGGATCGCCCGCACCTGATCCGCTACGCCGAACTTGGCGGCGTTTTCCTGCAGCTTGTCGACGGCTGCCTCCAGCAGATCGGTGCCGACGATGCGGCCGTCTCCCGCTTCCTGCAGCCTGCGGGCGATCGGGATGGCGTTGCGGCCCGGCCCGCTGCCGAGATCGAGCACGACCGGGCTCGGATTGTCGGCCAGCAGCTCCTCGAGCAGCTCCATCGCAAACGGAAGCGGCTCGGCCATCCAGCTGCCCGGCTTCAAAATGTCCTGCTCTTCATAGAGCTTCGCGTGATAGTCCTTCTCCGCCTCTCTCGCCTGCTCGAATTCCGATGCTCCCATGAACAGCTCCTCCTTCGCGGTCTTGCCGCCTCTCTTCCTCGATCTAACTCTATCTCTTCATACCCGCCTTTGAAGCTCCGCCAATCGACCGATTTCGTCTTCCAGCCGATCTGTCGGATCTAGTCCGAAGGACCTGATTTTCGCCAATCTTCTCTACGAAGCTTCCAATCTGGGGTAAACTGGTTCTATCTGATCGCAATCGCCTGCAAGGAGGTCCCTATGCCATCCGACATGCCTGAAACCGGCTTCCGCTCCCGCTCGGAGCGCAAAAAAAAGAAAAACACGACCGTCATCAACGGCGTGCTGGCGGCCGCCGGGCTAGCCATCGTGCTGACCGCCCTCTTTTTCGTCATGTATCCGTTCGACAAAGACAACAAGGAGCTCGCCTCGGGCGTTCCCTCCGCCTCCCCGTCGCCGTCGCCGGCCAGCTCGGCAGAGCCGGCCTCGCCTTCGCCGGAAGCATCGGCTTCGCCGCTGCCGTCTCCTGCTCCAAGCGAGGAGCCCAGCGCTTCAGCCGGGCCGTCCGAGCCGTCTCCTTCCACGGCGCCGGATGCGGAGCCGACGGACAAGCCCGAGGCGTCTGCCGCTCCGGCGAAGCCGTCGCCGAAGCCGAAGCCTTCCTCCTCCGGCACCTACACCGTCAAGGAAGGCGATACGCTGACGTCGATCTCGGTCGCGCATTACGGCTCCAAGGACTACGTCTCGCTGATCGCGGAGAAGAACGGGATCGTCTTCGTCAACGACATGAAGCCGGGGGACAAGCTGACGCTGCCTCCGGCGTCGTCCAAGCCTGCTGCCGGCGGCAAGAAAGGCTCCGCGCCGAGCGGAACGAAGGAGATCGACTACTCCAAGGTCAAGCTCCCTGCGACGTACCTCGTCCTTCCCGGCGATACGTTCTACCGCATCTCGGTCCGCTTCTACGGCACCGGCAAGCATGCCGAGCTCATCGCCAAGAAAAATGGCCTGGAAGCCGAAGCCGGCCTGAAGGCGGGAGACTCGATCGTCGTCCCGGCCAAGCCTGCCGACTAGGCGCTCCTGACGAAGCGTCTCGTCTCATCCGCAGCCCAAAAAGGAACCACGCCGCCAGCGGCATGGTTCCTTTTTGTCGTTTAAGCCGATTCAAGCCTAAGGCGATTCTATAATCCCAGCTGATGGCCGCGCTCGAGGCGGCTGATCTGCTGCTCGCCCGTATCGGCCAGCTCGCGGAACTCCTCGATCGTGCCGCGCAGCTTCGGCAGCGCGTCCTGCTTGTAGGCGCTGATGGAGTCGAGCGCCGACAGCACGTCCGCGAACGCCTGCTTGAGCGTCTCCACCGAGACGCTCGATTCCAGCGCCTGCTTATGGATCTCCGCTCCCTGCGTGTTCAGCAGGCGCGACGTGCCGGCGATCAGATTGTTCGTCGTCTGGTTGAGCACCTCGATCTTTTTGAGCACGATCTTCTGATGGTACAGCGCGCCGGCGACCATGACCGCGATCTTCAGCGCGGAGACGGTGACGTTCTGCGCCCGATCGACGCCGCGCATCAGCTCCTTGTTGTTGCGCCGGACGACCTCGATCGCCATGATGCCCTGCTGGTTGACGACGAGCATCTGCTGCAGGTCCATCACCCGCTGCCGCATCGGGAAGAGCACCTCCTCCGAGATGAAGCGGATTTTGTCCGGGTCCTCGTTGCGGGCTTTCGCCGCCTCGATCTGCTTCTCGATCGATTCGTCCATGAGCAGGCCGAGCTGAATCTCCTTCTGCAGCCGCTTCGTCAGGTCGCGCAGCGCCGCCTGCTCGATCTCGAGCGTCGTATTGTCGTTCTTGAGCGTCGTTTTGCCCTTGCTCAGCGACTCCACGATATCGGCGATGACCGCATCGGCTTTCTCGAAGCGGAGGAAGTACGCGCGCAGCGGATTGAACAGCTTGCCGAGCAGGCCGGTCTTGGCGAAGTCGACCGCGCTCGGATCGAGATCCTTGAGCTGCGTATGCAGCTCCGCCAGCCCTTTCGCCACCGGCCCGCCCTCGTCGCCGGCTTTGGAGAGGCTGCCGACCGTCACCTGCAGCAGAGCGTTTTTGCCCGACGACGTCTTCATCGTCGCCATGCCGAACTGCTCGATCGTCTGCAGGATCTCCTTGCGCTTCTCGAACGAGTCCAGATCCAGCTCCATGATCGCCGAGACGTTCGACTCGGCCTGCGCCTGCAGCTGCTTCACTTCCTCCGGCACCGGCTTCACTTCCTGCTCGATGGCCGTCTTGATCGCTTCGGGACTCGGGACTTCCAGGGAAAATGCCATGCGTTCATCCTCCTCCAGGGGTATCGGCGCCGCGCGCCGCGATTACATCTGCACGTTGAACAGGTTTCCGATCTTGTACACGACATCGTCGGTATCGGCGTTGATGCTCGCCGCCTCGTTGATGCCGGAAATGCTCTCGAGCGCCTTGATGTTGGCGTTGTAGCCGATCGTATAGATCGGAATCTGATACGCTTCGATCAGATCGCGGATGTCCTTGAGCGAGCTGCCCTTGTTCGTCTCGCCGTCGCTCAGCACGAAGATGAGCGGCCGCGCGTTCGGATCGGTCTGCTTGTAGTCCTCCAGCAGCTTGATCGCCGCCAGGATGCCGTCAAACGTCGCCGTGCCGCCGCTCGCCTGCAGGCTGTCGACCGCGCCGACGAACATCGACTGCTGGTTCGTATCGTACTTGGCGATCGGCAGCCGGATGCTGACGCGGTCGGAATACGAGACGAGCCCGATGCTGTTGTCCTTGCCGAGATACTTCTGGCCTTTGACAAGCGACTCCTTCAGCCGGTTGAGCGGCTCGCCCGCCATGCTGCCGGAGACGTCGGTGACGAACACGGCCGCGATCGGCTTCGCTTCGTTCTTCTTCTCCTTCCACAGCTTCTGCGCGGAGGCCAGCAGCGCACCGTCGACGGCGGGCAGCTCCGGCTGGTAGCTGTCCAGCCCGTTGAAGCCTTTGTCGGACGCCGCCTTCTGCTGCTGGGCGCCGAGGGCGAACTCGGCGAACTTGCGGGCGATCTCCAGCTTCTCCGGGCCGATGTCGCCGAGCGCGTAGAGCGGGCTGTCGTGGCGGACGCCGAACGGCGTGAACACGTAGCCGCTTTTGAAGTCGTCCGCATTGACGAACGTCTGGTATTCCAGCACGAACGCGTCCAGCCGGCCCGACTTGGCCGCCTCCCGCATCTGGATCGTCGTCGAGGCAGTGAACGGCACGTTCGCCTGGAACTTCTGGAACCCTTGGACGGCCGTCTCGCTGAGCAGGTCGGAGCTGTCGAACGTATAGAGCGCGGTCAGCAGGAAGTTCAAGCCCGTCGAGCTGGCGAAAGGATCGGTATAGCCCATCGACAGCTTGTTCTCGGCGATCGCGTCGGTGACGGTCTTGACGTTGACCGCGCCGTAGTCGCCGACGATCTCGTCGTACTTGGCCTTGGCCATGACGATGCCGGGCACGTTGCCCGCCAGCCGCTTGGCGACCAGCTCCGTCTTGACGCCGCTGGCCTTGACCATCTCGCCCCACAGCTCGTTGGACGGCGTGAAGGCGTCCGGCACATGCTTGCCGCTGCGGATATAGTCGGCCGCCGTGCCGGAGGCGATGTTGCGGATCTGCACCGACGCCGGCTTGCCGCCGGCCTGGATGCCGGCCTTGTTGAACGCCTCGCCGACCTCCGTCAGCCAGCCATCGACGCCGCTGCCCGATTTCTCCGTGGAGGAAAAGATCTCCAGGAACGTATCGGTCGTCGGCTCCACGGCGATCGGGAACTTCGAGATGTCCGGCAGCGAGGCCGCGACATCGACCGGATCGAGGTCGATCTGGCCCTTGACCGGCGGCTCGGTCGTCACGCCGAGCTTGCCGTACAGCTTGGCAAGCTTCGAGGCGGCGCCCTCGGCGCTCACCTGCTGATCGGTCTTGCCGAGATTGGAGGTGAACTGGATGCCATAGTAGACAAGCGCGAAGACGGCGAGGATGAGGACGATGGATACGAATGCAAAACGGCCTTTTCTCATGGCGGACGCCCCCTATGCGTAGTATTTGGTCGAGCGGATCAAGGCGTCCAGCTCCTGCATGCCCGGCAGCTCGTCGATCGTGCCGGGGTGCTGCTGGTCGAGGCGGGTCAGCTCGAGGAGCAGCTGGTTCAGCTTGAGCAGAATTTCTTCGTTGTGGCCAAGCGTCGCTTTCAGAAACTCATGCTGCTCGCGGATCAGCTCGAGCCGGCGCTGCTGCAGGTCGCGGGAGAGCGAGCGGCTGCCGGACTTCAGCTCCGCCTCCGTCTGCTCGTAGAGGGCGAGCCGGCTGAGCACCGCTCGCAGGTTGCGGCGGAACAGCTCCTCCACTTCCAGGATGACGCCGCTGAACTTGCGGTAGCTCAGCTCCTCGGGCTCGAAGCGCTGCGCGAGCAGCCGATGGAGCGACTGCTTGCGCTTCTCCATCCGGTCCAGCTGCTCCAGCGCCAGCTCCAGCTCGGCCGCGACCGTGCGGACGCGGCGGAACGCGCCAAGCGCGGCGGCGTAATGCTCGACCGTCTCGAGCTTGGCGGGAGCGGCAGGCGCAGGCGGACGTTGAAGCAAGGCATAGGCGCCGTATAGAAGCGCGAGTCCGCTGGCGGCCAGAACGGCCGCTCCGAGGGCGGAGGAGAAGGCGGAGCCTCCGAAGCGGACGTTCATCAAGCCGGGAGAAAAGACCGCGACGTTGGCGGCGGCCACGCCGAGGGTGAGGGCGAATGCCCGGGCGAGCTTGGTTGCGGCCAATGGTTCGACCTCCTGCCTGCAAGGAATTAGGATCGTTTACTACTAAGCGATAAGGTTTCTTTTCCTACGGCGCATCCAGCAGAATGGTTGCAAAGGAATCGAATTCCTTTACAAGCTCCGTCTCCCAAAACGGATGCTTGGCGCCAATTCATGAAAATTATACCATAGCTCCGTCTGCCTGGATGCAGAAAAGTCCCGTCCGCATAGGGCGGACGGGACTTGCGGACGAGCTCAATCGGCGATCACGATGATCAGGGCGGCCACGCTGGCGACGGCAGTGACGATATAAAGCAAGGAGAGCCGCGCCCAGCGGCCGCCGTGCTTGCGGTCGTAGTCCGGATCGGCCTGCCGGTTCTCGCGGGAGAAGCCGACGGCAAGCGTAGCGCCGATCGCGGTCAGGATGACCAGAGCGACTAGAATGTAAGGCAGCATGGAATTCCCCCTCGTGGAAGCGTTTCTATGCCCTCAGTATAGCAGATCGAGACGCCGGAAAGACCCCCTGGCTGTGAAGGCTTCGCGAACAAAGCCGCTTGCCGGCAGGCCGGTCCGACCGGCTGCAAAAACCGGCTTCGGTTGGCCGGCTCGACCGGCCGCAAAAGCCGGTTTTCTTCAGGCCGGCGCGGGCGGCCGCCAAGACCGGCTTGCGGTTGGCCAGAGCGACCAGCCCGGCCGCAAGCCGAAAAAAAGCCGCCCTTAGGGGCGGCTGCGGCTTCAGCGGCTGTAGTAATACTGCTTGATGTAATAGTGGGAGTCGCTCAGCCCCGTCTGCTTGCGGCAGTCGGGACAGATGAGCTCGCCGCGGGCGGGAGCGTTGCTCTCGCAGGAGAAGCACAGCTCCGGCGCCTCCGCAGAGGAAGCGCCTGGGTCGGCTTGGCGGATCGGGTCGGTCGTCATCGTGGATCGTCTCCTTTGTCAGTCGGATTGGTCCTGCAGATGCGGGTAGGCTCTCGTCGTCAAAAATTCAGGCAGCGTCTGCTCCAGCGTCATCTCGCGGAACAGGTCGGCCGCCAGCCGCAGCGACTCGAGCCGTCGCGGCGGCTCAAGCCCGGCCTCGAGCGGCTCCAGCTCCTCGGCCAGCCACCGCTCCAGCAGCTCCGGGGCGAGCCGCCTGCCGTCCGCCAGCTTCGCCTCCGGCAGATGAAGCCATTGCCACAGCTGAGCGCGGGAAATCTCGGCCGTCGCGGCATCCTCCATCAGGCCGCGGATCGGCACGGCTCCGATCCCGTCCAGCCAGGCGGCGACATACTGGACGCCGACCGACAGGTTGGCGCGCACGCCCTCCTCCGTGATCGGGCCTGCCGGAGCCTGCAGCAGCTCGGCCGCCGTCACGTCGCCGCCACCCGGCATCGCGCCGAGCTGGTTCGGCCCCGGCATAAACGCGTCGAATACGTCCCGCGCCACCGTCACGAGCGCCGGATGCGCCACCCAGGTGCCGTCGTGTCCGAGCCGCGCCTCGCGCTGCTTGTCGCGGCGGACCCGCTCCAGCGCCAGCTCGTTGGCCTTTGCGTCGTGCTTGACGGGGATGAACGCCGACATCCCCCCGATGCAGTGCGCGCCGCGCTTATGGCAGGTGCGGATCGCCAGCCGCGCGTAGGCGTCCATGAACGGCGACTCCATCGTCACCAGGCTGCGGTCCGGCAGGATCGCGTCCGGGTGGCGGCGCAGCTTTTTGATATACGAGAAGATATAGTCCCAGCGGCCGCAGTTGAGGCCGTCGACATGCTCTCTCAGCGCATGCAGGATCTCCTCCATCTCGAACGCCGCCGGCAGCGTCTCGATCAGCACCGTCGCCCGGAAGAAGCCGCGCGGCAGGCCGAGCCGCTCCTCCGCATGGACGAAGGCATGCGCCCAAAGCGCCGCTTCCTCCATGCTCTCCAGCTTGGGCAGGTACAGGTAGGCGCCTTCTCCTCTCTGCCGCAGCGCAGGCGCGTTATGCCAGGCGAACAGGCCGAAGTCGAACAGGCTCGCCGAGATCGGCCGGCTGCCGAGCCGCGCATGCTTCTCCTCCATATGCCAGCCGCGCGGCCGCATTTTCAGCACGGCCGGACGCTCCGCCAGCTCCAGCCGCCTGCCGTCCGGCGTCTCGTGGCACAGCGTGCGCGCCAGCGCGTCCCGGATGTTGCGCTGGCCGCCGACGACGTTGCGCCAGGTCGGGGCGTTCGCGTCCTCCAGGTCGCACATGAATACGCTGGCGCCGGAGTTGAGCGCATACAGGACCATCTTGCGGTCGCCCGCCGGGCCGGCGATCTCTACGCGCCGGTCCTGCAGCGCCGGAGGCGGCGGAGAGATCCTCCACGAGCCGGAGCGGATCGGCGCCGTATCGGCGCGAAAATCCGGCTTCGCCCCGCGGTCGAACGCCTCCTGCTTGCGCGCCCGCTCCTCGAGCAGCGCGCGGCGCCGGTCTCCGAACCGCTGCTCCAGCTCGCCGACAAAAGCAAGCGCTTCGGCCGTCAGCATCGCCTGCAGCTCCGGCTTCAGCGGCGGGGCGGCCAGCTGCAGCCGGTTGTCGATCTCCCTCATGCTCCCGCCTCCTCGCTGGCTGCCGCCGCGAACTGCGCCGCCTCGGTCGATCCGGCGAGGGCGGCGGTGCTCGCCGTCCCGCCGCTCACGACGCCCATCACCTCGTCGAAATAGCCGGTGCCGACCTCCCGCTGATGGCGCGTCGCCTCGTAGCCCGCCGGCTCGGCGGCGAATTCGGCCTGCTGCAGCTCGGAGTAGGCGGCCATGCCGCGCTCCCGGTAGTCTCTCGCCAGCGTGAACATGCTGTAATTGAGCGCATGGAAGCCCGCGAGCGTGACGAACTGGAACTTGTAGCCGAGCCGTCCGAGCTCCTGCTGGAAGCGCGCGATTTCCTCGTCGCTCAGCTTCTTCTTCCAGTTGAAGGACGGCGAGCAGTTGTAGGCGAGCGGCTTGCCGGGATGCATCTCGTGGATCGCTTCCGCAAAGCGGCGCGCCTCCTCCAGATCCGGCTCCGACGTCTCGCACCAGACGAGGTCGGCATACGGCGCGTAGGCGAGGCCGCGCGCGATCGCCTGCTCGATGCCCGGCCGCACTTCATGGAATCCTTCCGGCGTGCGGACGCCGGTGCGGAACGGATCGTCGGCCGGATCCGCGTCGCTCGTCAAGAGCCGGGCGGCGTGGGCGTCGGTGCGGGCGATCAGCACCGTGTCGACGCCGAGCACGTCGGCCGCCAGCCGGGCGGAGACGAGATGGCGCACCGCCTGCTGCGTCGGCAGCAGCACCTTGCCGCCGAGATGGCCGCATTTCTTTTCCGAGGAGAGCTGATCCTCCAGATGCACGCCCGACGCGCCGGCCTCGATCATCGCCTTCATCAGCTCGAACACGTTCAGCGCGCCGCCGAAGCCGGCCTCGGCGTCGGCGACGATCGGCAGCAGGAAGTCGATGTCGTCGCGGCCTTCGGCATGCTGGATCTGATCCGCCCGCTGCAGCGCTTGATTGATCCGCTTCACGACGCTCGGCACGCTGTTGGACGGGTACAGGCTCTGATCGGGGTACATCTGTCCGGACAGATTGGCGTCGGCGGCGACCTGCCAGCCGCTCAGGTAGATCGCCTTGAGCCCCGCCTTCGCCTGCTGCACCGCCTGGTTGCCGGTCAAGGCGCCGAGCGCCGGCACATACGGCTCGCTCTGCAGCAGCTCCCACAGCCGGGCGGCGCCGCGCGCGGCCAGCGTATGCTCGACGAGCACGGAGCCGCGCAGCTTCAGCACGTCGTCGGGGCCGTATGGCCGTTGCACTCCCCGATAGCGGGGCGAGCTCCAGCGCTCCAGCAGCCGCTCCCTCTCCTGCTCGATCGTTCGGCTCGGTCCGCTCATGTCCACGCGCCTCCTTCCTCCAGCTCCAGCACGCCGGAGCCCTCGCAGCGCGGGCAGCGCTCGTACGCGCCTTCGGCTGCCTCCTCCGGGCGTCGCCACGCAGATCCTCGCGCCTCAGATTCCTGCGCCTCAGGACCTCGCAGCCGAGGACCTCGCGCCCCTGAGGCGTCCCAGCCTCCTTCGAGCAGCTGGAATTCCAGCTCTCCATGACCTTCGCAATGCGGACAATCCATCCGAGCCATCTCCAATCTGTATGAGTTTGTTTCATGTTCTTGTGGCTATTATATAACAGCAATCAAGAAATGTTCAATACTGTTTTAGACTATTTTTATGTTGTTATAGTACAGTTTGGAGAATGCGTCTTCGCGACTGTTCTTGCTGCCCAGACTTAGCCTCTGCGCGGCACGAGAGAGGGTCGCTGCGAAACGCCCCTGCTCGTTGAATAGGGCCGTCTGAGGCTCATGGAAGGGGAGGACGCCAGCTGCCGCAGGGACGTTTAAAAAGAAAAAACGAGACGAAGCCGCTGCATCGCAGCTTCGTCTCGTTCTCTTAATTGGCGATTCAAGTTGGAATCGTACAAGCTATGGTCCGCAGCGGCGCGGCTCTCTGACGGCATGACGGGATGCTGCCATGCCTCTGCCGCGTCAAGCCGCCTCACGGCTCCATCAGCCTCGCCGTCAGCATCGACTGGGCGACCTTGCGCCCGTCGGCATATACCTGGATCTCGATCTTGCAGAACTTGCGGCTCAGCTCGATCAGCTCCGGGTACAGGCGGAGCGTCTGGTCGATCTCCACCGGCGCGAGGTAGTAGACCGACTGGCTGTCGGCGATCAGGTTGCCGCGCCGATGATCGCGCAGCGCCCGCGCCGCGGCATGATGGACGAGCCCGGCGAGCACGCCTTCCGACAAGTGCCCCATCGGGCTGCTGAACAGCGCTTCGGCCGGCCCTTCGTAATAAAGGCGTCCGTCCGCTTCCTGCCCGGAGACGAAGCGGCGGCGGATCTGGTCCTCCAGCGTCTCGCCGTTCTGCGGCTGATGCTGGATCTGCTGCATCGCCTGCAGCACGTCCTTGCGGCTGATGACGCCGCTCAGCCTCCCTTCCGCATCGACGACCGGCAGCAGCTCGATCGACTCTGCGACCATGCGGTGCCCCGCCGTCGCGACCGACGTCTGCGGCGTGCATGTCTTCGGCTGAGGCGTCATCCGCTCGGCGATCGGCTCGGCGGGCGAAGCGCCGATGAGATCCTTCGTCGTCACCATGCCAACCGGGCGCCGCTCGCGGTCGACGACCGGGAAGCGGTTGTGGTTCGTCTGCTCGATGACGGCCATCGCGTCGGCGACGGTCGCTTCTTCCGGCAGCGACGCGACGGGCTCGTCCGCATTCATGATGTCCGCGACGAGCACGATCTGCTTTTTGATCAGCCGGTCGTAGATCGCGCGGTTGATGAGCGCGGCGACCGTGAACGTATCGTACGCGCTGCTCAGGATCGGCAGCTCCAGCCGGTCGGCGAGCGCGACGGCTTCCGGCGTCGCGCCGAAGCCGCCCGTCACGAGCACCCCGGCTCCGAGCGAGAGTGCGCTCAAATGCGCCTTTTCGCGATTGCCGACGATGAGCAGGTTGTCCGGCTCGATATAGCCCATCATCGCCTCGAGCTGCATCGCGCCGATGACGAACTTGCTGAGCGGCTTGCCGAGGCCCGCCTCGCCGCCGAGCACCTGGCCGTCGACGATCGCGACGATCTCTCCGAACGTCAGCCGGTCGATCTTCTCGCGCTTGCTGCTGTCGACGCGCACCGTGCCGGTCCGCAGCTTCGTGCTGACGATGCCGCGCGCCTCGGCGTCCTTGATCGCCCGATAGGCGGTGCCCTCGCTGACGTCCATCGCCTGGGCGATCTTCCGCACCGAGACGCGCGCGCCGACCTCCAGCTTTTCCATATAGGCGATCAGCTGCTCATGCTTGGTGGAAAAATCCGCTTCTGCCATGCCCGCTTCCCTCCGCATCGTTGGTGCTGCTCACGGCTGCCCGCCGCCGGGTCCGAGCTTTTTCGCTTCCGACGGCGTCATGCCGTTGTACCGCTTGAACAGCTTGGTGAAATAGTTCGCGTTGCCGCAGCCGACGCGCTCCGCCGCCTCGGCGACGCTGCAGTCCTCCTGGCGAAGCAGCCGCATCGCCTCCTGCATGCGCACCTGGTTCACATAGTCGATGTACGTGCTGCCCGTCAGCTTCTTGAACACTTTGCAAAAATGGAACGGATCCATCCGCACGCGCGCCGCCGCGTCCTCGATCGTATGCTTGTCCGCGCAGCTCGCCTCCACATGGCGGAGCAGCTGCTTGAAGCGCTCCTGCCGCAGCTGCGCCTCTCGCGGCCTCGCCGGCGCGGGAGCGGGCTGCGCGGCCGCCGCGCGCGCCAGCAGCAGCAGCAGGCCGGTCCGCGCTAGCAGCCGCCCGCCCGCCGTGCCGGCGGCGATGTCGGCGATGACGCGCTCCGCGAGCTCCGTCTCCCCGCTCGCGCCGAGCGGGTGAAGCCGCCCTTGGCCGTCCAGATAAGGCTGGAGCAGCTCCGCATAGCCGGGATCGCCGCTCCAGTCGCGCAGCAGCGCGCCGCTGAACACGACCGATACGTATTCGGCCGCTCCGCCGAAGCGGCTGTAGCCGGCATGCAGGTCGCCCGCCTGCACGAGCAGCACGGTTCCCGGCTCCGCCTCGAACGGCTCGCTGTTCAGATGGAAGACCGCCTTGCCCCGCCGCATGGCGATCAGCTCGAAATGCTCATGCCAATGCAGGAACAAAATATTCTGTCCCGGAGCCGTATCCTCGGCACGGTTGACGTAGACCTTGGCCGGAAACAGCGGATCGAGCGGATTGCGCTCCCGCAGCCGGATTCCATCCTTCATGCGATGCACCGCCAAGATAAGAGTGGTATTCCCCAAGATCGGCTAGAGCCGCGCCGATTGACAGCGCTTATACTAAGCCTGATTGAGTTCATCATAAACCAACATCGGCACGGTCAGCAAGGCAGATCGTTCTCGGTCCGCTGCTGCCCTGGCCGACAACCGGATTCCCTAGAGGAGGCTCTCATCCCCATGAACCGAACCTTATCTTCCCCGCGCCGCCGGATCGTCGTCGCCGGCTGCGGCGGCATGGCCCATACCTGGGTCGAGTATGCTTTGACCCGCGACGACGCCGACATCGTCGGCCTTGTCGACGTCCGCCTCGAGGCGGCAGAGGGCATGCGGGACAAGCACGGCCTGAGCTGCGGCGTCTACACGGACCTGGAGCAGGCGATTGCGGAAAGCGGCGCCGATCTCGTCTTCGACGTGACCATTCCGGCGAGCCATCATGTCATCAGCCAGACGGCGATGCGGCTCGGCTGCGACGTCTTCACCGAAAAGCCGCTGGCCGAAAGCTGGGAAGCCTGCCTCGACGTCGTCCGGACCGCCTCCGAGACGGGCCGCATGCATGCCGTCATGCAGAACCGGCGCTTCGACCCGCGCATCCGCGCCTTCCGCAAGCTGATCGCCGGCGGCGCGATCGGCACGCCGGGCTTCGCCGGAGCGGACTTTTTCATCGGCGCCCACTTCGGCGGCTTCCGCGACCTGATGGACAGCCCGCTCATCCTCGACATGGCGATCCATACGTTCGACCAGGCGCGGCTGCTGCTCGGCGCCGATCCCGTGTCCGTCTACTGCCAGGAGTTCAACCCGCCCGGCTCCTGGTACAAGGGCGCGGCTTCGGCGCTGTGCATCTTCGAGATGTCGGACGGCAGCGTATTCAGCTACCGGGGCTCCTGGTGCTCGGAAGGAGCTCCGACCTCCTGGGAAGCCCAGTGGCGCGTCATCGGCTCGACCGGAACGGCGCTCTGGGACGGCGAAGGCTCGCCTTACGCGGAAGTCGTCGATCCCGCCGGCCAGGAGCAGGCGTTCATCCGCAGCTCGCAGCGCATCGACACGTCTCCTGACGAGGCGGGCGAGCCGTGGCATCACCGCTGCATCGCCGAGATGTTCGACGCGCTGCATGGCGGCCGTCCCTCGGAGACGGACTGCCGCGACAACCTGCTCAGCATGGCGATGGTGTTCGGCGCGATCCGCAGCTCCGCCGAAGGCCGCAAGGTGGCCATCTCCGAGCTGCTGCCGAGCGGATCGCTCGGTTGACAAGCGCTTCAACGACAGACAGGTCCGGCCTCAGCCGAACCTGTCTTTTTAATTCGCCTCATCTACTTTCCCGTTCCTGTCTCTTCGCACTCTTCCTTTGAACACGAAAACGTCCTCCTCGACAGAGCGGAAACCGCTATAACCGAAGTCTCCCCCCGGCACGCCCATTACGCCTTTCCGGTTTTTCGCTGTCATGCCCCGTCCATCCGGCAAGCCTTGGCCCGCTCAGCGAGGACGGCCCTCCCGCAGCTCCGGCAGCTTGGCGGACATGCGCTCCATCGCCGTCTTCATCTGCGCGTTGTCGATATGCGTGTAGATCTGCGTCGTCTCGATGCTCGCATGGCCGAGCAGCTCCTGCAGCGTGCGGATGTCCGTGCCGCTGCGGATCTGCATCGTCGCGAAGCTGTGGCGCAGCTTGTGGCTCGACAGCTTCTTCATCGCCAGCTCCGGCCGCTCGCCCTGCAGCCGCTCCAGCGTGCGGTCCGCGATCGTCTGGATCATGCGGACCGACAGGCGGCGTCCGAGCTGGCTGACGAACATCGGCTGCTCCTTGCCTTGCCGCATCCGGCCGCGGCTGTCGTCCTCCAGGCGCCGCAGCAGCCGGGCGAGACTGTCCGGCAGCGGCAGATAGCGCCATTTCCGTCCTTTGCCGAGCACCGACAGCGTCCCGTCCGGCTTGAGATCGAACGAGTTGAGCCGATGGATCTCCCCGACCCGCAGTCCGGCGTACGCCATGAGCAGCAGGATCGACAGATTCCGTTCCTGGTGCTTGCCTCCGACATGCCCGAACAGCTCCTGCAGCTGCTCCTCGTCCAAATAGACCGGCATGCGGTTTTTCTGCTGGCGCGACTTGGGCGTGAGCGCGGCCGGATTGGCCTGCAGCCGGTCCATCTCGTTGAGCGCCCGATAGAACGCCCGCAGGGAGCTCAGCTTGCGGTTGCGCGCCTCGTCTCCCGCTCCCCGCTCGCGGCTCGCGGACAGATAGCGCATGATGTCCAGCTTGCCGCTGCGCTCGAGCGCTTCGGGATACAAGGACGCGAGATAGAGACGCACGTCGGCGACATACGCCCGTTCCGTCGACAGCGTCATGCCCTGGTTCTTCATCCAGATGCGGAACAGCTCCAGCTCCTCGCCATAGGCCTCTTGCAGCTCATGCACCGTCACGGACAACCTTCCCCACTCCTTCTCGTTCCTGCTAAAAGTCTCTTAAAATCGAAGTTGCGTAAAATATGTATTTCACGCAACTTTTGAGCCGGGAAAAACGGCATTCCTGAGCTCAGGAATGCCGGACATGCTCGAGCGTCTGTCGGAACACTTGTTCGACGTGATCGTCGTCGAGCGAATAGTACACCGTCTTGCCTTCCTTGCGGCGCTTCACGATCCGCATGTTGCGCAAATAGCGCAGCTGATGGGAGACGGCGGATTGGTTCATTCCGAGCAGCACGGTCAGATCATGCACGCACAGCTCGCTGTGCATGAGCGCGTCGACGAGCTTGACCCTTGTCGGATCGCTCAGCGCCTTGAGCCAGTCGGCCAGCTGCAGCGCGGAGCGGTCGTCGAGCATCGCCGCCTTGACCGCGCTTAGATCGCGGGGCTGCTCGGGCGCCGCGTGCTCGCCCTCCAGCTCGGACGGCTCGTCCTCGCGCCAAGCGGCCTCCTCCACCTCGGCCCCTGCCTGGCTTTTCGCATCCGTATTCATCCGCCTCTGCCTCCGATCCGTATCCATTGACCTTCATTATACCAATCGCCGGCATTAAACGGAAGTTTTACGGACATCATTAATTTTTAGGGATAATTGTCCCAATCGGTTGACCATTCCAGCAAACAATCATATCATATGAGCAAGTATTCATGCGTATGGTCAAGGAAGGAAGATGCCCCTTGCTGGAATATCGGGTAAAAGGACTCAGCTGCGGCAACTGCGCCGCCGATCTGGAGCGGCAGATCCGCAAGCTTCCTCATGGCGATACGGCCGCGCTTCATTTTTCATCCGCGCGCCTCGTCATGGATGAACGCGTGCCTATGGACAAGGTGCGCAAAATACTGAAGACCGACGGCGCTTCGATCCTCGCGGAACGATCGGCTTCGGCCGTTCCAGAAGAAGCCCCCGCCTCCTGCTGCGGGGCGGGACACTCTCATGAGCATGGCCACGATGCAGATGCCCACGATGGGGTCCATGATGATGACAGCAATGATGCACATGGCCACGCTCACGGGCACGGTCACGCTGGAGTCCATCATGATGTTGACAGCAGGCACGAACATAGCCACGGCCAAGCGGACCTTCGCAAGCATGTCGCCCAAGCGCAGGAGCAAGACCAGGCAAGCGCTCCTGGACACGCGCACGGTCATGATCATGACCACGATCACGACCATGCCTCCGGTCGCGGCATCTACGCGCAGCTCGGCATCAGCCTCGCGCTGCTGCTGGCCGCCGTCCTGCTCGGCGACCGCGTGCCGTCCGCCGTCTCCATCCCGCTCTATCTCGGCGCGATCGCGCTCAGCGGCTGGCGGACGTTCTGGAAAGGGCTGCGCAATCTGGCGAGCCTCCGCTTCACGATCGACACGCTCATGACCGTCGCGCTCATCGGCGCCGTCGCCATCGAGGAGTGGAAGGAAGCAGCGCTCGTCGCGATCCTGTTCGGCGTCAACGAGCTGCTCGAAGGGCTCGGCATGAACCGCGCCCGCGAGTCGATGGACCGCCTGCTCGAAGCGGCGCCGAAGGAAGCGATGCTGCTGGAGGACGGCGCGACGCGGCGTATTCCCGTATCCCGCCTGTCCGCCGGCCAGACGGTGCTGGTCGCCGCAGGCTCGCAAATCCCTTCCGACGGCGTCATCGTCACCGGCAGCAGCTCCGTCAACGAAGCCGCCATCACCGGCGAGCCGATCCCGGTCGACAAGAAGCCCGGCGACGCCGTATTCGGCGGCAGCCTCAACCAGGAGGGCAGCCTGACGGTCCGGATCGAAAAATCGTACTCGGAGTCCTCCCTGGCGAAAATTCTCCAGCTCGTCCAGGAGGCGCAGGAGTCCAAGACGCCGACCGAGCTGTTCATCAACCGCTTTTCCCGCTACTATACGCCGGCGATCATGATCATCGCCGTGCTGGTCATGCTCGTCCCGCCGCTGCTGCTCGGCGGCGAGTGGCGCCACTGGCTGTACGAAGGACTCGCCGTGCTCATCGTCGGCTGCCCGTGCGCGCTCATCCTCTCCTCGCCGGTCGCGATCCTCGCCGGCATTACGCGCCTCGCGCGGGAAGGCATCCTGGTCAAAGGCGGCGCCCATCTCGAGCAGCTCGGCCGCATCCGCATCATCGCCTTTGACAAGACCGGCACGCTGACGAAGGGACATCCGCATGTGGCCGAGGCGGCGAGTTGGGACGACCGCTTCCTCCCGGTCGCGGCCGCGATGGAAAGCGGCTCCGCCCATCCGCTCGCCAAGGCGGTGCTCGCCTACATCGAGGAGCGCGGCATCGCCTACGAGACGGCGGAAACGACGGCCGTACCCGGCAAAGGGCTCGCTGCCGCGCTCGGCGGCACGAAGTACTCGCTCGGCAGCCCCGCTGCGCTGGAGGAGCTCGGCATCCTCCCGCATGCGGAGGCGGCCGAGGCGCTCCGAGCGTACCGCGAGCAGGGCTTGACGCTCGTCGCGCTGGCGGACGAGAGCCGGCTGCTCGGCCTGTTCGGCATCTCCGACGAGCTGCGGCCGGAGACGCCCGGCGTCGTCCGCGAGCTGCGCCGCGCCGGCATCGCCCGCACCGTCATGCTGACCGGCGACCATGAAGCCGCCGCCCGCCGCATGGCCGCGGCAGCCGGCGTCGACGAGACGGCAGCCGGACTGCTGCCCGCGGACAAGGTCGAGCGCGTCAACCGGCTCAAAGCCGCAGGCAAGGTCGCGATGATCGGCGACGGCATCAACGACGCGCCGGCGCTCGCCGCCTCCGATCTCGGCATCGCCATGGGCAAAGGCACGGACAGCGCGATCGAGACGGCCGATCTCGTGCTCATGCAGGATCATCTCGGCAAGCTGCCCGAGGCGATCCGCACCGCCAAGCGCACGAACCGGATCATCCGCTTCAATCTTGCGGTCGCGCTCGGCCTCAAGCTCGTCGCTCTGCTGCTGACGATCCCGGGCTGGCTCACGCTCTGGATCGCCATCCTGTCGGATATGGGCGCGACGATCTTCGTCTCGCTCGTCAGCCTGCTGCTGCTCGTCCCTTCCCGCCGCTCGGCGGAAGAGCCGGCGTCTGCACCAGCCGTCGCGGAATGAGGATGGAATGAGCGCAGAAAATAAAAATCCTTCGGCCGCTTGAGGGCCGAAGGATTTTTTGATTAAACTGGTCGAGCGATGCATCAGCCGATGCTCCATGGGGTGCATCAAGGAATAAACTGCTGCACGATCTTCGTCACGACGCCGTCCTTGACCGTCAGATGATACGGGAAGTCGGCGAGGTCGAGCACGTCGTTCTTGGCATACAGCTTGGCGAACTCGTCGAGAGCGACCGGCTCGTTCCACTGCGTCTCCAGCTCGGCCGGGTCTCCCGTGCGGTCGTACAGCTGCATGAGCACGGCTGCATCCGGCGAGATCTCGTACGTAGTCGCCGTCGTATCGTCATTGACGATATAATAGCCGTCCGGAGCGCCGTCCAGGCCGCTGTCCGGCTCATGCTTCAGGAACTGCTCGTCGGCTTCCTTGCCTTCGTACCATTCGATCGGATCGACCGTTATGTACCATTTGCCTTCTTTATGGGTGATGGATTCGATATAGTCGGTTTGGGTGTCGGCCGTCTTTTGCACCGGCTGATAGTCTCCGCCTACGGCATTGGCCGTGGAGATGAAATAGAACAGGATCGAGGCGGTGGCGAGAATGCTGATGAGACTTTTTTTCATGTGGCTCGTCTCCCTTTCGCAAAGCTAGGACTTGTGACAAGAGCTTGACGTTCATTACCCTTGCTCGCAAGGGGTGAATCAGCTGTTGGTACCATTATAAACGGGCCGGCTGCGAGATAAGTTGCAACAAAGTTACAAAACCAGTTACGCTAGTCTACGAAGCCCGATTGACAGCCAAAAAGGAGAATGCCCGCATGAGCCGCAGATGGCTTGCCCTCGTATCCGTCATCGTGATCTACGCCGCCCTGATCTATTATATCGGGTGGAATCTCTCGCTATTCCTCGCCAGCCAAGGCTTGTCGCCGGGAATCGGCATGTGGACGGCCGTCGTGCTCGCGTCCGTCTCGTACTTCCTCGCGATGGCGCTCGTCCGCTTCTGGGGAGCGCTGCCGGCGCGCTTGTTCAAAGCCGCCGCCTCCTACTCCATCGCCGCGCTGGAATACCTCATCCTGCTGCTGCCGCTCGCCGATCTCGGCTGGCTCGCCGCCCGCGCTGCAGGCGTCTCGTTCGACGCTTATGCCGGCGCCGCCGGCTGGACCGTGCTGCTGCTCCTGCTCGTCCTGCTCGCCTGGGGCACGCGCAACGCGTTCAGCCCGATCGTGCGGCGCCACAGCGTGCAGGTGGACAAGCCGATGGCGGATCGGGACAGCGTGACGCTGCTCGTCGCGTCCGACATCCATCTCGGCGACATCGTCGGCAAGCGCCATCTGAGAAAGCTTGTCCGCATCAGCCAGGAGCTGCGGCCGGACTTGATCCTGCTGCCGGGCGACGTGCTCGACGACAGCGTCAAGCCTTTCCTCCATCTGCGCATGGCGGAGGTCATCTCGCAGCTGAAGGCGCCGCTCGGCACGTACGCGGTGCTCGGCAACCACGAATATTATGGCGGAGACATCCCCGCCTACGTCGGGGCGATGAAGCAGGCGGGCATTCCGGTGCTGCAGGACGAATGGATCGATGCGGGAGGCATCGTCATCGCCGGCCGCAAGGACCGCACCGCCGAGTCGCTGCCCGGCGCAGGCCGGCTGCCGACAGCCGAGCTGCTGCGCGATATCGACTCCTCGGCGCCGATCGTGCTGCTGGACCATCAGCCGTACGGCTTCGCCGAAGCGGCCGCGGCCGGCGCGGACGTCCTGCTGTGCGGCCATACGCATCGCGGCCAGTTCGCCCCCAACCATCTCGTCACGCGCCGCCTGTTCGAGCTCGATTGGGGCTACATGCGCAAGTCGCTCACGCATGTGTTCGTCTCCTCCGGCTTCGGCAGCTGGGGACCGCCGGTCCGGCTGTTCAGCCGCAGCGAGGCGCTGCTCATTACGTTGACGTTCCGTTCATCCTGATCGATCATCTTGGTTTGGTCTGACCGCCCGGTTTTACCGAGCGGTTTTTTAAATGCCGTTAAAGGTTTACATAACTATCCTTAGAAAGTAAGCATGCCGCACGGAAGCTTGTCGGGGGAAACGGCAGTTGCTACAATACGGAGGAAAAGATTGGAGGAGCCGCTCATGAACATCTTGAAGGTGAAGGACCGCATGGAGCTGGATCGGCGCGTTCCCTCCATGCCGTGGTATATCGAGAAATTCATCAACTACAAGCTGCCCGACCTCTCCCCCTCCTCGCTGCTCGAATACGTGCGGGACTATGAGGCCTTCCTCGGCTGGCTGATCGCCGAAGGCTTGGCGGAAGGCCCCGCCCTGTCCGATGTAAAGCTCGAGGAGCTCGAGAAGCTGCGCATGGACAGCATCGACGGCTACCGCATGTTCCTGGCGTCCAAGCCGCTGCACGCCAACAGCCGCACGACCGTCTCGCGCAAGCTCAGCTCCCTCCGCTCGCTCTTTCATTATTTGAGCCAGATCGCCGAGGACGAGGACTTCTATCCGCTGCTCAAGCGCAACGTGATGGCCAAGGTCGCGATCAAGCGCACGCATAAGCCCAAGGATACGGCCGCCAAGCTCGAGGGCAAGCTGCTGCAGGAGGAGGAGCTCGACGAATTCCTCCGCTTCGTCAAGTCCGAGTACGGCCAGGATCCCGCGCTCAGCAAGCAGGCGCTGCACGCCTTCGAGAAAAATTCGACGCGCGACTGCTGCATCGTCAGCCTCATCCTCCACTCCGGCCTGCGCGTCTCCGAGGTCGTCAACCTGAACGTCGACGATCTTGATCTCAAAAAAAAGCTCGTCTATGCGTACCGCAAGGGCAGCAACGACGATACGTTCAAGACGCCGGTCTATTTCCGCCAGCAGGCGGTGGAGGACCTGCAGGCCTACCTGCAGCTGCGGGACAGCCGCTACGCCGCTCCCCGCAAGGAGAAGGCGCTGTTCCTCGCCGTCGCCAACGGCAAGACGGAAGGCTCGCGCATGACAAAAAGGGCCATCCAGGAGATGGTCCTCAAGTACGCCAAGCGGTTCGGCAAGCCGTATCTGTCCGTGCACAAGCTGCGGCATTCGTTCGCGACGGATTATTATTTGCGCAACGACCTGTACAAGACGCAGGAGCAGCTCGGTCACGCTTCGCCGGACACGACCCAGATCTATGCCCATCTGACGGACAAGACGATGCAGGAAGCGATCGACCGCGAACGGAACCGGGAAGGCTAGCCTCCCGGTCCCGCCGGATTCGCGGCGAAGCCGCAGCCTGGCGGTCGAACAGCTGCGCCAAAGCCGCAGTTCCTAGCGGTCTAGCAGCTGCGCTGAAGCCGCAGTTCCTAGTGGTCGAACAGCTGAGGCTGCGCTCCTTCTTCGACCGCGTAGTCGAAGTCCTCGATGTCGAATACCTGCACCGGCACCTCCGCCTCGATCAGCCGATCCTGGAACTCGTATTGATCCGACAGGATCGGAATATCGAACTTGGAGGCCGTCAGCAGCAGCTCTGTCTCCACCGGATCGAAATATTCTCCATAATGCGCATTGTCCACCGCGTTCACGACCGTAAACTGGATGCGGTCGTTCAGGATGAGCGGAGAGCTCTCCCTCCACGGCACCGTCAAAGCGCGCTCGATCTTCTTGCGGTTGAGCGAATCCTCGAAAAATAGGATCAGCTCGCCGATCTTGCCCCGCACGAAAGCGTCCTCGGTCGGATCGTCCATGACGGGCTCCGGGCTGTCCTTCATCTCGTATAGCTCCAGAACCGTGGAGTAAGGCAGCACGAAGTCAACCGGCAGGCTCGGAACGAGCAGCTGTCCATAAGTCGCCACCATGACCGCTTCAATCACAAATCTCCGCTGCATTCCAGATCCCCCTCTATAAGCCACATAACCGTGTTAGTGAATCCATTATACATGAAATCCCCTCTGCGCCATAGAGAAAGCCTGCGGTTGCCTCCAAAATCAGGCGAAGGTACAATAGCTAGTACAGCAGGCGCCGGCAAGGCGTCCGAACGGAGGTTGAAGGTACGTTGCAGCAGGAACAAGTCATCATCATCGGCGCCGGACCATGCGGCCTGGCCGCGGCTCTCGAGCTGCGAGCCCGCGGCATCGACGCGCTCATCATCGAAAAAGAGAATCTCGTCCACTCCATTTCCCAGTACCCGACCTACCTGAGCTTCTTCAGCTCCCCGGAGCTGCTGGAGATCGGCGGCGTGCCGTTCACGACCGCGCAGGAGAAGCCGACGCGGCTGGAGGCGCTCAACTACTACCGCACCGTCGCGCTGCGCGGCGGCGTCCGCGTCCACGCCTACGAGAAGGTCGAGTCCGTCGTGCCGCAGCCGGACGGCTTCGCGCTGAGCACGCGGACGAGGCATGGCGAGGAGCGGGCCTACCGCTGCGCGGCGGTCGTCGTCGCCACCGGCTACTTCGATCATCCGAACCGGATCGGCATTCCCGGCGAGGACTTGCCCAAGGTCAGCCACTTTTTCCGCGAAGCCCATCCGTATACCGGCATGGACGTCGCGATCATCGGCGGCAGCAACTCGGCCATCGACGCCGCGCTGGAGCTTGAGCGGGCCGGGGCCAAGGTGACGGTCGTCTACCGCAAGCCGGCTTATTCCCCATCGATCAAGCCGTGGGTGCTGCCCGTGTTCGAGAGCCTCGTCCGCAAAGAGCGAATCCGCATGCTGTTCCACTCCCGCGTCGTCGAGATCGCGCCCGCGAGCATCGTCGTGCAGAGCGAGGACGGCGAGCAGGCCAAGCTGCCGAACGATTTCGTGCTCGCGCTGACCGGCTTCCATCCGGATCGCGACTTCCTCCGCTCCATCGGCGTGGCAATCGAGCCGGAGGGCTATCCATACTTCGACTCCGACACGATGCAGACGAACGTGCCGGGCGTCTACCTCGCCGGCGTCGTCGCCTCTCGGCATGAAGCGAACGAGATCTTCATCGAGACGGGACGCTTCCACGGCGTCAAGATCGCCGATCATCTGCTCGCAAGAGCATGATCGAAGCCAATTCTGGACCGGTCCGCGCTCGCGGCCGGTCTTTTTCGGTTTCGGCCGTCTTTTAGTTAAGAGGATTAATGGTTTACATAATTCGACTTACAAAGGTAACGCCTCCGTAAAATGGCCCTTATCCAAAAGGGCCCTCTGAACCCGGCTTCGTCAAAGCGATTCGAGCCGGGAGGACAAGACCGTCCGCCAGCTGTCGGCCAGCTCCGGCACGACCAGCAGCTCGCGGATCGCCTGCGCGTCCTTCTTGGCCGTGTAGTAGATGCGGTTCGCCTCGGCGACGGTCATGCCGTGCGCGGGGCGATGCTCCAGCGACAGCTCCATGCCGGCTGCGGCCTCTCCTTCTTCGACGACGCGGAAATAATAGCCGGTCCGCCCGCTCTGCTGGACCCATAGCGTCAGCTGCGGCTCCTCATGCCTCAGCCCGAGCTTGAAGCAAGGCTGACGAGGCTGGCTGACCTCCAGCAGCGCCTGTCCGCAGCGATAGCGGTCGCCGATGACGACCGCTTCCTCATCCATCCCGCTCAGCGTCAGGTTCTCGCCGAAAGCTCCCCAGCCGAGCTGCCGCTCCAGCCGCTGCTCCCACTCCGGGTAATGATGTCCGGAATAGGCGCAGACTGCCTTGTCCGGCCCGCCGTGATGCTTGAGGTCGGCTTGTCCGTCCCCATCCGGCCCGGTCCTTCCGAGCCGCACCGCGCCTTCGCTCGGATATTTGAAGATGCCGGTCATGACCGTCTGGCTGCCGTGGCGGACAGCCGCCGGCAAGCCGACATTGACCGAAACGATCTTGCGCTCCTTATGCTCCACCTGCTTCCGCCTCCCTTTCCGGCCCATTATAAAAGAAGCGGGCGCCCTCCGGCAACCCGCCCCCTCTTCTCGACACCGAAAGCCGTCTTTGCGACAGGGCGTGTCGAAACTTTTTTAATCGTGTTGCATTCTGCGCTTCCCCGGGAAATAGTCAGGCCCAACATTTCCCGAGCCTATTGGGGATGGGAGCGCTCCAGCTGCAGCAGCTCCTGGCGGCTCGGCAGGCTGCGGCTGTCCGCCGCTCCTGCGGCGGCAAGCGGCCGTGAAGCGAGCAGCGCCGCCGCGAGCCAGACCAGCGCCGCGGCCAGGGCGGCCGGGCTGATGGCGGCCGCGGCCGCCGCGACAACGGCCAGGACGGCGGCCGCTGTCCAGCGCAGCAGCCCGCGCGCGGGCCCGGGCGACCAGAGCGGAGCCAGCGCCGGATGCTCCTGCCCCCGACGCAGCCGCAGCAGGCCGGAGAGCGGAAGCAGCAGCGCTCCATGATGCAGCATGACGCCGAGCGCGAGCAGGAAGGCCGTCTGCGCGCCGCCGGAAGCCGGCAGCAGCGCCGAGCCTGCGGCAAGCGCCGCTGCCGCCAGGACGGCCAGCATGGCGGCTCCGTCGTAGGTGCGCCGCTTGACGGCAACCCGCGCGAGCCGGGCCAGGGCGGGATGGCTGCTGTCGCGGGCGAGCGCGCCGGCAAGCCTCGTCGAGGCGAACAGCAGCGAGAGCGAGCCGCCCAGCAGGCTGACCGCGACCAGCGCGTCAAGCGCCAGCACCGCGCCCGGCGAGCTCGCAATGGCCGAGCTGACGGGGTGGAGCCACGCGCCGGCTGCGCCGCCGAGCGGCCGGGACGCGGCGTACATGGCGGCCAGCGCCAGCAGCACGTAGCCGCCCGTGTATAGATAAGCCGCCGACTGGAACTGTCCCCAGGGCAGGCGCATCCGCGGCTCCACCGTCTCCTCGGCCGCGGCTTCCGCCGCTCCGCCGGACAGGAACAGCCTCCACAGCAGCAGCGCGCCGAGCGCCCAGTCGGCGTTCAGCGGAACGGCGCCCGTCCCCGCGCCTTGACCGAGCGGCGGCAAGATCGACGGCAGCGAGTAGTTCGGCCACAGCGCCCCGGCGAGCAGCGCCAGCAGCAGCAGGCAGCAGCCGATCTGGACGGCGGCGACCGCCCGCTGCACGAAGCCGAAGCAGCCGTTGCCGGCCAGGCAAACGAGTCCTTGCAGCGCCAGCGCGAACGCCAGCGCGACTGCCGCGACCGCGGCGGCTGATCCGCCGAGCCAGCCCTGCCAGGACTGGCCGAGCCAGCGGGCCGCCTCCAGGCTCATCCAGGCCGCGAGCGCCCACTGGCCGCCGAGCCGCAGCAAGCCGCTCGCTCTGCCGGCCGCCTTCCCGGCCAGCCATTCGGCCGCGTGGGACGTTCCTTTGGCCGTCGGCACGGCGGACATCAGCTCCGCCGACACCGCATGCACGGCCAGCGCACCCAGGCCGAGCAGCGGCCAGGCCCACAGGATAAGCCCGCCGGCCGCCCCCGGTCCGGCGACATGCAGGAACAGCGCTCCGCCGCCGAGCAGCGCCATCGCGTTGAACGGCAGCGCGAACGCGGCGAACGGCCCGAACGCCCTTTTCAGCCGCTGCGCATATCCGTATCGGTTCAGCTCGCTCTTGTCCTGCATGAACTGGATGTAGGCCGCGTACTTCGTCAGCGACTGGTATCCGCCGAGCTGGCGCCGCCGCTCCGCCGCCGCGAACACGGCAAGCCATGCCAGCGCCGCCGCTCCGTACATGCCGAATCCGATCCAGATCCACATGCCCTCGTCCCCCTTCGCTCCCTTAATCGTTGACGTCCATGACGCCGAGCGGACCGTCCTCGCGGATCAGGTCGGTCAGGTCGTAGACGGAAATCGGAAAATAAGGAAAACCGAACACGTAAGGGGTGATCTCGTACACGCTGAACCAGATGACGAGCGCGCGGTCGGCGATGTAGTAATCCTGGTCGGGCCGGATGCCCTCGAACGGCTGCAGCGTCTGGATGTCCCGCTGCTTGATCTGGCGCGCCACCAGCTCCGACAGCCGCTTGCGGTAGTCGGAGCCCGGCTTGAACAGCCCGGACAGCGGAATCGGCTTGCCTTCGTCGTTCAGGAAGGTGAGCGAGCGCTGCAGCGTCAGGCCGTGCGCTCCGCCGGTATAGGCGTAGTTGAAGAGCGAGAGGCTGAGCACGCCCTTCTGGTTGTTCTTGAGCTCGTAAAAGCCGAGCATCTCGGAGCGGGGATCGTCCAGCGAGCCCTGCTCCTCCATCAGCATCCGCGCCGCCGAGCGGATCGAGCCGTTGATCGCGGCTGTCGCCTCCTCCTCGCCTGCGATCGAGACGACCGGCAGCAGCAGCTCGGTCTTGGGCCTGACGACGCGGCTCGTGTGTACGGAAGCCGGTTGCACGAACGGCATGATTCTCCACCTGCCATATCCATAGAATCGATCATTCCGATTGTATGAAGGGAGGGCGGAAAATCATGCCGCTTGGTCAAAGCAAGTTCTTTTCGCGCTCGGTCAGCCTGCGGCCGTTCACCTGCAGCGCGACTTTGCCGCTGTTCAGCCCGATGATGCGGTCGGCGTAGCGCTCGGCCCAGTCGCCCTGATGGAGCACGGCGATCACGATCAGCCCCTGCTCCTTGCACAGCCGCTTGAGATCGCCGAGCACCTTCTCCGCCGCGTGAGGGTCGAGTCCGGACACCGGCTCGTCCGCGAGCAGCACCTTGGCGCCGTGGACGAGCGCTCGGGCGATGGCGACGCGCTGCCGCTCGCCGCCGCTCAGCTTGTCCGCCTTGCTGTGGGCTTTGTCGAGCAGGCCGAGCTTCTCGATCGTGTCCATCGCGCCCATGTAGTCGTCGCTGCGGACCATGCCGGTCAGCCGCCGGAAGACGGATGCCTGCGCCGCCGAGCCGACGAGCACGTTCTTGAGCGCGGTGCGGCCGGGATGAAGCGACGGCTTCTCCTCGATCAGCGCGACCTGGCGGCGGATCCGATAGCGGCCCGACCAGGTCGTCGGCACTTCCTTGCCGTCCAGCTTGTACGTTCCGGAGGTCCAGCTTTCGTGAAGCGCGAGGCATTTGAGCAGCATCGACTTCCCGCTGCCGCTCGCTCCCTTGATGGCGATGAATTCCCCGTCGTCCGCCCGGAAGCTGATGTCGTCGAGCACGGTCGGGCCGGCGGGCAACTGTTTCTTGAGATGGGCGATATGGATCATGGCGCTGCTGCACTCCTTCTGGCGGTCCGGCATGAATTCGCTGCCGGCCTGCAATCGTTGTCATCCTTATTCCACCAGTGTACGGGATTGAAAAAACACTTTCCACGCGAACAAATGTTTGCTATAATCAAAACAGGAACAAACGTTCCTCCATTCCTTGATCTGGAGCGTGATCGAGATGAATTGCAACCACCTTCGATTTGTCGAACGCCACCGCCCCTTCCGCGATCTGACCTTCAAATTCTACGATGACGGCCGGCTGACGATTATCGACAACGGCTCCCGTTCCTCCGTGACTCCTTCGGAGCTCAAGGGCGAGAGCCGCGATTTCTATGTCCGGCAGCGCATCGCCTTCATCAAGAAGAATCTCGCCGCCAAGACGCAGCGATACGCATAGATCGGCTGCGGCGCCGACGCGACCGTTTGACGGATGTTCCCCGGTGCAGTAGATTGGAGTCAAAAGCTTGACTGCTCCAGTCAGACCAGAAGGGACAACGACCGCTTATGGCCAAGCCTACGCCGCAGACCATCCTGTTCGATCTGGATGACACGCTCATCCACTGCAACAAATATTTCAATCTGGTCATCGACCAGTTCGTCGACGCCATGCTGACCTGGTTTCACGCCTATCCCGAGCTGACGGAGGCTGTCATCCGCCGCAAGCAGCAGGAGATCGACATCGCCGGCGTCCATGCGATCGGCTTCAAGAGCGACCATTTCCCGCAATCCTTCCTGGACACCTACATCGACTTGTCCCGACTTACCGGACGCGAGGAAGGCTCCGATGAGATCGACCTGCTGTGGAGCATGGGACAGAGCGTCTACGAGCAAGAGGCGGAGCCCTACCCCGATATGGAGAGCACGCTCGAGGAGCTGGCCGAGGCCGGCCATCGGCTGCATCTGTATACGGGCGGCGAGCCGCTGATCCAGCAGCGCAAGGTCGATCGGCTCGGCCTGCAGCGGTATTTCGGAGACCGGATCTATATCCGCCAGCACAAAAATACCGCCGCGCTGGAGGACATCCTCCGCTCGGGCGGATTCGACCGCTCCCAGACGTGGATGGTCGGCAATTCCATCCGCACCGACGTCGTGCCGGCGCTTTCGACCGGCATCCATGCGATCCACGTGGAGCCGTTCACCGAGTGGGAGTACAATATCGTGACGATCGATGTCGAGCCCCAAGGGGCGTTCCTGCAGCTGAAGCATCTGCGGGATGTTCCGCAGGGCATCGCCTCGTACCGCGGCCGAATTTCCTAACAGCCTGAACCAAAAAGCGAAGGGCATGAGAGGTTCCGGATTTCCGGTCCTTCTCATGCCCTTCGCTTTTGTCCTTTTTTGACTGCGGCGCCGCGGCTCATTTGCGCAAGCCCGTGAAGACGATCATCGCGTGCAGCGGCTTCCAGATCTGACGGCTCATACGGCCTCTATAATCGGAATTGTTCGCTTTCGGCGTCAGCTCGTTCACGGCGTTAAACAGCCTTCTGTGGGTGGCGGAGCTTCGATGATGGCGCTGGATCTCCATCTCATGTCGATAAATCGTTTCGTACATCGGTTCATATCTCCTCGCGGGCTGGATTGGATTCGTTCTTTGTTCTTCTTTTTGCCCTGAACCAAGTATCTCATGACATAACAGGAACAAAAAGTGTACAATTAAATCCGAATGCTTCCTCTTTTTCAGGAAAGAAAACGCTGCCCTTGGCCCGCATCGCTTGTCCCGGATGCGATGAGCCAAAAAAAGGAGAAAGGAACTGTCATGCTTAGCGCCGAGAGGTATTTGCTGCTGCTCGACCATTACCGCGTCATGGACCCCGATACGATCGTCGAGGTGTCGCTCGAGGAGCTGGCCGAGCTGTTCCACTGCACCGAGCGCAACGTCAAGCTGATCATCCGCAAGCTGGAGGAGGAGAACTGGCTGCGCTGGCATGCCGGCCGCGGCCGCGGCGTCCGCTCGCGCATCGAGTTCCTCATGAGCCGCGAGCAGTTCCTGCTCGATACGGCCAAGCAGATGGCCGGCAACGGCGATTATCAGAAGGCGTTCAGACTGATGAAGCATCATGGCGACCGGACCGCGGCCCGAGACCGCTTCGTCGACTTCCTGAACGGCCACTTCGGCTCCGACCGGATCGCCGAGGGCCTCTTGGACCAGCGGGACATCTTCCGGCTGCCGGTCTATCGGCCCCCCGTGTCGCTCGATCCCGCCCGGATGTTCTTTTCGTTCGACTCCCATCTGATCCATCAGATTTTCGACCGCCTGCTCAACTTCGACGCGCGCGAGGGCAAGCTGCTCCCCTCCCTCGCCCATCACTGGGAATGCAGCGACGATGCGCGCGTCTGGGTGTTCCATCTGCGCAAAGGGATCCGTTTCCACCACGGCACGGAGATGACCTCCGAGGATGTATGCTTCACGCTCAACCGGCTGGCGGACGGCCAGCCGAACCGGTTCCTGCTGGAGACGATGATCGCCGCCGTGCCGCTCGACAACCGGACGGTCCGGCTGTCGCTGCGCCAGCCGAACCGGCTGCTGCCGCGGCTGCTCTGCTCCGCGGTCGCCTCCATCCTGCCGGCCGATCTCGTGCGGGAGGATCCGGAGCGCTTCTGGCAGCTGCCTTCCGGCACCGGGCCGTTCCGGCTTGCCCGCTGGACGCCGGAGCGGATCGACCTGTCGGTGCATGAGCATTATTTCCAAGGACGCGCTTATCTCGACGAAGTGCAGATCGCCGTCATGCCGGAGGACATCCCGACCGAGACGCGGCAAAAATGGGGCCAGATCATGGCGAGCGACAGCCGCCTGACCGTCCGGCCCGAGCAGAAATGGGGCCAGATCCGCACGCTCAACAAAGGGTGCAGCCTGATCTCGTGGAACCGGAGGAAGTCCGGTCCGCAGCGCTCCGTCGTCTTCCGGCAGGCGGTCGAGCTGGCCGTCGACCGCTGGGGACTCAGCCGCGCGGTCGGGGACGCCTGCCGGCCAGCCCACAGCTACATGCCGGCGATGCCCGATTTTCCGATCCTGGAACGGTACGAGCCGGAGACGGCGAGACGCCTCCTGGAGGAGCATGGCTACGACGGGAGCCCGATCGTCCTGCTCACCAGCCCCGCCTACCGGAGCGAAGCGTACTGGCTGCAGGAGCGCCTGGCCGAAATCGGCATTCCGCTCGAGCTGCGCTTCGAGTCCCATTCGTCGATCTACCCTCCCGAGCTCGTCATGGAGGCCGATTGCATCCTGCAAAATCTCGTCATCGCCGAGGACGAGGTGTGCGAGCTGGAAAACTACCTGCAGGACTCCAGCTACATGCGCCAGCATATGGATGAATCGCTGCTGCACTGGGTCAGGCGCAACCTCGATCATCTGTTCTCCGCCGAGCTGCCGGAACAGCGAAAAGCGCTGCTTCGGCAAATCGAGCAGCGCTTGCTGAACGAGCATCAGATCCTGCCCCTCATCCACCGGGCGATGAACACGTACGTGCATCCTTCCGTCCGCGGCATCGACATCAACAAGCTTGGATGGATGGATTTCAAGGATGTGTGGCTCGTGTCGGAAGCTCAGGAGCGCTCCAGGGAAAGCCTCGTCTCTCCGGTGTAGGGAGGCGCCAGCTCGAGACGGCCCTTGCGGCTTTGTCCGTCCTCGCCCTTGAACGCCAGCACGCCCGTTTTGCCTTTGGCGAGCAGCGCGCCTAGCATCGTCACGCTCAGCTTCTTGCCGTGCTGCTCCTTCCAGACGACGAAGCGGCAGCCTTCGCGGAAGCGCGAGCAGCCGTAGCCGCGGCTGCCTTCGATGACGGCTCCGCCGCAAAGAGGGCAGGCGCCAAACGCCTGTCGCTCCCGCACGCCCGACAAGACATCGGAGGCGGAAGGCTGTCCGGCGCTCGCCGGCGAGGCGCGCAGGGCGCTCGTCCCCGGCCGCTGCTGCCCGCCCGGCCGCTGCTTGCCCGCCGCTGCGGCAGCGGGACCGGCGCCGGCGCTCGCCCCCGATCGCTTGGCCGGAGCGGCGCCGGCTCTCGTCCCCTCCCGCTTGGCTGGGGCGGCCGGCGAGCTTGAGCCGGCTCCGGACCTGCGGCCGGACGGACCTGCCGCCGCCGAAGCCGGCTGCGAGCGGCCGCCGGCCGCTCGGGCAGCGCCTTTGCGTCCGCCTTTGCGCTCGGGCTCTTGGAAGGTGCCCGCCGGGGCGGGCGGCTGCTGCCGCACCTTGTCGACGATGGAGCGGGCGAACAGCTTGACTTTGTCCATGAACGCCTCGTCCGAGGCTTCTCCGCGCGCGATCTGCACGAGCCTCCGCTCCCACTGTCCGGTCATGACCGGCGAGGCGAGCAGCTCGACTCCCGCTCCGCGGATGAGCTCGATCGCGGAGGCGCCCTTCGGCTCGATCTCCAGCTTCTTGCCTGCCGTCCGGATGTAGCCGACCTGCTTGAGCCGCTCGATCGTAGCGGCGCGCGTCGCCGGCGTGCCGAGGCCGCTGTCCTTCATCGTCTCCCGCAGCTCCTCGTCCTCCATCGCCTTGCCGGCGCTCTCCATCGCCTTGAGCAGCGTGCCCTCCGTGTAGGGCTTGGGCGGCTGCGTCGCCTTCTCCTCCGCCTTGGCGGACTTGCAGCGCGACGGCGCCTCGGGATCGACGGCGAACTCGCCGTCCGTGAGCGTCTCCTCGTCCGCTTCGTCCTCGGCCGCTCCTTTGGAGCGGCTTTTTTTCTTGTCGCCCGGCTCCGCCTCGGCTTGGGTCACCTTCCAGCCCGGGTCGAGCAGCTGCTTGACCCGCGTCCGGAACGTCTCCTCCTCCACGACGGTCATGACCGTATGGTTGCGGTAGACGGCAGGTCCGTAATAATGGGACAAGAACCGGCGCACGATAAGATCGTAAATCTTCTTCTCGTCCGCGCTCAGCGAGCCGGGACGCTTGGGCGTCGGCAGGATGGCATGATGATCCTCGACCTTGGCCGGGTTGCAGACGGCCTTGTTCCCTTTATGTACCTTCCCGCGGTCCGCTCCGGCGGCAAGCTCGCCGTATTCGGTTCCTCGCAGCATGTCGAGCGCCTTGGCCATGACGGGGATCGTCTCTTCCGTCACATAGTTGGAGCTCGTCCGCGGATAGGTGATGACTTTATGCTTCTCGTACAGCGCCTGCGCCACGTCGAGCGTCTTTTTGGCGGGGAAGCCGTAGCGGCCGTTCGCCTCTCGCTGCAGCAGCGTCAGGTCATGCAGGCGGAACGGATACTCCTTGGACTCCGCCTTCTCGTAGCTGGCGATCGTTCCGGTCTTGCCCTTGACCTTGTCCGCGATCGCGGCGGCCTTGGCTCCGTCCGTCAGGCGATCCCCCTGCCAGATTCCTTTGTACTTGGCCCCCGGCTGCTCGAACGACGCCTCGATCCGGTAGTACGTCTCCGGACGGAACGCCTCGATCTCCCGGTGGCGGTCATACAGCAGCGCGAGCACGGGCGTCTGCACCCGGCCTACGGTCAGCAGCGCGCGATGGCGGATCGTGAACGCGCGCGAGGCGTTCATCCCGATCAGCCAGTCCGCCTCGCTGCGCGCCTGGGCGGCCCGCGTCAGCGGCGCATATTTGTCGTCGCTCGCGAGCTGCTCGAAGCCGCGGCGGATCGTCTCCGGCGTCAGATCGGAGATCCAGAGCCGGTCGACCGGCTGCGTCAGCTTGAGATGGCGGCGGATGAAATGGAAGATCAGCTGGCCTTCCCGCCCGGCATCGCAAGCATTGACGATCCGGCCGCATTTGCGCGCGAGCTCGCCGATCACCTTGAGCTGGTCCTTCGTCCGCGGGTTCGGGGACAGCTTGAACACGTCCGGAATGATCGGCAGGTCGCTGTCCTTCCATTTTTTGTAGCGCGGGTCGTAGTCGTCGGGCTCGGCGAGACCGACGAGATGACCGATAGCCCAAGTGACGACGAACCGCTCGCCCTCGAGATGAGTGCGGCGGTTTTGCGCCTTGGGCTCCATGACGGCCGCGATGTTGCGGCCCATATCGGGTTTTTCGGCGATGATCAGCGTCTTCAGCTGCACCGGCTCCTCTCCGTCGGCGAAAGAGGCTCCATGCGCCAGCCCGGCCGCGGGCTATCCGTCAGGCCGCGATCTCCTCCAGCATGTCCAGGATGCTCTGGACGCCCTTGGACCAGTTTTTGTCCTCCGCATACTTGCGGTTGATCCAGACGATCGCGTCGCGGTCCTCGGGACGGTTTTTGCTGAGGTTGACGACCGTTTTGGCTGCGATCATGGACGATTCCTCGATCGTCGTATTGAAGTTCTGCCAGCTGTAATGCACATTGAACGGATTGTTGGCCATCTGCTTGGCCCGCTTATGGTCGTCGGGCACGAAGCTCTGTTCCTGTCCCGTTATGGCGAACAGCAGCAAGGGATGAATATTGTAATGGCGCGCCGCGTCGAGAATCGCGTCCATGTAGCGCGATCCGGCCAGCATCGAGGAGCGGCTCTCCAAAAAGCGCTGCAGCGCGGCCTCGTCGATATCGGCATATTGCAGCGATTGCGGAAGATCGTTGTCCATCCTCGGGCTCGGCTCGGCTGCCGGCGCCGCGGCGGGCTCGGCCGCCGCATGCTTCGGCTGCGCCGCCTGGGAGGCCGCCTCCGGCTGCTCCAGTGCAGCCGCCGAAACGACCGCCATGCCCGCCGTTTCGGAACGGTCATGGAGCAGCGACACGACGTACACGAGCATGCCTCCCATGATCATGACGCATCCAATGGCAGCCGTCAAGATGCGCATGCTCGGCATTCCGGCGAGCCAGGACGACCCGGCCCGCTGCTCCTCCATCGGTTCGGACGCGCCCGGCGAGGAGGCGTCCAGCTCCTTGGCGATGCGGCCCAGCAGCGCCTCGCTTTCGCGCTCCGAGCGCACAGGCTTGACCAGACGCAGCACGCGCTGCAGCTCCCGGTCCTCGACCGTGACGTCCAGCTTGCGCTCGATCCATTCGCGCAGCGGCCGGACGATCCGCTGGTCGCGGATGTCGAGCTCCAGACAGGCTTCGACGACATCGTCGCGGCGGACGAAGCCTTTCTGGACGAGCTTGCGGCGCACGAGCCGAGAAGCCAGCTCTTTTTTGATGCCCTCTGCGAAGTCGGGCAGCTGATGGAAGATGACGCGGCGGATCGCTTCCGCGACCAGCTCGCTTTTTTCGTTCTGGGGCTTCCCCGGATATTTATCGTCGATAAAGGTTCTGATATGGCGGATATCCGAAGGAGTAACAATCGCGGCGCCTTCTGGCATGTTCACGTGACATCTCTCCTTAATATGAATGAGGTTCAAAAGACAATAGGCCGATTGTACCATAATTCATAGAAAGAGAGCCGAAAAAGGTTTTGGACATATCGCCGCTTCTCTCCTGCATGCCCAGCATTCTCCACCGACCGTTCGGATATGCCGCGACACCGGATCGCCGCTGCGTACGCGAGCGGACGGCAAAAAAAGCAGCGTCGCTCTCCGTAGAAAGCGACGCTGCTCGGAAGCTTCAAGCTCCGGTCGAGCCGGATGTTCCAAAAGCGGCGAGCAGAAACCGGTACGCCGCGTACGTCCAAACGCCGAAGTCATGCTTGCCGCCCGGCACGATCTCGCGCAGCAGCGAGCCTAGCCGCTCGCCCGCCGCTTCCTCCAGCCCGTCGAGCGCCTCCTCGAAGCTCGACTGGACGAGCAGGTCCTCGTCGCCGCATACGAGCATAAGCTGGCGGACCGCGAACCCTGCGGCGCGGATGCTCGCCCCGAGCCTCTGCCCGCCGCTTGACGTAGGCGCATTGGAAAAAGCGCCGACAGCCGAGAACAGGTCGGTCATGCCCGGAGCCGGCACGGTCGGCACGAGTCCGTTGCCGTAGCGGCTCGCGCCGCCTGCGAATACGGCCGAATCGTGGCGGAAGCCGCCGAGCCCGAGATTGAGCGCCTGCATCCCGCCCATGGACAGGCCGGCCAGCGCGCGATGGCTCCGTCCGCCCTGCCCGTCACCGCCCGGCACGCCGCTTGCCGCCGCGGCTTTGGTCCGGTAGCGGGCGTCGATGAAGGGGATCAGGTCATGCCGAAGCTCATAGTCGAAATAATAAAAGCCGAGCATGTTGGTCCCCTCCGTGTTGAAGGAGCGGTCTGTCCAATCGACCGCGCTGCGTCCGTTGGGAAAGACGACGATCGTCGGCGGGATATCTCCTGCCGCGATCAGACGGTCGAGAATCGCGGCGAGCAGCGGACGCCCGCCTGTTTGGCCGCTGCCGTCCAGCCACTCGCGATGGTCGCCGCCTACGCCATGCAGCAAATAGAGGACGTCGCAGCGGGCGTCCGCAGGCGCTGCTTCATAACCCGCGGGCAAATAGAGGCTGCAGCGCTTGCGGATCGGCTTTCCGCGCACGACCTCCCTGCCGGCTTCCGCCGGATCGACGAGGCTGGAGGAGACGAGCTGGCGGTCCGCATTAATGTAATGGTGCGCATCATAATCGATCTCCTGGATCGAGCCCTGCCGATCCGCCGGCAGCGGCTGCGTCAGCCCGTCCGGCACACCCGGCCGCTGCCCGTCCGGCCGCTCCCGGCCGCTCGCTTCCATCCGCCTACGACCAGTCGATTCCATGGGCCTCCAGCTCCTTTTTGAGCGCGCGGCTGGCGATGACGAACCGCTCCGCTCCGCTCTTTCCTTCCCACTCTCCACGGGCCGGCAGATGAGGCTCGAGCGACAGGAAGCCGGCATAGCCTTGCCCGCACAGCCGGGCGAGCAGCTCGCTCCACTGGCCGTCGCCTTCGCCGACAGGCGTCACCTGCCCGCTGCCCATCACGGCGTCTTTGACATGCACATAAGCGATATAGCCGCTCAGCAGCGGGTAGGCGTCGTCCATCGGCCTGACGCCGCATTGCACGAAGTTCGCCGGATCGAACGCGGCCCGCAGGCGGTCCGAAGCGGCGCTCTCCAGCAGCTCGAGGCAGCGCTCCGCGGTGTCGCCGTAAATATGGCTTTCATTTTCATGCACCATCACGACGCCGGCCGACTCGGCCAGCTCGGCCAGCCGCTTCATCCGGCGCAGCGCCTCCTCGCGATGCTGCTCATGCTCTCCCTTCGGAATATAGAAGGAAAAGATGCGGACAAACGGAGCCTCGAAAAACCGCGCCAGCTCGACCGCGCGCCGAGCCCGCTGAACATGCGGCTCGAACGCCTCCCCGATGCCGATCTTGCCGAGCGGGGAGCCGATCGAGGACACGCCGAACCGTCGCTGCTGCAGCCGCTTCTTCACTCGCTCCGCTTCCTCGTCCGTCAGATCCAGCACGTTTTTGCCCAGAACCCCGCGCAGCTCGAGATAGCGGATCGATTCCGACTCCAGCACGTCCAGCTGCTCCTCCAAATCCGATGAGATCTCATCGGCGAATCCGGTCAACGTCATCCTTGCGATGTTCATCGCCCCCAGTCTACTTTTTCCAAACCTCGTTGATGGCGGCCTGGAACGGCTCCTTGTACTTCTCGATCGCCGTCGATACGGATACGCCCTGCATCAGCTCGTCGACGAACTCATAGTACGGCATGCTCGGATAACCGTCCTTGCCGTCGACGACATTGATGCTTTCGCCGGCGATCTTCGCGTTGTTGATGTCGTCCTCGCTGCTGAACCAGGTTTCGAGCGAGGATTGCTTCGGATAGTCGTAGACGGAGTCGATGTCGTTCATCTTTTCATAGAGGTAGACCAGCTGCTCGGGATGCTCGACTCCGCTCGGGATCGTCAAGTAGTTCGGAATCGTCAGATGCGAATGGTACGCGGTCGCGCTCGGCCCTTTCGGGAACGGCAGGAAGCCGATGTCGTCCGTCATGTCCTTCTTGAAGCCGTCCATCTCATAGTCGGCGCCGGCGACCATCAGCGTATTGCCCTGGCGGAAAAACTGACCCGGCTCGGTCCAGTCCCCGCCCTCGGTCGGACGCGGGACCTTCTCCGTCACAAGCTTCGAGATGAAGTCGAAGGTTTCCTTCGATTTCGGATCCTCGAGGTTCTGCTTGTCGTCGATGACCAGGTTCGCCTCGTTCGCCGCCAGCGCCTGAATGACCATCGAGGCGCTGGCCAGCCCCCATGTATCCAGCTTTCCGTCATTGTTCGTGTCCTTGTTGCCTTGCTTGGCGACGTCGATGAACGTGTCCCAGTTCCAGTTGTCCTCGTCAACGTATTCTTGCAGCGGCTTGAGGCCGAGCTTGTTCATGAGCGTGCGGTTGTAGAAAATGCCTCCGGCGGCGCCCGCGCCTCCCGCCCGGAAGCCGTAGCCTCTGCCCTCGAAGCTCGAATACACATTCGTGTATTGCGGGAGGAACACGCTTTCATTTTTCGTGTACTCGTCGACCGGCGTGAACAGCTCCTGCTGCACCAGCGTCGGAATCATCCATGGCCTGGCCACGCGGACGATGTCGCCGATCGGCTCGCCGGCGAGCAGCGACGCCGTCACTTTATTCGAATATTCGCCGTAATCGACCGTCACATATTCGATCTTGAAATTGTGCTTGGCCATCAGCTCGTCGAGCTTCTTCTTGCGCTCGATATTGTCCGGATTGTCTTCCTTGATCGACTCGTCGTACCACGACGCCCACTTGATCGTGCGGCCGCCCATGTCGAAGTCCATCTCGGCCGTGCCGGACGGCTCCTCGGCCGCGGCATTTTCCGCCGGCCCGCTTGGCGCCGGACTCGCAGCCGGCGCATTCGTGGCTCCGCCTGCCTGGCCGCCGTTTCCATTGCCCGAGCCGCTGCTGCAGGCGGACATGAGCGCGAGCAGCAGGCAGCTCGCAGACAGCATCATCTTGCGATTGTAATTGTTGACCATGAACAATCCCCCTTTTGAATCGGCTGCATCTCCGATGCAGCGCTTTCAATACCCCTTGCGAAGACAGCTTTTCTTCATTTTTCGGGTCAGATTTCATTCTTTTAGGTTGGCTTCCAGCCTATTCAAGCCTTGGGGCGCCGTCTATGTTCCGGAAGGCAGCGTCCGGGAAGCCTGCACGTTCAAGGTAACGCCGATGCATGCCTATCCGTTACACTTTTTTGGGCCGCGCCGCATCATGCCATTCACCTCCCCTTCAAGCCGGTGACCCGCAATGCCGTCACGCCGGAAATTCTCGGCTACGTCCGCGACTTCAACCAGGAACGGCCTGGCGCCGGCATCAGCCATCAGCCGCCGTCCGCCCGCTGACCTTGCGATAGCGGAAATAATCCAGGTCGGCGAAGCCTCCCGCATGCTCGGTCGCATAGCAGAACAGCCCGAAGCGGTAGCCCATGAAATGATGGAGCGTATACGCCATCTCCAGCGGCGGGCCAAGCCGCTCCCATGCCGCTCCATCCTCCGAATAGAAAAATTCCGCGATATCCTCTCCCTCCTCGAAGCGGCAGTCAAGCCGCAGGAAGATGCAGTCCTTGGCGTAAGGACGGCTCTCCCGCACAAGCTCCCCTCCGTCCTCGCCCTTCACTGCCATGACGACGCTTCGTTTCCCGTCCGCCTCCGCCCGCAGGCCGATCAGGCCGAACTGCGACGACAGTGCGGCCAGTCCCGCCCGATCGCCGGGCAGCAGGCCGGCGGCGTCGAGCAGCACGCTCGCGCTGCAGGCCGGTCCTTCGGTCCGCTGCGTCAGCGTATTGCGGGCGTATTCGACGCTGCTGGCGAGCATGCCGGTCCGCAGCCGCAAATAGCCCGGCCGCTCGGTCACCGACCAGAGCCGCGGATCGGGATTATGGTTCCATTGCCAGAAAAGTCCGAGCCGGTCCGAGCCGTAGTCGAACTCGTCGCTTGCGGCAAGCGGCTGCGGCGCCGATGCGGGCAGCCCCGTCGCATAGGACAGCGGCGCCTTGGCATCGACGCCGAAGACCGGCCAGTCGTCCTCCCAGGTCACCGGCACGACGCACGGAACGCGGCCGACCGCGCCATGATCCTGGAACAGCACGGCATGCCAGCCGCCAAGGCCGTCGTCCACGATGCCGCCTTGGGCGACGCCGTTGTTGCGATAGCCGAGATCGTCGTCCAGCAGCTCGCGCCGCTCGTACGGTCCGAGCAGCCGCTGCGAGCGGTAGACGAGCTGGCGGCGCCGGCGATTTCCCGTGCGCGGCCATTCGATGAAGAACAGGTAATAGAAGCCGTTCCTCTGGAAAGCATGGCAGCCCTCGCAGCACAGCCCGATGCCCTCGGTCTCCGTCGCGAGCAGCAGCCGGTCGACGCCTCCCGGCAGCCGCGCCGTCGCATCGGCCGTCAGCTCCGTGATGCGGATGTCGCCGTTGCCGTGGATGACATAGACGCGCCCGTCGTCGAACAGCAGGCTCGGATCATGCAGCAGGCCGGGCATGACATGGCGCTCCCACGGACCGCGCTCGATGTCGCGCGTCCGGTACATGTAGAAGCGGTCCATGTCGTTGCTGGAAAAGCAGACATGGAACCAGCCGCCATGCTGCCTGAGGCAAGCCGCCCAGGAGCCTTTTCCGTAGATGCCCCGGCCGTCCTGCAGGCGATGGGCCTCGTTGTCCTCAAGCGTATCGTAGACGTAGCCGATCAGCTCCCAGTCCCGCAGGTTGACGGACTTCAGGATCGGACAGCCGGGCATCGAGTGCATGCTCGTGCTGACCATGTAAAAGGCGGAGCCGACGCGGATGACGCACGGATCCGGCACATCGGCCCACACAATCGGATTCGAGATGACTGCGCTCATAAGGATGCCTCCACGAAAATCGAATTCAACAAGCCGTCGATGCGCCGCGCTAGCCGACGATGCCGGTCCGCTCGATGCTCTCGACGAAGTAGCGCTGCACGAACAGATAAAGGACGATGAGCGGCAGGATCGCCAGCAGGATGCCCGTATCCTGGACCATGCTCAGATAGAACGGATCCGCCTGCGAAGCATCCCCGTCCTGCAGGAAGATGGCCAGGTTGTAGGGCAGCGACGAGAGCTGCGTCGACATGACCTTGCTCGAGGTCAGGTAGGTCGTCGTGAAGAAGCTGTCGTTCCACTGCCAGACGAACGAGAACAGCGTGACGGTGACGATGGACGGGACGGCGTTCGGCAGCATGATGCGCAGGAACGTCTGCACGACGCCCGCGCCGTCGATGTAGGCCGCTTCCTCGACCTCCTTGGGCACGCCTCGGAAAAATTGCCGGAAAATGAAGATGTACAGGCCGGCCTTCAACGAATTCGCCGTGATGCTCGTCAGGATGAACGGCCAATACGTGTTGAGCAGATTGACCGACTTCCCGGTCAGCAGCGGGATGATGCCCATCAGCGTGAAGTCCTTCAGATTGAGGTAGATCGGAATCAGGATCGTCGTTGGCGGCACCATGATCGTCAGGATGACGCCGGCGAACAGCAGGCCGCTGCCCTTGAACTTGAGCCGGGCGAAGCCGTAGCCGGCCAGCGCGCACGAGGCTGCGGTCAGCACCGTCGTCAGCAGCGACAGCGAGAAGGTGTTGAGCAGCGTATGCCAGTAATCCATGATCGAGATGGCCTGCTTGAAGTTGTTCCAGGAATAGGTTTCGGGTATCCACACGACGATCGGCGAATACAAGTCTTTTTTGTCCTTGATCGCGGTCGAGATCTTTTGAAGGATCGGATACAGGATGACGAACGACAGGCCGACGATGAGCGTCAGCCGGACGATGGACCATGACCAGCGCTTCCAGCTTTCCAGCGAAAACAAGCGGGCGGTTGTCACTTGGCTCTCACTCCCCTACTCTTGATAGAAGACCCGCTTGGAGACGATGTAGACGCTGAGCAGCAGAATGAGCAGGATCGAGGCGAAGTAGATCCATGCCATCGCCGAGCTCAGGCCGAAGTTGAAGGTCGTGAAGCCAGTCTCGCGGATCAGGTCGGTCATATTGTTCCTGGCGAAGGAGTCGATGATCGTATAGACCAGGTTCACCAGGATGAGCGGGCTGACCATCGGAAACGTAATCTTCCAGAACGCTTCGTAGCCCGTCGCGCCCTCCATCTTGGACGCCTCGTACAGCTGCGGCGAGATCGACTGGATGCCGGCGAGAAAGATCAGGATCTGCACGCCCGACTGGCTGACGATCTCATAGATGCGCCCGACCGCTTCCGTCAAATAAAGGACGATCGTCTCGTTGACGCCCGAGCGCATCATCAGCCGCGCGAGCTCGTAGGCTCCGAACGAGTTCATCAGTCCTCCGGACCCGGCCGCCTGATCGTTGACCGCCTGCACGAGGCTGCTCGACTCCAGCGTCATGATGACGCCGGACGACAGGATGACCGGCAGGAAGAAGATCGAGCGCGCGATCGACCGGCCGAGGAACTTCTGGTTCAGCAGGACGGCCAGGAACAGGCTGAAGATGATGATGAGCGGCACGTTGACGACCATGTTCACGATCGACTCCGTCAGGATGCGGTTGAAGCTCGTATGGACGGTCAGCGCGTTGACATAGTTGGCGAAGCCGGCATAGGTGACGATGATGCCCTTGGAGTTGGCCTCGATCGTGCTGAGGCTGTAGCGGAACGACGTCAGGAACGGCAGCAGGAAGAAAAAGATGAATCCGAGCAGCCAGGGCAGCACGAACAGAAACCCCCACATCGCCTTTTGCTGCGCATAGGAACGCGTCCTCCATCCGATCCTCATGCCTGTCCGCCCCCTGTCGCATAGCTTCGCGCCTCGATCGTCCTGCCTTCGGCCTGCACCGGATGCGCGTTGTAGTTCACGATGACGGCCAGGCCGCTGCCGTACTCCGTCCGATATACGCCGTCCGCCAGCTTTTCATGGCCGACGATCGGGCTTTGGCCGGCCGGCCCGAGCGCCTCGTTCACTTCCTTGTACATCGCGGCGGCCTTGTCGAGCCACATGCCGTAGTTGACCGCGTACAGCCGGTGATAGTCGCTGTCCTTGACGCTGCTGTTCGGCGCATAGATCCACTCGAACGATACGCCCGCGCCGTACTCGATGCAGCGCAGCACATACAGGCGGTCATCCGTGTACGAGGACAGGTTGAACGGCCGGCCGGCGTAGCGGACCGAGCCGCGCACGACCATCTGGTAGAACGGAATCTCCTCGTCCTCCAGCTTGAAGCTGCTGTTGCCCATCGGCGCATGCGTCACGTCGGTCAAATACGGCAGCGCGTAAACGTTGCCTCCCTCGCCCATCATGCTCAGTCCGCGCTCCCGGAATTGCTGCAGCGCATCCAGCGAATAGTGCTCCGACTCGGTGCGGTCGATCTGATCCCGCTTGCGGTAATCGCTGTTCAGCTGGCTGGCCAGATCGGTCAGCGCGACGCCTCCGGCTCCGCTGTCCTTCAGGCTGTCGGCAAGCGTGCCCGCATAGCTCGGCGCGAACCGAGGCGAGACGACGTAGGACGGCTCCTGAGTGCGGTCGCGCCGATTCAGCGCGAGGTCGAGCGGATAGACGCGGGCCGGCACCGCGCGCAGCGTCCGGGCGGCGTCATCCGACTCGTCGAAGCCTTTGGTCGTGCGGGCGACAAGCAGCGCGGCGGCCGGATACAGCTCGATCCCCTTGGCCTTGGCGAAGGCCGCGAAGCTCTCCAGTCCCTTGGCTCCGCCGACGGCCCGGTCGACCGAAACGCTCGACGGCACCTTATGGTCGAGACCGCCGTTGAACCAGCCGTCGTACTTCAGCCTGATCGAGCTGATGCGGCGCTCCTGCAGCCGCTCCACGATGTCCTCCGCCTGCTTGAACGTCGTCAGCGGCACCTGCGCCTCATAAGGAATGCCGAGGAGATGCTTCTTCTTGGAGATGCTGCCGACCAGCTGCAGGTAGAACGGCATGTCCTCGGCCTTCGCTTCGGCCGGCTTCGCCAGCGCGCCGCCGTCCAGCAGATAGCTGCGGTAATACCGCGCCATGCCTTCATAGGAGGCGTCCTCGCCGCTCAAAAAGACGTACCGCACCTTGAAGTCGCTTTTCATCGGCGCTTCCTGGAATTTCGGCAGCGAGCGCTGCTGTCCGTTCGCGTCGAGCGTCACTTCTCCCTTGTTGATCACATAGAAGCTCGGATAGACGTTGTTGTAGCTGTTCAGCCGTCCGCTTACGTCCGCCTTGACGGCCGCGGCCGCAGCGCCTTCCTCGATGATGCCGAGGAACGCCCCTTTCTCCTTGATCAGGCCGAATACCGGCAGGCGGACCGGCTGCTCGCGGGCGTCGTCCTCGATCCGGTCCATCGTCTGATCCGAGCCGTACACCATCTGCTGGTATGCCGGGTATTTGGCCTTTCCGTTGTTGAAATGGATCAGCGAGCCGGAGCCGTCCGGCACGAAGATCGAGCCCTGCTCCCGGGCGCTCCCCGCTCCGAAAAAGCTCAGCACGGAAATCGTATTCACCGGATAGGCCGCCGGAAACTGGATCTCGCCGACCGGCACATGCACGAGCAGCGAGCCCTCCTCCAGCGTATAGTTCACCGTCGCCTGGAAGACGCGCGGCGCGGCCTTCTCCTGCGTGAAGCCCAGCTCGGCCATGTCCTGCTCGAGCAGCTCCGGCGTATAGCCGGCCGTCTCCAGCGCCTGCAGCGCGCGCGTGAGCTGCAGGCCGTTCAAGGCGTCGTCGTTCCGTTCGAACACCGCCGTCTCCTTGTTTTCCGTATAGGCGATCTTCAGGGCGCGCTTGCCGGTATTGTCCAGCTTGGCGCTCAGCTCCTCCATCCGCTTGGCGCTCAGCCGCAGCGGCACGTCCTCCGCTGTTTTCTGAGCGGTGCCGAACTGGTAGGTGACGCTGACGCCGCCGTCGATCTTCTCCATCCGGAGCTGCTTGTGCTTGACGCTGTCCGTGAACGAGTTGATCGAGCTGATCTGGCCGAAGCTGTTGTAGAAATCAAGCTGCAGCTGCGAAGACAGCAGCTCCTTGTTGATGCCGGAGGCGAGCGGATCGGCGTCCGCCTCGGCCGGATTGCTGCGCCAGATCTCTCCCGACGCCTGATCGAGGACGGCGATCTCGCCCGTCTCGTCGTTCGCCAGCAGGCGCAGCCTGCCGTTCTCGGCGACGCCCTTCATCCCGCTCAGCCGGCTGTCGGCGAAGGACGCCTGCAGCGGCTTGCCCTTCGCGAACGCCTCCACAGCCGGCGCTTCCTGCCCCGCTCCGGCATCCGCGCCTTCGCCGGAGCAGCCTGCCGCCAGCAGGGCGGCCGCGATCGCGCCGGCAAGCAGCGCTTTTTGGATCTTGCTCATGTCCACCCCTCCTCTCTCTCAGCCGCGAAGCGCGATCTCTTGATAGATGATGCTGACGAACGACACGATCTGCTGGATCAGGCTGAAGAACAGCAGACAGAGGAACGCCATGAAGCCCATCGCGACGAGCGTCAGGATGATCATGCCGATCGTTTTCATCGGCGAATATTGATGCACGGTCATATTTCCGACGAACAGCAGGAACGCCGACCAGAGCAGCGCCACGCTCGTGGAGAACCGATAGAACGGGACCTCCTGCAAGGAGATGACGTTGCTCAGCCAGATCCACGGGAAATGAATGACGACGAGCGGCGCCAGCGCGAAGCAGGTCGAGGCGAAGATGTCGCGGAATTTTCCTTCGCCGTCCATGAGGGTCGTCAGCGACCAGTTGGCGACGCACCAGAACAGCACGGGGACAAAGACGTAGACGATCTCCATCAGGCTGTTGATGCTGTCCGGATAGACGAGGTTCACGACAAAGCCGCTGTACTGCGTCTGCAGGATGTTCGTGAGCGCCAGCAGGCACAGGATGGCGAGCGACAGGATCAGGTTCAGCCTCCGGCTTCGCTCGTACTTGAGGTCCCAGTAGCCGTTGAACGGATGCAGGATGACATAAAACGGATAGCGCAGCGCTTCACGATTCCATTGCCGCAACCTTTCCCCCTCCTTTCGCCTTGCGGTATTTGCGGAATATGGCATACCCGGCCGCCAGCGCGAGCACGACGCTCATGATCGTCGCGAAGTGGCTGCGCAGCACCTGCTTGCGGTACAGCAGGAAGCTTTTGGAGTAGCCCTCCTGGTCCATGCTCTGCTTGAAGTAGGCCATCGACTCCCGGTAATCCCCTTGCCGCAGCAGCGCCTTGCCGATGCCGGAGTAGGCGAACTCGAGATTGGCGTTCATCTGGATCGTCTGGCGGTACTTCTCGTACGCCTGCTCCTCGTCGCCGCGATAATAGCTGCGCACCGCCTCGTTCAGCGTGCGCCCGTATTCCGTCGTGCGGAATACGGTCAGCTCGCCGAGCGCTTTGTCGAGTACGAGAAAGTCCTCGCCGAGCCGATCGACGGCGGTCGGGTTTTTGAACTCCCCGAGCTGGTTGCCGATCCCGCCGAACACATACATGAAATGGCCGTCGCCGTTGTAGGTGAAGATCCGTCCGCGGCTCGCATCGAGGATGGAGTACATCTCGCTGTCGCCGACGTCGATGTCGACGAGACGGGCCGGCCCGTCCTCGATCGTGTAGTAGATGTCGCCCTCCGGGGCGAAGTAGCCCTCCCGGCGCAGGATGTCCGTCCCTTGCGCGTTCAGCTTGCGCACGCTGTCGGTCGCCTGGCCGTTCGTCGCGTACAGGAAGCCTTCCTCGTCGATGTCGAGGTTCGTATATTCGGTCGGCGTGAACATGACCATCTGGCTGCGCTGCGCCTTGGTGGACAGCATTTTCCAGAGATGGTCCATCGGGTTGAAATAAACGCGGTTGGCGCCGATGAACGACGTGAAGTCTCCGCTCGAGCTGAATTCCATGAAGCCGTCGAACACGCCGGCCGCCATCACGTACATCCGCTGCGCCTTGTCGACGACGACACGCACCGGGGAGAAGGAGAACCCTTCGGCGAGAAACTCGGAGGTCGGATTTTCGACGACCTGCCGCAGCCCGCCCTCGCGGTCGAGCCGAACGACCCGCTTGTGGCCCGTATCGGCGACGACAAGCTCCTTGTCGTCCGTGACGAACAGCCCCTGCGGATTCGAGAACGTCTCGCGCTTGCCGTCCCGCTCGAACGAGTCGATCACCCGGTCGAGCTTGAAGCCGGGACCGAGCACGAGCACCCGGTTGTTGCCGGAGTCCAGCAGGTAGATCTCTCCGTCATCGGTCACATGCAAATCGCTCGGCTCCTTCAGAGCACCGGCGCCGAGATCGTCTCCGCCGAGCAGCTCCGTCGCCTGATAGGCGGCCGGCGCCGACACCGTGTCTCCCCAGAAGGAATAATTGTAGGAGCCCGCCGTATCTTCCGCTCCTGCGATCCCGCCGCCGAGGCTGGTCCCCAGCAGGCAGGCCGCGGCGATCAGAAGATGGCTCTTGGTCCTTCGTAGCAATGCCAGCATCGCGCAACGGCTCCTTTCTATTCTTTCATCCCGGAGGTCGCCATCGTCTGGATGACGCTGCTCTGGGAGAGGATGAACAGCGTGATCGGCACGATCATGAGGATCAAGGCGACCGCCGCTCCGACGCCCGCCCGCGCGATCCCGCCCTGCGTGATTTGGCCGAGCGCGTAGTGAAGCGTCTTCAAGTTTTCGCTGTAAATGAAGCTGCCGCCGTCGGTGCCCCACAGCATCGGGAACTGCAGGATCATGAGCGTCAGCCAGGCCGGCTTGACGTTCGGCATGACGATCGTCCAGTAGATCCGGTACTCGTTCGCTCCGTCGATCTTGGCCGCCTCGATGAGCGCGTCGGGAATCTGCTCCATGAACTGCTTCATCAGGAACAATCCGAGCGGAAAGGCGAGCGCCGGCACGATGATCGACGCATGCGTGTTGATCCAGCCGAGCCACGACATGACCATGTAGTTCGGAATCGCCGTGACGTGGCCCGAGAACATCAGCGACAGGACGACGATGGAGAACAGCGTCTTGCCGCCGGGCATCTTGTACTTGGCGAGCGGATAGGCGGCGGCGGACGCGAGCAGGATATGTCCGGCCGTGCCGACAAGCGTGATGAGCAGCGTATTGCCGATATAGCGGGACAACGGCACCCACGAGCTGCCCATCAGGGCGACCAGATCGTAGAAATTGTCGAAGGTCGGATTGCTGACGAGGACGCGCGGCGGGAAGATGAACAGCTCGTCGAGCGGCTTGAAGGCGTTGTTGATCGCGTAGACGAGCGGCAGCGCCATGAAGGCGCCGAACACGGCCAGCAGCGCGAACAGGAGGAAGCTGACCGTCAAGGAGCGGTTCAGCCTTTTCGGCGCCCGCAGCGCCGGGATCATTTTCATGCTCATCTCACTCCCCTACCTTGCGCAGCAGTTTTTGCGTCAGCATGTTCGTGCCGATCATGATCCCGAACAGCACGGTCGCGATCGCGGAAGCGTAGCCCATCTCGAAGCGGATCGTGCCGTAGTCCATCAGATGCGTCACGACGGTATGCGCCGCGTAGTTGACGCTCGGGAAGCCGGCCAGCGCGATCGAGATGTCGGCGACCGCGAACGAGGACGTGATCTGCAGCACCGCCCCGAACAGCAGCTGCGGCCGCATCGACGGCAGCGTGATGAACCACAGCTCCTGCCAGCGGTTGCGGATGCCGTCCACCGCCCCCGCCTCGATCAGCGACTTGTCGATCGTCTGCAGGCCGGCGATGAAGGCGAGGAAGCTCGTGCCGAGGCTCAGCCACAGCTGCACGAGGATGACGATCGGCAGGATGTAGTTCTCGTTGGTCAGCCACTGGATCGGCTCCAGGATGAAGCCGTATTTGATGAGGAAGCCGTTCAGATAGCCGTAGCTGTCGCCCGAGAACACGATCAGCCAGATGAAGAACACGTTGCCCGAGATCGAAGGCGCGTAGAAGATGAGCGTCATGACCGCCCGCACCTTCGGCGACAGCTCGTTGATGATCCAGGCGAACAGGAAGCAGGCGACATAGCTGACCGGCCCGGTGATGACGGCGAACAGGAAGGTGTTCTTGAGCGCGATCATGAAGACGTCGTCGTTCAGCAGCAGGCGCGAGTAGTTCTGCCAGCCGACGAACCGCGGAAACTCCAGCATGTTGAAGTAGAAGAAGCTGAGGAGCAGCGAGAAGACGACGGGAATGACGGTGAAGAGGAAAAAGAGGATCATGTACGGACCCATGAGGATATAGGCATGCTTGTGCTTGCCTATTTCCTTGAGCGCGGGGCCGAGCCTGGACTTCTTCTCCGCCTTCCGGGCCAGGCCAGGCACGGCCCCGCTCGGTGTAGTCTCGGCTTGCATCGGACGTCGCCTCCTGACTAATACGGAAGGTTGAATTCCTTCCGCTTGATCTCGATTTCATCGTTGATGTAAAGCAGGTAGTCCGACAGCGCCTCGCGCGGGTTCTCCGCCTGGTTCACGACTTTGCGGAAGGCGTTGTCCAGATGGCGGCCCGTGAAGTAGCCGCCGGGCACCTGCGGGATGCCGCGCACCCACTCCCACTGGCTTTCCAGGTTGCGGTAGTCCTTGACCGGCCACGGAAGCTCCTCGAGCGCAGCGATGTTCGCGGTCGGATAACGGGCGGCCTCGCCCATCAGCCCTTCCATCTCGCGGCCGTAGGCGACCTGCGTCTCCTTGCCGGTCCACCATTTCATGAACGACCAGGAGGCGTCCTTGTCCTTGGCGTTCTGCAGCATCATGACGCCGGTCGTATGGCTCGCGACCTCATGGCTGACGCTGCCGTCCTCTTGCACCGAGCCCGGCACCATCGTGAAGTCCCACAGCCCCTTGATCTCCGGCGCCATGACCGTCAGCGAGTTGTAGGTCGTGTAGTCGGCGATGCCGATCGGCATCTCGCCCGTGCGGAACCGGTTCGGGAAGTCCGCGAGCAGCGGGAACTTGTAGTTCGTATAAAACTTCGTCCACGTCTTGAACGCGTCCATCGAGATGTCGGAGTCGAGGCCGCTCCGCTTGTCGTCGTCGCGGTAAAACTCGCCGCTATGCTGGAACAGCATCATCGAAAACGTCGCGTTCGGGACGAGCGTCGAGTTGTTGTTCACCGAGTCGATCGGCAGCCAGAACTCCATGTTGCTCTTCTGCAGCACCGAGATCAGGTTGTACACGTCCTGCCAGGTTTTGGGCGGCTCCAGCCCGAGGCTGCCGAGGATGTCCTTGCGGTAGAACAGCATCGGGAACGTCTGCTGCTCCGGCAGCGCGTAGAAGCCGTTCTGGAACGCATATGGGGTCAGAGCGCTGTCCCGAAAGCGGGAGGCGACCTGCTCGAAGTCGGCGAACTGCGTCAGATCGGCCGCTGCCGCGCGCATCGCATAGTTGACCGGCAGGTCCTCTCCGATCTGCATCGCGACATCCGGCCCTTCATCGGCCAGCGTGGCCGGCAGCAGGATGTTCGGCGGCACGAGCCGCAGCTTCACCGAGATGCCCGTGTCGGGCGTGAAGCTGTCGTCGATCAGGCTTTTCAGCACTTGCGCCTGGTCGCGTCCGGTCGTGATCCATACCGTGATCGACCGGCCGGAGTCGCCGGTATTGCCGATGCTGTCGTAATCCTCGGTGTACGAGGCGACGAATCCGCCCAGCTCATGCCTCGCCTTGTCCAGCAAGGTCGCCGCCGCATCCGGCAGCTTGCGGTCTGGCGAGCTGACGACGAGATAGTCGAGCGACAGCGGCTGCTCGCGCACGGTGAGGATCCAGGTGCCGAGGCCGCCGACATTGATCTTGTAGGAGCTCAGCCTGCGCGCGACCGTCTCCGGCTCGCTCTCCATCTCGCGAAGCTGGCGCACCATCGTATGGAGCACCGCGACCTTGTCGCTGACCTCGCCGGTCATCTCCTCGAGGTAGTCGGCGACGCTCTCGATCGTGTCCGCCTGCTTGCGGAACACCTCCGTCATTTCCGGAATGCGCTTCTCGAGCTGATAGTCCCGGTACGGATCGGGCGTATTGGAGGTGATGACGAGAATTTTGCGGTAGATCTCGTTCAGCTGCAGCACGCTCGACTCGATCGTCTCGAGCAGCGGCGCCATCTGTCCGAGCGATACGGTCAGGCGGATGCGGTGCTTGCCTGCCGTCAGATGGAACAGGTACGGCTCCTCGGCGCCAAGCACCTGCATGCGCCAGTCCATGTCGAAGGGAAAGGCGATCTCCTTCATTTCCTTGAACGGAACCTCGCCGTCGATCGTCAGGCTGCGCGTGCTGTAGACGCCGCGCAGCTGGTCCTGCTTGCGCTTGAGGGCGATCTGGTACAACCCGTCCGCCGGCACGTCGACCTCCCACTCGATCCATTGTCCCGGCAGCTTCCAGTTCAGGCCGCCGATCGCATTGACGCGGATCTTGGACACATCGTACGGCTCGACCGAAGGGCTCGAGCGGTCGGACAGCGGATACAGCGTCGGCGACGACTTGAGCACGGCATGCTCGGCCTGGATCTTCAGCTGCCGATCCTTCGCTTCGGCCAGCCCTTTCTCGGCGTAGTCCTGCTTGAGCTCCGCATAGGTTTTGAGCGGCTGCTCCTGATAGAGCTCGATATAGTCGATGGCCATCGGCTCGCGCGCGGCGGTCAGCGTGAGCGTCTGCTCTCCCTGCTTGAAATAGAACCGGTACGGCTCATCCTCATAGCCCTCGCCGTCCTGGAGCGGCTCGAGCTGCCAGGCGGCCTTCTCGACCTGGCGCGGCCTCAGGTCGTTGCCCCGGTCGTCCCGGCGGACCGCTTCCTCGCGATTGCCCCAGATCCGGTACAGCGACAGCTTCTCCGCGCCGCGGAACGGCAGCTCGCCGCCCAGCGTCAGCTGCCGCTCGATCGCCGAGCTTTTGCCCTCGACCGGGAAATAATGGATCCGAATCTGGTAAAGGCCCGCTTTGTTCACGTTCACATTCCAGCTGATCGAACCCGTCTCGGGCGTGACGACCGCCGTCCCGTCCAAGCCTTCATATCCTTGCTCGACCGTAAACCTGCCGCCCGCGGCATGCGAGAAGCTCTCGCCTTCGATCCGGATCGTCGCGTCCGGCCTCTCGTCCGAGGCGTGGCGCTCCAGATAGCGGCCGTAGCTCGCCTCATCCTGCTTGCCGACGATCGCCTCGAAGTCGCTCATCGCCTTCACGCTCGCCAGGCCGCTGCGGTCCGACGGGGCGAGCAGCCCGATCGAGACGGCCGCGACGATCAGCGCCAGCACGGCGATTCCGTATCTCTTTCGTTTCCGGGACATGATCTCTCCTCCTGTTGCGGCATCAGCCGAAGCGCGGACCGTCCCCTCCGCTTGGAAAGGAGACGGCCCGCGATCGGGCGGCTCGATCAGTTTTGGTACACTTCGTCGATCGCGGCCTGGAAAGCCGCCTTGTACTTCTCGACGACGGTCGAGACCGACGTGCCGGCGTTCAGCTCGCCGACAAAATCGTAATACTTGAGGTTCGGGAACGTGTTGTGATCGAGCACGATCATGTTCGGGGCGACCATCTTGGCGTTTTCGATGTCTTCCTCGGTCGTGAAGTTCGTCTCATACGAGCCCTGGTCGGGATAGTCGTAGACGGACTCGATGTCGTGGATCTTTTCCCAGATGTACAGCAGCTGCTCCGGATGCTCGACCGCCTTCGGAATCGTCAGCGACTGGAACAGCGCCTCGGCCGAGTGGTAGCTCGTCGCGCTCGGGCCTTTCGGGAACGGCACGAAGCCCAGCTCGTAATCGGCCATGTCGGTCTTGAAGCCGCCGATTTCCCACAGCGCGCCAGCGTACATCAGCGTGTTGCCCTGGCGGAAAAACTGCCCCGGCTCCGTCCAGTCGCCGCCTTCCGTCGGGCGGGCCAGCTTTTCGGTGGCGAGCCGGGAGATGAAGTTCAGCGACTCCAGCGTCTTCGGATCGTCGAGGTTCTGCTTCTCGCCCAGCGTGAGCGCCGCTTCGTTCGAATACAGCGCGTGGTCCATCAGGTTCGAGTTGGCGAGCCCCCATGTATCGAGCTTGCCGTCGTTGTTCGTATCCTTGTTGGAGTCCTTGATCACCTGGATGAACGCATCCCAGTTCCACGCGTCCTCGTTCACATAGTCTTGGAGAGGCTTCAGGCCGAGCTGGTTCATCAACGTCTTGTTGTAGAAGACTCCCTGCACGAGATTCGCCTGGTTGTCCGTGAAGCCGTACCCTCTGCCCTCGTACTGCATGTACTCGTCCGTCACCTTTTGATTGAACGCCCGGGAGTTTTTCGTGTACTCGTCGACCGGCCAGAGCAGATCCTGCTTGACCAGCGTCGGGATCGTATACGTCTTGCCGAGCCGGACGATATCGCCGATCGGTTCGCCGGCCAGCAGCGAGGCGACGACCTTTTGCTGGTACTCTCCGTAGTCGATCGCGACGTATTCGACCTTGAAGTTATGCTTCTTCATCAGCTCGTCGAGATTTTTCTTTTTCTGGATGTTGTCCGGATTGTCTTCCGGAATCGTCATGTCCCACCAGGAGACAATCTTGATCGTGCGGCCGCCCATGTCGAAGTCCATCTCCGGCGTCGCAAGCTCCTCCGCCTCGGCTGCGCCTTCGTTTGCCGCCGGCGAGTTGGCGCCGGCCTCGTTGACGCCTGCATTCGCGCTTTCGGAGGCCGAATTCGCCGCGCCTCCGTTCGAGCTCGAGCTGCAGGCGGCCATGGATCCTGCGATGATGAGGCTGAGAAGCAGCGGCGTCCACTTGCTTGCTTTCATGTCCATCCCCCTCGGATTTAGGATTACACAGCAAAGTGTAGCGCTTACATTTGGAGCCATCAACCTGCCTCCCTGCAGGCCCGTCACCTGCCGAACTATAGGTTTCCCGTCCCCGCGCGGCCGCTCGGAATCCGCCTCGGGAAAAAAGTAAAGGATTGGTGAGCGTCCAAAGAAATGCACGTTGTCTGCGTTCGCGGATCGCGGCCATAATAGAACCATCCTTCATGGACGCTTGAAGAATATCGCCAGAAAGCGAGGTTCTTATCGTGGTTCAGGTACTGCTTTTGGATTCCAATGCCCGCTCGAGCCAGGCCTGCAGCAGCCTGCTGGACTGGAGTCAGTACGGCCTTGAATTGAAAGCGCTTCAGCTGCCGACGGTCGAAGCGATGATGGACGCCGTCGATCCGCTGTCCTGCTCGCTGATCCTGATCGGCATGGGCAACCCCGATTTCGGGATGGAACTGTGCGAGCGGATCCGCCGCATCAGCCGCGTCCCGATCATCCTGCTCGGCGGAAGAGGAGATTTTCCGCTCATGCGCCGCGCGCTGGCGCTGCAGGTGAGCGACTGCATCCTGCATCCCGTGCAGGCCCGCGACCTGCACGACAGTTTGAAAGCGCTGACAAATCGGCTCGGCCTCACGGCCGGCCCAGCCGCCGATGACGGCGCGAGCGGCGAGCATGGCGTGCCGGCCGCAGAGCCGATCATCGAGACGGTGAAGCAGTATGTGGAGCAGGAGCTGCATCACAACATCACCCTCAAGAAAATCTCCGCCCTGCTGCATTTCAACTGCGCCTATCTCGGCCAGAAGTTCAAATGCCATGTCCATATGTCCTTCAACGAATATCTGTTGCAGCAGCGGATGGAAAAGGCCAAGGCGCTGCTGGAGAACACCGACATGCGCATCTATGAAATCGCCAGGCGGGTCGGCTACACCGAAATCGACTGGTTCTACAAGAATTTCAAGGCGTATACCGGCGCGAGCGCCAACGAATACCGCAAGCAGCTGATCGATTCGGCCTGACGGCGCTGCGGAATTGCCCGGAGCAGGCCGCAGCGCGCAGCGCCGGAACGCGGAAGAAGCTGCGGACGTCCGTCGCGTCTATCGCGAGCAGCGCCGGAATGCGGAAGAACGAGCAAGGGGCAGCGCGGCCAGGTCCGATCGACCTGGCCGCGCTGCCCCCTTCTCCTCCTGAACCCTCAAGTCCGATCCGTGCCGAGCACGGCGCGCAGCGCCGCCTTCGGCCGCTGCCGCTCGTCGAACAGCAGCGGCCAGTTTTTGCGCCCCCGCACCGGAAAATCGTCCAGCCACGTATAGTCGTCGGCCGCCCCCCAGAACGTGACGCCGGTGATCGTGCCGCTGTACTCGCGGAACAGGTCGAAAAACTGGCGGTACCGCTGCTCCTGCAGCCGCAGCATCTCCGCGGTCGGCTCCGCGAGATCCGCGCGCCGGTCCTGGAACGTAAATACCGATACGTCCATCTCCGTAATCTGCAGCTGCAGGCCGAGCGCGGCATAGGCCTCGATCGCGGCGCGAATGTCGCCGAGCGGCGGATCCTGCACATTCCAGTGCGCCTGCAGGCCGATGCCGTGGATCGGCGCCCCCTCGTCCAGCAGGCTGCGCACGAGCCGGCAGATCTTGTCGCGCTTGCCCGGATTGCATTCGTTGTAGTCGTTGTAAAACAGCAGCGCGTTCGGGTCCGCCGCATGCGCGAAGCGGAACGCCTGCGCGATGTAGTCCTCTCCGATGCCCTTCAGCCAGCGCGACGGGCGCAGCAGCGCCTCGCCTTCGTCCGTCACCGCTTCATTGACGACATCCCAGCCATAGACCGTTTCCGAATAGCGGCCCACGACCTTCTCGATATGGGCCTGTATGCGCTCCAGCAGCAGCTCCCGTCCGGCCTCGCCGCCCTGCCCGTCCTCGAACACCCAGTCCGGCGTCTGGTTGTGCCAGACGAGCGTATGTCCGCGCAGCTTCATTCCATGCTCGCGGGCGAAGTCCGCGATCCGGTCGGCCTCCTCGAACGTGTACGTCCGCTCCTGCGGGTGCACGCTTGCGAACTTCATTTCATTTTCAGCCGTCAAGCTGTTGTACTGCCCGATCAGCAGCTCCTTCTGGCTGACGATCGTGCGCGAGCTGACGGCCGCGCCGATATAAAAGTCCTTTTCGAACGCGCGGGCGAGCGAGCCCTCCGCGATGTTCCTCTCCGTGCCGGCCATGGCTGGATTCCACCTTTCTTCGATTGGGCGCGCCGGTTTCAGGCGCCATCCGTCATCCCGCCTCATCCGGCGGGTAAAGCACGATCCGTCCCTCTTCCAGCTCGACGCGCACCTTGCCGCAGTCCTTGAAGCCGTCCGCCTCCAGCAAGCCTGTCGGTATCTGCAGGCGGCCGGCCTTGTCGAGCACGGCATACTCCGTATGGCTGTCCTCCTCCGCCTCGTCCGCGCTCGGCAGCGCCGGCTCCTCGGCATAGGATGCCTTCCGGATCATCTCCGCCGACGTCTTGCCGTCCCGGATCTGCACAACCCGGTCTACCTTGCGGGCAAGCGCCGGGTCATGGGTGACGATGACGATCGTGATGCCGAGCGAGCGGTTGAGCGAGCGGAACAAGTCGAGCACCTGCTCGGACGTCCTGCTGTCGAGCGAGCCCGTCGGCTCGTCAGCGAGCAGCAGCTTCGGCTCGTTGGCCAGCGCGATCGCGATCGCGACGCGCTGCTGCTCTCCTCCGGACAGCTCGCTGAGCCTGTTTTTCACCCGATGGCCGAGGCCGACCGCCTCCAGCAGCCCGAGCGCGCGCTCGCGCCGCCGCTTGCCGCGAAGCAGGATCGGTAGCTCGACATTTTCCAGCGTCGTCAAATAAGGAATGAGATTGCGGGCATTGTTCTGCCAGACGAATCCGACCGTCTCCCGCTTGTACTTCACCAGCTCCTTCTCGCCGCAGGACAGCAGCGGCCGTCCGGCGACGAGCAGCTTGCCGGCGGACGGCTTGTCGAGCCCTCCCAGCATGTTGAGCAGCGTCGATTTGCCGCTTCCGGAGTTGCCGATGATCGCCATCAGCTCCCCTTGCTCGACGATCAGGTCGAGGCCTTGCAGCGCCACGACCTCGAGGTCGGCGGTCTTGAAGATCTTGACCAGTCCTTCGCAATGGATCATCGCTTACTCCTCTCCCAGCTTGAGCGCCTGCGCGATCCGGATCCGCGACAGCCGCCAGCCCAGCACGAGCAGGCCGACGGCCAGCGTGATGCCGACGAGGCTGTAGAGCTGCAAGTAATCGGCGAGCCGGTAGACGACCGTGAACGGAGGCACCTGCGCCGTCGTCGCGAACGACATCTCGAACATCGGGACGAACAGCTCGCTGGACCAGCCTCCGATGAGCACTCCGATCACCGCCGCCGCCCCCGAGGTGAGCAGCTGCTCGCTGACGAGCATGAGGATGATCTGCCGGAACGGGATGCCCATCGCTCCGAGCACGCCGTACTGGAGCGTGCGGCCCGAAAGCGTGAGCAGCCAGAACAGGAGGAAGCCGAAGAAGCAGATCAGCATCGAGATGACGAAGCCGAGCGTCATGACGCCGTTGATCGCGAGCCGGAACGGATCGTTGTTCGAGACGGCTAGCTGCCGGTTCGCGTCGGTCAGTCCGGAGATGCTCAGCTTCTGCGCGGCAAGCTCGTCGTAGATGTCCTGGCTGGCCGCTCCGTCGGCCAGCTTGAGCCACACCTCGTACGGCTCGACGGCCAGCCGGTTCTGGATCGCGCTCAGATGGCCCACGACCAGATAGGGAAGCTCCTCCTTGCCGGGCTCTCCGCTTTGAAGCGGACTCCAGCTCGGCCAGTAGTCGACGATGCCGTACACCGTGAACGCCGCCTGGTCGAGCCCGTCCCAGGAGAGGCGGATCGCATCGCCCGGCTTCGCCTTCGCCTTGTCGGCGAGCGAGCGGGAAATGAGCACCGCCTTCGGATTCGGCGCGATCAGGTTCAGGTAGCTGTTGATCGGATGCTCCAGCAATCCGTCTTTCATCCACGCCGTCTCGCCGAACGACTTCGTCTCGATGCCCATCAGCGTCGTTTTCCCGCTCGTCTTTCCGGCGGCGAAGCGCGCCTTGTCGCTCCGGAACACCTTGGCGGCCGATGCGGCTCCCTCCAGATCGGCGAACGGCTCGAACGGCGGCTCCGTATACTGGACTCTGCGGTCCGTCCCGGAGCTGGCCGCCGCTTCCGGTCCCGGCTCCGCTCCGGCCATCGCCGGCGGCGGGGCATCGTTTGCCCAGCGGGTCGTCAGCGCGATATCGGCGCCTGCCGCATAGCGGATCTTGCTTTCCATATTGTCGTTGATCGTACGGGCCGCATTGGCGCTGAACAGTCCGGTCGACACCGTCATGATGAGGAACACCTGGATCGTCAAGTATTGGCCGGAGGAGCGGCTGATCTGCACGAGCGTATGGTACAGCGACGGCGGCCACCAGCGGCGGCCGGCCCGATAGAGCAGATGGAGGAGCCAAGGATAGACGCGCAGCAGCAGCAGCCCCCCGCCAAGCGCGAACATCGCCGGCATCAGGAACAGCAGCGGATCGATCTGGAGCGCGTCCTGGTCAAGCGCGAGCCGCTTCAGATCCTCCTGACGCTTGCCGAAGTTGTAGAGCAGGTACCCCGCCAGAGCGATCAGCACGAGATCGATGCCGGTCTTGTGCCAGAACGACATCCGCGGTTGGCGGGCGCTGCGCTGCTTGTGCGCCACGATATCGACGCGGGTCGCCAGAAAGGCGGGAAAAAGCACGAGCAGGATCGCCCCGCCGACGGCAAGCGCCGCGATCCGGTAGCTGCCGCTCGTCAGGCTGACCTCCAGCGCCGAGCGCTGCACGAACTCGAGGAATCCGCCCGACGCCCCGAGCAGCTTGGTGAATCCGACGCCGACGAACGGTCCGACCGCCAGCGCGGCCGCGCCGAGCAGCATGTTCTCCGCCGCATAGGCGGCCATGATCTGCGCGCGGCTGGCGCCGCGGCTGCGCAGGACGGCGATCTCGGTCTTCTGCCGGCCGATGACGAGGTTCGCCGCCATGTAGAGGTAAAAGGCGAGCATGAGCATGACCGGCGAATAAAGCGACAGCATCGTCACGTCCAGCCGGGCCTGCTTGCCGGCGTACGAAGCGACGGTCGCGGTCGCCGGCACGTTCACCTCCTCGGCGCCGAGACGACCGCGGAAGTAGCGCTTGATGTCGGTCGCCGCTTCGAGGAAGCGGTCGATCCCGCCGATCGACAGCTGCGCATAGTCGAGGGCGTAGCGCCACTCCAGCTCCGCGACCCGCACCTTGCCGCCTGCGGTGAACTCGCGCTCGAACGTCTCGAACGGAAGGAGCAGGCTGTTCTCGGCCTGTTCCGTCAAGTAGGGAAGATAGGGATCCGCGTCGGCCGACGTCGCCACGAGCCCGACCGGCACGACCCGCAGCGGCGTCTTGTCCGGCGCCTCCGCGATCAGCTCCTCCCCCAGGCTCCGCTTGACCGAGTTCAGGAACCTCTCCGTCACCAGCGCCTCGAACGCGCCATCCTGCCGGTCCGCCGGAAGGCGTCCTTCGACGATCCGCACCCGCTGCTCCAGGCCGGACAGCGAGGCGAACGCCCCCGCCGTCTTTTGCGTCTTTTTCTCCTGCTCGGACGCATCCGCGCCGTATACCTTCAGCTTGGGCGTGAACCGCTGCTCGTAAAACGCCTGCGCGGGCAGCCCCGTCCGCTCCGGGATCGTCCGCACGAAGCGGTCGGCGCGGCCGATCGCCTGGATCGTCTTGTCGTCCATCTTCGTGGACGAGACGGTAGTCCGGATGCGGACATAGCCCGGATACGCCGAGCTCTCGCCCTGCACGAGCTGCAGCTCCCGCTGCAGCGTCCGCTGCAGAATCGCGTCCGAGTACAGCGGCATGGAGCTGAACAGCGCGACGCACAGCGTCAGCCCGAACCACAGGTTCAGCTGCAGCCATTTGTTGCTTGCCATCTTGCGAAGGATCATCGTCCCTAGTGCCATCCGCGCCACCTCGTCTTCGAAGCCCTCCGCCGAGCCGCAGCCAGCCGCGCAGGAGCCATCAATTGTTCAGGATGACCTGCTGGCCATCCTGCAGCCCTTTGACGATCTCGACTTCCGTCGGCGTCATGAGGCCCACCTCGACGTCCACTTCCTTGCGGCGCTCCCCTTCCGCGACCTGCACGTAGAAGCGGTTCATATAGGTGCGGAGCGCCGCGCGCGGCAGCACGATCGCGTTGTCGCGCTTCTGCAGCTGGATCTCGAGCTGCGCGCTGTGCCCGACCTGAATGCCCGCCGGCGGATCGTCGATGCCGATGTAGAGCGTGACGGCGTTTTTCTCCGCCTTGGCCGGATCGGTTCCGGCCGGCACGTTGCCCGGCGCCTGCAGCACCTTGCCGGTGTAGCTCTTGCCCTTGTAGGTCAGCGAGACCGGCATGCCGGTCTCGACGGCCGCGACATCCTTGCTGCTGGACGCGGAGTACGTCAGCTGCATGTCGGCCTGGTCCGCGACGGTCAGGATCGGCTGATAGCCGTTCACCCGGTCGCCGGTCTGGAGCGTCTCCGCGAAAATGATCGTGCCGGCGATCGGCGCGAGCAGCTTCGACTTGCCGAGCCTTTCTTCCATCGCCTCCAGCGACAGCCGCTCGCGCTCCAGATCGATCTCGCGCAGGCGCAGGTCGGTCGAGCTGGCCTGCGAGGCGCGAGCCTGGCTGTAGAGCAGCTCGGCCCGCTCGACGTTCAGGCGCTGCAGCCGCGTCTGCAGCTCCAGGTCGCCGGTCTCGAGCTCGGCGAGCAGCTCGCCGGCCTTCACCTGCTGGCCGAGCTTGACCGCGATCGACCTCAGCGTGCCGGCGTCCTTGAACGACAGCGCTTTCGTGTCCGCGGACACGAACGTCGCGTTGCCCTTGAGCGAGGTCTGGATGCTGCCGCGGGCCGCTTCGACGAGATCGAGCGCTTCCTCGGCCGGCTGCACGAGCGGCGGCTGAAGCGTCGTCTCCTCGACCGGAAGCAGCGAGCAGCCGGACAGGGCGAGCGCCGACAGCAGCCCGAGCGCGGCAATCCGCTGCCGCGGCGAGCGCTCAGGCTTGGCGGGCTTGACGGGCCGTTTTCGAATCAATTCGACCATCCTCCAATGCAATGACATCATCGACGAGCTCCATCATGCCGGGATCATGCGTCGTCATGAGGATCGTCATCCCGGAGCGGCGGACGAGATCCCGGAAAACCTGCATCACCTGCAGGCCCATCACGCTGTCAAGCTCCGCCGTCGGCTCGTCGGCGATCAGCAGGCTCGGCTTGTGGGCGATCGCCCTGGCGATCGCGACACGCTGCTGCTCTCCGCCGGACAGCTCGGTCGGGCGATGCTTCATCCGCTCCTTCAATCCGACCCGCTCCAGCGCCTGCTCCGCCGCCTCTTTGTTCCCGGCCTTGGGCGCGCCGGCGATGCGGAGTCCGAACTCGACGTTCTCATACGCGGACATGAGCGGGATCAGGCCGAACGACTGGAAGACGAGCCCGATCTCCTTGCGGCGGACCGCGCTTCGCTCGGCTCCCGAGAGCCCGGTCAGCTCCCGATCCCGCAGGAATACCTTGCCCTCGGTCGGCTCGTCGAGCGAGCCTAAAATATTGAGCAGCGTCGTCTTGCCGGAGCCCGAGCGCCCCCGCAGCGCCACCATCGAACCTTCCGGCAGCTCCAGATCGATGTCCGCCAGCGCCGTGAACGCCTGAGCCCCTTTGCCGAACACCCGCTTGATGCCCTCCGCGCGCAGGATCGGCGCTCCTGCTGCCGGCAGCGATTCGTTCTGCATCGGCATACCCCCTCAAGTTGGATTCAACCGAATCGGCTGGGATGTTCCTCTTCGAGTGTAGACCGGCTCCTCCAGCCCGACAATCGGTCAATGGACAGCGAAAGACCTTACGGATTATAGAAGTTGGGCCGCGTCACGCCGCAAAAAAACCAAGGAAGCGCTGCGCGCGTCCTTGGTCCAGGTCGAATCATTCGCTGAATTGCCAATCCAGCAGCCGCAGCAGCGGCGCATCCGGCTCGCCGCGGAATACGAGATACAAGTCATGCACGCCGTCCGCTCCCGCAACGGCCGTCGACCGCACGCGCCACTCTCCCTCTCCCTCTTCCTCTGCCGGCACTTCCAGCCGGCCGATCAGCGCGCCGTCCGGCTGGTCCAGCCGCAGCTCGATCGTCCCGGCCGCGCCATCGCTGCGTACGGTCGCGGCGAAGGCGGACGCTCCGGCGCCGAAGTCGGCTCCGGCAAGCCCGATCCAGCCGCCGTCCTCGCTGGCGGCGGCCGCTCGTGCTCCGGCCAGGCGAGGAGCGGGGCCGATCGAGACGCCTGCCGTCCAGGCCGACGTGCTTCCGCTCGTGCGGACATACGGATTCAGCGCCTTGACTGCCGGCACGCCGGCAAGATCGGCCTGAATCTCGCGGATGGCTCCATTCTCGTCGAACTCCACCCGATTCAGATGCGTCGAGCGATAGCCCAGCGGCACGCCCATCGCCTTGGACAGCGTCTGCGCATGGTATGCCATATACCAGCTGCCTGCGAACTCGAACATCGCGTGATGGTTGTTGCCGCCGACGCCGAAAAACGCCGACGGGTTTCGGAGGATCGAGCGCTCGTACGTCCAAGGCCCGGTCGGGCTGCCGCTCGTCATGTAGGCGATCTCTCCGGCAGGAGGGCTGCCCTCCTCGCGCTCTCCCGGATGGAAGTTCGAGCAGTAGGAGAAATAATAGACGCCGCCGCGCTTGTTGATGCCCGCATCCTCGAACAGATACGGCGCCCGGATCGGCTGCGCCGTGCCGACGACGCTCGTCATGTCGTCGCCGAGCTTCATGACCCGCGCCGTATCGGGCCACTGTGCCCGCCCTTCGGGGATGCCTCCGCCAAAATAGATATAGGCGCTTCCGTCCTCCTCCACCAGCACGGCCGGATCGAACAGCCAGGTCACGTCCTCCACGCCCGGCGTCGAACGGGCGATCAGCGCCTCGCCGAGCGGATCGGTCCACGGACCGGTCGGCGAATCGCCCTCCAGCACGCCGATGCCGCTCGCATTGTTCGCAAAATAAAGGAAGAAGCGTTCCTTGCCGCCGATCATCTTGCACGCTGCGGCCGGCGCCCACGACTGGGTGGCCCAGACGGCGGCTCCGTCCTTGCCGGCGACATGGACCTCTCCATGATCGGTCCAGTTGACCAGATCGTCGGAAGAAAGGATGCCGATCCGGTCGATCCGTCCATACGTATTGTCCTTCGCGTTTCCCTGCTCGTCGCGTTCCAGAATATCGTTGGTCATGTACAAATAGACCCGTCCGCCATGGACAAGCGCATACGGATCCGCTCCGAAGCGATGGGCGACGAGCGGATTGCCGTTCGGCGGCGTCTTGCCGACCGCCTGCGCAAGCGGCCTCCGAGCGGAAGGCTCCGCTCGTTTCGTTTCCGGTTGACTCATGCTGGACCTCCTTTGAATGTGGACCTGCTGCTGCTGCTCCTGCTCCTGCTTGAAAAATTGCGCCTCGCCTGCAAGCGGCTCCGCTCAGCGGGCCTGCAGGCTGTCGCGGTATTCCTGCGGCGTCAGTCCGGTCGATTTTTTGAAGAAGCGCGTGAACGAGTGAGCGGCTTCATAGCCGACCGAGCCGGCGACCTCGCGGATTTTGAGCTCTCCGTTCCGCAGCAGCTCCTTCGCTTTTTTCAGCCGGCAGCCATCGATGTACTCGGACAGGTTCATCCCGCTCTCCTGCTTGAAGAAGCGGGACAGATACGATGGGTTGAAATAGTTGATCTCGGCCAGCCGGACGAGCGACAGATCCTCCTCCAGATGCGTCTCGATGTAGCGGCAGATGCGGTCGATGACGCTGGAGGCGCGGGCGATCTCGCTGCGATGCTTCAGCTCGAACAGGCGGCCGGCCAGCTCGCGCAAGTACGCGGCCGCCTCCTTCATCGACGCATGCTCATCGAGCCGCAGCAGCTTGCGGCAGTCGCCGATGTCGCGCCCGAGTCCCCAGCGCTGGATTGCCGCATGCAGCAGGAGGGCGACCGAATAGTAGCCCTCGACGGCGCGCTCGACCTGGATCTGCGCATCCAGCAGGCCGTCCGCAAGCTCGTGAAACGCTTCAAAAAAGAGCTCCCTGCGGCCGGCTTCCAAATGGGCCGCGAGCAGCTCCGTTCGCTGCGGCAGCTTGAGGTCGTCCTTGCCGCCGTCGGCTTCATCCGGCTCGAAGCGGTCGATCAGCACGGCCGCCATGCGTCCGGACAGCTTGACCTGGAGCAGCTGGCGCAGCCGGGCCGCCTGCGGCGTGACCGACCGCCACTCCGATGGACTGCCGCCCAGCGCAAAAGCGGCCGTCAAGCCGAGCTGCTTCTGGCAGGCTTCCTGGATCAGCTCCAGCATCCCTTCCAGATAACGCGCGAAGTAGCCGTCGAACTGGCGCTCGAGCGGAACGGCTGGCTGCAGCAGCCAGACCAGCTCGCCCTGCTTCTCGACGATGCCCGCGCGGCGGCTCTGCTCCGCCAGGAACGAGTCCCAGATCCGCTCCGCCGTGCGCAGCAGGCCGCTGCGGACGCTGTATCCGCTATCGTCCGGATACGCCAGCTGCCCGGCCACCACATAGACCTGCTGCTGCGGATCGAGCTTGAGCCCCGCCTTGCGGAGCTCCGCGGCGAACGCCTCGCGGTCGCTCGCATGCGTGCCGCTGTCTTGGAGCAGATGGCGGATGAACTCGGCCTGCTCCATCACCTCGAGCGCATAGAGCTGCTCGCGCGACAGCTCGACGAGCGAGCCGATCTGGCTGCTCTCGTCGACTTCGGCGACCACCTCCTCGATGACCTCGATCACCTTGCCGAATCCCTCGGTCTTGAGCAAGTAGCGGGCGCGCGGCATCTGGATCGCCTTGTAGGCGTAGTCGAATTCGCTGTAGCCGGTCAGAAAGACGATCCGGCAGCGCGGCCAGTACAGCTGGATCTCCTCCGACAGCTCCAGGCCGCTCATGCCGGGCATGCTGATGTCCGTCATCACGATGTCGAAACGCGTCCTTTTCAGCCACTCCAGCGCCTCCTTGCCGGAATAAGCCTTGCATACGTCCAGGCGGTCCGGCATCCGCATGCGGAACACCTCGTACAAGCCGTCAGTGATGATCTCTTCGTCGTCTACGATCAGCAGCCTAAGCATTTCATACCGTCTCCTTCAGCCTGATGCGGATCGCAACCTTCAGTCCGCCCAGCTCGCTTCGCGACAGGCTGAGGCCGCTGCCTTCCCCGTAGGTGAGCAGGATCCGCCGGTGGATGTTGATCATTCCGGTCATTTCATACGAGTCCGAAGAGCTGTCGAGCCGCCGGCGCAGCTCCTCGAGCAGGCTCTCCCCGATCGGCTCGCCGTTGTTCTCGACGACGATGCGCGCCTCGTCCTCTTCCCGCTCGAACGATACGCGCAGCAGCCCCTCCTCGGTCACCTTCTCCAGGCTGTGCTCGTACGCATTTTCAATGATCGGCTGGATGATCAGCCGCGGCACGCTGATCGTCCGCATCGTCTCCGGCAGCTCGCCGAACTCGACCGCGATCCGCCTGGAGAAGCGCAGCTCCTGGATCTCGGTATACATGCGGGAATGCCGCGTCTCCTCGGCCAGCGGCACAAGATCCGCTCCGCTGCGCGTGATGAAGCGGAAGTATTCGCCCAGCATGTTCGTGAACTGCTCGATCCGGTCCGTATCTCCCGTGCGCGCGAGCGAGTTGAGGATGAAAAAGCTGTTGTAGAGGAAATGCGGATTGATCTGCGACTGCAGCTGCTTGAGCTCCGCCTTCTGCATCATCAGCTTCTGCTTGAAATCCTGATCGATCAGCATCTGCAGCTTTTTCAGCATGTGGTTGAACCGATGGTACAGATAGCCGAACTCATCTTTCTGCTCATGCTCGATCGGACTGTCCAAGGCACCGCCCTCCATCCTTCTGAAGCTCTGTACGAGAAGCAGCAACGGCTTGTGCACGAATCGATAGGTGGAATAGGCGTAAATGAGGATCGTCATCAGCGTTGCCGCCGCGAACAGCCAGGCCCAGACCTCGAATTTGCTCAGCGGCTTGGCGACCGTCTCGGCGGGCATATAGATGAAGCCCGTCAGCCCCAGCTTGGCGGAGCTGACTTTGTTGAACTGGTACTCCTTCCCGTCCAGCTCGAGCCGGAACGCGCTTGCGGACGAGCTTCGGGCGAGCGCGGCGGATTGCCTCATCATCTCGCTCGAGCCGGGATCGCTCGCGATCGCGAACGAAGATCTGTCGTCCATGACGAACGAGCCGCTCTCTTCGTAGGAATTGAGCTGTTTCATCGACTCCTTCAGACGCTCGGCATCAAGCACGATCTGGACGATGAACAGCGGCTTGCCCCCCGCTTCTCCGCTGGCCTTCGACGCCCGCAGATGGAAGGTCTGCTGCCAGGTGATGAGCCTCGTCTTCTCCTTGCCGAGCGAGGCTAGCAGATCGTCGAAGCTGCCCTGCTGGAACTCGTACACATCATGCGCTGCGGACACCGTCTTGCGGATCGAATGCAGATGGACGTACACGTCCTTGATGTACGGACTGCTGTTCTTGATCGAGGTCAGGCGCTGGATCAAATAGTTCATGCCCGCCGTCCGCTCCACGCCGTTCATCTTTTCCCAGGCGACGGCCAGCTGGTTCAGCTCGTTGTCCTGGACGAGATCGTACTGCTGGATTTCAAGCCACTCGATCTCGCGGTTCAAGTCTTCCATATAATAGGACAGCTGCGTCGTTGTCGCCCGCGAGATTTCCTCGCGGGCATTTTTCGCGCTCCAGTGGTACAGGTAGACGCCGAGCGCCAGAATGGGCAGGATGACGGACAGATAAGTCAGGACGAGCCGGATGAAGATGGAGTTGCGGATGGAGTTGACCGGGAATCGAAACAAGCTGAACCCTCCGTTGCGGCCGCTCCGCCAGCAGGGCGGCCAGTCTGATTGACGGCGACATGTCCTTGGGCGGCCGGTTCAAGGCGCGTTCGATTGCCGGAGCCACTCGTTTACTTCCCTCGTCATCCTCTCTCCCCCCAGGCTGTTCCAATCCTGGACGAACCGATCGAACTCCTCGATCGGGCGGCCCAGGATGATGTTCGCATACGTCTCGATCTGCAAGTTGTACAGCACGGACTGCTTTTCGATCATCGTCGATGTCTGCGGTCGAGAAAACGCTCGTACAGCAGCTGGTCGTTCCGGATATACTGCTCCAGGATCGAAAAGGCGCCGTCCGGCCCGTACGTCTTTTTCCAACCCCAGCCCGCATCGCGGTTTTCCTTGCCCGCTTCGTAGATCTCGATATACTTCTGGATCGCTTTCGCTTCCGCCTTTAGGACGGAGCGGTCTCCCGTGCTGCGGAACTGCTCCAGCTGCCGGAAAGCCTCGAGATTTTTGAGCGCCGGGTACGGCGTGACGGGCGACAGCTTCCATACCGGCTGCGGCGTGCTGTAATACTTCTCATATTCGGCCGTCTCGCCCCAGTTTTTCTCCAGATGAAGGTTGAGCAGCTTGATCAGCGCTTCCGGATGGGGGTAGTCCTTGCGTACGGCCAAGTATTGATAGGTGCCTAGCGGAAGCGGCACCCGGACCGGCTCGCTCGTCGCCGATACGATCGGGTAGGCTTGCCAGTCCGAGTCCCGCTCCTTGGAGCGGCTCGCCTGCGCGAGGAACGAGCCCCACTGCTCGCCATAAAACAGGCCGATCTTGCCGTCTGCGATCAGCTTCTCTTCCTGCACGCTGTTTTTGAAGCCGAACTCCGGATCGATCTGCCCGTCCTTGTACAGCCGCTGCAGCACCAGGAGCGCTTCCCGCATTTGCGGCTGGATGCCGCCGTAGACGAGCTGGCCGTCCTTGTCCTCGAGCCACATCGTCGGATAGGCCTCATAGCCGGCCAGCAGTCCGCTGATTCCCATCAGAGGCGCCAGCAGGCTGCGGGTCAGGGCGATGCCGTACGTATCGTCGCGGCCGTTTCCGTCCGGATCTCTTTCTGTAAACGCTTTCGATATTTCCAGCAGATCGTTCATCGTTCGCGGCGGATCCAGCTCCAGCCGATCCAGCCAGTCCTTGCGGATCCAGATGTATTTCGCGCCCTCGATCGACGAGCCCGTAGCCGGGATCGCCATCAGCTTGCCGTCGATCGTCGCCCGTTGGAACGGGGCGCTGCCTTCCTGGTTCAGAATCGTTTTGGTGAATGGCGAGGCATATTGGTCATAGACCTCCGTCAGCTCCTGGATCAAGCCTTCGTTGTGGAGCGTCCGCAGCTGCTCCGCATTGACCTTGACGACATCCGGAATCGCTCCGGAAGCGAGCGCACCTCCCAGCTTCTGGTCATAGAGATCTCCTTTGGATACCCATTCGTAGCGGATGCGTATGCCTAGCTCGTCTTCATACAAACGGGTCCAGCGGTTGTCCTCGAGCGTTTCTCCCGGCAGCTTCAGGATCAGGTCGTCCTCGGTCATGCGGACGAAGCTCAGCTCGATCGGAAGCGGCTCGCTCCCTTCCGTCGGCTCTTCCGAAGCGACAGGCTTTACGGTTCCATTCGAATTGGCGTCGCATGACAGCAACACCTGAAGCAGCGCAAGCGCAGCCAGTCCCAGCTTTCCTTTGCTCCGACTCGCGACCTTCACCTGCTGCAGCCCCTTTCAAGGAAGAATGGACAGAGATCTGCCTTTATTATCCGAGCCCTTTCGGCCCGCAACAACATCCATCTCTTGTTTTCGTTACCCGTTCTTTACCTGAAAGCGATTCCTCGCCGGAACGGGAAAAAGCGCCCGATCGCTCAGGCGCTTGCAGAATAGGCTCCGAATCAAGGAAGCATGCTGCTTCCCATCAAATACTTGTCGACCTCGCGAGCCGCCTCGCGCCCCTCGTTGATCGCCCAGACGACAAGGCTCTGGCCGCGGCGCATATCCCCGGCGGCGAACACCTTGTCGACGCTCGTCCGGTATTCGCCGTAGCGGGCTTTGACGTTCGTGCGGCGGTCCTGCTCGACCTCGAACGCCTGCACAAGCGTGTTCTCCGGCCCTTCGAAGCCGACCGCGATGAACACGAGATCCGCCGGCCAGACCTTTTCCGTGCCGGGAATCTCTTTGTAGATCTTGCGGCCGGTCTCGTCGACGATCCGTTCGATCTGGACGGTGTGGAGCTCCTTGAGCTGGCCGTTCTCGTCGCCGACGAACTTCTTGGTCAGGACGGAGAACGCGCGCGGGTCTTCGCCGTACAGCGCCTTCGCTTCTTCGTGGGCATAGTCCAGCGTGTACACGTTCGGGAACTGCGGCCACGGATTCGTGATCGAATCGCGCTGCAGCGGGGCCTTGGCATGCGTGCCGAACTGCGTGACCGACTTGCAGCCGTGGCGCAGAGCCGTCGCGACGCAGTCCGTGCCGGTATCGCCGCCGCCGATGACGATGACGTCCTTGTCCTTGGCGGAGATGTAGTTGCCGTCCTCCAGGCCGGAGTCGAGGTAGCTCTTGATCGTGCCGTTCAGGTAGTCCATCGCCATATGCACGCCGTTCAGATCGGAGCCTTCGATGTCGACGCCGCGGGCTTTCGTCGCGCCGCCGCACAGGACGATCGCGTCGAAGCCTGCCAGCAGCTCCTCGGCCGCGATATCCTTGCCGATCTCCGTATTCGTCACGAAGTCGACGCCCTCGGCTTCGAGCAGGTCGACTCGCCGCTGCACGATCCCCTTGTCGAGCTTCATCGTCGGGATGCCGTACGTCAGCAAGCCGCCGATGCGGTCCGCGCGCTCGTACACCGTCACCGTGTGGCCGGCCTTGTTGAGCTGCGCGGCGCAAGCCATGCCGGCAGGTCCGGAGCCGACGACGGCGACCTTTTTGCCCGTGCGGAGCTGAGGCGGCTGCGGTACGACCCAGCCCTCGTCGAAGCCGCGGTCGATGATTGCCTGCTCGATCGTCTTGATCGTGACGGCATCGCCGATGAGGCCGACCGTGCACGAGCCCTCGCATGGCGCCGGACAGACGCGTCCGGTGAATTCCGGGAAATTGTTCGTCTTGTGCAGGCGCTCCAGCGCCTCGCGCCACAAGCCGCGATAGATGAGGTTGTTCCACTCGGGAATCAGGTTGTTGACCGGGCAGCCCGACGCCCCTCCGGCCAGCTCCATGCCCGTATGGCAATACGGGGTGCCGCAGTCCATGCAGCGGGAGCCTTGCGTCCGAAGCTGATCGTCCGGCAAATGCTTGTGGAACTCGTCCCAATCCTTGATTCTTTCCAGCGGACTGCGGTCTGCCGGCAGCTCGCGTTTATATTCCATGAACCCAGTTGGTGTCGACATCTTTCCCCATTCCTCCATCCTTTAGGTCCCGCTCCGTCTCTCTGTCACCGTTCTTCGGATGCAAGACCCGATGCGTCGCTACATAATATTGCATTCCAGCGCATACTTTGTACAACATCGTAGCATTGTTTCACAACTTAGCATAATGGAGTATGCGTACAATCATTTGCACTTTGTCGCATAACAGCGGCATAGAGATTACGAATTGCGCGCAGGCGCTGTTCGAATATACGTTTGGAAGGCGTAGGTCTCGCCTGCCGGTCCTTTTTCGAGACCGGCCGCGGAATCCGCGAGCTCCCACTCGCCGTCCGGCAGCTCAGGGAAGTAAGCGTCGCCGCCTCCGTAGGAGCGGTCGATCTCCGTCAGCAGCAGACGGTCCGCGCGGCCGAGCAGCAGACGGTAGATCTGCTCGCCGCCGATGACCATCAGCTCCTGCTCGCCGGCGACGGCTTGCAGCGCCTCCTCCGGCGTCCGGAACAGCTCCACGCCATCCGGTGCCTCGCCGCCGCCGCGGGTCAGCAGCAGATTGCGCCTGCCCTTCAGCGGACGGCTGCCGAACGACTCGAACGTCTTGCGTCCCATCAGCACCGGCTTGCCCATCGTCTGCTCCTTGAAAAAGCGCATGTCCTCCGGCAGCTTCCACGGCAGGTCGTTGCCGCGCCCGATCAGCCGATCGCGGTCCATGCACGCGATCATCGTGATCCTCATACCGACACCTCGGCCTTGATCGTCGGATGATGCTCGTAGCCGACGATCTCGAAGTCCTCGTAGCGGTAGTCGAAGATGCTCGCCGGCTTGCGCTTCAGCACGAGCTGCGGCAGCGGATGCGGCTCGCGCGTCAGCTGCAGCTTGACCTGCTCGAGATGATTCGCATAAATATGCACGTCGCCTCCGGAATAAATGAGCTCTCCGGGCTCCAGATCGCATTGCTGCGCGATCATATGCGTCAGCATCGCATACTGGGCGATGTTGAACGGCAAGCCGAGGAACGTGTCCGAGGAGCGCATCGTGAACATGCAGTTCAGCTTGCCTCCGCTGACCTGGAACTGGAACACGAAATGGCAAGGCGGCAGCTTCATGCCGTCGACTTCGCCGACGTTCCAGGCGCTCACCATATGGCGGCGCGAGTCCGGATTCGTGCGAATCGACTCGACGACCGCAGCGATCTGGTCATGGACGCGGCCGTCCTTGCCTTCCCATGCGCGCCACTGCGAGCCGTACACCGGGCCGAGATCTCCGTTCTCGTCCGCCCATTCGTTCCAGATGCGGACGCCGTTCTCCTGCAGGTACTTCACGTTCGTCTCGCCGCTCAGAAACCAGAGCAGCTCGTGGATGATCGATTTGACATGTACCCGCTTCGTCGTGACGAGCGGAAAGCCCTTGGACAAGTCGAACCGCAGCTGCCGACCGAATACGGCGATCGTGCCGGTTCCCGTTCGATCGGAACGCTCCGTCCCGTTGTCCAGGATATCCTGCAGCAGCTCCAAATAATTTTTCATCGGTTACCCCCTAGCTCAGGACCGGCCGAACGGCCTGATGCCCCTCTATCTCGCGAACCTTTCTGTTAGTTTACCATCTTAAAGGCTCGTTTGTCTCTTATTTGTCTCTTCGTGCGGAACAAAATCAGCGGGACTCGGAATGCCGGAACCGGAATCCGAATCCGGCATTCGAATCCACAGCCGCTTCGCGGAGCGGGGACTCGTTCCGATCTCCCTGAAGCCCAGATTCCTTTGAATGTACTCTTCCGAAGCGGAAGGAATCCGGCCTTCAAGGGAACCGCTGACGCTTCTCCACGAGCCCCCGTCCGTCTTCGCTTTTTGGTTTCACTTCGCCTACGGCTCGCTTGAATGATTTACGCAAGCAAATCCGTTGCTCGCACATTGAGGACCGAAAGCTGCATCCGCATCGCGTAGCGCAGAACGGAAACTGCTATCGCTTTGCCGAATGGAAACTGAAACCGGCATCCGCTTCGCGGAGCGGGGGCTCGTTCCGATCTCCCTGAAGCCCAGATTCCTTTGAATGTACTCTTCCGAAGCGGAAGGAATCCGACCTTCAAGGGAACCGCTGACGCTTCTCCACGAGCCCCCGTCCGTCTTCGCTCTTTGGTTTCGCTCTTTAAGTTCGCTCGGTGCCTTCGCTCATCACCACTAGGCCCGTCACCAATAAAATCAGTTAGATGCTAATGCCGAACCCACCCTCGCTCCGCTTCGTAGTGACTCGTTCCGATCTCGATGCCCCCAGGATTTCTTTTATCGCATTTTCCAGAACCTTCGAAAGCTTCAATAACGAGCTGGAAAAACTGCAACCCGAATAAATCGGGTTAGAGTTTCTCGCAAGCCCGTATTTCAGACTCTAACCCGATTAAATCGGGTTACAACTGCTCGAACACCCGTCTTTCAAGCTCCAACCCGAATAAATCGGCTTACAGTTACTCACATGCCCGTCTTTTAGGCTGTAACCCGAACAAATCGGGTTACAGCCGCTTGCAAGCCCGTCTTTTAGACTCTAACCGATACGCCTGCCTGCCGGAGTTACTTGAATTGACCTCACAGCTCCGACCGCTTCGGCCTACGCTTGACCGAGTTACTCGGTTTTTCCGTGCAACTCCTTCTGGTTCCGCCCCTGCTTGCTCCAGTTACACGGTTTTTCCGCGCAACTCCGCCGGTTCGGCTCCCGCTTGGGTCAAGTCCATAATTGTGTGTAAAAACACTTCTCGGTAGAAAATGGAATCGGGTTTAAAGGCTGTCCGTCGCTTCCGTCATGGTGGTGCTGGTTTCCTGCTCCTCCGAGCCGGCGCCCTGAGTGGCTTTCTGCTTCTTCCACGCCTTGAAGTCCGTCATGTCCATGTACGGCTTCTTCGTCATCCAGTACTCGTTCTCTTCCATGAGCATGGCTCCGATGAGGCGAAGGACGGAAGCGCGATTGGGAAAGATGCGGATGACCGTCTCGCGCCTGCGGATCTCCCCGTTCAGGCGCTCCATGCCGTTGGAGGTGCGCAGCCGCACGCGGTAGGCCTCCGGGAAGGCCAGCACCGCGACGGCGTCCTCGAACCCGTCCTCCAGTATTTTCATCGCTTTGGGTGCTGTCTCGGCATACGCCTCAAGCGTCTGTTCGAGATAGGAACGAGCCGTCTTCATGTCGGGCGCATCGAAGATCGATCGGACGCGACTCTTGATTTCGCTTTGGAGCGCTTTGGGCGCTGCGTTCAGCACGTTCTTGATGAAGTGCGTCTGGCACCGCTGCCACGAGACCCCTTGAAACTCCTTCTCGATGGCCTTGACCAGCCCGCCATGGTAGTCGCTCGTGACGAGCTCTACGCCGTGCAGGCCGCGCTCTTTCAGCCAGCGGAAGTAGGCGCCCCAGCTCTCCTCCGACTCGGTGTCGTCGACGCGCAGGCCCAGAATCTCACGCCGGCCTTGCTCGTTCACGCCGTAGCCCACCAGAACGCCTCGAGAACAGATGCGGCCTTCTTCACGGACCTTCACGTAGATCGCATCGATGGTGATGAAGGGGAAGGCGTGGTCGGCCAGAGAGCGGTTGTTCCAGTCGTGGACAGCCGGGTCCAGCTGCTTGCACAGGTGGCTGACTGTTGACTTGGAGAACTGGGTTCCGCACAGCTCCTCGGTGATTTTGGTCACCTTGCGCGTCGACACGCCGTTGATGACCATTTCCATGAGCGAGAGCACCAGCGCTTGCTCGCTGCGCTGATACCGGGCGAAAAGCTCGGTGGAAAAGGAGCCGTCCCGAAACCGGGGGACGCGCAAGGTGACGCTGCCCGCGCGGGTAATGACGTCGCGCTCGTAGCTGCCGTTGCGATAGCCCTTGCGCTCGCTGGTGCGCTCGTATGTCTGCGCCGCCAGCTGATCCGTCGCCTGGGCTGTCAGCACCTGATTCAGCACCGTCTCCAGCAAGCGGGCCACTCCCGCGTCCCGATCGGTTCCGATAAACAGCTGGTGCAAAATGTCCTGATCTACGGTAATCTGGTATGGAGTCATGTGTAGGCACTCTCCTTGGAATGTTGGTCTCGACAACTTCCATTCTAACCGAGAGTCCTACCATGGCTTTCCTTTTTATGGTCAGGAGCATTTTACACAATTATATGGACTTAACTTCCCGCTTGCCCGAGTTACTCGGTTTTTCCGCGCAACTCCGACCGCTTCGGCTCCTGCTTGACCGAGTTACTCGGTTTTTCCGCGCAACTCCGGCCGGTTCGGCACCTGCTTGCTCGAGTTACTCGGTTTTTCCGTGCAACTCCTTCTGGTTCCGCCCCTGCTTGCTCGAGTTACTCGGTTTTTCCGCGCAACTCCGACCGGTTGATCCTCCATTCGTCGAGACGAGGGAGTCAAACGTTCTTTGGAACGAGCGAACGATTTCGATATGCGCCTAAGTCGTTTCAGCCTGGGTCTTTTCCAGCAAGTTGAGAGCTGCTTTCTGACTCTTTCCGCAGCGCCCGTTCATGCTGCCGAGTGCCGAGCGAGCTGCCGTCTCCCGAGTATGCGGGAGAGGCGAAGCTGATGGACAAGGCGAAGCGGAGCGAGACGATGCCTTTCGAAGAAGCGGCAGCGGTCCTCTTGGAAGACGGATGGCCTCCGAATAGGAGGTCGGGCAATCCGGGCATCCGGCTTCCAGTGGAATCGGAGAAAGGCTCGGCTCGCGCAGCGGTTCGCCTGTCCCTGGCCCGCTTTCCAGCTCCCGGTTGAGAAAGGCTCGGCTCGCGCAGCGGTTCGCCTGTCCCTAGCCCGCTTTCCGGCTCCCGGTTGAGAAAGGCTCGGCTCGCACAGCGATGCGCCTGTCCCTAGCCCGCTTTCCGACTCCCGGTCGAGAAAGGCTCGGCTCGCACAGCGATGCGCCTATCCCTGGCCCGCTTTCCGGCTCCCGGTCGAGAAAGGCTCGGATCGCGCAGCGGTTCGCCTGTCCAAAAGCCCCCCTTCTCTGGACGGAGAACGAATGGCACGGCTCGCTGAGCCGCTAGACGGCCCATAAAAAAAGCCGGCCCCAGAAAGGGCCGGCCTGAAAAGCGCGATCTTACTTGACAAACGTATGGATCGGATGGCCGAGCGCGACTTCCGCCGCGTCCAGCGTGATCTCGCCAAGCGTCGGATGCGCGTGGATTGTCAGCGCGATGTCCTCGAGCGTAGCGCCCATCTCGATCGCGAGGCCGAGCTCGGAAATCATGTTGGACGCTTCGATGCCCGCGATGTGGGCGCCGAGCACGAGGCCGCTGTCCTTGTCGGCGACAAGCTTCACGAAGCCTTCCGCAGCGTTGAGGGAAAGGGCGCGGCCGTTGGCGGCAAACGGGAATTTGCCGACTTTGACGTTGTAGCCTTTTTCCTTCGCTTCCTTCTCGGTCAGGCCGACGCTGGCGCACTCCGGATCGGAGAAGCAGACGGCCGGCATGCACTTGTAGTCCACCTTGCTCGGCTGTCCGGCGATGACTTCAGCTGCGACGCGGCCTTCGTACATCGCCTTGTGGGCGAGCGCAGGTCCCGGCACGATGTCGCCGATCGCGAAGATGTGCGGGATGCTCGTGCGTCCTTCGTCGTTCACTTCGACGAGTCCGCGGTCCGTCATCTTGATGTTGATCAGGTCGAGGCCAAGCTCTCCGTCCGTATTCGGACGGCGTCCGACCGTGACGAGCAGGTAATCTGCCGTCACCGACTGCTCCTTGCCGTCGACCGTGTACGTCACCGTGACGTCCTTGTCGGTCTGCTCGGCGCTCTTCGCTTGAGCGTTCGTGATGATTTCAGCGCCTTTGGCCTTGAGCTTCTTCGCTACGAGCTGGGACATATCCTTGTCGAAGCCGGCCAGGATGGAGTCGAGGCCTTCGATGATCGTCACCTTCGTGCCGAACTTGCTGTACATCTGGCTCAGCTCGACGCCGATGTAGCCGCCGCCGATGACGGCCAGGCTCTTCGGAATCTCAGGCAGGGAAAGCGCGCCCGTGGAGGAGACGATGCGTCCGCCGAACGGGAATGCCTTCAGCTCGATCGGGCGGGAGCCCGTCGCGATGATGCAGTTCTTGAAGCGGTAGCGCGGAGCTTCCTGATCGTTGAAGACACGCGCTTCGTTTTCGTTGATGAACATCACTTCGCCGGCGAAGTATTGCACCTTGTTGGCTTTGAGCAGGCTGGCTACGCCGCCCGTCAGCTTTTTCACGACTCCGCCCTTGAAGTCCTGGATCTTGCTCCAGTCGACCTTGACGTCGCCTGCCGTGATGCCGATCGCTTCGGCATGGCTGACGGTGTCATATTGATGGGAAGCGGAGATAAGGGCTTTGGAAGGAATGCAGCCGACGTTCAGGCACACGCCGCCGACATGTTCCTTCTCCACGCAAAGCACGCTTTGGCCAAGCTGGGCTGCGCGAATCGCAGCCACATATCCGCCGGGACCGGCGCCGATGACCAGAGTATCGATATCGAGAGATGCGTCTCCTACTACCATGAGCTTATACCTCCATGATTAGCAGCTGCGGGTCGGCCAGAAGCTGCTTGATGTAGTTCAGGAAATTCTGAGCCGTCGCGCCGTCGATGAGACGGTGGTCGAAGCTCAGCGACAGGGCCATGACGGAAGCGGCGACGATCTCGCCGTTCTTGACGACCGGCTTGTCGGCGATGCGACCGACGCCGAGGATCGCCACTTCAGGGAAGTTGATGATCGGCGTGAAGAACATGCCGCCGGCGGAGCCGATGTTGGTGATGGAGATCGTGCTGCCCTTGAGCTCGGCGCCCGACAGCTTGCCTTCGCGTCCGCGAGCGGCGAGATCGCTGATGGAGCTGGCGATGTTCCAGACGTTCTTGCGGTCCGCATGCTCGATGACCGGCACGATGAGGCCGTTGTCGGTATCGGTGGCGATGCCGATGTTGTAGTACTTGCGAAGCACGATTTCCTGCGCTTCCTCGTCGAGCATCGAGTTCATGATCGGGAACTCGCGCACGGCGGCGACGAGCGCCTTGACGATGAACGGCAGGTACGTCAGCTTGACGCCCTTCTTCTCGGCGACCGGCTTCGCTTTCTTGCGCAGCTCGACGAGCGCGGTCACGTCCACTTCGTCCATCAGCGTCACGTGAGGAGCGGTGTAAGCCGATTTCGACATCGCGTTGGAAATGATCTTGCGGATGCCCTTGAACGGCAGGCGCTCTTCCGGACGGTCTCCGCCCTGGCTGGCGACCGGAGCGGACTTGGCTTCGCCCGCGCCTTTCGCTGCGACGGCGGCATTGTCTGAAGCGGATGCCGCCGGAGCGGACGCGCCGCCTGCGGCTGCCTTCTCGATGTCTTCGCGGGTGATGCGGCCGTTCTTGCCGCTGCCTTGCACGGACGCGATGTCCACGCCCTTCTCGCGGGAGAACTTGCGCACGCTAGGCGTCGCGAGAACCTGGCCTTTGGAGGCCGGAGCGGTAGCAGGAGCGGATGCCGCAGCTGGAGCCGCGTCTTTCGCCGTCACTTCGGCGTCGGCCTTGACTGCGCCCGGAGCGACGTTCAACGCCTCGTCCTTGGCGACTTCCTTGGAGCTGTCCTCGCTCGGAGCGGCGCCTTCAGGCAGATCGCCTTCGGCGTCGATGACCGCCACGACGTCGCCGACATGGCACACCTGGCCGTCCTTGGCGCGGATTTCAAGAACGGTGCCGTTGACCGGGCAAGGAACCTCGACGACAGCCTTGTCGTTCTGTACTTCCATGATGATGTCGTCGTCGGTCACCTTGTCGCCGACGTTGATGTGGATCTTGATGATTTCGCCTTCGTGAAGGCCTTCGCCCAGCTCTGGGAACCGGTATTCAAACTTAGCCACGAGGTGAACCTCCTTTTGCATCTGTAGCTGAACCGACCGGGAGCGGACAAGCTGCGGCCCGGAGGAGCGCGCAGCCCGCCGCGGCGGCTGCAAGGGTGTGAGACGTTGACGCAAGTTCCATCGGGAACGGAATTAGAATTCGAGAACTTTCTTGACGTTGGCGACGACGCGCGCCGGAGACGGCAGCCACTGATCCTCGATCTGGGCGAACGGATAGACCGTATCCGGTCCCGCGACGCGAAGCACCGGCGCCTCCAGGTGAAGGATCGCTTTTTCGTTGATCTGGGCGATGATCTCGGCCGCCGCGCCGGATGTCTTCTGGGCTTCCTGCACGACGATCGCGCGGTTCGTCTTCTTGATGGACTCGACGATCGTGTCGATGTCCAGCGGCATGAGCGTGCGGATGTCGATGACCTCGACGCTGACGCCCTCTTTCTCCAGCTCTTCGGCGGCCTTGACGGACGTATGGACCATCATGCCGTAGGTCACGATCGTGACGTCGGAGCCTTCGCGGACGACGTTGGCCTTGCCGAGCTCGACCGTGTACTCTTCTTCCGGCACTTCGGCGCGGAAGGCGCGGTACAGGTTGAGGTGCTCCATGAAGAAGACCGGATCGTTGTCGCGGATCGCCGCGATCATGAGGCCTTTGGCGTCATACGGATTGGAAGGAATGACGACCTTGATGCCCGGCGTCTGCAGCGCCAGTCCCTCGAGCGAGTCGGTATGCAGCTCGGCTGCCTTGACGCCGCCGCCGAACGGGGTGCGGAAGACGATCGGCGAGTTGTAGCGGCCGCCGGAGCGATAGCGCATGCGCGCCGCCTGGATGAACATCTGGTCCATCGCCTCGTAGATGAAGCCGACGAACTGGATCTCGGCGATCGGACGGAAGCCCTGGATGCCGAGGCCGACCGCCATGCCGGCGATCGCGGATTCCGCCAGCGGCGTATCGAAGACGCGCTCCTCGCCGAATTCCTTCTGCAGCCCTTCGGTGACGCGGAATACGCCGCCGGTATGTCCGACGTCCTCTCCGAAGAGCATTACGTTCTCATCCCGCTTCAGCTCGGTGCGAAGAGCGTCGCGGATTGCTTCCAACATGTTCATTTGAGCCATGATTAACAGGTTCCTCCTTAGGGGGAGCGGCGAGCGCCGCCCCGGACTCATCGGTCGCTTGGGTTCGGATCAGAAATCGGCTTTTTGCTCTTCCAGGTGGGCGGGCGTATGCTCGAACATCGTGTCGATCAAGCCGCCGACCGTCATCTTCTCGGTCGCTTCCGCTTTCTTGATGGCTTCGTTGACGGCGGCTTTCGCCTCGTCCTTCACGCGGGCCGTATCCTCTTCCGTCCAAAGACCTTTCTTCTCCAGGAACTTGCCGAAGCGGATGATCGGATCCTTGAGCGACCATTCGCCTTCCTCGTCCTTCGTGCGGTACTTGGTCGTGTCGTCCGCCATGGAGTGGGGACGGAACCGGTAGGTGAGCAGCTCGAGCAGCGTCGCGCCTTCGCCGTTGCGGCCGCGCTCAGCCGCTTCGGAGACGGCTTTGTACACCGCGAGCACGTCCATGCCGTCGACCTGCACGCCCTTGATGCCGGCGGCGAGCGCCTTGTGGGCGATCGACTGGGCGGCCGTCTGCTTCTCGTACGGGGTCGTGATGGCATAGCGGTTGTTCTGGACCGTGTAAATGACCGGCAGCTTGTAGACGCCGGCGAAGTTCAGGCCCTCGTAGAAATCGCCCTCGGAGGAGCCGCCGTCGCCCGTGTACGTGATGGCGACGCGCTTCTCGCCGCGCTTCTTGAACGCCATCGCGACGCCGGTCGCGTGCAGGATCTGCGCGCCGATGATGATCTGCGGCATCAGGACGTGCACGTCCTCCGGAATCTGGCCGCCGTGCTGGTGGCCGCGGGAGTACAGGAACGCCTGGTACATCGGCAGGCCGTGCCAGACGAGCTGCGGCATGTCGCGGTAGCCCGGGCAGATGAAGTCGTCCTTGTTCAGCGCGAACTCGCTGCCGATCATCGACGCTTCCTGGCCGGATACCGGCGCGTAGAAGCCGAGACGGCCTTGGCGGCCGAGGTTGACGGCGCGCTCGTCCCAGGTGCGGGTGAACACCATGCGGTACATCAGTTCCTTCAGCTGGTCGTCGCTGAGGTCCGGCATGAGGTCGGGATTGACGACTTCGCCTTCGGGGGAAAGAATCGTAAGCGGCGTTACGTCCTCGCTATGCACTTCGTAAGAATGCTTGTTCAGCAGCTTGCTCATCAGAGAGGTTCACCTCGATTTGTTATTTGAAACTTGCCTGCTTCTGTTATAGAATTATTATAAACCTGTTGCGTTGAAACGGTCAAAGCAAAAAAGGAAAAAACGTTGTTTTTTCATTACTTTCACGGGTTTTTATCGGTTTGTGTATGTGCAACAGCTTATCGGAACATATATAACAAGATAGTACAAGAGCGGTTACATTGGAGGGATCCCGTCCGTATCGACCTGCGCGGAACGGACATCTCCTTATTGTTTACCCCGACCTACGCCGTCCCATGCAGCCAAGGAGGAAGAGAGCGATGTCAGACGACATTTATTTGAAAAGAACGATCCTCAAGGAAACGGTTCCGAGCCGCCACCTCGAGGAAGGCTCGCGCGAGCTGCGCGTCTACCTCCCGCCCGGCTACAACGAGGTGCTCAGCTATCCGGTCGTCTACGGGCAGGACGGCGAGGACCTGTTCAACTTCGGTCGCGCGGCCACGCTGGCCAACCGGCTCATTATCGACGGCGAGCTGGAGCCGTTCATCCTCGTCGGCGTCGACGTCGACAAGAAGAAACGGACGAGCGAATACGCTCCGGACGGAGCCCGGCACGAGGCGTACGCTCGCTTTTTCGCCGAGGAGATGCTTCCCTACATCGAAGATAAATACCCCGTTCGGAGAGAACGCCGCGAGCGGCTGCTGATCGGCGACTCGCTCGGCGGCACCGTATCGCTCCATCTCGCGCTGCGCTACCCGGAGCTGTGGAACCGCGTCCTTTCCTTGTCGGGCGCTTTTTATCCCGCTTCCCAAGCGATCGCGGCGAGGCAGGGCGATCTGTCCTGGCTGCAGCTCTATCTGTATGTCGGCCTCCAGGAGACCGACTACGAGACGGACACGGGCGTCTACGACTTCGTCAAGCTGAACCGCGAGATGGACGCCCTGCTCGCCGACCGCGGCGCCGACATCCATTATGTCGAGAAGGACGGCAAGCATCAATGGGGATCGTGGCAGCGCGAGATCCCGGACGGCCTGAAGCATTTCCTGGACTAAAGCCCCAGCCTCGGAGCTGAAACGAAAAGCGGGACGAAAGCCGAATGGTTCGGCTATCGTCCCGCTTTTTTTGCCGCAGCTTGATCTAGGCTGAAAACTCGCGCTCGATCCTGTCGAGCAGCGCCTCGCAGCCCGCGGCGACGAGCCTCCTTGTCTGCTCGAAGTCTCCCGTATAATACGGATCGGGCACGCCGTCGAGCTCCTCGTCCGGCAGCAGCTCCATGAAGCGGAGCAGCTTGCCCTGCGGCACGATGCCCCCGGCTCGGATCAGCTCCCGCACGTCGCGCTCGTTGGCGCGGTCCATGACGACGATATAGTCGGCCCGCTCGAGATCGTCGCGGTCGACGAGCCGCGCCCGCATCCCTTCATAAGAGATGCCCGCGCGGTCGAGCTCGCGGCGCGTCCCTTCATGCGGAACGGCTCCGAGATGCCAGTCGCCCGTTCCGGCGCTGTCCACCACGACCGCCTGCTCCAGTCCGCGCCGCGCGGCCAGATGGCGCAGCACCGCCTCCGCCATCGGCGAGCGGCAGATGTTGCCCAAGCAGACGAACACGACGTTCACCTTGCTCGCCATCAGAACATCCCTCCTTCCCTGCGGTCGGCCGACGCCGTCCGCAGCGACCGGCGGGGCAGCCGCCATTTGAAGATGACGGACAGCATCCGCATGACGATGATGAGCCCGAACAGCACGAGCAGCATCGCTGTCCCTTTGAACCATCCCAGCCCGATCGCCGCTCCGCCGAGAATCGCCCAGACGGCATAGATCTCGTCCCGCAGCACGAGCGGCTTGCGCCCGGCCAGCAGGTCGCGGATGATGCCGCCGCCGATGCCGGTCAGCGTCGCGGCCACAAGCACGGCGCTGAGCGGATGCTTCATCTCCGTGGCGTAGAGCGCCCCCTGGATGGCGAAGGCCGACAGCCCGATCGCGTCGAACAGCGCCTCCGCCTTGCGCCAGTGCTGGATCCAGCTGACCGGCAGCAGGAAGATGATCGTCATCGAGGCGAGCGCGATCTTGATGAGCAGCCCCTGCGTCCAGAGCGTCGTCACCGGGATGCCGATGAGCAGATTGCGGATGACGCCGCCTCCGAACGCCGTGACCAGCCCCAGCACGAACACGCCGAGGATGTCGTACTCCTCCTCCATGGCGACGATCGCGCCGCTGACCGCGAAGGCGATCGTGCCGATGATGCTGAATACCGCGAAAATCTCTGTGTACAAGTCGATTACGCCCCCGTATCTATGATGCCGCAACTATCCTACCTATAATAGCCGGGGGAGGGCTATCCCGCAACCGGATTGCGGCTGCACGTTCCCCGCGCTATAATGGGCCGCAGTACATACAGGAAGGAATGAGCCTATGCCGCAGCAGCTGCAGCGGGTCGCCATCGTAACGGGCGGCAGCCTCGGACCGTGGACGGCCGGCCTGCTTCGACCCGGCGACTATATCATCGGCGCCGACGCGGGAGCGCTGTTCCTCATCCGCTCGGGCATCCGGCCGGATTTGTCGCTCGGGGATTTCGACTCCGTGCAGGAGGACGAGCTGGCCGAAATCGAGGCGGGGAGCGCCGAGCTGGCCTCGTTCGATCCGATCGACAAAAACTATACCGACACCGAGCTCGCCCTGAGGCGCGCGCTCGACCTCGATCCGGCGTCCATCCTGATCGTCGGCGCGCTCGGCAGCCGCTTCGACCATTCGCTCGCCAACGTGCATCTGCTTCGGCTCGCGGCGGAGCGCGGCGTCGAGACGACGATCGAGGACGAGACGAACCGCATCCGCCTGATGCGCGGAGGACAGTCGCTGCATCTGCAACGCAGCCGCTTCCCCCATGTCTCGCTGCTGCCGCTCGGCGAGACGGCCTCCGGCATCACTTTGGAAGGATTCCGCTATCCGCTGCGCGAAGCCGAGCTGCGCATCGGGCAGTCGCTCGGCATCAGCAACGCGCTGGACGGCCAGACGGGCAGAGTGTCGCTGCGCCAAGGCTGGCTGCTCGTCATGGAGACATCCGGCTGAACCGATCGCCAGCGCATCCGATCACTCGTCGCCGCCCGGCGTCTCGATCTGCAGCCCGGGCACATGCTTGCGCGACATCCGATGCCTCGCCTTGCGGTTCTCCTTGCTGTCGAACACGATGTCCATATCGTAATCCGCGCCCGGATAGAGGCTGTCCCTGCCAATATAGAGGGACAGCCTTTTGCGGTTGAACGTCCTTTTTTCCTGCTTCACCTGCACGACCACCTCCCCTCTCGCATCCGCTTCCCGGTACACGATCCCCGTCCGCTTGAGCGGATGGATCCACACGCAATCCCCGACCGTGAATTCCTTGGGCTTCGGAGCAGGCTTGGAGCCGCGCAGCGGCTCCGGCTCGCGCGCATTGCCGCCCGCCTTCGGCGCATGGAGGTCCGATCCGGCAGCAGGCGTCCCCTGCACGGCGTCCGGCTGCCCGCCTCGCTCTGGCCGGCGCTCCTCGCGAGACGCCGACGGCTTGCGGCCGTTGTCCGCCTGGGATTGTGGACGCTCCCCTCCGGACGCCGCCGCATCCGGCCGAGCTCCGCCGCGCTTCAGCTCCTCCGCCCTCGCGAGCAGGCTTTCCGGCAAGCCGTACCGCCTCGCGATCGACAGCGCATAGCTGTCTCCCGCCTCGCCCGGCTCGAGCCGGTACAGCGGCCGCAGCGTCTCGGCGTCGAACGCCATCCGCGCGTTCATGCAGCGCGGCGTCCGCGAAGCGTAGGCCTTGATTTCGTTGAAATGAGTCGTTACGGCGACCTTCGTCCCTCTCGCTCCCAGCTCCTCAAGCACCGCGACCGACAGCGCGATGCCTTCCTCCGGATCGGTGCCGGCGGCGAGCTCGTCGAGCAGGACGAGCGTGGAGCTTCCTGCCGCCGCGAGGATCTCGGCCAGGATGGCCAGATGCGACGAGAACGTGCTGAGCGACTGCTCGATGCTTTGCCCGTCTCCGACGTCGGCGAGAATGTCGTCGAACCGCCCGAACTCGCTGCCTTCCTCCGCCGGCAGGAGCAGCCCCGCCTGCGCCATGAGCGCGAACAGGCCGATCGTCTTCAGCGCGAGCGTCTTGCCGCCGGTATTCGGTCCGGTGATGCAAAGCTGGTCCCAGCCGCCGCCGAGCTCCGCGTCGATCGGCACCGCCTGCGCTCCGAGCTTCGGATGGCGTCCGCCGCGCAGCCGGACGATCGGCTCGGACCGCAGCCGCGGCCGAGTGCCGTCATAGGAGCGGGACAGCTTGCCGCGCGCAAGAATGAAGTCGAACAGCGCCATCGCCTCCAGATTGACCGTCAGCGGCTCGGCATGGCTTTCGGCCATCGACGACAGCACGGAGAGGATGCGCGTGCGCTCCCGCTCCTCCTCCTGCTTCCACATCGCCAGCTCCGCCTGCAGGTCGGCGACGTCTGACGGCTCGATGAACAGCGTCTGTCCGCTCGCCGATTCGTCCCACACCGTTCCCGGCACGAGCCGGCGCTGATCCCTGCGGACCGAAAGCACGAAACGGTCGCCCCTGCGGCTGACGATCGCGTCCTGCAGGCTGCTCTTGTACTTGACGAGAGCCGCGTCGAGCTTGCGGCGGATGCGGTCCTCGGCTACTTGGGCGCTGCGGCGGATCCGCGACAGCTCGGGCGAAGCATGGTCGAGCAGCCAGCCGCCGCGGATGCAGCGGTCGATCTCCTCCTTGAGGACGGGACAGTCGCGCATCGAGTCGGCATAACCCGACAGCCGCGGAGCGAGCTCGCGCTTGGCGGCCATGTACCGCTTCATCTGCGCGATGGAGCCGAGCCAGGACGACAGGCCGGACAGCTCCTTTTCGTCATAGATCCGTCCCTTGCCGAGCAGCGCCAGGAACGAGCCGATGCCCTCCATCGCAGACAGCGGCACGCTGGAGCCGGCGCGCAGCAGCGCGTCGGCCTCCGCCGTCTCCTCCTGCCACGCTTCCGCCTGACGGAGCGAAGCCGTCGGGACATGCCGCTCCGCCAGCCGGCGGCCAGGCTCGGATACGGCGAGGTCAAGCAATTGTTGCTGAATGAAGCTATAGTCAAGGCGCATCATCGATGCGTGGTTCATAGGAATTGGCCTCCTCGAAGCAAAAATAGGGACATTCGATGGGTAAAACGGACTTCCGAAGGTTGGACAAGCCGATTCCGTCCGCCTCATCCTCTCGCCGGAACGCAAAAAAGACAGGAACGGAACGCAGAAGCGCTCCATTCCTGTCTCGCAGCGGATGGCCGTCCGCGCGCCGCCCGCTGAAAGAAGCAGGCGGCGGAATCGGACGGAATATCCGTCTATGGTCAGGGAGGATCCTTCGGTTCAGAGCTCGATCATGGACCGCTTCGAAAAAGCCTGCGGAAAGACGGCGCTTGCGCCGGCAGGCAAATCGAAGGCAGTCCTATGAAATTACGAGATCTGAACACCCTGGGTCATCAATAGCTCCCCTTTTCGGAAAAGTGGACAAAAGTCGATCGGAATCGGCCTTCCCTTATCCTACCCAGGTTCTCGGGCAAAAGTCAACCTTTGCTCCCCAGGCACTATTTTGGTACTAAAACGTTCTGCGCGGCTCGGTTGGAGGTATAATGAAGGCGAGGAAACCTTATCCCGAGGAGGAATGCCCAGGATGAAGGAACGCCTGCTGCGCCCGTATCTGGCCGCCAAGGCGCCGCTGTACGGCGCGGCGCTGCTGGCCATCGCGCTCGGCAACATCGTCCAGTCGCTGTACCCTCGCGTGCTCGGCGAATTCACCGACCGGCTGCAGCAGGAGGCGCTGACGCCGGTGCTGATCAGCCGCTCCGCGCTGATGCTCGCCGGCATCGCCCTGCTCTACAGCTCGCTCGCCGGCTCCGGCCAATACCTCATCATGAGGCTTGGACGAAACTTCGAGCGGCTGACGCGCAAGAGGCTGTTCAAGCAGTTCACGCGCCTCAGCGAGGCGTATTATGCCAAGCACGGCGTCGGCAGCATGCTCAGCTACGTGCTGAACGACGTCAAGTCGGTGCGGGAGGCGATCTCCGCCGGCTTCAACCAGACGGCCAACGCCGTCATCCTGCTCGGCAGCGCCGTCGTCATGATGGCGCTGTCGGGCTTGCCGCTCGGGCTCGTCGCGGTCTGCGTCTCTCCGCTGCTGCTCATCCCCCCGATCGTCGTCTACTTCGGCCCGCGCATCCGCGAGCGCTCGCGGCACGCCCAAGAGGAGCTCGCCGCCATGACCGAATCCGCGGAGGAGCAGATCGGCGGCATGCGCGTCACGCAGAAGTTCGCCGTGGAGCCGATGATGGAAGCCCGCTTCGGCGCCCGCGTCGACGGCGTCTACGGCAGCCAGCTGAAGCTCGTGCGGCTGAGCTCGCTGTTCCAGGCGCTGCTGCCGTTCCTCGGCTCCGCGTCGCTCGTCGTGACGCTCGCCGCTGGCGGCTACCATGCGCTCTCCGGCGGCATCACCGTCGGCATGTACGTCTCGCTGACGCTGTACGTGCGGCTCATGATCAATCCGCTCCAGCAGATCGGCAACGTCATCAACACGATGCAGCGCTCGCGCGCCAGCCTCGAGCGCATCCAGGAGCTGCTCGCGAGCCGGCCGGACATCGAGGATTCGCCGCAGGCCGTCGAGCTGCCGCAGCGGGCGGACATCGCCGTCCGCGGCCTGACGTACCGCTATCCCGGCTCCTCGCGGCCGGCGCTCGACCGCGTCGACCTCGACATCCGGCACGGCCGCACGACGGCTCTCATCGGGCGTACCGGCAGCGGCAAGACGACGCTCGCCAAGCTGCTGCTGCGCATGATGGAGCCTCCCGCAGGCGCGATCCGGATCGGCGAGGCCGACATCCGGGACGTGACGCTGCGCTCGCTGCGCGGCTCGATCGCCTACGTGCCGCAGGACGGGTTCCTGTTCAGCACGACGCTCGGGGACAATATCGCCTTTTCCAAGCGGGACGCCACCGAGTCCGAAATCGAGAGCGCTTCCCGCCAGGCGATGATCTACGAGCAGGCGCGGCAGTTCAAGGAAGGCTTCGGCACGCGGCTCGGCGAGCGCGGCGTGACGCTGTCGGGCGGGCAGCGCCAGCGCGCCAGCCTGGCGAGAGGACTCGTCAAGGAAGCGCCGCTGCTCATCCTCGACGACAGCGTGAGCGCCGTCGACGCGGAGACGGAATCGGCCATCGTGTCGAGCATCCGCCGCGTGCGCGCAGGCCGGACGACGCTCGTCATCGCCCATCGCATCAGCGCGATCCAGCATGCCGACGAGATCGTCGTGCTGGACGAAGGTCGCGTCGTCCAGCGCGGCACGCATGAGCAGCTGCTGCGCGAAGACGGCTGGTATGCCGAGCTGGCGTCGCTGCAGAAAGGAGGAATGGACCATGGCGGACAAGGCGCCTGAGCCGGACGCGGAGGAGCGCAGGCAGGAGCGCAGGCAGGACCGGCAGGATTCCCCGCCTGCCTCCGGCTCCGCGCCGGATGGAGCCGAGCGGACCGCCTGGCGCGGCCTGCTCTCCTATGCGAAGCCGTACCGCAAGACGTTCGCCGGCGTCGTCGCCTGCACCGTCATCGCGATCTCCGCGGATCTGCTGCAGCCGTTCCTCGTGAAAATCGCGATCGACGACCATCTGATGGGCGGCAGCGGCGAGCTCGGCCCCGTCCTGCTGCTGGCCGGGCTGTACCTGGCGCTGTCGCTGCTCGCCCTCGCCTTCAGCTACTGGCAGAGCCTGCTCGTCCAGCGGGCCGGGCAAGGCATCGTCTCCAAGCTGCGCAAGGATCTGTTCCGCCATCTGTCGCGCCTTTCGCCGTCCTTTTACGACCGCATGTCCAGCGGCAGCCTCGTCACGCATATGTCGGGCGATACGGAGACGGTAAGCCAGTTTTTCACGCAGGTATGCCTCAGCCTGTTCCGCGACGGGCTGACGCTCGTCTTCATCCTGTTCCTCATGTTCCAGCTCGATCCAGTGCTGGCCGGCTACAGCCTGCTGCTGCTGCCGCTGATCGCGCTGATCGCGGCCGGATTCCGCGGCTACATGCGCCGGACGTACCAGCAGTCGCGCACCCGGCTGTCGCGGCTCATCGCCTTCACGGCGGAGAATCTGAGCGGCATGAACCTCGTGCAGGCGTTCCGCCAGGAGCGCGAGCAGCAGCGGCAGTTCGAGGAGCGCAACGGCTCGTATTACGAGGCCAACCTGCGGGAGATCCGCACGAACGTGCTGTTCAACCGCTCGTTCGACCTGCTCGGCAACCTGTCGGTCGCTTTCGTCACCTGGCTCGGCGGTCGGGCCGTCTACGGGGAAGGGCTTGAGTTCGGCGTCCTGTACGCGTTCATCACGTACATCCGCCAGTTTTTCCAGCCGATCAACTCGATCACCCAGCAGTGGAACACGCTGCAGGCCGCCTCCGTCTCGATGGACCGCATCTGGAAGCTGTTCCAGACCCGCTCGGCGCTGCCGGAAGACGCATCCGCGGACGCCGCCGAGCTCGAGCGGATCGGTCCCGGAGCGGTGCGCTTCCAGGACGTCGAGTTCGGCTACGATCCGCAGCAGCCCGTGCTGCGGGGCGTCAGCCTCGACGTCGCCCCCGGCGAGACGATCGGCATCGTCGGCACGACCGGAGCCGGCAAGAGCTCGCTCATCAGCCTGCTCTGCCGCTTCTATGACGTGCAGCGAGGCTCCGTTTCGATCGACGGCGTCGACGTGCGCCATATCCCGCTCGCGCGCCTGCAGCGCATCGTCGGGCTCGTGCAGCAGGAGCCGTATCTGTTCTCCGGATCGATTCTCGACAACGTGCGCTTGTTCGATCCGTCGATTTCCGAGGAGGAGGCGCGCGAGGCATGCCGCTTCGTCGGCGCCGACCGCCTCATCCGACGGCTGCCGGACGGCTACGGGACGATGCTGAGCGAAAAAGGCAGCGGCCTGTCGGCCGGAGAGCGCCAGCTGATCAGCTTCGCCCGCATCGTCGTCTTCCGCCCGTCGATCCTCATTCTCGACGAAGCGACGGCGAACCTCGACTCCAGCACCGAGCAGATGGTGCAGCGGGCGCTCGCCGCCGTCTCCGCAGGACGGACGACGCTCGTCATCGCGCATCGGCTGTCGACGATCATGAACGCCGACCGCATCCTCGTCATGCGCAGCGGCAGCATCGTCGAGTCCGGCTCGCATGGCGAGCTGCTCGGCAAAGGCGGCTACTACGCGCGCCTGTACCGCCATTCGCAAGGCCAGCCGGACTCCGGCCGGCAGCCGGCCGGCTGATTCTCCTCGGGACCGCCGCGCCTACAGGCGGCAAGCGAGGGTCCGAACCGGCTGCCGGGCCTAAGCCCGCCCTATCGGCGGAAGGCCGCATTATCCGGACCGGCCGCCTGCAAGCTGCGTCCATGCAAAGAGCCCATCCGCCGGCTGCGGATGGGCTCTTTGCCTATTCAACTCCAGCGCGGAACGGCCGCGGGCGCATGGGGCGCCGCCTACTCCGGCTTCGCCGATCCTCCGAGCCGTCTCGTCAAGCCGGTCTCGGCGAACGCCATTCCTGCCGGCAAGCCGTAGTCGCGCATCAGGTCGATGTCATGCGAGAGATGGGTCAGCAGCAGCTCGCCGGGACGCAGCTCCCGCTGCAGCTCGATCGCCTCCTTCACGTCGTAGACGGAGCGCGTCTCGTACGGATGAGGCTCCTCGTAGAAATTCGTGCCGAGGATGACGAGCCGGCAGCCGCGAAGCGGAGCCTTCATGCCGTCGTCGAGGCCGATCGCATCGGAGCAGTACGCCCAGCTTGTTGCCGTCTCCTCCTGGTCGAAGCGGTAGGCGTAGGAATAGCCGTTGTAGCCGTGATGGACGCGCCAGCAGCGGATCGTCCAGCTGCCGAGGCGCAGCGGCTCGTCGCAAGGCATGAAGTCGATCCAGCGCTCCAGCCACGGAAAGCGGTCGAGGATCGTCAGGATGACCTCTGCCGGTGCGTAGGCCGTGCCTTTTCGGCCCTCGTAGCGGCAGGCGTCCGCCCACTCGACGAGCCCGCCGATGTGATCGAAATGCGCGTGCGTGATCAGAATGCGGCGCACCGAGCGAAGTCCGGCGGCCTCCATCTGCCGTCCCCAATCGGGACCGCAGTCGATCAGCGTCGCTCCTCCGTCCGCATCGAGTCCGTCCAGCAGCAGCGACGAGCGCAGCCGGCGGTTGAAGCCCGTCTCGCGGGCCTCCTTGCAGACCGTGCAGCTGCAATAAACGCGCGGCACGCCCATCGAGTCGCTCGTGCCGAGAAAACGGAGCTCGAGCGGGCCCGGAGCCCCGGCTTCGGTCGCGCCCATCGCTACAGCGGGAGCAGGGCGACGCGCTCTTGCCGCTTCAGCCCCGCCACCATGTCGTACCACTCCGCCGGCTTGGCCTCGATCGCCGAATAGTAGGTCTCGAGGAACTGCGCCGCCAGCGCGCCGGAGATGCCGTCCAGCTCCTCGTCCTTCGGAAGGAAGCCGAGGTCGAGGCCGCTCACCGCCCCGCCCTGCAGATCCCAGGAAGGATGCACGTAGTCGAGCTCCAGCCGCTTGTAGCCGATATGGGACAGCACCTCGCGGCGCACGATCGGATTCATCGGATCGGCTCCGCCAAAGCCATGCTCCGTGCGGTACGGATCGTAGATCTCCGCGAACATGCCGATCGGCTCCGTGCCGGATTCGGCCGCCAGGCGGGCGAGCTCCTTTTCCCGGCTGCGCAGCAGGAACCGTCCGACGCCGAGGCCGGGACGGCCGATGATCGTGAAATCGGTCATCGCGACGCGCAGCTGAGGATAATAGCGGTATTCGGTCGCGCCTACGGCCTCCCCGTCATGCAGGGCGACGCAGACGTGGATGCCCGGATCCTGAAGCGGCTCCGCCCACAGCTCGTAGGCGAGCACCTCCTCCGGCGGGAACACGTCCTGCAGCAGGCGGTGCAGCTTGGGGAAGTTCTCGTCCTCGATCGACGTGATGCGGTAGTAGTCCATGTCATCGCTCTCCTTGTTCGTCAAGTTCGTCTTCATCTGCGGGAATAGAACGGATTGCGCCATTCCATCATCGCGGCATAGCCGCATGATTCCTCGTCGTCCAAATAATTCGCGGCGACGCCGGCCGGCGTCCGCCCGCAGCGCAGCAGGAAGCTCATCACCGGATCCTGCAGCTCTCCGCGCAGGACGGCGTCGACATAGGCTTCGGCGCTCATCTCCGCCGCATGGCGGTGATAGCCCGGCAGGCGGCCGCCGCCGAGCAGCCGCTCCAGGCCGAGATGGACGACCGTCTCGCACATCGTCTGCATGAGCCATCGGCCGATGCCGCTCTTGCGGTACTCCGGCACGACGCAGATGTCGACGACATACAGCGTCTCGCCATCCGGCTCATGGGTCGAGAGGCTGCCGTCCCCGGTCGCCTCCGCCCAGCTGCGATGCTCGCCGCTCGCGGCATGAAGCCTCATCCCGGTCATCGAGCCGACGATGACGCCGCCGACCTCGGCGCACAGCGCCCCTTCCGGGAAACGGCGGACATGCTCGGCGAGCTGCGGGCGCGTCCAGAGCAGCTCCTGCGGATAAGGCGGCGGAAAGCTCAGCCGCTGCGCCTCGATCAGCCCTTCGGCATCCTCGAGCCGATAGCGGCGGATGGCCGTCTCGACCGGCTTGCCCTCGTGAAGGACGTAAAGCGTCTTGTTCATGTCGCGTCAGCCGCTCCTTTCAGGTCAGAACCAGTCCGGATAAAGATCGGTGCGACGGTCGCGCCACGTCGTCACCGAGCCGGCCCGGCGCACGTCCTCCAGCAGCTGCAGGTCGAGATCGGCGACGATCAGCATGTCCTGATTGTCGTCGCCCTCGCACAGGATGCCCCGCGGCGGGAACGGAATGTCGTTGGGCGTAAGGACGGCGGCCTGTCCGTAGTTGGCGCGCATGAAGTCGACGCGGCGCAGCGAGCCGGTCGTGCCGGTCGTGACGATGTACACCTGGTTCTCCACCGCCCGCGCATGCGCGCAGTAGCGGACGCGGTAGAAGCCGTGGCGGTCGTCGGTGCAGGACGGGCAGTAGATGACGTCGGCGCCCTTGGCCCGCGCCATGCGCACGATTTCCGGAAACTCGATGTCGTAGCAGGTCAGCATCGCGATCGTGCCGAAAGGCGTCTCGAACACCTCCAGCCCGTCGCCCGGAGCCATGTTCCATTCCTCGACCTCGGTCGGCGTCAGATGGAGCTTGGCCTGCGTGCGGATGCCGCCGTCCGGGTAGAACAGATAAGCGGTGTTGCGCAGCTTGCCGTCGTCCGAGCGGACGACATGCGTGCCGCCGACGATGTGCATGCCGTACTCGGCCGCCAGTCCCTGGAACAGCTGCTCGTAGCGCTCGGTGAACTCCGGCAGGCGGCCGATGCCGAGCGGCCTTCCCTGCTCGTCTCCGATCGACAGCAGCTGGGTCGTCAGAAACTCCGGAAACAGCAGCATCTGCACGCCATATTCCGAAGCATTGCGCACGTAATGCGTCGCCTGGGCGGCGAATTCCTCGAAGCTGCCGATATCCTCCAAGCGGTATTGAACCGCCGAAACTCTCACTTTCACCGCAAATCGCCTCCTTGAAACGCCTTCATGAGAAGATTCTCACGAAGTTCTCATATTGACGGGGGAATCGCGCCAGAACAGGAATCCTGCTCTTACTGGCAGAAATTAGGCTGCTCCCCGTATGGTATAGTAGCCTCAGTCGAAAAACACCCTAGTACACCGTACACCATGATGGAGGGACACCACAAGATATGCGCAAGAGCAACTGGAAAAAAACGATCGCCCGCCTCAGCCTCTGTGCTGCTATCGGCGTGGCTGGCATCCATATCGGATCGCTTCAAACGGCTTCGGCCGCTACGCCTGAGTCGGAGAAGCTTCTCGATTACGGCAAGCAGTACCTTGGCGTTCCTTACCGGCTCGGAGCCCCGAGCGGCGTCACCTACGCGTTCGACTGCTCCTCGTTCACTCAATACGTCTTCGAGAAAAACGGGATCACGCTCCCCCGCACGTCGTCGCAGCAAGCGCAAAAGGGCGATAAGGTCGCCCGCGGCTACCTGAGCAAAGGCGATCTCGTATTCTTCACGAACAGCAACGGCAAAGGCATCGGCCATGTGGCCATCTACGCCGGCTCGAACAAGATCCTGCATACATACGGCAAGACGGGCGTCACCGTCTCCAGTCTCGGCACCTCGTACTGGAACAAGCATTATGTGACCGCCAAACGCGTGCTGTAATTCGCATCGAAGACTTCGCATCGAAGCCTCCGGGCGCCCAGCTTTTGCAAGCTGGCGCCCGGAGGCTTTTTGCGTGCGCCGACAGGCGCTTTGGGCATTAGGCGCTCAGGCGCCAGGCGTTTGGGCGTTTTGGGCATCAGGCGTTTCTGGGCACCAGGCGTTCAGGCGCCGGCGCAAAAAAACACGTCTGGCCGCTCAGCGGCCGGACGTGTTTTTGAGCGTCTGCGGAAATTGCAGCGTAATCGTCGTGCCCTTGCCGGGCTTGCTGAACACGTCGATCTGGCCTTCATGCAGGTCGACGATGCGCTTGGCGATCGACAGGCCGAGTCCGACGCCGCCGGTCGTGCGGCGGCGCGCGCCGTCGACGCGGTAGAAGCGCTCGAACAGATGCGGAATCTCGTTCTCCTCGATGCCGATGCCCTTGTCGGTCACATGAATGCGCACCGACTGCTTGACCGAGCTGACCGTGACGTCGATCGGCTCCTTGCTGTACTTGATCGCGTTGTCGAGCAGGATGACGAGCAGCTGGCGGATCTTGTCCTTGTCCCCGGACATCCGCAGCCCTCCGGCGGACGTATGGACGCGGATCTGGCGCTGGAACGTCAGCTGCAGCATCGAAGCCAGCTCGTCCACCATCTGCACGACGTCGAACGTCTGCAGGCTGAGCCAGTCCTCCTGCTCCGCCTCGGCGAGCATGAGCATCGACTTCGTCAGGTTCTGCAGCCGCTCCGACTCCTTGGCGATCGCCTCGATCGCCTCGTCGCGGATCTTCACGTCGTCGCGGCCCCAGCGCTTGAGCATGCCGGCGTAGCTGCTGATGACGGTCAGCGGCGTCTTGAGCTCATGCGAGGCGTCGGCGACGAACTGCTTTTGACGGGCGAACGTGCGGTCGAGCCGCTCGATCATCTGGTTGAAGGCGCGGATAAGCTGCAGCAGCTCCGCCGACTCCTCCTTGTCGCCGATCTCGATCTTGCGCAGCTTGCCGCTGCGGTCGATCTCGCGCATCGTCTGCACCATGTGCTGGATCGGCGCCGTCAGGCGCGAGGTGAACCAGAATGTGCCGAAGATCGCGAACAGGATCGCCCCGATGCTCGTCACCGACAGCGCGGCGACGAGCACCTTCATGTAGCTGTCCTGCAGGTTCAGCTTGCGCTCGATCTCAAGCATGCCGATGATCTCCGAATCCTCGTACAGCGGCACCTTCATGTACAGGACGCGCGTGCTGCCGACGAACATCTCCCCCTGCACATGGTACGGCTCGAACTTGACCGGCAGCGCGAGCAGGTCGGTGTCGGAGCCCTGCAGGTTGACCGTCTTGCCGTCGGGCGTGATGATGCGGATCAGCTCGTTAACGTTGTAGAACTCCCGCAGCAGGCCTTCGTCGGACAGATGGTCCTTGTCCATGATCTTGTTGTTCTCGAGGATCAGGTTGACCTTGTTCGTCATGACCTGCTGCTCGCTGCGGGTCGTGATCTTGGTCATGAACAGATAGACGAAGATGTTGAACAGGATCAGGATGAAGATGAGCCAAAAGATGGTGAAAAGCGTGAATCGCTTGCGGAGGGTCATGCCTCCGGCTCCTTCATCATGTAGCCGACGCCGCGCACCGTATGGATCAGCTTGTGGCGGAAGCCCTTGTCGAGCTTCTGGCGCAAGTAGCGGATATAGACGTCGACGAGATTCGTCTCGCCCATGAAGTCGTAGCCCCACACCTCGGAGAGGATCTCCTCGCGGGATTTCTCCTCGTTTTTATGCTGGGCGAGGTAGACGAGCAGCTCGAACTCCCGCGGCGTCAGATCGATCGCGAGCTCCTTGCGGAACACCTTGCGGGTGCGGAGCTCGACCGTCAGATCGCCGATCTTGAGCAGGTCGGAGCCTTCGGATTCCTTGGGATTCTGCTGGAAAATGCGGAGCAGGTTGCGCACGCGCGCGAGCAGCTCCTCCATGGCGAAGGGCTTGGTCACGTAGTCGTTCGCTCCGTGCTCAAAGCCGCTTACCTTGTCGGGAACCGTATCGCGGGCCGTGATGAGAATGACGGGAATGGGATTGCCGGCCTGCCGCAGCCTGCGCAGCACCTCGATGCCGTTGAGCTCTGGCAGCATGACGTCGAGCAGGACGAGGTCCCACTCGCCGGAGGTCGCCTGCATGAAGCCGCTGCGGCCGTCCGCGGCATGTCCGACCTCATAGCCTTCATGCTCCAGCTCGAGCTGGAGGATGCGGGCGATGCTCTCTTCGTCTTCGATTACCAGGACGCGTTCATTCATTCTTGGATGTCACCTGCTTTCCGGTTGGATAGCTAGCTTTGAGCCTGCTTGAGCGACCACGATTCGACGTCCCACGTCTTGGTCACCCAGCTCTCGTAGAAATCCGGTTCATGCGAGACGAGCACGACCGTGCCGCGATACCCTTCGAGGGCGCGCTTCAGCTCGGCCTTGGCGACGACGTCAAGATGGTTCGTCGGCTCGTCGAACAGAATCCAGTTGCTCTCGCGCAGCATCAGCTTGCACAGCCGGACCTTGGCCTGCTCGCCGCCGCTCAGCTGGTTGAGGGCGCGGGTAATATGCTCGTTCTTGAGGCCGCAGCGGGCGAGCGCCGCGCGCACCTCATGCTGGTTCATGCCCGAGAACTCGTTCCAGACGTCGTCGAGCGGCGTCATCGTCGGAGCTTTGGCCTCCTGCTCGAAGTAGGCCGGCAGCAGGTAGTCGCCCCGATACACCTCGCCGCCGAGCGGCTCGATGCGGCCGAGAATCGTCTTGAGCAGCGTCGACTTGCCGACGCCGTTGCAGCCGACGATAGCGATCTTGTCGCCGCGCTCGATCAGCATGTCCATCTCCGGCAGCAGCTGCTTCGTGTAGCCGATGCGCAGCCCCTTGGCCTCGAAGATCGTCTTGCCGCTCGTGCGCCCTTCGTTGAACTTGAACGTCGGCTTGGCGGCCTCCTCCGGCTTGTCGATGCGCTCGATCCGGTCGAGCTGCTTCTCCCGGCTCTTGGCCCGGCCCGAGGTGGACGCGCGGGCTTTGTTGCGCTGGATGAAGTCCTCCTGCTTCTTGATGAAGTCCTGCTGCTTTTCGTATGCGCCCAGATGCTGGGCTTTATTCAGCTCGGCCATCTCGAGGAACTTCTCGTAGTTGCCCGTATAGCGGGTCAGCCGCGCGAACTCCAGATGATAGATGACGCTGACGACCGAGTTCATGAAGCCCGTATCGTGAGAAATCAGGAGGAAGGCGTTGGGATAGTTGCGCAGATAGCCCGCCAGCCAGGTGATATGCTCCTCGTCCAAATAGTTCGTCGGCTCGTCGAGCAGTAGGACCGTCGGCTTCTCGAGCAGCAGCTTGGCGAGCAGCACCTTGGTGCGCTGGCCGCCGCTCAGCGCCGTGACGTCGCGGTCGAGGCCGATCGCGTTCAGTCCGAGGCCGTTGGCCATTTCCTCGACCTTGACGTCGAGCATGTAGTAGTCGCCGATCTCCAGCTCCTCCTGGATCTCGCCCATGCGCTCCAGCAGCGCGTCCAGGTCGGCGTCCGGCTCGCCCATGGCGGCCGTCACCTCGGACAGCTCCTGCTCCAGCACGAGCAGCGGCGCGAAGGCGTCGCGCAGCACGTCGCGGATCGTCTTGCCGGCTTCGAGCTTCGTATGCTGATCGAGGTAGCCGTAGCGGATTTTCGGCGTCCACTCCACGCGGCCCTCGTCTTTGAGCTGCTTGCCGGTCAGGATGTTCATCAGCGTCGACTTGCCCGCGCCGTTGGCGCCGACCAGGCCGACCCGCTCGCCTGCGAGCAGGCGGAAGGAGACCTCCTTGAACAGGATGCGGTCTCCGAATGTATGCGATAAATTTTCTACGGTGAGTAAGCTCATGAGTGGTTGATTTCTCCATTCCTTTGAAATGCGAAGGAAACCGGATCAGCGGCCCCTAATAGGTGATTGTACCATAAACCGCCCCTTCTTGGCTCCCCCTCCCGAGCTAAAAGTGCAGCTTCGCGGCGAGACGCTCCAGAAGCGGCGACAACGCTCCGCGCACCGCCGCTGCCGCCGCTCCGCGCCGCGGCAGCGGGAAGCCCTGCCAGAGCAGCTCGTACCACGATTCCGGCTCCAGGAACGGCATCTGGGCGTCCGGCCGGGCCGGCAGCAGGTCGAGCCACTCGCGCCTTCCCGCGAAGCGGACGTCCTTGTTGGCGACCCAGCGCATGCGGTCCGGTCCGAGCCGGGCGGTCAGCTCCTCCAGCCGCTGCAGGCGCTCGCGGCTCCAGCGGGACGGATCGGGATCGGCGACGACGATGACGGCCGCCGAGGCGGCGACGGTTCGCAGCGCTTCGTCCCCGGTCCACCCGGAAGACCAGTCGAGCAGCTGCAGCGCCCCGGCGCGGCTTCTCAGCATGAGGTCGAGCCTCGCCGCCGCCTCGTCCCGCTCCAGCCCTGGTGCGGCAGCCAGCCGCGGCAGCCATTCGACGCCGTCCTGCAGCCAGCGGCCGAAACGCGGATCGAGCGCGGCGGGCAGCGGCTCCGGCGCTCCGAGCAGCGTCCGCCAATGAGGACGGACGCCGTCGAGCTCGGCCGCCTGCACCGGCCAGCCGCGCTCGGCGGCGAGCCGCGCCAGCATGAGGCAGACGAACGTCGCTCCGCTGCCCGGAGACAGCGACAGCACGGAGAGCCTGCCCGGCGCCGCGACGCGCGGCAGCCCCGCCGGGAAGGCGGCTGTCGGCGCGGCGAACGACGGCAGGCCGCCGGCCGCCGGCGCCTCTCCCTCCGCCTCCAGCCAGCTGCGGATCGCCGCCTCCGCCTCGCGCATGCTGGCGTAGCGGCGGCCGCGCTCCTCCTCCAGCAGCCGCGTCAGCCAGTACGGCAGCTCCCTCGCCCGCCCCTCGTGTCCGCGCCGTCCAGGGAGCGCGCCGCGCATGAGGCGCACGAGCAGGCAGCCGAGCCCGTACATGTCGGTGCGGGCATCGCTCTGCTCGCCGGCGAGCTGCTCCGGCGCCGCATAGCCGGGCGTGCCGAGCTGCGTCGTGTCGGACGCCGCTTCGGGCGAGAAGCGGCGGGAGATGCCGAAGTCGATTAGCATGAGCTTCCCGGAGCGCGCGGCCATCACGTTGGCCGGCTTGAGGTCGCGATGGATGATCGGCGGACGCTGCTCGTGCAGGTAGGCGAGCGCGGAGCACAGCTGCAGCGCCGCGGCGGCCGCCTCTAGCGCCGTATAGCCGTCCGGCCTGGCCCGCGCCTCCTCCTCCAGCGTGCAGCCTTCGATATAATCCATGACGAGCATTTCCGGCTGTCCTCCCTCCGCAGGGAAATAATCGTACAGCCGCGGCAGATGCGGATGCTCCAGCTTCATCTGCAGCCTCGCCTCGTCGGCGCTCGGACGCTCGCTCCAGCTTCCGGCCGGCTTCAGCTTGAGCGCCCGCAGCGCGCCCCCGAGGCGCAGATCCTCGGCCGCATACACTTCCCCCATGCCTCCTTTGCCGAGCAGGCTGAGGATGCGGTAGCGGCCTCCCTGCACGTCGCCGGGCTGCAGCCAGCCGTCTTCCTCCCGCTGGCCGAGCGCCTCCGTCTCCGCCGCCAGCCCCGTCCGTCTTCCGTCTTTCTTCCGCAGCATGCCGTTTCCCCTTTCCCGAATGAAAAAAAGCATCCCGCCGCAGGCAGACTTCTCCCCATAGAGAGTCTGCCGGCATGCGGGATGCTTTCCCGTTTGAATGATGCCGTTCTTATTATTTATCGTTTCGTCATGCAGAGGGTCATTTCCTCCCGGTTGTGGAAAAGCTGGCGCGCGCCGACGATCTCGAACGCCTCGCCGAAGCGCTGCATCACCTCGCGGATCGTCTGCAGCGGCTTGCGGTGCATAAGCTTGATCGTGACGATCGCCGTGCCTCCGCTTTGCAGCGCCGGCGCGAGATCGAGCACGAGTCGGCACATCTGCATCGGGCTCCAGCTCATGTCGCAGACGAGCAGATCGAAGCTGCCCGGGGCGAACTTGACCTCGGAGGCGTTTTTGCGCAGCACGGTCAGCGTCCGGTACGCCTGCAGCGAGGGATGGAGCTCGGCGGGGTCGACCGCCGTCACCTTGAGCCCGCGCTCGAGCAGCAGCGACGTCCAGCCGCCCGGCGCCGCGCCGATGTCGAGCGCCCGCGAGTATCGCGAGTAGTCGAGCCCGAATTCGCGCTCGGCCTCGAGCAGCTTGAACTTGGCCCGCGAAATCTGGCCGTCCTCGCGCTGGAAGCGGACGGCTCCGCCCGGCCAGTCGCTCAGCATCTCCTGCGGCGTGCCGATGCCCGCATACAGCGTATCGCGCGCCGCGTAGACGGCGACGAGCGCATCCGGCTGCTTGTGCGCCGGCTCCGCTCCCGCTTCGGCCAGCACGGCGTCGAGCACGGCTCGCGCGTCGGCGGCGGAATAAGGGAACGGGCTGCCCTCCGCCTTGCGGATATGGACGCCGACCCGCTGGCCGGCGAGCTGGCCGCGCGCGAGCCGCAGCCAGTCGCTCAGCCAGTCGAGGTCGTCGGCGTCGAGCGACATCGCGCGCGACGCGTCGACCGGCTGCAGATGGCGCAGGAAGATCGGCTTGCGGGCCTGGATCGACTCCAGCACCTCATCGCGCCCTTGCGGCAGCTGCATCAGAAACGTCTCGCCCGGCGACAGCTGCGAGAGCGACATGCCCTCGAACTGCCGGCGGAGCTCCTCCATCGCATAGGAGGCGTATTGCTTGTTGGCGGTACCTATCCAAACGGTCAATTCTCTACACCATCCGCTCTTACTTTTATCCATGGCCTGCCGTAATCCCAATCCACCTCGATCGGCGCCTCGTACGCCTGCGAGAGCACGTCGCTCCGCAGCACCTGCTCCTTGGGGCCTGCATGAAGCAGGCTGCCCTCGTGCAGCAGCGCCACATGGGTAAACAGCGGCAGGATCTCTTCCATATGGTGAGTCACATACAGCACGGTCATCCGCTCGTCCGTCAGCCGGGCGATCGACGCCAGCAGCTTCTCCCGCTCATGCAGATCGAGACCGGAGCACGGCTCGTCGAGAATGAGCAGCTCCGGCGAGCTCATGAGGGCGCGGGCGAGCAGCACCTTCTTGCGCTCGCCCTGGGACAGCGTGCCGAGCGGCTGCTCGGCGGCATGGGCGAGCCCCGCCCGCTCGAGCTGGGCGAGCGCCTTGCTTTTGACAGCGGGGTCGATCTCCTGATAAAAGCGCAGGAAAGCGTATTCGCCCGTCGCCACGACTTCCCAGACGGGATCGGCGAGCGCCAGCTTCTCGAGCAGCGACTGGCTGATATAACCAATCCGCTTGCGGACCTCGCGCACGTCGCATTCCCCATAGCGGAAGCCGAGCACGTCGAGCGTGCCGCTCGTCGGGAACAGATAGCCGGTCATCATCTCGAGCAGCGTCGTCTTGCCCGAGCCGTTGCGGCCGAGCAGCACCCACTGCTCGCCGCGGCCGATCCGCAGGCTGACCTCGTTCAAAATCGTCCGCTGGTCCCGCTGCAGATGCAGCCGGTCCAGCTCTATGACAGCCGTCATGGGCATCCCTCCTCACGGTCGATCGTCTTGCCGCAGCGGTTCATCGCCGGCCCTCCGCTTCCGCGCCGAGCAGCCTCTCCAGCTGGCCCTCGTAGCCGCCGCCGTCGTCCTGGCTCGTCTCCAGCACGGCAGGCACGCCGGGAAAATGGCGCAGCAGCCAGCCGAGCCCGGCCAGTCCGAGCTCGCCCTCGCCGATCCGGGCGTGCCGGTCCTTGCGCGAGCCGGACGGGTAAACCGAGCCGTTGAGATGAAGCGCCCGCACCTGCCCCCGCGCCGCGGCTCCGGCCGCGGAGACCGACCATGTCGGCTGCTCGCCGCCGTCCCAGACGCCGCTCGCGAACAGATGGCAGCTGTCGATGCAGATGCCGAGCTTGTCCGGCTCGCGGCATAGCGCCAGCACCTGCGCCAGCTCCTCCATCGTCATGCCCATGAAGCCGTGGTTGCCCGCCTGGTTCTCGATCAGCAGCCGGCAGCGGCCGTCCCAGCGCTCGGTGATGAAGTCGAGCGTGCGGATCATCAGCTTGTACCCTTCCAGCGGGTCGCCGTCCTTGTAGACGCCGAAATGCACGACGACGCCCGAGGATCCGCAGCTTTCGGCGATGTCGAGATCGTTCAGCAGCGAGAGCGCCGTCCGCTCGCGGGTGCTGGCATCCGCCGAAGCCAAATTGCACGGATACGGCGAATGGGCGATCGAATCGATGCCCCGCTCGACGCAAAACTCGCGGCAGCGGCCCGCATCGCCGCGATCGAACGCCTTGACGCCGAGCGAGCGCGGATTTTTGGGGAAATACTGGAACGAGCCGCAGCCGATCGCCGCGGCCCGTTCGGCCGCCGCACGGTAGCCGCCGCGCGTGCTCACATGGCAGCCGAGCCTGCCGAAGCGGCTCATCGTCAATGCTCCTTTTGGCAGCTCGGACAGAAGAACACCTTGCGCGACGACTGCTCCTCCTGCACGATCTTGGTGCCGCAGCGCAGGCAAGGCTCGCCCGGCCGGTCGTACACCTTGCACTGGCTGTTGTAGCCGCCCGTCGTCTCGTCGCCGGCGCGGAACGGATGCTCCATGTAGCCGCCGAGCGTCTTGGCCTCGGTCAGCACGGCCTGCGTCGACGCGTAGAGCCTCGACAGCGTCGCCGGCTCCAGCGAGCCGATGCGCGCGCCCGGCCGCACTTCCGCCTGCCAGGCGATCTCGTCGGCGTAGCAGTTGCCGATGCCGGCCAGCACGCTCTGGTCGACGAGCGCCGACTTGAGCGCGCTTCGCTTTTTGGCGAGCAGCCGCTGCGCGAACCGCTCCTCCGTCAGCTTCGGATCGAGCGGCTCCGGACCGAGCTCGGCGAGCCTCGCCTCCGCCTCGCGCGCGCTCAGCAGATGCAGATAGCCGAGCCGCAGCCCGATGAAGTACAGATTGCCGCGCTCGAAGCCGAGCCGCACCTGCACCGTCCGGTCCGGCTTTTCCTCCTCCGAGCCGTAGAACATCCAGCCGCCCAGCATCAGATGCGCGAGCAGGCGCTCGCCGCTGTCCAGATGCAGCAGCAGATGCTTGCCCCGGCGCTCGACGAACCAGACCGCGCGTCCTTGCACGCGGCGGATGAACTCATCGGCGGGAACATTCAGCGATTTTTCGCGGCCGACCTCGGCGGAGACGATCTTCTGCCCCGCCAAGGCGTCCGACAGCAGCACGCGGTATCGATCCATCTCGGGATATTCCGGCATGGTTGGCTTCGCATCCTTCCTCATGGTGTAGGGACTTCGCGTCCCGTTCTTATGTCCCGTTCCCGCGCGTTATATACGCGGACAGCTCGGCGAGCCCCTCGCAGGAGGCGAACGGCTGGACGCCCGCCGCCTCGGCGTAGCGCGCATAGCTCTCGGCATCCGTAAGCCCCGTCAGGACGAGGATCGTCCGGCAGCCCGAGCTTTCGCCCGAAGCGATGTCGGTCGCAACATTGTCGCCGACGACCCACACTTCGTCCGCGGGCCGTCCGAGCCGCTCCAGCGCGTAGTCCATCAGCACCGGAGACGGCTTGCCGATCAGCACCGGCTCCACGCCGGACGCGGCGCGCAGCATCGCGCCGATCGAGCCCGCCCCGGGAAACAGGCCGCCCTTGGAGGGCAGCAGCAGGTCGGGATTGGTCATGATATAGCCTGCCCCGCCGAGCAGCTCGCGCACGGCGGCAGCCGCCTTGCCGTATGTAAAGTCGCGGTCGATGCCCTGCACGACCACGTCCGCGCCCTCGTCCGCGAGCGTCAGTCCGGCCGCCAGCAGCGCCTCGGACAAGCCGCTCTCGCCGATTAGGAACACGCGGCCGCCCGGATACAGCTCCGCCGCATGCGCGGCCGCCGCCTGGGCGGAGGTGCACACCTCGTCCGCCTCGGCGGGAATGCCCATCCGGCGCAGCCGCTCGGCTACGTCCTCGGGGCTGGCCGAGGAATTGTTCGTCACGTACAAATAAGGAATGCTCGCGGCGCGGAGCGATCCGATCAGCTCCGGCGCCCCTTCGATCGCCTCGTCTCCGCGGTAGATCGTGCCGTCCAGATCCAGCAACAAGCCGGATATCGGCCGGTCCGGCCGGCGCAGTCCGGGAAGCTCCAGCTTCGCCGTCTCGTTCGTCATGCTTCCGCCCCCCTGTCTGATGCCGCCCCCGCCTTGCGGAGCAGGCGGTCCCGGCGCTTGCGCAGCTCCTCGAGCTCCGCTCGGCGCCGGGAATCGCGCCTCTGGAGCGGATGCGCGGAGGCGAGGCCGAGCGCCTCCTCCGCCAGCAGCAGCGCAGCCAGGCTGTCCTTGGCCTTGTGCTCGTAGTACATGGCCAGCTCGACATGCGGGCGCCAGTCGGGGACGGCTCTCGCCGCGCCCCCGGCCGCGGCTCGTTGCCACAATACCACAGCGCGTTCCCAATTGCCAGCCTTCTTGTCCCTCATCGCGAGCCCGTGCAGGACGTCCGGGGAGGCGCCGAGGCGGGCGAGCCGCCCGTACAGCCGCTCCGCCTCCTCGGCCTCGCCCATCCGCTCCAGCCAAAGGCCGGTCCGCAGCAGCTCCTCGCCGGCGTCCGGCATCGGAAAAGCCGCTCCGGCCTCGCCGGCGAGCAGCCGGCCGAAGCGGATGCCGAGGCAGGCCAGCGTCACCATGTCCTGCTCGTTGTGGCGGAACACGCCTTCGAGCACGGAGGGGTCTTCTTCCGCCAAATAGCGGAAGTACAGCGTCGGAGCCATCGAGCCCGGCACGTCGTCCTCGCGGAAGATGCCGAGCCGCTCCTCCTCCACATGGCTCAGCCGGCAGGAGGCGAGGGTGTTTTTCCAGATGCTGCGCGACGGATGGAGGAAGTCGAGATGCAGCAGCTCCGGCAGCGAGCGGCCGAGGCCGTTCAAAATGAGGCGCGTCTGCACGAGCGGCCAGTCGAACGAGCGGCCGTTGTACGTGGCGAGCCAGCGGAAGCGCGGCAGCAGCGCCTCCAGCTCGGCGAGCATCGCCCGCTCCTCCGCCGGATGGCGGATCAGGAATTGCCGCACGACATAACGGTCCGCCTCGAAGTAGCCGAGCCCCGTCATGAACGGCACGTTGCCGGTCCCGCCGCCGAGCCCGGTCGTCTCGAGGTCGAGGAACAGCACGTCGCCCGGCAGCGGCGCCGCCCCCGCCTCCGGATGAAAAGCGGCCAGCCGGGCGCAGGCATCGGTCCACTCCTGCAGCCGGTGATGGCCGCTGCGATGCGTCAGCGGCAGCCGCAGCCGGCGCTCGAGGCATTCGCCGAATTCATTGACATGCAGCCGCACGCCGAGCTCCGCCCAGCCCGGGCCCGCATCGCCTTCTTCGCAGCGGTGGGCAGCGGCCAGGCACTCCGCCGCCGCTTCCTGCTCCGACCGGTCGGGCGATGCTTCCTGCTCCTCCGCCGGCTTGACGCCGCGCAGCCGGTTCATCCGATCCCGCAGCGAGCTCATGGGCGCACCGCCTGTCCGATGAGCTGCAGCGCCTGCCGCTTGCCAAGCAGCCCGACCTCCTCGATCGGCCCGACGCAGGCCGGACAGCCGCTCAGGCAGCCGCATGAGGCGATCAATCCGCTGGCGCGGGCCAGCAGCTCGTCATGCACCGCGTACAGCCGCTCCGCGAGGCCGATGCCGCCCGGATAGCGGTCGTAGAAATAAATCGTCGGCAGCTGCGTATGCACCGCCTTGACCTGCGGCACGACGCGGATGTCGAGCGGATCGCACATCAGATAGAGCGGGGCGATATGCACGAGCACGTTCGCCAGGCCGAGCAGCGCGAACTGCATGTCGTTCGCGTTCATCCCTTCGGCCGCCTCCGGGCTGAAGCTGAACCAGTAGGCGCTCGTGTGCAGCTCCTCCTCGGGCAGATGGATCGGACCGGAGCCGATGTTCTCGTGCGTCCGCAGCCGGATCTTCTTGAAGATCGTCGGCTTGGCGTTGACCGTCACCTCTCCGTACTGCAGCCGCAGCCGGCCGCTCGTCCGCTCCTTGTCCGCATGGAGCACCTTGAGCTCCACCGCGAGGCTCGCATCCGTATAGTAGTCGACGTCGACGCGGCGCACATAGGCTTTCTTTTCCGGAAAGTCGAGCTTCTCCACCTGGTACTGCACGCCCTCGTGGATGTAGATCGCCTCCTCGTGCACGAGCGTCGGCGCGCTGAAGCGGTCGACCTCGCCGAGCACGCGGCTGCCCTCGCTGAGGTCGATGATGACGACGTTCTCCTGCGCGGCGGAGCGCAGCGAGATGCCGTGCGCGGGAAAGCTCTGCTCCATCCAATACCAGCGGTCCTTGACGTGATGCAGCACCTTTTCCTCCGTGAGGAACTCGAGCATGTCCTCGAGCCGCTCGCCGCCGAACGTGTCGCCCGCGCGGAACGGGAGCTCGTAGGCGGCGCATTTGACATGGTCGATGAGGATGAGCAGGTTGTCGGGATGGATGAGCGCGCGCTCCGGCGGAGCGCTGAAGAAGAAGTCCGGATGCTGGACCATGTACTGGTCGAGCGGATTGCTGCTGGCGACGAGGAACGTCACCGAGCTCGTCTGCCTGCGCCCGGCGCGCCCCGACTGCTGCCAGGTGCTCGCCACCGTGCCGGGATAGCCGTTCATGACGCAAGCCTGCAGCTGGCCGATGTCGATGCCGAGCTCCAGCGCGTTCGTGCTGACGACGCCGCGGATCTCACCCGTGCGCAGCCCCTTTTCGATCTCGCGCCGCAGCTTGGGCAGATAGCCGCCGCGGTAGCCGCGGATCGTCCGGTCGTCCAGCTTGCCGCGCACCGCGTCCTGCAAATACGTCAGCAGCAGCTCGACCCGCACGCGGCTGCGCGCGAACACGATCGTCTGCACGCCCTGCTGGAGCAGGCGCGCCGCCAGCTTGCGCGTCTCGAGCACGCTGCTGCGACGGATGCCGAGCTGCTGGTTGACGACCGGCGGGTTGTAGAAGATGAAATGCTTCTCTCCCATCGGCGCGCCGTTGTCGTCGACGAGCGCGACCGGACAGCCGAGCAGCCGCTCGGCATGCTCCTGCGGATTGTCGATCGTCGCCGAGGCGCAGATGAACTGCGGCTCCGAGCCGTAGAAGCGGCAGATGCGGAGCAGCCGGCGGATGACGTTGGCGACATGGCTGCCGAACACGCCGCGGTAGGCGTGCAGCTCGTCGATGACGATGTAGCGGATGTTCTCGAACAGCTTGACCCACTTCGTATGATGCGGCAGGATCGCCGAATGCAGCATGTCGGGATTCGTCACGACGATATGGCCGGCATTGCGGATCGCCTGGCGCACCTGCGGCGGCGTGTCCCCGTCATACGTATGCGTCTTGAGCTCGACCTCCATCCGGTCGGCGAGCTGCTGCAGCTCCGCCACCTGATCCTGCGCCAGCGCTTTTGTCGGGAACAAGTAGAGCGCCCGTCCCGCATCGTCCTCGAGCAGCGACTGCAGCACCGGCAGGTTGTAGCACATCGTCTTGCCGGAGGCCGTCGGCGTCACGGCGACGACATGCCTGCCCGCGCGCACATGCCGGTAAGCGTCATGCTGATGGGTGAACAGCGCTTCGATGCCCTTGCACCGCAGCGCCTCGGCGAGCTTCGGATGCAGCTCGTCCGGGAACGGACGCGTCCGCGCCTCGCGCGCCGGAATCGTCTGCCAATGGGTCACATGCTCCATGATTTCGGGGTCATCCCGAAGCTCCAGCAGCCAGTCGTCCAGGCTGTCCGCTCTTCCCGTCCATCGGTTCATGGTCTTCCCTCCGCTCTTTGCTTCAAGTCTTTCTATTGTACAGAATGCATGTTCGGCCCGCAATCCTTTCCTCGGCATCGAATTAATCCCATCCAATTTTAACGAGGTTAATGATTAACGGGGTTCGAACGGAGGAAAGGCAAAAAAATCGGCTCCCCGAAGGAAGCCGACATCAATCGCTTCAAGCTGCGCCGCAAGGCCGGAAGGCTCGCTCAGCAGGTCCCGTCCGTCTCCGGCTCCCCGGGCCTCGGCACTTCGATCGCAAGCAGATCCGCTCCCGCATAGCTTTCCGGGAACAGCGTCCGCGCCTCGGCGACGAGGCCGTCCATGTCCTCGTCGCGGTAGCGGCTGCTGAAATGCGTCATGTACAGCCGCTTCGCCCCGGCCTGCCGCGCCGCCTCCGCCGCCTGCAGCGTCGTCGAATGCCCGTAGGCGGCGGCTTTCTCGGCCATGTCGCCCTGGAACGTCGCCTCGTGCACGAGCAGGTCGGCGTTCGCCGCGAGCCGCGCGATGTTATCGCAGGGCACCGTGTCGCCGAGGATCGTGATGACCCGGCCTTTGCGGTCGGGAGCCGTCACGTCCGAGCTGCGCACGGTCCGCCCGTCCGGCAGGCGAACGTCGCGGCCGTTTTTGAGCTGGCCGAGCAGCGGGCCGAACGGGACGCCGAGCGCGCGCGCCTTCTCGGCGTCCAGCGCTCCCGGGCGGTCTTTTTCCGTAAGGCGGTAGCCCCAGCAAGGAACCCGATGCTGCAGCGGATACGCCTCTACCGTGTAATCGTCCTCTTCATAAACGACGCCTTCGACCAGCTCGGTTACGATCAGCTCGTACTCCAGATGCGAGTAGGTCGCGCTGAAGACGGCCTCGAGATAGGCTTTGAGCCCCGTCGGCCCGAACAGGCGCAGCGGCCCGGCCCCGGGATGGTAGGAGCGGCTGCTCAGCAGGCCGGGCAAGCCGTTTACATGATCGCCGTGCAGATGCGTGATGAACACGGCTTCGATCCGGCTGATCTTGATCGGCGTGTTCATGAGCTGATGCTGCGTCGCCTCCCCGCAATCAAACAGCCATGCCGAGCAGCGAGGCGGAGGCAGCGTCAGCGCCATGGCGGTGACGTTGCGCTGCCGCGACGGCCTTCCCGCCCCCGTGCCTAGAAACGTCAGCTCCATCGCTCCCCCCTCCTTTCCTTCCCTCCGGATGCGTCCGCAAGCGGCTCGCCTTGGTTTCGGCTCAAGCTTTGTCTACGTTGAAGTACTGCGCTTCCGGATGCGCGAACACCATGGCGGAAACCGAAGCCTCCGGCTCCATCATGAAGCCCTCGGTCAGCTCGACGCCGATGTCCTCCGGATGCATCAGCTCGAACAGCGGCCCCTGATCCTCGAGATTCGGACAAGCCGGATAGCCGAACGACACGCGGATGCCCTGGTAGCGCGCTCCATGCCGCTGCTTCATCGTCATCTCCGGCGAATCGGGGTAGCCCCAGACGTCGCGCATCATATGATGGACGCGTTCGGCGAGTCCCTCGGCCACCTCGAGCGCCACCGCTTGCAGCGCATGGGAGCGCAGGTAGTCGCCCTTGTCCTTCCACTCGCCCGCCAAATCCCGCACACCCGCTCCCGCCGTCACGACGAGGAAGCCGACGTAGTCCATCTCGCCGCTCTCGACGCTGCGCAAATAGTCGGCGAGGCAAAGATGAGGCTCCACCTGCTGGCGCGGGAAGCTGAAGCGCTTCAGCACCGTCGCTTGGTCCTGAGGATCATAAACGACGATATCGTTTCCGTCCGATTGCGCCGGGAAGAACCGGTACATGCCATGCGCCTGGATGATGCCGTCCCGCGCCGCTTCGGCGAGAATGCCGTCGACGGTCTCCTTGAGCGCGACGACCTTTTCGTCCCGCTGCGCGAGCAGCTCCTCGACCTTGCCGCGCACGCCGAGATGGTGGCCGAGCAGCATCTGCATGTTCACATACGGCACGATTTGCGGAATCGGCACGCTGCGGAGGATATGGCGCTCCAGATCCGGAGGCACGAATACCGGCGCGTCCTGCGAAATTTTGCTGCGGACCGCGCGCGTCAGTTGCGGCAGTTGCGGCTTTTCCTCGACGGCGACCGCTCCGGACGCCTTCTGCTCCGCATGCTCGGCTTCGAGCGCCGCGCGGTGCTCCTTGTTCATCAGCTTGTTGGCGATGTCGAGGCCGTCCATCGCATCCTTGGCATACAGGACGAGGCCGTCGTACTCCGGTCCGATCCGGGTTTTCGTGAACTTGCGGGTCAGCGCCGCGCCGCCGACAAGGATCGGCACGTCGATCTCCGCGTTCCGGAGATCCTGCGCGGTGACGACCATCTGCTGAGCCGACTTGACGAGCAGGCCGGAGAGGCCGATCGCATCGGCCTTTTCCCGGCGCTGCGCTTCGATCAGCTGCTCCGGCGGCACCTTGATGCCCAGGTTTACGATATGATACCCGTTATTGGCAAGAATAATCTCGACGAGGTTCTTGCCGATGTCGTGCACGTCGCCCTTGACGGTCGCCAGGATGATCTTGCCCTTGACCGACGACTCGTTCTTCTCCATGAACGGCTCCAGATGGGCGACCGACGCCTTCATCACCTCCGCGCTCTGCAGCACCTCGGCTACGATCAGCTCGTTGTTGTTGAACAGCCGGCCGACCTCGTCCATGCCCTTCATGAGCGGACCGTTGATGATCTCGAGCGGAGCCTGCGCGAGCAGCGCTTCGTCGAGGTCGGCGAACAGCCCTTCCTTCGTCCCCTCCACCACATAGGACGCGAGGCGCTCGTCGAGCGGCAGGCTCGATTTCTTCTCCTTCCGCTCGACCTTCTTCTCGCGGAAGGCGGCGACGAAGGCGGCGAGCGTCTCGTCGTTCGTCCGGTAGATGAGATCCTCCGCCAGCTTGCGCTCATGCTCGGGGATCGAAGCGTAGCGCTCAAGCTTCTCCGTGTTGACGATCGCGTAGTCGAGGCCCGCCTTGGTGCATTCGTATAGGTAGACGGAGTTCAGCACCTCGCGGCCGGCCTCCGGCAAGCCGAAGCTGATGTTGCTGATGCCGAGGATCGTATGGCAGCGCGGCATCGCCTGCTTGATGAGCCGGATGCCCTCGACGGTCTCCTCGGCGGAGCCGATGTACTGCTCGTCGCCGGTGCCGACGGGGAACATGAGCGGATCGAAAATGATGTCCTCCGGCTGCAGCCCGTACTTGCCGACGAGCAGGTCGTAGGAGCGCTGCGCGACCGCCAGCTTGTCCTCCCGCTTGATCGCCTGGCCGCGCTCGTCAATCGTGCCGACGACGACGGCGCCGCCGTACTTGTGCAGGATCGGCACGACCGCCTCGAACTTCTCTTCCCCGTCCTCCAGGTTGATCGAGTTGATGATCGCCTTGCCCTGCGAGTACTTGAGCGACAGCTCGATGACGGCAGGATCGGTCGTGTCGATGACGAGCGGCGCCTTGACGAGCTTGACGACGATTTCCAGGAAGCGCCGCATGTCCTCGCTTTCGTCGCGATCCGGGTCCTGCAGGCAGACGTCGATGACATGCGCGCCTTTCTTGACCTGGGCGCGGGCGATTTCCGCCGCCTCCTCGTACTTGCCCTCGACGATCAGCCGCTTGAACTTGCGGGAGCCGAGCACGTTCGTGCGCTCGCCGACCATGTAGGGCCGGTTGTCCGGCTCGATGTAGACCGTCTCGATGCCGGACACGGCCGGGGCGTGCGAGCCTTTGCGCTGCCGGGGGGCGTAGCCGGCCATCGTCTCCGCCAGCGCGCGGATATGGGCCGGCGTCGTGCCGCAGCAGCCGCCGGCGATGTTGAGCCAGCCGCGCTCGGCGAAGGCGCCCATCTTAAGCGCGAGCGACTGCGGCGATTCATGGTACTGGCCGTTCTCGTCCGGCAGGCCGGCGTTCGGATAGCAGCTGATCGCCGCATGGGCGATGTCGCTCAGCGTACGGATATGGTCGCGCATGAACTCCGGTCCCGTCGCGCAGTTGAGGCCGATCGAGATCGGCTCCAGATGCTCCAGCGAGATGTAGAACGACTCGATGTTCTGACCGGCCAGCGTCGTGCCCATCGGCTCGATCGTGCCCGAGATCATGAGCGGCAGCTTCACGCCCGCCAGCTCGTACGCTTCGCGGATGGCGATGCTGCCGGCCTTGACGTTGAGCGTATCCTGGCTCGTCTCCAGCAGCATCGCGTCGACGCCGCCTTCGATCAGCGCGAGCGCCTGCTCGCGGTAGCTCTCGACGAGGCCGTCGAAGGTGACGCCGCCGGTCACCGACAGCGTTTTCGTCGTCGGCCCGATCGCGCCGACGACGAAGCGGGGATGCTCCGGCGTGCTGAAGCGATCCGCCGCCTGGCGGGCGATCCGGGCGGCGGCCAGATTGATCTCGCGCGCCTTTTCGGGAATGTCGTACTCGGCCAGCACGATGCTGGCTCCGCCGAACGTGTTCGTCTCGATCAGATCCGCGCCCGCCTCGAGGTACTGCTCATGGATGGATCGGATGACGTCCGGACGCGTCAGCACGAGCATCTCGTTGCAGCCGTCGAGCTCCTCGCCGCCAAAATCCTCGGGACGGAGGTCCGCCTGCTGGATCATCGTGCCCATCGCTCCGTCCATGATCAGGATGCGCTTTTCCAGCATTTCATGCAAAGTCGGCTTCGACAATTCTCTACACCCTTCCCCCCAAAAATCATTACCGTTTAGTGTAGCAGAAGAAGAGCCGAGTGAAAAGAACTCTCATCGACAAGCTGTGCAAGTTGATTTATAATAGAGGGTATAAGCTTATCCAATACATGCCCATAGGAAAAGAGGGAATTAGCCATGGCTGAAATTCGCATCCGCAATACGGACGAGCGCATCTCCGGCGAGGAGCAGGTCAAAGCATTTTTGGATTCGCAGGAAGTGCTGTACGAGCATTGGAATCCGGACAAGCTGGACGAATCGCTGCGCGAGAAGTTCGTCCTGACCGATGAGGAGAAAGCCCGCATCCTCGAGACGTACGATGCCGAGATCCGCGATCTGGCAAGCCGCCGCGGCTATCAGATCTGGGACATCATCACGCTGTCCGAGGCGACGCCGAACATCGAGGAGCTGCTCGCCAAGTTCGAGAACGTCCATACGCATACCGAGGACGAGATCCGCGCCATTACGGCCGGACGCGGCATCTTCATCATCAAGGGCACGGACGATGTCGGCTACTTCGACGTCGAGCTCGAGGCGGGCGATGTCATCTCCGTACCGGAGAACAAGCCCCATTTCTTCACGCTGATGGACAACCGCAAGATCGTCGCCGTGCGCCTGTTCATCGAGAAGGACGGCTGGATCGCGCATGACTACTCCGATCCGGAGTTTCAAAAGGCCTGATTCCATTCCTGCGGCACAACGATGAAAAAGCGCCTGCTCCCTTGCGGAGCAGGCGCTTTTGCTGTGCGATGGAATCGGGCGGCTCGGAGGGCCGCCCGCCGCGGCCGCATGAGTCCCGCCGGCCCATGCGGCCCATTGGACTCGTGCGGTCGAACGGCATTGCGGACCCGCAGGTCCGCATGGCACTTCCCTCAGCCGAGCAGCTGAAGCAGCTGGTCGAGCCGCGAGATCTCATGCTGCGGCACGATTTCGTCCGAGCGCGTCTTGCCGTCGCGATTGACCCAGATGCTCGTCATACCGATCGTATTGGCGCCGAGGATATCCGTCGTCAGCTTGTCGCCGACCATGACCGCATCCTCGGGCTGCACGCCGATGAGCTCCAGCGCATGGCGGAACAGGCTGGCGTCCGGCTTGCCGATGCCATAGTTGCCGCTGATGACGATCTCGTCGAAATAAGGAGTCAGCTCCGGCACGCCGAGCAGCTTCTCCTCCTGCAGATCCGGCGTGCCATTCGTCAGCAGCAGCAGCTTGTACTTGCCTTTGAGCGCGTCCAGCACCTCGAACGTCTCCTCATACACGATCGGGCGCTTGCGCCGCTCCTCGGGGAACTTCTCCGCCAGCTCGGCTCCGAGCTCCGGATCGTCCACGCCGAGCGCGGCCAGACCGCGCGTCCACGATTCCCGACGGTAGCTCGGCGCGAGCTGCTCCAGCTTGCGGAACGACTCATGCTCGCCGCCGCTGAAGCGCGCCCAGAGCCCCTCGAACGGGTTGATGCCGATGCTTTTGGTAAACTCAAACGTCTCAAAGGAGCTGTACAGCTCCCGCGCCGCCTCGCGAACCGCCCGCTCCAGGCTGGCGGGATCGACTCCCCGCTTCGCCTCGGCGAGCTCGCATGTGGCGCGGAAGGCCTCCTCCACGCTGCGCTCGTCCCAGAGCAGCGTATCGTCCAAATCGAATAGAACCGCTTGTTTCGCCATGTTCCCGTCTCCCCCCGGCACTCGTCCGAATTGTCTAGGCTAGCTTTTTTGGAAAGGAATGCCGTGCGCCGCAGCCAGCTTCTCCAGCCGTTCGCCCATCTGCTCGACCGGATAGCGGTTCATCAAGCGCGAGAACACCCAGTTGCCGCCTTTGGCCGGCTGGATGACGACATATCCCTTTTGCACCATGATGCTTTTGATCTCATCCTTGCCAAGACGCTTGTCCCCCATCATGCGGCGAGTCTGCACATGATCCGCTCCGACCTGCAGGTACGGGCGCCGCACGAAGAACATCAGCGCGAGGAACGCGTATGCGGCGACGACAAACCAGTTCATCGTCTGGCTCGTGCCGTCTCCCTGATCCTGCATCGGCATCAGCAGCGTATAGGCGCCGACGAACAGCAGCAGCAGGATCGGCGAGATGAAGTTGCGGCCCTTGAAGCGCGTCGTCGCGCTCGAGCTGGCGGCAGAGCTTTTCGCCGCGATCGGATCGATGCCTCTTTTTTTCAAATTCTTGTTGAGCTGCGCCGAATTCCGGCGCACCTTGCGTTCCCAGGAGCGTGACAAATCGGATGACCTCCATCTAGAATTCTTTTCTACTCGTTGAAGAGGGCCGCGCGCGGCCCGCTCGTCATTCGGCCGGGATCAGGCCGCGTTCGAACTTGCGGATGAAGCGCGTCGGATAATCGTCCGGCAGGCGGCTCGCCTCGTCCAGCTCCGACCAGGCGTCCGGCGGCAGCGTCCAGCCCGCGGCGCCCATGTTGTCGCGGAACTGCTCCAGCGTGCTGGCGCCGAAGATCGGCGAGACGACGCCGGGCGCCTGGATAAGCCAGCGCAGCGCCGTCTGGGCCGGGGTCCGCCCCGCCGCCTCGGCGATCTCCTGAAGCTTGTCCAGGATGGCGAAGTTGCGGTCGGTCGCCCGCAGCTCCCATGCGCTCTCTCCCGACGGACGAGACAGCCGGCCTTCCGCCGGCTTATCCTTGCCGTAGCGGCCGGTCAGGAAGCCCCCTGCAAGCGGCGCCCACGGAATGATGCCGACATTCTCCTCCAGGCTGAGCGACACCAGCTCGCGCTCGATGTCCCGGCAGGCGAGGCTGTATTGAGGCTGCACGCTTACGAAGCGCGACCATCCCCTCGCATCGCTGATGGAGAGCGCCTTCATCATCTGCCAGGCGAGATAGTTGGAGCAGCCGATGTAGCGCACCTTGCCGGCGGCCACGAGATCGTCGAGCGCGCGCAGCGTCTCGTCGAGCGGAGTGAGGCGGTCCCACACATGCACCTGATAAAGATCGATATAGTCCGTGCCGAGCCGCTTCAAGCTTGCCTCTACGTTCTGCACGATATGCTTGCGGGACAAGCCGACGCCGTTGACATGGGGCTCGGTGCGCATCCGCACCTTCGTCGCGAGCACGATCTCGTCCCGATACGGCTTGATCGCGCGTCCGACGATCTCCTCCGAGCGGCCCTGCACATATACGTTCGCGGTATCGAGGAAGTTCCCGCCCTGCTCGCGGAATTCCTCGATCATGCGCGCGCTGTCGGATTCCGACGCGGTATGGCCGAACGTCATCGTCCCGAGGCACAGCTCCGAGACGACGAGGCCGCTGCGGCCAAGAAGACGGTATTCCATGCTATTCCTCCTTCTCCCTTTCCGGTCCGTCCGTCCATTCGATGCTGTCCAGCTGCTGCCTGAAATTGCGCTTGAAATTGTCCAGGTATTCCTTGCGCAGGCGGGTGCGCTCTATGACTTCATCGGGCGTGAGTCCGATCGTCTTATCCTTGCGGGACAGCTCGTTGATCCGGTTGATCAGCGCATTGATATCCACTTCCGATTCCTCCCCCCTCGACCGAAAAATGCTTTTCCTTCTCACTTTGAACGATGAGGGAAGACATGTCAAGAAAGCAGCCCGGCCCTCAGGCGGAGGCCGGAGGGCTGAATGGGGAGTCTCTCATTATGGGGGGAGGCCGCAGCATAGGCTGAAGGTCAGCGGGTAGCCGGAATGATGAGCGTGTCGCCTGGCTCGATCGACGGGGAAGCGAGGCCGTTGCGCTTCTGTAGGCGGTAGACGCCCTCCCGGGTATCGGCGGCGATGGCATGAGCGGAGGCGATCGACCAGAGCGTATCGCCGGCGGTCACGACTACGGTTCCTTCGTCCGGTCCTGCCGGAGCGATCTCGGCTCCCTCGGCTCCGCCGACGCCCCAGAGGCTGACGAGAAGCAGGACAAGCAGCAGCGCCGAGACCGTCCACGGCAGCAGGCGGCGGACCGTCCATGAGGAAGCCGGCCGGAACGAAGCCCGCTCGCGGCTCGCGGCGGCACGCCGCGGCCCGGCGCCGGCACGGGCAGAGGATGCGCGGCGGAGCTGGCTCGCGGCGCGGTCCATTTCGGAGGTCATGGGCGAGAGCCCGCCGTCGCACGGCGAAGATGCGGCTTGTTTTGGACTGCTGTATCCCGATAATGTCAACATGAGATCCACTCCCCAAACATTTGTTCTGGCTTCAGATTAGCACGAACGCTTGTTTCCGTCAACGGCATTTTGGAACATTTGTTCCCTTTCCTGCGATCGATCGGGCGAACAGCTGTTTCTCGAACTTATGTTTGTACGAACTCGGGTTCTGTGGTATACTTTTGAAAACGCGTATGGTCTACTATACCTATTCTTGGAGTGAGTGCGATGTCTAAAGTGTCCAACCGCCAGCAGGCGATTCTCGACTTCATCAAAAACGAAGTCCGCGACAAGGGATACCCGCCTTCGGTCCGCGAGATCGGCGAAGCGGTAGGGCTGGCATCCAGCTCGACCGTCCACGGCCATCTCGACCGCCTGGAGAAGAAAGGCCTGATCCGCCGCGACCCGACCAAGCCGCGCGCGATCGAGATCCTTGACGGCGATTCCCCGACGGAGCTGCCCTTCCCGACCGCGGTCAGCAAGATTCCGGTCGTCGGCAAGGTCACGGCCGGCATGCCGATCACCGCTACGGAGAACATCGAGGAGTACTTCCCCCTCCCGGCCCATTTCGTCGGCGACCATGACGTGTTCATGCTCAGCGTCATCGGCGACAGCATGATCGAGGCCGGCATACATAGCGGCGATTACGTCATCGTCCGCCAGCAGTCCTCCGCGACCAACGGCGACATCGTCGTCGCGATGACGGAGGATGACGAGGCCACCGTCAAGACCTTCTACAAAGAGAAGGACCACATCCGCCTGCAGCCCGAAAATGCCTCGATGGAGCCGATCCGGCTCAAAAATGTCAGCATCCTCGGCAAGGTGATCGGATTGTTCCGCGACATCCACTGAGCTTGTCCGCCCTTTTCCGGCCGCTCGTCCCGAGAGGCCTGACGGCGCCGAGTTTCCTTCATTACCCAGCCGCTTCCGCCCTTATTCAACGAAGCGCGCACTCCGACAGAGTGCGCGCTTTTTTGTCAAAGGTTCTCGTTTTTCGCGATGCCGAGGCGGCGTTCAACGAAGCTTCTCCTGGAAAAATTCATTCACATAGACGAGGCGGCTTCCCGGCAGCTTGAAGCTCATATAAAAGCCCGCGCTCTCGATATGGATGCCGGCAAGATAGCGGCTTCGGGCATAAGGCAGCACGAGGCGCTTCAGCCTCCCCTCGTCGCTGCGGCTGACCGCCAGCGCGACCAGCCGCGCATAGGCCGGATTCGACGACAGCCTCCGATAAAGCGGCAGGATCGCACGGCTGATGAGCCGCAGCGCTTCCGGCTGAAAGGTGAACTGCGCCATGCCGGGCACGATCGTCGTCGCGTTGGTATAATGCCCGAACGGCTCCGCGACCCGCACATCCGCGAAAAAGCCGATGCCGTTCGTGCTGAACGATTGGATGTCCCGGCGCGGCACGAACCGGCCGAGCAGCTTCAGCAGCGTGTCGAGATCCGCCTCGCGCACCGCTTCGCACCAGCGTTCGGCGAACTTCCTGCTGCGCAGGAACTCCCGGTACAGCGGCAGCATGACGCCGGCCGTTCGGGATAGCGCCGATGGCGGCAGCGGTCCGGGCGGGACCCGCCTGCGGGACGAGCTCATGCATGTCACTCCCTTCCGTTGCCGATTCTCTCGGACTCAGCATATGCGGACGTCGAGAGCGATAGACCGGAAGGACGGCAGCAAAAAAAACGGCTCCGCAGCCGAACCGGCGATCCTGCCCGATCGCCCGGTCCAAGCTGCCGGAGCCGTTCCTCCCGTCTAACTGCCCGTCGCCGCTATGGCTCGCTCGCCCAGCGCCGCTGCCCCGGCAAAGGACATTCGCGCGCTCGCAGCCAGGCGACAACGGGCATGATGCAGCCGCAGGCCCGGCAAGTGACTCCATCCTCCAGCTTCGCGCACGATCGGCAGGCCTCGAGGCGGCGCTCATAGGTCGCCGCCTCGACCCGCTTGTCCGGGGCGAATGCCGACGTCGCAAGCAGCCTCTGCATCTGCGCCTCGGTCACCCGGTAGCCTTCCCGGCAGCCCTTGCAGTCGGTATCGGCCATGCTGCGTCAGGCTTGGGCCGGCGCGCTCAGCTTCAGCGTCACGACCGACATCGGCGGCAGCGTCACGACCAGCTCCTCGCCCTGCCGCTTGAAGCCGTCGAACGCCTCCGGACGCAAGCGCTCCGGATGCTCGAACGTGTTGTGCGCGTCGATGCTGTCTCCGGCGAGCACGAGGCCCGACCAGCTGCCGCCATCCTGCAGGCCGCGCAGAGACAGCGTCGTCTCTGCCGAAGCATGAGGATCGAGATGGCAGAGGCTGATGTGGACGTTCCCTTCCTGGTCGCGGGTCGCCGTTCCGCTGACCGCCGGAATCTCTTCCTCGCCGAAGCGATAGCTGCCGCTCGTCAGCTGCAGATCCAGCCGCTCGGCATCCTGATGAACCTTGTACATGTCGAACACATGATAAGTCGGCGTCAGCAGCGCCTTGTCTCCCTCCGTCAGTACGACCGCCTGCAGCACGTTGACCGTCTGCGCGATGTTCGCCATCCGCACGCGGCGATTATGCTCGTGGAAAATATGGAACGTCAGCGATGCGACCAGCGCGTCGCGGATCGTGTTCTGCTGATACAGGAAGCCCGGGTTCGTGCCCGGCTCGACGTTGTACCAGGTTCCCCATTCGTCGACGATGAGCGCCACTCGGGCATCCGGATCATATTGATCCATGATCGCGCTGTGGCGCGTGATCAGCTCGTCCATGCGGAGCGACTTCCGGAGCGTGGAGAACCACTCCGCCTCGTCGAAGCCGGTCGCGTCGCCCTTGTCCTGCCAGCTGTCGCGCGGCAGCGTGTAGTAATGAAGCGTCAGCGCGTCCATGAATCGTCCCGCCTCGCGCATGAGCACCTCGGTCCAGCGATAGTCGTCGGAATTCGCGCCGCAAGCGATGCGCTCGATCCGGTTGCCGCCGTAGTTGCGGACATAGGTCTGGTAGCGGCGGTACAGATCGGCATAATACTCCGGCCGCATGTTGCCTCCGCAGCCCCAGTTCTCGTTGCCGACGCCGAAGTACGCCACCTTCCACGGCTCCTCGCGGCCGTTTTCCGCGCGCAGCTCCGCCATCGGGGAGACGCCCTCGAAGGTCAGGTACTCCACCCATTCGGCCATCTCCTGCACCGTGCCGCTGCCGACGTTGCCGTTGATGTAAGGCTCGCAGCCGATCTGCCGGCACAGCTCCATGAATTCATGCGTCCCGAAATGGTTGTTCTCGACAACGCCGCCCCAATGCGTGTTGATCATGCGCTTGCGCTTCTCGCGCGAGCCGATGCCGTCCTTCCAATGGTACTCGTCCGCGAAGCAGCCTCCCGGCCAGCGCAGCACCGGAACCCGGATCTGTTTAAGCGCTTCCACGACATCGTTGCGGATGCCGTTCGTATTCGGAATGGGCGAGTCCTCGCCGACCCAGAGGCCCTCGTAGATGCAGCGGCCCAGATGCTCCGAAAAATGCCCGTATACATTTCGGTCGATCTTGCCTTTTTGGATGTCCAGATTCAAAATGCCTTTTGCGGTCATGGTTGACGCTCCTTTAATTAATGTTATTATTAATCTAGTAATAGCTACGCGAATAGTATACGGAACGTCTTTCCATCCGTCAACGTGTTTTGCACAGCGGCAAGGCCTTGCTTGTATTTCATCCGCCGCTTCCTTACGATGAAGACAAAATGACTTGAAAAGGATTCGATTCCATGGAACAAGATCTCTCGCTTGACCTGACCGAGGCTTCCTTGCCTGTCTACGAGGCGCTGGCCAGTCCGGTCCGGCTGCGCATCCTGCGGCTGCTTCAGGACAAGCCGATGAACGTCAAGGAGCTGGCGGCCGCCTGCAGCCTGTCCAGCGCCATCATGACGATGCATGTGCGCAAGCTTGCCGAAGCGGGACTGCTCCGTTACGAGCTCGTTCCAGGCAAAAGCGGCGTGCAGAAAATATGCCAGCCTGCCGCCCGCTCCTTGCAGGTCCGGTTTGCCGACGACCTGCCTCCCGTCCGCCGCAAGAGCCACCGGATCGAGCTGCCGGTCGGACATTACTCGGACTTCCGCATCGAGCCGACATGCGGCCTCGCCACGACGGAAAGCGTCATCGGCAGCTTCGACGATCCGCGCTACTTCTGGGAGCCGGGCCGCATCTCCGCCGCGATCCTCTGGTTCGGCGGCAAGGGCTTTGTCGAATACAAAGCGCCGAACTATCTGCTGTCCAGCCAAAGGCCGCTTGAGCTCACGCTGACGCTCGAGGTCGCTTCGGAGGCGCCCTCGACGAACAACCACTTCCCTTCGGACATCACCTTCACGCTGAACGGCGTCAAGCTGTGCACCTGGACAAGCCCCGGCGATTACGGCGATCGGCCCGGCAAATTCACGCCCGAATGGTGGTCGCCGTTCACGAATCAATACGGCTTGCTCAAGCAGCTGCGCGTCACCGGCGACGGGACGTTCATGGACGGACTCAAGCTGTCCGAGGTGCGGCTGCAGGATATCGAGCTGCGCCGCCGCGAATGGACGCTGCGTCTGTCCGTCGAAGAGGATGCCGTCCATCGCGGAGGCATGACGCTGTTCGGCAAAGGCTTCGGCAATTATGACGAAAACATGGCGCTGGAGGTCGTCTATGAGGACGGCGAGCCTTCCGCTCCTTGAGCAAAGCCAAAAAAGAGCGTTGTCCGCAAAAGGGACAACGCTCTTTTTTATCATGCTGATTCGCTTGCTTCAAGCATCGCGGCTGGCTGACGCAAGCGCGCAGCCGAGTCCGCCTACGCCAGCTCCTTGGTCATGAACAGGCTGTTCGGGTCCAGTACATAGCTCGCGAACGGACCGCATTCGACGAATCCGAACGAAGCATAAAGCCTCTGGGCCGGGAAGAAAGACTCCATCGAGCCGGTCTCCAGGCTGAGCCGCTCGTAGCCGCGGCGGCGCGCTTCGCCGATGATATGCTCCACGAGCGCCCGCGCCACGCCCTTGCGCAGATGACGGGATGCCGTCCGCATCGACTTCAGCTCTCCGTGACGGGCATCGAGCTGCTTGAGCGCTCCGCAGCCGAGCAGCTCGCCGTCCTCCCACACGCTCCAAAAGGTGACCTCCGGCTTTTTCAAGCCGCTCAGATCGAGCGCATGGACGCTCTCCGGCGGAGAGCTGTCCGCCATGTCGCGCAGATGCTCGGCGATCAGCGCCTGGATCTCGGGGCCGTTCAAATCGTCGATGATGATCTTCATCTTGCTAAGCCCTCATCAATACAGCGTCAGGTACTGATCGCGCTCCCACTCATGCACTTGCGTCTTGTACATGTCCCATTCGATCTCTTTGAGCTCGTAGAAGTGGGCCAGCGCATGGTCGCCGAGCGCCTCGGTGACGATCTCGCTGCGGAGCAGCTCCGTGAGCGCCTCGCGCAGGTCTTCCGGCAGGCTCGGGATGCCTTCATCCAGGCGCTCCTCGTCGGTCATGACGTAGATGTTGCGATCGGTCGGAGCCGGCAGCGGATACTTGTTCTTGATGCCGTCCAGGCCGGCCTTCAGCATGACCGCCAGCGCCAGGTACGGGTTGGCCGCCGGATCCGGATTGCGCACCTCGACGCGCGTGCTGAGGCCGCGGGACGCCGGGATGCGGATCATCGGGCTGCGGTTGCTCGCCGACCAAGCGACGTAGCACGGAGCTTCGTAGCCCGGCACGAGCCGCTTGTAGCTGTTGACCGTCGGGTTGGTGATGGCGGCCATCGCGCGCGCATGGCGCAGCACTCCGGCCATGTACTGGCGCGCCGTCGCGCTCAGGCCGAGCGCGTCGCTCTCGTCATAAAACGCGTTCTCGCTGCCGCGGAACAGCGACTGGTGGCAGTGCATGCCGGAGCCGTTCACGCCGAACAGCGGCTTGGGCATGAACGTCGCATGCAGGCCGTGCTGGCGGGCGACCGTCTTGACGACAAGCTTGAACGTCTGGATCTGGTCCGCCGCCTTGATCGCGTCGGCGTACTTGAAGTCGATCTCATGCTGTCCCGGAGCCACCTCGTGGTGGGAAGCCTCGATCTCGAAGCCCATCTCCTCGAGCGTCAGCACGATCTCGCGGCGGCAGTTCTCGCCGAGATCCATCGGCGCCAGGTCGAAGTAGCCGCCCTGGTCGTTGAGCTCGGTTGTCGGCTCGCCTTTTTCGTTCGTCTTGAACAGGAAGAATTCCGGCTCCGGACCGACGTTCATCGCCGTGAAGCCCATCTCCTCGGCTTCCTTGAGCGCGCGCTTGAGGATGCCGCGCGGGTCGCCCGCGAACGGCGTGCCGTCCGGCATGTAGATGTCGCAGATGAGGCGCGCGACGCGATCCTGCGTCACCCAGGGGAAAACGACCCAGGTGCTCAGATCCGGATACAGGTACATGTCGGATTCCTCGATGCGGACATAACCTTCGATGGAAGATCCGTCAAACATCATTTTGTTGTCGAGCGCTTTTTCAAGCTGGCTGACCGGAATCTCCACGTTTTTGATCGTGCCGAGCAGATCGGTGAATTGCAGGCGGATGAAGCGGACGTTCTGCTCCTGGGCGATGCGGGTGATGTCATCTTTCGTATAGCTCACGAATATCGGCTCCTCGCAGTAGAGTAGGTGGTCGGGAATAGGACTCGGTTATCGTTTGTTGTTGAAAAAGCGGCTGAGCTGGCCCTGGATGAGGGAAGCCTTGCCGGGGCGCTTCTCCTGCAGCTGCTGCTTGAGCAGCAGGCGGAGCTGCGAGTCGCTGAGCTCGCGGCGGCGAACCTCGGAAATTTCGGTCATGACGGTCGCTTCCTCGGATTCCTTGGATACCGGATTCATGACCTGCTTGATGCCGGCGATATTCACGCCCTTCTCGATCAGCGACTTGATCTCGAGCAGGCGCTCGACGTCGTTGAAGGAGAACAGACGCTGGTTGCCGGAAGTCCGCGCCGGCACGATCAGCTCATGCTGCTCGTAGTAGCGGATCTGACGCGCGGTCAAGTCGGTCAGCTTCATTACGATCCCGATCGGGAACAGCGCCATATTGCGGCGTATATCGTCAGCCATGTTCACATCAACCTTCCAGTTTCGATAAGGGATGAGCTTATTGTACCTGCAGGACATGAAGGTGTCAACCGATGTGAGGTTCTTGTGTGAGTTTACATTACAATTATATCCTGCTTGGCCAGACGCTCCAGCGATTGCAGCAGGCCAAGCTTGACATGGGCATAGGTCAGGCCGCCCTGCATGTAGGCGATGTAAGGCTCGCGGATCGGCGCGTCGGCCGACAGCTCGAGGCTGCCGCCCTGGATGAACGAGCCCGCCGCCATGATGACGGGATGCTCGTAGCCCGGCATGTCCCATGCCTCGGGCACGACATGCGAGTCGACGGCCGCAGCCGCCTGAATGCCCTGCACGAACGCCGTCAGCGCTTCCGGACGGCCGAAGCGGATCGCCTGGATGAGGTCGGTGCGGGGCTCGTCCCAGCGCGGCGACGTCTCGAAGCCGAGCCGCTCGAACAGGCCGGCCGCCAGCACGCTCCCTCGGAGCGCCTGGCCGACCAGATGCGGCGCGAGGAACAGCCCTTGGTACATGGCGCGCAGCGTGCCGAGCATCGCGCCGACCTCCCCGCCGATGCCCGGCGCGGTGAGGCGGTACGACGCCGCCTGCACGGCCGCGGCCGTGCCCGCGACGTAGCCGCCGGTCGCCGCGAGTCCGCCGCCCGGATTTTTGATGAGCGAGCCGGCGATCAGGTCGGCTCCGACCTGCGTCGGCTCCAGCCGCTCGGTGAACTCGCCGTAGCAGTTGTCGACGAAGACGAGCACATCCGGCTTGATCGCCTTTACCCGCCGGATCATCTCGCCGATCCGCTCGACGGTGAACGACGCCCGCCAGTCGTAGCCGCGCGAGCGCTGGATGCCGACCACCTTCGTGCTCGGTCCGATCAGGCGCTCCGCCAGCTCCCAGTCGACGTCGCCCTCCGGCGTCAGCGCCGCTTCCCGATAGCCGATGCCGAAGTCCTGCAGCGATCCGGTGCCGTCGCCCGGCTTGCCGATCACTTTATGCAGCGTGTCGTACGGCCGTCCGGTCAGGTACAGCAGCTCGTCGCCGGGCCGCAGCAGGCCGAACAGCGCGCAGCTGATCGTATGGGTGCCCGAGGCGAAATGCGGCCGCACGAGCGCCGCCTCCGCGCCGAACACCTCCGCATAGACGAGATCGAGCACCTCGCGTCCGCGGTCGTTGTAGCCGTAGCCTGTCGAGCCGTTGAAGTGGAAGTCGCTCACGCGGAATTTTTGAAAGGCCCGGATCACCTTCCACTGGTTCTCCTCCGCCATGCGGTCCAGCTCCTTGAACCGCGCCTCCATCCTATCCTCGGCCTCGCGGGCGAGCTTCATCAGGTTGTCCATCATCGTTGTAAGTTCCGCTCCTTCATTTCGGTTGTACTCCGCAGGAAAAGAGCCCCGCCGGCCGCAGCCGGCGAAGCCCGATTCCTCCTTGCGGCCGGCCCCTCCGGGCGCGCCTCTCGCGCCGCCCGGCTCAGCCGTCCGGCTTTCCTTTGCCGTCCCATCGCATATCCTCCGGACGGAGGCTCATCAGCTCCTGCCTGCCCGGACTCGAGGAGGCGTATTGGTTCAGCAGCCTCACCGCCTGATGGCGGATCGCCTTCTCGATGAGATTGCGCACGTAGCGCGCATTGCTGAACGAATACAGCGTCGCCGTCTTTTCCTGCATCAGATGCGTCCTGAGCTTGAACACCGTCTGCGGCATGAGGGCGTAATCGCGGTCCTTGGCCATCAGCTCGGCGATCTGGATGAGCTGGTCGACGGTATAGTCCGGGAAGTCGATCTGGATCGGGAAGCGCGAGGGCAGCCCCGGGTTCGTCATCAGGAAATGCTCGATCTCCAGCGGATAGCCGGCAAGGATGAGCACGAACTGGCTGCGATGGTCCTCCATCGCCTTGACGAGCGTATCGATCGCTTCCTTGCCGAAGTCCTTTTCTCCGCCTCTCGCCAGGCTGTACGCCTCGTCGACGAACAGCACGCCGCCGAGCGCCTTTTTGACGAGATCTCGCGTCTTTTGCGCCGTATGGCCGATATACTCGCCCACGAGATCGGCTCGCTCCACCTCGATCAGATGTCCCTTGGACAGCAGCCCCATCTTCTGAAACAGCTTCGCCACGATGCGGGCGATCGTCGTCTTGCCGGTGCCGGGGTTGCCCTTGAAGATCATATGGTACACCTGAGCGCCTCCGGAGAGGCCGGCTTCGGTCCGCATCTGACTGATCAGCAGCAGAGCATAGATCTCGTAGATGAGGGACTTCACGCCCTCCATGCCGACCATAGGCTCCAATTCCTTCTGGATCTCGAGATAAGGGTCCGCCGAGGGCGGCACCGCGGCCGGACGCGGCAGAGCCGCAGCCGGTTCGTGAGGCGCATCGACGCCGGCCAGCGCCGGAGCCGATGCCCCGAGACCGTACGTCTCATGATGGCGCAGCACGACATTGATCTGGCGGGAGGGCCGGGAGCCCTTGGCTCCCGAAGCGGCGTGTCCGTTCATCTGCGGCATCACTGTCCCTTCTGGTACGTTTCGCTCTCCTAAGCGTATTCGGGACAAAGAAGCGGTATGAACGGATTTAAGGCGCTTTGAGGCCGATCAGCAGCAGCAGCTTGTCCAGCTTCCACTTGCCGTACGCCAGCACCTCCCGCGTCTGGTTGCGCGAGGCGCTGAGCACCTTGGACTTGACCGAGCTGACGACGGGATCGTCGAAGCCGAGGAAGCGGGCCATGTCCAGCGCCCGCGGCGCGTGGTACTCATGCGTGACGATCAGGTAGGAGGAAAGGCCGTTCTTCTCCCCTGCCTCGCGGCTGAACACGAGATTCTCGTACGTGCTCGTCGCGCGGTTCTCCAGGAGGATATCCTCCTTCGGCACGCCTTTGTCGACGAGATAGAGCCGCATCCCCTGCGCCTCCGTCAGCTTCGAGCCGTTGCGGTCGAGGCCGCCCGAGACGATCAGCTTGTCCACCCGCCCCGCCTCGTACAGCCGGAGCGCCTGATCCAGCCTCTCCTGCAGGCCGGGGCTGGGGCGGTCGTTCCAGAGCGCCGCGCCGAGCACGATCGCGGCCTGCCGCTGCGGCACGGGATTCGGAGGATCGTAATGGGTGATCTGCCAGAGCAGCCAGCCGCTTGCCAGGACGCCGACAGACAGCGCGATCAGCATAACGCGCAAAAGACGGCCTGCGAGGCCGCCTCCTCTTGCTTTGCGGGTCGGCCGCCGCTTCGCGCGGACCGCCGCCTTTTGCTTGCTTCCGGCCTTCGGCTTGCCGGCGGCCGCGCCCTTTCGCGCCGGTCCGCTAGAGCTGTCCTTGAGCCCGCTTCCCTTGCGGGGAGCGGGCGGACCCGGGGGACGGCTCATGATTCGCTGACCTCTCCGAGCCGCTCCGCGAGCGTCTTGCGGTGGCGGAGGCTGAGCGTGAAGTAGCGGAAGCGGCCGTTCTTGATCGAGGCGAGCAGGCGTCCGGCCGTCTTGCGGGCCATCGCCGCCTCCTTGCGCGTGATGTCCCCGCCGAGAACCGCGTCCTCCAGCTCATCCTCGTCCATCAGGTACACTTCGCCCGACGGCAGCACGACGATGTCCAGGTACAGGTCGTCGAACCACGGAACCTGCTGGTCGGTCAAGCCTTGCGTTTTGCAGATGTCAATGTACCATTGCACGACCTTGCCCTTGTCGTCGAACATCGTCGTGACGACGAAATGCTCGCCCCGCGGGAAATGCTGCATCCAGAGATAGCCCCGGTCGGCCAGGCAGAGCCGGCGCCCGTTGTATTCCTTCCACAGCGGCTCCCGCAGCTCGTGGATCCGGTAGAACGTGACGAGACCTCGGAAGTCGTCGCCGTCAAGCGTCAGGCAAGTGTAGCTTCTGCGCAGGATACGCCGCCAGTTGGCCCGATCGGAAAATTTTCGTTTCATATGGAACGTACCCTTTCCCCTAAGATGCGGTGCGGCTGCCTTCTCCTGTCTGGAGGGTGGCTGGTGGATCCTTCCGCCCCATCCTTCCTTTAGTTGACAGCTTACCACATCTTCCCGCGCTTCTCCACCCATGCTCCAAATAAGACCGGGCTCCGCCCGTCCCTGCCGCGCCGCCGCGAGGACGTCCTCTATGGAAAAAGCCCGTCTCCGGCTGGCGGAGACGGGCGGCTCGCACGCGCGCTTGCTACTGCACGACCGAGTTGAAGGACATGATCCAAACGGAGCCGGCGACGATCGTAATGACGATGATCCCGCCGAGCACGAGCGCCATGAGGTTGTACCTCGGCTTATCCGCTTCGCGAATGTGCATGAAGAAGATCAGCTGCACGAGCAGCTGCGCGACCGCGGTAATGAGGATCACGAGCAGCGTGGCGGTGCGCTCCAGCAGCCCGTTGAACACGACGACCATCGGAATGATCGTCAGCACGATCGACAGGAGAAAGCCGATCGAGTACGACTTCATCGAGCCGTGGCTGTGCTCCTCGTGGTGGCCGTGGCCATGGTTGGACGAATGCTGGCTCATCTTACATCACCCCCATCAGATAGACGACCGAGAGGAGGAAGATCCAGATGACGTCGAGGAAGTGCCAGTACAGGCTGAAGTTCGTGATCTTGCGCTTCGTGACGGTCGTGATGCCGCGCTTGCGCAGCTGCAGGATCAGGCCGATGCACCAGAAGATGCCCATCGTCACGTGGATGCCGTGCGTGCCGACCAGCGTGAAGAACGCCGACAGGAACGCGCTCGTGCCGATGTTCGCGCCTTCGTGGACCATCGTCATGAACTCCTCGATCTCGAGGAAGAGGAACGCCCCGCCGAGCAGCAGCGTCATGACGAGCCAGAAGATCGTGCCTTTGAGCTTGTTCGCCTGCATCTGCAGCACCGCGATCCCGCTCGTGAAGCTGGAGGTGAGCAGGATGAACGTCGAGGCGACGAAGATCGGAATCTCGAAAAGCTCCTTGCCGGTCGGACCGCCGTTCGTGTGGCCTACGAGGACGACGTAGACCGCGAACAGCGTTCCGAACAGCAGGACGTCGGAGACGAGGAACAGCCAGAATCCGGCTGTCTTGAGCGACTCCTGTTCTTGCGTATGGTGCTCGTGCACTTCAGGCGATACGATGTGCTGCGCCATTATCTCGTCGCCCCCCTTAGCTTCTGTTCCGTTCTCTTGACTTCGTCCACCGGGATGTAATAGTCCACGTCATAGGTGAACGAGCGGGCATACAGGCTGCCGAACACGCCCAGGAAGCCGATGATGACCATCCAGATCCAGTCGAACGTGAAGCCGAATCCGACGAGGAACCAGAAGCCGGACATGATGAACGGGATGCCCGAGTTTTTCGGCATGTGGATCGGCTCGAGTTCCTGCTTCGGCCGCTCGATGCCTTTAGCCCGGTCTTCCTTCTCATGCCACCAGTCGTCGACCTTGCGCACCTGCGGCACGACCGCGAAGTTGTAGGCCGGAGGCGGCGAAGGAATCGACCACTCCAGCGTGCGGCCGTTCCAGATGTCGCCGGTCTTGTCGCGCTGGCCGTTGCGCACGCTCCAGGCGATCTGCCACACCTGGAAGATGAAGCCGAGGCCCATCAGGAACGCGCCGATCGTGCTCGTGAAGTTGAGCGCAGCCCAGCCGCGGTCCCACTCGTACGTGTAGACGCGGCGCGTCATGCCGTCGAGGCCGAGGAAGTACTGCGGGAAGAAGCACAGGTAGAAACCGATGTTCCACGTCCAGAAGCCCCACCGTCCGCGCTTCTCGTCGAGCTTGAAGCCGAACAGCTTCGGCCACCAGTAGTAGATGCCGGCGAGATAGCCGAACACGACGCCGCCGATGAGCACCTGGTGGAAGTGGGCGATCAGGAAGTAGCTGTTGTGGTACTGGAAGTCGGCCGGAGCGACGGCCAGCATGACGCCGGTCGCGCCGCCGACGAGGAAGCAGGGAATGAAGCCCATCGTCCACAGCATCGGCAGCTCGAAGCTGATCCGCCCTCGATACATCGTGAAAAGCCAGTTGAACACCTTGACCCCGGTCGGAATCGCGATCGCCATCGTCGAGATGGCGAAGAAGGAGTTGACGTCCGCGCTCGAGCCCATCGTGTAGAAGTGATGGACCCAGGTGAAGAAGCTGAGCACGCTGATGACCATCATCGCGAACACCATCGACTTGTAGCCGAAGATCGTCTTGCGCGAGAACGTCGCGACGATCTCGGAGAAGATGCCGAACGCCGGCAGGACGACGATGTACACCTCGGGATGTCCCCACATCCAGATGAGGTTGACGTACATCATGGACATGCCGCCGCCGTCCAGCGTGAAGAAGTGCGCCCCGAAGTAGCGGTCGAGGAACAGCAGCGCCAGCGTCACCGTCAGGATCGGGAAGGCGAACAGGATCGTGATGCAGGAAGACAGCACGGACCAGGAGAAGAGCGGCATCTTCATGAGCTTCATGCCCGGCGCGCGCATCTTCAGGATCGTGACGATGAAGTTGATGCCGGTCATCAAGGAGCCGATGCCGGAGATCTGGATGCCCCAGATGTAGAAGTCCTGGCCTCTGCCCGGACTGCCTGAGAGCTCGGAGAGCGGCGGATAGCTGAGCCAGCCGGCGTCCGGCGAGCCCCCGATGACGAAGCTGATGTTGAACAGCATCGCGCCGAACAGGAACAGCCAGAAGCTGAGCGCGTTCAGGAACGGGAACGCGACGTCGCGCGCGCCGAGCTGCAGCGGCACGACCATGTTGAACAGCGCGAACATCATCGGCATCGCCATGAACAGGATCATGATCGTGCCGTGCGTCGTGAAGATCGCGTTGTAGTGGTCCGCCTGGAGGAACTCGACCTCCGGCAAAGCCAGCTGCGTGCGCATGAGCAGGGCGTCCACCCCGCCGCGGAACAGCATGAGCAGCGACGCGATCAGATACATGATGCCGATCTTCTTATGGTCGACCGTCGTCAGCCATTCCGTCCAGAGCCACTTCCATTTCTTGAAGTAGGTCAGGACAAAGACGATCGCGACGCTGACGAGCGCGATCGATACGTCCGCGCCGTAAATGAGCGGATCGCCCGTGACGAAGAAATCGCCGGCGAACTCTTTGATGGAATCCCACATATGGATCTATTTCCTCCCCTTGCCGCCTATTGGCTCGAGTCCGGCTGATCGCCGGACGCCGCGGAATCAGCCGCCTGGCTGCCGCCGGCGGAGCTGTCCTGCTTGTCTTTCTTCACCGGGAACGCGCCCCGGATGTCGAGGCCGTTCGCCGGATGGTGATGGCCGCCGTTCTGGATGACGATCGAGTTGAACAGCGTCGGCTCGAGGTCCCCGAACGTCTGGATCGGCGCGGTGCCCTTCACGGCCAGCTGCTGATAAGCCTTATGGTCCAGCTTCGCCGGCTCCTGCTTGGACTTCTCGATCCAGGCGTCGAAATCGTCCTGCGTCATCGACGTGACCTTGAAGTTCATCTTGGCGAACTCGCTGCCGGAGAAGTTGGCGCCGGAACCGTAATACTCGCCCGTGCCGTCGGACTGCAGCCACATCCGCATCGCCATTCCCGGCATCGTATACATCATGCCGCCCAGCTGCGGAACCCAGAACGAGTTCATCGCTGAGTTGGAGGTGAGGACGAACTGGATCGGCGTCTTTTCCGGGATGTTCAGGTAGTTGACCGTCGCGATCCCCTGGTCGGGATACTGGAACAGCCATTTCCAGTCCATCGACGTGACCTGGATCGTGACCGGCTCGACATGCGCCGTCTCGGCCGGCGGCTTGATCAGCTTGTACGTGTCGCGCACCGTGAAGTAGCCGAGCAGCGCGACGATGATGATCGGAATCGTCCACCAGATCGCCTCGAGCTTCGTGCTGTGCGACCAGTTCGGCTCGTAAGGCGCCTTGTTGTCCGGCTTGTCCCGGTACCTCCAGACGATATAGGCGAAAATCGCCAGCACCGGCACGACGACGACGGCGCACAGAAGGACGGAGATCCAGATGAGGTCCTTCTGGATTTCCGCGACCGGTCCTTTCGGATCGAGGACGATCGCATTTTCGCACCCGGCCAGGAATACGGCCATTCCGGCTCCGGCCAGGACCGTCCCCAGCCTGCGGAGCCGCTTGCGTGCAGCTTTCATTGTTTCATCTCCTTTAGGCCATCTCCAAGCATATTACCCACAATTCGGGAATGTCCCCTGCCGTCCGCAAAGATACGGTTCCCTCTCTCGCAACCAGCATATCAAAAAGGACGCGTATCCGCGTCCCCGTTAACGAATCCGTCTTATTTTTGTGCGAATTCCGTAATACGTTGTTCAACGAATTGTCTTATCTTGCCCATCCTCCGCGATTTCTTCCGAGAGTGGAAACATGCTTGCCGCGATCATGACGACGGGCGAGGCGACCAGGCAGCCCATCCCGAGCATGAGCGGCAGGTTGCGGTCGTTGAACGGAGTGAGGAAAAAGAGGCAAAGCACGGCTCCTGTCGCGGCCAGCGCCCACGCATAGCCTTGAAGCATGGCCGCCATCGTCATTCGCTTGTCCATGAGGAACTCCCCCTTCTGCTATGGTTCAGCATATGAGGAAATTCACAAAAGGTTCACCCGTTCGGGGGAGATTCGTCACAGACGCGAGGAACGGATCAGCTTTCCTGGATGTCGATGGACTCCATTTTGACGACCGTCGTCGGCTTGCTGGTCTCGCCGCTGTTCGGGTCGACCTCGACCGGCGTCGCCGCGATCTTGTCCACGACGTCCTGGCCGCTCTCGACCTCGCCGAAAATCGCGTAGTTCGGCTGGGCGTCGAGGCCGCGCACGCTGTCGCCGGTGCCGATGAAGAACTGGCTGCCGCCCGTGTTCGGACCGGCGTTGGCCATGGCGACGACGTACTTGTCGTACGAGTGGCCGTTGTTCAGCTCATCGGGAATCGCGTAGCCGGGACCGCCGGCGCCTGTGCCTGTCGGATCTCCGGTCTGGACCATGAATTCCTGGATGATGCGGTGGAACACGACGCCCTCGTAGAAGCCCTCTTTGGCGAGGAAGACGAAGTTGTTGACGGTCTGCGGAGCGTCCTTGGCGAACAAGCGGATCGTGAACTCGCCCTCCGTCGTCTTGACGACGGCTTTGTACGTCTTGTCCGGATCGATGGCCATGGCGGGAGCCTTGTCCCATTGCTTGGCCGGCTCGGCCGACGGCTCCGGCGAGCTGGCCGGGCTGGCGGTGGCTGGCGGCTCCGTGTTCGAGGAGCCTCCGGCTCCTCCGGTCGCGTTGCCGTCGGACTTGGCGCCGCAGCCGCCCAGCACGAGGGCGGCGGCGAGCAGAAGAGCGGATGTGGAAGCGAGCATGCGGTTCATGGATTGGATCATCCTTTGCTGGTGGGATGGGCTGCTGGCTGGCGAATCAAGGCGAGACGAAGCCGGCGCCTTGGGCGGCCTCGTCTCCGCTGGCAGGACCTTCGGTCGGCGGCGTTCCGCCGTCCGTGGCTGCCTGCTCGGTCGGAGTCGGCATTGGGGTCGGCGTCGAGCCCGGTGTCGGCGTCGGAGTCGGAACGGCCGGCTCGCTCGGCTCCGTGCCCGGTTCTTCGCTCGGGGAGGGCTCGGCAATCGGCGGCTCGCTCGGCGTCGGGCTCGGAGACAGCTCGACGCCCGGGATCTCGACGAAGATTTTGGCCGACGGCACGCCTTCTTGTCCGCTGGCATCGTCGTACGCGGTCACGTAATATTCATAGCTCATGCCAGGCGCGACGGACAAGTCCGCCACTCCAGGCGAGGCCGCGTCGAGGATGCGGGCATAGTCGGCTTCGCCTTCTGCCTTGCGGTAGATGCGGTAGCTGATCGACTCGCCCTCGACCGGCGACCAGCGCAGCGCGACGAGCATGGCGTTCTCGTCGTAGCTGCCTTGCAGGTCGAGCACCTGATCGGGCTGCTCGCCCGGAGGCGGCGTCTGCGGCGTTGGCGCAGGAGCCTTGTCGAAGGAGCCGCGCGGAACGTCCTTCATCGCCTTCCGCATCACTTTGGAGAACAGCGCCGCAGCCGCGGAGCTGCTTTTCTTGAGCAGATGGTCCTTGTCGGTCTTGTCGTAGCCCATCCATACCGCGGCCGTCCATTCCGGCGTATAGCCGACGAACCAGGCGTCGCGGTTGTAGCTGGACTTCAGTCCCGGGATGCCGTGCTGGGTCGTGCCCGTCTTGCCGGCGAGCGGGCGGTCGATCGCCGCTCCGGCTCCCGTGCCTCCAGACTGGACGACTCCCTGCATGATCTGCGTCATGTAGGCGGCCGTCTGTTCCTTCATGAGCTGCTTCGGCTTCGGACCGGCATACTCATAGACCGTCGCTCCGTCCGAGCTCTCGATACGTACGATCGTATGCGCGTCGACCGAGCGCCCGTCGTTGGCAAAGGCGCTGTAGGCGGTCGCCATCTGCAGCGGCGAGACGCCCGTCGTCAGGCCGCCGAGCGCGATGCTGAGGTTGCGGTCCTTGGACTTGTCGAGCGGCATGCCGAGCTTCTCGGAGAACGCGACGCCCTTGCTGACGCCGATCTCGTTGAGCAGCCAGACGGCCGAGGCGTTGCGCGACTCCTTGAGCGACTGCGCCATCGTGATCGGACCGATGTACTTGACGCGGTTGGAATCGGTCGGACAGTAGTCGCCGTAGCATTTCTTGTCGTCGCGCAGGATCGAGTCCGGCGTGTAGTCGCCCGTGTCGAGGGCGGGTCCGTACACGGTGATCGGCTTGAACGCGGAGCCCGGCTGGCGCGGCACGGTGACGCGGTTCCAGCCTTTGCGGACGTAGTCGCGGCCGCCAATCATCGCCTTGATCGAGCCGTCGCTATGGTCCATGATGACCATCGCGGCCTGCTGCTTCTGGTCGTCGGGCGACTTTTCGAAGTTGCTGTCGTCGTCGAACGCGTCCTCCACCGTCTGCTGCGCCGTGGCGTTGAGCGCCGTGTAGATCTTGAAGCCGCCGAGGCGGATCTCGTCCTCGGTGCGGCCCGTCACCTGTACCGCTTCCTTGACGGCGTAGTCGACGTAGGTCATGAATTTGTTGCGCGAGCTGCCGGTGCTGTAATTGTCCAGCGGCTTGTAGACGACAGCCTTGGCCTGCTCCATCTCGGCCTCAGTGATGTAGCCTTGATTGTTCATGAGCGTCAGCACGACCGCGCGGCGGCCGGCGGAGCGCTCGGCGTCGTCCTTCGGATTATAATAGCTCGGCGCCTTGGGGATCGCGGCAAGCGTAGCCATCTGCCACAGCTTGAGGTCCTCGAGGCTGCTGTTGAAGTAATACTTGGCGGCGAGCTTGACTCCGTACACCCCGTTGCCGAAGTAGATCCGGTTGAGGTACATCGTCAAAATCTCGTCCTTGCTCAGCTGGTTCTCCAGCGCGACGGCGATCGAAGCCTCGGTCGCCTTGCGGAAAAACGTCTTGTCCTGGTTGAGGAACAGGTTGCGCGCCAGCTGCTGCGTGATCGTGCTGGCGCCTTCGACCGCGCTGCGCGCGATGATGTCCTTGACGATGGCGCGGCCGATGCCGATGACGTCGATGCCGGAATGCTCCTCGAACCGCTTGTCCTCGGTGGCGATGAACGCGTTCCGCAGCAGCTCCGGCAGCTCGCTGAACTGCGCGTCCTGCGAGTTGACGGAGGCGAGGCTCGCGATTTTGCCGTTGCTTGAATCATAGATTGCCGACGCGTCTCCGCGCAGCAGCACGTCGCGGTTGGCCGCGAGGATGCGCTCGCCGTTCAGGATGACGAGCAGATAGCCGACGATGGCGCAGACGACGCCGAGCGCGCCGGCGAAAAACAATCCGTAAAACCATTTGCGCTTGCGGCTGGCGCGCGAGCGCCCCCGTCCCTTCGCCGATTTGGCCCCGGACGGGCGGCCTTCCCCTTTTTTTCTCTGTTCTGGCATATGGCTCATGACTCCTTCCGGTCGGTCCTAGCTTCTCCCGTTATAGGTATACCCCGCAAACAGAAGAACAACCCTGCCGGAAGAGCGGGTTGTTCTTCGGACCGATATTCAACTAACGAGGAAAAGACGGGAAAGGTTTCATCGGGGGTGCTCAGGCTCCTGCGCCCGGCGTCTCCTGCTGCATCAGCGATACGTTGCGCTGCGGCGTGAACGTCGAGATGGCATGCTTGTACACCATCTGCTGGCGTCCGTCCGAGTCGATGACGATCGTGAAGTTGTCGAAGGCGCGGATGACGCCCCGGATCTGGAAGCCGTTCGTCAAGTAAACCGTCACCGGAATGCTGTCCTTGCGCAGCTGGTTCAGGAACGTATCTTGAATATTGATGGATTTGTTCATTGAGAGTTACCCCCGTCACAAGAAGATTGGTTAGTGGTATATTCAAGACCGCAGCCTAGCTTTCCTGCTAGTATAGCATGGATGCGCTCCAAATTGTTGTGAAAATTTTCCCCCGCGTCGATCCATTCGATGTCCTTCATATGGCGGAACCAGCTCAGCTGCCGCTTGGCGAAGCGCCTCGTATCGCGCTTCAGCAGCTCCGCCGCCTCCTCCCTCGAGCGCTCTCCGCGCAGCCACGGGACGAGCTCCTTGTAGCCGAGCCCCTGCATCGCCACCGCATCGTCCGGCACGCCGGAGGCGAGCAGCCGGGCGACCTCCTCCGCGAGCCCCTCCTCCATCATCAGATCGATCCGCCGCTCGATGCGGCGGTACAGCTCGGCCCGATCCATCGTCAGTCCCAGCAGACATAGTTCGTAAGGCGATTCCTTTTTCTGTCCGGCGAGCTGGCCGCTCATCGTCTCGCCCGTCAGATGCAGAATTTCCAGCGCGCGGATGACGCGGCGCGTATCGTTCGGATGCAGCCGGGCCGCGCTCTCGGGATCGGCGGCCGCGAGCCGCGCATGCAGCGCCTCCGCGCCCTGCGCCTCCCCGAATGCCTGCAGCTCGGCGCGATAGCTCTCGTCGGACGCCGCCTGCGAGAACCGGTAGCCGTAGCAGACCGACTCGATGTACAGACCGGTGCCGCCGACGATGAACGGCAGCCGGCCGCGCCCGGCGATCTCGGGAATGAGCCGCGAGCAGGCTTCCTGAAAGTCCGCGGCCGAATACGACTCGCGCGGATCGCGGATGTCGATCAGATGATGCGGGACGCCTTCCATCTCCTCCGGCCTGATCTTCGCGGTGCCGATGTCCATGCCCCGGTACACCTGCATGGAATCGCCGGAGATGATTTCCGCTCCGTACGCCTTGGCGAGCTCGAGGCTCAGCTTCGTCTTGCCGACCGCCGTCGGTCCGAGCAGGACGAGCAGCGGCGGCTTATGCGGGGTCATGCTTGCCAATCGTTATCACTCCATATCCGACAGCCGACGTCTTTTTGCCCGGACAGCGGACGAAGCCGAGCCGGCCGAATTCGGGACTGTGGTTCGTTTCCTTGAGCACGACGGCGCGCCTCGCCACCCGCATCGCCTCGCGGACGGCGTCGGGATGAAGCGGCTCCGGGTTGGCGAGGCCGCGCAGCGGGCCGATCGAGCTCGACTCATGCACCGGATCGCGGAACATCGGGTCGAAATAGACGATGTCGAAGCTGTCGTCCGGGAGCGAGCGGAGATGCTCCGCATAATCGGCGCGGACCGCGCGGATGCGGCGCAGCGCGGCCGTCACGTCGGGCAGCTCCGTCTCGTACGTCCGCAGTCCGTCGCGGACGACCGCATGCAGCACGGGCTCGCTCTCGAGCGCCGTCACCTCGCCCTCCGGACCGGCCGCGTAGGCGAACACGATCGCATCGCCGGCCAGACCGGCCGTGCAATCGAGCACGCGGTCGCCCGGGCGGACGCCTGCCAGCTCGACGAGCGGATCCGGCTCGCCCTTGCGCAGCCTTTTGACCCGCACATAGGCCATGCTCGGATGAAAATAGAAGGGCGGCTCCTCGGGGCCGCCGTAATAGCGCAGCTGCGTGCTCGTCACGACGAGCAGCTCGCGGTCGCCCGCCTGGGCGGCAAGCTGGCCGAGCGTGCGGCGGCGGCGCGGCTCCAGCCGCGCGCCCAGCTCCTCCGCCAGTCGCGCCGCCGTCGCCAGCATGTCCGCCGACGGCTGATCCGTCGTCGTTACGATCATGACATCACCCGCTTGAACATTTTTTCCAGCTGATAGACCGAGATATGGACGAGGATCGGCCGGCCGTGCGGGCACGTATACGGCTGCGCGCATGCCGCGAGCCTCGCCAGCAGCGTCTCGCCTTCCTCGCGGCTGAGCCGGTCGTTCGCTTTAATGGAAGCTTTGCACGAGCACAGGATCGCCGCTTCCTCGCGCAGCTTGGCGATGTCGACGGCGCGCTTCTCGCGCAGCGCCCAATCGGCCATCTCCTCGACCAGCTCCTGCTCCCGTCCCTTCGGGAACCAGTGGGGATGAGAGCGGACGAGGAAGCTTTGCGGCCCGAACGGCTCGAGCTCGACGCCCGCCTCCGCCAGCAGCGGCAGCCGCTCGACCAGCTGCAGCGCGTCCGCGCTCGTATATTCCAGCGTGAACGGCAGCAGCAGCGGCTGGCTTTCGCCGCTCACCTCGCCGAACTTGCGGTAGTAATATTCGTAGTTGATGCGCTCATGGGCGGCATGCTGGTCGATCAGATACATGCCTTCCTCGTTTTGCGCGATCAGGTACGTGCCGTGCAGCTGGCCGACCCAGCTCAGCTCCGGGAATCCGGCAGCGTCGGCCGCTGGAGCGCCGCCGGCCGCAGGAACGGCCGGATCGGGCGCGAGCTCCGGCGGCGGACTCGCGCTCGCGCCAGCGGCGGCGGCGACGGGGAGCGACGGAGCGCTGTCCGCTGCGGCGGCCGCGGAATTGGACGCGGCCGCATCCGGCGGCGAAGGCGTACCGGCCGGATCGGCCGGCGAAGCCGCGTAGCCGGCGGCGGCGGACTCGCGCCAGCCGGCCGCGCCGAAGGCGCCGGCAGCGGGCGCGTACAGCCGCTGCGCCGCATCCGGCGGCACGGCCGGCGGATGCGCGGCGGGCGGCCGCCACGGTCCGGCGGCGACGCTGCCCGCGCGGGCTGTCGAGCCGACGGACGCGGAGCCGCGCGCGCCGTCCGTGCGCGGCGGCGGTGCCCGCGGCGGCCGTCGCGGGCGCCGTCCGGCGGCATGGCCGCCGGAGGGGCGGGGGTCGAGCCAGCATCCCGCAACCGGCTCCGGCGAGGGGAAGCGCAGCTGCTCCTGCCGGTACACCGGACCGGAGCGCTCGCCCCGGCCGGACTCGGGACCTGGAATATGGCGCCTTCCGCCGAGCGCGGCGCGCGCCGTTTCCTCCACGAACGCCTTGAGCTCGGCTTCCTTGCTGAACCGCACCTCCATCTTGGACGGATGCACGTTGACGTCGACGAGCCCCGGATGCATGCCGATCTCCAGCACCGCGACCGGGAAGCGGTTGATCGGCAGCAGCGTGTGGTAGGCGGCGAGCAGCGACGACTGCACGGCGAAGCTGCGGATGTACCGGCCGTTGACGACGGTCGTCAGCGCGCTGCGGCTCGCCCGGGTCAGCTCCGGCTTGGAGATGTACCCGTTCAGCTCGTAGTCGGCATGCTCGCCGCGCAGCGGCAGCATCGCCTTGGCCGTGCCGGTGCCGTAGACGGCGGCGATCACCTGCAGCCGGTCGCCCGTGCCGGACGTGCGGAGCAGGCTGCCGCCGTTATGCGTCAGCGAGAAGGCGATGCCCGGATGGGCGAGCGCGATGCGGTAAATATAGTCCGAGATATGGCCGAGCTCGGTCTGGATGCTTTTCATATATTTGAGGCGGGCGGGCGTGTTGAAGAAAAGGTCGCGGACGGTCATGTCCGTCCCCTGCGAGCAGCCGGCATGCTCGTCGGCGGTCAGCTGGCCGCCTTCCATGCGGATGCGGCGGCCGAGTCTGCTGTCGCCGCTCGCGGAGACGCATTCGACGCGCGCGACGGCGGCGATGCTCGGCAGCGCCTCGCCACGGAAGCCGAGGCTCGCGATCCGGAACAGGTCGCGGTCGCTCAGCAGCTTGCTCGTCGCATGCCGCTGGAACGCCGTCTCCATGTCCTCCGGCTCGATGCCGCCGCCGTTGTCCTGCACGCGGATGAGGCTCAGCCCGCCCTCCTCGATCGTGATGTCGATCGAGGTCGCGCCGGCGTCGACCGCGTTCTCCACCAGCTCCTTGACGACGGAGGCCGGCCGTTCGACGACCTCGCCCGCGGCGATCTGGTTCGCCAGATGCTCGTCCAGCACATGGATCTTGCCCATCGTTCCCCACCTCCCTGGGTTGAAAATCAGCTGCCGACCGAGTCGGTCCGGCTCAGCCGAGCCGGACCTTCTCCTCGTTCAGCCACTGCATCGCCTGCATCGGCGTCAGGTTGAACAGATCGAGCTTGCGCAGCCGCTCCGCCAGCTCGTCCGCCGCGTCGGCGCCGCGGCCTGCGCGGCGCTTGCCTCCGCCGGCAGCCAGCGTCTCCGGCTCGCCGAAGATCGACAGCTGGACCGCCGTTTGCGGCGCGGCCGGCCGGTCCGATGCGATCGGCTCTGCCGCGCCCGTCGGCCGCTCGTCCGGGCGCGCCTGCGGCTCGATCGCCTCCTCGTACGCGGCGGCGGCTTCGCGAGCGGCCAGCCCCTCGCCGCGGCCATGCTCGCCGGCGCGTGCGGACGCCGCGGCAGGCGCTTCGTGTCCGGCGAGCAGCTCGTAGGCGCGGCCGATGATGCTCTCCGGCAGGCCGGCAAGCCGCGCGCAGTAGATGCCGTAGCTCGTGCTGGCCGCGCCGGGCACGAGCCTGCGCAGGAACGTCACGTCGCCGCCGCTTTCCTTGACCGCCATGCTGGCGTTGCGCAGGCAGCGGAGCGACTGCTCCAGATGCGACAGCTCGTGGAAATGCGTCGAGACGAGCGCCTTGCAGCCGGTCCGGTCATGCAGGAACTCGATGACCGCCTGCGCGATGCTCATCCCCTCCGCCGTCGACGTGCCGCGGCCGAGCTCGTCGATGATGACGAGGCTGCGGCGGGTCGCCTTGTCGGTCATCTGCTGGATGTCGCGCATCTCGACCATGAACGTGCTCTGTCCGCCGGCCAGATCGTCCGCCGCCCCGATGCGGGTGAAGATGCGGTCGACCAGCGGCAGCCGCGCCGAGCGCGCCGGCACGAAGCAGCCGATCTGCGCCATGATGCAGATGAGCGCCGTCTGGCGCATGTAGGTGCTCTTGCCGGCCATGTTCGGGCCGGTGATGAGCAGCACGCGCGCGCCGTCCTCGCTCAGCTCGGCGCCGTTGGCCATGAACGGCGCGCCGTCCAGCACCGCCTCGACGACGGGATGGCGGCCGCCTTCGATCGACAGGTCGTACTCCTCTCCCATCTGCGGCCGCACGTAGCGGCGCTCGGCGCTGACCGCGGCGAGCGACTGCAGCACGTCGGCGCGGGCGATGACGTCCGCCAGCCGCTGCAGCCGGTGCAGCTGGTCGGCAATATGGTCGCGCAGCTGCAGGAACAGGCTGTATTCGAGGTCGGTCATCTTCTCCTCGGCCTCGAGGATGAGCCGCTCCTTCTCCTTCAGCTCCGGCGTGACGAAGCGCTCGGCGTTGGCGAGCGTCTGCTTGCGCTCGTAGCGGCCTTCGGGCAAAGAGCCGAGATTGGCCTTGGACACCTCGAGGTAGTAGCCGAACACCTTGTTGTAGCCGATCTTGAGCGAGCGGATGCCCGTCGCCTCGCGCTCGCGCCGCTCCAGGTCGGCGAGCCAGCGCTTGCCTCCGCTGCTCGCCTCGCGCAGCTGGTCGAGGTAGTCGTCGTAGCCGGCGCGGATGAGCCCGCCCTCGCGCGTCGACACCGGCGGCTCGTCCACGAGCACCGTGTCGATCATCTCGCGCAGGTCGCCGCAGTCGTCGACGCCGTCCGCGAGCCGGCGCAGCGTCTCCGAGCCGGAGCCGGCCAGCAGCGCCAGCAGGCTGGGCACGCGCTCCAGCGACGCCTTCAGCGCGGCCAGATCGCGTCCGCCCGCCGTGCCGTAGGCGACGCGGCCGACGAGGCGCTCCAGATCATAGATGCCGTCCAGCTCGGCGCGGATGTCCTCGCGCTGGATGAGGTCGGCATGCAGCGCCGCGACCGCGTCCAGCCGCTCCTCGACCGCCGCGGCGGACAGCAGCGGCTTGTCGATCCAGCGGCGCAGCAGGCGTCCGCCCATCGACGTCTTGGTGCGGTCGAGCAGCCAGAGCAGCGAGCCCTTGCGGCTGCGGCCCTGCACCGTCTCGGTCAGCTCAAGGTTGCGCCGGGTGAACGGATCGAGGATGAGATACTGGCTCGGCTCGTAGCCCTGCACCCGGCGCAGATGCCCGAGCGAGCGCTTCTGCGTCTCGGCCAGATAGCCGGCGAGCAGCGAGACGGCCCGCAGCCGCGCCGGCGGCAGGCCGTCCAGCGCGCCGTCCGGCAGCAGCTGCCGCAGCTTGTCCTCGTCCATCGGCAGCCGCTCGGTGTAGAGCGCCGGCCGTCCGGCCGCGGGCGGCTGCGCCCGCAGCCGCTCCAGCACGGAGGCGTCGCCGACGATCTCCGCCGGTCCGTAGACGTTGATTTCGTCCTGCAGCAGCTCGGACGCCTCGTCGAACGACGTCGCGTACAGCTCGCCGGTCGACAGGTCGCAGGCCGCAAGCGCGAGCTGCCCCGCCTCCGCCGCGACGGAGACGATGTAGTTGTTGGCCTTGTCGGAGAGCGACTTGCTCTCCATCACCGTGCCGGGAGTGACGACCCGCACGATCTCGCGCCGGACGACGCCCTTGGCGACGGACGGGTCCTCGACCTGCTCGCAGATCGCCACCTTGTAGCCTTTCTCGATCAGCCTCGCTATGTATCCTTCCGCCGAGTGGTACGGCACGCCGCACATCGGGATGCGGTCCTCGCCGCCTCCCGCGCGGCCGGTGAGCGTAATTTCCAGCTCCTTGGCGGCCAGTACGGCGTCGTCGAAGAACAGTTCGTAGAAGTCGCCGAGGCGGAAAAACAGAAACGCATCCTTGGCTTCTTCCTTTATGGATAAATATTGCTGCATCATCGGGGTCAAAGCGGCCACGTGCGTACCTCCTGGGCAGGCTTCGACGCGTCTCGCCTGCATTCTATGAAAACCGACCTTCATTATACCAGCAGAACGGAATCCTTACAAAAGAAGAAACACGCCAGAGCCGGACCGCATCGAGGCTCGGCCGTGCTTCTGCAGCCGGCGGCGCAAGCATCGCGGGCTCTTGCGACGGACGGAGGATTTACCCGGTTTATGTTTAACCTGACGATCCATTCACCTCGTTAACTAATCGAAAGAACGGATCAGCCCCGCCAGCTCGCGGATGCCTTCGCGCAGGAGGGCCGGCGGCGCATAGGCGAACGAAAGGCGCAGATGCTGGCGGTCGCCGCGGGCGTAGATCTCGCCGGGATGGACCAGCAGGCCGGCGCGCAGCGCCGCATCGAACAGCTTCGGCATCGGAAGCGGGCGGCGCAGCGCCAGCCAGATGTAGAAGCCTCCCTGAGGCACGCTCCAGTCCGCCAGATCGGCTGCATGCTCGCGGAGCGCCGCCAGCGCCAGATCGCGCCGCGCCTTGAGCTCGGCTCTCAGGAACGCCAGATGCCGCTCCTGCTCCCCGCTGAGCAGCCACTCGGCCACAGCATGCTGCGAGAGCGAGCTCGAGCCGTAGTCGGACTGCATCTTGACGTCGGCCAGCCGTTCGATGACCGGCTCCGGTCCGGCGATCCAGCCGATGCGCAGGCCCGGACCGAGCGACTTCGAGACGCTGTCCAGATAGAGGACGAGTCCTTGCCGATCCCTCGCCTTGAGCGCGGCCGGCGGAGGCTCGTCAAGCCACAGGTCGCCGTACACATCGTCCTCGATGATCGGCAGGCCGGCCCTGACGCATGCCTGCAGCAGCCCCTCCCTGCGCCGCTCCGGCATGACGATGCCGGTCGGATTGTGAAAGGAGGGCTGGACGTACAGCATCGACGCCCGATGGCGGGCGGCCAGGCGGCGCGCCTCGTCGTCCCGCATGCCCTGTCCGTCCATCGGCACTCCGACCAGCCGGACGCCGGACGTGCGGAACACTTGGACCGAGCCGAGATAGCTCGTCTGCTCCGCCAGCAGCGTCGCGCCCTGGCGCAGCAGCCCGAGCGCGATCAGCTGCAGCCCCTGCAGCGCGCCGGAGACGATCAGCACCGACGACGGCGAGGCACGGATGCCTCTTGCCTCGAGCCTAGCGCTGACCGCCTCGCGCAGGCGCAGGCTGCCGCGCGGCTCCGGATAGGCGAGCGGCAGCCCCTCCGGCCGCTCGGCCAGCAGCCGCTGCATGGCGGCCGAGGGCAGCAGCTCGGGCGCGAGCTCGCCCGTGCCGAGCCGCAGCAGCGCAGGATCCGGCTCCGCGTCGTTGATCTGCCGGATCAGCTCCAGATTGGGCGCATGCAGGCCGTCCCGCACGTAGCGCCCCCAGTCGGGCGGCGGCGAATCGGCGGCTGCCTTCCAGACATCCGCGGCTACCGTCGTGCCGCGTCCGACCTCCGCCCGCAGCCAGCCGTCCGCGGCCAGCTCGCCGAGCGCGTAGACGATCGTGCTGCGGTTGACGCCGTAAAGCTCCGCCAGCTGCCGCTGAGGCGGCACTCGCGTGCCGGGCGGCCATTCGCCCGTCACGATCTTCGTCCGCAGCTCCTCCTGGATCTGCCGGTAAAGCGGCTCTGCCTCCTTGCGATTCCTTTCTCCGCGCTTCGGCACCGCTGCCACCCCCATCGCTTGATAGCCCTCAGTATAGCAGATTGGTCGGGTTCAATAGCAACCAATTGGTTGGAGACGCCGCCGCGCCGCGCGTCTACACTTGAACGAGACCGATCTTATCGCACACGAGGAGGCTTGTCCGAATGTCGAATGCCGCTTGGCATGCGTTCATCCTTGCTTTTGGGCTCATCCTTCCGCTCGGGCCGCAGAACCTGTTCCTGTTCAGTCAAGGCGCGGCCCAGCCGCGGCTGCTGCGGGCTTGGCCGGCCGTCGCGACGGCCGCCGCCTGCGACACGCTGCTGATCGCCGCGGCCGTTTTCGGCGTCTCCCTCGCGGCGCTGAGCCATCCGCTGCTCGCGGCCGCGCTCTATGCGGCGGGAGTCGTCTTTCTGATCGTCATGGGCTTCTCCATCTGGAACAGCCGTCCGGCTCCCGCCGAGCCGCAAGCAGGCGTCGCGGCGCTTCCGGCGCGCAGGCAGGCCGCTTATGCCGCTTCGGTGTCGCTGCTCAATCCGCATGCGCTGCTGGACACGGCCGGCGTCATCGGGACCGGCTCGCTCGCCTACGAAGGCGCCGACAAGACGATCTTCGCCGTCGTCTGCATCGCCGTCTCCTGGTTCTGGTTCGCCGCGCTGGCCGCAGCCGGACGGTGGGTCGGACGAAGAAAAGGAAGCGTTCGGATCATGGCGGCTCTCGCACGCCTGTCCGCGCTGACGCTATGGGCGATGGCCGCCGTCATGGCCGCCGGACTGCTGGGCCAGCTGAGCCGCCTCGGCTGGTGACGGCAATCGCGCAGAAAGCGATAAAAAATAGGTATAGGCGAACGTTCCTTTGAGTTCTCGCCCAGGAGCGGGTACGTTTGAGGCAGTCATGAACGATCTGCATCCGCAGACGCAAAGGAGATGAGGAATGGACCGCGAAGAAAAAAGAGGAATGGAGCCCGAGCGGCTCGCGCAGGTGTTGAGCCGGATGCTGGGCAAGGAGGTCATCCGCGCCGATTGCCGGCTCGAAAAGCTGCATGGCGGGACTTTAGGCGATGTTCAGCTTGCCGCAGGCATCGCGGAAACAGCCGATGGGAACAAGGAGCCGTATCGGCTCGTTTGGAAGACGCAGAAGAGGTTCGAGCGTCACGGCGATCCGCTTTCATGGCGTAGGGAATATGATCTCTACGCGGCGCCCGATCTAGACAAGCTCTTGCCGAAATCGTTCCGTCGCCCGGCATGTTATCGCGCCGAGCTGAACGACGAGGAGATCCAGCTGTGGCTGGAATATATCGATGGCCGCTCCGGCATGGAGCTGACCACGGACATGCAGGAGCAGATCGCCCGGGAATGGGGGCGGATCCAGGGCAGGCTATACGCGGAGCAGCCTGCGGCATTGCGGAATCTGCCCCATTTGAGCCAGGTCGAATACACGAAAAACGGCTATTTGCGCTATCGGTCCTGGCAGGAGCTGCATGCTCGCATCCGCTCGGATGGATGCGGGCTTCCGAAGCATCTGCGCCAGATGCTGATCGATTTCGACGAGCAGGCGGACGCCGTTTTCAGCCGCATCGAGCAGCTGCCGGTCGTGCTCTGCCATCGGGATTTTTGGGTGGCGAACCTATTCCATACGGATGACGGCATCGTCCTGATCGACTGGGATACCGCCGGATGGGGGTACATGGGCGAGGATATCGCCAGCCTGATCGCGGATGAAGCGGATGTGCCCCGCATGATCGAGATCTACCGGACCTGCGTTCCGGCCTATCTCAGCGGATTCAACGAATGCTCTGGGGCAGCTCCTATTGCCGATCCTTTCATCTACGAAAGAATGCTCATGATGTACGGATACAGGCTTGCCGAATGGCATGAATTCGCCGGGTCGCCGGAGGAAAAGCGGCTGCAGCTGGATACGCTGCAACAAATCTATGACATGAAGCCAGCCTAGTACCCGATTTATTTCGCGGGCAAGGCGTTGGAAAAGATGCTCCTGAGCGAGCTTGCACGCACGCCCTATATCGCCGAAGAGGCCGTCTCCGCCCCAGCGGAGACGGCCTCTTACGCCATTCCTGACGAAGCCTGCGGCCGGATCAGCCGCGTTCGAACAGGTTCGTCTGCGCGCCGGCAGCGCCGCTGGCCGCCTCCGCGCGGGCGGAGGCTCCGCTGGCCGGATGCCGTCCGTCCGCTCGCGCTTGGTCAACCTGCCGTCCGCCCGCCCGCTCCTCGCTTCCCTTCGACGGACGGACGGCAGGCCCATCCTCCGCTCTCGGAATGCCCCAGCGCAGCCGGAGGTCCGCCTTCTCGTCCCAGCTTTTGCCGGCCTCGACCGCCTCGAGAAAAGGCTCCAGCAGCGAGGCGTGCTTTTCATAGGAAGGCGCCGTCCGCAGGCTCGCCCGCAATCGCGGCAAGCAGTCCGCCATCCGCTCCCGATCCCCCGCATAATACGCCTGCGCGTACTCCGGCTCCGCCGCCGGCAGCTCTGCCAGCCAAGCCGCATCCTCTGCCGCCAGCAGGCAGACGGCGAGCGCATAACGCGCCGCGGCCGGCGAGACGAGCCAGCTCGGCAGCGTGCGGTACTCAAAGCCGCCATGCGGCTGCCGCCGGCTGTCGCCGAGCGTGCCGTAACGCGGCCGCCGCCCTCTGCCGGCGGGATCCTCCGCCAGCGCGAGCGGCAGCGCCGCATAGCTGTCGAGCGCGCGCAGCAGCCTCGTCGTCAGCTCGAGGCCGCTGAGATGCACATGCCCGCCGAGCGCGATGCCCGGCACCGGCATGCCGCCCGCCGCGAGCCGCATGCCCGGCTCGGCCGCGCCGCGGCGGGAAGCCAGCGCCAGCAGGCGCCGAATCCGCCGGAGCAGCTCCTCCGGGTCCTCGGCCGGCTCCGGCCGCAGCTCGCCGACCGGCTGGCGCAGGCTTTGCCCGGCGACAAGCACGTCGCTGCCGACCGGACTGTGCAGCCCGCCGAGCCGGGATGCGGAGACGACCCGTCCGTCGGCGCGCAGCAGCAGGAACTCCGGATCCGCGCCGAGGCGCAGCGGACGGTCCGCTTGCCCGCCGGCACGCTGCGCCTCGGCCCGGACGACGGCTGCGAGCCGCGCCGCCGCATCCGCCCAGCGCTCCGCCGCCGGCGGCGGCAGCCGCTCCGCCTCGGGCGGCAGCCCGCCCGGGCCGACGGCCCGAAAGATGCGGCTGCCCGCGAGGCGCAGCCCTTCGAGCCGCATACGTCCGTCGTCGGCGACGCGCACGAGCAGCTCGGCGGCATCCAGGCCGAGCTCGTAGGCCGCGCGCCAAACCAGCCTGCCCGCGCGGCGCAGCTCCGGATCCTGCGCGCCGGTCGCCGCGACGCCAGATGCCGCGTCGTCCGGCGCCAGCGCGGCCGGCAGGCTCGCCCGTCCGATGCCCGGACGGACGCGAGCCGTCCACAGCGTCTCCAGATGGAAGACGCCGATCCAATACAGCCGGCCCGAGCTGCCGAACGCTTCGTCGGCGCGCCCGCTCGTCCCGTCCTGCCGCTGCTCGGCGTCCTCGCGCCCGGCGCGGATGCCGGCATGGCCAAGCCTCCGGGCCATCCGCTCCGGACCCATCGCCGCCGCATCGGCGGCTCCGGCGTTCAGCACCCACGGGCTCCCGCCATCCGGCGCCGTCCATCCGCCCCAGCGCGCGCCTCCCCAGAGCAGCACCGCGTCGTAGCGGGACAGCTCCGTCCCCGGCCGCCAGCGCTCCGCAGGCGGCAGCGGCGATGCTTCCCTGCTCGTACCGCCTTCCGCTGTACCGCCCGTGCCGCCATACGCTGCCCTGCTCGTACCGCCTTCCGCCGCCCTCCCCATATCGCCATACGCTTCCCTGCCGGTACCTCCATACGCTCCCATGCCCGTGCCGCCGACCGCTCCTCCGTCCGCTCCGTCCTCCCCCTCGTCTCCGCAGCATAGCCACAGCCTGCCCGCCATGCCGCATCCCTCCCGTCGTCCCGCCGGCGGACGGGAGGCTCGCGTCTCGCCTCATGCGGCGATCCAAGCCCCGCCGATCCGGGCGGCCGCAGATGAAAAAAAGAGGGCTTTCGCCCTCGAATCGTTCCGACTGCCTGCATACCCTGCAGTAAGCCCTGCAGCAAGCCCTTCGTTTACAGCTCGTCGTCGAGCAGATCGGGGTCCAGATCCTCGAAGCTGCCGTCACCGTCGTCGTAGCCGTATTTGTCCTTGCCGTCGAAGTCGTCGCAGCCGCCCGGGACGACGGCTACGCACACCTTCGTCTCGGCGATCATCTCGACGCTGAACTCGCGCTCCACGCGCACGACGACCGAAGAGCCGCTCGAGGAGATGTTCGCCTCGATGCAGTTCGGCTCCTGCGTCGACTCCGCCGATACTTCCTCCGTCGAAGCCCGGTGCTTCGGGTCGACATAGGACAGCGGAATGTTCTCGACGTAGGAGACCGTCTCCTTCGCGACATCCGTCTGCGAGTTTTTGTTGTACGAATACCAGATGTTGATGTCGTACGATCCGACCACCTCGATGCCGTCTCCCGACCGAACCGCCTCGTATTGGTGGTTGATTACCCAAGCGCCCAGGATGCTGGTGGGGCGGTGAGGGGGAGTGACGGTATGGGACACCGTCGAGAACTTGCGACCTTTCCCGCAGACAGCTTTCGTGATGATCTCTCTAGTCTGAAGCTGTTTATCTGCAATCGTCATTTCGTTTAACCTCCTCCATGCCATCATTCCTTACAAGTGTATGCAGGTCATTCGTCTAGGGTGACTGCTTTCTTCATTCGGACGCCGCAACGAATTATACCTGTTCCATTGTATGGGGCAGGCCGGAGGAACATGACACAGGGGCGGCCGTCGGCCGAAAAAAAGTCTGTCCCGAGCCGCGGACGCGGTCAGCGGCCTGAAGCGGCGGCCTCGTCGCCGCCTTCCTCGCGCCGCTTCTTCAGGCGGCTCGCCGTGTCGAGGAAGCGGTCCAGCTCCACCGTGAACTGGAGCAGCGCCGAGCGGATCTCGAACTCCTCGCGCGTGCGCGGCAGCTCCATCGAGCGGAAGCTCTGGCGCAGGGCGGCCAGCGCCTCGCGCGGCCCGCTTTCATAATAGTCGGAGCGGATCGCCGCCTCCATCGTCTCCAGCAGCTCGGCGATGCGCTCGGCCTGCGGCACCGCTTCCCGGTCGTACGCATGAGCGAGCAGCTCCATCATCGAGCCGATGCTCTCGAGCTGCCGGCGCCTCATGCCGAAATAATCGTTCCAATAAAACCGCGGCGCCCACGGCCGGTTGTGCTGCTCGCGCAGCGACCGCTCGAGCCCTTCCCGCACAAGCCCGTCCGCCTGCAGCAGCTCCGCTCCGTCCCATAGCATGTCGGGCTTGCGCATGACCGCCGCCATGCCGGCGAACAGGCTGGCGAAGCGGTCCTCGACGAGCGTCCGCAGCTCCGCCAGCCGGCTGCGTTCGCCCGGCATATAGGCGTTGTTGATCAAGGAGGCGCAGCCGAGCCCGACGAGCAGCAGCAGCACCTCGTTGACAAGCAGCTCCATCGTCACCTCGCCGGCCGCATACACATGGAACACCAGCACGCTCCCCGGCACGATGCCGCTCTGCAGCTTCAGCCGCGACAGCACCGGGAAGACGAGCAGCACATAGATCGCCGCCGTCCAGATCGCATATCCGATCGCCTCGAACAGCACGGAGGAAGCCGCGAGCGCGAGCAGCGAGGCGCTGACCCGCTCGAACAGGCTGCGCAATCCGCTGCGCCTCGTCACCTCGACGCCGAGTATCGCCAGAACGCCGGCGAACAGCGGCTGCTCCAGGTCCAGCAGCTGCGCCGTCGCGATCGCCGCCGCCACCGCCGCCGCCGTTTTCGCCACTCTCCAGCCGATCCACTTCATGCCGTCACCATCCCGCTTTCCCGCCGCTCTAGCCAAAAAGCTCCGCCGGCAGCCGGCGGGCGGCTGCGGCGGAGCCGCATGGCTCGCCTTTGTTCCATCGTAGATCGTCGCCTGCCGAACGTCAACCGGGTCGAGGCGGTCCGCCCGCCTCGCGCCGCAGCATTCCGGTCAGCCGCTAGTCGCGTCCGCCGGAGACGATCCGCTTTTCCAGCAGCGCCACGGCCTGGTACATGAGCGTCGCGGCGACCGCGATGACGACGAGCGTGGAGAGGACAAGCGTGAAGTTGAACACCTGGAAGCCGTAGATGATCAGATAGCCGAGTCCTTCCTTGGCCACCAGGAACTCGCCGACGATGACGCCGACCCAGGCGAGCCCGACGTTCACCTTGAGCGTCGAGATGATGACCGGGAACGAGCCCGGCAGGATGACGAGGCGGAACAGCTGCCAGCGGGAGCCGCCGAGCAGCCGCACGACCTTCACGAGTCCCGGCTCCATGTCGCGGAACCGGTTGCAGATGCCGATCGTCGTCACGATGACCGTCATCGTCAGCGTTACCGCCAGGATCGAGACGAAGCCCTGTCCGAGCGCCACGATGAAGATCGGCCCCAGCGCCACCTTCGGCAGGCTGTTGAACACGACCAGATACGGATCGCATACCCGCGCCAGAAAAGGAAACCACCAAAGCAGCGCCGCGAGCGCCGTGCCGAGCAGCGTCCCGAGCAGGAAGCCCGAGGCGGTCTCCGCCACCGTCACGCCGACATGCGGCCACAAGGTGCCATCCGCCGACGAGCTGGCGAGCAGCCCGGCGATTTTGGACGGGTAGCTGAACAGCAGCGGATCGATCCAGCGCAGCCTGCCGGCCGCCTCCCAGAGCCCGAGCAGCGCAGCCAGCACGAACAGCTGCACGCCGAGCACGGCGGCGCCGATGCGGCGGCTGCGCTTCATATAAAGGCGATGCAGCTCCGCCAGCCGGCTCTCCGGCATCGACGACAGCGACAGCCGCCTGCGGCCGCCCCTGCCGCTCTTCCGGCCGGAGCCGGGGGAGCCGCCGCTGCCGCTCCAAACATCGAGCTCGTTCATCCCGCCTCTCCCCCTTCCGCTTCTCCGGCGCTCATCTCCAGCCACAGCTCGTCGAACACGGCCTGGAACGCCGGATGCTTGCGCGCCTCCGTCGGCGCCAGCCTCCGCAGCTCCGGCGGCACGGCGATCTCGGCCCGGATGCGGCCGGGATGCGGCGCGAGCACGATGACGCGGTCGCTCATCGCCGCCGCCTCGGCCAGATCATGGGTGACGAGCACCGCCGTCTTGCCGAGCCGCCGCAGCGTCGCCTGCACGAGGTCCTCGAGCTGCATCTTGATCTGCATGTCGAGCGCCGAGAACGGCTCGTCGAGCAGCAGCACCTCCGGATCCGGCGCGAGCGTGCGCGCCAGCGCGACGCGCTGGCGCATGCCGCCCGACAGCTCGCCGGGGTAGCGGCCGCCCGTTCCATCCAGGCCGACCTCCGCCAGCAGCCGTCCGGCCGCCTCGATCCGCGCCGCGGCAGGCGCCCCTCCGATCTCGAGGCCGAGCGCGGCGTTGTCGAGAATCGTGCGCCACGGCAGCAGGCAGTCCTGCTGCAGCATGTAGCCGACCTTGGCGGAAGGCTTCTCGACCTCCCGGCCGCCTACCCGCACCTCTCCGGACGCCGGCCGCAGCAGCCCTGCGAGCAGGCTGAGCACGGTCGTCTTGCCGCAGCCGCTCGGCCCGACGAGGCTGACGAACTCGCCGCGCCCGACGGCCAGGCTGAGCTCCTCCACCGCCAGCGACGCGCCTTGCCGGCCGACATACACATGCGACACCGAGCGCAGCTCCAGCATAACGCTTCTCTCCGCCATCCGCTTCCTCCTCTCCCGCCGCCCTCTCGGCGCTCTACTTGCCGGCCTTCTCCGCGAAGGAGTTGTCGACCAGCTTGCCATGCTCCGCGCGCTCCTTGAGCTCGCCTGCCGACGTCATGACGTCGAGCAGATTGTTCCATTCCTGCTCGTCGATGATCGGGTTCTCGGCATAGGAGCCTTGCTGCTTGTAGCGGTCGATCGAGGAGACGAGGATCGCTTTGTCGGTATTCGGGAAATACGTGCCGACAGCATCCGCGATGTCCTCGGCGCTATGCTCCTTCACCCAGGTCTGCGCCTTCTGCAGCGCGTCCGTGAACTTCTGCACCGTGTCGGCGTTCTTCTCGATATAGCTCTGTTTGCTCATGAATGCCGTATATGGCAGCTTGCCGCTCTCCACCCCGAACGAGGCGACGACCTTGCCTTTGCCTTCCTGCTCGATCATCGACGCCTGCGGCTCGAACAGCTGCACGTAGTCGCCGGTGCCGGAGGCGTATGCGGCCGTGATGTTGGCGAAATCGATGTTCTGGATCAAATCGAGATCCGCGTGCGGATCGATCCCATGCTTTTTGAGCGCGAACTCGCCGGCCATTTGCGGCATGCCGCCTTTGCGCTGACCGAGGAATTTCGCTCCCTTGAGGTCGTTCCAGTCAAGCGGCTTGCCCGAGCGGGACACGAGGAAGGTGCCGTCCGTCTGCGTCACTTGGGCGAAGCTCAGGACCGGATCGTCCGCGCCTTGCTGGTAGACGTAGATCGACGTCTCCGGACCGACGAGCGCCACGTCGACGCCGCCGGACAGCAGCGCCGTCATCGTCTTGTCGCCGCCGGCCGTCGTCTGCAGCTCGACGTCCAGCCCCTCTTCCTTGAAAAAGCCTTCGGCCAGCGCCACGTACTGCGGAGCGTAGAAGACCGAGCGGGTCACCTCGCCGATGCGCACCTTGACCGCCTCTTCCTTCCCGGCGCCGCATCCGGGCAGCGCCGCCATCGCCAGCGCAGCCGCCAGCATCAGCCCCGCGATCGCCTTTCGATTCATGTCAGATAGCCTCCCTTAGGTTCGAACGTTCTGTGCTGTAGCCTATGCGCGGCTGGCGGGAGGGGTGCATAGGCCGCACGCCGCCTGGGGGCGGCATGAAACGCAAGCAGCCGGGGCAGATTTGCCCCGGCATGGACCGGAAGCTCGCGCGTCGAGGAGCGGGCATCGTCACCGGCTGCGCTTGCCCGGCGGAGCTGGCAACGTAACCGGAGGCGCTTGTACGGCGGAGCTGGCTCCGAAACCGGAGGCGCTTGTACGGCGGAGCCGGCTCCGAAACCGGCACCCGCTTCGCGGAGCGGGAACTCGTTCCGATCTCCCTGGAGCCCAGATTCCTTTGATTCCATTTTTCCGAAACGGAAGGAATCCGGCCTCCAAGGGAACCGCTGCCGCTTCTCCACGAGCCCCCGTCCGCTTCGCTCTCCGGTTCCCCATCGGCTGCCGCTTCGCTTGCCAGCCGCAATCCGATTGCACGCCGTTTGGCTCTCCTCACCCCCGAGCCCTTCGTTATCGGGCCTCCGGCCAGCCCGCAACTCGATTCTTCGACTTGCTCGCGCCGAGTTGCTCGGTTTTTCCGCATAATTCCCCCGTTCAGCCGCCGATCGCGCCGAGTTACTCGGTTTTTCCGCGCAACTCCGCCCGTTTCCCTTGCTGCACAAGTTAAGTCCATATAATTGTGTAAAATGCTCCTGACCATAAAAAGAAAAGCCATGGTAGGACTCTCGGTTAGAATGGAAGTTGTCGAGACCAACATTCCAAGGAGAGTGCCTACACATGACTCAATACCAGATTACCGTAGATCAGGACATTTTGCACCAGCTGTTTATCGGAACCGATCGGGACGCGGGAGTGGCCCGCTTGTTGGAGACGGTGCTGAATCAGGTGCTGACAGCCCAGGCGACAGATCAGCTGGCGGCGCAGACGTACGAGCGCACCAGCGAGCGCAAGGGCTATCGCAACGGCAGCTACGAGCGCGACGTCATTACCCGCGCTGGCAGCGTCACCTTGCGCGTCCCCCGGTTTCGGGACGGCTCCTTTTCTACCGAGCTTTTCGCCCGGTATCAGCGCAGCGAGCAAGCGCTGGTTCTCTCGCTCATGGAAATGGTCATCAACGGCGTGTCGACGCGCAAGGTGACTAAAATCACCGAGGAGCTGTGCGGAACCGAGTTCTCCAAGTCAACGGTCAGCCACCTGTGCAAGCAGCTGGACCCGGCTGTCCACGACTGGAACAACCGCTCTCTGGCCGACCACGCCTTCCCCTTCATCACCATCGATGCGATCTACGTGAAGGTGCGTGAAGAAGGCCGTATCTGTTCTCGAGGCGTTCTGGTGGGCTACGGCGTGAACGAGCAAGGCCGGCGTGAGATTCTGGGCCTGCGCGTCGACGACACCGAGTCGGAGGAGAGCTGGGGCGCCTACTTCCGCTGGCTGAAAGAGCGCGGCCTGCACGGCGTAGAGCTCGTCACGAGCGACTACCATGGCGGGCTGGTCAAGGCCATCGAGAAGGAGTTTCAAGGGGTCTCGTGGCAGCGGTGCCAGACGCACTTCATCAAGAACGTGCTGAACGCAGCGCCCAAAGCGCTCCAAAGCGAAATCAAGAGTCGCGTCCGATCGATCTTCGATGCGCCCGACATGAAGACGGCTCGTTCCTATCTCGAACAGACGCTTGAGGCGTATGCCGAGACAGCACCCAAAGCGATGAAAATACTGGAGGACGGGTTCGAGGACGCCGTCGCGGTGCTGGCCTTCCCGGAGGCCTACCGCGTGCGGCTGCGCACCTCCAACGGCATGGAGCGCCTGAACGGGGAGATCCGCAGGCGCGAGACGGTCATCCGCATCTTTCCCAATCGCGCTTCCGTCATCCGTCTCATCGGAGCCATGCTCATGGAAGAGAACGAGTACTGGATGACGAAGAAGCCGTACATGGACATGACGGACTTCAAGGCGTGGAAGAAGCAGAAAGCCACTCAGGGCGCCGGCTCGGAGGAGCAGGAAACCAGCACCACCATGACGGAAGCGACGGACAGCCTTTAAACCCGATTCCATTTTCTACCGAGAAGTGTTTTTACACACAATTATGGACTTGACCGCTGCACACCCGAGTTACTCGGTTTTTCCGCGCAACTTCGCCGTTTCTCCCGCTGCGCGTCCGAGTTACTCGGTTTTTCCGCGCAACTCCGCCCGTTTCCCTTGCTGCACGTCCGAGTTACTCGGTTTTTCCGCGCAACTCCGCCGTTTCTCAGTTAAGTCCATATAATTGTGTAAAATGCTCCTGACCATAAAAAGAAAAGCCATGGTAGGACTCTCGGTTAGAATGGAAGTTGTCGAGACCAACATTCCAAGGAGAGTGCCTACACATGACTCAATACCAGATTACCGTAGATCAGGACATTTTGCACCAGCTGTTTATCGGAACCGATCGGGACGCGGGAGTGGCCCGCTTGTTGGAGACGGTGCTGAATCAGGTGCTGACAGCCCAGGCGACAGATCAGCTGGCGGCGCAGACGTACGAGCGCACCAGCGAGCGCAAGGGCTATCGCAACGGCAGCTACGAGCGCGACGTCATTACCCGCGCTGGCAGCGTCACCTTGCGCGTCCCCCGGTTTCGGGACGGCTCCTTTTCTACCGAGCTTTTCGCCCGGTATCAGCGCAGCGAGCAAGCGCTGGTTCTCTCGCTCATGGAAATGGTCATCAACGGCGTGTCGACGCGCAAGGTGACTAAAATCACCGAGGAGCTGTGCGGAACCGAGTTCTCCAAGTCAACGGTCAGCCACCTGTGCAAGCAGCTGGACCCGGCTGTCCACGACTGGAACAACCGCTCTCTGGCCGACCACGCCTTCCCCTTCATCACCATCGATGCGATCTACGTGAAGGTGCGTGAAGAAGGCCGTATCTGTTCTCGAGGCGTTCTGGTGGGCTACGGCGTGAACGAGCAAGGCCGGCGTGAGATTCTGGGCCTGCGCGTCGACGACACCGAGTCGGAGGAGAGCTGGGGCGCCTACTTCCGCTGGCTGAAAGAGCGCGGCCTGCACGGCGTAGAGCTCGTCACGAGCGACTACCATGGCGGGCTGGTCAAGGCCATCGAGAAGGAGTTTCAAGGGGTCTCGTGGCAGCGGTGCCAGACGCACTTCATCAAGAACGTGCTGAACGCAGCGCCCAAAGCGCTCCAAAGCGAAATCAAGAGTCGCGTCCGATCGATCTTCGATGCGCCCGACATGAAGACGGCTCGTTCCTATCTCGAACAGACGCTTGAGGCGTATGCCGAGACAGCACCCAAAGCGATGAAAATACTGGAGGACGGGTTCGAGGACGCCGTCGCGGTGCTGGCCTTCCCGGAGGCCTACCGCGTGCGGCTGCGCACCTCCAACGGCATGGAACGCCTGAACGGGGAGATCCGCAGGCGCGAGACGGTCATCCGCATCTTTCCCAATCGCGCTTCCGTCATCCGTCTCATCGGAGCCATGCTCATGGAAGAGAACGAGTACTGGATGACGAAGAAGCCGTACATGGACATGACGGACTTCAAGGCGTGGAAGAAGCAGAAAGCCACTCAGGGCGCCGGCTCGGAGGAGCAGGAAACCAGCACCACCATGACGGAAGCGACGGACAGCCTTTAAACCCGATTCCATTTTCTACCGAGAAGTGTTTTTACACACAATTATGGACTTGACCCGTTTCTCCCGCTGCACGTCCGAGTTGCTCGGTTTTTCCGCGCTGCGGCCAGGACAGCAGCGCCGCAACGTCAAAAAAGCCGTCAAGCCTCCCGTCCGGATCGGTCGGGAGGCTTGACGGCTGCGGCGCTTCGGCGCCTACAGCTTATAGATATCGGTGTACTTCGTCCGCAGGTACTGGACCAGATGGGACGAGTCAAGCGGCTTGCCCGTCGCGCCGAGGATGATCTCCTTGGGCGTGCGCAAGCGGCCGTGGCGGTGCACATGCTCGGTCAGCCAGCCGCGGATCGGCGCCAGCTCGCCCTTGGCGACCAGCTCCTCCATGTTCGGCAGGGCGGTCTTCATCGCATCCGCCAGCTGCGCCGAGTAGATGTTGCCGAGCGAGTAGGACGGGAAGTAGCCGAACAGGCCGGCGCTCCAATGCACGTCCTGCATGACGCCGTCGGCGTCGCTCGGCGGCGTGATGCCGAGGTACTCGCGGTACTTGTCGTTCCAGATCGCCGGCAGATCGGCTGCCTTGGCGCCTTCGTTGAAGATCAGCTTCTCGATCTCGTAGCGGATGATGATGTGCAGGTTGTACGTCAGCTCGTCGGCCTCGATGCGGATGAGCGACGGCTGCACCGCGTTCTGCGAGCGGTAGAACGCCTCGGCGTCGACGCCGGCGAGCTGCTCGGGGAACCGGCTCTGCAGATCGGGGAAGTACCGCTGCCAGAACGGGCGGCTGCGGCCGACGATGTTTTCCCAGAAGCGCGACTGCGACTCATGGATGCCCATCGACGTGCCGTGGCACAGCGACGTGCCTGCGAGCTCCGGCGATATGTTCTGCTCGTAAAGGGCATGTCCCGCCTCGTGGATCGTGCCGAACAGCGCGCTCGTCACGTCCTCCGGCAAATAGCGCGTCGTGACGCGCACGTCGCCGAGATTGAACGTCGTCTGGAACGGATGGGCGCTCTCGTCGATGCGGCCGCCTTCGAAATCGTAGCCGAGCTGCCCGAGCATGTAGCGGCTGAACTCCTTTTGCCGCTCCTTGTCGAACAGGCCCTCGAGGAAGGCGCGGTCCGGACGGTTCGGCGAGGCGGCGATCGCGGCCGCGAGCGGCACGAGCTGGCCGCGCAGCGAGGTGAAGATCTCGTCGAGCTCCTGGACGGTCATGTCCGGCTCGTAATCGTCCAGCAGCGTGTCGTAGCGGGTCGCCTTCGGCCCCCACAGGTCGATGAACTGGTTCGTGTAGCCGATGACCCGCTCCAGGTAGCCCTGGAACGCCGGGAAATCGTTGTCCTTGCGCGCCTGCTCCCAGGCGGATTCCGACTGCGACGCCAGCACGACATACTCCTCGTACAGCTTGGGCGGAATCTTCACGCTGCGATCGTACGAGCGGCGCGTCTCGGAGACGAGCTTGCGGTCGATCTCGCCGAGCGCCGCCTGCGCTTCCTTCTCCTCCAGCTGCTCGAGCAGCTCGCCCATGCGCGGCGAGGTGGCCAGCTGGAACGCTTCCGCGCCGAGCATGCCGAGCACCTCGGCGCGGCCGGCATGGCCCTTGCGCGGAGCGCCTGTCCGGAGATCCCAGCCGATGACGGCCGCAGCCTCCTGATAGCGGACGATCTTGCGGTCCAGCTCGCGGAATTCGGTCAATGCCTTTTCATAAGCGGTCGCGGCTTCTGCCATGTGCTTCATCTTCCTTTCCTCTTCGAAGGTCGTCGGTCTACTTGAATCATAACGGGCACAGCCCGTATAATCAACGGTAACCGCGCGGGAGCCCGGTCCGGCAGGACTCCCCGCAAAAGGAGGAGATTCGGATGCGCATCACATTCCGTCCGGAAGCGGCGGACAAGCTGCAGCCGTATGTCGGCGACGGGCAGGCCATGCTCAAGCTGGTGTACGATACGGAAGGCTGCGGCTGCGTCGTAAACGGCGTGTCCGCCCTGTATGTCGTGCAGGAGCCGCTATCCGGAGACGTCCAGGGCGAGGGAGATCCTTATCCGTTCCTGTACGAGGAGCGCTACGAGGTGTTTTTCGAACCGGAGCTGAAGCTCGGCTACAGCCGGGAGCGCGACGCGTTCATCCTCTCCAGCGACAGCCAGATCTACAACTACGACTTGCGCTTCTTCCCCCGCGCGCCGCAGTTCCAACCCTCGGAGAAAGGTCGGTAACGTCCATGAACAACATCGAGCAGATCCTGTCCTTCAACAAGCAGTTCGTCGAAGAGAAAAAGTATGAGGAGTACCTCACCGACCGCTTCCCCGACAAGAAGATGGTCATCCTCACCTGCATGGATACGCGGCTGACGGAGCTGCTGCCGCGGGCGATGAACCTGCGCAACGGCGACGCCAAGGTGCTCAAGAACGCCGGCGCGATCGTCACGCAGCCGTTCGGCAACATCATGCGCAGCATCCTGGTGGCGATCTACGAGCTGCAGGCCGAGGAAGTCGTCATCATCGGACACTACAATTGCGGCATGACCGGCATCGATCCCGAGGCGATCATCGGCAAGATGGTCAGCCGCGGCGTCTCCCAGACGACGATCCGCACGCTCAAGCATTCCGGCGTCGACTTCCACCGCTGGCTGACCGGCTTCGACAACGTGCGCTCGAGCGTCGAGAAGAGCGTCGGCATCGTGCGCAACCACCCGCTGCTCCCGTCCGGCATCCCCGTCAGCGGCCTCATCATCGACCCGCAGACCGGCAAGCTCGACCTCGTCACGGACGGCCATGAGTTTCTGAAGCAGCCGCCCGCATCCGAGAACTGATACTGATTCCTCCCAAGACAACGAAAGCGGAAGCGGGACGAAAGCCGAGCTGGCTCGGCGATCGTTCCGCTTCCGCTTTTTTGTTCTCCATGGCCCCCCGGGTCCGCGCTACTCCGGCGATACGCCGGGCCGCCTGCGCTCGATCGACTCGCGCCGCGCCAAAATCACTTCGCTGCGGTCGCGCAGGCGATGCCGGTGGACGATCGCCGCCGCCGGCTCGCCGCCGGCGCACCAGTCCGCCTCGAGCCGAGCGCACTCCTCCCGCGCCGCCTCGAGCAAGGAGTCGTCCGCGATCGGAAGCGTCCAGCTGAGATAGGGCAGCGGCTCCCCCGCTTCCAGACGTCCGGCCGCGTCGTCCAGCCGCGCGAGCAAGGCCGGACCGTCCAGTCCCGCCTGTCCCAGATCCTCGCGCCGCAGCCGCTCCCAGGCGGAGCGCAGCATTTTGCGTGCGCCCTCCCGGTTGCCGCGGCGCAGATGGTACTGGCCGACCGCGATCTGGATCAGTCCGTGCCACAGCCCGGAGTCGCTCCCGGGATGCTCCTTCCAATAATCCTCCAGCAGCTCATGGCATTCAAAGTAGTCCCGCGTGCCGTGAAATTCCGCCAAAAACCGGATGTAGGCATCCGGATAGAACGACATCGTCCGCATCACTCGTCCAGCCCTTTCCTATCCTTAAAAACCGCGTTTGCGGGCAAGCTATAAATTAAATGAAACCTGCTTCCCATGATAGACGTATAGGCACCCGAACGCAATGTTCGCCACATATTCCACATGGAGGGGACAAATCACCAGATGAAAAAAGGATTTATTTTGATGATCGCCTTCACGGTCATGCTCGCCTTCACCGGCATCGTCTCCAGCACGGCAGACGCGAAGCGCGGCGGCATCAAATCCCCGCGCCAGGGCTACACCCAAGCGCCGAAAAAATCGACCGACAACGTCCAGCGCAGCGATGCGAACAAAAATACCGGAGCCGCCGCCGGGACCGGCGCCGCAGCGAAGCCGGGCTTCTTCTCCGGCGGCGGGCTGATGAAGGGCCTCATGATCGGCGGCCTCGCCGGCATGCTGTTCGGCGGCATGTTCGGCGGCATGGGCTTCATGGGCGAGATCCTCGGCCTGATGGTCAATTTGCTTGCGCTCTTCGCCCTCGTCATGGTCGTCGTCGCGCTCTTCACCTACGTCCGCAGGAAGCGCAAGCCGGAGCCGGACACGCGGAGACCGTACTGATCCGATGCGGCTTTCGATGGATGAGATCATCAATGCCGTCTGCCTGAGCGAGTCGGCCCGCCGCGGCATCCAGCCCGGCGCGATCGAGGTCCAGCTCAGCTGGGAAGAAGAATACGGCTTCACGGCGGAGGTATGGATCGCCGACCGCTCCCATTACCTCGTCGAGGCCAACCTCAAGGAAGCGATCGAGCAATACGTATTCAAGGAATACGGCCGCAGGATCTACCGCTCCCAGATTACGCTGGACGCGGACGAAGAGTTCTGGGCGGACATCGCCGAATAAGCAGCAAAGACGCAAAGGGACGAAGCTGAGCAGCGCTCAGCCTCGTCCCTTTTTCGTTGTCCGGCGCTCGGGAAGAGGCCGGGCTGCGCCGCAGGCTCATCGTGTGCGGAAAGCAAGCGTCGCGTTGATGCCGCCGAAGCCGTACGAATTGGACAGCGCCGCTCCGAGCCGCGCCTCGCGTCCAGCGCCGGTCACGAGATCGAAGTCCGCCGCCTCGTCGTCCGGCTCCTCGAGATTGGCGGTCGGCGGCAGCCAGCCGCGCGACAGCGCCAGCGTCGTGATCGCCGCCTCGATCGCGCCGGACGCGCCGAGCGGATGGCCGTACAGCCCTTTCGTCCCGCTCACGGCGACAGGGCGGCTGCCGAACACGCTGCGGATGACCCGCGACTCCGTGCCGTCGTTGAGCGGCGTCGAGGAGCCGTGCGCATTGATGTAGCCGACCTCTTCCTGCAGCATGTCCGCATCCGCCAGCGCGAGCCGCATCGCCCGCTGCGCCTGCGTGCCGCAAGGCAGCGGCGCGCTCATATGATGCGCGTCGTTGCTGACGCCGAAGCCGCTCAGCTCGGCGAGCACCCGCGCGCCGCGCGCCCTGGCGTGGCCCTCCTCCTCGATGACGAGCACCGCCGCGCCTTCGCCCATGACGAAGCCGTCGCGCCGGCGGTCGAACGGCCGGCTCGCCGCGGCCGGCTCCTCGTTGCGCGTCGACATCGCCCGCAGCAGGTCGAATGCGCCGAACGACAGCGGCGAGAGCGGCGCTTCCGAGCCGCCGGCCAGCATCGTGTCGGCCTCGCCGCGGCGGATCGCCTGCAGCGCCCGCCCGATGGCGACCGCGCCGGAGGCGCAGCTCATCGCATTCGTCTCGTTCGGCCCCGTGAAGCCGAATTCCATCGCCATATTGCAGGAGGCCGCTCCGCCGAATACCGAGAAGCCGAGCGTCGGCGAGACGCTGCGATAGCCGCCGTTCATGAACTGCCCGCATTGCTCCTCCGCGTAGGCGATGCCGCCGAGCGCGCTGCCCATGAAGACGCCGGCGCGATCGGAATCGACCGCAGCCGGATCGAGTCCGGCATGCTGGAGCGCCATCCGTCCCGATGCGATCGCCAGCTGCGAGTAGCGGTCGGTGCGATGCGCCCGTTTCCGATCCATGTAGTCGCCCGCGTCGAAGCCGCGGATCTGCGCGGCGATCCGGCTGCGCAGCCCTTCCGGCGCGAACCGGTCGATCGCTCCAATCGCGCTTTCTCCTTTTCGCAGCCCTTCCCAAAGTCCTTCCGCGCCGATGCCGATCGGCGTCACGCAGCCGATGCCGGTAATGACCGCCCTCCGCTCGCCCATTCTAGTCGCCTCCCTTTCCCTTTTCGGCCGCCGCCTTCAGCCCGAGCAGCGTGCGCTCCGCGATCGCATGCACGAAGCCCGGACCGATGATGCCGCTCGCCGCCAGCCGGCCGACCGGCGGCCGCTTCCATTCATGCACGATGACCGCCCGGCTGCCGCCTGCATGCGGCTCGACGATCCATTCCACGTCCATGCCGGACGTGACGCCTTCGATATGGCGGTAGACGATCCGGCCCCGCTCCGGCTCCAGCCGCATCTCGCTCACCCACCAGACCGGCCAGCGCAGCGCGCCGAACGGACGGTACGCCTTCATCTCCACGATCCCGTCCCCGGCCTCGCCGGAGCGGAACGTCACCGAACGATAATGCTTCAGATGCCCCGGCCACCGCTCCACGTCGCTGGCGAGGCGGAACACCCGCTCCGGCGACGCCTGCATCGCCGTTTCATTGTAGGTACGCATCGCATGCCGCCTTCTTCCTATAAAATATCTGTCAAATCTCCATCCGCTGTTTCAGCGAAAACGCGGCAAGCCGGGTCCGGCGCCTCTCGGGCAATCCCCGATGCGCGCAGCGAGCAGCGGAGCCGATCCGCTCCAGCGGATGCCGGCCAGCGCCGCGCGGAACAGCCTCGGCCGGGAAGCGCCGTATTCGACCAGCCGCTGCAGCGCCGCTCCCGGCCCGAATTCTCGCTGCAGCCGCCTCTCGTACGCCTGCAGCGCCTGCGCTCCGTCGGATCGCCGGGCAGCCGCGAGCGCCGCGGCGGCGAGCTCCGCTCCGCGCAGCGCGCGGAACAGGCCCTGGCCGGTGAGCGGGTCGTAATAGCCCGCCGCGTCGCCGACGAGCAGCACGCGCCCGGAGCGGACCGCCCGCACCGGCGCGTCGAACGGACCGCAGGCGAGCGTCTCTCCGCTCGCTTGCGCTGAGGCCGTCCTGGCGGCCAGCGACGGCGAAGCGCGCAGGGCGCTCAGCAGCGCCTCCTGCCCGTTCCTCAGCGCGGCGGCGGAGGCGGCCGCCGTCCTCGCAGGCAGCACGAGCGTGGCGTTGGCTTCTCCGCCGGACAGCGGCGCGATGCCGATCAGGACGCCCGGCTGCGCATGCAGCTCGACGAGCGGCCGCAGCTCCGCCAAGCCGCCGATGCGCCCGGTCAAGGCGACCTTGCGCAGCGGTCCGGGCGGCGCCGACAAGCCCGCCGAGCGCGCGACGGCGGAGCGGATGCCGTCCGCGCCGACGACGTAGCGGGCGGCCAGCGTGACGGGCCGGCCCTCGCGGATCGCCGCCGCCCGGCAGCCGCTTCCGTCCTGGCGCACCTCCTTTACCCGGCACTCCGGCAGCAGGCTCGCTCCGGCCCGCATCGCCTGCTCCAGCAGCCAGCCGTCCAGCCGCTCCCGGCGGCAGCTCCAGCCTCCCGCGCCATCCGGATAACGAGCCTCCAGCCGCGCCGTCCCGCTATGGATCGTCCATCCGTCCAGCGGATGAAGCTCGTCCAGCAGCTCGCTCCATGCCGGAGCGCCCGCCGCGCCTCCGTCCCGCGCGAGCCGCTGCAGCGCTGCCGCCGCTCCGGGATTGAGCGACTCGCCGCATGGCTTGCGCCGCGGATGCCGCCCGGCGTCGGCGATCGCCACGCTCAGGCCGAGGCGCGCGAGCCGCCACGCGAGCGCGCTGCCGGCCGGCCCTCCGCCGCAGACGAGCACGTCAAGCATCGCTCAGCAGCGCGAGCCGCCATGGAAAATGGCGGCGCACGGCGGCGCCGTTCAGCCCGGCGCGCCCGAGCAGCTCGAGCGCTTCGTCCGCCGTGTACGAGCGCCGCACCGACAGCGGGCCGTCATGGCGCGTCACCGGGCTGCGCCAGACGGCCAGCGCCAGCAGACGCGCCGCGCCGTACGCGAGCGGATGGCGCTCCAGGTCGGTGACGACCCAGCCGTGGCGCGCCACCCGCTGCAGCTCGCTCAGCATCGCGACCGCATCGGCATCGCTCAGATGATGCAGCGCCAAATTGCTGAAGGCGACGTCGAAGCTGCCGTCGGCATACGGCAGCCGCCGCCCGTCCGCGACGTCGATCGTGATGTCGGCGTTAGCGGCGGTGCGCCGCCGGGCGAGCTCCGCGATCGCCGGGCTGATCTCGACGCCGGTCACGCGGAGCCGCCAGCCTCGAGCCGCCGCCCAGCGGTGCACGGCGAGCGGCTGGTCGGCGAGTCCGGTCGCCACGTCGAGCACGCGCAGCGGCCGCGCCGCCGGGCCGGCCTTGCCCGCCCTGTCCAGCAGCCGCTCCAAATGTCGCAGCAGCGGCGGATTCCCGCCGAGATAGCGGTTCACCGCCCATACTTCCCGCAGGCTGCGCTCCAGCTCCTGCGGCTCCACCGCGCCTTCCTCGTCCAGCCATTCCTTGGCATCATGGCGCTTCATCGGTCCATCCTCCTCCTTCCGCGCGAGACGGGCTTAGTCTGCTCCGCCCGTGCCAAATTCATCCATCGGCGGCATGGATTCATCGGCGGCCGGAGCGGGTAATTTTCCGAAGCGCATTCCCACTCATTCCCACACAACTCGACCGCCGCCGCCGCGTCCAATGAAGGGCAGGCGACAAACGCGCCGGGAGCTTTAGCGACGCTCCTCTACATAACGCCATCATCCTATTCGAACGGGAGGAATCCACCAGATGAAATTCGCTCCGCTCGCCGCCGCGGCCGCCGTCGCGATCGGCTTGCAGGCTTTGGCGGCGCCGTCCGCCGGCGCCGCCAAATCGCTGTCCGCCATCACCCAATACCGCGTCTACCAGAACGACCGGCCCTTGCAGGAGTTCGCCAAGCAGGCGGACGCCGAAGCCTACGCCGCCCGCTATGCGTACAGCCGCGTGGAGCGCATCGCGGACCGCGCGTGGCTGTGGGACAACCTGCCCCGCTACAAGGTTTATCTGAACGGCCTGAGCCGTCCCGAATGGGAGTATGCCGGCTACGCCGCCGCGCGGGCCAAGGCGGACTCGCTGCCGTCAGCCCAGATCCGCGACCTGCAGCAGCCCGGCTGGGTGTACAGCAAGTCGCCGCGCTACCGGGTCTATCAAGGCGGCAGCACGAAGCCTGAATGGGCTTTCTCCACGCTGAAGGCAGCCAAGGCGGAGGCCGCCCGCTGGGCGAAATCCCATATCGTCGACATCGAGGCGGCGGCGTGGATCTGGGACAGCTATACCGCCGAGCAGGCCAAGCAGGCTCGCGCCGCCAAGCCCGTCTACGCGGTCGAAAACAGCGCAGGCGTTCGGCAAAGCGCCTACTCGTTCCTCAAGGACGCCGCGCTCGCCGCCGCCGAGCTGCCCGGCAGCCGGGTCGTCCACGCGGCGACCGGAGCCGTGCTGTTTTCGCGGGAAGCCTCCTACGAGGTGCGGCAAGGCGGCAAGCCGGTCGCCCGCTACTTCGCGCTGCAAAGCGCGCTGGCCAAAGCCAAGACGCTCGCCGGCTCGCAGATCATGCAGGGCGGGCTCATCTGGTGGACGAACGAGCCCTATCTGACGGTGATGCAGGGAGACAAGCCGCTGCGCAGCTTCCATACGCGCCAAAGCGCCCTCTCCTACGCGCTCGGCTACGCCCGCAGCCGCATCGTCACCGCCGACAGCCGCGTGCTCTGGAGCCAGCCGCAGTCGCTGCAGGTGCTCGGCTGGAGCGGCACCTCCGACGAAGCCAGCATCGTCGCGCAGCTCGCCGGCACGCAAGGCGTCGACATCTCGTCGCCGTCGTGGTACGAGCTTGCGGACGCCTCCGGCACGCTCAAGGACGACTCGCTGCCCGAGCTCGCCGCGGCGCTCAAGCAGCGCGGGCTCAGCGTGCAGCCGCTCGTCCACAACGGCTTCGATCCGAAGCGGACGAGCGCGTTCCTGGCCGACGGGAAAGCCCGCGCCGCGTTCGTATCGAAGCTGACCGCCAGCCTGAAGAAGCTCGGCGCAGACGGCCTCAACCTCGACTTCGAGAGCGTCGCGGGCAAGGACCGCGCGCTCTACAGCCTGTTCGTCGGCGAGCTCGGAGCCGCCCTGCGCAAGGCCGGCATGACGCTCACGGTCGATCTGCCGCGCGGCGACACCGCCTGGGACCATCTGACCGCATACGACCATCAAGCGATCGCGGAGGCGGCCGACCGGATCGTCATCATGGCGTACGACGAGCATTGGCAGGGCAGCGACGAGGCCGGACCGGTGAGCAGCCTCGGCTGGGCCGAGGGCGGCATCCAGCAGTTCCTCTCCTATGGCGTGCCGCGCTCCAAGCTGCTGCTCGGCGTTCCGTTCTACGTCCGGCTCTGGGAGCTGGACAGCTCAGGCGAGCCGCTCGGCAGCCGCGCCGTCGCGATGAAGGACGTGCCGCAGCTGATCAGCTCCAAGCCCGTCTACGCCTCGCTGGACGAAGCGGCCGGCCTCACGAAATACACCTACGCCGAGAACGGCAGCACCTATGTGTTCTGGGCCGAGACGGAGCAAAGCGTATCGAAGCGCATCGCGCTCGCGAGGAAGTACGATCTCGCGGGCATCGCCGCCTGGCGGCTCGGCTACGAGCCGGCGTCGCTCTGGACGGCCGTATTGAAGCAGAAGCAATCCTAACTTATTTTTTTTCGGAACGTGCAGCGCTGAACGCCGCAAAAAAAAGCTTGCCGATTCGCCTGAGGGCGAACGGCAAGCTTTTTTGGATTTCCTTGGATGGAGGCTGCGTATGCCGGCGGTCAGAACGCGACGCCGATGCCTCCGCGGCCCGCGTACGTGCCCATGACCGGTCCCATGCAGGACAGATGGACCGCCCGGAACGGATGCTTCGCCAGGATGCGCTCCTTGACGTCGAGCGCCAGCTGCTCGCTGCCGCTATGGACGATGGCGATCTCCGAGTTCTCGTAGTCATGCTCCTTCTCGTCGAGCTTGGCGAGCAGGCTGCCGACGGCCTTGCGGAAGCCGCGCGTCTTCTCGACGACTTCCACCTTGCCCTCGCCGCTGATGCGCAGCAGCAGCTTGATGTTCAGCACGGAGGCGACGCCCCCGGACAGCCGGCTTAGCCGTCCGCCCTTGATGACGTTTTCAAGCGACTCCAGCGTAAAGTAGGCGCTCGTCTGCTCAATGATCCGCTCCGTCCGCTCCTTGAGCTCGGGCAGTCCGCAGCCGCCCTCGGCATAAGCGGCCGCCATCGCCACGATGCGGGACAGCCCGCCGGAGAAGCTGCGCGTATCGATCACCTCGATGCCGCGTTCGAAGCCTTCATCGAGCAGCATGTCCTTCGCGATGAGCGCGGACTGATAGGTGCTGCTTATATTGGACGACATGCAGAGGACGAGCAGGTCGCTGGCCGGATCGGCGTTGCGGAACGCTTCCAGAAAGACGGCCGGGCTCGGGCTGGCCGTCGTCGGCAGCTCGCTGAACGACTCCATCTTGTCGTAAAACGCTTCGGCGCTTGTCCCTTCCGCCATCGGACCGTCCGGAAACGTCACGGTCAGCGGAACGATTTCGATGCCATAGCGGGCTTGCAGGGGAACGGGCAAATCAGAACCGCTGTCTGTTATGATCTTGATCGGCATAGGTGGGCTCCTTTCGTTCAGGAGACATTATACCGGATCGGCTCCCTTCCCAGTAGTCACAAATATAACTTGTCAAACCCGCTTCTTTATGCTATGAGAAGCGATTCAGCCGTCCAGCTCCGCGCCTCTCACCTTGGCGAACACCATCGTATCGCGCCGGCTGCCGTCAGGCGACAGGTCGTTTCCGCGCAGCACGCCCTCGAGCGTGAAGCCGCAGCGGCGGGCGACCGCGGCGCTGCGCTCGTTGCGGGCGTCGCACCGGATCTCGATCCGATGCGCGCCGAGCCGGCCGGCGGCGAAGGCGGTGATCGCATGGACGGCCTCCGTCACATACCCTTTGCCTTCCTCGCCCGTGCGCACCCAATAGCCGAGCTCGAAGCATCTCGCCTTCCAGTCGATCCGGTGCAGGCCGCTGCAGCCGATCAGCCGCCCGCTCGCGCGGTCCAGCAGCAGCAGCCGCATGTCCTCGCGCTGCCGATAGGCGATGTCCGCCCGCCGCGCGTCCAGCTCCGACTCCTCGGATGTCGGGGCCTGCTGCGCCCACGGCATCCAGACCTTGAGCCGCTCCAGGCTTTCCTTCACCGCTTCGTTGATGGCCGCCCCGTCGCCGCTGCGCGGCGCGCGGATGAGCAGCCGGCCGCTTTCGAACGGCTCGTCGATGTCGAGCAGCATCGGCTCCATCGTACCGCCTCCTCTTTCCAAGTGGGAATATGCTCCATCTTACTTGAAGGGCGGCTTCCTGGCTAGAGGCGGCCAGACGCGAAAAAACCGCCGCCCCGCTCACCAGGAGCGGATGACGGCGGCGCTTTCTTCCGAAGGGTAGTAGCGCTTGTCCGGACTGGCCTCGCCGATGGCGAACACCGAGTAGCCGAGAAACGACTCGCGCCCGCGGAACGCGTCCCGGTACGCCTCGAACAGCCGGGCCTGCAGCTTGGCGTCCGGCGCATCGGACGGCGCGGAATTCCACGGCTCGCTCGCCGCGCCCTCCCGTGCGGGAAAGCCGAGCTCGCCGAAGAAGTACGGCTTGCCCCATCGCTGCGCCAGCTCCTCCAGCTCGGCGGGCACGTCCTGGCCGCGCCCGTGGCGCTCCGCATGCCTCAAAGCCGCCTTGAGCTCGGCCGTCGATGGCGACAGCTTGTCGGTCAGCTCGAAGTATGCCGCCACCGAGATGAAGTCGACCTCCGCCCACAGCGGGTTGTCCCGCTTGGCGCGGAATGCCGCGAGGCTGGCCTCGTCCCAATCCGCCGTGTACCACCAGTTCGTCTTGTAGGTGACGAGCCCGCCGTACTGCGCCTTCAGCTCCTTCAGCAGCCGGATCCAGTCGCCGCTGCGGCTTTCCAGATGGACGAGATTGGACGCCGCCACGACCGCCTCGACCTGCAACGGAGCGGCCAGCTCGCGCACGAGCGGCTGCAGCACGTCCTCCTGCCAGTGGCGGAAAAAGGCTTCGGGCTCCGACGGATTCCATGCCGTCTCGGCGACGCTGCCGTCCGCGATCCACGGATACGGCTCCAGCAGCACGCGGATGCCTCGCGCATGCAGCATCGGGATGATCCGGCGCGCCTTGTCCAGGCTTGCCTCGTCCAGCTCGAAGCGGCTCGCCCGCGAATCGGCGACGTTCACCGCGACCGGCACGTTGACGGCGTTCAGCTCGAGCCGCCTCGCATCGTCCAGCGCCGTCTCGATGACGTAGTCCGTCGACAGGTTGCCGGAGCGGATGCCGCCCTCGAGCAGCGGCCTCATACCGTCATCGTTGCCGGCGGCAAGCCACCAGGCCGCCGCGCCGATGAGCAGCGTCCCCGCCGCGCCGAGCGCGAGGACGCCGCGGCTGAAGCTCCTGCGCGCCATCCTCATCCCTCCTCGATCAGCTTCGGTTTTTGCGGTATTTGCGCCAGATCAGGATGATGCCGAGCAGCAGCAGCAGCAGGATCGTGCCGAACAGGATCGCGAACAGCCTCGCTTCTCCCGAGCTCAGGCTGACCCGCTCCGCTACGCCCGGACTGCCTTCATCGGCGAAATAATGGTTCAGCGCCTTCTCCCAGCGGTCGACCAGCGTCGCGTTGCCGACGAGTTCGCTGCCGTAGGAACGCATCGACAAATAGTTCTCCGCCTGCTGCAGGCTCTCCTCCTCGGGCGCCGTCACGGCGAGCAGCGAGCCGCCGCCCTCCGCGGCGGGGAGCAGCTGGATCGAGGCGAGCCGCGCCGCGAAGTCTGGCAGCAGCCGGCGCTTCTCGTTGCCGACGAAGCGGGCGAGGCCGCTGTCGTACGGGAACCATATCCGCTGGGCCGCCGAGCGGATGAGCTCGCTTTGCTGCGGCGTGCCGACGGCAATCAGCTGCAGCCCCTTGAGGCTGTCCGACTGCCACGGAGCATCGGCACGCGCCTGCAGCGAGCCGCTGTTGTCGGTCAGGTAGGATCCGAGCCGGGCGGCGATGCGGGCCTCGCGGCTCAGGTCGGTCCAGCCGCCGCCCGGGAGGACAAAGGCGGCGGCATTCCAGCGGCCGTTCTTGATGAACGGCCACGGATAATGCTCCAGCAGCAGCGCGCGCTCGTCCTCGGCCGGCAGGCTGACCGTCGACTCCGGCGCGATGTACGCCCACGGCGTCTGCTCGCCGGGACGGATGCAGTCGTAGCCGGTCATCTGCAGGTCGAACGCCACGCTCATCGCCAGATAGCCCGACTGGGCCGCGCCGCTCGGAATCGGCACCTCCCAGACGTCGCCGTCGGCCGACTCGGCGTCCAGCTTCTTGCTGCCGGCCGGGATGCCGTTGACGTAAAGCGTTGCGAGCGACTGGTCGAAATTCAGGTTTTTCGCGTATTTGAGCTCGAAGCGGGCTTTCGCTCCCGGCAGCACGAGCTTGTTGGACGGCAGCTTCACGTCGAAGTCGGCCTGCTGGCGGAACGGTCCTTGCGCCTGAAGCCCTTGCGGATAGCCGAGCTCCTCGAACGTCCAGCGATCGCGGGAGGCATCGGCGGCCGGCCGGTTCACATTCGTTCCGCGCGGCAGCAGCACGGCGCTGCCGTCCAGCTGGGCGACGAGATCGGGATTTTGCAGCAGCCGGGCGGCCGTGTCGAGACCGCTCTCGTCCGCCCCGGATACGATGCCCATGAGCAGCCGTCCCGGCTGCAGCGGCGATTCCGCGCGGAACAGCAGCGTGCCCTCGGCCAGCCGGCCGAGCGCGTCGGCCGGAGCCGCCGCCTTGAGCGCCTCCGGCATCGAGGAGGCAGGGCCGACATAGAGCAGATGGTCGCTCCGATGCTTGCCGGCGGCAACCTCGGCATAGACGCCCATATGCAGTCCCGGCAGCCCTTCCTCGACGGTCAGGCCGAGCGCGGCCGCCGTCTGCAGGCCGGCGGCGACGGCGGCGGGCGACGCTCCGTCCGGCAGCACGATCGACGTGCCTTCGCCGCGGCGCTCGCCCGCGTCCGGCACGAACGGATACGGGAACTGGCGCAGCTCGCCCGTCGCCGCCTGCTCCTCGTAGTCCGCCTGCAGGTAAGAGCCTTCGCCGACAAGCAGCCAATTCTCGTCGGAGCGGTCGTCGGCGCAGATCTCGAACCGGTCGTCCGCATGGCCAAGCGACAGCCGGATCTCGTTGACGCCCGCGGCCAGATCGGCTCCGGAGATGGCAAGATCGAGGCTGCGGCCGCCCTCGCCGATCTCGGCCAGGCGCAACGATCGCGACGGCTTGCCGTTCACCTCGACCGTCAGCGCGGAATCCGCGGCCAGACGGCTCGAGCGCAGCTCGAGATGGAGCATGCCCGAGCGCAGCTCCCAATGCTTGCCGAGGGTGAAATACGTCGATTGAGCGGAGTAATAGCCTTGGAGCTTTACATCCTTGCCGTATGGAAGACGGATCCGGCTCGAGCCGTCCGGCGCCTGCATGACGGCCGGCGACAGGCTCCTCCCGGGCGCCGGAGAGCTCTCCGGCGCCGCCGATGCGGCTGGCGCGACCGATACGGACGGGTCCGCCGGCTGCGCCGACGCGGACGGCGCGGGAGACGGCGCTGCCGCGTCTACGGCGGCCGCGAGCGGCGAGGTCAGGATCGAAAGCAGGACAGCTGCGGCCACGATCGTTTTTTTCATGGACATTCTCCTTAGAACCGTTCCGTCTTGTACCATCGGGCTTCCCGCCGCAGGATGGCATCGCGGATGAATTGGTAGACTCCCTGCAGGGCGACGACGAGCCACAGCTGGCAATACGTGAAGTACATGATCGCGACGAGCGCGATGTTGCGCGGGCGGCTCTGCCCCTTTTCCATGCTGAGGGCAAGCGCCATCTCCAGCACGAACACGAGGAACGCCATCAGCCAGAGCAGCAGCGTGTTGCCGACGATGTTGTACTCGATCAGGCCGAGGATGCCGAGCACGAAGATCGCGTCGGACAGCAGCGCCGAGCTGAGGAACAGGAAATAGACCGAGCAGAAATAGATCAGGTCGAAGCGGATCCGCTTCGACTCCGGAGAGAACAGCAGCGGAATGTTCTTGAGCAGGACGTAGATGTTGCCCTTCACCCAGCGGCTGCGCTGCTTCATCCAGACCGGCACCGTCTCCGGCTCCTGCTCCCAGGTGACGGAGAGCGGCATGTACTGGATCCGGTAGCCGAGGCGGTAGATGCGGAAGCTGATTTCCGTATCCTCGGCGATCGCCTTCGTATCCCAGCCGCCCATCTGCTCGATGATGCTGCGGCGGACGACGAAGTTGGTGCCGGGTATCGTGCACAGGCCGAACAGCTCCCAGCGTCCCGCCTGCACCATCCACTGGAAGCCGAGCGTCTCGATGTTGATGAAGCGGGTCAGCCAGTTTTTGCCGCCGTTGCGCGTGCGGAACTTGCCGATGACCGCTCCGAGCCGGTCGTTCCGCCAAAGCGTGTGGATGAGGATGCGAAGCGCCGAGCGCTCCGGCGTATTGTCGGCGTCGTAGACGGCCAGCACCTCGCCGGTGCTGACGGCGTAGCCGTTGTTGAGCGCGCCGGACTTTCCTTTGCCGCCCGTCTCCGGACCGGTCGTCAGGATGCGCAGATTCACGTCGGGACGGCTGCGCTGCAGCTCCGCGAGGATCGCTCCTGTGCCGTCGCTGGAATTGTCGTTGATGACGATGATCTCCAGCTTGTCCTTCGGGTAGTCGAGCTCCATGAGCGCGCCGACCGACTGGCCGATCACCTTTTCCTCGTTATGGGCCGGGATGAGCACCGAAACGGTCGGATAGTCGTCCAGCGGCTCGTCCACGCGCATCTGCAGCGTTTTCAGGTAGTAGCGGTATCCGCCTGCCGTGAGCACGATATTGATGAGAAGCATGATCCAGATGCAGACCATGCAATACAGAAAGAGGTAATCGATCCAGCCCAGCTGCTCCATGGCTCACCTCAGATGCTTTCTGCGATTGATCTGGCGGCCGACGACAAACGCCGCCGTAAACGCCCCCACGACGAGGACCGAGACGACGAACAGCACGGATAGGACGTTCTGGACGCCGCGGTTCACCGTCGTCAGCCCCCCATCCGCCGGCGGCGCGGCTGTCGGCTCGGGGACTTCGGGAGCGGTCCAGGACGCGGGACTGCCGTTCAGCAGCGTCTGCCCGTCCCGGCGGACGAGCGACTGCTCCTCCCAGACGATCCGGCTGTCCACGGAGGCGGGATCGGCGAATGCGGTCCCCCGCCCCAGCTCCGCCTCCACGGCGGCCTGGAACGCGGCCAGCGGCAGTCCGGCCTCGAACGCGAAGACGCGGGCGGAGCTCTCCGGAAGCGGCGCTTCGCCCTCGGCGCCGGCCGCCGGCGCCAGAGCCGCGTAGCGGCCCATCCACGCCTGCGCGGCGTCGAGATCGCGCGAGAAGCCTTGCCAGCCGGCTCCCTCGACGAACAGGTCGGCGGAAGCGGCGAGCCCGCTCCATTCCGGATCGAACAGCAGATCCGGCGGACCGGCGAGTCCGGCCGGATAGACGCCGCGGCTCACATAGGCGTACATCGAGCGCGCGCTGAGCACCGCGGCATCGTCGGTATCGGTCGCGCCGGTCACTTCGTGGCCCGACAAATACGAGTCCCACTCGTCCGGCGGCGTCCAGCCGGCGAGCGGACCGAGCAGCGCGACGCCGCCGAGCTCCTGCATCCGGCGCAGCGTCTCGTAATAGCCGTCCAAGGAAGGCGAATCGCCGCCCGTGAACAGCGGACGCAGCTCCATCCAGTACGGAATGCCGCGCTCGTGCAGCCAGGCGGCCTTGCGCTCCAGCTCCTCGCGATCGAGAAACGGGCTGATGCCGCTCAGAAGCGCGTACGTCGGCGCCGACACGCCGGAGGCGTCGAGCCAGCCGGCGAGCTGACGCGCCGCCGCGGCCAAGCCGTCCGTCGTATCCAGCAGCACCGTATCGCCTCCGGCGGCGCCGGACGGCAGCGGCAGCCCGCTTCGGAACGGCTCCTCCGCGCCCCCGGCAACAACGACCAGATCCGCCTCCTGCAGCTGCTCCGGCCGCGCGTCTCCGCCGCGGACGAAGCCTACGGCGGCATAGGGCCCGCGCAGCATCCGGTACAGCTCGATCAGCCGCTCGCGCCCGTCCCGGCTGTTCCACTCGCGCCCGTAGACGACGAGCGCCTTGCCGCCCTCCGGCTGCGCCGCCTGGCGCAGCGCCGGAGAAGAATCCGCGCGGAAAGCCGGCGTAGCGGCGGATGCGGGAGACGGCGCGGCGGCCGGCAGCAGCAGGAGAACGAACAGGAAGCAGCAGACGAGCCTCCGGCCGGCCGCATGCCTCGCCGCGCCGCCGGCATGCCGCGCGCTACACATCGTACTCCATGTCCTTTTCGGCCGCGCGGCGCAGGGAAAGCGGATCCGAAGGCTCGGAAGGATCGTAGGCGGCGAGGCCGACGCGAAGCTCGAGCCGCACCGTGACCGCCTTGGCCGCTTTTTGCAGATCGTACGAATAGATGCTTTCCTTGATGCGCGATTTGACGACCTGCGCCCCTTCCCGGTCGCCGAGCAGCAGCAGCGCGAACGTGCGCCCGTCCTCGAGGATGTAGCTGGAGTCCTCGGTGCGCGTGCTCTCGCCGAGCCGCTTGCCGATCCAGGCGACGACGTCCTTCATCGCCTCGCCCCCGACGATGCCGCGGATGTCGTCATAGTAGTCGAGCCGCACGAGCATGACGCTGAGCGGAAGCTCGTAGCGGCGGGAGAGGCTCATGAACTGGCCGAGCACGGCGTAGAAGACGCGCGCGTTCTCGAGCCCGGTGATCTCGTCGATCGTGACGAAGTCCGAGTAGCGCTCCCGCATGCGCAGGTTTTCCTGCTGGATGGAGCGGATCAGGCCGCCGATGACCGCCGTGAGGACGGCGACGAGCGGCAGCAGCACGAGCCAGTAATACACCTGCGACTCGATGCCCTTGCCTTGCATGACGCTGCCGTACATCACATAGCTGCCGTAAAAGAAAATGCAGACGGCCGAGGCGGTGAGCGCGATCATGAGGCCGCTCAGGTAGGACAGCACCGCGACGGCGAACAGCGCGCTCAGCAGCAGCGTGTTTTGCAGGTAGCTGTCCTTTGGAAGCAGGACGAACCAGTTGACGATCCCGTAGCTCAGGACGGCAAGGACGATGACCCAGATATCGAGCTTTTTGACTTCCATTTCGTTTTCCCAGCCTTCCCGCGCAGGCGCAGCCTTTGCATGATCTTGTGCGCGACCCAGCCGGCCATCAGGCCGAACATGAGGTCGAAGCAGACGTTGTAGAGGAACAGATGCTTGGCCAGGTCGGCATCGCCCGCGCCGAGGAACGACACCCCGAGCTGCGACAGGCCGATCAGGCCCGGCAGCGCGAGCGCCTCGAGACGGAACTGGTCCGCTCTGCGGCGGCCCCTCCAGGCCGCGACGTAGAGATAGGCAAGCCCGCCGTAGAAGACGGCGTAGAACAGGACGATGAAGCGGAACGTGCCCGGGAACAGCTGCTGCTTGAGGCTGCTCCACCCGGAGAAGAACGACGACTTCGCTCCCGGCTCCCGGCCGGCGCTTTTTTCGTAGTTGCCCATCGCCGTCGGGCGGATCTGGTAAGCGTGGCTCGCGGCCTCGTTCAGCTTGTCGATCGCCCGGTCCGCATGCAGCGCATAATAGCGAAGCAGCGCCAAGTAGCCGAACTTGGAGTAGAACTCCTCCTGCATGAGCTCGGATTCCACCGGCTCCAGCTGGTACTTGTCGTAATACGTCGTGCCCGCCAGCACCGCGAACTTCGGATCGAGCCCGATCTCCTGCAGATCGCGCTCCGGATGCTCCGTGTTCTGGAGGATGCCGCGCGTCACGGCGTGGTACTGGTTGATATGCTTGATGTCGTCGGACATCAGGCCGTAGGTGAGGACGCTGACCGCCGCGACCGCCGCCGCGCCGCCGATCGCCAGCCGCCGCAGCCGCCTGCTTTGGTACAGAAACGCCGCGCGCAGCCCGAGCAGCGCCAGCAGGATGCCGGCCGGAGCGTTCTGCTGCTTGGCGGCGGCGAACAGCCCGGCGGCGGCGACCCAGGCGGCGAGCCAGCCCGCCGAGCGGCGGTCGAGCTCGGGCAGCCGCATGAGCAGCGCCATCGTCAGCAGCAGCAGCACGTAGGAAGCCGGCTCCCCGTAAAAGGAGCTGAAATAGGCCGTATAGCCCGTGTCGGCGAGAACGAACACGGCGATCAGCGCCGCCGCGGCTGCCCCCGCCGCGGTCAAGCGCTCGGCCGCCTGCCTCACGATCAAGTAGATCGCCGCCAGGAACAGCGCCGCATACAGCGCGGCGATCGCCCGCATATCGAAGCGGTTGTCGCCGGTCAGCAGCAGGTCCGCTCCGATCGCCCCGCGGATGAACAGCGACAGCGAGGAGATGAAGGCGGTGTTGGAGTCGTACGGATATTCGCGGACGCCGTAGATGCGGTTGTAATAGTCGAAATGCCGGTCCTCGTACGTCTCGTTCAGATCGTACAGGCCCGGGTTGTGGATCTCCCGAAAGAAGTCGCCATTGTCCGCCATGCCGAGATACGGCTTGACGAACAGCGCCGTCAGGATGACGATGGCGGCCGCAAGCGCGGCGGCGGCGGCGATTCGAGCCGGATGCTTGGTGCGCCGTGCCTCGTCGAGCATGTCCGGCTTCCCTCCTCTTCTCGAAACCGACGGCGGATTGCGTCGATTCGTCACATCATCTATACCCAATATTTAACGATAACTCCCAAGCGTAATAAAGATATTTTTCGCAAGCTCCTCTAATCTTACGCAAAATAGCCTTTGGCACAAGGCCAAAGGCGGTTCTTCCAGCAGATTCCTGACTCGCGCGGACCGCTCGGCGATGCGGCTTGCGGTACTACTTGGAAGCGGCTGTCCATATCCTTCTTTAGGAAGGAAAGGAGAGTGCCGACGATGAGCGTTCCCGTATATTTGCTGTCCGGATTTCTCGGAAGCGGCAAGACGACGCTGCTGCTGAGGCTGCTGGAGGAATGCGCGCGCCGGGAGCTGAACGCCGCCCTGCTCATGAACGAGCTGGGCCAGATCGACGTCGACGGCAGCCTCGTCTCCGAAAAGCTGCGCCTGCCCGTGCGCAAGCTGCTGGACGGCTGCCTGTGCTGCACGAAGCGCAGCGAGCTGGAGTCGAGCCTCGTCTCGCTTGCCCGTACGGTGCCGGATGTCCTGTTCGTCGAGCTGACCGGGGTAGCCGATCCGGCGGAGCTGCGGGAGCTGCTGCAGGACGGCGGGACGGCGCATGCGGCCGGTCTGGAGCTGGCTGCGGTCGTCACGGTCGTCGACGCCGGCACGTTCGCCGAGTACAACAGCCGCTTCAGCGCCGATCGCGAGCTCGTGCGCACGCTGCGCAGCCAGGTGGCAAGCGCGGATCTCGTGCTGCTCAACAAAGCCGATACGGCGCCGGAGGCACAGCGTCTCAAGGCACGGCGGGCCGTCAAAAAGCAAAATGCGGCAGCCGCCGTCCTGGAGACGGAGCGCTGCCGCATCGATGCCGCTTCCTTGCTGCATGGGATTCACCCGCGCCGAAGCGCTGCCGGAGCGGCGGCGTCACGGGGAGATGCCGCCCCGGCCGGAGCCGTCCCCGGCGCTTCGGCCGGGACGGGCCCTTCCATGGCCGGAACGGCGGCGGCCGCATCCCGCACGCTGAAGACGCTGCCGACGGCGCAGCCGCTCGCGGACCGCTACAGCGGCGGCTCCCTGCGCTCGCTGACGCTGCCCGCTCCGGCCGGCACCCAGCCGGAGCGGGCCGAGGTCGAGCGGTTCCTGCGCGAGCTCGGCGACGGCCTCGTGCGGGCCAAAGGCTATCTGCGCCTCGGCGGCGAGACGCTGCTGCTCCAGCATGCCGGAGGGCGCGCGGAGTGGGAGCCTGCCTCTTATCCCGGCCAGCCGTACCTCGTGCTCATCGGCTCGGCCCTTGACGAGGGACCGCTTCGCGAGCGCTGGGCGTCCCTGTACGGCAGCCGGCCATGAGCCGAAGCCGTCGTTCCCGGCTGCAGCGCCGTCCGCTTCCCGGCTGCGCTTGCCTAGCGGCAGCGGCAGCCCGAATCGTCAGCGCGTCTCGCGGTGAAGCGTCACCCGTTTCAGCCGCGGGCTGTATTTTTTCAGCTCCAGCCGTTCGGGATTCGTCCGCTTGTTCTTGGTCGTCGTATAGTTGCGGTCTCCCGTCTCCGTGCACGCCAGCGTGATCGTCACTCTCATCCATCGTCACCTCCTTGGTCGAATATCCGGGGCCGCTCAGGCCGGAATGCTCCCTCCGGGAAGCAGATCCGCGAACAGCGACCAGTCGGACGCGAGCTCCGCCTCCGTCAGCAGGCAGCGGTCGAGCGAAGCGGTGACCGTCTCCGGGTCCAGGCCGATGCCGATGAAGACGATCCGGTTCACCCGATCGCCGTAGACGGGATGCCAGCCCGCCGCGAGCTCGGCGTCTTCCCGCTTCAGCTGCTCCTGCTCCTCTCGAGGCAGCGCCGCCGCCCAATATCCCGCCGGTCCGAAGCTGATCGACGGCCCGGCCTGGCTCAAGCTTTGAGCCGTCTGCATCCGCGAAGCCAGCCAGACGTAGCCTTTGGCGCGGACGACCTGCTCCGGCCAGTCCCCCAGCCAGCGCCGCAGCCGCTCCGGATGGAATGGGATACGGCGGTCGTAGACGAAGCTCGAGATGCCGTATTCGTCCGTCTCCGGCGTATGCGCCGGCTTCGCCAGCTCCTTCATCCAGCCGGCAGAAGCCGCTGCCTCGCCATAATCGAACAAGCCCGTATTCAGGATGGCGGAAGGCTCTACCCGGCCATGCTCGGCGCGGATGAAGCGGGCGCGCGGCTGCAGCCGGCGCAGCACGCCCTCGAGGCGTTGCAGCTCCTCCTCCGGCACGAGATCGCATTTGTTCAGCACGAGCACGTCGCAGAACTCCACTTGATCGAGCAGCAGGTCGGAGACGTCGCGGGTGTCGTCCTCGCCGACCGCCTGGCTGCGCTCGAGCAGCGACTCGCCGGAGCTGTAGTCGATCCAGAACCGGTTGGCGTCGACGACCGTCACCATCGTATCGAGCCGGCAGTAGCGGGTCAGGTCGATGCCGAGCTCCTCGTCCACATAGGAGAACGTCTGCGCGACGGGCACCGGCTCGCCGACGCCGGTCGATTCGATCAGGATGTAGTCGAAGCGGCCTTCCTTGGCCAGCCGCTCCACCTCGACGAGCAGGTCCTCGCGGAGCGTGCAGCAGATACAGCCGTTCGACATCTCGACGAGCTTCTCGTCGAGGCGCGACAGGCCGCCGCCTTCCTTGACGAGCCCGGCGTCGATGTTCACCTCGCTCAGATCGTTGACGATGACGGCGACCTTGAGGCCATCGCGGTTGTGGAGCACATGGTTGAGCAGCGTCGTCTTGCCGGAGCCGAGATAACCGCTCAGGACGGTGACGGGAAGCAGGGATTGAGTCATGGGAATCCTCCTATAATGTAATTTTTACGATCTTTGGGCAAGGAACAAGCCGGCCTCAGCCAGCTCGGTTCATGGATCAATCCGCATATCCTATCGTTATATTTACGATTTGATGACGGGAAAACAGCTCGATCCGGCGCTGCGGGGCATGCTGCCCCGGATCAGCCGTTCAGAGCGCCGACCAGCGCCTTCAGGTTGCTCTTCATGATGCTGATGTAGTCCTCGCCTGCGTCCGCCTGCTCCTTGGTCAGTCCTTCGAGCGGGTTGAGCACGTCGGTGCCGGCTTTTGTCTCGGCTGCGATCGTATCGGCCAGCTTGGAGTCGACAAGCGTCTCGAAGAAGATCGTCTTCACCTGATGCTCGCGCACGAATTCGATGACCTGGGCCATCTGCTCCGGCGACGGCTCCTGCTCCGGCGACAAGCCGCTGATCGGCACCTGCTTCAGCCCGTAGCGCTCCGCCAAGTAAGCGAAAGCGGCATGCGAGGTGACGAAGTCCTTGCGCTTCGAGCCTTTCAGCTCGGAAACGAATTGCTGGTTCAGCTCCTCCAGCTTCGCGATGTACGCATCGGCGTTTTTCGCATAGTCCTCTTTATGCTCCGGATCGGCCTGCTCCAGTCCTTTTTGGATGGCGCGCACTTCCTGCTGGGCCAGCACCGGATCGAGCCAGACATGGGGATCCTTGGCATGCTCGTCCGCATGCTCGTCGGCGTGCTCATCCGCGTGCTCGTCGGCATGTTCCTCCTCGCCGTGATGATGGCCGTCGTCGATTCCTTCCAGCTCGGCCAGGCCGTGGCTCGCCTCGACGACGACGCGGTTCGGATTGGCCGCGCTGCCGATCGCCTGCTCGGCCCAGCTTTCGACGATGCCGTTGTAGACAAAGACGTCGGCGTCGCTGATCGCGGCCATGTCCTTGGCGCTCGGCTCCCAGTCATGCGGCTCCACGCCGGTCGGCACGAGCGGCACGACGTCGACATGAGCGCCGCCGACCTGGCGGGCGAACTCCGCCATCGGGTAGATCGTGGCGGCCACCTTCAGCTTGGCGCCAGCTTCCGGCGCGGCTCCGCCGTTTCCGGCCGCCTCGTTCGCCGCTCCGCCCGAGCCGCTGCTGCCGCAGCCGCTCAGCGCCAGCGCCAGTCCGCCGGACAGCAGCAGGCCGGAGATCCATTTCCTTTGACTTGCCATGTTGACCTTCACTCCTTCTCTCTAAGCCTCAAGATGTATGGGAATCCTCGCCCAGCCTCGGAATCGGACCGTAGGAGTGCATCTCCGTGTCCGTGGCGGCAGCATGCTTGGACTTCGCCCGGACGAGCCGGACGACCTTCTGCGATGCGACGCCGATAGCCAGGAAGGCGAGGAGCACCAGCGCGATCGTGCCGCCGGGCGGCGTGCTCAGCTCGTACGAAGCGGTCAGCCCGCTCATGACGCCGGCCAGGCCGATCGCCACGGCGAGCAGCAGCGCGGCGCTGAAGCGCGACGTCAGCCGGATCGCCAGCGCCGCCGGCAGGATGATGAGCGACGAGACGAGCAGCACGCCGACAATCGGCATCGCGGCCGCGACGATCATGCCGGTGATGACGCTGAACAGCATCGAGATCAGCCCCGTCGGCAAGCCGCTTACTTTGGCCGTCTCCTCGTCGAACGTCATCTGATACAGCGGACGGCGCAGGAAAAAGAAGAACAGCGCCGCGGCCGCGGTGACGATCAGCATGAGCAGCAGCTGGGAGCGGTCGACGGCGACGACCGACCCGAACAGGTACGAGGTGAAGCTTTTGCTCATCGTCTTGTTCAAACTCATGAGCACGACTGCCGTCGAGAGGCCGCCGACCATGATGATCGCGATCGACATCTCGCTGTACGTCTTGTAGAAGCGGCGCACGTACTCCACCGCTACCGCTCCGATCGTCGCGGTCAGGAACCCGGAAAGCGTCGGGCTGAGGCCGAGGAAAGCGCCCGCCGCGACGCCTGCCAGCGAGACGTGGGAGAGCATGTCGGCCATGAGCGCCTGACGGCGCAGCATCAGATACACGCCGAGCACGGAGGCGACGACGGCGATCAGCGCGCCGGCGAAAAATGCCCGCTGCATAAAGTCGTAGTGCAGCATTTCCATCCTCCCTCCCCCTTTCGCTCGAGCTCGATGATCCGATCCAGGTAGGGGCGGCATTCCTCCAGGCCGTGGGTGACCATGACGATCGACATGCCGTGCGCGTCGACCATATGGCGCATCAGCTCGTAAAAGCCTTTGCGGCTCGCCTCGTCCATGCCCGTCGTCGGCTCGTCCATGACGAGCAGATCCGGCCGCTGGGCGAGCGCGCGCGCGATGCAGATGCGCTGCTTCTGACCGCCGGAGAGCTCGCCGATGCGCCGCTCCCGCAGCTGCCACATGCCGACCTGGCGCAGCGACTTCTCGGCCAGCTCGCGGTCTTCCTTGGTCACCCGCCTCAGCCAGGAGCCGCTGCTTAGGCAGCCGGACAGGACGAACTCCTGCACGTTGCTCGGAAAGCCGCCATTGAACGCGGCGATCTGCTGCGGCACGTAGCTGACCTTGAGCGGCCGGCCGTCCTCGCGCTTGCCGGCGAGGAACGTCTTGCCCTTCCACGGCTTGAGCAGCCCGAGCATCAGCTTCAGCAGCGTCGTCTTCGAGGCTCCGTTCGGCCCCGTGACGGCCGCGAACTCCCGGCTCCTCACCTCGATCGTCGCATTATGGAGGCTGGGCGCATCGTTGTAGCCGAACTCCACTTCTTTCAACGAAGCTAAGATCATCGCTTTCGTCTTCCTTTCTATCTTTCGGGCGTCTCCGTCTATCATCGTAATATTTACATCTCGAGACAAAAGAAATCGCTGCCTGTCCGCACGAACGAGGTCAGCGAAGAAAGTTGTAATGATTACACTTTAAGTATAGTACCAGCCGCGAAGCGGGCTGTCAACGCCTAGCGGCCTACTTCGCTCTGGCAGCCCTCGCAAAGGCCGTATACCTCGAAGCGATGGTTCATGATCTTGAAGTTGCCCGGCAGCCTCATCTCCTGCTCCATCGGGCAGTAGTCGAACGTGAGCGTCTTCTCGCAATTCGTGCAGATCAGATGATGGTGGTGATGATGATTGCAGGCCGCCTTGAACTTGAGCCCCGCGTCCATCGAGTAGAACTGCTCCAGCACGCCCATCTCGCTCATGAGGCGCAGATTGCGATATACGGTATCGAAGCTGACGCCCGGATAGTGGACCGTCATCGCCTCGTAGACGTCCTTCGGGGACAGATAGCCTTCGCAGCCGGCGAAAATTTCCGCCAGACGCCGCCGCTGCTCGGTGATGCGCCAGCCTCCGCGGGCCATCGCGTCGACGATCTCCTTGGCCGTGCCGCCGGCATGGGTATGCGCCATGATCCCGTCTCCCTCCCTTTACATTCCAGTCGATGGTCCTATTGTACCATAACCGGACGTGGACAAGGTAGCTCCGCCCGACCGCGCATGCCGACGACCGGCAGGCGGAATCCGCCTGCCGGTGTCCGGGACCTCAGCCGCTACGACTTGCCGCCGCGCCCCGCCAGATGGATCATGGAAACGACGAGGGCGAGCAATGCGATCAGCGTATCCGTACTCATGAAAACCGCCTCCTGAAGCGTAGGCTTCTGTCGGCCGGCTTCCTCTCCCATGAGCGGTGCGGAATCGGTTTCCCCGTACTAGGACTATGCGGGCGCGGCGCCGAGTATTCTCCTTTTCCTGCCAAAAAAGCTCTCCCACATCCCCAGCCGCGCACGTATAATAAGAACTACGCTCTCGCGAGCCGAGCGCGGCCTATCCGAACCTTCAAGGGGAGACCATCATGAACCTCTACTTGATCGTGCTGTCCTTGTTCATGTATCTCATCGCCTTTTTCACCGGCGTCAAGCGCACGCCATGGCTGCTGGCCGCCTTCGCGCCCGGCAGGATCCGCAACCGCGACAAGCTGTTCCGAACCGTCTCCCTCTATAATTTGATCGCTTGCGTCATCGTGTTTTTCGTCGGCGTCATCAACCTGCCGGAGCTGTCGTATCTGCTCGTGCTCATCGGCTGCGGCTACGTCGCGCTGCTGCTGTACTGCAACCGCAGCATGTAGGGTCCCGTCCTCCACCGCGCAAAAAAACAAGCCCTGGATGAAGCCATCCAGGGCTTGTCTTGCGTGAAGCGATGCGGCGGCCATGCGTCCGCCGCGCGTTGAATGCTCTTGCGCGGATCAGCCTTCGAGCAGAAGGGATTCCGGATCCTCCAGCAGCTCTTTGACCGTGACGAGGAAGCGGACCGCTTCGGCTCCGTCGACGATGCGGTGGTCGTAGGAGAGCGCGATGTACATCATCGGGCGGTTCTCCATCTCCGTGTCGCTGGTCGCGACCGGACGGATCTGGATCTTATGCATGCCGAGGATGCCGACTTGCGGTGCGTTGAGGATCGGCGTCGAGAGCAGCGAGCCGAAGACGCCGCCGTTCGTGATCGTGAACGTGCCGCCTTGCAGGTCCGACAGCGCCAGCGAGTTTTTGCGGGCTTTGCCGGCCAGCTCGGAGATCGACTTCTCGATGCCGGCGAAGCCGAGGCGGTCGGCGTCGCGCACGACCGGCACGACGAGGCCGTCCGGAGCGGCGACGGCGATGCCGATGTCATAGTATTTCTTGACGATCAGATCGTCGCCGTCGATTTCCGCGTTGAGGAGCGGGAATTTCTTGAGCGCGCCGACGACGGCCTTGGTGAAGAAGCTCATGAAGCCGAGGCCGATGTCGTTCTTCTCCTTGAACGCATCCTTGCGGCGCTTGCGCACGTCGAGGATCGCCGTCATGTCGACCTCGTTGAACGTCGTCAGCATCGCGGCCGTCTGCTGGGCTTCGACGAGGCGCTTGGCGATCGTCTGGCGGCGGCGCGACATTTTGGTGCGCTCGACCGGCTTGCCCGGCTGCTCCGTGAACGCCGGCTTCGCGGCCGGAGCCGGAGCGGCGGCCGGAGCCTTGGCCGCAGGAGCCGGAGCGGAGCCGTGGCTCGCCACGTCCTGGCTGTAGATGCGGCCGTTCGGGTCGGTTCCCTTCACCTGGTTGAGATCGATGCCGCGCTCGCGGGCCAGCTTGCGAGCCGACGGGGAAGCGATCGGCTCTCCCTCGGAGGATGCGCTCGCAGGAGCGGGAGCTGCCGCCGGCGCAGCGGCCGGAGCCGCTGGAGCCGCCGCCGGAGCGACCGGAGCTGCCGTCTGGACCGGCTGCGCCGGAGCGGCGGCTGCGCCGCCCTCTCCGATGACGCCGATCGACTCGCCGACGAGCACGGTATCGCCCTCGCCCTTCAGGATGCTCGAGAGCACGCCTGCGGATTCCGCGCTGATCTCCAGGTTGACTTTATCGGTTTCAAGCTCCAGCAGCAGGTCGCCTTGGCTTACGGCTTCCCCTTCCTTCTTGAGCCATTTGGTGATTGTCGCTTCCGAGATGGATTCGCCCAGATCGGGAACTTTGATGTCAGCCACTTGCTTCTACCTCCCAAGTAAAATCGTGTTCAGAGCTTTTTGCTGCAGCGAGAGCGAAAGGATGGACTGCTGCTCGGCGGCGTGCACTTCCTGATGGCCGCTAGCCGGGCTCGAGCGGTCCGGACGGCCGATGTAATGGACGGCCTTGCCTCCGGCCAACTCGCGGATGCGAGGCTCCATGAACGTCCAAGCGCCCATGTTCTTCGGCTCTTCCTGAACCCAGACGATCTCCTCCAGCTTGCTGTAGCGGGAGATGATTTCGGCGATCTCCTTGGCCGGGAACGGATACAGCTGCTCGACGCGCACGATGTGCAGCCAGCTCATGTCCTGGTCCTTGGCGGAATCCAGCGCTTCCTCGAGGTCGACGGCGACCTTGCCGGTGCAAAGGATCAGGCGGCGCACGGCGGACGCCTTCTTGCCGAGGCCTTGCTGCTCCAGCACGAGCTTGAACGAGCCGCTCGCCAGCTCCGAGCCCGGCGACAGGACGCGCGGGTTGCGGATGAGGCTTTTCGGCGACATGAGCACGAGCGGACGCGCGCCCTCATGCTCCGTCCAGGCAGCCTGGCGGCGCAGCAGGTGGAAGTATTGGGCGGCCGTGCTCAGGTTGGCGACGGTCCAGTTGTTCTCGGCGGACAGCTGCAGGAACCGCTCCAGACGGGCGCTGGAGTGCTCCGGTCCTTGGCCTTCGTAGCCGTGCGGCAGCAGCATCGCGAGGCTGGAGCGCTGCTTCCACTTCGTCCGTCCCGCGGAGATGAACTGGTCGAAGATGACCTGCGCCGCATTGGCGAAGTCGCCGTACTGCGCTTCCCAGATCGTGAACGTCTCCGGCGAGAAGACGTTGTAGCCGTACTCGAAGCCGAGCACCGCGCCTTCGGTCAGCGGGCTGTTGTACACCGCGAAGCTCGCCTTGGCTTGCGGGAAATGATGCATCGGCGAAAATTTCTCGCCGGTCTTGTGGTCGTTCAGCACGATATGGCGATGCGAGAACGTCGCGCGCTCGGCGTCCTGGCCGCTCATGCGGATCGGCTTGCCGTCGGCGAGGATCGTCGCCAGGGCGAGCGTCTCGGCGAGCGCCCAGTCGACCTTCTCGCCCTCGTCGAGCATCGAGCCGCGGCGCTGCAGGATGCGCTGCAGCTTCGGATAGACGGTGAAGCCATCCGGAACCTGCAGCAGCGCGGCGTTGATTTCCTTGAGGCGCTCGAGCGGCACCGCCGTCTCGGTCGTCTCCGGGGCGTCCGGAATCGAGCCTTCGTTCCGGCGCTTGCCGCTGGCCGCCTGCTCCTTCATGACGTCGTAAGCCTTTTGCAGCTCGGCTTGCGTGTCCTGGATCATCCGGTCGATGTCGGCGGCGCTCAAGGCGCCCTCGGCCTTCAGGCGCTCGGCATACAGCGTCGCGACCGTCTTGTGGGCGCGGACCTTTTCGTAGACGAGCGGCTGCGTGCCCTCCGGATCGTCCATCTCGTTATGGCCGTAGCGGCGGTAGCCGACGAGGTCGATCAGGAAATCCTTCTTGAACTTGTCGCGGTACTCGCAGGCGAGGCGGACGGCGGCGATGCAAGCCTCCGGATCGTCGGCGTTGACATGCACGATCGGAATCTCGTAGCCCTTGGCGAGGTCGCTCGCATAATGCGTCGAGCGGGAATCCTTGCTGTCGGTCGTGAAGCCGATGCGGTTGTTGGCGATGATATGGATCGAGCCGCCGTTCGTGAAGCCGTCGAGGCCGGTGAAGTTGAGCGTCTCGGCGACGATGCCCTCGCCCGGGAACGCCGCGTCGCCGTGCACCTGGATAGCGAGCGACTTGCTCGGATCGCGGCGCGGGAAGCCCGGCTGCGTGCGGTCCTCCTGCGCGGCGCGCGAGAAGCCCTCGACGACGGAGTTGACGTACTCCAGGTGGCTCGGGTTGTTGGCGAGCAGGATGCGCGCTCCGGCGACGGAGCGGTCCGCGCCGAGGTGGTACTTCACGTCGCCCGCCCAGCCGGAGTTGATGCCGACGGAGCCTTCCGACGGCACGAGCTCCTTGTTCGGCGCATGATGGAACTCGGAGAAGATCTTCTCGTACGGCTTGCCCAAGACATGCGCAAGCACATTCAACCGGCCGCGATGCGCCATGCCCATCAGGATATGACTCGCCCCGTCCTGAACCGCTTGGCGGACGATCTCGTCGATAACCGGAATAAGCATGTCGACACCTTCTACGGAGAACCGTTTCTGGCCGACGAACGTGCGGTGAAGGTAAGACTCGAATTGTTCGACATGAAGCAGCAGATTGAGCAGGGACTTGCGTTCTTCAACGTTCAGGGAGGCGTTGGCAATGCCCGATTCAGCCTTCGCGCTGAGCCAGTCCCGTTCGGTTTCGTCGTGGACGTGGCTGAACTCGAAGCCGATGGATTGGGTATACGAATTGCGCAGCTTCTGGATCGCTTCCCAGCCGTTGGAGACGCCGGCCGGCGCATGATCCCAGAGGAGGGAGGCCGGGAATCGGCTCAGATCCGATTCGTTCAGCTCAAAAGTGGATGGCTCGAGCAAGCGTGTATCCGAGGATGCGCGCAAGCCGAGAGGATCGGTATTGGCGGCCAGATGGCCGTAGGTGCGGATGTTGCCCACCAGCTTTTCGGCGGCGACGAGCTTCTTGAGCAGCGTCGCGTCGACGGCGACCTGTCCGCCCGCGGCCGGGGCCGTGCGGGAAGGCTGGGCGCCGAGTTCGGCAGGAGGCGCTCCCAGTTCGGCGAAAAGCTCGCGGAAGGAAGCGTCGACCGATTCCGGGTCGCTGCTGAACTGTTCGTACTGTTCCTGGATGTAGCCCAGGTTAGGTCCGAAAAAGTCTTTCCATTGCCTTTTCGTGTTTGATTCGTCGGTCATTTGCCAACTACCTCCGTTAAGTGAAAAAGGTTGGTACGGATGATAACCAAGCGCTGCCGAACCTCCGTCATGCCCGTGAAAAAGCCGCCGGCAGAGTACCGGCGGCCTGACAACAACGAATCATTGAACAGGTTCGGCTTCGATTGTGCCTCTATTATAAAGAAAATAAAGCGCTTATTCAACGTTTCGCGACAACCTTTCCGAAATTGTGACGATTTCGTTCACAACCTTGAGCGAAGCCGGCCTCTTTGCGGCCGAACATCGCGGGCAAAAGTCCGTCCTCCAGCCGAACCAGGCGCCGAGCGCCCAGCCGGATGCCGGATCAGGAGCGGTACAAGCCGCTGCGGAAGCTGACGAGCTTGGCCTCGGTCATCTCCTCGGCGGCGTAGCGGACGCCTTCCCGGCCGCTGCCGCTGTCCTTGCGGCCTCCATACGGCATATGGTCGAGCCGGAACGTCGGCACGTCGTTGATCATCACGCCGCCGGCCTGCAGCTCGGCTGCCGCATGGAGCGCATGCTCCACGTCCTTGGTGAACACGCCGGCCTGCAGCCCGTAGCGGGATCGGTTGGCCGCGGCGACCGCCTCCTCCCATCGGCGGAACGGCGCGATCGCGGCGACCGGGCCGAACGCCTCCTCGCAGCTGAGCTCGGCGTCCTCCGGCACTCCGCGCAGCACCGCCGGCCGCATCAGGCTCCCCTCGAAGCTGCCGCCGCACAGCAGCTCCGCTCCGCGCGCCAGCGCCGCGTCCAGCCAGCCCTTCAGCCGCTCCGCCGCCTTGGCGCTGATGAGCGGCGTGATGTCGGTCTCCTCGGCCAGCGGATCGCCGGCGACCAGCGCCTTCGCGCGCTCGGCGAGCATGGCGGCGAACCGATCCGCCAGCTCCTCATGCACGAAGACGCGCTGCACCGAGATGCAGACTTGTCCATTATAGGCAAACGCTCCGGCCGCCGTCTCGTCGGCGATCCGGCCTAGCTCCTCCTCCGTGAAGCCGCGATCGATCAGCAGCGGCGAGTTGCTGCCCAGCTCCAGCGTCGTGCGGCGCAGCCCGGCCAGCTGGCGGATTTGGCGGCCGACCTCAGGGCTGCCCGTAAAGGAGACGAACGAGACGAGCGGATGCGAGGCGAGCGTCGGCCCGAGCTCGCGCCCGTCTCCGGGCACGATGTTCAGCAGCCCGGACGGAAGGCCGGCTTCCTCGAACAGCTCGGCCAGGAACAGCGCGGAGATCGGCGTCTGCTCCGCCGGCTTGAGCACGACCGCGTTGCCGGCGGCCAGCGCCGGCCCGACCTTATGGGCGACGAGGTTGAACGGGAAGTTGAACGGCGTGATCGCGCTGACGACGCCTACCGGCTCCCGCCGCACAGAGGCGGTCCGGCCTTCGCCGCGCGGAGCGGCGTCCATCGGCACGGTCTCGCCGGTCAGGCTGCGGGCCGCCTCCGCGGCAAACAGATACGTCTGCACCGTGCGCGCGATTTCGGCGCGGGCCGCTCGGATCGGCTTGGCCGCCTCGAGCGCGACGATCCGCGCCGCCTCCTCCGCCCGCCGCTCGAGCAGATCGGCCGCTTGATACAGAATGGAGCTGCGTCGATGCGCCGGCATGCCGCAATGCTCGCGGAACGCCCGATCCGCCGCTTCGACCGCGCGCGCGGCCTGCTCCGGCGACGCATAGCCGACGAGGGCCAGCTCCTCTCCCCCGTATGGCGCGAGCAGCGGCGCCTGCTTATGCCCGTCTTCCCACGTCCCGTCGATCCATAACCGCATCAGTTGCGACATTTCGTATCCCTCCATCTTCATATTGTGATAGAAGCCAAACAAAGTCTAATGAATTCGTGCTTTCATGCGCCAATTTTCAAAGCGCTTTGCTTGACATGATACAATTTGTATCATAAAGTTTGATTATAAGGCCTGCTCGTCAAGCCTTTCTTTGAACCGCCAAGGTTCAGTCTGATGTAAGGAGCCACCGACATGACCATGACCATGGGCGACCGTCTGCGCGAGCTGCGACTCAGCAAGAACCTGTCCCAGGAGGAGGTGTCCCGCCATATCGGCATCACCCGATCCGCGTACAGCCATTATGAGATCAACAACCGCCAGCCTGTCTACGAGACGTTGATGAAGCTGGCCGCCTTCTTTGAGGTCTCCCTGGATTATATGATCGGCGGCGACCAAAATCAAAGCGAGTCCCAGCAGTTGAACAAGGATACGCTGGATCTGATCCAGACGCTGAACCGGATGGAGCCCGACAAGCGGAAGCTCTATATCGATCAGATGCTGAAGCTGCTTCGCAAGGCCGAATCCGCCGGCTAGCGGCCTGCTCCGCCTGCCGGCGGCAGGCGCGGCCGGCCGCGCCTTTCCCCGTTTTTCCCCTCGTCCCGATCCGGCCCTCCTCCTGCCTCTTGCCGGGCGCCTCCCCGTCTGCGCGAATCGGCGGCTTTCCTTCACCCCGCCTTGCCCTCCGGCTCTCTCCTTCATTGCTTCGATCCATCGCTCCCGATATAATGAATGGACGATCGCATGACAGAAGGGACCGAGAATTCATCGATGTATACTGCTGACCAATGGAAAGATTACGAACTGATCGACACCGGCGACGGAGACAAGCTCGAGCGCTGGGGCGACGTGACGCTGCGCCGTCCCGACCCGCAGATCATCTGGCCGTTCCGCGGAGACCGCAAAGCCTGGACGTCCGCCGACGGCCATTACCATCGCAGCAGCGCCGGCGGCGGCAGCTGGGATTACCGCAAGGCGCTTCCCGAGCGCTGGACGATCCGCTACGGCGAGCTGAGCTTCCATATCAAGCCGACGAGCTTCAAGCATACCGGACTGTTCCCGGAGCAGGCCGTCAACTGGAGCTGGATGATGGACAAGATCCGCTCCGCAGGCAGGCCGATCCGCGTCCTCAACCTGTTCGCCTATACGGGCGGAGCGACCGTCGCCTGCGCCGCCGCCGGTGCGGAGGTGTGCCATGTGGACGCCGCCAAGGGCATGGTGCAGTGGGCCAAGGAGAACGCCGCGCTGTCCGGGCTGGCCGAGCGCCCCATCCGCTACATCACCGACGACGTGTTCAAATTCGTGCAGCGCGAGCAGCGCCGCGGCAGCAAGTACGACGCGATCATCATGGATCCGCCGTCCTACGGACGCGGCCCCGGCGGCGAGATGTGGAAGCTCGAATCGAGCCTTTTCCCGTTCCTCGAGTCGTGCATGGACATCCTGAGCGAGAAGCCGCTTTTCCTGCTCCTCAACTCCTATACGACGGGACTGTCGCCGCAGGTGCTGCACAACCTGCTGGAGATGACCGCCCGCAAGCGCTTCGGCGGCTCCATCCACTGCGGCGAGATCGGCCTGCCGATCACCGCCTCCGGCCTGACGCTGCCATGCGGCATCCTCGGCCGCTGGGAGGCGTGATCCGGTGAGCGCCAGCCCCGGCAGCGCGTCCGACATCCCGATCCTCTACGAGGACAACCATCTGCTCGTCGTCGTCAAGCCGCCCGGCGTGCCCTCGCAGGAGGACGAGAGCGGCGATCCGGACATGCTGACGCTGCTCAAGGCCGATCTCAAGCGCCGCTACGACAAGCCGGGCAACGTGTTTCTCGGCCTCGTGCATCGGCTCGACCGACCCGTCGGCGGCGTCATGCTGTTCGCCAAGACGTCCAAGGCGGCGAGCCGGCTGTCCGACGCCGTCCGCACGCGCGCGTTCCGCAAGACGTACCTCGCCGTCCTCACGGCCAAGCCGCAGACGGACTCGGGCAGCCTTCGCCACTACCTGCAAAAGGACGCCGCCCGCAACGTCGTGACGGCTTACGCCAAGCCGACCGGCGACGCCAAGGAAGCTCGCCTCGACTACCGGACCTGGCCCGGAGCGGACGGCGCGCCGCTGGCGGCGGTGCGACTCCACACCGGACGTCCCCATCAGATCCGCGCGCAGTTCGCCGCGATCGGCTGCCCGCTGGCCGGCGACCGCAAGTACGGCCCATCCGGCCGCGGCGCTCCAGCACGCGGCGGACACGGCGACATCGCGCTCTGGTCGGCGGCCGCCGGCATCGCCCATCCGGTGACCAAGGAGTGGATGGAGTTCCGCTCGCTTCCGCCGCGCGCCTTCCCTTGGACGGCTTGGACGGAGCAGCAGCTGGAGCAGGCGGCCTCCGCCGTCCAGCACGCTTCCGACTGAAGGCGGGCCGAGACGGATCGTCTGGCAGGAAAAGCAGGCGGCTTTGCCGCAAGAGAGCCGAGGGCCGAACAGCCGGAATCAGCAAACAAGGGCCGAGCCGGCTTCCCTGCGAGGGGAAGCCGGCTCGGCCCTTTGTGCGGCGCGGCTGAAAGGAAATGCGGCGCGGACGGCCTTGGCGGTCCGCCCTTGACCTGCCGCCGGGACACGCCCGGCATGGAAGCGGCTAGCCCGCGTTGGCGACCTTGCCGAGCAGGTAGACGAGCAGCTGCTGGTTATGGGACGAGATGCGGTCGAGCGCCCCCTTGAGGAACTCCTCGCGAATCTCCACTCCCCGCTTCACCTCGTGCTCGCCGTGGCTCGTCATCTGCACCCAGACGATGCGCCGGTCGGAGGAGTCGCGGCTGCGCTCGATCAAGCCGCCCTTCTCCATCCGGTCAAGCAGCGTCGTGATCGCCGCCGGCGTCGTCTGCAGATGCTGAAGCAGCTCCGACGGCTTCATCGGCTGATGCTTCTGCAGCAGCTCCAGCACGTTCAGCTGTCCTTCGGTCAGCTGAGGAAGCAGCTGCTCCTCCAAATGGTTCTTCCATTCCTTCGAGATCTTGATCCACAGCCTGGCGAAATCCTCGGTTATCAACGCGAACACCTGCTTTCTGAATGGATAGGTCCGACGAGGACAAGTCTGTCCTCTGCTAATTCCTGATTATACCATCTGACTTTGTCGAAAGAAAGGTTAATCGGATTAATAATTCTAGACCTTAATCGATCTCTTTCCGAACCTTTAGACATAGGTTGACATAGGATGCAAGACATGAAGGCGACAGAAGGCGAAAGGGTGATCATCATGGAAGGGCATAAGGAAGCGGTCATCCGCAAAATCCGTGCCTACGGCATCATCAAGGACCCCGAGCTGCTGGAGCGGCCCGACGAGCCGGTTCCGCTCTGGGTGCTGCTGGAAGCGCTCTTGCACGTGATCGACCGACTAGAGCCTTCCGACGACCGGCCGTACGACTGACAGGCTCTGCGAGGGGCCTCTTTTTTTCGTTAAAGCATTGAACCTTTACGGGCATGCTTGGTATAATCATTACATTTATTCCGTTAGATAGAGAGGGTTGAATTTCGATGACACAAAAGCTCAGAACCGGCATCGTAGGCGGAACCGGCATGGTCGGACAGCGCTTCGTCGCCTTGCTGGACCATCACCCTTGGTTCGAAGTGACGGCGATCGCGGCCAGCGCGAGCTCCGCCGGCAAATCGTATGAAGAAGCGGTGCGCGGCCGCTGGAAGCTGGACACGCCGATGCCCGAAGCCGTCAAGGCGATCCAGGTGCAGGACGCGTCCAAGGTCGAGGAGGTCGCAGCCGAGCTCGACGTGATCTTCTGCGCGGTCGACATGAAAAAGCAGGAGATCCAAGCGCTCGAAGAGGCTTACGCCAAAGCCGGCGTCGCCGTCATCTCCAACAACTCCGCCCATCGCTGGACCGCCGACGTCCCGATGGTCATTCCCGAAATCAACCCGGAGCATCTGGAGGTCATCGCCTCCCAGCGCGAGCGCCTCGGCACCGAGACCGGCTTCATCGCCGTCAAGCCGAACTGCTCCATCCAGAGCTACGTTCCGATGCTGACCGCGCTCAAGGAGTTCGGACCGAAGCAAGTCGTCGCGAGCACCTATCAGGCGATCTCCGGCGCGGGCAAAACGTTCGCCGACTGGCCGGAGATGATCGACAACGTCATCCCGTATATCGGCGGAGAGGAAGAGAAGAGCGAGCAGGAGCCGCTGCGCATCTGGGGCAAGGTCGAGGACGGCGCGATCGTCAAGGCTTCCGAGCCGGCGATCACGACCCAGTGCATCCGCGTCCCGGTCGCGGACGGCCATCTGGCGACGGTGTTCGTGAACTTCGAGACCAAGCCGAGCAAGCAGGACATCCTCGACCGCTGGGCCGCCTTCGCGGGCCGTCCGCAGGAGCTGGAGCTGCCTAGCGCGCCGAAGCAGTTCATCACCTACTTCGAGGAAGACAACCGCCCGCAGACGGGCTTGGACCGGGGCATCGAGAACGGCATGGGCATCAGCGCCGGACGGCTGCGCGAGGACTCGCTGTACGACTTCAAATTCGTCGGCCTCTCGCACAACACGCTCCGCGGCGCCGCGGGCGGCGCCGTGCTGATCGCCGAGCTGCTCAAGGCCGAGGGCTATATCGTCGCCCGCTGAGCACAGCGGACCGATCGAGAGCCGGCAGCAAGCAAAAGGGACGAAGCGGAGAAAATCTCCGCTTCGTCCCTTTTTTCGATGAATGGCCGTTCGGCAGCCGAACGTGAACCGGTCATCTGTCCATCTCTGCCCGGCTGCCGCCGCCGGATCAGCCTTCCTGGCTGATTTCCGGCCGCTGGAACAGCTGCATGACAGCGTCGTTCTTCTCGACCTGGACCATCGCCCGGCCGACCGACTTGCGGTCGTCGAGCGGCGTCTTCTCGCTCTGGAAGCGCTGCTCGCCGCCTCCGGCGAGCAGCGCGCTCAGCTCGCGCGGCTCCTTGCAGTACGAGGCGCCGACGAGCGCCGCGCCGTTCGGCTTGACCCGCTTGCCTTCCTTGAACTCGAACGTGATGACGCCCTTGCCGCCGCGGCCCTGGACCGGGTAGTCGGCGAGCAGGCTGCGCTTGGCGTAGCCGAGGTCGCTGATGACGAGCACTTCGCCCTCGTCGTCCGGACCGGCCTCCAGCGCGGCGGCAAGCTCGTCGCCTTCCTTGAGCTGGATGCCGCGCACGCCGCCGGCGACGCGTCCCATCAAGCTCACCTCGGCAGCCGGGAAGCGGATCGCCGCTCCCGCCCGCGAGACGAGCACGAGATGGCGGTCGCCTGCCGACTGCAGCACCTGGACGACCTCGTCTCCGTCCGCCAGCTTGACGGCCGCGATGGCCGTCGAGCGGTTCGTCGCATAGTCCTTGAGCTCGGTCCGCTTGACCTGCCCGCGCTTCGTGAAGAAGAACAGCGATTGGCCCGGCTGCTGGATGTCCTTGACCGGCAGCACCGCGACGATGCCGTCATCTTTTGGAATCGGGATGACGTTGACGATCGCCGTGCCGGCGTCCTTCCACTTGAAGTCCGGAATCTGATACACCGGCAGCAGGTAGTAGCTGCCCTTGCGCGTGAAGACGAGCAGGCTGTCGATCGTATTGCACTCCAGCACATGGCGGAGCGCGTCGCCTTCCTTGAGGCCGGACGCGTCCAGCTCTCCCCCGCTGCGGGCGAAGCTGAGACGGCTCGTCCGCTTGACGTAGCCGTCGCGGCTGATCGTCACGAGCACGTCCTCGGCGCTCACCATCACCTCGAGGCCGACCTTCAGCTCCTCGACCTGGCCGCGGATTTCCGAGCGGCGGTCGATGCCGTACTTCTCGCGGATCTCCAGCAGCTCCTCCTGAATGACCTTGAGCAGCTTCTTTTCGCTGTCGAGGATCGAGCGCAAATAGTGGACGCGCTTGGCGATCTCGCGCAGCTCCTTTTCCAGCGAGGTGATCTCGAGGTTGGTCAGGCGGTACAGCTGGAGCGTCAGGATCGCATCGGCCTGCCGCTCGCTGAAGCCGAACTTGGCGACGAGGTTGTCCTGCGCGTCGGCGCGGTTTTTCGACGCCTTGATCGCCGCGATGACGTCGTCGAGGATGTTCAGCGCCTTGACGAGTCCTTCGAGCACATGCGCGCGGTCCTCGGCCTTCTCCAGCTCATAGCGCGTGCGGAACGTGACGACTTCCTTCTGATGGTCGATGTACGCCGCCAGCATCTCCTTGACGCCGAGCTGGCGGGGAGCCTTGTTGACGATCGCGACCATGTTGAAGTTGTACGTCACCTGCAGGTCGGTCTTTTTGAGCAGATAGGCCAGGATGCCGTCGGCATCCGCGTCCTTCTTGAGCTCGACGACGATGCGCAGGCCGTCGCGCCCGCTCTCGTCGCGCACCTCGGCGATGCCGTCGACCTTCTTCTCGAGACGGATGTTCTCCATCGCCGTGACGAGGCGCGACTTGACGACCTGGTACGGAATTTCCGTCACGACGATCATCTTCTTGCCGCCGCGCAGCTCCTCTACGGCCGTTTTCGACCGCAGGTGGATGCGTCCCTTGCCGGTCGAGTAGGCGTCGCGGATGCCCTCCTCGCCCATGATGATGCCTCCGGTCGGGAAGTCCGGACCTTTGAGGATGCCCATCAGCGCCTCGAGCGGCATGCTGCCGTCGTTCATGAGCGCGATGCAGGCGTCGATCACCTCGCGCAGGTTATGCGGCGGGATCTCGGTGGCGAAGCCCGACGAGATCCCGCTGACGCCGTTGACGAGCAGGTTCGGGTAGCGGGCCGGCAGCACGACCGGCTCCTTGGTGCTGTTGTCGAAATTGTCCTTGAACAGCACGGTGCGCTTCTCGATGTCGCGCAGCAGCTCCATCGCGATCGGCGACAGCCTCGCCTCCGTATAGCGCATCGCCGCCGCCGGATCGTCGTCGAGCGAGCCCCAGTTGCCGTGGCCGTCGATGAGCGTATGGCCCATCTTCCATGGCTGCGCCATCCGCACCATGCCCTCGTAGATCGAGGAGTCGCCATGCGGATGGTAGTTGCCCATCACGTCGCCGACCGTCTTGGCCGACTTGCGGTACGGCTTGTCCGGCGTATTGCCGGCGTCGTACATCGCGTACAGGATCCGCCGCTGCACCGGCTTCAGGCCGTCGCGCACATCGGGGATGGCGCGGTCCTGGATGATATATTTGGAGTAGCGTCCAAATCGGTCGCCGACGACCTCCTCGAGGAATGCCGGCAGAAATTGCTCGCTTGCGCTCATGAGCCCGTCCCCCTATTCCTCGTATTCGGTGAAGTCGACATTGTCGATGATCCAGCGCTTGCGCGGATCGACCTTGTCGCCCATGAGCGTCGATACCCGCCGCTCCGCCTTGGCCGCATCGTCGATCTGCACCCGCAGGAGCGTTCGGGACTCGGGATTCATCGTCGTTTCCCAGAGCTGGTCCGGGTTCATCTCGCCGAGGCCCTTGTAGCGCTGCAGCTCGAAGCCCTTGCCCATCTCCTTGCCGTAGTTCTGCAGCTGCTCATCGGTCCAGGCGTAGCGCACCGTCTGCAGCTTGCCCGTCTTGCGGGACATCTTGTAGAGCGGCGGCTGCGCGATGTAGATCCTTCCCGAGTCGATGAGCGGCTTCATGTACCGGTAGAAGAACGTCAGCAGCAGCACCTGGATGTGCGCGCCGTCCGTATCCGCGTCGGTCATGATGATGATCTTGCTGTAGTTGCACTCGTCCGCCTCGAACTCCGGCCCGACGCCCGCGCCGATCGCGGCGATGATCGCCTTGTACTCGTCGTTCTTGAGGATGTCGCCCAGCCGCGCCTTCTCCGGATTCATCGGCTTTCCCTTCAGCGGCAGGATCGCCTGATACTTGGAGTCGCGGCCTTGCTTGGCGGAGCCGCCGGCAGAGTCGCCCTCGACGATGAACAGCTCGTTGCGCGAGGCGTCCTTGGACTGCGCCGGCGTCAGCTTGCCGCCGAGGTTGGACGACTCGCTGCGCTTCTTTCCGCTGCGGATCTCCTCGCGCGCCTTGCGCGCGGCCTCGCGCGCCCGGGACGCCTGGATCGCCTTTTTGAGCAGCATCTGGCCGACCTGCGGATTCTCCTCCAGGAACACGGCCATCTTGTCCGCGACGACGGCGTCGACGGCGCTGCGGGCGGAGCTGCTGCCGAGCTGGTCCTTCGTCTGCCCGACGAACTCGACCTCCGCCATCTTGATGTTGATGACGCACATCATGCCTTCGCGCAGGTCTCCGCCTTCAAGGTTCTTTTCCTTTTCCTTGAGCAGGCCGGCGCGCCGGGCATAATCGTTGAGCACCCGCGTGTAGGCTGTCTTGAAGCCGGTCTCATGCGTGCCGCCGCCCCGCGTCGGGATCGAGTTGACGAAGCTCACGATCGTCTCCGTATAGCCGTCGTTGTACTGCAGGGCGACCTCGACCTCGATGTCGTCCTTGTCCGCCGCGAAGCGGACCGCCTCATGCAGCACCGACTTCTCCTCGTTGAGGAACTCGACGAACTGCTTCGCTCCGCCCTCGTAGTGGAAGACGTTCTCATGCCCGCTGCGGTCGTCGCGGATCGTCACCTTGAGCCCGGAGTTCAGGAAGGCGATCTCCTGCAGCCGGTCGCTCAGCGTATCGAAGCTCAGCGAGGTGTTGCCGTGAAAGACGCGCGCATCCGGCTTGAACGTCACCTTGGTGCCGGTCTGGCGCGTATTGCCGACGATCTCGAGGCCGGTCGTCGGCTCGCCGACATGCTCCTTGCCCTGGCTGTCGACCCAGTATTCGAACCTCTGCTTATGTATCTTGCCCTCGCGGAAAATCTCCACCTCGAGCCATTCCGACAGCGCGTTCGTCACCGAAGCGCCGACGCCGTGCAGCCCGCCTGACTTCTTGTAGCCTCCGCCGCCGAACTTGCCCCCCGCGTGCAGGATCGTGAATACGACCTGCGGCGTCGGGATGCCGCTTTTGTGCATGCCGGTCGGGATGCCCCGCCCGTTGTCGTGTACGGTCACCGATCCGTTTTTGTGCAGCGTGACGGCGATCTCCGTGCAGAACTTGGCCAGATGCTCGTCCACGGCGTTGTCGACGATTTCCCACACGAGATGGTGCAGGCCCGAGCTCGTCGTGCTGCCGATGTACATGCCGGGGCGCTTGCGCACCGCGGTCAGGCCCTCGAGAATCTGGATATCGTCCGCCTCGTAGGAAGGGCCCTTCGCCGTATTTGCCGATTCGGTTGCGTAAAGGTCCAGTTGTTCGGCCATACGCGTCCCCCTTTTCTGTTCCTTGCTGTCCGTGCGAATAACTCACGCTATTTTAATTCAAGATGTCCTGTTTCGTAAAGACGCCATACGAGACGACGAGCGCCGCAGCGGCCCAGATGCCAAGCACGGCCAGGGAAAATCCGATGTCCATGCCCGCGATCGGCGGCGGCGTGCCTTCGAGATAGTCGGTCAGGTCGATGTTCACGGAGAAGATGTATTTGGCGGCCTCCCAGGAGGAAGCCATGCCGGCCAGGATGCTGCCGGAGATGACCGCCGCCATCATCGTGACGATGCTCGCCGCCGTGCTGCGCACGAGCACCGACACCATCGTCGACAGGATGGCGATCGTCATGCAGCTGATCCAGATGAGGCCGCTCTGCATGAGCATGTACGCCCATTGCGGCACGGCATGCACGCCGGTCGCGTCGATCGCGGAGCCGTCGATGACAAAGCCGGTGAACACCGGCATCGTCCATCCCCCGTAGCCGAAGAGGAGGCCGGATATGAGATAGCATACCGCGCCGGTCGCGAGGATAGCCAGCGAAACGTAGAGCGTCAAGGCGATCAGCTTGCTCGTCAGGATTTTCCAGCGCCGCACCGGACGGGTCAGCAGCATCTTGATCGTGCCCCCGGTGCGCTCTCCCGATACGAGATCGGACGAAAGCGCGAGGATGAGCAGCGGGAAAAACATCGAGACGGAGCTCGCCATGAACTGACGGGTGAACGTAGCCGCGTCCGGGCTGTTCGGATTGATGTCATGATCCAGGTAATATTGCAGCTGCTGCACTTTGATGCGGTCGTACTTTTTCCACTCCTCCGGCATGCGGTCGCTCGCCAGCGTGTTCTGCAGGTCGGTGATCTGCTGCTGGATCTGGTTGCGCCAGTCCTTGAAGTTGGCGGCGTTCGTCTGGGACACCCGGAGCTGGGCGTAGGTGAACAGCGGCACGAGCACCAGCAGGATTAGAAGGATAACATAGAACCGCTTCTTTTTCCAAATTTTCAGCGTCTCGTTCTGAACGAGCGGAAGCATCCCCTTCACTCGGCCTCCACCTCCGTCAGCCTCAGGAAAAGCTCCTCGAGCGTCGGCGCGACGCGCTGCACCGCTTCGATGCCGATGCCCCGCCGCACGAGCAGCTCCACGACATCCGGCAGCGCTTCTTCATCCACGCTCGTCACGATCGCTCCGGGCAGATGAGCGAGCGCGCCCTCGTCCAGCCGATGCTCGCCGTCGCCGAACAGCTGGACGGACGGCTGGTCCGCGAGCAGCGCCCGCGCCTCCTCCTGGCGGTCGGTCTGCCACAGCACGAAGCTGGACGCCTGGCCGACAAGCTCGTCCACCCGGCCGACCGCCAGCACCCGGCCTTCGTTGATGATCGCGACGCGGTCGCACATGAGCTGGATTTCGCTCAGCAGGTGGCTGGAGATGAACAGGCTCAGCCCGGTTGCCGACAGCATGCGGATGAATTCGCGCAGCTCCTTGATGCCCTTCGGATCGAGCCCGTTCGTCGGCTCGTCGAGGATGAGCAGCTTCGGCCGTCCGAGCAGCGCCTGCGCGATGCCGAGCCGCTGCCTCATGCCGAGCGAGTAGTCGCGGACCTTGTCATGGATGCGCTCGTCCAGGCGCACGATCGAGACGACCTCGCGGATGCGGTCCTCCCCGATGCCCGGCTGCATGCGCGCGAACTGCTCGAGGTTTTCCCAGCCGGTAAGGTAAGGGTACATTTCCGGATTCTCGACGATGCAGCCGACCTCGGCCAGCGCCTTCTCCGGATCGCGGGCGAGATGATGTCCGCCGATGAGGATCTCGCCCTCGGTCGGCTTGATCAGATCGACCAGCATCCGGATCGTCGTCGTCTTGCCCGAGCCGTTCGGCCCGAGGAAGCCGAAGATCTCGCCGGGATGCACTTGGAACCCGACCTCGTGGATGATCCATTTCCGGCGGATTCTTTTTTTCAGGCCGCGCACGTCCAGCACGGGCTCGCCGGCGGCGACGCCCGCCTTCGAAGCGGCATCCTGCGCAGCCGCGGACGGCCTGGACTTTGGCCGTCGGCGAACGGGGTAATCAATCGTCATGCAGGTCCTCTCCTTTTGTCTCTAGCTCGTCTGCCAAGACAGCGGCGACGCGTCCGTCAGGTCAGCGCCTGCACGATGCGCTGCGCGATGCGGACGTAGCCGTCCTGATTCGGGTGGAAATGATCGGACGCCATGTAGGCGGCCGAGCGCTGCTCGAACAGATCCATGACGGGAACGAGCACCGCATGCTCGTCCTTGGCCAGGATGCGGTACGCCTCGTCGTTCCAGCGCTGGACGGCCGCGCTGCCGTCGCGCAGCTCCGCGATGTCGTAGAACGGATTGTACAGCCCGGCGTAGACGAGCGTCGCCTCCGGGTTGATCGCGCGGATCCGCTCGACGATGCTTTTGAGCGACGCGGCCGCGGCCGGAATCTGCGCCTCGATCTCGTCGAGCGGAATGTCGCTCGAGCTCCCGTTCTCTCTCGCTTCGAGGACAGGACGGAACAAGTCGTTGCCGCCGATCGTCAGCAGGATCAGGTTCGCCTGGCGAATCGGGTTGTCGAGGCCCCGGTCCTCGGCGAGCATCTTGTCGAGCTCCGCCGCCGTCAAGCCGCTGATCGCCAGATTGTTGATCTGCTGCACCGGCTTGCCGGTCGCAGCCTTCAGCTGCTCCAGCACCGGCTTCACATAGCCGCGGCCGCTGTTGTCCCCGACTCCTTTGGTCAAGGAATCGCCGAGCGCCGTCACGAGGATCTCGTCCGCCTGCTGGTATTGTCCGCCGGCCTGAGCCTCCTCCGGAGCCTGGCGCGCCGCCTGCTGCACGGAAGGCGTGACGATCAGCATGTCGCGCATGGCGAAGGCGAATCCTCCTGCGAGGAGCAGCGTCGAGGCGAGGGACGCCGTGCCTACGACCCGCCATAATGTGCCGGATGACTTCATCTTATTTCGGCTCCCCTTGCTCGGAATTTGAATTGTGAACATTTGGTATAGCATCATCTACTAAAAATAAGGCTTGCGACAAGTTTTTGCAAATCATGCGGGACGAAAGGACTAGGGCGCGCTCGTCCCCCGCACCGCAAAGCTGCCCGCCGGCGTTCGCGCCCGCTTCTGCCGCCCGATTTTTTTGGACTGCAGCGTCCCGAGCGGACGGCAGCGTCAGACGGAAAGGAGGCGAAAGCGCATAGGTCCATGAAAAAAGCAGGCCTCGTCGGCCTGCTCTTCCTATCCGTCATATCTGATCGTCAAGCACTCCGCTGCCTGGCGAGCCGCGTCGCGCGCGCTCTCGGCATCCGTCCCCGACGCAAGGGCGACGGCCATGCGGCGTCCCTTGCGCGTCTCCGGCTTGCCGAATACGCGCACCTGCGCGCTCGGCACCGCGAGCGCCTGCTCCAGCCCTTCGACCGCGAACGAGCGGCTGTCGCGCGTCGCCTTGAGCGTGCGGCTCGCGCCCGGCGACAGCAGCCGCACGCCAGGGATCGGCAGGCCGAGGATCGCGCGCACGTGGAGCGCGAACTCCGACAGATCCTGCGTCGCCATCGTCACCATCCCCGTATCATGCGGCCGCGGCGACACCTCGCTGAACAGGACGCCGTCCTCGGTCAGGAACAGCTCGACACCGTACAAGCCCCAGCCGCCAAGCGCTTCGGTAATCGCCAGCGCGATCCGTTCGGCCTCGCGCAGCTGCGCCTCGCTCATCGCATGCGGCTGCCACGACTCGATATAGTCGCCGTCCTGCTGCACATGTCCGATCGGCGCGCAGAACGCCGTGCCCGAGACGGAGCGGACCGTCAGCAGCGTGATCTCGGATTCGAAGCGGACGAAGCCTTCGACGATGACGCGCTTCTTTTTGGCGCGGCCGCCCTCCATCGCATAGTTCCAGCAGCTCTCGATCTCCGCCTCGGAGCGGCAGACGCTCTGGCCCTTGCCCGAGGAGCTCATGATCGGCTTGATGACGCACGGCAGTCCGAGCTCCAGCACGGCCGCCCTCATCTCCTCGAGCGAGTCCGCGAAGCGGTAGGAGGCGGTCGGCAGGCGCAGCGTCTCCGCCGCCAGGCGCCGGATGCCTTCGCGGTCCATCGTCAGCCGCGCGGCTCGCGCCGTCGGCACGACCTTGTAGCCCTCCTGCTCCAGCTCGACGAGCGTGCCGGTGGCGATCGCCTCGATCTCCGGCACGATCAGATCCGGCTTCTCCCGCAGGATCAGCTCCCGCAGCCGCTCCGGGTCGAGCATGTCGACCACATGCGAGCGATGCGCCACCTGCATCGCGGGCGCGTCCGCATAGCGGTCGACGGCGACCGTCTCCACGCCGAGCCGCTGCGCCTCGATGACCACTTCCTTGCCCAGCTCTCCAGAGCCCAGCAGCAGCATCTTGCGCGCCCCTTGGGTCAGCGGCGGTCCATACGACATTTCAGTTCCCCCTGTTCCAATTTCCGGTACATGATCCCTATCATTTTGGACGCTCTCTATCGAAAAATCAAGCGAACAGAGTCGTTTTCCTTGACAGCTATATTCCACTGAACGTATATTTTAGGCATGAAATCGATCCTTCACGCGCTGGCCGAGCCGAATCGGCTGCGGATCGTCGAGCTGCTCCGCTCCGGTCCGCTCACAGTCGGAGAAATCGCCGAACGGCTGTCCTTCAACCAGCCGCAGACGTCCAAGCATCTCAAGGTGCTGAGCGAGGCCGGCGTGCTGCTTGTCGAAGCCTCGGCCAACCGCCGCATCTACCGGCTCTCGCCAAAACCGTTCCAGGAGCTGGAGGCATGGGCTTCCTCCTTCCGCCGCGACTGGGAGGAGCGCATGGACCGCCTGGACGGGTACCTGCAGCGGCTGCAGCAGGACGGCACGGAGCGCTGACGGCGCAAGGCTCGGCCTTGCGGCCCGAGCCTCGCTTGCGCGGCCGCTGCAGACAGACTTTCAGGCCGCCCGCAGAAGGCCCCTTCCGCAAAAAAAAGCTGACCCGCATGTCCGGACTTGGACAGGCGGAGTCAGCTTTTTTGGAGCCGGCCTTGGCTTGCCGGCAAGCGTCAGGCGCTGAGGAAGCGGTACTGCGCCTCGATGAGGCCGTAGTACGTGCCGCCATGCCGCATGAGCTCGTCATGGCTGCCCTGCTCGACGATGCGGCCGTGGTCGAGCACGACGATGTTGTCGCAGTGGCGGATCGTCGACAGGCGATGCGCGATGATGAACGACGTGCGTCCGGCCAGCAGCGTCTTGAGCGCCTCCTGGATCTTGAGCTCCGTCTCGGTGTCGATGCTCGCCGTCGCCTCGTCGAGGATGAGGATCGCCGGATCCGCGAGCAGCGCGCGGGCGAAGCTCAGCAGCTGCCGCTGTCCCATCGACAGGACGTTGCCGCGCTCCTGCACCTCGGTGTCGTAGCCGTCGGGCAGCGTGACGATGAACTCATGCGCGTTGACCGCGCGGGCGGCCATCTCGACCTCCTCGTCCGTCGCGTTCAGACGCCCGAAGCGGATGTTGTCGCGGATCGTGCCGGAGAAGATGAACGTATCCTGCAGCACGATGCCGACCTGCGAGCGCAGGCTGTCGATCGTCACGTCGCGGATGTCCTGGCCGTCGATGCGGACCGCTCCCTCTACGGGATCGTAGAACCGGCAGAGCAGGTTGATGATCGTGCTCTTGCCGGAGCCGGTATGGCCGACGAGCGCCACCGACTGGCCGGCCTTCACCTCGAGCGAGATGCCCTTGAGGGCGGGACGGTTCTTCTCGTACTCGAAGACGATGCTGTCGAACGACACGTCGCCCTTGATGCCGGTCAGCATGCGCGCGCGGCCGCTTTCCTTAACGGTCGGCTCCTCGTCGATGAACTCGAAGATCCGCTCCGAGCTGGCCATCGCGACGAGCAGCTGGTTGTACATCTGGCCGAGCCGGTTGATCGGATCCCAGAAGTTGCCGATGTAGTTGGCGAAGCCGACGAGCAGGCCGACGGTGATGACGTTCGTCTGGAGCAGATGCGAGCCGTACCAGAACAGGATGAGCGTGCCGATCGCCGCCGTCACCTCGATGATCGGGCCGAACGTCTGGTTGAGCACCGAGGCGCGGTCCCAGCTTTTTTTGTTGATCGTGTTCATATGGTCGAAGAACTTGTAGTTCTCCTTCTCCTGCACGTACGCCTGCGTCACCTTCATCCCCTGGATCGCCTCGTTGAGATGGGAGTTGATGCGCGACTGCTTGATGCGCACGTCCTGCCAGGCGAAGCGGATGCGCTTGCGGAGAGCGCCGGAGACGATGAACATGAGCGGCACCGTCACCATGACGGCGATCCCGAGCTGGAAGTTCCAGATGAGCAGGATCGCGGCGATGCCGACGAGCTGGATGCAGTCCATGAGCAGGTTGACGACGCCGTTCGTGAACAGGTCCTGCAGCGAGTTGACGTCATTGGTGACGCGCACGAGCACGGAGCCCGCCGGCCGCTTGTCGAAGAAGCGGAAGCTGAGCTTCTGGATATGCTCGAACAGCTGCTGCCGCAGGTCGTAGATGACCTTTTGGCCGATGATGTTCGTGTACTTGATGCGGATCGTGTTGGCGGCCCACTGGATGACGTACAGGCCGAGCATGATGCCGCCGTAGGCGAGCAGCAGGCTCTTGTCGCCGCCGTCCTTGTCGATCGCCTCGTCGATCGCGAGGATGATGACGGCCGGCGCGGCGAGCCGCGTCAGCGTGCCGAGCAGCATCATGAGCACCATCGGCACGAGCTGCTTGCGGTAAGGCTTCATATAGGAAAGCAGGCGCAGGACCTGCTTCCAGTTGAACGGCTTCTCGATGACCTCGTCATCGGTATACTTGAAGCGCTGGCGCTGAGCCTGCGCCGCCTCCTGCATGGAGGCGTCCAGGCCGGATGCGGGCGCGGCCGGCCCTTTTGCGCTGCTAGCCATCAGGCGGTCCCTCCTTTGCCCAGCGCGGGCTCGTCGTCCTGCTGCGGACGGTCGGCGTACTGGATGTTGTAGACTTCGCGGTACGGTCCGCTCTGGCGGACGAGCGCCGCATGCTTGCCGCGCTGCACGATGCGGCCCTTGTCGAGCACGAGAATCTCGTCGGCGTCCTTGAGCGAGCTGATCCGGTGGGCGATGATGAACGTCGTCCGTCCCTTCATCAGCTCCTTGAAGCCGGCCTGGATCTCATGCTCCGTCTCCATGTCGACCGCGCTCGTCGCGTCGTCGAGCACGAGGATATGCGGATTGCGGATCAAGGCGCGGGCGATCGCGATGCGCTGCTTCTGGCCGCCGGAGAGGCCCATGCCGCGCTCGCCGACGAGCGTGTCGTAGCCGAGCGGCAGCTCCATGATGAAGTCATGCGCCTTGGCCAGCTTGGCCGCGCGCTCGATCTGCTCCATCGTCGCGTCCTTGTCGGCGTAGGCGATGTTGTCGCGGATCGAGGCGGAGAACAGGAACGTCTCCTGGAACACGGTCGCGATCTGGCTGCGCAGGCTCTGGACGTCGAGCTGGCGGATGTCGAGGCCGTCGATGGTGATTTTGCCCTGCTTGACGTTGTAGGCGTGCATGAGCAGCTGGATGATCGTGCTCTTGCCGGAGCCGGTGCCGCCGAGCAGGCCGATGACGGTGCCCGGAGGGGCGTCGAAGCTGATGTCCGTCACCGCCGGCTCCTTGTCCGCGTAATTGAACGTGACGTTCTCGAAGCGGACATGACCCTTGACATGCTGCTTGTCGAGCACGACCGCGTCGGGCACGCTCTTCACATGCACGTACTGGTTCAGCAGCTCCAGCACCCGCTCGCCGGACGCCTTGGACTGCGTGTAGTTGTTGATATGGAAGCCGATGCCCCACATCGGTCCGATGATGTACCAGATGAGGCTGAAAAACGCGACCAGCTCGCCGAGCGTCAGATGCTGGTCGATGACGCGCAAGCCGCCGAAGATGAGCAGGATGACGACGCTTACGTTGGCCAGCAGCTCCATGAGCGGGAAGTACCGGGCCCAGATCGTCGCCGCGCCGACCTGGTTCGTCTGGTATTCCGCGCTGCGCGCCGAGAATTTCTCGACCTCGTGGGACTCGCGCGCGAACGACTTGACCGTGCGCACGCCGGTGATGTTCTCCTGGACGGCCGTCGTCATGTGGCTGAGCGCCTGGCGCATCTCGCGGAACGCCGGATGGATGTTCTTCTCGAAGCGCACGGCGGTGAAGGCGAGCAGCGGAATCGCCACCAGCGTGACGAGCGTCAGCTGCCAGTCCATGGTCAGCATCATGACGCCGCCGAACAGGATCATGAGGAACACGTTGAGCACCTGCGCGAAGCCGAAGCCGATGAACTGGCGGATCGCCTCCAGGTCCGCGGTCAGGCGGCTCATCAGATCGCCCGTCTTGGCGGTGTCGTAGTACGGATAGCTCAGCTCCTGCAGCTTGGCGTAGCTGGCGTTCCGCAGCCGGTAGGCGACGCGGTTGCCGAGCCGTCCGCCGAAATATCCGCTCAGGAAGTTCATGAAGCCCTTCAGCGAAACGACGCAGACGACGGCCAGCGACAGCAACGGCACCGGCTCCCAGTTCTGCGGCTTGACGACGTCATCGATCAGGTACCGCAGCAGGTTCGGATAGACCAGTCCGAGCGCGGTTGCAGCGGCCAGGCAGAGGATGGATGCGAAGATGAACTTGCGCTCCACCCAGTAGTAAGGCTTGAGTTGCCTGAAAACCTCCAAGTGTGCTCTCTCCCCCGTTAGTTAGGTTTAACTGCGATTTCAGTGCTGACATGGACGTATGTTATCAGCATCCCGCAGGAGCGGCAAACGCCTTTTGCGGCCATATTCAGCACTCTGCTCCGCTAAAAGGGAAGATAAGGCACGTAAGGGGGATCATTCTCTTTTTCCTCAACGAATCGTCACGTTTACGACACATTTGCGCGTTTTTATCCGTTTCGGCTGGAAATGCGAAAAAAACTTTTAACGCTCGCCGATTTCCGCTACCGCCGGCACGCTCCGCAAGCAGCAAAAAAGGATGCCCCTCGGCCGCTATCAGCGGCGCGGAGGGACATCCTTTTTGTCGCGCGGAATCGCGCCTGCGGGCAGCGCCGCTCGGGTAGGCAGGGGGATCAGCCCGCCTCGCCGAGCAGCTCCTGAAGCTGCCGCTCCAGCGCGCGCAGCGAGTCGAGGCTGCCGCCGTCCCGCATCGAGCCGATGCGGCCGTCCAGCTCCCGTTGGAACGAAAGGCCCAGCGCGTCGGCCGCCGCGGCGAGCCCGGCTTCGAGGGCGGTCCGGTAATGGGCGAGCCAGTCCGCCGCCGCATGATCCATCCACGCCCGGATTTCCGGAGCGATTGTCTCCTCCAGCTCCTCCCGCAGCGCTTTTTTGCCCTCTCCCTCGAAGAAGGAGCGCGGGCTGCGGAACAGGCTGTACAGCCGCTTCGCCTGCACGCCGGCGGACTGCCATGGCGCCGGCTCCGGCGGAGCGGCGAACGCAGCCGCTTCCCAAGGCGCCGGCTGGAAGCCCGGCAGCAGCTCGGCCAGCCTCGCGGCCGCCGCTTCGGCGCGGACGCGGATAAGCGCGCCGGAGGCCGTTTCGAGCCGCAGCGTCGTCGCCAGCAGCTCCTGGCTCAGCTCCAGCTGAAGCAGCCGCTGCAGCTCGAGCCATGACGTCCAGACGGCCCGCCGCAGGTCGCGTCCGTCGTCCTGCAGGCTCGACGGGTTGAAGGCATAGTTGAAGAAGTCGCCGAAGCCGTAGCGGATCCGCTGCTGGATGTAGTGGAACAGCTCCTGCAGCTCCTTCTCCAGCTCGGCGGCAGGCGGCGCCTCGGCGATGACGGCAGCGGCGTCCGCCCCGGCGGCGCGCAGCCCCTCGAGACGGGCGCGCTCATGCCGCCGCGTATCAGCGTCGCCTTCGGCCGCTTCGATCCAGCCGCGGATCGTATGCGCGGCACGCTCGAGCTCGCCGTCCGCCGCCTGCACGGCCAGCCGGCCGAGCTCGCCGCGCGTGAAGTCGAGGAAGCTTTGCTCGAACGCCGGGATGCCCGACGCCGCGAGCGCCGCCTCGTCGCCGTGCTTCCCTTTCAGCCCGAGCAGGCTCGATACCGGGAACAGCCGCGGGAAGCGGATGCCGTGCTGCAGCAGATTCGATTCGACATGCTTCAGCACGTCTCCCAGCTCCTCCGGCGAGGCCGCCAGGTCGGCGGCATTGACGAGGAAGAACATCTTGTCGAGCTCGAACTGGTCCTTCACCCGCCCCAGCTGCATGAGGAATTGCCGGTCCGCCTGCGAGAACGCATGGTTGTAATAGGTGACGAACAGAATCGCGTCGGCGTTCTTGATGTAGTTGAAGGCGACTCCGGTATGGCGGGCGTTCACCGAATCCGCGCCAGGCGTATCGACGAGCACGATGCCCTGGTCGGTCAGCGGCGAGCTGTAGAACAGCTCGATCTCGCGCACGAAGCAGGAGCGGCTTTCCTCCGCGACGTAGCGGCGGTAGTCCTCCTCGCCGACGCGCAGCACCTCGCCGAGCTGCGGCGACAGCTCGCTCCAGCCGGCCGCCGCCGCCTTGAGGAAGCTGTAATGCGGCCGCCCGGCGGCATGGATGCCGTCCGGACGCAGCGCGGCGATCCGCTTCAGCAGCTCCGCCTCGGCGGCGCCGGAGGCGTCCTCGCCGAGCAGCGACAGCGAAAAGCGCAGATCGTCCAGCATCGCCTCGCGGGCTTTCATGCTGACGCGGGCCGTGCCGTGAGGCTGCTCCTCCGTCGGCGCAAGGATGCGGTTGATCGCCGCCGTTGTCGGATTCGGCGACACGGGCAGCGCCCGCTCGCCGATGAGCGCGTTGGCGAGCGACGACTTGCCCGCGCTGAACGCGCCGAACAGCGACATCGTGAGGCCCCGAGGCGCATGGCGGGCGCGCGCATCGCCGGGGCTCAAGCGCGCCAGCGCCGGCTCCGGCGCGAGCAGCTCCGCCGCGGCGCGCAGGCGCGCGGCGGCCCGCGCGCGGCGCGCGCCTCGTGCGGCTTCGCCGGGCGGCGCGGCGGCGCGCCTGCCGGCAGCCCAGGGGCGGCTTCGCGAGGCCGAGGGCTCGGGCTGCCGGTGCGCTCCGGCCGCTGCCGGCTGCGGCGGCGCGCTTGCGGCGCAGAGCGCCGGCGCGCCGGCTCGCCGGCACAGCAGCGCCGCGCGCGCGCTCGCTGCGCGCGGCCGCCTCGCCGAGGCGGGAGGCCCGCGAGCGCGCGGATTGGCCGCCGAGGCCGGGCTAGCCGGCGGCGCGCTGCGGCGGCGGCGGCATAGCGGGCCGCCGCCGCAGCGCGCCGCCCCCAAGAGGCGCCGCGCTTCAGCTGCGCCTTGATCTGCGCGGCGGCGTCGCGGCAGTACACGATCGTGTACTCGCCGCCGAACACCGCGCCGCTGCTGACGCGCTCCGCCAGCCAGGCGGCGTCCGGCCGCCAGGCGAGCGCCGCCTCGAGTCCGCTTTCCCACGACTGCCGCTCCGGCCCCTGCAGCCCCTCGCGGTCCGCCGCCTTGCGCAGCAGGTCGGCCAGATGCCAGGCGGCCTCCGCCTGCACCTGCCGGCCAAGCTCCTCCTCGAACGCCGCCGCGCGCCGCTCCTGCTCGGCCGCCGTCTTGGAGGCGGCGAACAGCAGGCCCGTCTTGAAGCCCGGCTTGCGGCTCTCCAAAAACGACGCGGCGATGTCCCGGGTCGCGGCCGGCATCAGGTTGGCGTTGTCGAGAATTTTGCCGATCTCCGCCTGCAGCGACGCTTCCAGCGCCTGCGGTCCGGACTCGGCGCCGCCTGCGGCCTGCTCCAGCTCCCGCATCGCCGCCTGCAGTCCGGCCCGTTCCTCCTCCGGCCCGGCCTCGAGCTCCAGCCGCTCCCGCTGCGGCTCCTCCGCTTCGAGCCGATGCTTCAGCCAGCTGCGGGCGAGATGGCGGAGCGAGGCGTGCACGCTCCCGACGGCCAGCTCCGAGCGCAGCCCCTCCAGCTCGCCAAGCAGCTTCTTGAGCTCCTCGAACTGGCTCTGCGGATGCTCCGGCTCGCGCAAGGACAGGTAGAGCGTGCCGGCCGGCTCCAGATGCCAGCTGCGGAACGCCTCCTCCACGCTGCGCTTGTACTCCGCGAACGGCAGCTCCTCCTCGCGATGCTTGTCGATCTGGTTGACGATCAGATAGAGCGGCTTGCCCCAGTCCTTGAGCCCTTTGGCGAACTCGAAGTTGATCTCCGACTGGACATGATTGTAGTCCATCACGTAAAAGACGACATCCGCCAGATGCAGCGCCGACTCCGTCGCCATCCGGTGGGCGTCGTCCGTCGAGTCGATGCCCGGCGTGTCAAGCAGCGTCGTCTGCCGGCCGAAGCCGCTCGCCGGATAGGTCAGTTCGACGCTGCGGAAAACCTCTCCGTTTTTGCAATAGTCCTCCAGCCGCAGCGGATCGGCCTCGATCGTCCGCTCTTCCCCGTCCACGACCGCGTGGATGACCGCCCTCGCCGGTTCCCCCGACGCGATCGTCACGACGTTGGCGCTGGTCGGAATCGGACTCGACGGCAGCAGCCGCACGCCGCACAGCGCATTGACGAGCGTCGACTTGCCAGCCGAGAAATGGCCGCAAAACGCTGCCGACAGCCGGCCGGCCTCCAGCTTCTCCTCCAGCTGGCGGGCTCTTCCCGCCAGCTCCTTCTCGCCTTGCTCGGCAAGCAGGACGGCCAGCCGCTCCGCCGAATAGCCGAGCCGCTCCGCCTCCTCCTGTCCGCTGGACATCGTTGCTGTTTCCCCTTGAGCCATGTCGCCATTCTCCTCTCCGCTTCGCCCGCCGGATCTCTCTGATCAAAAAGGTCAAAAAAGCGCAAAACAGCCGTCCCCGGGCGGCAGGGACGGCTGATGCTGCAATCGAATCGCCTTGCTCTGCGGCAGGCGCCGGCGCCGGTTTAAACGGCCGGCGCCTCCTCATCCTCATCCGTCGGGATGCAGATCTCGAACACATTGCCGTGCTGCAGGATCGTGATGCCGCGCTGCTTCTCGCGCATGACGACGACCTCCGGCTTCTGGCGCATGCGCTCCAGGTATTGGGCCGGCAGATCGCCGGAGCCGCTTACCGTCACGCCTTCGACGACGAGATCCTCGTTTTCTCCCGGAGGAGCTTCCATCACCTGCTCGTAAATATCGGAGAACAGACCGAAGTCATTCGTGAATACGCTGATGCATTTCATTGTTCATCATCCTTCGCTTAAAGGTTGGAAGCCTCGCGCCTGGCGGCGGCTCCCTTCTTGGATCTAGGTTTGGCGGCGGGGACCGCCTTCATGCGCCGCTGGCCTTCCTTGCACAGCCCGATGAGCGGACAGATGTCGCATTTGGGCTGCTGGGCCTTGCAGTGGTAGCGCCCGAAAAAGATGAAGCGATGATGGGTCAGCGTCCATTCATCCCGGGGGACGCGGCGCATCAGCTTCTTTTCGACCTCGAGCACGGAATCGTCAGGCTTCGCCAGCCCGAGCCGCTTGGACACCCGCTCCACATGCGTATCCACCGCGATCGCCGGGACGCCAAACGCGTTGCTGACGACGACGTTGGCCGTCTTGCGCCCGACGCCGGGCAGCTCCGTCAGTTCCTCATGCGTGCGCGGGACGTCGCCGTCATGCCGATCCAGCAGGATCCGGCACAGCTTCTGGATGTTCGCGGCCTTCGTGCGGAACAGGCCGATGCGACGGATGTCCTGCTCGAGCTCGGCCAGCTCGACCTTCAGGTAATCCTCCGGGGAACGGTATTTTCGGAACAGATCCGCCGTCACGCGGTTCACCGTCTCGTCCGTGCACTGCGCGGACAGCAGCACCGCGATCGTCAGCTCGAACGCGTTTCCGTGGTTCAGCTCGCAATGCGCGTCCGGAAACAGCTCGGCCATCGTGTCGAGAATGAACCGGATTTTATCGGAAGCTTTCATTGGAACGCTCTCTCCCTAGTTGCACTATCGTTCAAAGTGTACCGAATCTGCCCGTCCGGCGCAACCGAAAAAGGCTGTCCGCGCAAAAAAAGAAGCGCCTCGCGGCGCTTTGTTGCGAAAATCTTCGTTTTTCAGCCTTTGACGACCTCCAGCAGCTTGCCTCCGAACACGTACAGCGTGACGGCATCGCCATCGGTCAGCGAAGCGATCGCGATCGCTTGCCCGTTCCAGCTGGCCGCCGCGCCTTCGGCGAGCGTGAAGCGATAGCTGTTGTCGGTAAGCGAGCTGCGCTTCACGAGCAGCTGGCCGTTCTCCATTTTCCAGAACGTCTTCTTGACGCCGGCGTTCGCTTCGATGACGACGGCTCCATCGGCGTTTTTGCGCGTCTCCACGCGGTCGCCGACAGCCAGCGTCGACACGCTGCCGCTCGCCGCTCCGTTCTTGACGATGCTGTAGCCGCTGCCGAGCTCGATCGTGCGCGCCGAGCCGCCGTACTCCTGCACGGTGACGGAGCTGGCACCGATCTGCGTGACGACGCCGTAGCGGACCGTCACGAGCGTCAGCGACGATGGCGTCTGACCCGCATAAGTGACGTTCACCGTAGCTCCCGCCGCAAGCGAGGCGAACGGAACGGTCGCGCCGTCGTCGCCGCGCAGCGGCAGGCTGCCCGCGCTGAGGGCGATGCCGCTGCCGGAAGCCGGCTGCAGGCCGAGGATCTTGTTGGCCGCATCGACCGACGAGATTTTGTACTGCACGCCCTGATGGACGCGCAGGCTCGTCGCCTTGGCCTGATTCGTATCGAGGCCGGCCGTCACGCGCATTCCGACCTTGACGTCGGCAATCGTCGCGCCGCTCTTGCCGTACCAATCGACGGAGAGCGCGTCGAACGGCAGCGTCGCCGACGTGCCGTCGTCAAGCGACAGCGCCAGCGTCTTGGTCGCCGTATTGAGCAAGCCGATCGTGCCCGTGTATTGATACACGAAGCGGATCAGCACGGCGTCGCTGCCGGAATAGCCGACCGTCACGCGCTGGCCCTGGCGCAGCATGCCCGCCGCCGTCGACAGCGGCACGTTCGTGCCGTTCAGCTCGACCCGCGTCTTGTCGGTCACCTGGAGCGCCGCGAGCTTGCCGTTCGTGCCCTTGACGGTGAGAGCCTTCTGCTCGGCGCTGTAGCTGAGCACCTCGGCTCCGGTCAGCGTCGTCAGCGAGCGGTTCTTGACCGTGATCGAGGTGATCTTGCCGGCGGCGTCGAGCGCGAGCTCCAGCTGGTCGTCCTTGTACAGGTCGCCGAGCACCGGCTGCTCGATGCCGGGTATCGTCAACGTCACGTTGTCCGCAAGCTTGCTCGTCTGGGCTTTTCCGGCAACCTCGTAAATCAGGTACTCTCCCGTATAGGCGCTGAACGTGCCGCTCGCGCTCCGCACCGTCGTATCCGTCACCTTCACCGACACGACCTGGCTGTCCTTGACGGAATAGCTGACCGTATCGCCCGCCTTCAGTCCGGCAAGGCCGCCCTCCAGCGCGCGGCCGTCCCAGCCGAGCACGACGAGTCCCGCCGCTGCCGGCCACGTCTCGTCGGCGCCGGACGCCGTCTTGACCGTCAGCATGCCGTTCGCCGAGGCGGCGACGGTGCCGGCGCCTTCCTTGGTCACCGGAGCCGACTTGACGACGATCTCGAGCGCGCCCGGCTTGTCGCGGAACGTATCCGTCTTGACGATGACCTGGCTGTCCGTCTTGAGATCGGCGAGCTCCAGCTTCGCGCCCTCCTGCGACTTGATCGCAAGCGACGAGTCGTAGGAAACGCCGATCATGTTCTGTCCATCCCAGAGCCATACCGTATTCTGGCCGGGAGCGATCTGCTTGATCGTGCCCTCGGTCGACTTCACCTGCTGCTCCGTGTCGGTCTGCTCCACATAAAGCGCGTCCGTGCCTCCGCCGAGCACCTGCACATGCGTGTACAGCTGCAGCTCGGAGCCGGACTTCAGCGCCGTCTCGCTGTCGAAGCGGTAGAAGCGGACATCCGCGGCGAGGTTGAACGTGCGGAAGCCTTCATCGGTATAGACGGTAGCCGTCGTGCCGCTGAGCGCCGTGAGCACGCCCTCCGTCTCGCCCGGGTAAGAGACCGGCGCGAGCGTCTGCGCGCGGCTGAACAGCGTCGCCGCCGAAGCCCGGTTGACGGCGGAGACCGGATCGAACTTCTCCGCCGTCACGCCTTTGACGAGTCCGAGCGAGACGCCTGCATTGACATACCCGGCATAACCCGCGCCGATGGAGGCGGCGTCCTGGAAGCCGGAGCTTTTGGAGGCCAGCTCCTGAGCGAGCTGCTGCTTGCCTGCGGCGCGCACGATCAGCTTCGTGATCCATTCGCGCGATGCGGCGGAAGCGCCCCATTCCTGCTTCGGCTGCGATTCGGCCAGCTTGAACTCCTCTTCCTGGCTGAGCAGGCCCAGCTTCATTGCCAGCACGACGTACGGCTTGTAGTAGTTGTTCACTTGGAACGTATCGGGGAAGACGACGGCCTGCGAGGCGTCGATCTCCTTTTCCTTGCCCATGAAGCGGAGCGCCATGACGACGGCTTCCTGGCGGCTCACCGACGCCGAAGGGCGGAATTGCCCTTGGTTGCCGACGATGATGCCCTGCAGGGCCAGCTTCATGATGCTGCGCTCCGCCCAATGTCCGGCTTTGACGTCGGCGAAGAAGGATCCGGCCGCTGCGGCCGCTGTCGTCCCCCCGGACACGGAAGAAGCCGCTGCATGAGCAGCGGCAGGTCCTCCAGCCAGGAGGGAGAGGGCGATCATGCCCGTGGCGAAACGATAGGCTTTTGTACTTAATGGCATCTGTTCCGGCTCTCCCCTATGAATGGAATGAAATAGATCTGGTTATCGGCGGCCTTCGTACGAAGCGCGCTTGATCGGATGCTCCAGCTCGACGTGGCCCATCAGGCTCTCGACCGCCTCGCCGTCCACCGTCACGTCGAGCGACTCGATTTCGGGAAACTGGAACGCCGTGCGCGCCAGCGAGTCGATGGCAAGCTGCTCGCCCGACCCGCCCAAGCGCGCATCGTCCGGCAAGGTCAAGTCGACCTGCGCCGCCCCGTCCTTGAGCTGCACGGAACGGAACTCCACGCCTTGCCATAAGGACAGATAGCCGTCGCGGTCCGCTCCGGCCAGCGCCTCGAGCGCGGCAGCGAGCTTGTCGGCATCGCTCTTGTAAGAAATTTCAGCATCGAATGCCTTGAGCTCCAGCAGCTCCGAATCGGTTTGATAAATCTGGATCGTCGCCTTTTGCAGCTGCGCCTCCGCTCCGCTCCCGGCGGAAGCTCCGTCGCCGGAGCCTTCGGCCGTCTGCGGCGACGGCGACAAGGAAGGAGCCGCCGTCGCGGCAGGAGACGGAGACGGCGATGGGCTGGACGCTCCCGCCCCGCCCTCCGGCGCTTTGGCGCCGCAGCCTGCAAGCGCGGCCGTAACGGCGGCGGCGGCCAGCAGCGCCGCCAGCTTGAATCTAGGCTGCTTCATGGCTCTGTCGCCTCCTTACAGCTTTAAATATTCCTTGATTCCTGCCACGAGCGCTTGCGCGATCTCGTTCTGCTTCTTCTCGTCGAACAGGATCGCTTCGTCCTTGGCGTTCGTGAGGAAGCCGGATTCCGTCAGCACTGCCGGCATCGTCGTTTGCTTGATGACGACAAAGCCCGCCGTCTGCACCTTGCGGTCCGGAAGTCCGGTCGCGCCGAGCAGATGCTTCTGGATGATGTCAGCGAGCGTCTTGCTGTCCGCCCGATTATAGAAGGTTTCGGTCCCCGAAGCCGAGGAGCCTTTGAGCGCGTTCGCGTGAATCGAGATGAACACGTCCGCTTTGAGCCTGTTGGCGATTGCCGCCCGCTCTTCCAGAGCGATGAAGGTATCGTCCGAGCGCGTCAGGATCGGCTCGATGCGAGCCTCCTTCTTGAGCAGCTCGTTCACCTTGAGGGCGATGGCCAGGTTGTACGCCTTCTCCGTCTTGCCGCTGATGCCGATCGCGCCCGGATCGTGGGCGCCGTGTCCGGCGTCGATGACGACCTTGAAGATCTTGTCGCCCGACGGCGTCGTCGGAATTGGAGGCACCGGCTCGGTCGAGCCGAGGACGCTCAGCTGCACGAGGCCCTCGGACTTGGTGAGCGTATACTGCGCCGCCGCCGTCAGATCCCATACGATCCGGACCGTCGAAGGCTTGTCCGAATAATGGGAGAAGCGAATCTTGCTCACCAGAGGGTTGTCCGTGACGATCTCGCCCATCTTGGCCGTCGTCGCCGTGAAGCCCGGGGCGAAGGCGTCCGCGAACGCCGATGCCGGAATGTCCAGCACGAGCCGGTCCGGTCCGGTCAGCACCTGCGGCTCGCCTACCGTCGCGATGCCTTGGTAGGCGATGCTCGTCGTGCCGATGCCGTCGTACTGGATGGAGGTGACGAGCGCCTGCGCGTCGGACGGCACCGTGCCGCCGCCATTGCCGCCGCCCGGCTCCGTGCCGCCCTGGCCGGGATCCGGCTGGCTGCCGGTTCCGCCTGTTCCGGGCTGGCTTCCGCCGCCGTCCGTGCCCGGGTTTTCGGGCTCCTGCACGGCCGGCTGGAACAGATACACCGACTTGGCAGGCGCGTCGTAGTACACCTCCAAGCCCATGTTCTCGCTCACGAAGCGCAGCGGCACCATCGTCGTGCTGGCCGCTCCGCTGCCGACAATTTTCGCCGGCGTCGGCAGAGCGACCTTCGAGCCGTTGACGACGGCGGACTTGCTGCCGACGACGAGCTCGATGAGGCTGTCTCCGTTATGTATGACTGCCTTTTTTGCCGCCTTGTCCCACGTCACGTCAAAGCCCATCCCCTCGGCTACCGTGCGGATCGGAATGAACGTCGTGCTCTGGTCGATCCGGGGCGCCGATGCCGACTGAAGCTCCAGGCCGTTCAGGAACAGCTTGGGAGCCTTGCTCGCCGCGGAAGTGGCCGAAGCGAACATGGTTAACGCTGCTACGAGAAACACCAGCATCAGAACTGCTTTTTTCATCATTCACCTCGAAAAACGGATTCACCCGCCTTGCCTGTCCGGCGGCAGTGGACGTTGGCAAAGTCAGGCAAAAGGTTAGACGCGAAGCGTCCCGAAAAGTTGCGAAAAAAAGGGAACCGTGGCAACTTTTTTGCGTATAGGCGAGGTTGCCGCTTCGCAGGCCGCGCCGCTCCGGCAAATGACCGCTCGACGAATGCTGACGCCGCGACAGATCGTCTTTGCTTCGCTGGCTGCAGATCGAGTTGCTCGGTTTTTCCGCACAACTCTAACAGTTCGCTCCTCTTCTGACCCAGTTACTCGGTTTTTCCGCGCAACTCCGACCGCTCGCTCCTCTTCTGACCCCAGTTACTCGGTTTTTCCGCACAACTCTGACCGTTCGCTCCTCTTCTGACCCAGTTACTCGGTTTTTCCGCGCAACTCCGACCGCTCGCTCCTCTTCGGACCCCAGTTACTCGGTTTTTCCGCGTAACTCCGACCGTCCGTTCCTCTTCGAACCCCAGTTACTCGGTTTTTCCGCGTAACTCCGACCGTTCGCTCCTCTTCTGACCCCAGTTGCTCGGTTTTTCCGCTCAGTTCTCTCTCTGATCCGCCTCCCGCGCATACGAGTAACTCGATTTTCTCGACTTAATGCCTCGGCTTCGTGCCTCCAACCACCCGCTAACTCGATTTTTTCGACTTAATGCCTCGGCTTCGTGCCTCCAACCACCCGCTTACTCGATTTTTTCGACTTAACGCCCCGGCTTCGTGCCTCCAACCACCCGCTAACTCGATTTTTTCGACTTAATGTCCCGGCTTCGTGCGAGCGGTGCGGACCTGTCCAAACCCGGTGAGACCGGCGTGGCGCGCATGGTAATCGTCTCCCAGGGATACGGGAGCGCATAAGGCCCCTGTCTTCGGTTTTACGGAGCGTGCAGGTCAATCAGCTCCCGGTGCGTAAGATTGTCGTTCCCGGTGACACGGGAGCGCTCAACCCTGCCGTCTCCCGAGAATGCGGGAGACGCGCCCCTCCCCCAAAAAAAGGGGGAGAGGCGAAGCTGATGGACAAGGCAGAGCGAAGCGAGACGATGCCTTTCGGAGAAGCGGCAGCGGTCCTCTTGGAAGACGGATGGCCTCCGCCTAGGAGGTCAAAAAATCAGGGCATCCGGCTTCCAGTGGAATCGGAGAAAGGCTCGGCTCGCGCAGCGGTTCGCCTGTCCATGGCCCGCTTTCCGGCTCACAGCCGAGAAAGGCTCGGCCCACGCAGCGGGCTTCTTGTCCATTAATCTGTCGGCTCACGGCCGCCCTCTCCCCCACGCCGAAAAATAAAAACCCGCCTGCGGACTCCGCAGACGGGCAAGCAAACTTTTTACGCGAAAGCGCCCTGACGACGCTCCTCATACGCGGAAATCTCATCCGCATGCTTCAGCGTCAGGCCGATGTCGTCCAGCCCTTGAAGCAGGAACTGGCGGCGATGCTCGTCGAGCTCGAACTCGATGCGCAGGCCGTGCGCGTCGGTCAGCAGCTTGTTTTCCAGATCGACGCTCAGCTCGTAGCCCTCATGCGCGGCGGTGCGCTGGAACAGGTCCTCGACCTGCTCCTCGCTCAGCTTGATCGGCAGGATGCCGTTCTTGAAGCAGTTGTTGTAGAAGATATCCGCGTACGACGGCGCGATGACGACCTTGTAGCCGTAGTCGAGAATCGCCCACGGCGCGTGCTCGCGGGAGGAGCCGCAGCCGAAGTTGGCGCGCGAGATCAGCACGGATGCGCCTTGATAGCGCGGCTTGTTGGGCTCGAAGTTCGGGTTGACGTTGCCCTCTTCGTCGAAGCGCCACTCGAAGAACAGGAACTGGCCGAAGCCGCTGCGCTCGATGCGCTTGAGGAACTGCTTGGGAATGATGGCGTCCGTATCGACGTTGACCCGGTCGACGGGGGCGACGATGCCCGTATGCTTCACGAATGGTTCCATGATCGGTGAAACTCCCCTCTGTATGAAACGGCCTGAGCCGCTGGTATTTATTAGTTCGCTACCGCTTGCTTGATCTTCCAGTCGCGCACGTCCGTGAAGCGGCCCTCGATCGCAGCCGCCGCGGCCATCGCCGGGGAGACGAGATGCGTGCGGCCGCCGCGGCCCTGACGTCCCTCGAAGTTGCGGTTGGACGTAGAGGCGCAGCGCTGGCCCGGCTGCAGCACGTCGGGGTTCATCGCGAGGCACATGGAGCAGCCCGCCTCGCGCCATTCGAAGCCAGCCTCGACGAACACCTTGTCGAGCCCTTCCTTCTCGGCCTGCATCTTGACGCGTCCGGAGCCCGGCACGACGATCGCGGTGACGCGGTCGCTCACCTTATAGCCGCGGGCGATCTCGGCGGCGGCGCGCAGGTCCTCGATGCGGCCGTTCGTGCAGGAGCCGATGAACACGTAGTCGATCGGAATCTCGGCCATCGGCGTGCCCGGCTTCAGATCCATGTATTCCAGCGCCTTCTCGGCCGCCTTGCGCTCGTTCTCCGTCGGCAGGTCGGACGGGTTCGGCACGGCAGCCGTAATGTCGGTGCCCATGCCGGGGCTCGTGCCCCAGGTTACTTGCGGAATCAGGCTGTCGACGTCGAACTCCAGCACGGTGTCGTACTCGGCGCCCTCATCGGTCGTCAGCTGGCGCCATGCCTCGATCGCGGCGTCGAAGTCGGCTCCCTGCGGCGCGTACTCGCGGCCGCGCAGGTACTCGAACGTCGTCTCGTCCGGAGCGATCAGGCCGGCGCGCGCGCCGCCCTCGATGCTCATGTTGCAGACGGTCATGCGCTCCTCCATCGTGAGCGACGCGATCGACTCGCCCGTGTATTCCAGCACGTAGCCGGTGGCGAAGTCGGTGCCGTACTTGGCGATCAGGCCGAGGATCATGTCCTTGGCGGTGACGCCGGGCTTGCGGCTGCCCTTGAAGCGGATCGCCATCGTCCGCGGCTTGGACTGCTGCAGGCACTGGGTGGCGAGCACATGCTCCACCTCGCTCGTGCCGATGCCGAACGCCAGCGCGCCGAACGCGCCGTGCGTGCTCGTGTGGCTGTCGCCGCAGACGATCGTCTTGCCCGGCCAGGTGAGGCCGATCTCAGGCCCCATGACGTGCACGACGCCCTGGTCGATGTTGTTGAGATCGAACAGCTTGACGCCGAAGTCGGCGCAGTTCTGCGTGAGCGTGTCGACCTGCTGCTTGGAGATCGGGTCCTTAATGTTGAAGCGGTCCTTGGTCGGAACGTTGTGGTCCATCGTCGCGAACGTGCGGTCCGGGCGGCGGACCTGGCGGCCGGAGAGGCGCAGTCCCTCGAACGCCTGCGGCGACGTGACCTCGTGGACGAGATGCAGGTCGATGTAGAGGATGCTCGGCTTGCCCTCTTCCGCGTGGATGACGTGATTGTCCCAGATTTTTTCGAACATCGTGCGCTTTTTCATAAGTTATCACCCCGTATGAGTATCGGTGCCGTTTGTTGATCTGCCTCCAGCATACACGCCGGCAGTTGATTGTTCCAAGATATAATATCTATAATCATTATAGGAGTCTGTTATAAATCGCCCGGCCGCGCCGAGGCGCCGAAGGAGTCGAACGATGGAACTACGCCAGCTGCATTACGTCATCCAGATCGCCAAGGAGCTGAACTTCTCGCGCGCCGCCGAGAAGCTCCATATCGCCCAGCCGTCGCTCAGCCAGCAGCTGTCCAAGCTGGAGAAGGAGATCGGCGTGCTGCTCGTCCGCCGCACGACCAACTCCGTCGAGCTCACCCATGCGGGGGAGGTGTTCGTGGACAAGGCCCAGGACATCCTCGACCGCATCGAGCAGCTCAAGACCGAGATGGAGGACATGGCCCAGATGAAAAGAGGCCGCCTCGTCATCGGCAGCCTGCCGATCACCGGCTCCCACATCCTGCCGATCGTGCTGCCGGAATTCGGCCAGCGCTTCCCCGACATCGAGCTCGTGCTCGTCGAGGATACGACGGCCAAGCTCGAGCAGCTCGCCGCCAGCGGGCAGACCGACATCAGCCTGCTGACGCTGCCGCTCATCGACTCGACGCTCGTCTACGAGCCGCTCATCCGCGAGGAGATCACGCTCGCCGTGCCGCCGAGCCATCCGCTCGCCGGCCGGACCGAGCCGATCGAGCTGGAGACGCTGCGCGAGGAGCCGTTCATCGTGCTCAAGAAAGGCCAGGGCTTCCGCAAGATCGCCCTCGACCTGTGCGCGGGCGCCGGCTTCCAGCCGCGCATCGTGTTCGAGAGCAGCAACATCGAGACGGTGCAGTCGCTCGTCGCCGCCGGCATGGGCGTCGCCTTCATCCCGCAGATGATCGCGCAGGGACGCCATACGGAGTTCACGCCGTCGTTCATTCCGCTCGCCGGCAAGCCGTCGCGCACGCTCGTCATCGCCAGCCGCAAGGGCCGCTACCTGTCCAAAGCGGCGGAAGCCTTCATCGAGACGATGAAGGCTTCCGTAAGCCGCCACTACGGCGGGCAGGACTAGAGCCCGGCCGCTGCGGCCGCGCCCTACAGCCGGTACAGCTGCGGCCTGCGGTCCTCGAAGACGGGAATGCGCGAGCGCACCTCGTCGACCAGCGACAGATCGATGTCGGCGCTGAGGATCGTCTCCTCCTCGCCCGCCTCGGCGATCACTTCGCCCCACGGGTCGATGATCATCGAGTGGCCGAAAAATTCCGTCGATCCGCTCATGCCCGTGCGGTTGCAGGCGATGACGTACATCTGGTTCTCGATCGCGCGCGCGATCAGCAGCGAGCGCCAGTGATGCAGGCGCGGCTTCGGCCATTCCGCCGGCACGAACAGAGCCTTGGCCCCGGCCAGCGCGAGCGAGCGGGCGAGCTCCGGAAAGCGGATGTCGTAGCAGATCATCATCGCCGCGTCCGCTCCTTCGAGCGGGAACAGGCCGAGGCGCGAGCCGGCCGCCAGATGCTTCTCCTCGTCCATCAGCCGGAACAGATGGATCTTCTCGTACTGTCCGGCCAGCTCTCCCTCCCGATTATAGGCGTAGGCGGCGTTGTACACCTCCTGCGCCCTCTTTTCCGCGATCGAGCCGCCTACGACATGCACGCCCGCCCCCCGGCTGAACGCCGAGAGCATGCCGCGCGTCCGCGCCCCTTCCTCGTCGGCCAGCTCGCCGATGCGTTCGAGCGCGTAGCCGGTATTCCACATCTCCGGCAGCACGATCACGTCGGGCTTGTCCGCCGCCGCGGCCGCCTCCTGCAGCCTGGCCTGCACCCGGCCGAAGTTCAGCTCCGGCTCTCCTGCGTCTATATGAAGCTGCAGCGCCGACACGCGCAGCTTGCCTCTGGTTCCGCTCATGCCTCCAACCCCTTTCCGCGCATCCGCCTTGGAATGCTTGTCTAGATGCTACTATTCTTGCCGCCTCATAGGGCGCTGTCAAGATGGACAGCTTAATAGCGAAGTTCCGGCTGCCCGAGGCAGCACGAAAGGAGATGTTTTGCCCATGCGATTCCTTCCCTCTCGATCGCGCGCCGCGCGCATGCGGCTGGCCGCCGCTGCGCTTGTCCTCCTGCTGCTCGCGAGCCTGCTGCCGCAGGCTGCCGCGGCTGCGGCTCCGGCGCCGAGCAAGCCCGACCGTCCCGTCCAGGTGTTCGACGTCCGCGCCGGCAAGGTCGTGCAGTCGTTTCCGAATGAGGACGCGTACCAGCAGATCGCCCGCGCCTGGCTGGACGCGGCCGAAGGGCTGTCGCCCAATCTGTCCCCGGACGATGACTGCGGCTATGTGTTCCGCATCCCGCTGCGGAAGCCCGCCTCGGTGAAGGTCGGCAGCCTGCGCCTGACCGCCGAGGACGTGTTCCTGTTCTATTGCCCCGAGCGCGAGCCGGAGCTGCTCGTGTTCGACGAGCGCAAGAAGCCGTACCTGCTGACCGCCCGCCCCGATCTGCGGCCGTTCTTCGAGCGGATCGGCTTCGAGCCCTGACCGCTCCGCTCGACAGTCCGTCCCTCCTCTGCTACCATGGGTGCAGCAAGCCGGAAGCGAGCGCGCGAGCCGCAGCGGTCCGGCCAAGGATGATGATGGAGTGATGACAAGATGAGCAAAAGCCGCTTCGGCGCGGCGGCGCCCGGCATCGTGCCCGCCCGCCGCTTGCAAGGGCTGCCCGAGCAGTTTTTCGCCAAGCTGGTCGGCAAGGCGAACGCCCGCGCCGCGCTCGGCCGGGATGTAATCAATCTCGGCCAGGGCAACCCGGATACGCCGACGCCCGCCCATATCGTGGAGAAGATGCAGCAGGCGTCCGCCGATCCGCGCTACCACCGCTACCCGCCGTTCCGCGGCTTTCCGTTCCTGAAGGAAGCGGTCGCGCTGCGGTACAAGGAGGATTACGGCGTCGAGCTCGATCCCGAGACCGAGGTCGCGATCCTGTTCGGCGGCAAGACGGGCCTGATCGAGATCAGCCAGTGCCTGCTCGATCCCGGCGACCTGTGCCTCGTGCCCGATCCGGGCTACCCGGACTACTGGTCCGGCGTCGCGCTGTCGGGCGCGCGCATGTCGTTCATGCCGCTGCGCGAGGAGAACGGCTTCCTGCCGGACTACAGCCGCATCGGCGCGGACGACCGCCGGGACGCCAAGCTGATGTTCTTCAACTATCCGAACAACCCGACCGGAGCGGTCGCGACGCCGGAGTTCTACCGCGAGACGGTCGAGTTCGCCGCGGCGAACGGCATCGTCGCCGCCAGCGACTTTGCCTACGGCGCGCTCGGCTTCGACGGCCGGCGGCCGATCAGCTTCCTCGAGACGCCCGGCGCCAAGGAGGTCGGCGTCGAGTTCTACACGCTGTCCAAGACGTACAACATGGCCGGCTGGCGCGTCGGCTTCGCGCTCGGCAACGCGCGCACCGTCGAGCTCATCAACCTGATCCAGGACCACTATTACTGCAGCCTGTTCGGCGGCATCCAGGAAGCGGCGGCGGCGGCGCTGACCGGCTCCCAGCAGTCGGTGCGCGAGCTCGGCGCCAAGTACGAGTCGCGGCGCGAGGCGCTGTTCGGCGAGCTGGAGCGCATCGGCTGGCAGGCGGAGCGGCCCGGCGGCTCGTTCTTCTGCTGGCTGCCGGTGCCGAAGGGCATGACGTCGGAGCAGTTCGCCGACATCGCGCTCGAGCAGGCCGACGTCGTCGTCGCGCCCGGCGTCGGCTTCGGCCGGCACGGCGAAGGCTACGTGCGGCTCGGCCTGCTGACGGACGAGGATCGGCTGCGCGAGGCGGCCGCCCGCATCGGCAGGCTCGGCCTGTTCGGCTAAGGCCGCTTCCGGCCCGCCCGGCTGTCCCGCCCGCATCGGCAGGCTCGGCCTGTTCGTCTGCGGGCGGCCGAGTGCCGGGGAGGCGGAGCCCCGCCTCCCCGCTCGCGGTCCTTTACGGCTTTACAGTGCCCGGGCGTCATGGTATGCTGGGTTCAATTCAACACGTTAGACGCTGTGAAGGGAAACGACAGAATCCCGCTGCGCCTCAGAGAGCGGTCTCCATCGGCTGGGAGAGACTGCGGCGCCAGCCTTCTGCACCCGTCCCGGAGCGCCCGGCGAGGAGCCGGACAGCGCCCTCTGTTACAAGGGCACCGAGCGGGACGGCTTTGCCGTCCAAGTTTAAGGTGGTACCGCGGAAGCAGCAGCTTTCGTCCTTTAGAGGACGAAAGCTTTTTTTGTTTCCGCCGCGTCCACGCCATTTTTGCCGAGCAAGAGAGGAGCAGCACGATGAGCGCTGACAGACGCGTCGTCAAGATCGGGAGCAGCTCGCTGACGAGTCCCGAAGGCGGATTGAACAAGGAAAAGCTGGCCTTTTACGCCGGAGAGCTGGCCGCCCTCCACCGGCAGGGCCGCGAGGTGCTGCTCGTCACCTCCGGCGCCGTCGCCGCAGGATTCCGGGCGATCGGCTACGCCGCGCGGCCGAAGCTGCTGCATGAAAAGCAGGCCGCGGCCGCCGTCGGCCAGGCGCTGCTCATGCAGGCCTACCAGGAGGCGCTCGCGGCCGAGGGCGTCCGCTGCGCGCAGCTGCTGCTGACGCGGCCGGACTTCACGGCCCGCGGCCGAGGGCGCAACGCGATGATGACGATCGACGAGCTGCTGCGGCAGGGCGTCATTCCGATCATCAACGAAAACGACACGGTGTCCACCGACGAGCTGAAGTTCGGCGACAACGACATGCTGTCCGCGCTCGTCGCCAATCTGGTCGGCGCGCGGCAGCTGATCATCGTCACCGACACGGACGGCCTCTATACGGCCGATCCCCGCCACGATCCGTCGGCGCGCAAGATCGAGCGCGTCGAGACGATCACCGGCGAGCTGATGGGACTTGCCGGCGGAGCCGGCTCAAGCGTCGGCACCGGCGGCATGCGCTCCAAGATCGAGGCCGCGCGCATCGCGATGCGCGGCGGCGTGCCGGCGTTCATCGGCCGCGTGCTGGAGCCGGGCGAGCTGCTGCTCGCCGCATCCGGCAGCGGCAAAGGCACCTATTTCGAATCGCGGGAGCATCATCTGCCGGTCAAGAAGCAGTGGCTCGGCTTCCACTCGATGCCGAGCGGCCGCATCGCCGTCGACGCCGGCGCGGAGCGCGCCCTCGTCAGCGGCGGCAAGAGCCTGCTGCCCGCAGGCGTCACTGCCATGAGCGGCGACTTCCATCCCGGCGACGTCGTCGAGGTGACGGATGCGGAAGGCCGCCTGATCGGCCGCGGCATCGTCAACTACGACTGCTGGCAGCTGCGGGCGGCGGCCGGTCTCGGCTCGGACGAGGTGCGCCGGCGCATCGACATCGCCCGCATCGAGGTCATCCACCGCGACGAATGGATCACGCTCGCCTGACGGCAGCGTCCACATTCGAAAAACATTCAAAACGGGCTCCGGCCCGACAAGGAGGAAACGACATGAGCATGCAAGCCAGCTTGTCCGCCGCTCAGGAGGAAGCCCGCCGCAAGGCGGCCGCCGCGCGCAAGGCCGCATCGCGGCTCGCCGTGCTGACGACGGCGCAGAAGGACGAGGCGCTCGCGCGCATGGCGGACGCGCTGCTGGAGCGCTCCGCCGAGCTGATCGCCGCCAATGCGATCGATCTGAAAACAGGCGAGGAGAACGGCACCGCCCCCTCCCTGCTTGACCGGCTGAAGCTGACGCCGGAGCGGATCGAGGCGATCGCCGAGGGCGTGCGCCAGGTGATCGGCCTGCCCGACCCGGTCGGACGGACCGTGCAGGCGATCGAGCGGCCGAACGGCCTTTCGATCGAGCAGGTGACGGTGCCGCTCGGCGTCATCGGCATGATCTACGAGGCGCGCCCGAACGTGACCGTCGACGCGGCGGCGCTCTCGCTCAAGACCGGCAACGCCGTCGTCCTGCGCGGCGGCAGCGCCGCGCTGCAGACGAACCTCAAGACGGCGGAGATTCTGCGCTCCGCGCTCGCCGGCTCGGCCATCCCGCCCGAAGCGCTGCAGCTGATCGAGGATCCGAGCCGCGCCTCCGCCGACGCGATGCTCAAGCTGAGCGGGCTGCTCGACGTCATCATCCCGCGCGGCGGAGCGGCGCTCATCCGCAATGTCGTCGAAAACGCGACCGTGCCCGTCATTGAGACCGGCGCCGGAATCTGCCATACTTATGTGCATGAGGATGCGAACGCGGACATGGCGGTGTCCATCGCGGTCAACGCCAAAGCCCAGCGGCCGTCGGTATGCAATTCGATGGAGACGCTGCTGCTGCATCGCCGCTTCGCCGAGCGCGGGCTCGCCCGCATCGCCGAGGCGATGAAGGAAGCCGGCGTCGAGCTGAAGGGCTCGCCGGACGCGCTTGCCCTGCTCGGCAGCGGCGCGGCGCGTCCGGCAACGGACGCGGACTACGCCACGGAGTACAACGACTACGTGCTCAACATCCGGATCGTCGACAGCCTCGAGGAGGCGCTGGAGCATATCGAGCGCTTCGGCACGCGCCACTCGGAGTGCATCGTAACCGAGAGCGCCGCGGCCGCGGGCGAGTTCCTCGACCGCGTCGATGCGGCGGCCGTCTACCACAACGCCTCGACCCGCTTCACGGACGGGTTCGAATTCGGCTATGGCGCAGAAATCGGCATCAGCACGCAAAAGCTCCATGTGCGCGGTCCGATGGGGCTGCCGGCGCTGACATCCACCAAGTACCGCATCCGCGGAACCGGCCAGGTACGAGGCTGATTCCCCCATTCAAGGAGGCAACTGAACCGATATGACGACGCAATCCGCGGCCGGCGCTTCGCCGGCCGCTCCCGATACGCAGCTGCAGCAGCTGCGCTTCTGCTTCTACGGCGCCGGCTCGATGGCCGAAGCCGTCGCCCGCGGCATGACCGGCCGCAAGCTGTGCCCGCCCGAGCAGATCGGCATGTTCAACCGCAGCGGCGGCCAGCGGCTCGCCGACCTGCGCGCCCTGTACGGCGTGACGACCGCCGAGACGCCGGAGGACAAGGACCGCCTGCTGGCCGAGGCCGATGTCGTGATTTTGAGCATGAAGCCGAAGGACGCCGAGGAGGCGCTCCGCTCCGTCGCCGCCACGCTGCGGCCGGGGCAGCTGATCGTCTCGATGATCGCCGGGCTGTCGATCCGCACGATCCAGGCTCTGCTCGGCCAGCCGCTCGCGGTCGTGCGCACGATGCCCAATACGTCCAGCTCGATCGGCCTCGGCGCGACCGGCCTCAGCTTCTCCGGCGAGGTCAGCGACGAGCAGCGCCGCATCGGCGAGCAGCTGTTCCGCTCCGTCGGCATGACGGTCACGGTCGAGGAGCCGCTGCTCGAAGCGGTGACCGGCGTATCCGGCAGCGGCCCGGCGTATCTGTACTACATCATGGAGTCGATGATCCAGGCCGGCGTCGAGCTGGGGCTGGACAGCGGCCTCGCGCGCGAGCTGACCGTGCAGACGATGCTCGGCGCCGCCGAGATGATGCGGATCACCGGCGAGCAGCCGGCCGAGCTGCGCCGCCAGGTGACGAGCCCGGGCGGCACGACCCAGGCGGCGATCGCGCTCATGGAGGAGCACGGAGTCGGCCTGCATTTCCGCCAAGGGATGAAAAAATCGTCGCAGCGCGCCTCCGAAATCGGACGCGATCTGGAAAGGAGCGTACTCGGTGACTGAATCGACGAACCGAGCCGGCATGTGCGTCGCGACGTACCGCGTCCATGACGACAAGGCCGACTTCGCCAAGAAAGCCCAGTCCATCGCCGTCGGCCTGACGGTCGGCAGCTGGACCGATCTGCCGGAGCTGCGCAAGGCCGAGATGGAAAAGCATCTCGGCCGCGTCGTCTCCGTCGAGGAGCATGCGGGAGACGGCACGCCGGGCAGCCGGCATGCCGACATCCGCATCGCCTATCCCGACCTCAACTTCAGCCGCGACATCCCTGCCCTGCTCGTCACCGTCTTCGGCAAGCTGTCGATGGACGGACGGGTCAAGCTGCTCGATCTCGACGTGTCCGACGGCTTCCAGAGCGCCTTCGCCGGTCCAAAATTCGGCATCGCCGGCGTGCGCGAGCAGCTCGGCGTCCACGGCCGCCCACTGCTGATGAGCATCTTCAAGTCCGTCATCGGCCACGATCTGCGCGGGCTCGAGGAGCAGTTCTACCAGCAGGCTCTCGGCGGCGTCGATCTGATCAAGGACGACGAGATCCTGTTCGAGAACGACGAGATCGGCATCGACCGCCGCGTCGCCGTCTGCATGGAGGCTGCCCGGCGGGCGTCGCAGCAGACCGGCCAGAAGCTGCTCTACGCCGTCAACCTGACCGGCCCGACGTCGCGGCTGCATGACCAGGCCCGCCGCGCGATCGCCGAGGGAGCCAACGCGCTGCTGTTCAACGCGCTCGCCTACGGCTACGACGCGCTGCATGAGCTCGCGGCCGATCCGTCGGTGAACGTGCCGATCGCCGCCCATCCGGCGATGGCCGGCGCGTTTTATCCGTCGCCGCATTACGGCATCGCCGCCCCGCTGCTGCTCGGCAAGCTGATGCGGCTCGCCGGCGCCGATCTCGTGCTCTTCCCTTCTCCGTATGGCTCGGTCGTCATGCCGAAGGAAGAGAATCTCGCGATCACCGCGGCGCTGCTCGACCCGTCCCGTCCGATGCGGACGAGCTTCCCCGTGCCGTCCGCCGGCATCCACCCCGGCCTCGTGCCGCTGCTGCTGCGCGACTTCGGCATCGAGTCGGTCGTCAATGCCGGCGGCGGCGTGCACGGCCATCCGGGCGGCGCCGCCGCCGGCGGACAAGCGTTCCGCCAGGCGATCGACGCCGCGATGGCGGGCATTCCGCTGCAGCAGGCGGCGCAGGAGCCGGGACGCGAGGCGCTGCGCGCCGCCGTCGACGCCTGGGGAGTGCGCGAGGCCTGAGGCTTCGCGGCATCCGCCCCGCGAATTTCGCAACCGCAACCGAGAAAGAAGGCTTAGAGCGATGAGCATGGAACCGAAAAAACAAGTGCTGTTCTGCGACTTCGACGGCACGATCACCGAGAACGACAATATCGTCGCGATCATCAAGCAGTTCGATCCGGACGGCTGGCGGCAGCTCGTGCAGGACACGGTCGACCAGCGCATCTCCGTCCAGGAGGGCGTCGGCTCGCTGTTCCGCCTCCTGCCGGCCTCGCTGAAGGACGAGGTCGTCCGCTATTCGATCGCCAATGCCGTCATCCGAGACGGCTTCCGCGAGCTGCTCGCCTATTGCCGGGAGCAGGACATCGACTTCTACGTCACGAGCGGCGGCATCGATTTCTTCGTCTACCCGCTGCTGGAGCCGTTCGGCATCCCGCATGACCATATCTATTGCAACGGGGCCGACTTCTCGGGCGAGCGCATCGAGATCGTCTGGCCGCATCCATGCGACGACGGCTGTCCGAACGGCAGCTGCGGCATGTGCAAGACGGCGGTCATGCGCCGGTTTCCGGCGGAGCGCTACGAGCGCATCCTGATCGGCGACAGCGTCACCGACTTCGAGGGCGCGAAGCTCGCCGATCACGTCTTCTCGCGCGCCCAGCTGACGGCCAAGTGCCGCGAGCTCGGCCTGCCGCATGAGGAGTTCGCGACGTTCCATGACGTCGTGCGCGACCTGCAGGAGCGCCGGCCAGCCCATCAAGAAAGGACGCGTCAATCATGAGCGATTTTCAAGAGCATCTCGCGAAGCTGGAGGACAAGCAGCGCGCCTACGCCGAGCTGGCCGAGGTCAAGGAGCTGTTCGCCTCGCGCGGCTGGTTCGCCGGCACGAGCGGCAATCTGTCGGTGCGCGTCGGAGACTTCAACCCGGGGAGCTTCCAGTTCGCCGTCACGGCGAGCGGCAAGGACAAGTCGAAGCGCACCGCGGAGGACTTCCTGCTCGTCGACCAGAACGGCAAGCCGAGCGAGCCGACGGCGCTGAAGCCGTCCGCCGAGACGCTGATCCACTGCGAGATCTACCGTCTAACCGGAGCCGGCGCCATCTTCCATATCCATTCCGTCTTCAGCAACGTCGTCTCCGAGTGGTTCTGGGAGCGGCGCTCGGTGCCGGTCGCCGGCGTCGAGCTCATCAAGGGGCTCGGCATTTGGGAGGAAGAAGCGCAGATCGAGATTCCGATCGTACCGAACTACGCCGACATCCCGCGCATCGTGCCGGAAATTACCGACGCGCTCCAGCCTCGCCTGCCGGGCGTGCTGCTGCGCAAGCACGGCATCTACGCCTGGGGCAAGGACGCCTTTGAGGCGAAGCGCCATCTCGAGTCGTTCGAATTCCTGTTCGAATACGTCTATCGCTGGGAGCTGCTGCAGGGCAGCCGTCGATAAGCGGCCCTATTCCCTCGCGAACGAAAAGCAACCAGGCACGGCTGCTCCGGCAGCCGTGCCTGGTTGTTTTTGTCGGGCCTCGACAAGTCGGCTGAAGCATGCCAAGCTCAGCCTGGCCACTCGCCGCCCGGATAAAGCGTCGAGCGGTACAGGCGCTTGGGCTGGGGCAGCGCATGCCCCGGGCGCCTAGCCGTCAGATCGATCGCGGCGCTGCCGAAGATCGCCGCTCTCTCATCGTTGTAAACGATGACCTGCTCCGTACCTGTGCCGGCGAGATCGCCATGCACGGCATACCCTTCCGCCGGAAATTCCGCCACTACGTTCATATGGCCGTCGTAGAGGGACGGCCATACGCCTCCACCGCGCCGATAGGCGAGGATGTAGTCCTGCCGCGAATCCGGCTCCCAATGCTGCAGCGTTTCCGCGATCGTCAGCCAGCCGTCGGTCCGACGGTCCTCCTTCCACAGCTGAGCGCCGCTCGAATCGAGCAGGAACAGCGCATCCTTTCCTCTCAGCCCCTTGCCGTCGTCTTCCCGGACGAGCCGGTCCAGTCCCGCGATCTGCAGCCCGGGAAGCTCCGGGCGGAACTTGCCGAGCGCGATATGCTGGGACTCGATCGAGTCCGCATGCCGCCACAGCTCCTGTCCGTCGCGGCTGTACATGACCGTCACGCTGCCTCCGACGACAACCTCCGGAATTCCGTCTCCGTCGACATCGCCGAACCAGATGCAGTCGGCATGATCCTCGAGGCCGCTGCAGCTCCATCTCCTCCGGCCTGTATGATCGAGCAGATCGTATCCCGCCATGATTTCGTCGAAGCCGTCTCCATCCAGATCGCCAGCCCATGGAAAATGGCCCGGATTGCCCTCGTACGTCCAAAGCAGGTTGAATCGGTTGTCCATCGCCCACAGCTTATGGTAGCGGTCTTTCAGGATGAGGTCCGAAGCGCGCGGGCCTCCGCTCAGATTGGCGATGATCAGGCAGTCATGCGCATGGGGAGACGGCAGCTCATGAGACGCTTTCTGCGCTCCCGTCGCGCCGTCCAGCACGACAATGCGATCGTTCATGACGCAGAGCACCTCCAGCCGCCCGTCGCCGTCCCAATCGTACACCTGGGCCGGATAGTCGGAGCCCTGGCTTCCCGCTCGAGGATCCGGTTTGCCGGCTTGCCAAAGCCGGTTCCCGTCCAGGTCGAAGGCCGTCACGCATTGCACTTGATGCGGAATATGACGGACATCCTGCCGGTTGTCGGGCTGCACGAGCACGAGCTCCATCCGGCCGTCGGCGTCCAGGTCCCCGAGCAGCATCTTGCATCTCGGGCCTGCCGGGCTGATGTCTAGCTCGGCCAAGCGCGCCGCTCCTTCCTGTCTGCTGCGTTTCATCGGCCACTCTCCTTTAACATAATCGCGCCGCTGCCCGGAATCGCCGGCCGCTCGGGCAGCGCATCGCCGAGCAGCTCCAGGCAAATGATCGCATTGAGCGACCACTGCGAAGCCTCGTTCGTATTCATCCAGTCGATCTCTCGCAGCTCGTCGACATAAGAGACAGTCTGCGCGTCGTTGACCAGATCGACGGTCGCAAACGGATGCTCCATCAGGAACGACCAGGCCAGCCGGGCCGTCCGCTCCTCTTGCCTGTACGAAGCTCCGTAAGCGACGAGGGCAAGCGTCAGAACGGGATGCCCGAAGCTGCTCGCGCTGATCTTCCCGCCGGTGATGTCATCCTTCTCCTCCTGCGGCAGATGATAGAACAAGCCGAAGTCGGCCATCATCTCGTTCCACTGCGGGTCCTTCAGCATGCCGGCCAGCTCCATCCACACTTGCGGTCCGCCCATGCACACCGCCAGATGGCGCCCCCAATTGTCGTCTCCCAGCGGCGTCAGCCGGCCCGTCTGCGGGTCGTAGCCGTACGTCGGGCCGGAGATGAGGCCGAAGCTCGCCTGCTTGATGCATGCGATGCCCGTCAGCAGCTTGTCTCGATAAGCCGCGTCCTCGAAGCGCTCCCAGCGGGTCATCCAGTTCGAGCTGAACGCCGCCCAGTCCGGCCCGACGCGGGCATGCGTCGGATGCTCGTCTTTCGGAAAATACGCTCTCATCGGGTCGAGCGAGACGGTGGTGTAATCGGCATCCTTCACTTCCTCCATCATGTCGCCGATCCGCTCGTCGGCGGTCAGATAATAATAATAGCGATGCAGGCCGGCCATGCTGATGCGAGCCTCCTTGCAGCCGCAGCCCCAATGGACGACATTGTGGCGCGATCCGAGTCCGGCGTATTCGCCGAAGTGATAGACGTCCACCTCGCTCGTATGGCGCGTCATCGCCTCCGCCAGGCGGAAGATGTCCTCCCGGCCCGAACGCAGGAACATGAGCCATAGCCACATGTTCGGCACGAGCTCCGTATTCTGCCAGGCGCAGCCGCCGAGGTCGTAGTTCCATACATGGCGGGCGGGATCGTAGCTGTGCATGAAGTCGCCGTAGTCCCAGAAGCCGTACCAGCGCCGCTGCTCGATTTCCCGCTGATAAAACGCGATGATGCCGTCCAGCTGCCGCTCCAGATGCGCTTTGGCCTCCGTACCGCGGTCGGGCAGGCTCCAGATGCCGAAGGCGCCTTGACGGTGGAAATGCTCCGGCTCGCATGCCAGCTGCGGCGGCGACTCGTTGTGTTCCGCCAGCCGCTCGAGCCGCTCGGGCGTCGGCGTGGACGCGCAGCCCCACAGCGTCAGCTCGTTCGTATTGGCGACGCCGTACGGCGTCGCCCGCATTTCCTCGGCGCCTTCGTAGGAAGACTCGACATGCGTCTCAGTGTCGTAATGGCGCATGTCCATGGCAGGGGCGTCCGGTGACCAGAACCAGGCGGTCAGCGCCGCCTCCGCGCCGAGCATCCCCTCGACTTCGAGGGCGGAAGGATGCTTGCGCCAGAAGTCGCGCATCGTTGCCGCGAGGCCGCCGCCTCGGCTGCCTGCGTAGACGACGCCGCGAGCGCGGCGTCCTTCCGCCGCCTTGATCCAGCTGCAGCCCGGCTTGGTGCGCTTGAGCATCCGATAGCTGTCGGCCGAGTGCTGCGTCAGCTTGAAGCTGTCCCAGGAGGCGGATTCCTCGAGCAGCCCGAGAAAATAACCGTCGTTCACTTGCTCCTCGAGCAGCCATTCCCCTCTCAGCTGCCGCTCGAACAGCTCCAAATAAGGGCCTTTCGTACGGCGCGTATGCAGCGTCTTGGCGGCTTCGCTCCAGAATCCGCTGTCTCCGGCGAAGCGGACATGGCGGTTGTAGTGAGGCCCGCGCATCGGCACGGAGAAGCGAATTCCGAGCCCTTTGACGAAGTCCTGGCTCGGATTGCCGTCGTAAAAGAACGTGTGCACGATCCGGATCGTCTCGAGCCCCGCGTAGGCGTACAGCCGCAGCGAGAACGGCAGCCACTCGCCCGTGCTGGCCGGCCCGGCCGGCCCGTCGTCGGCCCGATGCCGACCGGACAGCTTCAGGACGGCCCGCGCCGGCCCTTGCTGCTCCAGCTCCACCCTGGCGATCCGCGACCGAAAGCGTTCTTGCCGATACGTCCTGCTTCCGGACAGCTCGCTCCTCGTTTCCCGCATGGCGATCAGCTCAGCCCTCCCGCCGATCGGCACGCCATTCCGGAAGATGCCGTCGATGATTGCGCTTCCTGTCTTCGGAACCCGGAACGAAATGACGCCCGTATCGACATCGACATGCTCCTCCGTCTCCGTCACGCTCAGCGCCGGAGCAGCGGCCATCGTTCGCGCCGATCCGCGCCGAACGGAATATTCGGCCGCCGCATCGGCGGGAAAGGCCGCCGCATGCGCCGTCCATTTGACGCTGCCGTCCGGCCAGTAGGCGGCCGGCCAGCTTTGCAGCGCTGGCGGAGCGCTGCCGTCCCCCGACTCCAGCGCCAGCTCCTCGCCGCGCCTCAGCTCCCCTTCCTTCCACGGCATTCCCCATGCGACTCCTGCGGGCAAAACAGGCGCTTCCTTCAGCCAGCGTAAACATGCCTTCGTCGTACCGCTCATAGCCTCATCTCCTGCCGAGATAGTTTGCAGACGGTTTCATTATATCGGCGCCTGTTTTCCCGGCAATCGGACAATCTTGCAGGAGGCGCGCAGGCTCCTTGCACCGTCCAGCCCGGGCTAGCACTTTTTTGCCGGCCGGCCTCGCCGATCGGCTTCGCCTTGCCTGCCAGGTGACGCGTCACTCCGGCCGGCTCAACATGCGGTAGCGCGTTGGCGTCATGCCCTCCAGCTTTTTGAAGATGCGGTTGAAATAGCTGTGCTGATAGCCGACCTGCTCGGCGATGTCCTGGATTTTCAGCTCGGACTCGCGCAGCAGCTCCTTCGCCTTGTCGACCCGCAGCCCGGTCAAGTAATCGATGAAATTCACGCCGGTCACCTGCTTGAACGATTTGCTGAGGAAAAATGGATTGGTGCCGATATGGTCGGCGCAATGATCGAGCGAAATGTCGCGCATGTAATTCCGCTGCAGGAAAAGCACCGCTTGCTCGATCAGGCGTCTCGTCTGGCCATTCGATCGGGTTTCCATCTCTCGGAGGTACGGCTCGAACACTTTGGCCGAAAACCATTCGCAGGCATGCTCGGGCTCCTTGATCTGCGACAGCTGCTCGTACAGATTGGCTCCCTTGTACAACCGACTCGGCTGGATGCCGGAAGCGAGAATCGCGTGCTGGACCGAGCCGAGCAGCTGCAGCATGCCTTGGTGGACGTCGATCGCCTTCGCTCCCGCCACCGAAAGCGATTGCTGGAACTCGCCCAGCAGCGTCTTGGCGTCCGCCGCCTGCCCGGCGCGCAGCGCCTGCAGCAGCTCGCGCTCCAGCGCGAACGGATAGGTCGGCGCCGGCGAGCCCTCCCAGTCCGACTGCTCCATGTCGATGACCTGGTTCGCATCGTCGAAGTTGCGGAAGCTGGCCGCTTGCTTCACCGCTTCGAAGGCGCGCGGAACGTCGCTCGCCCGCATCATGGAGCGGCTGATCGCGACCGTCACGTTCAGATGGAGCAGGCGGTTGACGGACTGCATCAATTCTTCGCAGAACGATCGGATCTTCGCTGCGAACGATCCCCCCTCGGGCAGGATCAGCAGCAGCCCCGAGCCGAGATCATGGAAGTTGATCGCGTTGTACTGCTCGAAGTACCGCGCGGCCGTCTCGTCGATGATGTTGACCGAGGCGAATGTCACCAGCCCTTCGTCCCCTTGCTTGAACTTGCCCTCCAAGCTGGCGATGCCGCTCAGCTGCACGTACAGCACGATGAACTGCCTGTTGCGGACGTCCCATTTGTACCGTTCCAGGCGCGAGAGCAGATCCTCTTCCGAGTAGGCGTAAAGATAGCCTTGCAGCAGCTGATGCAGGAAGCTCTCCTTGACGTAGGGCAATTGCTCGGTCAGCCTGGCGTTCAGCTCGCGGCTTTCGCGGCTCAGGTCGCGCCAATGCCTTTCGATCAGCGTGAACTCGTCCTCCCTCGCCTCTCCTTGTCCGCCATGCGGAATGAGGCTGCCCATCAGCCGCTTGATCGGCGAATAGATCCGGCCGGAAGCGAGCCAGGCGAGCAGCAGTCCGAGCAGCAGCGCGCTGACGCTGACGCCGAGGATGATTCTGGAGACGAATACGACCGGAGCGGTGATCGTCGTGATCGGCGAGGCGGATACATACATCCACGGGTCCATGATGCGTCCAAACTGTCCGGATGTAACCGCGTACGTCCTGCCGTCCCAATCCAAAAGAAAAGAGCCTGTCCCTCCGTCATCCGTCGAGATCCGAGCCCTCAGCGCCGCAATGAACGGCGAGTCCGCGGCATGGCCGTGAGCGGAGACGAACAGGCCGCCGTCCGCGCCGACCAGGAAGTTGTCGCCGTCATCATAGGGAGCGAGCGCCAGCAGCGCTTCCGCCACCTGCTCGCGGTCCAGCCGGGCGACGAGCGCGCCGAACGGCTTCAGGCTGCTTCCGGGAATTGGATGGACGAAGGCCAGCTCCCGCTGCTGAGGCTTGGCCGGATCAAAGGCGAGCTGCGTCCAGTACGTCGTCTTGTTCCCGTTTGCCAGCAAGCTGTCGTAAAGGCCGATCACACGTTCATCCTGCAGCGAGGAATACTCCGGATCGAACAAGATCGGCTGCTCGCCCTGCAAGTAGAGGCTGACGCTGCCGATCATGGCGTTCGAGCCTTGCATGACGAGCAGCGTGCTCGTCAAGTCGCGGGTCCGGATGAAGTCGCGGACGAAGTCATGATCCTGCAGCGAATAGTCGAATCGGGTGTCGAATGCCCAGTGCGACAGCATCATTTCCAGATTCGCAAGCTGCGCGTCCATCGTGCGCGCCCGCTGCTCGATCTGGCCGACATGCTGCTGGAGCAGCTCCTTCTCGAGATTCCCTCCCGCCATCGCATACACCAATACGCTCGTGATGATGCCGGGTATGCTTGCGACGACGAGAAGCAGAATCAGGCTTTTCCGATAATAGCTGCCTGCGCCTCGCGTTAGACGAGCGGCAATCGTTCTCCCCTGCACTCTTTCGCCCCCTACTTTTTTGTAAGCGGATTCAAAAACGCCCGGCCAGAAGATGCATCCAGCATAACCGGAACGGCCTGGATGAACCAGTTTGAAAACCGACTTTTTCCGTTAAAAAGCCGTCTACATCGTGTTCTCGATGCAGACGGCCCGGTGTCGCTTTCGCTTTAATTTGCAGCAGCGTAGAGATCGTTGATCTCTTTTACATAGTCGTCGCCGCCGGATTTTTTCCACAGCTCGATGGCCTCTTTCCAGCCCTTCTCGTCGATCTGGCCGACGATGAACTTGATGCGCGCGTCATTGATGATGTTGCCGAGCTGCTGGCCCTTCTGGGAGTATACGGCGGAGATGAACGGAGCGGACGGGTCGGCTACGATCGTCTCCCGATTTTTCGCCATCACCTCGGCCTGTTTCTTGCGCAGCGGCGTCTGCTTTACGTCCAGTCCGAGGTTGGTCGCAGGCGTGAACGGCGCCATCTGGTTGAGTCCCTCGACCTCGGACTCCAGCAGCGCGCTGTCGTCGGACGGCTGGATCGTATTGTCCTCCAATTTTGTATAATGCACGCCTTCGAGACCGGATCCGACGAGCGTCAGGTTTTCCGGCTCGTTCAGCGCATCCAGGAAGGCCAGCACCTTGTCGACCTGCTCCTCCGTTTTTACGCTCGACTTCGGTATCGCCAGCAAGCCTGAGAACCCGGCCGTCGGCAGCGTGCGGATCGAGCCGTCGGGGCTTTTGACCGCGCCGAACACATCCATGTAATGCTCTCGTTTGTCCTCCTTGCCAGCTGCGGCGAGCGCGTCATGAATCCGCAGGTCGGCGCGGGCAGCCCCGTCCACGACGTCGATGATCACGCCAGCCTGGCCATTGACGATCGGATCGGTCCACTTCGCGGAATCCATGACGGCGAAGTCCTGGTTGACGAGCTTCTCGTCGTACAGCTTTTTCATGAATTTGAGCGCTTCGAAGTATTCGTCGTACATGAAGTCCGGCGTCAGCTGGCCGTCCTTAGTCCCCCAGTTGTTCGGCGCGCCGAACCAGAGCTTGATCTGATCGAAGCCCGCCCCCCACGCCGGCGCCCATTTCACCATGACGAGGCCGTACGTATCGTGCTTGCCGTTGCCGTCCGGATCTTTTTCAGTAAACGCTTTCAGCATTTCGTAGAACTCATCGATCGTCGTCGGCTGCTGCAGCCCGACGCTTTCCAGCCAGTCCTGGCGGTAGTAGACGCCGTTGCGGCCGATCTCGCGGCCTCGGTACACGCCGTAATTGCGGCCGTCGATCGAGGCGTTTTTGAGGATGACCGGATCGGATTGGCTCAGATTCGGATACTTTTTCAGCTTGTCGGTCACGTCCCAGAACGCGCCCGCTTTGACGGCGTTGACGAAGCTCGGGCCTTTCACATCGGGCACGTAGAGGATGCTCGGCAAGTTGCCCGAGGCGAGCGTAATGTTGAACTTGTCGCCGTACGAGGCGTTCGGCACCCATTGGAAGTGGATGTCGGTGTTCGTCCGCTTCTCCAGCTCGGCCGCGACCGGACTATCGTCCTTCGGAAAATTCGTCTTGAAAATCGGCAGCATGATGCTCAGCGCCAGCGGCTTGTCCGCGGTCGGCGATGCGTTCGGAGAGCCGCTGGCGGCAGGCGGAGCGGAAGCGGCAGGCTCGTTGCCGCTGCTGTCGGACGCGCAGCCTGCCATAGCGGCGGCGAAGACGGAACTGAGCAGCACAAGCCGGGAAGCGGAACCGGCGAGCGTCGATTTTTTCATTGTGATCTCCTCCTGGAACGGGAATGGCTCAGCCTTTGACGGAACCGAGCAGGACGCCTTTGGCGAAGTGCTTTTGCAGGAACGGGTAGACGCATAGGATCGGAATCGTACCGACGACGATGACGGCCATCTTGATCGACTGGTCCGGCGGAGCGACGAAGCTCGGATCCATCGAGTTCATGTCTCCGGCAGCAGCCTGAGATAAGAGGACGATCTGGCGCAGCATGACCTGCAGCGGCCATTTTTGCGGATCGTTGATGTAGAGCAGCGCCCCGAAAAAGTCGTTCCAATGGCCGACGGCATAAAACAGCGTGAAGGTGGCGAGCACCGGCATCGACAAGGGCAAGACGATGCGGCCGAGCAGGCCGAGCTCCGTGCAGCCGTCGATGCGGCCTGCATCCTCGATCTCTTTCGGGATTTCCTGGAAGAAATTTTTGACGATGATCAGGTTGAACGCGCTGATCGCGCCAGGCAGCATGAGCGACCAGAGGGAATCAAGCAGATGCAGCCCCCGAACGACGAGGTAAGTCGGAATCATGCCGCCGCCGAACAGCATCGAAAAGATGACGAGGTTCAGCACGAAATTCCTCCCCCACAACCCTCTGCGGGCGAGGGCGTAGGCCATCGTCACGGTGAAGAACAGATTGACTGCCGTGCCGATGACGGTGACGTAGACCGATACGCCGATGCTCTGCATGATCGTGTCCGTCGAGAAGATGAACTTGTAGGCATCGAGCGTGAGCGATTCCGGAATGAAGAAGACCGCTCGGCTCGTCAGCTCCGCGTCCGAGGCAAACGAGCCGGCGACGACATACACGAAGGGCAGCACGGCCGCCAAGGCGCATGCGGTCAGGAAGATGATGTTTGCCGCGTCGAAGATCGTCCCGGCGATGCTGCGGTTGCGTTTGGACATGGCTTCCGATCTCCTTTCGAATCAATAAAGGCCGGACTCGCCGAATTTTTTGGCCAGCCAGTTCGTCCCCAGCACGAGGATGATGCCGACGACGGACTTGAACAGGCCGACCGCCGTGCTGTAGCTGAACGCGCCTTGCGTGATGCCCATCGCATAGACGTAGGTGTCGAACACTTCCGCGGCCGAGCGGTTGAGCGGATTCAGCATCAGATAGATCTGCTCGAAGCCGTTGTCGAGCACGCTGCCCATTCGCAGGATGAGCAGGATGACGATCGTGCTGCGGATCGCAGGCAGCGTGATGTGCCAGATCTGCTTCCAGCGGTTCGCTCCGTCGATCGTCGCCGCCTCGTACTGCTCGACATCGACAGCAGAAAGCGCTGCCAGAAAGATGATCGTTCCCCAGCCGCATTCCTTCCATATCGTCTGCAGCAGGATGATCGGCCGGAACCAGTCCGGATCGGACAAAAAGGCGATCTTCTCGCCCGTATGCTGGAGCAGCAGCTCATTGACCGGCCCTCCTTCCGTCGTCAGGAAGACGTAGGTCAGGCTCGCGACGATGACCATGGAGATGAAATGCGGGATGTAGATCATCGTCTGGACGACTCTTTTGAACAGAGCCCGCCGGACTTCGTTCAGCAGCAGCGCCAGCACGATCGGAGCGGGGAAAAAGAAGACCAGATTCAGAAAGGACAGGATGAGCGTGTTCTGCAACAGCAGGAAAAACTCCGGATTGGCGAAGAACAGGCGGAAATGCTCCAGTCCGACCCACTCGCTTTTCCAAAAGCCGGTGAACGGCTGGTAGTTCTTGAAAGCAAGCAGGATGCCCCACATCGGCACATATTTGAAGAGGGCAAAATACAGCAAGCCTGGAAGCAGCAACAAGTAAAGCCACTTGTCCCGCCGCAGCCGGATGGCAAGGGACGGCCGATAGGCCGCCTCTCCAGCCGCTTGAGGCGGCTTCCCTCTTTCTATGGCCTGCTTCATCGTTTCTCCCACCTCCTTCTTCGCTATGATCGCATGCTCGCCTCGAGAGCGCTGGCCCTATTATGCAGAGGTCCTCGATTTTCCGGCAATGAGACATTTTTGAAGAAGGATGAAGCGCGGAGCTCGCGACGCCGGCCCAGCTTTCCCAAAAAGTGCAAGTCCGGCAAAAGAGTGGCATCCGCTCCGGCGCAGTTGCAAAAAAATCGCATCGCCAGCCGCAGCGGGCGGCGCAGACGATGGACGAATGAAAGACAAAAAACCCGCCGGTCTGCATGCAGCTCGGCGGGCTTTGCCTTTTCTTTTGCTTATCCGATCTTGACGCGGATGACGTTCCAGGACGCCTTCGGCAGCGTCGCTTCGATTTTGCCTGCGTCCGTCTGGGCGGCATTGCCGCCGACATGCGGCTTGACGCGGTTCGGCTCCTTCGCCGTATTCACCGCTTTCAAATCGTCGCTTTCCAGCACGATATGCTCGATGACCCGGCTCTGCTCGAAGCTGCGCAGGTCGATCTCGAACGGCAGCTCCTCGTCCAGATGGCGGTTGACGGCAAACACCGTCACCTCGCCGAGCTGCTCGTTGTAGACGGCGACCGATTCGAGGTAAGGGACGTCCGTGAAGTCCTTCGAGTCGTACTTCGGCGACTTCACCAGCGGCACGAGCACGGTGCCGCGTCCGAACACGCTCGCATGCATGTACGGATAATAGATCGTCTGCTTCCACGCCGCGCCGCCATTCTCCGTCATGATCGGCGCGATGACGTTGACGAGCTGCGCCATGCAGGCCATCTTCACCCGGTCCGCGCGCTTCAGCAGGCTGATCAGCATGCAGCCGACGAGCAGGGCGTCTTCATGGTTGTAGATGTCCTCCAGCTGCGGAGGCGCGATCGTCCATGGCTCCAGCTTGCTGTCCTGCTCGTTGGAGTGGAACCAGACGTTCCATTCGTCGAACGACAGGTGGATCTTCTTCTTGCCGCGCTTTTTGGCCTGGATGTAGTCGCATACCGAGATGACCGTATGGATGAAGCTGTCCATGCCGACCGACTGGGCGAGGAAGTTGGCGGTGTCGCCGTCCCGGTTGCCGTAGTATTGGTGAAGCGAGAGATAGTCGACGTTCTCGTAGGCCTGCTCCAGCACGGTCGCTTCCCATTCCGGATAGGTCGCCATCTGGATGCTCGAGCTGCCGCAGGCGACGAGCTCGATCGTCGGGTCCGTCCAGCGCATCACCTTCGCCGCTTCATTGGCGATGCGGCCGTATTCGTAGGCCGTCTTGCTGCCCATCTGCCACGGGCCGTCCATCTCGTTGCCGAGGCACCAGGTCTTGATCGCATGCGGCTTAGCATAGCCGTGGCTCGCGCGCAGGTCGCTCCAATAGGAGCCGGCCGGATGGTTGGCGTACTCGAGCAGGTTCCGCGCCTCATCGGGACCGCGAGTGCCGAGGTTCACCGCCATCATTGCCTCGGTGTTGGCTTTTTTGCACCAGTCCATGAATTCGTTCAAGCCGACCCAGTTCGGCTCGACCGTGCGCCAGGCGAGATCCAGCTTGCGCGGACGCAGCTCCTTCGGCCCGACTCCGTCCTCCCAGTTGTAGCCGGAGACGAAGTTGCCGCCCGGATAACGGACGATCGGCACGTCCAGCCCTTTGACCAGCTCCAGCACGTCGCTGCGGAAGCCCTGCTCATCCGCCCCCGGATGATCCGGCTCATAGATGCCGCCGTATACGGCCCGTCCCAGATGCTCGATAAAGGAGCCGTAAATGCGCTTGTCCACCTCGCCGACTCGAAAATCCTTGTCCACGATCATCGAAGCTTTGTTTTTTGTCGTCATAACCGCTTCACCTCGTCTTCATATAAATACCGTTATTAATTAGTTAACAACTTCATGAATGAGTCACCCTTTCATTTAACCCTATTCTTTAAAAATGTTCAATATCTCGAATACAATTTATATTTTTATTAACGTTATGGAGGAGAGGGAATGCCAAAAAACCGCTGCGATCGGCCAAGGCCGAAACCAGCGGTTTCGCTCGAGGGCATGGCGGCGGCGAGACCGGCTAGCCCAGCTTTCCGTGCCGCATGACGCCGAACATGCCGGTCATCCCCTCGTGGCGGGCGAAGCCGTACGAGGTATAGAACGGCTGGATCTCGCCGCATCGGGAGAGAGGCCATCTGCCTATCCCATCCCCTCCGCCGCCTCGAGGACTCGGGCGAGTCCTTCGGCCAGCCGGCGCTCGTCGAGCAGCGAGTAGCTGAGCCGGATCCGGTCCTGCATCGCGTCCAGCGGATCGCAGATCGGTCCCGGGACGAAGGCGGCGGACAGCTCCAGGCTGCGCTCCAGCAGCCGCGAGGCCTGCATGCCCTCCGGCAGCCGCACCCACAGATTGAGTCCGCCGGCGGGACTTTCCCAGCTCCAGCCGGATGCGGACAGCGCCTGCTCCATCGCTTCCTTGCGCATCGAGACGGCGACGCGCAGCTTGGCCAGATGCTCCTGCATCCGGTGCGAAAAGAAGAACGACTGGAACAGCTTCTGCCCGAGCAGCGGCGTGCCGCCGTCCGCCAGCGCCTTGAGCGGACGGATCGCCGCCAGGAGCGGCGGCCTCGCCGCGAGAAAGGCGATCCGCAGCCCGGGCGCGATGTATTTGCTGTAGGAGCGCAAATAGACGACCCAGCCTTCGGTATCGTAAGCGAACAACGGCGCAGGCGGCGGCTCGTGGAAATAAAGGTCCGAGTAGGCCTCGTCCTCGATGAGGATGCAGCGGTAGCGCTCGGCCAGCTCGAGCAGCGCCTTGCGCTGCCGGACCGGCACGGTGTAGCCCGTCGGATTGTGGTACGTCGGGTTGAGGTAGAACAGCTTGGGCCGCTCCGCGGCCATCAGCTTCTCGACCCTATCCAGGTCATAGCCGTCCGGCCGGATCTCGACCGGCAGCATGCGGACGCCGAGCTGGCGCAGCATGTCGATGGCCGGACTGTAGGTCGGCCGCTCGATCAAGGCTTTGTCGCCCGGCTGCAAAAGCGCCCGGAACGCCAGATCCATCCCTTGCTGGGCGCCGGTCGTCACCATCAGCTCCTCGGCCGACAGCTCCAGCCGCCGGTCCTGCATATAGCCCGCCATCGCCTCCCTCAGCTCCCCGTCTCCCATGACCGTGGAGTACGTGCTGAGCAGCAGCGGCTGGCTCGCGATGACCTCCTGAGCGTGCCGGGCGAGGAAACGGTTCGGCAGCAGCGTCGGATCGAGCAGCGCCTCGGACATCCGGTAGCGGACCGCCCGCCGATGGATGTCCGACAGCCGGCTCTCGGCTCCGCAGGCCGTTCCCGCGCCATAGCTCCAGCGGACGCCGCTGCCCGCCGCCTCGCCGGCAGGCACTTCCGCGCGGACGTAATAGCCGCTCCGATAGCTCGCTTCGAGCAGCCCCTCCTCCTCCAGCAGCCGATAGCCTTTGAGCACGGTCAAGCGATGCACGCCGAGCTCCTCCGCCATCGTCCTCACCGACGGAATCTTTTCTCCCGCCGCCCAGCGGCCATGACGGAGCCCGCTGCGCAGCGCCTCCTCCACTCTCTTTCCTTTGGAGCCGATTCCATCGGCCGTCCACGCAGGACGCATCCGCCATCCCTCCCGATCACCGCCTTCATCTGTTCTACTATTGCTCCATCTGGTCGGTTTGTCAATCGTATGATGGTGGCCAAAAGGAGGCTTTTCCTCATGGTCGTTCTGCTCTACTCTCTCATGTGCGCCATCTTCGGCACGACCTTTCTCGTCATCAAGCTCGGCGTGGATGCCGGACTGCCGCCGCTTTTGTCGGCCAGCCTCCGGTTTTTCGCCGCCGGCGCGCTGCTGCTGCTCGGACTGCGCCTGCGCGGCAAGCCTTCCTTCGGCCTGCTCGCGCGCAAGGAAACCTGGCTCATCGGCTGCGGCAGCACGTTCGTCACGTTCGCGACGCTCTACTGGGCGGAGCAGCATCTCGACTCCGGCACGGCCGCCGTCCTGTCGGCCACCGCGCCGATCGCGGTCCTCCTGCTGCAGTCCGTCTTCTGGAAAAAGCGCTCGACGAAGCTGGAGCGGCGCGGCGCGCTCGTCAGCTTCGCCGGCGTCGTCGTCCTGCTGCTGCCGAGCTTGGCGGCGGTCCATCCGGACCGGCTCTGGCTGCTCTCGGCTGCGCTCGTGCTGCTCGGACAGATCGGGTATGCCTCCGGCAGCCTGCTGCAGCGCCGGCTGCTGACGAAGGAGCCGGCGCTGTCTCCGATCGCGCTCAATGGAGGCCAGATGCTGGCCGGCGGCGCCGGCATGGCGCTGCTGTCCCTGCTCACGGAGCGGATCGATCCGTCCGCCGTCGAGCCGCTGCCGGCGCTTGCCTCGCTGCTTTATCTGATCGTCATCGGCTCGATGCTCGGCCACAGCCTGTTCGCTTGGCTGATCCGCGCGACGAACGCCTTTTTCCCGTCCACCTGGCTCTACGTCTCGCCGGCGCTGGCGCTCGGGCTCGGAGCCGCGCTGTACGGCGAGCGGCTGAGCGGCTTCACCGCCGCAGGCTCGCTGATCGTCCTGGCCGGCATCGTGCTGCTGCGGCTCCCGGAGCTGAAGTCCCAGCTGCTCGCGGCCAAGAAGAGAAGCCGGGAAGCGGCATGAGTCCGACCGCCAAAGCGAAAAGCCCTCCTCGGGATCATCCGGGGGGCTTTGCGGCGGCAGCGAGCCGCGATATTCCGAAGCCTTCAATGATTTTCCGCTCCAGCTGTGCATCCAAGCTACATCTAGATCCGGATCCCGACCTTCCCGTCCTCGACGACGACGGGGTACGACCTCACCCGGACGCGCTCGCTGAACAGCGAGCGGCCGGACTTGATGTCGAACTCCCAGCCATGCCAAGGACAGCGGACGATCTCGCCGTCGCGGTCATAGCGGTAGCAGTACACGTCCGACGGAGCGTTCGTGCCGCCCACGCGGCCGGCAAGCATCGGCGCGCCTTGATGCGGGCAGTAGTTGTTCAGCGCATAAAAGCCGTCCTGCAGCCGGTAGACGACGAGCTCCCGCTCGCCGACCGCGACGAGCCGGGCTTCGCCGACGGCCAGCTCCTCCTCGCGGAGGACGACATGCACGGTCATTGGCTTCCCTCCTCCCTCGCCGGTCATCCAAGCCGGTACAGCTGGCGCGCGTTGTCGTAGAACACCTTGCGCCTCGCCTCGGGCTTCAGCTTGCGCAGGATCTTGTCCGGCGCGTCGAAGTCCCAATGCGGATAGTCGCTGGAGTAGAGCAGCATGTTCTCGGCATCCATCATGTTGAACAGATCGGCCAGATGCTGCGGGTTGTCCGGCTCCTCGATCGGCTGCGTCGTCAGATAGCAGTGGTCGCGGACGTACTCGCTCGGCAGGCGCGTCAGCCAAGGCACCGTCGAGCGGAGCGCCTTGTAGTTCTTGTCGAGCCGCCACAGCAGCGGAGCGAGCCAGGCGACGCCGCCTTCGACGAGCACGAGCTTCAGGCCCGGGAACTTGACGAAGACGCCCTCGCAGACGAAGCTGACGAGATGGGCCATGAACATCTGCGACAGGTTCGTATGCCACTCGAGATAGCGGCTCGGATAGCCGGCCGCCGTCGGAGCCGTCGACAGTCCGCCGCCCTCCGCGCCCGGGTGGACGGCCAGCGGCAGTCCCGCCCGCTCGCAGGCCGCGTAGATCGGGTGGTAATAGCGCTGGCCGAGCGGAAATCTCGCGGCGCTGGAGATGATGACCTCGACGAAGCCGGGATGGCCGGCGAGACGGTCGATCTCGCGCGCGGCCAGCTCCGGATCGAGCGTCGAGACGGCGATCGCCGCCTTGAAGCTCGGATGCTTGCCGAGCCACTCGTGCGCGACATAATCGTTGTACGCGCTGCAAATGGCGGCGGCATAGTCGGGATCATGGGTCGTCGAGATGTTGTAGACGACGCCGGTGAGGACGGCCGCCTCGACCTGAAAAGGCTCGATCAGCTGCTCGACGATCAGCTCAGGCACGGAGCCGGCGCGCGCGCCGTTCGGCGGCAGCGCGTCCTTGCGCATGACGCCGACCGGCGACCAGTAGCCCGACATCGCGTAGCCGATGCCGGAGCCCGCCACGCGCGAGCGCCACGGCTCGGGCAGATAGGGCAGCAGCGCCCGGTCCTCCTGCTCGTTGTGGATGTCGGCGTCGATGATCGGATAGGCTGCGTTCGCGGCCATCGCTCAGCCTCCTCCGTAGGTGCGGTCGTAGGCGGTCTGGTACATGGCGAGCAGCTCGTCGGCGCCGAGCTTCTTGAGCTGGTCCGTGAACTGGGCGAACGCCTCGTCGGTCATCGGCGTCTTGCCGGTGATGAACTCAGTCAGCTTCTGATCGATATGCTTGGTCAGGTTCGTCAGCTTGGACTTCTCGAGCTCCAGCTCCTCCTGCGTCTTGACGATCTGCTTGGGCGCCGGCACGATGAACGAGGCATACGACTCGTTGATCGCCTTGGCCTGGTCGCTCAAGCCTGCCTCCCACGCGGCGCGGGACTTGGCGTTGTTGAGCGTGATCATGTCGTACCAGACGCCCCAGTCCTTGCGCAGCGTCGTGAACGGCGACGGGCCGAAGTCCTTATTGTACACCGGCGCTCCGTCCGCCAGCTCATACGTCTTGCCCTCGATGCCGAGCGACAGGTAGTCGCTCCCCTCTTCTCCGGCGAGATAGTCGAGGAACTTGACCGCCCGCTCCTTGTCCTTGACCTTGGCGGAGATCGCCCGGCCGACCGCGCCGACGACCGGACGCGAGAACTGGTACGGCTTGACGCCGTCCGCGGCGAACATCGGCATCGCCCCGAGCTCGAACGAGGCCGTGCCGGCCTGCTTGCCTTTGTCGATCAGCGTCTCGCGGTCCGCTTTCCAGAAGTACGTGACGCTGGATTGACCCCGCAGCAGCCGCTCCTCCCACTGCGCCGGCGTCAGGATCGCATACTCGGGATCGAGCAGCTTCTCGGCGTACAGCTTGTTCAGGAACCGGATCATCTCCTTGTAGCCGTCGCGATACGGAGCGAACGCGTAGTCGCCCGATTCGGGGTCGAGGTTGAAATAGCCCTCGATGCCGGTGAACATGCGTCCGAACACCGTATACAGGCCGGTGTCGCCCGTGATCGCGCTCGTGATGAGCGGATAGCTGTTCGGCTCCTTTTCCTTGAGCGACTTCAGCAGCGCATAGAACTCGTCCAGCGTGCCCGGCGCCTGAAGGCCGTGCTTGTCCATGAGGTCCTTGCGCGTGTACCAGATGAAGTTGAAGCCCTTGCCCTCCGCGTCGCCCTCCAGCACCGGCACCGTGTAGATGCCGCCGTCCGCTCCGGTCGCCACCGCCTTCGCCTCGGGGTACTTCTCGTAGAACGCCTTCAGGTTCGGCGCCTCGTCGAGATAGTCGGCGAGGTTGAGGAACACCTTTTCCGGGCCGTTCTCGCGGCCCTCCTGGTTGGTCACCTGAATGAAGTCGGTCACCGTATTGGTGGCGATCATGATCTGCTTCTTCTCGGCGAGCCCTTCCTGGCTGACGATCTGGAACTCGGGCTTCACGCCCGTCTTCGCCTCGATCTCCTTGAAAATCTCCCAGTCGGACCGCACCTTGCCCTCCGGCCGGTCGTAGACGAGCCAGCTGTAGGAGATCGGTCCGTCCGTCTTCTCCTCGCCCTCTCCGCTGCAGCCGCTCAAGGCGCTTGCGGCAAGCGCCGCGGCAAGCAGCAGCGCCATGCGTGTCGAACTCGACTTCATGAATGGTTGCCCCCTTCTTGAAATAGGCTCAGCCTTTGATGCCGCCGATCATGGCGCCCTGCACGAAATACTTCTGCGTGAACGGATAGACGCACAGGATCGGCACGGTCGCCAGCATGATCATGGCGTACTTGGTCGTCTCCAGATGGGACAGGTCGCCCTCGCCCTGCACCGTCTCGCCGGCGATGAGGATGTTGCGCAGCATGAGCTGCAGCGGATAGCGTCCGCGGTCGTTCAGATAGATGAGCGCGTCGAAGAACGAATTCCACTGGTTGACGGCGCTGAAGAGGCCGATCGTCACCATGACCGGCATCGAGAGCGGCATGACGATCCGCAGCAGCACCTGCAGCGGACCGCAGCCGTCGATGCGCGCGGCGTCCTCCAGCTCCTCCGGCATCGCTTCGAAAAACGTCCGCATGATGAACAGATACCAGGTGCTGATGAGCGGCGGCAGCACGATCGCCCAGATCGAGTCGAGCAGGCCGAGCTTCTGGACGACGAGGAAGGTCGGGATGATACCGCCGCTGAACAGCAGCGTGAAGGCGGCCAGCAGCAGGATCGTCCTGCGGCCCGGCAGCCAGCGCTTGGACAGCGGGTACGCCATCGCGGCGGTCGCCAGCAGCGTGAGCACGACGAAGACCGCCGTGTAGCGGATCGTATTCCAATAGCTCGTCCACAGCTCCGAACGGGCGACGAGCTGCTCGTAGGCGATCCAGGTGATGCGCCTCGGCCAGAGCAGCACCTGGCCGCTGGCGACGAGCGCGTTGTCCGAGATCGAGGCGGAGAAGACGTAGAGCATCGGATAGAGCATGACGGCGGCCAGCAGCAGCATGACGACGACGTTGAAGGCGTCGAACAGCCGCGAGGCGAGGCTTTGCTTGATTTTCACGGCAGCTTGCTCCTCCTTACCACAGACTCGTGTCCGAATGCTTCCGCACGAAGCGGTTGGCCGCGACGACGAGCACGAAGCCGATCGCCGACTGGAACAGCCCGACGGCGGTCGCGAAGCTGAAGTCGGCATCGAGGATGCCGCGGCGGTAGACGAATGTGTTGATGACATCGGAAGTCTCGTAGTTCATCGAATTGTACAGCAGCAGGATCTTCTGGAAGCTCGCATCCATGAAGTTGCCGAGCGTAAGCACGAACAGCACGATCATGATCGGCACCATCCCGCGCAGCGTGATGTGGCGGATCTGCTGGAAGCGGCTCGCGCCGTCGATGCGGGCCGCTTCGTAGAGCGCAGGATCGATGCCGGCGATCGCCGCCATGTAGAGGATCGTGCCCCAGCCGAGCTTCTGCCAGATCTCCGAGCCGACGTAGACGGTCCGGAACCACTCCGGCATGCCGAGGAAGGCGATCGGCTCCAGGCCGAGCAGCTGCACGAGCAGCGCGTTCACGATGCCGGTCGTCGGCGACAGGAAGGTGACGAGGATGCCGGCGATGACGACGGTGGACAGGAAATGCGGCATGTAGCTGATGCTCTGGATGAAGCGCCGGAAGCGGGCGCTGCGCAGCTCGTGGAACAGCACCGCGAGCAGGATCGGCAGCGGGAAATGGAAGATCAGATCATAGACGTTGAGCAGGATCGTGTTGCGGATCAGCTTCCAGGCGTCCGGCGTGTAATAGAAGAAGTCGACGAAATGCTTGAAGCCGACCCACTTGCTGCCGAGAATGCCTCGGCCGATGGAGAAGTCCTGAAACGCGATGATGATGCCGTACATGGGAACGTACTTGAAGATGATGTAATAAAGCACTCCCGGCAGCATGAGCAGGTACAGCGCCCGATGCTTGCTCAGGGCGGCCAGCAGCCGGCTGCCTCGCGCCAAGCCGAACTCCCCCTTTCCGGTTGTCCTTCCGCGGCGGACTGCCGCAGCAAGAAGCTTGCCCTCAGCTTAGCGGCCGTTCGGACCGGGCGTAAAGGGACGCTTTTTTCGCTCGACGCCAGAGAGGGCGAAACCCGCGAAGCCGCATGGCAGGCCGCTTTCCGCGAAAAAAAAGCGACGCCGAAAAAATGGCGACGCGGGTTTTGACGGTCAGGAGCCGGCCGAGGAGCGGGCGGCATCGCGGTATTGGCTCGGCGTGATGCCTTCATGCTTGCGGAACACCCGGTGGAACGAGTTGCGCCCCCAGTAGCCGACCTTCTCGGCGATGTCGTCGATGCGCAGGTCGGTTCCGAGCAGCAGCTCCTTGGCCTTCTCAAGACGATATTTGGCGATGTAGTCGACGTACTTCTCCCCGATCTCATCCTTGAAGACGCGGCTGAAATAACCGGGCGACATGTCCAGCCGGGCGGCGAACTCGTCGATCGACAGCTCCTTGTCGTAATGGGCGTGGATATAAGTCATGATCTCGCCGAGCCGGGTCGGACGGGAAACGGGGTCCGGCGCGTCCTGCCCGACGAGCTGCCGATGCGCCTGGCGCAGCCACTGCCGGAACTCCGCCTCGCTCCAGCAGCGCTCCAGCCCGGCGAGCAGCCGCTCGGCCGCGGCGGGATCGCCGGTCTCGGCGGAGGGCAGCAGCCGCTGCCAGGCGCGCAGCGTGTCGCCGCACCACTCCCGGAGCCGCGCGCAGGAGGCGCCTGCAGCGGCCAGCTTGGCGGCGCCGTCCAGCGAGCTCTCCAGCATCGCCCGGCGGTCGCCCGTCCGCCTGCGGTTGAAGACGACCGCCAGCTCCTGCGCGCTCAGCAGAGCGGGCGGCTCGGCCGCGGCCTGGCTGCGCGCGGGCGCCGCGCAGACGGCGATCGGCTCGCTGCCGACGAGCCGCTCTTCGACGGCCGCCTCGGCGGCGCGCCAGCAGGCGGCGATGCCGTCCGGCGCGTCAAAGCGGCCGCCGATGCCGATCGTCGCGCGGCCGGACGGCAGCTCCCGGCGCAGCGCGAGCCGGATCATCTCGGCCAGCTCTCCGCCGGTGACGAGCAGCAGCGGGTCATCGCCGGCGACGACCGCGATCGTATCCGCCGCCGGCCGCCCTGACAGCACTTGCGTCGGCAGCAGCGCCGCGATGCGCTCCGACAAGCTCGCCGGATCCGGCCGCGGCTCTGTGCGGGACGGGCTGTCCGGCTCATCGTGGAGGCGGATGCAGAACGCGTATCCGCATGCCGGCAGCTCCAGGCGAATGCCGAGCGCTTCGGCCTCGCCGCGCAGCTGCGCGGCATCCCGCCATTTTCCCGACAGCAGCCCTTCGAACAGCGACTGCCGCAAGGCGGGATAGCCGTCGAGCGGCGGCGGCGGATCAGACGGATGGCGCTCCGGGGCTTCGGCGAGCGGCCGGTAGATGCGCCGGCTCAGCCAGTAGGAGACGACGCTGCCGACGAGCAGGAACAGCGCCGCGAACAGCAGGATGCCGAGCCGCAGCTGGCGCGCGGGCTTCATGAGCTGGGGCAGGTCGACGAGGCTGACGATCCGGTAGCCCTCGTGGAAGCGCATCGCGGCCGCCTGCAGCACGTAATCGCCGGCCAGCTCCGTCGCGAAGCCGCCGCGGACGTCCCCGCTCGCAGAAGCCGCCAGCCCGCGCAGCTGCTCCGGCCCGACTCCGTCCGTCCGATACGAGCCGGCGATCCGCTCGCCCTCCCGATCGACGAGCGCGGTGCCGGCCGACCAGCGCTCCGGGATGTCGAGCAGGCGGAGCAGCTCCGGCTGCCGGAGGCGGACGACCAGGTACAGATCCGGCGCGGCGCTGTTGAACGGATAGCTGGCCGCCGCGGCCAGCTGGCCGGTGCCCGGCAGGATGAGGTCCATCATCATTCTTCCGCGCAGCGAGGTCAGCAGCCCGTAGCGGAGGCTGTCGTCCATCGGGTCCACGAAGCGGAAATAGTAGGACCGGTCGGTGTACAGGTCGGAATCGACGATCAGCTCGCTGCGGGCCGAGACGACAAACGCCTTTTCCGCGAGCGGATGGCCCTCCAGCCGCTGGAGCTGCTCGCGCAAGGCGAGGAGAGCTTCCGCGCGCTGCTGTTTTTTGGCGTCGGAGACGCTTGCGCCGGCGGAGGCGCCGGCGGGGCCGGAGGCTGGCGCGGCGCCCGAACTGCCGGAGGCGGTCATGCTGCCTGACGGATCGAGGAGGTCCGTCGAGAGGGAGGAGAGCGTGGCGATCATCGCCGTCTGCAGCGTCTCGAAGGACGCCTCGGTCTTTTCCGAGGCGCGGGCGAGCAGCAGCTCGTTCCGCTTCTCGGCGTCGTCCGTTATGAGCTGGAGCACGAGCATCTGCACGAGCGCGGCGGCGGCAAGCACGGGCACGAGGATGAGCAGCAGATAGACGGCGAAATGCCGGCGGAACAAAGAGGCTTTGAAAGAGGGCATGCGGGTCGACAGGTCCATCGTTCTCACCACCTGGGAAAGGGTCGGCAAGCAGGCATGCGGGATTGAGGCGCGACATGACGCGGCCGCGGCCGCGTCTGTCCTTCGCGGGGGAATCTAGGTAAAAGTATAGACAAGCCGTAATTTAATATCAACAATATGTTAAGTTTATGAAAATAAAAATCAAAAACTCTCCCGGCTCCGCTTCCCGCCTGTCGTCGGATGCTTCGTGCGTCTCGTAAAGCTATGGAACGCAAAGACGGCCATTCTCTGAGAATGGCCGTCTTTGCTGCCGCGCGCTTCAGTCGCGGAACTTCTTCAGAAACTGCACGGCAGCGGCGATATCCTGCTCCGGCTGGCCGCCGACCTCGCGCTCGATCGTCAAGTAGCCGCTGTAGCCGATGTCCTGCAGCGCCTGCAGGTAGCTCGGCCAGTCGACGCCGCCCTCGCCGAGCGGCACCTCGCGGAAGTCCTCGCCCTGCTCGGCCGCCTCGGCGATCTTCTCGTGGCTCATCGCTTCGAAATCGAAGCCGAGCATGCCGTACACCTTGCGCGGATCGACCTCGTCCTTCAGCTTGATGCCGTCCTTGGCATGCGTATGCACGATGTAGCGGCCGAGCGTGCGTACGCCCTGCACCGGATCGTCCCCTGTCACCATGACCATGTTCGCCGGATCGAAGTTGACGGACAGGCCGTCCGTGCTGAGCTTGTCGAGGAAAGCCTTCAGATGCGCCGCGCGCTCCGGCCCCGTCTCGATGGCGAAGTAGGCGCCTCGGCTCGTCGCGTACGAGCTGATCTCCTCGCAGGCTTCCTGCATCGCCGCGTAGATGTCGCTCTGCTCGTCATCGGGCACGATGCCGATATGCGTCGTGACGATATGGCAGCCGAGATCGAGCGCCAGGTCGAGGATGCGCTTCGACTTCTCGATTTTCCAGCCGTTCTCCTGCCGATCCTGAAAGCCGTGTCCGCCCAGATCGCCGACGAGCGCGGAAATTTCCAGGCCGAGCGAGCCGATATAGTCGCGCAGCTCGCGGCGCGCGGCCGCGTCGAGCCCGTCCGGATCCATTTCGCCGGATACGGCATAGATCTGCACGCCGTCCGCGCCGACCTCCTTCGCCTTGCGCAGCCCCTCGCGCACGCCGACCTGGAAGCTGTCGACGATGACGCCGATCGGATTGTTGATGCCCATGACGATCCCGCTCCTTTGCCCTTTTGTTCAGGCCCCCGCGAAGGCAGGCCGCTTGCTCCTCATTGTAAAGGCTGTCCGGCAAGCGGAGCTAGAACAGCGATGCGGCCGAGTTGGACATTTGTGCGGCGGGCTTCCTCAGCCGACCGCCACCCATTCTCCGCGGCGGTCGGCCGAGGCGATCTCGGCGGCGACGATGCGGATCGTCGCCTTGGTGCTCTCCGGATCCGCTTCCTCGATCGGGGCGCCTGCCAGCAGCCGCTCGACGAAATAGCGGAGCTCGTAGTAGTATCCCTCTCCGGGAGCCAGCGCCGCCTCGTAGCCTGGCGCGCCGTCCGGATTGACCCGCAGCCTGCCGCCGGCGAGCTGGACGTTTCCGCGCTCGAACGTCACGCGGAAGCCCATTTCGAAGCCGTAATCGCCGTTGAGCGTCCAGTCGACCTGGGCATGCACGATGCGCGGATCGGCATACCGGTAATGGGTCGAGACGATGTCGTAGCCGCTGCCGAGAATGACGTTCAGGCCGACGGCCGACACCGCCTCCGGCTTGCCGAACAGCCAGTTGACGACGTCCGCGTCATGGACGTGCATGTCGAGGATCGCGCCTCCGCCCTTGTCCTTGTCGAGCACCCACGGTCCCCAGCTCGGCGTGCCGCCGCCCCGGTAAAAGGAAGCGTACGTCACCTCGCCGAGAACGCGGGCGTCGATCAGCCGCTTCAGCTCGACATAGGCCGGCCAGAAGCGCAGGCATTGCCCGATCATGAGCGACCGGTCCGCAGCGGCTGCCGCCCCGATCATCGCCTCGCATTCCGCCTCGTCCATCGCCATCGGCTTCTCGCACAGCACATGCAGGCCCGCCTGCAGGCACTGGATCGCCACGTCCTTATGCAGGTAGGTCGGCAGCGTGATGTCCACCGCATCCAGCTGTTCGCGGGCCAGCATGTCGGCGACCGACTCGTAGGCGGCATACGCGCTCAGATCGGTGACGCTGCCGCCTGCGGCCAGATTGCCGCCGCTCCCCTCGCCGCGCAGCTTGGCCGGATCCGCGTCGCAGATCGCGGCGATCTGCACGGCGACTCCTTCCCGCTCCAGCTGTCGGTAGTTCTCCAGATGCGCCTTGCCCATGAAGCCCATGCCGATGAGGCCGATCCGGATCATGACCGCACGCTCCTTCCGAGGATGGCGTCCATCGCCGCCGACGTATTGAAGACGATCTGCTCGCCATGATGCGCATAGGACGGGATCATCTCTGCCGTCACGTAGCTGTCGTACCCGATCGCTTCCAGCTCGCGCACGACCGCCGGGTAGTCGACGTCTCCGGCCAGCAGGTCCACGAAGCCGTGCAGGCCGCCGGCGGCGCGCCGGTAGTCCTTGAAGTGGACCTTCTTGATGCGCTTGCCGAGGATCGGGATCCAGTGCTCCGGATAGCCCCCGTGCAGGGCGTTGCCGACGTCGAAATAGCTGCCGACCGCCGGCGAGCCGACGGCGTCGATGAAGTCCCTCATTTCCAGCGGCGACAGCAGGAACTTGTTCCACACGTTCTCGATGCCGATGCTAACGCCCAGCCGCTCGGCATCGCCGGCCACCTCCCGCAGCGCCTCCAGCGCGCGCTCGTAGGCGACGTCGTAGCGGACGGCCGGAGCGTCCGGCAGGAAGTCGACGCCGACCGCCCCCGGCACGATCAGAATCGTATCGACCTCCAGCAAGGCGGCAAACTCCAGCTGCCGGCGGACGATCGCCTTCGCCTTGGCGCGCGTCTCGCCGTCGCCGCTCGTAAACGGATACGACCAGTACAAGCCGCTGGCCAGGCTGGCGATCTCGATGCCGATGTCCCGCGCCAGCTTCGCATGGGCCTCGATCTGCTGCGGCGTGCTTTCCAGGCTGAGCTCTCCCGTCTCCTCCAGCGCCAGCTCGATGCCGTCGAAGCCGGCCTCCTTGGCGAGCCTCAGGCTTCGTTCCACCGTCGTTCCCGCGGGAAACGACCAGGCGTTGATTCCTTTTTTCATCGTCTCGCTCCTCCTTCAGGCATGATGGCCATCCGCCATCGCCATCCGCCATCAGTATAGCTCTCCCGGAGTCCGTCCGCTTTGCCATCAGCGCCGCCGGATTTGCATTTTTGTGGTAAGATGGGAGCACAACCTGCGCCATGGAAAGGAGCGGTCGAGCTGGAGTTCCATCCGCTGACGCTGAGGCAGGAGCTGGCCGTCGAGCAGCTCATTTCCTTCCACTATTTCGAATATCCGAAGGGCTATCTGTTCGAGGGAGAGTCGCATGACTTCTGGGAGCTGCTCTATGTGGACAAAGGCGAGGTCGAGGTCCGCGCCGACGACCGCCTGCTCCGCTTGAGCCAAGGCAGCATCGTCTTCCACAAGCCCGGCGAGTTCCATACCGTCCGGGTCGGCGAGGAGCATCGGCCGCCGAACCTGATCGTCGTCGCCTTCGTCTGCCGCAGCCCGCTCATGGACCGCCTGCGGGACTGGACCGCCGCGCTGGAGGACGGAGAACGGGCGTGGCTGTCGATGCTGCTGCGCGAAGGCTTCGCGAGCTTTCAGCCTCCCTACCACAACCCGCTCGTGCATGAGCTGCGCCGCGCGCCGGACGCGCCTCCGGGGTCGGAGCAGCTGCTGCGCCTGTCGCTGGAGCTGCTGCTGCTCAGCCAGATCCGCAAGAGCGGCGATCCGTTGCGCCAGGGGGGCGCGCCCGCGATCCAGCCGCTGCCGTCGGAAGGCGCGGACGCGATGGAGCGGCTGGAGGCGTTCGTCGCCGAGCGCATCGGGCTCGGCGAGACTCCGACGCTCGACGACCTGTGCCGCGCCGCCCATCTCGGCCGCAGCCGGCTGCGCGAGCTGACGCAGCAGCATGTCGGGACCGGGCCGATGGAGCTCGTGCGCCGGCTGCGGCTCGACGCGGCCAAGTCGATGATCCGCGAGCGGCGCTACAGCCTCACCGAGATCGCCGACCGTCTCGGCTACTCGAGCCTCCACTACTTCTCGCGCGACTTCAAGCGCCTGACCGGCATGGCGCCGTCCGAGTACGGACGCACCGCCCTGGCCGCCGCAGGCCTGCTCGCGCAGCCGGGACCGGCGAAGCTCTGACCTTGGAAAGGAGCAATCGGAATGGGACCTCATTTTTGGAGAGCCTACGGCATCTGGATTTTTCCCGCCTTCGTGCTGATCGTGCTCGCCGCCGGGTGGCTGAACGGAGATAGGGCATCGACAAAAGAAACGTTCGAATGGCTGACCGACTACGCGGCGCCATGGATCATCATCGTGCTGCTGCTCGTGCTCATCCGCCGTCTGCCTCGGCGCTGAGCCATGCTGAAAAACGAAGCCCGCCTCCAGCTGGAGGCGGGCTTCGTTTTTCAGTTGCGAATGGAACCGGCTCTATTCCGCCGGAGGCGTGAACGAGCGGTTCGCGAACTCGGCGTCCAGCATGTAGAAGGCGTTGCTGTCGGACTCGATCCGCTTGAGCTTTTGGATGATGCCGTCGAAGAGGGCTTCCTCCTCTACCTGCTCGTCGATGAACCACTTCAGGAAGTAGATCGTCGCGTGCTCGCGCTCGTCGAGCGCCAGGTCGGCCAGATGGTAGAAGTTTTTCGTATTCTGCTGCTCGTGCCGGTAGCCGTGCTCGAATACGTCCAGCATCGAATCGTACTCGTTCTTCGGCTCGCGCAGAGCCTGCAGCGTGGCGCGGCGGCCGCGGTCGTTGAGGAACTTGTAGATCTTCATCGCATGGAAGCGCTCCTCCTCGGCCTGAACGAGGAAAAAGTTGGAGAAGCCCTCCAGGCTTTGGCCGGAGCAGTACGCCGCCATGGCGAGATACACATGGGCGGAGTAGAACTCGAAGTTCATCTGGTCGTTGAGCGAAGCGGCTAGCTGGTCATTCATCGGAATTCCTCCTTGGATGCGGATAGGGCTAGTTTCGGCGCTCCTTCTCGACCCGCTCCAGCACGCGCCGGGCCAGCTTCTTGGGCTTGCCGGCCTGCACGACGCGGCCCTTGACGACGGCGAAGCAGCGCTCGCGGCACAGCCGGCAGCTGCCGAGGCAGGGCGACTTGCGCAGCTCGATGCCGGGCTCGTCCTTGAGCCTGCGGTAGGCGGGCTTGGACAGGAGCTTCAGGTTGCGCCGGCAAAACCGGATCTTCACTTGGCTCCGCCGCGGAACTTGCGGCTGTGGACGCGCGCTTCCTCCGGCGTGGTGACCCGATTGCGGCCCCATTCCAGCAGGATGCGGTCGATATAGGTGAAATGCAGCTTGCCCGCGAACACGGCCTCGCGCAGCGCGAAGCGGATCAGCTCGTCGCTGTAGCGGTCCTGGTCCAGCCACATGCTGATGCGCTCGCACTCCATCGGGGAGAGCGGACGGCCGAATTCCTGCTCGAACACCGAGAACAGGTCCGTCGCGGCGGCAGCGGCAGCCGGACGCGGACTCGGCGCCGCCGATGCGGAGACGGACGCGGAACGGTCCGCCTCCGCCGTCCACTCGGCCGCGCGCTCCAGCCAGCCCTGCCAGTTGTAGCGCTCGTAGCGGATGCCGCTGACGCTGTCGAGCGTCTCGTCGATGCGCAGGAAGCCTTCCTTCATGAGGCGGCCGAGCTGCTGCTGCACCGAGCGCGGCGAGATGCCGAGGCGCGTGGCAAGCTCCTCCGGCGTCGGAAAGTCATTGCGCTCCGTATCGCGGAACGCCATCAGCTGCAGCAGCAGCATGAAGTCCGCGTCTCCGAGCCCCAGCTCGCGATAGGAGCGGAGCAGCAGCGCCGGCAGGAAGACGCCTCCCTCGCCCATGACGCGGGCGAGCGCCTCGGCATGGGCGCCGCTGCCGCTGACGCTGCTGCCCCGGTCGCCAGGCCGCATCAAGGATACAGCCGGTAGAGCGTGCGCGGGAACGCGATCGTCTCGCGCACATGCTCCAGCCCGCAGATCCAGGCGACCGTCCGCTCCAGGCCGAGGCCGAAGCCGGAATGCGGCACGGTGCCGTACGTGCGCAGGTCCATGTACCATTGGTACGCCTCGAGCGGCAGGTTATGCTCCTCGAAGCGCTGCGCCATCAGCTCCGGGTCGTCGATCCGCTGCGAGCCGCCGATGATCTCGCCATAGCCTTCCGGCGCGATCATGTCGGCGCACAGCACGACCTCCGGACGGTTCGGGTCCGGCTTCATGTAGAACGACTTGATCGAGGCCGGATAATGCGTGATGAACACCGGACGGTCATGCGCCTGGGCGATCGCCGTCTCGTGCGGAGCGCCGAAGTCCTCTCCCCACGGCACTTCGAAGCCGTTGCTGTTGAGGAAGTCGATCGCCTCGTCGTACGTGATGCGAGGGAACGGCGCCTGGATCGCCTCCAGCTTGGAGATGTCGCGCTCCAGCGTCGTCAGCTCCGGACGGCAGTTGTTCACGACGCTCTGGACGACATGGGCGACGAACTGCTCCTGGATGCGCAGCGACTGCTCGAGGTCGACGAACGCCATTTCCGGCTCGATCATCCAGAACTCGATCAGATGGCGGCGCGTCTTGGACTTCTCGGCGCGGAACGTCGGGCCGAAGCTGTACACCTTGCCGAGCGCCATCGCCGCCGCTTCCATGTACAGCTGTCCGCTTTGCGTCAGGTAGGCGTCCTCGTCGAAATATTTCGTATGGAACAGGTTCGTCGTGCCTTCCGCCGACGTCGGCGTGAGGATCGGCGGATCGACCTGCGTGAAGCCGTTCGTATCGAAGTATTCATTGACCGCGCGCTTGATCTCGGCGCGGATCGTCAGCACGGCGCGCTGCTTGGGCGAGCGCAGCCACAGATGGCGGTGGTCCATCAGGAAGTCGACGCCATGCTCCTTGGGCGTGATCGGGTATTCCTGGGTCACCTGGATAATCTCGATGCCTTCGACGACGAGCTCGTAGCCGGACGGGCTGCGCGGCTCCTCCTTGACGAGGCCGGTCACGTACAGGGAGCTTTCCTGCGTCAGCTTGCCCGCCTGCTCCCAGGTGTCCTCGCTCACCTCGGTCTTGGCGACGACGCCCTGGATGAAGCCGGTGCCGTCCCGCAGCTGCAGGAAGGCGATCTTGCCGCTGGAGCGCTTGCGCTGCAGCCATGCGCCGATGCGCACGCTTTGGCCGACATGGCCGGATACTTCTCGGATGGTGACGAGGGAATCATTCATAATGGCGGTTGGCCCCTTTCGTGTGGATGGATCTGAAATGGATCAGGCCTGCTCCGCTCCGCGCTGACGGGCCAGCTTGAACGTGTCGCGGGCGATGAGCAGCTCCTCGTTGGTCGGCACGACCATGACGGCCACGGACGAGTCCGGCGTCGAGATGACCCGCGCCTCCTTGCTGCGCTGGGCGTTGAGCTCCTTGTCCAGCTTGATGCCGAGGAACGTCAGGCCGTCGCACACATGCTCGCGCAGGACGACGGAGTTCTCGCCGACGCCGGCCGTGAACAGCAGCACGTCGATGCCGTTCATCGCCGCCGCATAGGCGCCGATGTACTTTTTGACCCGGTAGGCGTACATCTCGAAGGCGAGCTTCGCGTTTTTGTCGCCGTCGAACATCGCCTCCGTGATCTCGCGCATGTCGCTGCTGAGCCCGGAGATGGCGAGCAGGCCGCTATGCTTGTTGAGCATCGAGTTGACCTCGGAAAGGGTCAGGTCTTCCTTGTTCATCGTGTACGGCACGATCGCCGGATCGAGATCGCCGCTGCGCGTGCCCATCATGAGGCCCTCGAGCGGCGTCATGCCCATGCTCGTGTCGAACGACTTGCCGTGCAGGATCGCCGTCGCGCTCGCGCCGTTGCCGATATGGCAGCTGACGAGCTTGAGCTCCTCCAGCGGACGGCCAAGCACCTCGGCGGCGCGCTCGCTGACGTAGGCGTGGCTCGTCCCGTGGAAGCCGTAGCGGCGGATCGCATGGCGCTTGTACAGCACCATCGGCACCGGATACAGGTACGACTGCTGCGGCATCGTCTGATGGAACGCCGTGTCGAACACGACGGCCTGCGTGACGCCCGGCAGCACCGCCTCGACGGCCGTGATGCCCATCATATGGGCCGGGTTATGCAGCGGCGCCAGGTCGAACAGCTTGCGGATCTCCAGCTTCGTCTCCGGCGTGACGACGGCGGATTCCTTGAACGCCTCGCCGCCGTGCACGACGCGGTGGCCGACGGCGTCGATCTCCTGCACCGAGCTCAGCACGCCGTGCTCGGGATGGGTGAGCATGTCCAGCACGCGCTTGATCGCGCTCGTATGCTCCAGGATCTCGTCGACGATCCGCACCTCGGGACGGCCCTCCGGCTCATGGGTGACGATCGAGGAGTCCATGCCGATCCGCTCGACGCGCCCGCTCGCGAGCACGGACTCGTCCTTCATGTCGTAAAGCTGGTACTTCAGCGAGCTGCTGCCCGCATTGATGACGAGAATGTTCATACGCGGTCACCGTCCTCATCGTAAGTGAAGAAGCCCGCGCCGCTCTTGACGCCGAGCTGTCCGCCCCGCACCATCTTCTTGAGAATGAACGACGGGCGGTATTTCAGCTCGCCGTACTCGCGGAACATCGACTCCAGCGCGGCATGCACGGAGTCGAGGCCGAAGCGGTCGGCCATCTCGAACGGTCCGTGCTGGAACGAGTAGCCGATCCGCATCGCGCTGTCGATGTCGTCGACCGACGCGACGCCCTCCTCGAGGATGTGCAGCGCCTCGTTGATGAACAGGCAGATGAGCCGCGTCGTGATGAAGCCCGGCGACTCGAACACCATGACGCCCTTCTTGTCGATCACCTGCTCGACGAAGCCCTTGGTCGACTTGAACGTCGCGTCCGACGTGCGCAGGCCGCGCACGATCTCAACGAGATCGACCTTGAACACCGGATAGACGAAGTGCATGCCGATGACGCGCTCCGGATGCGCCGCCGCGCTCGCCAGCTCCGTCAGCGACAGCGTCGACGTATTGCTCGCGAGGATGACGTCCGGCGGGCAGGCGCGGTCCGCCGCGGCGATGATCGCCTTCTTGCGCTCCAGGTCCTCGGTGATCGTCTCTATGATGAGCTCGCATTGGGAGAAGTCGCTCATGTCCGACACTCCGTGGATGCGGTTCAGGATCAGCTTCTTCTCCGCCTGCGTCAGCGCCCATTTCTCGATCTGCTTGTCCAGGCTGATCTCGATGCTGCGAAGTCCCTGCTCCAGCTTGGCCGGCGTAAGCTCCATGAGGAATACGTCCATGCCTTTGTACGCAAGCATTTCGGCGATGCTCTGGCCCATCGTGCCGGCACCGATGACACCGATCTTTCTAAAATTCACAGTAGGTCCGCTCCAATCTGAAAAGCCTCTATTCTCTCTAAAGCCGCCCCTTATTATACCTTTCCAAGGGGCTGCTGCACAATGTTCCCGAATCTGTATTTTGCACAATCCGGTGACCGAAAATCCGCGCCGCTGCTGGATTTTTATGCGTCAGCGCGGCGATGGGAAGTCACAGATCCGCCCTAATCGGACCCGGTCTGGCGCATTCCTGGCCGCATCGCTCGGCCGCTGCCCGAGCGCCTCCCCAGACAGCATAAAAGACGGGCCGGCGGCCCGTCTGTGATGGATGTATCCATAGGTCAAGCGACGTTGCCGACGGCTCAGGCGCCGACGAGCTGCTCCTCGCGCAGCAGCTCGCGGAACTGCTCGCCGCCAAGCGTCTCTTTTTCGATCAGGATGGCGAGGCTATGCTCGAACAGAGGGCGGCGCGAGCCGAGCAGCTCCTTGGTGCGCGCCATCAGCCCCTCCAGCACCCCGCCGGTAATCTGCGCCCAGCGGTCCGGCGTCAGCATCCGGTCCTCGACGATGCCGGCCTCGGTGAGCCCGCACTCGACCATCGTGCGCACGATGCTCAGCGCCTGGTCGAAGTCGCCCTTGGAGCCCGTGCTGCGCCCGCCGTAGAACATCTCCTCTGCGGCGGCGCCGGCAAGCGCGATCATGATCTGCGACTCCAGGTAGTCCTTCGTGTAGAGGTAATGGTCCTGCGCGGGATTGTGGCGCACGTAGCCGAGCGCCCCTCCGCGCGGCGAGAGCGCGACCTGCGACACGCTGCCCGGACGCACCAGCTCGGCGGCGATGGCATGTCCGAGCTCGTGGATCGCGACCCGCTCCCGCTCCTCCTTGGTGGACTCGCGGTCCGTCTTCTCGCCCATCATCACCTTGTCGATCGCCATCGACAGATGCTCCTGGCGCACGGACTCGCTGCTCTCGCGCATCGCATAGATCGCCGCCTCGTTCAGCACGCTCTCCAGCTGCGCGCCGGAGAAGCCGAACGACTCCTCGGCGATCTTGTCGAGGCTGACCGCCTCGTCGAGCGGTTTGTTCTTGGCATGGATGGTTAAGATATGAAGACGGCCTTTTTTGTCCGGCAGCTCGACGCCGATATGGCGGTCGAAGCGGCCCGGACGCAGCAAAGCGGAGTCGAGCATCTCCTTGCGGTTCGTCGCCGCCATAATGAGGATGCGCGGGGCGTCGTTCGTATGGATGCCGTCCATCTCGGTCAGCAGCTGGTTGAGCGTCTGGTCGTACTCGCGGTGCTGGCCGCCGTCGCGCTTGCCGCCGATGACGTCGATCTCGTCGATGAAGATGACGGCGTTTTTCTTGCCGGCCTTCTGCGCTTTTTTGCGCGCGTCCTTGAACAGGTCGCGGATGCGGCCCGCGCCGACGCCGACGTACATCTCGACGAACTCGCTGCCCGAGGCGGCGAGATAGACCGAATCCGTATACTGCGCCGCCGCCTTGGCCATCAGCGTCTTGCCGGTGCCCGGAGGGCCGGTCAGCAGGATGCCCTTGAGCGGACGGATGCCGAGCTTGCTGATCTCCTCATGCTTGACCAGAAAGTCGAGCGCCTCGATCAGCTCGACCTTGGCGCGGTCCTGGCCGCCGATATCGTCGAAGGAAAAAGGCTTGGACGTCTTGACCGTCGCGTCCCGCCTGCCGCCTGCCGCGGCGAGCTGCCCCTTGGAGCGCAGAGCGAAGAACAGCACGCCGACGAGCGACAGGGCAAGCAGCAGCGGCACGACATTGACGCCGCGGAACAGCAGAAAGGCCAGCAGAGCGGTCAAAAAGCCGGCGCCGATCTCGGCGCTGTACTTAGGCATTGGGCCATACCCCCATCGTCTCGCCCGCGCGGGGCAGAATGACATACTTCGTATCCGTGCCGTACTCCAGCGTCACATAAACGTTCGCCTGATCCATGGAAGACTTCGCCCGAAGTCCTTCATGGCTTTTTTGCATGGCCGCCAGCGCGTCGGGGATGCGGGAGTACTCCCGGTTCTCCATCGCTTCGGCGATCGTGAACAGCTGGCTCGACCAGATCTCCTCCAGCTTCGGACTCGTCGGCCCGTCGACCTGCAGCACCAGCTTGCGGGAGCCGATGACCGAGGCGCCTTGACGCGAGATCTGCTCATATATGGTTCGAAGGTCGGCTCCGCCGTTCAGCGTGAGCTTGACCGTGACGACATCCTGGCTAAGGGAGGGTTGGGCGGATGACACGCCCGGCAGCGCTTGTACGGCTTTGCTGAGCGGACGTTCGACAGCGGTCTGCTGATAGGCGTACCAGCCTCCGAACAGCAGCGCGGCCGACACGGCGACAGTGGCGAGAAAAGGCAGCAGCCTCCATTTGATCAAAGCAAAAAGCCCCCTTTAGGATCGAAGCGGCCAGCGGACTGGCCGTCCTCATGCGTATTCGCGCCTTGTGATGGCTTCTAGTATATCACAATTGCTATACGATGAGTATATCACTTCGACTTTGATAGAGGGCAGGCAAATGTGAACAAATCAGGAAGAACGTTTGGCGGTCAAGGAATACGTGGCTCGTTCGGCGCCGGTCTTGAAGTCGTAGAACTCGTAAAAGTAGCGCAGCTGGTCCGTTGTCCGGGAGTAGTACGCTTCCCATGCCGGCGAGCCCTGATGCCAGGCCGGACGGACATGGAGCAGCTTGGCGTCCGGCTTCGCCGCGAGCAGCTTGGCGCGGATGTCCTCCTCCGTCGCGCTCTCCGCCGCATTCTCGGCATAGGGAGCCCGCTCCGGCAGCAGCCAGACGACGAGCTGGCGGCCTTCGGCGGTGCTGCCGCGCACGATCCAGAGCGGCTCGTCCCACACATACTTCTCGGCGGAGGCGACCTCCGTCAGCCCCGCCTGCTCCTTGGCCAAGCTCGCCGCCTGCGCCTCGCCTTGCCAGACCGGCTGCTGGATGCTCCGCAGCTCGGCATGGATCAGCGCCAGCAGCAGGATCAGCGCCAGCACGGCGACGACCGTCCAGCCCCGGCGGGTAAAGTACCAGCGAGGACTGCGGCTGCGGGCCATCAGGCCCCGGCGAGCCTGCGGTAGCAGGCTTCGGCTTCAGCCAGGATCTTCTCCTCGTCGAGCAGCAGGCAGACGCCGCCCTGCACGACCTGGCGTCCGTCGACCCAGACGTCGCGCACGTCGCGTCCCGAAGCGGAATAGACGAGATGGGAGACGATGTCCGTGCGCGGGTAGAAATGCGGCTGGTCGGCGTCCAGCGAGATGAAGTCGGCCTTGAGTCCCGCCTTCAGCGCGCCGAGCTCCGGCTGCCGGATCGTCGCCGCGCCGCCGAGCGTCGCGAGCTGAAGCGCCTGCATCGCCGGCACGACGGTCGGGTCGCCGCTGACGCCCTTGTGGACGAGCGCGGCGAGCCGGATCTCGTCGAACAGGTCGAGATTGTTGTTGCTCGCCGCGCTGTCCGTGCCGAGCGAGACGGCGACTCCGGCCTTCAGCAGCTCCGGCACGCGGGCCACGCCGCTCGCGAGCTTCAGGTTGCTGGCCGGATTGTGAGAGACGGCGACGCCGCGCTCGGCGAGCAGCGCGATCTCCTCGTCCGTCAGATGCACCGCATGGGCGACGAAGCTCGGACGGGAGAACAGGCCGAGACGGTCGAGATGCGCCACCGGGCGCAGGCCGTACTCGCGCAAGTTCTGCTCGACCTCGGCGCGCGTCTCCGACATATGCGTATGCATCGGCAGGTCGAGATCATGCGCCGCCTGCACGAACGCTTCGATGAACGCCGGCGGGCACGTATACGGCGCATGCGGGCTCATCATCGTCGCGATGCGGCCGTCCGCCGCGCCGTTCCAGTCCTTGGCGAACTGGACCGCCTCCGCCAGCTTCTCGCGCTGCACCTCTTCCGGGCAAAGGCCGATCGCGCCGCGCATCAGCACGCCGCGCATGCCGGAGCGCTCCACGACCTGGGCGACCTGGTCCATCCGGTCGTACATGTCGACGAATGTCGTCGTGCCGCTTTTGAGCATCTCCAGCACGGCCAGCGAGGTGCCCCACTTGACGTCGGCGTCCGTAAATTTCGCTTCCATCGGCCACATGTAGTCCTGCAGCCACGTCTGCAGCGCCTCGTCGTCCGAGAAGCCGCGCAGCAGCGACATCGCCGCGTGGCCATGCGTGTTGATCAGTCCCGGCATGTAGACGCGCCGGCTGCCGTCGATCCGCACGGAGATCGCGTCGGCCTCCTGCGGACGCTCTTCTCCGATATAGACGATGCGGTCGCCGTCGACGACCATATGGCCGCGCACGACCGGCTGGGCTTTGTCCATCGTCACGAACGTCCCGTTTTCAATCCACCATTTGCTCATGTTCATCCGTCCCGTCTTTATCCATATAGTAGGCCAAGCTCAGCAGCTGCGTCGTGAAGTCGGCGTAGTGGATCCGCACCTTGTCCGGAGCCTTGAGCACGACCGGCGCGAAGTTGAGGATGCCCGTCACGCCCGCCTCGATGAAGCGGTCGGCGACGTTTTGCGCCTCCGCGGCCGGCACCGTGATGATGCCGATCTGGATGCCGTCCTCCCGCACCTTGTCCCGCAGCCGCTCGATCGGCAGCACCTCGAGCCGGTTGATCCGCATGCCGATCTTGGCCGGGCTCGCGTCGAACACGGCCGTGATCTTCATGTTGTCCTTGAGGTAGCTGCTGTAGTTGCACAGCGCATGGCCGAGGTTGCCCGCGCCTGCGAGCGCGACCTTCATCGGCTGGTCGAGCTTCAGGATGCCGCGGATCTTCTCGATCAGATAGTTGACGTCGTACCCGACGCCTTTGCGTCCGAACTCCCCGAAGTAAGCCAGATCCTTGCGGATCTGGGCGGGATTGAGATCGAGCTTGCGCCCGAGCTCCTGGCTGCTGACGGTCTGCACGTCGCGCACATGCAGGTCGTTCAGCACCTGCAGATAGACCGGCAGCCGCCGCACGACCGCTTCGGATATCGGTTTGCCCTGCTTGCTCATCGCTGCTCGGCCCCCTTCGCTTCGTCCTGCAGCCATTCCCTCATGCGGGAAGTGAACTGCTCGGCATGCATCGTTTCAATTTTAGGCCCTGGCAGCGAATAGAGGAAGTGCTTTCCATAAAAGGTATCGATGACGCGCGTATCGTACAGCAGCACGATGCCTTTGTCGCGGGACGTGCGGATGAGCCGGCCGAAGCCTTGCTTGAAGCGGATGACCGCCTGCGGCACCGACAGCTTCATGAACGGATTGTGGCCCGCCTCCTGCAGCAGCTCCGCCTTGGCCTCCTGCAGCGGATGGTTCGGCGGCTGGAACGGCAGCCTCACGATCGCCAGGCAGACGAGCGCGTCGCCGGGAATGTCCACGCCTTCCCAGAAGCTGCTCGTGCCGAGCAGCACCGACGCCGGCTGCTGGCGGAACAGCCGCGTCAGCTTGCTGCGGTTGCTGCTGTCCACTCCCTGGCCGAGCACCTGGATGCCCGCTCCGGCTAGCGCTTCCTTGAGCGGCTCGTACACTTCCTTCAGCATCCGGTAGCTGGTGAACAGGACGAGCATCCGTCCGCCCGTCTCGACCGCCGCAGCGGCCAGCGAGCCGAGCAGCTTGTCCATGTAGGCCGGATCGGCAGCCGCTCCCTTTACCTTGGGAAAGTCGCGCGGGATCATGACGAGCGCCTGCGAGCGGTGCTGGAACGGCGAAGGCAGCTGCACCGTGCGCGCCTGGCGCTCGTCGCCAAGCTTCAAGCCGAACTGCTCGGCGGCGTACTGGAACGTCTTCTGCACGGTCAGCGTCGCCGACGTGATGACGACGCTTTTTTTGCTGTCGAAAAAATGCTCCCGGATCTGCGCGCTCACATCGGCCGGCACCGTATGCAGCTGCACGCTCTTCGTCCGCGCGCTCTGGTAGGACTCGATCCAGTACACCATTTCCGGCTTGTCCGCCCGCACGAACACCTTGAGCTCGTCGCGGATGCGCCCGGCGTCCTTGACCGCACCGGCAAGATCGGTGATCATGCCTTGCAGCGACAGGTCGTCCAGCTTGTCCTTCATGTCCGAGCTCATCTTGTCCAGCACCTTGACGACCTGGTTCATCTCCTTGAAGAACAGCGACTCCTCGAATTCGATCGCTTCCCAAGCTTTGGGGAGCGCGCCGGGCTTGAGCCGCAGGATCGTCTGTCCCGCCTCGGCCGCGCCGCCTCCAGCGCTCGGCGAAGCGAGCGCCTGCAGCAGCTCGAACAGCTTTTCCCACGTATCCTTGAGCGAGCCGAAGCGCGGGATGACCTCGTCGAGCTGCTCCGTCCATTTGGCGACCTCGTCGGCATCCTCGCCCTGGATCTGCATCCGCAGCTGGGGCAGCAGGCCGTTCCTCGAATCCTTGGCCAGCCGGTTCGCCAGGTTGAGGAAGCCGTAGAAACCGAGCTGCTGTCCCAGATGCTTGCCGGCCACCTCCTCGAGCTGATGGCCCTCGTCGATGACGAGGTATTCGTAGGACGGCAGCAGCCGGTGGTCGGCGCGGATGTCGGTGAACAGCAGCGAATGGTTCGTGATGACGATGTCGGCGAGGTTCGACTCCTGCTTGGCCCGGTGGTAGAAGCAGCGCTTGAACCACGGACAGGCGCGGTTCAGGCAGGAATCCGCGTCGCTGGAGACCGTGTTCCAGAACTCCGCGCCGCGGTTGCCGAAGTTCAGCTCCTCCTGGTCGCCCGTCTCCGTCTCGCCGAGCCAGACGAGCATCTGCGAGGCGGTCTGCCGCTCCTCGCTGCCCGCCGCCAGCTCCAGCGTTTGCAGCCGCGTCTCGAACTTGCGCAGGCACATGTAGTTGCCCCGGCCCTTGAAGACGCTTGCGCGGAACTTGAACGGCAGCACGTCGCGCAGCAGCGGCAGGTCGCGTTGGCGCAGCTGCTCCTGCAGATTGATCGTGTGCGTGCTTATAACGATCTTGCGCTCGTTTTTGATTCCGAAATAGAGCGAAGGAATGAGATAGCCGAGCGATTTGCCCGTGCCGGTGCCGGCTTCGATCAGCAGATGCCGGCTGTTCTCGAAGGCGTCGTTCACTTCGCGGAACATCGTCGTCTGCGCCTCGCGCTCCTCGTAGTCGGGAAACAGCGTCTCGAAGCCGGTCTTGACCATCTCCAGGTAGTCCTCGAAGCTGGCGTCCGCAAGCGGATTGGCCTGCTCCTCCTCGCGGGCAGACTCCTCCTCGGTCCAGTCCCCGGCCGACATCGCCACGCCGCGATAGTACTTGTGGGAGTCCGTATCGAGCGCGGAGAGGAGCTGCTTGGCTTCAAGCTCGAGCGCCAGCAGCCAGCCGAGATCGCTGTCCCGGATGAAGGAGGCCAGATGCTCGACGGTCAGCAGCGGCAGCGATCGGAGCTTTTTCAAGCACTCCGAGAACAGGATCGCCGTCGCCATCGCATCGCTGTCCGCCCGGTGATGCTGGTCGTGGCGGATGCCGAACTGCTCCGATACGGCTCCGAGCTGATACGACGGCAGCGAAGGGAACAGCATCCGCAGCAGCTCGACCGTATCAAGCCTGCGGCCGGCGAACGGCGAATAGCCGGCGCGGTCGAGCGCCATATTAAGGAAGCCGGCGTCGAAGCCGACATTATGTCCGACCAGCACGGCATCGTCCAGCAGCGGGATCAGCTCGAGCAGCAGCTCGTCCGGCTCCGGAGCGTCCCGCACCATCTCGTCGTCGATGCCCGTCAGCTGGGTGATGAAGGCAGGGATCCCCCTGCTCGGACGCACGAAAGAGCTCAGTGTCTGTACGACATTGAACTCTTCGTCCATCAGCACGAGGCCGATTTGTATGAGATCATCTTCCGAGGCGTTCGTCCCGGTCGTTTCCACGTCGAGTACCGCATAATTCATTGACAGCCGATCTTCCTCTCCGATCAAGTCAGCTCCGCGCTTCCGAAATAAAGGGATAAGGGCCCATGCGCCTGATGGCATGACTTGAGGTTGATAGCCGGATCCTCGAAGCTCGGATCCATCTTGAGCGCTTGACGGAACAGCCGTTCCGCAAGCTCCATGTTGAGCCGCACCGCCTGGATGCAGCCTAGCGCGTTGAAGCTGATCGCCTGCCAGCGCGGATGCTCCGTCAGCGTGGCGAGCAGCTTGAAATGCAGCTCCGCGTCGTTCCACTGCTTCGTGTGCATGAGCGACATCGCCAAGTACAGGCGAGCCAGATTGCATTCCGGGGCGAGCCGCACCGCATCCGCGAAATGGCGGATCGCCTGGGGGAACATGAACAGGTTGAAATAGCCTTGACCCTTGGCGACGCATGCCGCGAGCTCCTCGTCCGACACCGGCTCCGGCACGCCGGCCGCCGGGGGCAGCAGTCCCGTGTCGGCCTGCGGCTGCTGCCCCGGGGCTGCGGGCTGCTTTGAGCCGCCAGAGCCCGGAGGCTCCTGCATGAGCGGCAGCTGAGGCTTGGCGAAGCGGGAAGCGGCGGCTTCGCCCCCTCGGCTGCGGCCGGACTGCGGCTCGCTCGCGCGAGACAGGCCGGACAGGCCGCCGCCGAGGCCTGCGGCTGCGGCCTCCTGCGGATAAGCGTCCTGGAAGTCCGCCAGCTTTTCCTCGAAGGCCAGCCATTCCTCGATGAATTGATCGCTTGCCGCGCGAAGGTGGATCAGCTGCTTCAGCAGCTGCTCGCGCTCGTTCGGACTGCAGCCGGGACAGCGAAGCATGATGTCGTCCAGCATCTCGTTCATGACGGCAAACATCGGCTCAAACATCCGTTCACACCGCCTTCGGCTATGGAATGAGGGGAAAGGAATCGTCATAAATGCGCGGCTGCGAAGCCGTACCCTCATTCTGCTTCCGAAGCGCCCCCCCTATACCCGGCGGCGGCAGTTCCCTGAGGCGGACGCATCAGGAAGCTCGCTTACCGAATAACGGCGTGCACCTCGTGATCCATCACCTCGGCCGGCCGGTTGTCCTCGTTCAAAATGACGACGCGCGGCCGATAGGTCCGGGCTTCCGCTTCTTCCATCGAAGCGTAGGAAATGATGATGATCTTGTCGCCGGGCTGCACGAGCCGGGCGGCGGCGCCGTTCAGGCAGATGACCCCGCTGGCTCGCGGTCCCGGAATGACGTACGTCTCCAGACGGGCGCCGTTGTTGTTGTTGACGATCTGGACCTTTTCGTTGGCCCACAGATCGGCCGCTTCCATCAGGTCCTCGTCGATCGTGATGCTGCCCACATAGTTCAGGTTCGCTTCCGTCACGGTCGCGCGGTGCAGCTTGGATTTCATCATGGTGCGTTGCATCGGGTTCAGGCTCCCTTCTTGGGAAATATCGCGTTGTCGATGAGCCGGGTGCCGCCGAATTTGACCGCGAGCGCCAGCAGCGCTTCCGACTGCCCGAGCGCGGCGCTCAGCGGCTGCTCCGGAGGGATCGCGGCGAGCGACGGGTACAGCCGCAGCTCGGCGTAGTCGATGTCGGCGAGCGGCGAGCGCAAGATCGCTTCGCGCGCGCGGCGCTGCAGCTCGCCGGCCGTCATGCCCGGCTCCGACGCCCACTGCTTCGCCTTGTCCAGCGTGCGCGACAGCACGAGCGCCTCGGCGCGCTGCTCCGGCGACAGGTAGACGTTGCGCGAGCTGAGCGCAAGTCCGTCCGGCTCGCGCAGCGTCGGGCAAGGCACGATCTCGACGTCGAAGTTCAGGTCGTCGGCCATCTGACGCACGACGGCGACCTGCTGCGCGTCCTTGAGGCCGAAATAGGCCTTCGTCGGAGCGACGAGGTGGAACAGCTTGGCGACGACCGTGCCGACGCCGTCGAAGTGGCCCGGCCGGGAGGCGCCGCATAGCGCCTCTGTCACGTCGCTGACGAGCACTCGCGTCAGCGGACGTCGAGGATACATCTCCTCGACGCTCGGCATGAATACGATGTCCGCCCCTTCGCGGCGCGCGACCTCGAGATCGCGGGCCTCGTCGCGCGGATAGCGGTCCAGATCCTCCGTCGGCCCGAACTGCAGCGGGTTGACGAAGATCGACAGCACCGTCAGCCCGTTTTCCGCAGCGCTGCGGCGGATGAGGCTGCCGTGGCCGTCATGCAGATAGCCCATCGTCGGCACGAGGCCCGTCTGCAGGCCGGGCGCGCGCTCGCGGCGCTCGCGCAGCAGCCCTTTCAGCTCGGCTACCGTGCGCGCGACGATCGGCGCCTTCGGCTTCGCTTCCGTCAGCACGCTCATTTGGAGCCTCCTCCATAAACGGCAGCCGGCTGCGCGGCGGACACGCCGAACGTATGCTCCTCCGTCGGGAAGCGGCGAGCCTTCACGTCCTCGACAAAGCCGCCGAGCGCCTCGCGGATCTGCGTGCCGACATCGGCATACGTCTTGACGAACTTCTTGGGCGTATAGGGCGAGGCATATTGAATGACGTCGTGGTAGACGAGCACCTGGCCGTCGCAGCCGGCGCCGGCGCCGATGCCGATCGTCGGGATGTCGAGCCGGCGCGAGATGTCCTCGGCCAGCGGCCCGAGCACGAGCTCCAGCACGACCGCATAGGCGCCGGCCTGCTGCAGCGCGAGCGCGTCGTCCAGCAGCCGGGCCGCTTCAGCCTCGAGCTTGCCTTGAATTTTGTAGCCGCCCATCTGGTGGACCGACTGCGGCGTCAGGCCGATATGGCCGATGACGGGGATGCCGGCATCGACGCAAGCCTTCACATGCTCGGCCACCTCGGCGCCTCCCTCGATCTTGACCGAGTGGGCATGCCCTTCCTGCATGAGCCGCGCCGCTCCCTGCAGCGTATGCTCGCGGCTGATCCGCGCCGTCATGAACGGCATGTCGACGATGCGGAACGTATTCGCCGCCCCGCGGGCGACGGATCGCGCATGATAAATCATATCTTCCAGCGTGACCGGCACGGTCGTGTCGTAGCCGAGCACGACATTGCCCAGCGAGTCGCCGACCAGCAATGTGTCGACTCCCGCTTCCTCGGCCAGCTTGGCGGAAGGATAATCGTACGCCGTCAGCATCGTGATCGGCACGCCCTCTCTTTTCATCCGCTGCAGCTTGGTTGTCGTCAACGCTTGTTTCATGTTCGTTTTCCCCTTTCGGAACCTCTTGGCTTAGTGTGAACACAAAAAAACCTTTTAGCCTCTGCTAAAAAGTCCAGCCCGAAAAAGGATGTCCTGCCGGCAGCGCTCCTCTCGCCGTCACGGTCCGTCATGCGGCTCCGCGCGCCGAGCTCTCGCTCCCGCGTTCATGCCTTCTTATGAAGCAGCAGACTTATGGAGCCGTCTGCCCGGCTGCGCCAGTGCGGTTCCGGCCTATCGGCCCTTGATACCGCCTGGTCACACCCAGTATAGCAGATCGAGCCGCATGCGTAAACGAAGGCCGAAGGCGCTTGCACGCCGATCACGCCCGGATCGGCTCGCCCATCTGGGCCGAGAACAGCGTCCGCTCCGAACCGTCCGCCATCCGGACGATCAGCGCGCCGGACTCATGCAGGCCGAGCGGAGTCGCGACGATGTCGCCCTGCGGCGTGCGGAGCTCCGTCTCGCGATGCAGCGAGACCGACAGCGCCTCCCAGAGCGTCCGCACCAAGCCGAAGCCTTCGGCCAAATAGAGCCGGTACAGCCGCTCCCACTCGAGCAGGAACGCCGCCGCCAGGGCGCCGCGCGAAAAGCTGCGGCCGGCGGCCATGCGCAGCGAGACGGCCTTGTCCAGCAGCTCCGGCGGATAGTCGGCCTCGCTCAGGTTGACGCTGATGCCGATGCCGGCCACGACATGCCGGAGCCGCTCGTCCTCGGCGGCCGACTCCAGCAGGATGCCGCTCAGCTTGCGGCCGTCGACGAGCAGGTCGTTCGGCCACTTGATGCCGATATCGAGCCCGGTCTCCGCGCGCAGCGTCCGGCAGAGCGCGACCGCGGCCAGCAGCGTCAGCTGCGGCGCGCTGCCGACCGGCAGCTGCGGCCGCAGGATCAGGCTCATCCAGAGCCCTTTGCCGTACGGCGACACCCAGCCCCGGCCCATGCGCCCGCGGCCGCTCAGCTGCTGCTCGGCGATGACGAGCGTGCCTTCCTCGGCGCCTTGCTGCGCGAGCTGCTGGGCGACGTTCTGCGTCGAGTCGATCTTGTCCAGCACGACAAGCCTGCGGCCGAAGCTCTCCGTCCGCAGCTGCGCGCCGATCGACTCCGCATCCAGCGGCTCGGGACGGCCGACGAGCCGGTAGCCGAGCTTGCGCGAGGCTTCGAACTCCACGCCCTGGTCCTGCAGCCGGCGGATGCCTTTCCATACCGCGGTCCGGCTGACGCCGAGCTCGCGGCTCACCTCCTCGCCGGAGCGAAAGCGCTCGCCCGATTCCTCGAACAGCTCCAGCAGCCTTTCCAGATCCATGTCCCTACTCTCCTTCCATCCAGGAAACAGCCAGCTTCGCCAGCGCTTCCGTCTCGTTCGGCGCCTCGCCGAGCATGACCGCCTCCAGCAGCCGCTTCAGCAGCGGCCCCAGCCAAGGCCCGGGCCGGCGGCCGAGCTGCCGCTGCAGCAGCCGGCCGTCGATCGCCAGCTCCTTGAGCGTGCGGGCGGGCAGCTGCTCCAGCCAGCCGCTCAGGAGGGCGGCTGGCGGCGCCGCGCCGGCGGGAAACAGCTGCGGCGCCAGGCCGGCCCGCTCCGCCGCGGCAAGAAACGCCAGCCCCTCGCGGACCGGCTCCTCGCCAAGCTCCAGCACGAGCCGCGCCAAGCCGTCCCGCTGCGGATCGCGGCCGAGCCGCTGCACGCCCGCATGGAACGCCAGCACGGCGGCAAGCCGCTCCTGGCGGGCCAAGCTGAACCGCAGCGTCGCAAAGCTCATCTTCGCTTCGTCCGCGAAGCCTTGCATCGCCTGATCTGCCGTCAGTCCCAGCAGCAGATGCAGCGCCGCCCAGCCGTCGTCCGGCCGCTGCAGCCGGCTCGCCGCCTGCAGCGGCGCGGCCAGTCCGCGTCCATGCGCAGAGCAGGCGCCAGCCGCCCGCGCCAGCGCCGGAATCGGTTCCTTGAATCGATCCGCCAGCCCCGACGCGGCCAGCAGCGCCGCCCCGCGGGCAAGCCCGCCGCCGGCCAGCAGCTTGTCCAGCTCGGCGCCGACCCGCTCCATCGCGATCAGCCGCATTCCTTCGCGCCCGGCCTTCAGCCCGCGCCAGGCGGACGGAGCGAAGCTCAGCCCGTAGACGGCGGCGAAGCGGATGCCGCGCAGCAGCCGCAAGGCATCCTCGGCGAAGCGTTCCTCAGCCGCGCCGACCGCTCTCAGCGTCCGGTTCCGCAAATCCGCTTGGCCTCCGAACGGATCGGTCAGCCTTCCGCTCCGATCCATCGCCATCGCGTTGATCGTGAAGTCCCGCCGCCGCAGATCCTCCTCCAGGCTGCGAACGAACCGGACCTCGTCCGGCCGCCTCGCATCGCCGTACTCGCCGTCCGTCCGGAAGGTCGTCAGCTCGTAAAGCCGTCCGCCGTGCCGGACGGTCACCGTCCCGTGCCGCAGTCCCGTCGGAATCGCATCGGGAAACAGCTCCATCGCCTCCTCCGGCGTCGCCGAGGAGGCGATGTCCACGTCATGCAAAGGCAGGCCGAGCAGCAGGTCGCGCACGCACCCGCCGACGAAGACCGCTTGGAAGCCGGCCTCCTCGAGCCGAAGCAGCACCGGCAGCGCCGCTTGCATCTGCGGATCGAGCGGGATGGATCCGCCTTTCATCCGCGGCAAGCCTGCATCGGGAGCTCCGCCTCGAGTCCGAGCACCCGGTAATAGATCTTTTCGTATTCGAGCGTGATCCGGTCGTTGCAAAATTCCTCGCAGGAGCGCTTGATGCACGCCTCGCGGAACTGCTCATACATCGCCTCGTTCGTCAGCAGGCGGACGGCGTTGCGGGCCATGTCCGCCGTATCTCCGACCGGCGACAGGAATCCGGTCCGCTCATGCGCCACAAGCTCGGGGATGCCGCCTGCGGTCGAGCCGATCGTCGGGACGCCGCATCCCATCGCCTCGAGGGCGACGAGCCCGAAGCTTTCCTTTTCGGACGGCAGCAGCAGCAGGTCGGCGAGCGAGATGATCTGCGCCACATCCTCCTGCTTGCCGAGGAAATGGACGCGGTCCTCCAGCCCCATCTCCTGAATCTGAAACTGGATTCGCGACAGTTCAGGCCCTTCTCCGACCAAAAGCAGCTTCGAGGGGACATGCTCATTGACGCGGCGGAAAATATCAATGACGTCTCCGACGCGCTTGACCGGACGGAAATTGGAAATATGCATGAGGATCTTTTCATGCGGCAAGGCGTAGTCATCCCGCATCGAGCCCGTGTCTCGCGGGTAGTAGACGCGCTTGTCGACGAAGTTGTACGTCAGGTCGATATCACGCGTAATGTCCATCAGCTCGCGCGTCTCGCGGATGAGATCCTTGGATACGGCGGTGACGGCGTCGCTTTCGTTGATCGCGAGGCGGATCAGGCTTTTCAGCGACTCGTCTTGGGCCAGCACCGTAATGTCGGTCCCGTGCAGCGTCGTCACCGTCTTCAGGCCGGAGCCGTTCATCATCTGCTTGGCGAGGAAGGCGCATACGGCATGCGGCACCGCATAATGCACATGCAGCAGATCCAGGTTCTGCATCGCGGCGACCTGGGCCATCTTGCTGGCGAGGCTCAGATCGTACGGCGGATAGCGGAAAACGTAATACTGGTTGACCTCGACCTCGTGATAGAAGATGTTCTTGTGGAACTGGCCGAGGCGGAACGGAATGCTGTGCGTGATGAAATGGATTTCATGCCCTTTTTCCGCGAGCAGCTTGCCGAGCTCGGTCGCCACGACCCCGGATCCGCCGAGGGTCGGATAGCACGTGATGCCGATCTTCAGTTTTCTGGACATGATCGTTCCTCCTAGGTGAAGCCGGAACCGGGTCCGGGTCCGGCTTCGGCGTGGATGCCTGATGCTATCATTGTATTCGCGGCTCGGAGCCATTAATCATCAAGCTTCGAGAAAGCTCGACACCGGATGCGGGCGCTTCAGCGCGAAGCCTTCCGCATAGCGGCAGCCGGCGGCTTGTCCCGTCAAATAATCGCGGTACTCGACCCGCTGCACGTATCCCTGCGTCAGCGGCGTCTCGACGCGGTCGCCGCCGGCAGCTTCGAACTGCGAGCGATAGGCGGCCAGAGCGTCGAGCTTGGTCCCGATCTCCGCCGTGACGTCGACCGTCAGGGCGATATCGCGCTGGTCGTTGATGTAGTAATAGACGAGCCGCTCCACCTGGACCGGAGGCAGCTCCGGCATGCAGCGGCGCAGCTTGGCGTTGAATACGGCTTCCTCGACGATCGCGCTGCATGCGTTGTGGTCGGGGTGGCGGTCCTGCCAGTACGGCGCGAAGACGACGCGCGGCCGGCGGAGCCGAATCTCGCGGACGACGGCGGCGATCTGCTCCGCGTCCCCCGTCAGGCCGCGGTCCGGCAAGCCGAGGCAGCCCCGATAGGCCAAGCCCAGGATGCGGGAAGCCTCCGCCGCCTCCTCGGCGCGCAGCACCGGATCTCCGTTCGAGCTCATCTCGCTGCGCGTCAGGTCGCAGACGCCGACGCGCCACCCTTGCCGGGCATGGAGGGCGATCGTGCCGCCCATGCCGATCTCGGCATCGTCCGCGTGGGCGCCGAATACGAGCAGATCGACTTGACTCTGTTGAGCGTCCATCCGCTTACTCCGGCTTGTACTTGTGCACGAGCTCGCGCCAGGCGAAGTCTCCGCGCATCATCGACTTGACGAGCAGCTCGGCGGTCGCGATGTTCGTCGCCACCGGGATGCCTTGCACGTCGCACAGGCGAAGCAAGGCGGTAATGTCCGGCTCATGCGGCTGAGCCATGAGCGGATCGCGCAGGAAGATGATGAGATCAAGCTCATCCTCCGCGACAAGCGCTCCGATCTGCTGGTCCCCGCCGAGCGGGCCGCTCATGAAGCGCTTGATTTGCAGGCTCGTCTTTTCCATGATGCGGGAGCCCGTCGTCCCGGTGGAATACAGCTTGGCGTTTTTGAACGCCTCCTCGTAGGCGGTGACGAAGTTGACCATTTCGTCCTTTTTGCGGTCATGCGCGATGAATGCGATTTGCAGCATCTATTCCAGCTCCTTTACGGCCTGACAGGCTGAAGTTTTCCAGGAATCGTTCCTTAGTCGTCCATGATATGCTCGAAGCCGTACACCATGCCCTCGTAGGTCATTACTTTGCGGACGGCATGCGCGACGCCCGGCATGTAGCCGGCGCGGTCATAGGAGTCGTGGCGGATTTTGAGCGACTGTCCGAACGCTCCGAAGACGACCTCCTGCTGGGCGAACACGCCCGGAAGACGCACGCTGTGGATGCGGAACCCGTCGTAATAGCCGCCGCGCGAGCCCTCGATCGTCTCCTCCTCGCTCGGATTGCCTTGCCGCAGCTCCTTGCGGGCGGCGGAGATGAGCTCGGCCGTCTTGATCGACGTTCCGGACGGAGCGTCAAGCTTCTGGTCGCCATGATATTCAATGATTTCGAGATGCGGGAAGTATTTAGCCGCCTCGGCGGCGAATTTCATCATCAGGATGGCTCCGATCGAAAAGTTCGGCGCGATCAGCCCGCCGATCTTCTGCTGCTTGCACAGCTCGTCCAGCTCTTCGATCTGGGCTGGCGTGAAGCCGGTGGCGCCGACGACCGGCCGGACGCCGCGCGTGATCGCTTCCAGCGTGTTGGCGTATACGGCCTGCGGCACGGTGAAGTCGACGAGCACGTCGATGTCGGCGGAGGACAGCATCGCCTCGAGCGTAGGCACGACCTTGACGCCGGCCTCGTCCAGGCCGACCAGGCGTCCCGCGTCGACGGCGCCTGCGGATGGAGACATCGCGCCGGCCAGCTGAAGCCCTTCCTCCTGCAGCACCAGCTTGACGGCTTCGCGGCCCATGCGGCCGGATGCGCCGGCCACCGCGACTTTGATTGGGGTTGACATTGATGATCACCTCGGTTCAGAAATAAAAGGCGGCAGGGACGGTCAATCCCTCCCTCGCCGCCTCAGCATCCGCTTGAGCTGACGATTCAGCTGCCTCGCTTCCTCCATCGCCGGCTCCAGGCGGCAAGCCTCTGCCGCGAGCAGCCGCGCTTCCTGCAGCCGGCCGAGCTGCATGCAGCAGACCGCGGCGAGATAGCAGGCCTCGGCCTGAAGCGGGTCGAGGATGCGGGCCTCCTGCAGGAACTCCATCGCTTCCGACGCGGAGCCCGACTCGGAGGCCATGATCAGCTTGGCGTCGGATACGAGCCGCCTCGCCTCGACGACGTCCAGATGATAGCGGTATTCCTCATGGTCCGGCTTCAGCTCGCATGCCTTGGCCGCATGCTGGAGAGCCAGCTCCCACCGTCCGCTCCGAGCGCAGGAGACCGAGCACTTATAATGAAAGGAAGCGTTCCGAGGCTCCAGCTGGATGGCCTGCAGGAACCACTCGATCGCTCCATCGAAATCGCCGTTCAAGATGCATTCATACGCTTTTTTGATGCAGCCTTCCCCGTCCATCCGCCCACCTTCCTTGCGCTAGGGTGATGGTAACAGCATATGCCCGGGGCTTTATTGCGGTTCGCCGTTTTTGCGCGTCCAGCGGTCGGCGTCGCGCGTATTGAATTTGTGCATGACGGCGTCATGCGCCTTCGTCAGGTCGATGTCCAGCGAGTTGGCGAAGCAGTTCAGGATGAACAGAATGTCGCCCAGCTCCATTTCGATGGAGTTGTCCGCCTCGTCCGGCTTTTTCGGCTTCTCGCCGTACGTATGGTTCACTTCTCGCGCCAGCTCGCCGACTTCCTCCGCCAGTCTCGCCACGAGCGACAGCGGGCTGAAGTAGCCTTCTTTGAATTGGCCTATGTAGCGGTCTACCTCGCGCTGGATTTCAGCGAGGGATTTTTCGTCCATGCGGCTGTCCCCTTTTTGCAACGTATCTTTACCTATGTTATCCTAAAGCAGTTTTGAACACAATATAGGGAAAGCCGCATGAGGCTGCCCGCTCAGACCGCTGAAGCCAAGGAGAAAACCGCCATGTCCAATCTTGCCTACCGCTATTTGTACAAGTCCATCCTCCCCGTCCTGCTCGGAACCGCCATCTATGCCTTCGGCCTGCAGTATTTCCTGCTGCCCAACCAGCTCATGGAGGGCGGCGTCACCGGCATCGCCGTCCTGCTCAACTACGCGTTCGGGTGGAAGCTGTCCATTACGACGCTGCTGCTCAACATTCCGCTCTTCTTCGTGGGACTGCGCATCCTCGGACGGCTGCCGATGGTCATGACGATCGTCGGCACCGTCAGCCTCTCGCTGTTCCTGTTCATTTTCGAAAGGGGCATCGAGTCGGGCTGGATCGAGCCGTTCTACGCCGAGCATGACCTCATTCTCGCCGCGCTGTACGCAGGCGTGACGCTCGGCGGCGGCCTCGGCATCGTCTTCCGCTTCGGTGGCACGACCGGCGGCGTCGACATCGCCGCCCGCATCATCAACCGCGCCAAGGGCTGGAGCATGGGCCAGATCATCCTGTCATTCGACGCGATCATCATCGGCATCTCGCTTCTTTACATCCCGAAGCAGAACGTGCTGTACACGCTTGTCGCCGTCTTCATCGCCTCCAAGCTGATCGACTTCATCCAGGAGGGCGCCTATGCCGCCAAGGCATTTTCGATCATCAGCGAAAAAGGCGATGAGATCGCCGAGCGCATTACGGTCGAGCTCGAGCGCGGAGTGACGCTCATTCCCGCCGTCGGCGCCTATTCCAAGGTGCAGCGCAACATGCTCTATTGCGTCGTCTCCCGCAGCGAGATCCGCTCGCTGCGCCTCATCGTGAAGACGATCGACCCGCGCGCCTTCATCGTCATCAGCGACGTCCACGACGTGCTCGGCGAGGGCTTCAAGGAAGAGGCGTAGCCGCTGCGGCTCTCTCCTCCCCTCTAGAGCATCAAGCCAAAAAGCCCTTCCGTCTGCGCAGACGGAAGGGCTTTTTGATGTCGAGCCGTCATTTGCGGACGACTCCGTTGCGGCTCGGACGCTCCGGCCGCGCCGGGAGCACGATGACGCCATGCTGCCCTTGCCGATAGTTCGACCAGCCGACGTACGTGAGCAAGGCGCAGATGAGCGGCACGATCGTATAAATCAGCCATCCTCCGCCAGAGTGCGGGGGCAGCGGATGAGGAAGCGCATCGGCAGCAAGATAGCCGCCCTCCCCGCCGCTCGCCAGGAACAGCCGATCCGCGGCGGCCGACAACGACTCGAACGACTGCACGGCCCAGCCCGTCCGGGTCCCGTCATGCGAGGTCAGCAGCCGCGAGCTGTAGGCGATGCTGTCCCGCATCGCTTCGGTCAACGCCTTGTCCCTCATCAACAGAGCGGAAGGCTCGACCAGCTCCCAATGCTGCTGGAGCGTCTTCATCCGCGCCTCCGCCGTGCCGGTCCCGGACGCGCCCGACGTCGTCCAAGCGATGACGAGCTGGCGCGCGTCCTCCTTGAGAACCGGCCGGTACTGCAGCCAGAGCGCGTCGTCGCCGCCGGTCAGGCTGTCCGCGGCCAGGCGAAGCTTGGATGCCGCCGCCAGCAGCCGATCCGCTTCCGATCGGCGGCTCGCTGCCGCCTCCGCCTCGAGGAGCGCCTCGTCGACGGCGATCCATCCGAGCTCGCCGCCGCTCCGACGCAGCACGCTGTCGCCGGCTGTCGCCGCCGCATCCCGCAGGGTATAAAAAATGCCGTTGCGGTCCGCAGCCATGACCGATTCATAGAATCGGTCGGCTGCCGCCTGGAACCTCTCCTGCTTGGCGCGAAGGCCCAGGTCGTCCTCGTTTGCGGTTGAAGCACGGCTCGCCGCGGCCGCCAGCGCGGCGCCATGCAGCAGAAGGGCAGCCGCCAAGCCCGCTGCTATGGCTGCCCACCATCGTCTTGACATGCTTATCCCTCCCTGTCTGTCCTACTTTATGCAGGGACAGGCAGGTTTATGATGGCGGATCCACGCACCTCGAATCGGATCAGCGGCAGCGCCGGCAAGCCCTAGCCCCGGTCAGCGGCCGCGCCCGTCTCGCTCCCTCCGCAGCAGCGCCAGTCCGAGCATCGTGACGAGGAAGCTGAACACGGTCAGCCCGACCGTAAAGGTCCGCACCTCGGGCACATAGTCGTACAGCGGCCCCGGCAAATAAGGGAAGATGCCGAAGGTGTAGTCATTGTAGTCATTCAGCAGCAGCCAGCCGAGCGCGAACGCCGCGGCAGCTCTGCGGAACCGGAAGAACGGCAGATAAAGCAGCGCTTCCACCGCCATCCCGAGATGCGAAGCCATCAGCATGTAATGCTGCGGCTCCAGCGGCTCCCCTTGGGAGGCGCCGGCCAAGATCATCGAGACCGCCCAGATGCCGTACTTGATCGAGGTGACGACGCCAAGCGCCTCGATCGCCGAGCGCAGCAGCCGCGCTCCCCGTCCAGGCGATGCGGGCGGAAACAGCAGGTAGAGCAGCGCCAGCGTAAAGAAGAGGCTGGCGGTAGGACTGTCGGGCACGAAGACGATTTGCCACCAGGGGTGTCCGTCGCGGACGGTCTGCTCGAGCTGATGAGCATACCAATAGTAGCCGTAGACAGTCCCAAGCGCGTTGACGATGAACAGCGTCCACAGGAACGGCCGATACAGCAGCAGGCTGCGATCCAGCTTGATTCCCATCGTTGGTTCCTCCTTTGATGCCGGAATCGGTACAGAAAAGACCTGACTGCCGAAGGACAGTCAGGTCTCTCGCTCTGCCGAGACTTACTCGCCGGCAGCCTTTTGCTTCGCCAGCCAGTCGGCCAGCGTGTTGATTTCTTCGGAGGAGAGCTGTTCGCCGAACGCCGGCATCGCGCCTTTGCCGTTCGTGACGATGTCAGCCAGCTCTTCCTTCGTCAGCAGGTCGCCGACGCCATGCAGCGATGGAATCTTCGCTCCGGCTTGGCCTTTGAGGTCCGTGCCGTGGCATTGGAGGCAGCCGGCCTTTTCCATGATCGCCTTGACGTCCGCGTTGTCCGCGTCGACCAGAGCGACCTCCTCGACCGGCTTCGTCGCCGAAGGCGGCTCCTTGCCGGACATGGCCGCTTCGCGCGCTTCTTCCTCGCGGGTGATATGCTCCGGCACCGTGCCGGTGACTTCAAGCTCATGCTGGTAGAAGTCCCAGCTCACCTTGGTGAGATAGAAGCAGGCGACGAGCGAGAGCAGCATGAGCGCGCTCGCGATCGGACGGCGGTAGAAGCGGCGCTCCTTGCCGGTGTCCAGGAACGGAGCCAGCATCAGCGAGCCGAACGCGACGCCGGGAATGCCGACAACGCCCCAAGCGACATAATCGCCGGACACCCAAGGATACTTGAGCAGCTGGTACAGGAACAGGAAGTACCAGTCCGGAATCGGAATGAACGCCGAGTTGGTCGGATCCGCCGGATAGCCGAGCGGAGCCGGATGGGCGATCGTCAGGACGAGGAATCCGACCAGGACGACGCAGCCGACCATCCATTCCTTGAGCAGGAAGTTCGGGATGAACGCTTCCGAACGGCCGGGGAAGGAAGTATAGTCCGGCGGCACCGCCACTACTCCGGAAGGCTTGCGCACCCGGGAGTCGCCGACATAAACGACCTTTTCGTCTTTGTTGCCGTGAGCCATTTAGGTCCCTCCTCTCGGTTATAGAGGACCCGCGATGCCTTGCTTGCGGATCATCAGGAAGTGCGCGGCCAGCAGAGCCAGCAGGGCGCCGGGCAGGAAGAACACGTGGATCGCGAAGAAGCGGGTCAGCGTCGTCGCGCCTACGATCTCGCCGCCTTGCAGGAAGATCTTGATATACTCCCCGATGTAAGGCACGGAGTCCGCGATCTGGATGCCGACCTTGGTGGCGAAGTATGCCTTGTTGTCCCACGGCAGCAGGTAGCCCGTGAAGCCGAGGCCGAGCATGATGAAGAAGATCAGCACGCCTACGACCCAGTTCATCTCGCGAGGCGCCTTGTAGGAGCCCGTGAAGAAGACGCGCAGCGTATGTAGGAACATCATGACGATGACGAGGCTCGCGCCCCAGTGGTGCATGCCGCGTACGATGGAGCCGAACGGCACCTTGTGCTGCAGGTAGTCGACGCTGGCATAAGCATTGATGATGTCCGGCACATAATACATCGTCAAGAACATGCCGGAAAGGATCTGGATGACCGTGATGAAGAACGTCAGTCCCCCGAAGCAATAGACGAAAGCGGAAAAGTGATGGGCCGGGTTGACATGCTCCGGCACTTCATGGTCCGCTACATCCCGCCACAGCGGCGTTACGTCAAGACGCTCGTCGATCCAGTTGTATACGCTTTTAAACATCGGAACTAACGCCTCCCATTAAACCCGCGTGTTGGGGATGATATCGCCCAAGTAGACGAAACCGTTCTCGACCTTGACCTGGTACTCGTCAAGCGGAGCCGGCGCCACGCTCAGGTTTTTGCCATCTACCGTGTAATGCGCGCCGTGGCAAGGACACACATATTGATTAGCAGTCGTCGTGTTCCAGCCGATCGTGCAGCCGAGATGCTTGCACACCGGCGAAAGGGCGAAGATCTTGCCTTTGTCGTCCTTCATGATCCAGGCCGCCTGCTCGGGATCGCTTACATACCAAGCATCCACCTGATGGATCTTGAACTTGAATTCGGTCGGCTCGCCGACCTTCACCTTGCTCTCTTCCACGACCTTCACGAAACTGCCGCCCGCGCGCTTCTCCAAGAGGGGATCAACGGCGAACCGGATCATCGGCAGCACGGCGCCGCCTGCCATGAATGCAGTTGCTCCTCCGAGGGTGTACGCGAGAAACTGCCTGCGGGACATTTCCTTGCGTTTTACGGGAGTATGCGCGGTCTCCTGATACTCGTGATTACTCATCTGTTCAACCCCCTTTGCAACCATTTCGGATGCCTTGTCCGCCAGACATTCCGTGTCGAACCAAGCAATTCCTATCATACGTCAGTCATATAGGAGCGTCAAGAATTTGGAAGTTCAATGTTCAAAAATCGCTCCCATGTTTGTTGCTAATTTGTCACAATTGCCCCTGCTTTCGACACGCGCAGTTAACAATCATTCCCTGAGACATGGTTTCCCCCAAAAGGGCCGTCTCTATACGCGCTCGAAGCCCTTCCTTTGCTCTTTGATCAGGCGTTCCAGAGCCGGCGGATCTCGCTGCGGATGCGCTCCGCGTCCGGCAGGCTGCCGTCCTCGCCCGGCCCGATCGTCAGATCGGCTTCAGCCAGCCCGTCCAGCCGCAGCGCCGCCGAAGCCGCCACCACATAGCGGAAGCCCGCCTTCTTCAGGTTCGCGACGAGCGGGCCGAGCGCCGCCGCGCTCTCCTCGCTGCCGTATTGAACGGCCGGATAAGCGATGATCCGTCCTCGGAACGGGACCTCGATCGCATCCATCACGTCGCGCAGCTTTTCGAGCTCGGCCGCGGCCTGCCACGGATTCTCGACTCCGCTCAGCCCCGTCACCGGCAGCAGGCAGGTATCGACAAACGGCTGCAGCTCGGGCCACCGCGAAGGCTCGATTTCGCTGAATTTCATCTTGCACCTCCTTTAGCGCCATAACCTTTACTATGGTACCTTCTAAAGGCGCGTTTGCCAAGCGCACGAACCCCCCGCCGGTCCGGCGTACCGGATCGGCGGGGGGCATGGGCGCGCCGACGTCGTCAGCGCTGCAGCGTATTCCATTGGGCAGCCAGCTTCTCAAATCCTTCCTTGTCGCCGGATTCCAAAGCATTGTCGATCGCCGCGTAGATCTTTTCCTTTCGAAACCGGATCATCGCCTCGTCCAGCAGCATCTCCGCGGCCAGCCCGAGCATGACCTCGTAATTCGCCTTCATTTTGTCCATCGGATGCACCTCCGCAAATTTGTGCACCTATACCTTCCTCGCTGCAGTTCGTGCCGGTAGTGCCGCCAGGTATAGAATCGACGCCAACCTATCGCCGCGATCTCCATCTATCGTATTCTTCCTAGCGGCGGCCGGGAGAGGCTGATGACCCGCCAGCTAGAATAATATGCTCTTGCCTGCCCGTGCTAGAGAGGCGGAACGGCGCCGGCTTCGATCCGCAGCACGTCTCCGTGCTCCACGCTCACCCCGGCGACGATCGCCCGGCCGAGCCGAGTCATGCGCAGCACCGTCCCCCGCTGCTCCTCCTCGCCGATCCGCAGCAAGCCGAGATGAAGCATCATCATGAGGATCCGGGAATCCATGACCGCCTCTGCCGTATCGTAGTAGTAAGGCTTCACATACGGAATCAGCACCTCCCGCAAGGAATCCGCCGTCACCCAGCGGTCAGCCAGCTCGTCGACCCAATGGACCATCGGCGCCAGATTGGGAACCGGGCCTTTGTACAGCCGCAGCCAGAACCGATAGAGCTGCTCCGTGCCGAAAGGCTGTGCTCCGAGCAGCGCCGCCTCGCCGAGCGGCGTGAGCAGAAGCTCGCTTTCGGTCTCCTCGAGCCACTTATTATAGAAGCAAAAATCGTAGACGAGCGAGAAGCGCTCCGGATATTCGCGGAAACGGCGGCCGTAGCCGAACCTCCACGCCGCTTTGGCCGGCGGCTCCTCCCGCACGCCGAAGCTCTCCATCGCCTGCAGCATGCTGCGGCGGTGCATGTAGCCCTCCCGCGTCAGCGGCACCTCATGGTGACGCACGTACGAAAGCAGCGCTTTGACGTCGCCCGCGAGCAGCTCCTGCTCGTCCCGGTATACCGGCGGCTCGTCCGTAAACACGAGCCGTTCGGCGAACTTCCGCTTGAGCGTCTGGCGGAAGCGATCCTTGAGATCTTTCGGCACGCGGAACAAATACCGGTCGGGTCCCGATATGCCGTTGAACAGCCATCCGTAATGCTTGAAGCGGACGATCATGTCCCGGGGCCCTTCCGGCTCCGCCGGCGGCTTGCCTTTTTTGGCGCGTCCCTTGGCCCGGCCTTGGGCCGGCTCGCTGGCCGGCTCCAGCCCGTCGCGGCTCGACTGCACTCTGGCGATCAGCTCCTCGAGGCTGAACTGCTCCCGGCTGTCGAAAATCAAGGAGTTGATGAATCTCAGCTCCTCCAGCTTCATGCTGCCGATCTGGGCGTCGAAGCCTTCGCGCGAGCCGGCTTTTGAGAGAATCGCTTGAATCAGCTCATGCTTGGAGTTGCCGTTGCAGCGGCAGTCGTACACTTGCGCGATCCGGCTCAGCTGGGCGATGTCCGCATAGCCCAGCATATCGGAGAAATTCATCTCTCGTCCCTCCTTCTATCGGCCCTGTTCCCTTCTAGCTGCTTTTTGTACTACCATTATGGGACGATTCGGAAGGTTTAAGACGTGCCGGACAACAAAAAAACCCGCCGGTTCGGCGGGTTCTTCGGGTCAAGCCTTTTCTTGCAGATGAAGCGTGCAGTTATGCAGCAGCGACTTCCACCCTGCTTCTCCGTGCTCGAGGACGGAGAAGCACATATTGTTCAGGTAAGGCTGATCGAGCCCTTCGACCATCACTCCGAGCATCTGAGCGAGGAAGCTTCCATGCGTGACGGCGAGCAGTCGGCCCTCGGGCATCCGCGCCGTATAGGCTTGCAGAAATGCCGCCGCCCGCAGGCGGACGCTCTCGTCGCTCTCCACTCCGGCTTCCGGATGCGTCCGCCACTCCGGCCCCCACGCCGCCAAGCGCTCTTCCTCCAGCGTGCCCTCGATCTGGCCGAAGCTGCGCTCGATGAGCAAGGGCTCCGGCTCCAGCAGCGGAATCCCGAGCTTGTCCGCGATGATTCGTCCCGTTTCGGCTGCGCGCGAGAGGCCGCTCGTGACGACGGCGTCCCAGCTCTGCTCCTCGCCTGCCAGCCGGTTCGCGAGCAGCAGCGCCTGGCGCTTGCCTTCGTCGTTCAGCGGAATATCGGTGATGCCTTGAATGCGGCCTAACGCGTTCCAATCGGTACGGCCGTGACGGATCAGACCCAGTTTCATCGTCTTGCCTTCCTTCCTGCTGCAATATCGTCCGGACTGAGTATAACAAAAGTATAACAAAAAAACCGGCCGCGAAGCAGCCGGAGTGCGTCATTTTCGATTGCGGGACAGCCACCCCATCATGAGCATCGTCATGACGAGCCCCAGCATGGATAAGATAATCCAGTATTGGGGCGTGCGGGGAACGAGGCTCAGCAGCAGCGGATCGCTGACCGTGGCGACGGGAATGTCGCCCGAGATCGACGCTTTGAAGACGGGAGAGGAAGAAGCGTTCGCCGTATCCATGATGCCCTTGGTCTCGTCGGACTGTCCTCGGCCGAGAAGCACGTACAGCAGGCTCGTGCAGAACATCGCCAGGCACGCCGCCACGGCGGCGGACAGCCTGGGTCCGAAGGAGCGGCTCAACGAAAACCGTCTTTTCAGCGTCCAATCCATATGGTCCTCGGCGTAGATCCGGTCCATGACCGTCCGATTGACTTCCTCGGCCCTTTCGGACATTTCATGCTCTTCCATATCGGACAGTTCCTGGATGAGCCGCTCGCTCTCCGCCCAAAGCTCGTATTCCTGCCTGCAGGCTATGCAATGCTTCAAATGCAGGTCGACAGACTGCTTCAATGGCTCGCCATCCGGCAAATCCCAATAAAGCGCCAGCGCATCCTGCACTTCTTCGCATTTCATCGCAGCTTCATCCCTTCGAACGCTTCGCTCTCCGTTTCTTCGAAGTAGGGTTCCAGCTGGACCTTGACGCTGCCCCGGGCGCGGAACAACAACGATTTGACCGAACTGACGGTCCCGCCCAGAACATCGGCAATCTCCTGATAGTCCAATCCTTCATATTCGCGCAGGATGAGCGCAGAGCGCTGCTTTTCCGGAAGAGCGTTGATCGCTTCCCGGACAAGCGCCATCCGCTCTCCCTGGAGCAGCCTCTGCTCCGGAGCGGCGTCCAAAGGAGCGGTCGGCATGATGCCGCTCTCCTCTAAAGGAATATGTACGCTGCGCTGCTTGCGAAGCTCGCTCAGCACCGTATTGCGCGCAATCGTGTACAGCCAGGTGGAGAACTGCGCGTCCACCTCGCGGAACGAATGCAGGCTGCGGTAAGCTTTGTAGAAGGTCTCGGAGCAGAGGTCCTCCGCGACGAGCTCCATCTTGGTGCTTCTGAGCATGTGAAGGATAAAGGCCATGATCTTGCGCTGGTAACGCCTCATAAGTTCGGAATAGAGCTCTACATTTCCATGTTTGATTTGCCGGATCAGATCGGAATCATCCATGACAGGCGGCTTTACCTCCTCACCTGCAGCGATTTCCGTCCGGCATTTAATTGTACCGGAACGGATGCAGAAAGTTGCGCTGCCGCGCCAAAAAAGAAAGAAGAATGAACATGCGACGTTAAAGTGTATTTCGGCATCCCGCAAAGCATTCTGAAGACTACTATTTCGCCAGCCGACGCCAAATTCCTGCCGGCTTCGACATCATGGGTGATTACCCAAAACTTGGCTGCCCGCAAACTCTTCGTATTGTATCATGGGGGGCGCGAAAGGAATCGAATATGAGGAACTTCTAAGAAAAGGCAAGCTCAAAACAAAAAGCCGCCCGAGAGGGCGGCCCGCACAAGACGTGCGATGGAGTTGGATAGGAGTGGAGAGAAACCATACTGTACTTTTATTATATGTATCCGTTTTCAATCTGTCAATAAGCGTTTTCATTTTGTTCGAAAAAGTTTGAAGCGGTTTCATGAAGGCAGCTCGCCTAAAACGAAGCGCCCTCTGACGGGCGGCAGAAGGCGCTTTCGTCTGGAAGAGGCAAAGCCGAGAGGCGGCGATGCTCTGGCGTCGCCGCCCGCCCGGCACGGGCCCACTTGGACCGGTGCTGCCACTTGGACCGGAGGCCGCCGCTTGGACCAGTGACGCCGCTTGGACTGGACGCCGCCGACGGATCAGCTCTTGACCGTATACCCCAGCTGCTCAAGCGCATCGAGCGCCTGGTCGAGATCCCCTTGGGTGCGGAAGCTGAGGCGCAGCACGCCAGGAACATCCATCCGGCTCTCGATGATCTGCAGATTGCTCAGGTTGATCCGGCGGTTGCCGAGCTCCGTCGCGATCTTGCCGATGATGCCGGGATGATCGGGCACGTCCATGTAGCATTCGTAAATGGACTGGAGCACGCCCTTGCGGCGCTCCGGCAGGCTGCTGCGGAATGCTCCCGCGGCGCGGAACGCATCGCTGATCGCCTCGCCGTCCTGCTTGCGCAGGATGTCCGCGAGCCGTTCCAGCTCTTCTCCCCACTCCTGCAGCAGCCGCAGCACGACGCTGCGGTTTGCCAGCAGAATATCCCGCCAGACGACCGGATCGCTTGAGGCGATGCGCGTGATGTCGCGGAAGCCCCCGGCCGCCAGCATCGCGTAAGCCTCGTTGGACTCGTTGTAGCGGCGCACCTGGTTGACGAGGCCGGCCGCGATCAGATGCGGCAGATGGCTGATCGCTCCGACGATCTCGTCATGCTCCGAAGGATTCATATGGACGATTTTGGCACGGGTGTGGCCGAGCAGCTCCGTCAGCCGCTCGACCGCATCGGCCGGCGTGCCGGCCTCCGGGGTGAGCACGTAATAGGCGTTCTCGAACAGGATCGGGCTGGCCGCCTCCACCCCGGCGCGCTCGGACCCGGCCATCGGGTGGCCGCCGATGAACACGGCGCCATGCCAGTCGATGGCGGAGACGGCTTCGGCGACGCCGGACTTCGTGCTGCCGACGTCCGTGACGACGCAGCCCGGCTGCAGCGGCATGAGGCTGATGCGGCGAGCGTAATCGGCGAGCATGCCGACCGGCACGCACAGGAAGATGAAGTGCGCCCCCCGCACCGCATCCTCGAGCGAGGTCGTAGCCTCGTCTACGACGCCCAGCTTGACATACTTGTCGGCCGACTCTTGACGATAGGAATAACCCGTTACGTGCAGGCCGGGCTGTCCTTTGAAGCACAAGGCGAGCGAGCCTCCGATGAGGCCCGCTCCGATAATGGCGATTTTGGTCATCGATTTACTGTTGCACCGTCGCTTCCTTCAGCACTTCCTCCAAGGCGGCGACAAACTTGACGTTGTCGTCCGCCGTGCCGATCGATACGCGCAAGCGGTTCGGATACTTGGACCATCCGGCGCGCGTAATGAAGCCGCGGCGCAGCAGCCGGTCGAACGCCTCGCGGGACGGCATGCCGACGTCGACGAGGACGAAGTTGGCCTGCGTCGGGAAGTAGGCCAGCCCAAGCCGGTCGAACTCGCTCTGAAGGTAGTCGCGCTGGCGGAGATTGTTCTCGCGGCAGCTGTCGACGAACGCCTGGTCGGACAGGGCGGCCTTGGCCGCGGCCTGCGACACGCGCGCCGTATTGAACGGCTCGCGCACGAGGTTGATTGCATGGATGACGTCCGGATGGGCGATGCCGTAGCCGATCCGCAGCGCGGCGAGTCCGTAGATCTTGGAGAACGTGCGCAGCGAGACGAGGTTCGGATAGCGCTCCAGCAGCCGGATGCTGTCCGGATAGTCCGGATCGTCGACGAAGTGGCAGTACGCCTCGTCAAGCACGCAGAGCACGGACGCCGGCAGCGCGTCGAGGAAGGAGACGAGCTCCCGCTCGCTCACGATCGTGCCGGTCGGATTGTTCGGCGAGCAGATCCAGACGATCTTGGTGCGGTCGGTGACCGCGGCCAGCATCGCCGGCAGATCCTGCTTGCCGTCCACGAGCGGCACCTCGACGATGACGGCGTTCTCGACGACCGCGTTGTGCCGGTACTGCGAGAACGTCAGATCGGCCATGACCGTCTCGTCTCCCGGCTCGAGGAACGAACGAGCGAGCATGAGGATGATCTCGTCGGCGCCGTTGCCCCAGATCAGCTGCTCCGGCTGAACGCCGAGATGGGCGGCGGTCGCCGCCGTCAGCTCGACGCTTGCCCCGTCCGGGTAGATGTTGCTGTTTTCGATCTCGGTCAGGATCGCCTGCTTGGCCAGCGGCGAGCTGCCGTAAGGGTTCTCGTTGGAGGCCAGCTTGATGACCTCGCTGAGGCCGAGCTCTCTCTTGACGTCGTCCACCGGCTTGCCCGGCTGGTAGACGGGCAGATCCACGATATGGCGTTTCGTATTCATGGTTCACCTCATAAAAAAGTAAAGTCCGCTTCCCGCGTCATGCCCTCTATTGTCTCACAGTTTCCGGGAAGTTGGAAGCACTTTAAAGCGGTGCACCAAGTCAGCCGCGCAGGGAGGCGACGAAGCGGCCGATCTGCGCGATTCCGTCGCGGTACGTCGACGGCTCGGCAAGCAGCGGCAGCGCCTCTTCGACCTGCCGCACGATCGCGCTCCCGACGATGACGCCGTCGGCATGGCGGCTCATCCGCTCGACCTGGTCGCGGCTGCTGATGCCGAAGCCGACCGCGATCGGCACCGGCGCCGCCTCGCGCACCGACTGCAGGAATTCCTCGATGCCGCTGTGGAATTCGCTGCGCATGCCCGTCACGCCGAGCGAGCTGACGCAGTAGACGAACCCTTGCGCGCTTGCGGCGATCCGCTGCACGCGCGCCTTCGACGTCGGCGCGACAAGCGGAATGAGGTGGATGCCGGCCTCGGCGGCCATTTCCCGCACCTCTCCGTCCTCCTCGATCGGCAGGTCCGGGATGATGAGGCCGCTGATGCCCTTGTCATGGAGGAGCGTGAAGAACCGCTCCATCCCGTACTGCAGGATCGGGTTGAAATAGCTGAACAGGATGAACGGCATGCGGCAGCCGGCTTCCCGGGCGCGCTCAGCCACCAGGACGCAGCCCTCGAGCGTCACCGGTCCGCGCAGCGCTCGCTCCGATGCCTGCTGAATGACCGGTCCGTCGGCCAGCGGGTCGGAATAGGGAACTCCCAGCTCGACCATGTCGGCGCCGCTACGCTCCAGCTCGAGCACGATGTCGACCGTCGCGTCCAGGCTCGGATCGCCCGTCGTGACGAACGGAATGAGCGCCGCGCGGCCCTCGGCCTTCAGCGCCGCGAACACTTCGTCAATGCGATTCATTCGGCTTCCCCCCCAGATATCCCATGATGGCTTCTACGTCCTTGTCGCCGCGGCCCGACAGCGAGACGACGATCGTCTTGTCCTTGGGCAGCGTCGGGGCGAGCTTCATGACCTGCGCGATCGCGTGGGCCGACTCCAGCGCCGGGATGATGCCTTCCGTGCGGCTCAGCAGCTGCAGCGCTTCGAGCGCTTCCGCGTCCGTGACCGGAACGTACTCCGCCCGTCCGGAATCCTTGAGGTAGGAATGCTCCGGTCCGATGCCCGGATAGTCGAGTCCGGCGGAAATCGAGTGGGCCGGCAGCACCTGGCCGCTGTCGTCCTGCAGCACGTAGCTGAGCGAGCCTTGGAACACGCCATGCCGTCCGAGCGTCATCGTCGCCGCATGCTCGTCGGTGTCGACGCCGCGTCCCGCCGCCTCGACGCCGATCAGCTGGACCGATTCGTCGCCGACGAACGGATAGAAGATGCCCATCGCATTGCTGCCGCCTCCGACAGCGGCGACGACGTAGTCCGGCAGCCGCCCTTCGTCCCGCAGGACCTGCTCGCGCGCCTCGTCGCCGATGATGCGCTGGAAGTCGCGCACCATCATCGGATACGGATGCGGACCGGTGACGGAGCCGAGGATGTAGTAGGTGTCGTCGACATGGCTCACCCAGTAGCGGAGCGTCTCGTTGCAGGCGTCCTTGAGCGTGCGCGTGCCCGACAGCACCGGCACGACCTCGGCGCCGAGCAGCTGCATGCGGAATACGTTGAGCTGCTGGCGCTTCGTATCCTCCTCGCCCATGAACACCTTGCACTCGAGCCCGAGCAGCGCGGCGATCGTCGCCGATGCGACGCCATGCTGACCGGCCCCCGTCTCGGCGATGATCTTCTTTTTGCCCATGCGCTTCGCCAGCACGCCTTGGCCGATCGTATTGTTGATCTTATGGGCGCCGGTATGGTTGAGGTCCTCTCGCTTGAGCAGGATCTTCGCGCCTCCGAGATGGCTCGTCAGCCGCTCGGCGTAGTAGAGCGAGGTCGGCCTTCCCGAATATTTATGGAGCAGATAGCGGACCTCTTCCTGGAAGCCGGGGTCCTTGGAGTAGTGCTTGTAGGCTTCCTCCAGCTCGAAGAGCGCGTTCATCAGCGTCTCGGGCACGTACCTCCCCCCGAACTTGCCGAAGCGTCCATTCTCATCAGGTACCTGATTCATCGCTGCTTCACCCTTTCCGTAAATGACCGGATCCGTTCCGGCGACTTCTGTCCATCCTGCTCCACTCCGCTCGAGACGTCAATTCCGTCCGGCGAGTAGCCGTCGATCAGCTCGCGCACATTGTCCGGATGCAGCCCGCCTGCCGCCAGCAGCGGCAAGCCGGCGGCGGCGGCGGCCTCCGCATAGCCGGGGATCATTTCCCAGTCGAACGTGCGGCCGGTGCCGCCCCCTGCCGTATCGAGCAGCAGGCCGCGGACGCCCGCGTCCGCATAACGCGCGACTTCCGCGGCGGCCGCCTCCGGGCCGGCGGCCAGCCGTCCCGCGTGCAGCGCCTTCCAGACGGGAAGCCCGGCGGCCTCCGCGGCGGCGAGGCATGCCTCCGGGCTCTCCGAGCCGTGCAGCTGCACGAGGTCGAGTCCCGCCTCCTTCGCCGCCTCGGCCAGCTCCGACGCCGGCGCGTTCACGAACACGCCGACAGCCAGCGGAGCGGGGCGTCCCGCTTCCTTCGCCGCGGCCTTCATCGCGGCGATGAGCCGCGCCGCCTCCGCCGCAGCGACCTGGCGCCGGCTCGGCGCGAACACGAAGCCGGCGTAATCGACCGGGAGCTGCCCGAGCAGCCTGGCGGTCGCCTCGTCCCGGATGCCGCAAATCTTGAGCAGCGGAGCGGATGAGCCCTGGCCCGGAGCGGCGCCGCAATCGCGCCCTGCAGGAGCGCTCATCGGACGCGCACCGGTCCGAGCAGCCGCTCGACCGCCTCGGCCGGATCCGGCTGGCGCATGAAGTGCTCGCCGACGAGCACGCCGGCCGCGCCGGCCGAGCGTACGTAGGCGACGTCCTCGGGAGCGGAGATCGAGCTCTCGCTGATGACCGGAAGCCCGGCCGGCACCATCCGCATCAGCCGCTCCGTCGTCTCCAGGCTCGTCTCGAACGTATGCAGGTTGCGGTTGTTGATGCCGACCAGCTTCGCGATGCCCGCGTCCAGCACGCCGTCCAGCTCGCGCTCGTCATGCACCTCGACGAGCACGTCCATGCCGAGCGACTCGGCGATCTCATGCAGCTCCTTGAGCCGCGGGCGGTCCAGGATGGCCGCGATGAGCAGCACGGCGTCCGCGCCGATGACGCGGGCCTCGTACACCTGGCGGTAGTCGATGAGGAAGTCCTTGCGCAGCAGCGGCAACGAGACGGCCGCGCGGATCGAGGCGAGGTATTCCGGCGCGCCCTGGAAGTAGTCGCGGTCGGTCAGCACGGAGATGCAGTCCGCTCCGGCCTGCTCGTACGTTTTGGCGAGCTCGACCGGATTGAAGTCGGCGCGGATCAGCCCTTTGGAAGGCGAGGCCTTCTTCACCTCCGCGATCAGGCCGACGTCGCGCCGGCGGCGCGCGGTGACGGCTCCGATGAAGCCGCGGCACGGCTCCATTCCGGAAATTTCTTTCTCATAGGCGGTAAGGCTGAAGCGGCTCGCCAGCGCTTCGACCTCGCTTTTTTTCGTATGGACGATGCGATCAAGAAACATGGGCCAGCTCTCCTGTCTTTTGGATCAATTGCTCCAGCTTGGCGCCGGCGGCGCCGCTGTCGATGGCATGGCGGGCGGCTTCCACGCCGCCGAGCAGCGTCACGGCCGCGCCGGCCGCATAGATGCAGGCTCCGGCGTTGAGCAGCACGATGTCGCGGTAGGCGCCGCGCTCGGAGCCGTCGAAGATGCGGCGGATGATGGCGGCGTTGTCTTCCGCAGATCCGCCCTGGATCGCCGACAGCGGCTGCCGGGCGATGCCCAGCTCCTCCGGCGTCAGGTCGTACGTGCGCACCTGGCCGTCCTCCCCGAGCTCCGATACGGTCGTAGCGGCGCTGATGCTGATCTCGTCGAGGCCGTCATGGCTGGATACGACGAGCGCCCGCTTCAGGCCGAGCGTGCCGAGCACGCTCGCGACCGTCTCGGTGCGGGAGCGGTCGTACAGTCCGAGCAGCTGCCGGTCGGCGCCGGCCGGGTTGGCGAGCGGACCAAGCATGTTGAAGATCGTGCGCACGCCGAGCTCCCGGCGCGGAGCCGCCGCATGGCGGAGGGACGGATGGTAGAGCTGCGCGAACAGGAAGCAGATGCCGATCTCCTGCAGGCACGCCGCCGCTTGACGCTCATCGAGCGAGATCGCCACGCCGAGCGCCTCGAGCACGTCCGCGCTGCCGGCCTTGCCGCTCATCGCGCGGTTGCCGTGCTTGGCGACCCGCACGCCGGACGCGGCTGCGATGATGGACGACGCCGTCGAAATGTTGAACTTGTGGATGCCGGAGCCTCCGGTGCCGCAAGTGTCGAGCAGCCCTTCCTGCGCCGTCTCCACGCGTCGCGAGAAGCCGCGCATCGTCTCGGCGAAGCCGGTGATCTCGTCGATCGTCTCGCCTTTCATCCGCAGCGCCGTCGCGACGCCGGCGATCTGCGCGGGCGTCGCCGCTCCGTCCATGATCAGGCGCATCACGTCTCCCGCTTCCGCTCGGGTCAGATGTCCCCCTCCGATCAGCTTGTCGAGCGCCGTCTGCATCGTCGTCGTACGAACCGCCTCCATCATGCCCGCTCCTCCTTTCCTGCCGGTACGAAATAATCGCTGTTGATCGCCGCGGCTCTGGCCGGCTCGCCGCCGCGCCGCGGGAATGCGGCCTCGGCCGTGCGGATCGCCTTGAGCATGCCCTTGGCCTTGTTGACCGTCTCCTCGTATTCCTTTTCCGGAACGGAGTCCCACACGACGCCTGCGCCGGCCTGCACGTACGCCTTGCCGTTCTTGAAGATGATCGTGCGGATCGTGATGCAGGTATCCATGCTCCGTCCGCTGAAGCCGAAGTAGCCGATCGCTCCCGCGTAAGCCCCCCGCGCCTCCGTCTCGAGCTCGGCGATAATCTCCATCGCCCGCAGCTTCGGCGCGCCCGACACGGTTCCGGCCGGCAGGCAGCTGATGAAGGCGTCGAAGAAATCCTTGTCCTCGCGCATCGTGCCCGTCACGTTGGAGACGATGTGCATGACATGGGAATAGCGCTCGATCTCCATGAACGAATCGCAGCGCACGCTTCCGAATTCGGCCACCCGGCCGATGTCGTTGCGTCCGAGATCGACGAGCATCAGATGCTCGGCGCGCTCCTTTTCGTCCGCGAGCAGGTCGGCCTCGAGCTCGCGGTCCTCCTCCTCGGTGCGGCCGCGCGGCCTCGTGCCGGCGATCGGCCTCGTCTCGACCTTGCCGTCGGACACTTTGACGAGAGCCTCGGGCGAAGTGCCGACGATGACCTCGTCGTCCATTTTCAAATAATACATGTACGGCGAAGGGTTGAGCGTCCTCAGGATCCGGTACACATGGAGCGGATCGACGTCGGTCTCGATATGGAACCGCTGGGACAGCACGACCTGGAAGATGTCGCCCGCGCGGATATAGTCCTTGGCTGCGTCGACGTTGGCGATGAACTGCTCCTTGGACAGGTTGGAGCGGATGTCGCCGAGATCCGGATCGTCGGGCAGCGGGCCCGCCGTCGCCAGCGGCGGCACCGGCTGGCGCAGCTTCTCGAGCGTGCGCTCGATCCGCTCGACCGTCGCCTCGTACGCCTGCTCGATCTCCCGGTCGGTCGCGGCGTCCGGCACATGCACGTTGCCGATGACGCCGATCTGCTGCTTGAAGTGGTCGAATACGATCATCGAGTCGCAGAACATGAACTGCAGGTCGTTCATCTGCAGGTCGTCATGGCGATGCTTCGGCAGGTTCTCGTAGTAGTGCAGCAGATCGTAGCCGAAAAAGCCGACGGCGCCGCCGCTGAAGGACGGGATGCCGGGAAGCTCCGGGCTGCGGTACGCCCGCAGATGGGCTTTCAGCAGCTCCAGCGGACGGCCCTCGTCCAGCTCGATCCGCTCCCCGCGCTTCTCCAGCACCATCCGGCCGTTCTTGCCGTAGAGCATCATGAACGGGTCCATGCCGATGAAGGAGTGGCGGGCCCATTTCGCTCCGCCCTCGACGCTCTCCAGCAGGAAAGCTCTTTTCTCGCGGGCGAAATGCTGGAACAGCCGGATCGGCGTCTCGGTGTCCGCCAGCAGGTAGCGCGCGATCGGGATCAGATTGTACCGTCCCGCGAGGCGGAGCACGGACTGCAGCTCTCGATTCATCTTCATCGTCTCCTTGGCATCAGATGGAAAGGACTTCATGCAAAAAGCTCCCGCCATAGGCGGGAGCTGGATAAGAGCGATGAAAAGAATAGGCTCGAAGAGCAGCCGCTGCATGCCATGCAAGCAATCCCTCCGTCAACGCCGCAAAGGCGATGCGAAGCAGGATCGTCTGCGCGACGCAGGCTCCTCCATCTCAGCTAAGCTCATCTCGACTCGTCTCTCTCAGGCTCCCCGCCACTCCAAGCCCTCTAACCGCCGGACATGATCGGGGACTGCCTGCTCCGCCCTCTACAGGCGATCGCGAAAATCATTATCCCCACTATACAGGGGACCTACCGAGCCGTCAACCCTTGGCGCCGCTCAGATCCGGACGGAGCACGCCGGCGCCGCGCAGGTAGACATGCTTGATCTCTTTTTGCGTCAGCTCCGTGTTGACGGTGACCATCAGCCGGATGCAGCGCTCCAGGCTGCCCTTGACCGGCACCTCGACGGCGCACATGAGCGGCACGAGGTCCCAGCCCTCGAGGCCGCGGATCGCCCGAGCCGGAAACGCCGCGTCCAGATCCGTCGTCACCGTGATGAGCACGCTGCAGATTTCTTCCGGGTCGACCCGGTTCTCCGCGACGATCGCCTGCAGCATCTCCGATGTCGCCTCCAGGATGTCCTGCTCCTCGTTGCGGTCTACCGTGATGGCGCCGCGAATTCCCCTCACGCTCATGGCCAGCTTGCCTCCCGTTTCAGCCGCTCGACGATGTCCCGGACCCACTGCTCGCGGATGTCGCTGCGAATCTCGACTTCTCCGATCGCGGTCGGCACGACGAACACCATTTTGCCTTCGCCGAATTTCTTGTCATGCATCATCGCTTCCATGATCCGGTCCGTATCGAAATGCTCCGGCAGCGAGACGGGCAGACCGGCCTTGCCGAGCGCCTCGCGGGTACGGAGATACACCTCTTGCGGCGCGCCGAGCTGCACGCCGAGCAGCGCCGAGCCGATCATGCCGATCGATATCGCTTCTCCGTGAAGAAGCTCTCCGTAGCCGGCCACCGCCTCGAGCGCATGGCCGATCGTATGGCCGAGATTGAGGATCGCGCGCAGGTCCTGCTCCGTCTCGTCCGCCGACACGACGGCCGCCTTGACCTCGCAGCCTTTGAACAGCGCGTAGCCGAGCGCTTCCGGATCGAGCGAGAGCAGCCGATCGGCGTGCCGGACGCACCAGTCGACAAAAGCGGCGTCGCGAATGAGGCCGTGCTTGACGACCTCCGCCAGCCCCGCGCTCACCTCGCGCCGCGGCAGCGTCTTCAGCGTGTCGAGATCGTACAGCACGAGCGCCGGCTGGTGAAATGCGCCGATGATGTTTTTGGCCATCGGATGGTTCACCGCCACCTTGCCGCCGACGCTGCTGTCATGGGCAAGGATCGTCGTCGGCATCTGCACGAACCGGATGCCGCGCATGTAGGATGCGGCCGCATAACCGGCCAGGTCGCCGACGACGCCGCCGCCGAGCGCGACGATCGCGGACTTGCGGTCAAGCCCTTCCTCGAGCGCCCTCGTCATGATCTCCTCGAAGCGGGCGAGCGACTTGGACGACTCGCCGGCCGGCACGACGCAGGAAGCGGCGCGGAAGCCGGCCGACCGCAGCTGCTCCAGCAGCGGCTCCAAATACAGGGGAGCGACCGAATCGTCGCTGACGACGAGCAGCGGAGACTTGACGCTCAGGCCGGCTTCAAGCAGCTCCTGCCCCGCCTGGCCGAGCAGGCCCTCCCCGATCCGGATCGGATAGGACCGCTCGCCGAGATCCACTCTGAGCTCGCGCATGTCAGTAGCCTCTGACTTGCTCGAGGTAGCCGTCGTAGTTGCGGCGGATCTCCTCCATCGAGTCCCCGCCGAACTTCTCCAGGAACGCCTTCGCCACTTCCCAGGCGACGACATGCTCCATCACGACGCTGGCCGCCGGAACGGCGCAGCTGTCGGAGCGCTCGACCTGCGCCGTGAACGGCTCGCGCGTGTCGATGTCGACGCTCGCAAGCGGCTTGTACAGCGTCGGAATCGGCTTCATGACGCCGCGCACGACGATCGGCTCGCCGGTCGTCATCCCGCCTTCGAAGCCGCCGGCGTTGTTGGAGGCGCGGTGGTAGCCCCGCTCCTCGCTGTATAAGATCGGATCATGCACCTGGGAGCCGCGCAGGATGCCCGCCTCGAAGCCGATGCCGATCTCGCAGCCCTTGAAGGCGTTGATGCTGACGACGGCTCCGGCGATGCGGGAATCGAGCTTGCGGTCCCACTGCACATGGGAGCCGAGGCCGACCGGAACGCCTTCGACGACGCATTCGACGATGCCGCCGATGGAGTCTCCGTCCGCCTTGATCTGGTCGATGTACGCCTCCATCCTGGCTTCGGTCTCTTTGTCCACGACGCGGACCGAGGACTCCTCGGTCAGACGCGCGAGCTCGTCGGCCGGCAGCTGGTTGGGCGGAGCCTCGATGTCTCCGATGCGGATGACCTGGCCGGCGACCTTGATGCCGAAGGCGGCCAGCAGCTGCCGGGCCATCGCGCCTACGGCGACGCGCGCCGCCGTCTCGCGGGCGCTGGAGCGCTCCAGCACGTTGCGCAGATCCTTGAGGTCGTACTTGAGCCCGCCGTTGAGGTCGGCGTGGCCGGGCCGAGGACGATGCACGCGCCGCTTGGCCTCGTCTCCGCCCTCGATCGGCTCGATGTTCATGACCGAGGTCCAATGCTTCCAGTCGTTGTTGGCGACCACGATCGCGACCGGAGCCCCTGTCGTCCGCCCGTGGCGCACGCCGCCGACGATCTGCGCCGTATCCTTCTCGATCTGCATGCGGCGTCCGCGGCCATAGCCCTTCTGGCGGCGATGCAGCTGGAAGTTCAGCTCCTCGAAGTCAAGCTGCAGGTTGCTCGGAAGCCCCTCGATAAGGGCCGTCAGCTGGGGGCCGTGCGTCTCTCCCGCTGTCAAATAACGTAAACTCATGCCAGATCTTCCCCCTCGTATTCAGGCCCGGTTTATCCGATCGCTTTACCACAGCGACGCTTTTAAGAACTCAAGCGCCATGCTGCGGAAAGGAGGACCGGCACCGCTCCGGCGGGGGATGCATCCCTCGCCGGTCGGCGCCCGGCCCTGCTCGGCTCAAGGCCGTCCGTCCCGGTTTCTTTGCCCATTATAGTATATGGCGCGTCCGTTTGACAAGAAAGCAAGCCCGGCCGTTGGAGGGGCCGGGCTTGCGGGCGCTCAGGCTTTGCGCCGATAGAAGAACGTTTCCGCCGACTCCAGCCCGTAGTCGCCCGGAGAGAAGATCTGCTCCGTGCTGCCGACGAACAGGATGCCGCCCGGACGAAGCGCTTCGGCGAACTTGCGGTAGAGGAGCGTCTTAGCCTCCTCGGTGAAATAAATCATGACGTTGCGGCAGATGATGAGATCATAAGGCCCGTCGAAGCGGTCGTCCAGCAGATTGTGCTGGCGGAAGCGGATGATGCGGCGCAGCTCCGGACGCACCGCGAAGCCGCCGGGAATCGCCTTGAAATGCTTGTCCAACAGCGGCTTCGGCACGTCCTTGACGGAACGGGAATGGTACTCGCCCGCCTCCGCCTTGGCGAGCACGCCTCGATCGAGATCGGTCGCCGTAATCTCGGAGCGGGCGGAGGCGCCGAGCTCCTCCAGCAGGATCGAGAGCGTATAGGGCTCCTCCCCGGTCGAGCAGGCGGCGCTCCAGCAGCGCAGGCGCGGGTTGTCCCGCAGCAGCTCCGGCAGGAAGCGGCTGCCCAGCACTTCCCAGCGGCCCGGGTTGCGCCAGAATTCGGAGACGTTGATCGTCATCCGGTCGAGGAATTCGTCCATCAGCTCGGGCGAGCGGCTGAGCGCCTGCCAGTAGGCGTCGAAGGTGGAGAAGCCGTGGCGGAGGCGCAGCGTCGTCAGCCTGCGCTTCATCTGGTTCTCCTTGTATTGCGACAGGTCGATGCGGGTATGGGCGCGAATCTGCTCGACGAAGCGGAGGAAATCGGGATCCGCCCCCGCCGCAGCGGGATCAGATCCAGCGGGCGATAGTCCGGTCATAGCTTACGATCTCCTCCGGTGCGAACCAAAGTGCGATCTCCCTCTCGGCATTTTCGGCGGAATCGGAACCGTGCACGAGGTTGAGGTTCGTATGTATGGCAAAGTCCGAGCGGATCGTGCCGGGCGCCGCCTCGACGGCGTCGGTCTTGCCGATCATCGCGCGCGTCAGGGCGATCGCGTTGTCCGCTTCCCACACCATCGCGAATACGGGACCCGCGGTGATGAACACGATCAGCTTGTCGTAAAAAGGCTTGCCCTTATGCTCGCCGTAGTGGGTTTCCGCGAGCTCCTGGCTCACCATCATGAATTTCGCGGCCGCGAGCTGCAGCCCTTTTTTTTCGAAGCGGGACATGATCTCGCCGATCAGCCCTCTCTGCACGCCATCCGGCTTGACCATGATCAGCGTTCTTTCCATGCGCTTCCCTCCTGGATCGATGCGGCTGCCGACCTTCCTTGCCGCGGGCGGCGAGGCGTCAATAGCTGCGTTTGTTGATGAAATGGGCGATGTCGATCAAATTCTTCTTCGCCGGAAGATCCGGAAGTCCTGCCAGCGCGGACAAAGCTTTTGCCGTAAATGTCTCCGCCATCCGCTCCGCCGTCGCGACGCCGCGGCTGCCGCGGATGAGCTGGATCGCCGCATGCGTGTCGGCGCGCCCGTCGCTTTCGCGGATCGACCGGATCTCCTGCAGCAGCGGCGTCCTGCGCTCCTCCTCCTGGAGGGCCAGCAGCACCGGCAGCGTGATGTTCCCTTGGCGGATGTCCGAGCCCGGCGGCTTGCCGATCTGCTTCTCGGTGCCGAGCAGGTCGAGCAGGTCGTCGCGAATCTGGAACGCCATGCCGGTATTGTAGCCGAACCGGTAGAGCAGGCTGCTCGTCCTGCGGTCCGCTCCCGCCGCGACCGCGCCCATCTCGCAGCTGATGGCGATGAGCAGGGCGGTCTTGCGGCGGATCCGCCTCAGATAGTTGCGCACTGACTGCTCGGTATGGAAGAAGTCGCGCACCTGCTCCATCTCGCCGATGCACATCTGCACCATCGCCCGCGCCAGGATGCGATGCAGCTCCGGCTCGCGGGCCTGCGTCATCAACCCGAGAGCCTTGGCGTAGATGAAGTCTCCGGTGTACATGGCGATGCGGTTGTCCCACTTCGCGCCGACCGTCGGCTGGCCTCTCCGGGTGCGGGCGTTGTCGATGACGTCGTCATGGACGAGGCTCGCGCTGTGGATCAGCTCCAGCGAGACGGCCACGCGCTGCAGCTCCTCCAGCCGGTATTCGCCGAAGCGTCCGGCGAGCAGGACGAACACCGGGCGGATGCGCTTGCCGCCCGCCTGCAGCAGATGCAGGGACGACTCGCCGAGCAGGCTGTCGTCGTCGGCCACGGCCGCTTCGAGCTGGCGCTCGATGCCGCTCAGCTCGCCTTTCATTTTGGCATACAGGTCTAGCAGTTTCATTCGTTCACCTGCCTGTCGATAATTGCGGATCGATGAATGCGAGCGACGCCGGCTCGCCGATAAGTCCGAGCTGATGCGCGTAGCGGTAATACAGCTCCAGGCCCTCGCGCAGCTCCGGACCGAAGTCGTAGCGGATCGCGCTGAAGTATTCCCGCCAATAGGCGGGGGAGCCGCCGATCAGCGCGGCCGCCCGCTGGACGAGCGGCTCGGGATCGGCGACGCTCCGGCGACGGCTGTCGAGCAGGTCGCGATGCAGATGGAGCACTTCTTCCGGACGGGAGGCGAGCGCGTCCCGCCGGGCAGCTACGACGGCATAGGTCATGCCGAGGCCCGTCCACTCATGCCACTCCTGGCCGAGGTCCATGACCTCCAGCCCATGATCGGTCCAGCTGGCGCGGATGGCGCTGTCTCCGATGAGCAGCGCCGCGTCGTTTTCCTCGAGCATCGCTTCGAGATCCGGCTGCATGACCGTGTACTCGGGATTCCCGTCGTACCGGAGCGCGAGGATGATCTTGAGCAGGTTGATCGTCGTCGCCGACGTGTCGGTCAGCGCGATCTTCCCTCTCAGCGCTTCGCGCAGCGGCTTTTTGAGGAACAGCAGGAGCGAGCGCACGCGCCCTACCGTCCCGACGGACAGCCCCGGCAGCAGCGCGTAGCTTTGCGGATCCATGCCGTAAATAAACGAGGAGACGGCCGATACGGCGAGCTTCCCCTCCTGCAGCATGCGGTTCAGTCCCGACGGAACGCGGCGCACGATGCGGTAGTCCTCGGTCTCGTCGGGCACGTAATGGAACAGCGGCCAAGTATTCGTGTAGTCGATTCTGCCGACATCGATCGGTCTGCTGTCAGGCACGCCCATCATCTCCCCAGCGGCGGAACAAGTCATGCTCGAACCCCATCAGATCCAGCAGCTTGCCTACCAGAAAATCGATCAGGTCCTCCATCGAGCGAGGCCCGTAGTAAAAAGCCGGCATCGCCGGCACGATCGAGACGCCGAGGCGCGACAGCTTGAGCATGTTCTCCAGATGGATCGCATGCAGCGGCGTCTCGCGGGGAACGAGCAGCAGCCGTCTCCCCTCCTTGAGCATCACGTCCGCCGCGCGGGTCATCAGATTGTCCGACGAGCCGTGCGCGACGGCCGACAGCGTTCCCATCGAGCACGGCACGATGACCATGCCCTGCATGCGGTACGAGCCGCTGGCGATGTTCGCGCCGATGTCGCCGCTCGGATACAGCCGCAGCCGGCCGTCGTCGGCCGCCTCGCCGAACGCGCGGCGGATCGAGTCCTGCCGCCGCGCGGCGTCCCAGCCGAGCTCCTCCTTGAGCACCCGCCAGCCGGCGTCGCTGATGACGAGGCCGACCTCGCAGCCGGCCTTCAGCAGCTCCTCGATCAGGCGGACGCCGTAGATCGCTCCGCTCGCTCCGGTGATGCCGACTGCCCAGCGCGTAGGGCGGGCCCCCGCCACAGCGCTCATGCCCAAGCCCTCAGCACGATCAGGTCAAGCAGCGTGAAGGCGAGCATCGTGATGCTGAGCCAGCCGTTCATCGTGAAGAAGGCGGTCTGCAGCCGGCTCATGTCGCTGGGCCCGAGGATGAGATGCTCGTAGAACAGGATGCCGATCGACAGGGCGACGCCGGCCAGATAGATCCAGCTCAGGTCCGTCATGAAGAACAGCGCGACGAAGCAGGCGGCCGTGACGAGATGGAACGCCTTGGCCAGTTGCAGCGAGCGGACGACGCCGAAGCGCGCCGGGATGGAATAGACCTTTTCCTTGCGGTCGAAGTCGATGTCCTGCAGCGCGTAGATCGTATCGAAGCCGGCGAGCCAAAAGACGATGCCGATGTAGAATACCCATGCCGCCGGCTCGAACGAGCCGGTGACGGCGACCCAGCCGCCGAGCGGCGCGAGGCCGATCGTCAGGCCAAGGATGATGTGGCACAGCCACGTGAAGCGCTTGGCGTACGAATAGATGACGAGGAAGAATACGGCGATCGGCATCAGCTTCACGCAGATCGGATCGAGCCGGGACGCCGCCCAGAAGAACAGGACGAACGAAAGCACGACGAAAAGCACAACCTCGCCGGTCTTCAGCAGCCCGGCTGGCAGTGCCCTTTTTTCGGTCCGCGGATTTTTGAGGTCGATCGCCTTGTCGATCAGGCGGTTGAGTCCCATGGCCGCGCTGCGCGCTCCGAACATCGCCAGCGTGATCCAGCCCGCCTCGGCCCAGCCCGGCAGGCGTCCTTCCATCGTGACGGAGCCGAGCAGCATGCCGATATAGGCGAAAGGCAAGGCGAAGATCGTATGCTCGAACTTGATCATTTCCAAAAAAATGCGTACTTTGCGAATCATCTTCCGTCCGTCCCCTTCGTCCCGATATGAAGCGCCGCGATGCCGCCCGTAAGCGGATCGGCGCTGACCGATTCCAAGCCGGTCCGGCGGAAGATGTCCGCCAGCTCCTGTCGGCCCGGGAACGACTGAAGCGATTCCGGCAGCCATTTGTACTGCTCGTACGACTTGGCCACCAGCTTGCCGACACAGGGCAGAAGATGCTCGAAGTAGAAATAGTAGAGGCCTTTGAACGGCTGCCAGGTCGGCTTGGACAGCTCGAGGCAGACGACCTTGCCGCCCGGCTTGACGACGCGCTTCATCTCCCGCAGCACCTGCTCCAGATCCGGCACGTTGCGCAGGCCGAAGCCGATCGTGGCGAAGTCGAAGCTGTCGTCCGGGTATGGGAGCTGCATCGCGTTGCCCTGCACGAGCGTGATCTGGCCGCCGAGGCGCTCCTGGTCGACCTTGCGCTGGCCGACCTCGAGCATCGCCGGGCTGAAGTCCAGCCCGACGACCCGGCCGGTGCCGCTCGCCTTGGCGATGGACAGCGTCCAGTCGCAGGTGCCGCAGCACAGGTCGATCGCCGTATCGCCGGGTCGGACCGCCATCTTGCGCATCGTGAATTTCCGCCAAGCCTTATGCTGGCGGAAGCTGAGCAGATCGTTCATCATGTCGTACTTCGGCGCGATCTTCTGGAACACCGAATGGACATGGGATTCCTTGGAGCTTGAGTTCATCTGCGTTGTCACCTCGACTCGCCTGCCGTTCCGGCCGCGGCTGCGGCAGCCGGAGCGAGCAGCGCATGGACGATGGCTGCCGCCTCCTCGGCTAGCGCCGCCGGAACGATGTCGGACGCGAGCCGCCCGAACCGGGCCGCGCTCTCGCCGAGCTTGTCCGCCAATAAGGCGGTCAGGCCGTATTTTTCAATCCATATGCCCGGGTCGCCCTCGCCCGCCTGCTCCAGCAGCCGGCGGTCGCGCTGCTCGCCGTGCTCCAGCACATGCCACCAGCCCCAGCTGCACGCGAACGCGGCAGCGCCTGCGAGCGCCCGCTTCTCCTCCAGGAGCGTCTCCAGCTGCGCGAGCGCGTCCACGAGCCTCGCCCATGCCGGGCGGAGCCGCTCGTCCAGCAAGGACGAATAGCTGTGGAGCAGCACGCCGCGGATGCGGGATTGGCGCTCCACGTATTCCTCCGCCCGGATCCTTCCCCGCTTCATGAGCAGGTAAAGCTCGGTCTTGAGGCGGTTGGACTCGCAGATCGCCTCGCTCAGCCTGCGGATCGTCTCGATCCGCCCGGCGCCGGCAAGCAGCTGGTAGAACCGGCTGCTGAAATAATCTCCGGCAAGGACGCGCAGCTGCCGCTGGCGCATCTGGCGCATGCCGCGGTCGCCGGATTCCGTGTCGACCCGGTCATGGGTGTCGAGACCGAGCTGCACGAGCGAGGATGCGAGCGCATGCAGCTCCTGCGGCTCTCCGTCCGCTCCATGCTTCAGGAAGCAGCTGAGCAGCCGGGCCCGCGCATCGGGAAACGGAGGCAGATCGGCGAAGCGCTCGATCATGTCATGCTTCGTGTACTTGCCGGCTAAATCGGGTATTCGGTAATCTGTCATGAGGGAAGCCTCCGAACCTGACGGCGAATCTTGGGCCGTTCCATAATCTAAATTAGTATACCACAAATGACAGGGAGCCGTACAAACGGCCGCCTCCGCTCAGCGAGCGGGGCGGTCGGCGTCGAAATAGACGAGCCGGAGGCGCGATTGCCACAAACGGTCGCCGCGCAGCGAGATTCCGCTCCAGTCGGCCAGCTCCCGCTCGCCGATCCAGGCGTCCGTGCGGCGCAGGTCGGCCGCCGCGGAAAGGCCGCCGCGCTCCGACTGCAGCCGCGCCAGCAGCCTCGTCACATTGGAGCTGCGGACGAAGCAGAGCTCGGCAAGCCCGCGCAGATCGTCCCGCCAGCGGATGTCGCCGAGCTCCCCCTGCTCCGCCCGCAGGTCGACGCGAAGCACGCTGCCGCTCCATTCGACTCGCTCGAGCCGGCTTCCGAGCCCCAGCGACTGCAGGCTGTCGACCAGATTGGACTGGCCGAGCGCCGCCGGCAGCTCCGTCCGGAACGCCGGCCGGTCGGGCTCCCCCGATCGCCCGGGGCCGATCGGCAGCAGCGCGAGCAGCAGCATCGCTCCTCCCGCCGCGGCCGCGGCCGCGGCCATCCGCATCCATCCTCCCGCTCTCATCGTCCGCGCCTCCCTCCCGGCGGCCTGCCGGACGGCAGGCTGTCCGCCTCTCTTCTAGCCAGTATACGGGAGGGACAGCCGTTTCATGATCGATCCGCGGGGCGGACAAAAGAAAAAGCAGGCTCGCGCCTGCAGCTTGCTGCCGAACTTACGCCTGCAGCCTGATGCCAGGCTAACCTGCAGCCTGATGCCAGGCTTACGCCTGCAGCTAATCCCCCGAGTCCACCGTGCCGTAGCGGGTCATGATCGTCGCCCGTCCCCGGATCTTGATGGCGGAGGTGTGGTCGGTGAACTGCGCCAGCAGCACCTCGCCCTTGTCGAGCTTCTCCGTATGATGAAAGCGCGTATCCGTGCCGCGCGTAAGTCCGATGACCTGCACGCCTTGATCCTTCGCTTTGATGACGATGTATTCTCCATGCAGCTGATCCATCATGCATGCTCCTTTCCGCAGGGGGATGCCCTCTAGAAAAAACTGCTCTCCCGATCGGCGTCAGGAAAGCAGCTGCTCGTTATGTATGGTCGGAGTAACAGGATTTGAACCTGCGACCTCACCCACCCCAAGGGTGCGCGCTACCGGGCTGCGCCATACCCCGATGTCACAAGCCGTGACAAGGAAGAGTCTACCTGAAGGGCGGAGAGGTTGTCAATAACAAAAAACGTCCGAATGCGGTCATTCGGACGGCGGAGCGGTTCAGTTGGAAACCAGATCCTTGAGCGATTTGCCAGGCTTGAACGCCGGCGTCTTGCTGGCGGGAATGTCGATCTCCTCGCCCGTTTGCGGATTCCGTCCCTTGCGGGCTTGGCGTTCGCGCACCTCGAAGTTGCCGAAGCCGACGAGCTGCACCTTGTCGCCCGATTGAAGGGCATCGGAGATGGCTTCGAACACGGCGTCGACCGCTTTCGTCGCATCCTTCTTGGAAAGCTCCGCGACCTCGGATACTTTGTTGATCAGATCGGTCTTGTTCAATGATCTCACCTCCTGTAGTTTCTCACCTTATCACATGGTTTTGCCTTTTCCTGCAAAAATATACCTGCTCAGGCGGAACAAACTTATACTAATACAGCCGCAAGCGGAATACAAGGGTATTTTTGGGCGGTACGAAAGCCCTCTCCGCCCTGCTGCGGCGCGGCATTCACGCCTTGCGGCGGTTCAGGTGGATGAACGTGATGGCAAGCGCGAGCACGAGCACTCCGCCTTTGATGAAGTCGTTGGAATAGTAAGGCACGTTCATCATCGTCAGCCCGTTGAGCAGCACGCCGATGAGCACCGCTCCGAAAAAGGTGCCGATGATGTTGGGCCGTCCCGCGCCGAGCACCGAGTAGCCGACGAACACGGCCGCGACCGCCTCCATCAGGATCGGAGCGCCGGCGCCGGACTGCCCGCTGCCCGTGCGCGCGGCGAACAGCAGGCCGCCGACTGCCGCGAACAGGCCGGACAGAACGTACGCCGTCGTGCGGATGCGGCGGACGCGCACGCCCGAGAGGCGAGCCGCCTCCTCATTGCCTCCGGTCATCTCCATCTGGCGCCCCATGCGCGTATAGGTGAAGAACACGAACACCAGCACGAACGCGACGATCATGAGCGCGACCGGCACCGGCACGCCGAGCAGCTCGCCCTGTCCGAGCCAGAGGAAGGCCGGGGAAATCGTGCCCGGAGCGGAGGAGCCGTCCGGCATGATCATGTTGCTGTAGATCGAGTTTCCTTTGGTGAAGATCTGCTGCAGGCCCGATACGACATACATGATCGCGAGCGTCGCCAGCAGATCGGGGATGCGGATGAGCACGATCAGCAGCGAGTTGACGAGACCGACGGCCGCGCCGATCGCCAGCGAGCCGATGATGACGACCGCGAGCGGCATTTCGTACCAGACCATGAGCGCGGTCGAGAACGCGATGACCATCGAGACGGTCGAGCCGACCGACAGGTCGAAGCCGTCGACCGACAGCGAGAAGGTGACGCCGATGGCGACGAACGCCGTGATCGAGATGGACCTCAGGATCGAGGCCAGATTGTCGTAGGTGAAGAAATGCTCGTCCCAGAGCGAGAAGAACAGGATGACCAGCCCGATGACGATCAACGAGCCGTATTTGAAGATGAAATCGGTCAGCTTGGCATTGGCTCTCATGAGGTCCCTCCCCTTCCTCCGCTGGCGTGGATGAGAAGCTCCTCCTGCGAGGCTTCTCCGCGCCCGAATTCGCGCACGATGGCGCCGTCGTACATGACCAGGATGCGGTCGGCGATGCCGATCGCCTCCTGGAATTCGCAGGTCAGGTACAGCACCGCCTTGCCTTGCTGGGCGAGCGTCCCGATGACCTGGAAAATATCCCGTTTGGCGCCGATATCGACGCCTTTTGTCGGCTCGTCGAACAGATAGACCGAGGCGTCGGTCGGAATCCATTTGCCGATGCTGACCTTCTGCTGGTTGCCTCCGCTGAGCGTGGAGACGGACTGGCCGTAGCCGGACGTCTTGATGCCGAGCCGGGCGATCAGGCCGTCCGCGCTTCGCTGCTCCCGCCGGCGCGACAGCAATCCGCCGCGCAGCAGCTTGCCGAGCGTCGGCAGCGTCAGGTTGCGCAGCACGGTGTCGCTGGCTATGATGCCCTGGCGCCGGCGCTCCTCCGGCACGAGCGCGATGCCGCCGCGCACCGCATCGGCCGGCTGCGCCGTCCGCACCGGCTTGCCCGCGACGCGCACCTCGCCGCCGCTGGAGGCGTCCGCTCCGAAAATCGCGCGCGACAGCTCCGTCTTGCCGGCGCCGACAAGGCCGACGACGGCCGTAATCTCGCCGCTGCGCACGTTCAGGTCGACGCCTTTGACGCGGCTGCCGCTGCGCAGTCCGCTCACCTCCAGCAGCATCTCCCCGATGTCGGCATCCAGCTTCGGATATTCGTCCTCGAAGCGGCGGCCGAGCATGGCGAGCGCGACATCGTCCGCGTTCGTCTCCGCTGCCGGCTTGGTCCAGATGCGGCGCCCGTCGCGCATGACCGTCACGCGGCTGCACAAGCGGAACACCTCCGGCAGCCGATGCGTGATGAAGACGATGCCGATGCCTTCCGCCCGCAGCGCCTCCATGACGCGGAACAGCCGCTCGGCCTCCTCCAGGCTGAGCGGCGCCGTCGGCTCGTCGAGCACGACGAAGCGCGCCTGCTCCGTCAGCAGCCGGGCGATCAGCACGAGCTGCTTCTCAGCGAGCGTCAGCTCGCCCGCGCGCTTGTGCAGCGGAATGTCCGCCCCAAGGCGGCGAAGCGTCTCGGCCGCCTCCAGATGGAGCGATTTCCAGTCGACCCAAAAGCCGGCTCCGGCGGCCGAATGCCGGTCCAGCATGATGTTCTCCGCGACGCTCAGTCCCGGCACAAGCGCGGTGTCCACCTCCTGGTAGACGCAGTGGATGCCGAGCTCCTTGGCCGCTTTGGGACTGTCGATGCGGACGGCGGCGCCGTCCAGCTCGATGACGCCACGGTCCGACGCATAGGCTCCGGAAAGGATCTTGATGAGCGTGCTCTTGCCGGCGCCGTTCGCTCCGAGCAGCGCGTGGATTTCGCCGCCGGCCAGCTCAAGATCGACGCCGTGCAGCGCCGGCACGCCGGAGAACGACTTGGCGATGCCCGACAGCCTCAGCCGTGAAGGCCGATTGTCCATTTCTTTCCCCTTCCTTTCCTGCCGCAGGCGGAAAAGCAGCGAAAGGCGGCCGGCGGCCGCCTTCCCCTTTTGCCTGCGAACGGACGTTTACTTGTCCGAGCGGCCCATCCACTCGGCAATGCCCTGCTCGCTCTTGCCCCAGCCCTCGACGTATTCGCCGAGCTCGGTCGTGTTGATCTTCTTGTCCTTCGGCAGCGCGTCGCGCGTCACCATGACGGCCTGCAGGACGACCTTGTCGTCGGTCGGGTCGCCGTGCAGCTTCTGGTACAGGTAGCGGGCCTGCACGCGTCCGATATCCTTCGGATCGACGGCGATCGAGGCGACCCACGGGGAGTTCTCGTCCTGGATCAGCTGCAGGTCCTCGTCGCTCATGTCGATGCCGTACACCTTGATCTCGTTGCGGCCGGCTTGCTGGATGGCGCGCGTCGCCCCTTTGGCGAACTCGTCCCACGACGCCCACACCGCCGAGATGTCGCCTTTGTTCGGATATTGCTTGAGGATCGCTTCCATTTGGTTCTGCGTGTCGAGCGCCGGCTTGTCCGCCGTGCCGAAATGCGCGATCTCCTTGATGTCCGGATTGGCGTCCATGAACGCCTTATAGGAAATCTGACGGCGCTCCATCGGAGCGAAGCCGGCCACCCATACCTTGACGATATTGCCTTTGCCGCCGATATCCTCTTTCATCTTTTCGAGCAGCTGCTTGGCCATCTCCTCGTCGCTCTGCTGCAGCACCGTCACGCCGGGAACGGTCAGGTTGGCGTCGAACGCCACGACCGGAATGCCCTTGTCGACCGCCTTCTTCACGCCGGCCTCGAGCGCCTCGGCCGTGCCGTGGTCGGTCAGGATGCCGTCGAAGCCGCCGTTGACCGCCGCATCGAGCTGAGAAGACATGTTCGCCAGGTTGTTGCCGGCGGCCTGCACCTGCAGCGTGCCGCCGAGGCTTTCGACCTGCTCCTTCACGCCCGCGACGTACTGAGCCGAGAACGCGCCTTCGTTGAACTGCATGATCAGCGCGATCTTTTTGCCCTTGAGATCGTCATTGCCCTCGCCGAGCGTCGCCAGAATCGCATTGGACGGCTTGACCGCGCCCTCGCCTTCGTTCGCCGGCGCGCCGCCGTTCCCTCCGTTGCCGCCTTTGCTTCCGCATGCCGCCGTCGCCAGCATCGCTGCCGCCGCTGCGACCAGCATCGTTTTTCTGCCCCACTTCATCTCTCTTCTTCTCCTCCTGCACGACCGCGCCGCCACTGGCGGCAAGCCAAGTATTGACCTCATCATAGCATGTTTACCAAGCAAGTCAATCGGAATTTACATCTTTTATGTCGAAAAACATCGAATAAAAGAGCTATGAATAATTATAGAACGGGACGGTCGAGATGCAAGCCCTTTTTTATGAAGCGGTTTCGATTTTCTAGTCGATCATAATAGGAATTATCTATAGATTTATAGATATATCACGAATCTCATCTCCCCGTAAATAGAAGAAGCCGAATGTCGGCTGACATTCGGCTGTTGAAGATGCTGCATATTTATGCGAATCAGAGAATAATCGCGATCAACCCGCCCGAGCCTTCGTTGATGATGCGGCCGAGCGTCTCCTGCAGCTTGTAGCGGGCGTTGTCCGGCATCATGGCGATCTTGCCCTGGATGCCTTCGCGTACGATCGAGTGGAGCGAGCGGCCGAACATGTCGGAATCCCACACCTTGATCGGATCGTTCTCGAAGTCCTGCATCAGATAGCGCACGAGCTCCTCGCTCTGCTTTTCCGTGCCGATGATCGGCGCGAACTCCGACTCGACGTCGACCCGGATCATGTGGATCGACGGCGCGGTCGCCTTCAGCCTCACGCCGAAGCGGGAGCCTTGGCGGATGAGCTCAGGCTCGTCGAGCTGCATCTCGGCCAGCGTCGGAGCGGCGATGCCGTAGCCCGTCGTCTTAACCATTTCCAGCGCCTCGGCGAACCGGTCGTACTCGCGCTTGGCATGGGTGAAGTCCTGCATGAGCTGGAGCAGATGATCCTTGCCGCGGATCTCGACGCCTACGACCTCCATCAGGATCTGGTCGTACAGCTCGTCAGGCGCGTACAGGTCGATCTCGGCCACGCCTTGGCCCATGTTCATATCGCTCAGTCCGGCGCGCGAGATGAAGTCGTATTCCATGAACTGGGCGACCACGCGGTCCACGTCGCGCAGCCTCCGGATGTCCTGGACCGTATCGCGCACCGAGTTCTCGTAGTTGCTGCGGAGCCAGTGGTTCTCGCTGAGCACCATGACCCAGCTCGGCAGGTTGACGTTCACTTCATGCACCGGGAATTCGTAGAGCACCTCACGCAGGACGGAGGTCACTTCCTCCTCGCCCATGCTGGCCGCGCTCAGCGTCATGACCGGGATGTCGTATTTCGCCTGCAGCTCGCCGCGCAGCTGGAGCGCCTCGTCGCTTTTCGGCCGCGTCGAGTTGATGATCAGCACGAACGGCTTGCCGACTTCCTTGAGCTCCGCGATGACGCGCTCTTCCGACTCCACGTACGAGCTGCGGGGGATCTCGGCGATCGTGCCGTCGGTCGTCACGACGACGCCGAGCGTGGAATGCTCCTGGATGACCTTGCGCGTGCCGATCTCGGCCGCTTCCTGGAACGGGATCGGCTCCTCGAACCAAGGCGTCGTGATCATGCGCGGGCCGTTCTCGTCCTCGTAGCCTTTGGCGCCGTCCACCGCGTAGCCGACGCAGTCGACCAGCCGCACGTTCACCTCGAGCCCTTCGGCCACATGGATGCGGACCGCCTGGTTCGGCACGAACTTCGGCTCCGTCGTCATGATCGTCTTGCCTGCCGCGCTTTGGGGCAGCTCATCCACGGCGCGCACGCGGTCGACCTCGCTCGTGATGTTCGGGAGTACGGTCGTTTCCATGAATCGCTTGATGAAGGTCGATTTGCCGGTCCGGACCGCGCCGACGACGCCGAGGTAGATGTCCCCGCCGGTCCGTTCGGCGATGTCCTTGAAAATATCCACTTTTTCCACTTTCAGATCCCCTCCCAATCGATTATCCGGTTCGTCGCCTTCCACCGGTCAAGAGGGCAGGCAAGCGACGCAACTCGTACATGCTGTGGACTAGTAATAGCATATTGTCCATCCTTCCGGATTATGACGGTTGCGCCAACCAATCTTGCATCCCGATCCGGACCGACCCGACCTTTCAAGAATGTATGATATGCCCCGGCCGAATCGAAAAGAACCTCCCTCCTGCAGGATGCCCGGGCATCCTGCAAGAGAGAGGTTCAAAGAGGTCAGGACGGGTCCGGCTGCGGAACCGGCTCCTGATCGATCAGATGATAGACCGGCGATTTGACCGGAACGAAGTCGGTGTCCTCCGCCAGCAGCGAGCGCAGGTCGACATCGGGCCCGATCGTTTCCAGCCCGCGCTTTTGAGCCGCACGCATCAGATCGGGTCCGTAATCGGCGTAGACCTTGCCCCGCTCGTCCGCCATGAGCGACAGCGCGCCGCCGGAATAGACGCTCCGCAGCTTCGGCTCCTTGAGGCCGAGCTTGCCGTAGTCGATCCGGTAGAAGCCTGGATAAAGGCTTTCTCCGAGCGGAACGGCCCCTCCTCCGCGGACGAGACGGGCGATCTCCGCCTGCATGTCGTTCACCGCCTGGAACACGGGCAGCGGCATCAGCTTGACGGTCGGATCGGTCTCCTCGTTCTGGATGAGGAAGTAGTAGCTTCCGCCTTTTTCGAACGAGGCGGCCGGCAGCTCCGACAGATAGCGGCTGCGCTGCAGCTTGCCGAAATCGACGGCGAACTTCTCGTAAGCCGGCGTCTCCGCCGTTGCGTTTTTGAGCGGAAGCAGTCCCGTTTCCTGTTGATACAGATCGACGACCGCCTGCACGCCGGCGACGGCGTCCTTGGCCGGCAGCTGGTTCTGGCCGAGCTGCTCCCGAGGATAGAGGCAGCCCGACAGCAGCGTCGCCATGCTTGCGATCGCCGCCGCCGCCAGCAGCCGCCTGCCTGCAGCTCCGATCCGCGCGGCGCTTGCCGCAGTTGCTTTGTTCATTGGGGTTCCTCCTGATCCTTCATGCGAAAAGAACGCAGCCAGCTGTCGTCGTCCTCTTCGGCTTGACGCTCGAGCTGACGGCGCACCGCCGCCTTGAGCGGGTCTTCCGGCAGCACGGCGTGGCAATCGCCGAGAGCTCGGCATTGGCAGCCGAGCCGCGTTGCGACGCCCTCGCCGAGCTTATGCCGCTCCTGCGGCGTCGGCCGGGACAATCCGGCCTCGCCGTGCTCCGGATGCACGCCGAGCTTGCACATGAGGCAAGCGGCCTTGCCGCCGCAGCGGACCGCGATCGGCCGTCCCGCGAGCCGGGCCGCTTCCAGCAGCGTCGTGCCCGGGCGCACCCGCACCGACCTGCCCTCAGGCCAAAACGTGACTTGGACCACGCTTCCCGACTCTCCTTTAGAAATAAGGCTTGTGGCGCACTTCAATGACCGCTTCGTCGGAGCGGACGACCGCTTGACAGGAAAGGCGGTAGCCCTGATCAAATTCCTCCGGCTCCAGCCTGTCCCACTCGGCGTCGGTGACCGGCTCGAGCTGATCCATGCCGTCCACGATCAGGCAGCGGCAGCGCGCGCAGGTGCCTCTCCGGCAGGAGGAGCCCCACTCCGCCTTCGCCTTCAATGCGAGCTCGAGCAGCGTCGCGCCCTTGACCGCCGGCGTCTCCGTCAGCCGGGTGCGCCCTTGCAGCTTGATCACCTCGAATCGCCTCCCTGTCTACGCAATAATGGAAAATACGCCCAGCAAAAAGCCGATGACGAGCAGCACGAATGCGATCAGCGAGAGCGCTCCCCGCAGGATGCCTCGCGTCTTCGCGCGGGCGAACGTAATCATCAGAGCCGAAATGACCATCATCCCGATTCCGATCAGAGAGATCCACATGACTGTCATCGGATCCATCTTCCGACACTCCCATCCCTGTTCCGACGGAGCTCGGCGGCCTCGCAAAGCTTGTCCGGCAACGGCCGCGCGAAAGGCCGGCACTGCCGCGGCCGCGGCGGTACCGGCCCCAATTCTCTCCGTACGGAATTCCTTTATTTTTTGATCATCATCTTCATCAGCGTCTCCAGGTTCCCCATGCTCATGCCGCTGCTCTTGACCGCCTTGACGATATCGTTCATCGTCTGCTCGGATACCGGAACTTTGGCCATGCTGGCGACCTGCTTCACCAGCTTGCGGAGCTCTTCCTCGCTCTGCATCGTATCCGGCGTGACGCCGCTGGCAAGCTTCTTGACCTGATTTTCGGTAATGTTCTTGCCCGTCTTTTTGTTGACCGCGCTCAGGATGTCCTTCGGCGAGTTCTTGCCCATCGTGTCGCCCTCCCCAGGAATGATGGGGCTATAGACGCCGGGTGGATCCGGCGGCATAACCGCTCTGCCATCATCCTATGAGCGCAGGCGCCGGGAGGTGCGGGCGAGCTGCCCGGAAGGACAGACGCCCGGCCGGGCTAGAGCTCGCCGGTGCGGTCGCGCAGCATCAGGCTCTCTACCGCCTCGCGCGGAGCCTTGTTTTGGAACAGCACCTCATACAGCTGGTCGGTGATCGGCATCTCGACGCCGTAGCGGGCGGCGAGCGAGCGAGCCGATCTCGTCGTGCGCACGCCTTCGACGACCATGCCGACCTTAGCGAGCACCTCGTCCAGCGACAGCCCGCTTGCGAGCAGCGAGCCGGCGCGCCAGTTGCGGCTATGCGGACTCGTGCAGGTCGCGACGAGATCGCCGACGCCGGCGAGGCCGGCGAACGTCATCATGTTCGCCCCCATCGCTTGGCCGAGCCGGCCGATCTCCGCGAGTCCGCGCGTGAGCAGCGCGGCCTTGGCGTTGTCGCCGAAGCCGAGGCCGTCGGACAGTCCCGCTCCGAGCGCGATGATGTTCTTGATCGCGCCGGCGACCTCGACGCCGATCACGTCCCGGTTCGTATAAACGCGGAAGCAGGAGTTGATGAAGGCGTCCTGAGCCTGCTCGGCATAGCCTTCGGCCTCCGAGGCGACGACGACGGTCGTCGGCAGCTGCTTCACCACTTCTTCCGCATGGCTCGGTCCCGACAGCACGACGATCGTCTCCAGCGGGCGTCCAAGCTCCTCCGCCAGCACATGCGACATGCGCTCCAGCGAGTCGATCTCGAAGCCTTTGGCCGCGTGGACGATGACCGCATCCGGATCGAGCAGGGGAGCGGCCGCCGAGGCGACCTGGCGCATCGCCGAGCTCGGAGCCGCGAACAGCACGAGCCGAGCGTCCTTCAGCGCCTCCGCCATGTCGGTCGTCGCCGTCAGATTGTCCGGCAGCGCCGCTCCGGGCAAGTATTTCGTGTTGGCGTGCGAGTCCCGGATTTCTGCGGCCTGCGAGGCGCTCCGGGTCCACATGACGACTTCATGGCCGTTCGCCGCCAGGACGGCGGCCAGGGCCGTGCCCCAGCTGCCGGCGACGAGCACGGCCGCTTTTTTGAGCTCGCGGGGCGAGCCGTCCGTTTGCTTCATAGCGGCCCCCTCATGGCTTTTTTGCGCCAAGCTTGTTCTCCGTGCCCTTGTACAGCTTGACGAGGTTGCTCCGATGCCGGACAAACGCGAACACGCACAGCACGGCCGATGTCCAGAAGATCGGTCCGATGCCGATCAGAAGAAAGATGGATAATGGCGTCAGCAGGGCGAAAACGAGCGAGCCCAGCGAGACATAGCGCGTGATGGCGACGAGCAGGATCGCGATGATGCCGGCATACAGCGAAGGTATGAAAGCAAGCGAGACCATCGCGCCGATCATCGTCGCGATGCCCTTGCCTCCTCGGAAGCGGAAGAAGATCGGCCAGTTGTGCCCGGCGATGACGGCAAGCCCGCAGACGGCGGGCAGCCAGTCGACGTCCGGAGCGGCCAAGCGGCCGATCCATACCGCGGCGACGCCCTTGAGGATGTCGAGGACGAACACCGCGATGCCGGGACCTTTGCCGAGCACGCGCAGCGTGTTCGTCGCCCCGGCGTTGCCGCTGCCGTGATGGCGGATGTCGATGCCCTTGAAGTAGCGGGCGATCAGAATGCTGAACGAGACGGAGCCTAGCGCGTAGCTGGCTGCAATCGCAAGGATGGTTGTCAGCAAGGCCATTCTCTCCTAATCCTCGTCCGACTTCCGGCGGGTGAACAAGCGGACCGGAGTGCCTTCGAAATTGAACGCGGCGCGGATCTTGTTTTCCAGATATCGCTCATAGGAGAAATGCATGATCTCCGGCGCGTTGACGAAGATGACGATCGTCGGCGGCCGCACTGCGACCTGGGTGACGTAGTTGATCCGCAGGCGGCGCCCCTTGTCGGTCGGCGGCGGATTGATCGCGACGGCATCGGAGATGACGTCGTTGAGCAGATGCGTCTGGATGCGCAGCGCATGCTGCTCCGAGACGTGGTTGATGACCGGCAGCAGCTTGTGCAGCCGCGACTTGGTCAAGGCGGACAGGAAGACGATCGGCGCGTATGTCATGAACAGGAAGTGGTCGCGGATGTTCTGGGAGAACAACTGCATCGTCTTGTCGTCCTTGTCCACCGCGTCCCACTTGTTCACGACGAAGACCGACGCCTTGCCGGCTTCGTGGGCATAACCCGCGATATGCTTGTCCTGCTCGATGATGCCTTCCTCGGCATTGATCAGGATAAGCACGACGTCCGCGCGCTCGATCGCCTTCAGCGACCGCATGACGCTGTACTTCTCGGTCGATTCGTACACCTTGCCGCGCTTGCGCATGCCGGCCGTGTCAATGAGCACGTAGCGCTGTCCGTCCTTTTCGAACGGAGTGTCGATCGCGTCGCGCGTCGTGCCCGCGACATCGCTTACAATGACGCGTTCCTCGCCGAGCAGCGCGTTGACGAGCGACGATTTGCCGACGTTCGGGCGTCCGATGAGGGCCACCTTGATGACATCCTCGTCATACCCGTCTTCCTCGAGCTCCGGCAGCTTGGACACCGCTTCGTCGAGCAGGTCGCCGATGCCGGTGCCGTGCGAGCCGGAGATCGCGATCGGACTGCCGAATCCGAGGCCGAAAAACTCATAGATATCTTCCATTCGGCCATGGTTGTCGACCTTGTTGACCGCGACGACGACCGGCTTGCGGGAGCGGAACAGCATCTGCGCCACTTCCTCGTCGGCCAGCGTCAGTCCGGTCTTGGCGTCCACCATGAAGATGATGACGTCCGCTTCCTCGACCGCGAGCTCCGCCTGCATGCGGACGGATTTCATGATCTCGTCTTCGCCGTCCAATTCAATTCCGCCAGTATCGACGATACTGAAGGATTTTCCATTCCATTCACCGGTTCCATAGATCCGGTCACGCGTGACGCCGGGCTTGTCCTCCACGATCGCCAGGCGGTCGCCTATGACCCGGTTGAAGATCGTGGATTTTCCCACATTCGGCCTGCCCACGATAGCTATTACGGGTCTTGCCATAACATACACCCTCTCAAAAATTCTCACGCCTTCCATCATAGCAAAAAACAGCTGAGTTGGCTAACTTTTCAGGCTCCTCGCCGCAAGACGAAAGACCGGATCAGCCTTTATGGTCGACGAGGATGTAGCTTCCATTCTTGAGGTCATGAGCGTTCGCATCGAGAATCTTCTCCAGCAGAAACGCCGTCTGCTCCGCTTTTTCCGGCTCGTTTTCAATGAATACGGGCGCGCCTCCGCCGAGCGTCGCGTCCGCTTTCGAGCTGACGACCGCCACGATTCTAGCCATTGTCCTTCGCCTCCTGGTTGACGCCGGCCTTGGAAGGCATGCGCACCGCCGTCTCCAGCAGCGGCACCCTTCCCGCGATTTCAAGCGCCTTCGATTCGTCCTTCTCATGCGGCAGGATGAACACGCCGAGCCGGCCGGAGTCCATGTCCAGCTTGGCCATCGGCAGCAGCGCCGGCTCGCCCGTATCGCGATGCACGCCGAGAATCGTCGACAGATCGTAGAGGATCGCCTGCCGCTGGCCGATGTTGGACAGCGTGACCCGTCCATTGGCATTGCGCGGAGCCAGCACGAGGCCGAGCCCGCGCTCGCGGATGATCTGCTGGTCGCTCTCCAGGCCGACGTTCATGATGTAGATGTCGTCCACATACAGATCCGGTCCGTCCATCCGCAGCTCGCCGGCCTGCACGTCCGCGATATGGGACACCGACTTGCCGGAGCGCAGCTTCCATACCGCCGCGAGCGCAAGCAGCCCGCCCAGAAGGCCTGCCCAGACGTTGATCGCTACCGAGCCTAAGCTTGCCGTCATCGCCGCCAGGATGACGAGATAGTTTCTTCCCTCGAATACCATCGCTATGCCTTCGATATAGGATGTGCCGCGTGAAACGAGCTCCATCGAATCCATCTTCGACAGCGTCTCCCGCTCCATGTTGCGGACGTCGCGGAACTGCTGGGCGGCTACGGTCAGGAACGTGATCGCCGTCAGGTTTTTCTGGTACAGCGCCGGCACCGCGACCGCTCCGAGCGCGGACGCGATGAAGCCGAGCGACAGATGGATGATCTGGCCATGCGGGAACGTCGGGTACTGGCGATAGTCGGAGCGCAGCAGCAGCAGCCGGGCAATGACGCCGAAGCCGATGCCGATCAGCACGGAGGCGACCATCTGGTTCGCTTCAAAATAGTCCTGGATCTGGCGAAGCATCGGCTACACCTCTCTTTCGGGTTGTCGTTCGCGCCCCGCCAGCAGGCGAGCGAGCTGGCGGGCGGCCGCTGCGATCGCCAGCGAGGACAGCCTGCAGGCGGCAGCCGCCAGCGCAAGCCGATCCCACCCTGCCGCATCGCCGACGGCGACCGGTCCCTGCCAGCTGTCGGCGAGCAGCGGATAAAGGGAGACGAGCGTCGCCGCTCCCGTCAGAATGACGAGCTGCGCCGGCGCCCGAAGCGACAGCAGCGCGGCCAGGGCGCCGCCGATCAATGCCGCGTCCCAGCCGCTGCGCGCGAGGACGAGCTGCGGCGCAGCCAGAAACAGGCTGTCCAGCCAGATCAGCAGGAAGCCGAGCAAAAACGCGCATCCGAGCAAATAAAGCCGGTCGGATGCGCGGATATGCCGCTGCAGCGTCCAGAGAGCAAAGAAAACGAGAGCGATCGCCGCTCCGTTCACGACGAGCTTGCTCCCCAGCGGAATCCATACGGGCGAGAGCGCGCAAAGCACCGCCAGCGCCGCCGCTCCATGCCTCGCCTTCAGTCCGCCGGCCGCTTCTTTGTTCCAGCCGCTTGCCAGCAATATGAGCCCGATGAGCGCGACCTGCGCCGCTGCGAATCCATCGCTGATGGCCGCCATTGGCTTCACCTCCACCCGGCTATTATGCGCGTAGCGGCGGGGGATTATCAGCCAAAAAAGCCCTGTTTCGCCAGAAGGCGAAACAGGGCTTTTGGAAATGACGATTAGTTTTTGAACTTGCTCAGCTTGTCGCCGAAGCGCTCGCCGAGGTTGAAGCTCATGCTTTGGTTGCTCAGGGAGACGTTCGGATTGTCGATCTTCTCCTTGAAGCCGCCGCGGTCGGAACGCTCGCGAGCAGGACGCTCGGAACGAGGAGCTTGCTCCGGAGCTTCTTCCGTTTCTTTGATGCTCAGGCTGACGCGCTTCTCGGACGGATTGAAGTCGAGGATTTTTGCCTTGACTTCTTGGCCTTCCTTGAGCACTTCCTGCGGCGTAGCCACATGGCGGTGAGCGATCTGCGAAACGTGCACGAGACCTTCGACGCCAGGCGCGATCTCGACGAACGCGCCGAAGTTCACGAGACGGCGAACCGTACCCGTTACGATGTCGCCCGTCTTGAACTGGCCGTTCACGGATTCCCAAGGACCCGGCTGAGCGGCTTTGATGCTGAGGCTGATCTTGCCGACGGAAGGATCCAGCTTAAGCACCTTCACGCGTACCGCTTGGCCTTCGGAGACGACATCCTTCGGATGCGCCACATGCTGCCAGGACATTTCGGATACGTGCACCAGTCCGTCTACTCCGCCGATGTCGACGAATGCGCCGAACGGAGTCAGGCGTTGCACCGTGCCTTCGAGCTCTTGGCCCACTTGCAGGCTGTCCATGACCTTTTGCTTGTTTTGCTCGAATTCCGCTTCCAGAACTTCTTTGGCGGAGAGGATGATTTTGTTGTTCTCGCGGTCGATTTCCTTGATCTTCACTTTCAGGGTACGGCCTTTGTAGTCTTTGAAGTCTTCGACGAAATGACGCTCGACCATCGATGCCGGAATGAATCCGCGTACGCCGACGTCAACGACAAGACCGCCTTTGACTACGTCTGCAACCGTCACTTCGAGAACCTCGCCGGCTTCGAACTGCGCTTGCAGGGAGTCCCAGGACTTTTCTGCGTCCACTGCTTTTTTGGAGAGCAGCAGCTTTTCCTTCTCGTCATCGATCGTGATGACCTTGAGGGTCAGCTCATCGCCGAGCTTGACGGCGTCGTTCGCGCTGTCCAGCTGAACGGAGCTCAGCTCGCGCAGCGGAATGATGCCGTCATATTTATAACCGAGGCTTACCGTAGCCTGGTTGTCTTCGACTTTCACGATGGTGCCGGTTACGATGTCGCCCTTTTTCAGGGTGACGATGTTCTCCAGCTCATCCTGGCTGAGACCTTGCTGAGATTCTTGGACAGAGTCCTGGATTTTTGTTTCTTCTGACATCGAAATTACCTCCTCAGTTCATACCCCAACTTTATTTAAACCCAAATTGCACTGTTGAATCAGGAATAAGGGATTAAAACAATGCTCGTTCGCGAAGCTTTGCGATGTCGCTCATGATCTTGGCTGTGACCTGCTCCAGCGTGTCTCCGGAAGAAGAATGGATGAATTCGGTCAAATCCACCGGAGGACCGTAGATGACGCGGGTTTTGCCGAACAATCGGTAAGAGCCGACGATCGCGACCGGAATGACGGTCGCTCCGCTCCGCATGGCGATCATGGCCGCGCCTTTTTTGGCCGCGTCCCCGCCGCTGTTGCGGGTCCCTTCCGGGAAGATCCCCATCACGCCGCCTTCTTTCAGAAGGGTGATCGCCGTGCGGATCGATTCTTTGCTGACGCCGCCCCGCTTGACGGGAAAAGCGCCGAGACCGTGGATCAGCTTGCCCAGCACCGGCACTTCGAACAGCTCCGCCTTGGCCATGTAGTGGACCTTGCGGTCGAGCTTGATCCCCACCGTAGGCGGATCGAAGTTGCTGATGTGGTTCGAGCACAGGATGACCGGCCCGTCCGCGGGAACATGCTGCAGCCCTTCGGCCTTCAGCCGGAACAGCACGGCATAAGCGCCTCTCAGGACGCCTCGGCAAAATTCATAGAGCATCCTGCTTCGCCTCCGCCAGTTTCTCGAGCGCCATCTCCCGGATTCTCGAGACGACCTCGTCCGCCGGAATGCCCGTGCTGTCGAGCAGCACCGCGTCGTCCGCCTGCAGCAGCGGCGATACGGCCCGTCCCATGTCCTTGCGGTCCCGCTCCTCGATCTCCCGCTCCATCTGCTCGAGCGAGATGCCGAGCGCGTCTCCGGCTTCCAGATGGCGCCGGCGGGCGCGCTCCTGCACGCTCGCCGTCAGATACACCTTGAGCTCCGCGTCCGGCAGGACGTGAGAGCCGATGTCGCGGCCGTCCATGACGACGCCCTTGGCGGAGGCGAGCGCCCGCTGCATCTCGACGAGCCGGATGCGGACGCCGTCGATCGCGGCGACCCGGGAAACGTGGAGATTGATGTCTCTGGAGCGGATCCGGCTCGTCACATCCTCGCCGCCCAGCAGGACGACCTGCCCGTCGGGGCCGGGCGCGAGCCGGATGTCGAGCTTGCGGGCATGGGCGGTCACGGCTTCGTCGTTCTCGATATCCAGCCCGGCTTCCCTGGCGCTCCAGGTCACGGCACGATACATGGCTCCCGTGTCGATATAAATATAGCCTAATGCCTCGGCAACGCTCCGTGCAACGGTGCTCTTGCCGGCACCGGCGGGTCCGTCGATCGCGATGTTGATGCGTTCGTCCATCCCGTCGTGATGGATAGTCAAGATCGGTTCCTCCAAGCAGCATCTAGGTTACGTTAGTCATCCAAAATCAGTAAAAAAGCAGGCTTTGCCTGCCCGTCGATTATATCACAGTCAACGGATGGATGCAAAACGGTTAGCGCCCTATCGCAAATCAACTGTCCGAGACGCTCGCCCTCGTCCGCCCTCCAGACGGAGAAGCCAGGGTGCCTGCCCAGCGCATGCAGTCCAGCCTGAGCGAGCACCGCCGCCGCGAGCAGCGCCGCTGCCGCCGCCGCCAGCCAAGCCGTAGGCGCATCGAGCCGCTTCATCCTCTCCCCCTCCCGCCGTCCCGCCGCGTGCCGGGCCGCCGCTGTTAGCTTGTGCCTGAAAAGGAAAACTATGCGGGGAAAGGCGCCGGAGCTTTCCGGCCTATTTGCGCAGCTCGAGCTGCCGCTCGAAGCAGCAGCGGATGATTTTCTGACGGTCCGGCTCGGAGATCGTCGTGAACTTGACCATCGCCTGCTTGCGTCCGTTCTCGAGCATCTTGGCCCGGATCACCTCGCCTTTGAAGAAGGCATGCTCCACGACGCCGTTCTTGAACGGGACGAGCAGCCAGCACTCGAGCTCCATGCCGGTCTCCAGCAGCCGGCTGGCCTCGCAATAGAACGAGATGCCTCCGCCGCCGACGTCGTCGGTGATGCCGATGAAGCGATTCTGTCCGCGCGCGCTCACGGCCAGCTCCAGCTCGGCCGGCACGCGCAGGTAGCTGCGGCGCTGGATGCGGGTCATGCTGCTCTCCTCCGCCTTGCGGATGCGGACGAGGCGCAGCACGTCGTCGCGATAGCCGGTCACGTAGGAATTGAAATAATGCTTGACTCCGTCCGGGCTGATGATGAAGATGGACAGCTCGTCTCCCAGATACAGCTTGCGGAGCTTGCCGCTCGGCTCATGAATCGGAATCTCCATGTACAAGGAATCCGCGTCCTCATCCGCCACCCTGGACTTGTAGACGGACTGGGCTTCCTCTTCGTCGGAGGAAGCGACCTGGATGAACAGGAAATCGTTGATTCTAGGCAGCAAAAAAAGGCCCCCCTCCCCTTGATGCCATGATTATAGCATGTCGGGTGAAAGGGAGCCAGATGGAATGGAGCGGCCGGGTCGGCTGCGGACCCGGCCGCTCGCAAGCGGCGGAACGCGCGCCGCTCAGGCTTCGGGAATCTCCTCGACCGCTTCTTCGGCGCCGGTCTCGGCATTGATGTAGACCCGATAGGTGAAGCCGTTGCTCTTGCCTTTGTACTCGTAGCACAGCACTTCCTCGTTGTCCTCGTTCTTGATCAGCGCCAGACGGCCGGCCTTGCCGCCCATCGCCTCGGTCAAGCCCTTGCGCGCCTCGGTCTCGGCGAGCGCCGGCTTCGCCAGGTCGCGCTTCTTGTGGGCGTAGACGTAATCGCCTGCCTGCAGGCCGACGACTTCGCCGTCGTCCAGCGCGACCTTGACGGTCAGCTTGTCCGGATAAAGCAGCACGCCGTCCTGCTTGGCGACATAGGTGAATACGCCTTCGTTGCCGAACTCGTCGTAGGTGACGGCTTCCATATCCTTGTATCCGTGCTTGTCCAGAAACTTCGCGGCGCCGCTTTTGGCCTCGGCCAGCTTCAGCTTCTTGTCCGCGATGTCGCGAGGCTTGACGAACCAGAGCAGGTCGCCTCCGCGGTAGGTGAAATCCATCGCGATGTCCTTGCCGCTGCCCTTTTCGACAATCGCGGAGTAAGAGGCGTAAGGCGTGCCCTTGCCGTTCTCGGTCACCTTGATCGGAGCGTCCGGGCCGAGGCCGAGGAATTCGGCCGCTTTGCGCTTGATCTCCTCCGGCGTCGCCGGCTTGCCGGAGAGCATGCTGACGGTCCGCTTCTCGTACAGGCTCGTTACCGTCGGCCCCCAGTCAATCGAATCGAACTGGCCGACCTTCGAGTCGACCGTCTTGAAGCCTTCGACGATCGCGTTGCCGGACTGCTGGCGGTCGGCGGCCAGAGCCGTCTCGACGTCCATCCAGCGGAGCTTGTCCTGCAGCACCTTGTTCTGCACCTGCTCGAGGTCGCGGTTGATTTCCGACGACTTGTCGAACAGCGTCTGCATCGTCTTCATCTCCCCGTCCGTCAGCGGCTGCTTGGTCAGGTCGCGCATCGACGCCTTGTAGGCGAAGTTGGAAATATGGGACAGGAAGTCGCCGGTTTTCTGGAACGGCAGCATCCGGACCGGCAGCTGGTTGATCTCGCTTTGCGCCTGGCTCGTCAGCCGCCAGACGTTCACGAGGCTCTTGCGCTGGAAGTTCTGCGAGCCGGCATTGACGGCCAGCGTCGTGCCGAGCTGGTGATGGAGCCGATCCATGTGATAGCTCAGATCGTGGAAAGCTTTCTGGTATTGGTTCTCCGCCTTGATGAGGATCGAATTCTTTTCCTGATGCTCTTGATATCCCCAGTAGGCCGCGCCGATGAGCAGGAGCGTCATGACGGGAAAGAGCACGCTGCTGAGTCGTTGGTACATAAAGCACAAGCTCCTTTCTTCTGCCAAACCTGGGGTTAGTTTGGGTAGAGGGAAGGAGCTTTATGCACCGCTTATATCGGCATTTCTTCGATTTCGAAATCGTCGGTGTTGTTGCACAGGCATTGCTTGAAGCCGGTGTCCACCCTCGCTCCGTCCCTCCTGCCGCGCAGGACGAACTTCTCGCCGCAGATGCGGCAGCGGATGCTCACCTTGACTCTCGCCTCCTCCATGACATGCCTCCTCTCTTTCGCGATCGGTCCTCTCTATTCGCAGTATGGACCGATCCGTCAGAGCTTAACCTCCTCCTCGCGTCCGACGATGCGGAACGGGGAGCGCGCGTTGGCGCGCCCGATCTTGACGAGCCCCCAGATCCAGAGGAACGCCATGAACGGGATGATGCCCCACGCGATCTCGCTGACATCCGAGGTGAGGATCCAGTCGTACAGGCCGTGCCAGACGACCGGGAGCGCGAGCGACAGCGCCAGCAGGCCGCGAACGCTGCGTCGAGGAGCGAACTTGGCCTTGCCGAAATAATAGCCCATCATGATGCCGAAAAGCGCATGGCCGGACACCGGCAGCAGCGCGCGCAGCATGAGGGTCGTGAAGGTGGACGGATAGTACACGGCATAGAGGATGTTCTCGAGCGTCGCGAAGCCGAGCGAGATGCTGGCCGCATAGACGATGCCGTCGTAAGGCTCGTCGAATTCCGTATGGTTGAAGATGATATGGTACAGGACGAACCATTTCGCCAGTTCTTCTACGCCGCCGGACAGGCCGAAGGAGAAGAACACCGGATGGCTGCCGAGCCACAGCTCGAAGCCTCGCTGGATCACCATGACAGGCACGACGATCAGCATGCCGGTTAGGAACAGCTTGAGCACGAGATGGATCGGCTCGCTGTCGTATCGGTCTTTGAGGTAAAGATAGGTCAGCAGCGCGACTCCCGGCGCGATCGCGGCAGTCAGGATGGAGAACAGCAGCAAGCGTTGTCACGCCTCCTTCGGGGGAATCGCTATAGGATCAGCACAAAAAAGGAGCACTCGCTCCGGCAGGCCGGCGAACGCGAATGCTCATTGTCGCTGGGATGGTTAAGAAAAATGATGGCATAGCTCGCGGACCGCGTCGGCGGGCATGATCACTTTGCCGTATTCGTCCAAAACCGCGGAGGTGACGGAGGTCGCCTCGCCGAATTCGGCCAGCACCGCGATCATCGCGTTCTGCACGCCGGCATCCGCCTGGGCGGTGTCGAAGGCGAGAATCCAGCGTCCGTGGTAGGAATGAAGCTTGCCCTCCTCGGTCAATCCGGAAGCCTTCAGCTGCTTGGCGGCAGAGATGACGTCCTCGAAGTCGCGGAACGAATACATGATCGTGTCGCTGGATTCCAGCGTCACTTCCATCTCGTACATTTCCTCGTCCGCTTCGTCCTCGTCCATTCGGCCGTTGCTGCTGACATTGACCTTGCCGCGGGTCACGATGACGACCATGCCTTGAGCGGGCATGGCGATCACCTCGACGGCCAGCGGTCCGTTGGCGTCGAAGCCGAGTTCCGAATAGGCCTGGTCCATCATTTCGCTGAACAGCTCGTGCACTTTCGGTATCTCGCGCCACATGTCGTCCTTCTGGATCCCGCGCTCCAGCAGGTCGTCGAACGTCAGAAAAATGCGAATTTTGTCTTGCCCCAGCCGTTCGATCTTCATGACAGGATCCTCCTCTGCAGCATCGGATATAACAGCGTATGATGCACAAGCCATAAGGTGCGGCATACGTGCCATATGACTATATTACCATTTCCCGCGGAGGAATGCATCCGAACGGCAAAAAAACAGCCGTCCCGCCCATAGGGCGTGGCGGCTGTCGGGAGAGTCAATGCGGCATGGAGGCGCCGGCCTCCGCCAGCAGCTTGTCGGTCTCTTTCTTGACCGCGGGATCGCTGCTTACGAGCGCCGCGATCTGCGCCCACGCCTGGGCGTCGCCGGCATGGGCGGCGGCCGGCTCCGCCCGGCGCTCGGACACGGCCGGCTCCGGCGCGACGGGCTTGGCCGAGCGGCCGATCGTCCCCATCCCTTGACGGAGCGCCCCCGCCATCGACTTCCTCACGACGCCCGACCACAGCTGGCCGGCCGCGACACCGGCCGCCGCCGCCAATCCGGGACGCTTGCGCGCGACATACAGCGCCGCTGCGGCGCCTGCGATTCCACCAGCAATGAAACTTCCCAGCCTCAAGGCCATCTCCTCCTTCGGGTAAGACGCAAGAGCGTCTTCGCTTCGACTTGATGCCGGTAGCTTGTCCATTCCGCAGCCGGTTCATGCCGCTGCCTCTCCGACCGGGTTTCATGCGGCGGCGCGTCGGTTATTATGGTAGAATGAGCATCTTGGGCGTGACCGGCCGAGCTGCCGGCCGCCGCTCCACAATCAGGCATCTGGAGGGAATCTTCTTGACCAACTATCGTCACTACGCGGCGCCGCGGCGCCTTGCCGCCTGCGGCGCGGCAGCCTTGCTGCTGCTGGCCGGATGCTCCGAGGGAAGCGGAGCTCCGGCCTCCAGCCCGGCCGCGTCCCCTGCGGCTTCTGTCGCCAGTCCCGCCGCCTCCGCGGCGACCATAGCGCCGTCGCCTTCCGCATCGCCGAGCGTTTCTCCGTCGCCGTCCGCCTTGCCTTCCCCCGCGCCCGAAACGGCCGAGACGCTGTACCGGATGAGCGACAAGACGTTCCGCTTCGCTCCGATCGGCGACGCTCCGGACAAGGTCGTGCTGCTGAGCTTCGACGACGGCCCGAAGGAAGAGGCCATGCTGACGCAAATGCTGGACGCGCTGGACAAGCACGGCGCCAAGGCGATCTTTTTCGTCAACGGCTATCGGGTCGAGGAGCATCCCGAGCTGCTGAAGCTGATCCACGACCGCGGCCAGACGGTAGGCAACCATTCCTGGGATCATGTCGTGCTGAGCAAAAAAAGCAAAGCCGAGGTGCAGAAGCAGCTCGGCGACGTGCAGGATATCGTGGAGAAGACGATCGGACAGCGTCCGGAGTTTTTCCGGCCGCCGCATGGAGCGGGCGGAGAGGTCGGCAAGCAGGTCTCGAAGGAAGAAGGAATGCTGTACATGACCTGGTCGAACGGATCGCTCGACTGGGATCTGAAGGCGACGAAGAAGGATCCTCAGCTCGTCATCGAGCAGGTGCTGTCGCAGCTCCACCCTGGCGCCAACATCCTCATGCACGAGCTCCAGTGGACGGCCGACGGCCTGGACTCCTTGCTGACCAAGCTCGAGGAAAAAGGCTACGGCTTCATCGATCCCGCGACGATCGAGCGCCCCGGCGCACCGGCCGGCCGCTAGCTCCGGGCCGCGGAGCGCGCGAGCCGGAGCAGATGGATCTCCGGCGGGCAGTTCAGCCGGAGCGGCGCCTTGGAGGTGCCGTATCCGGAGCTTACGAGCAGCCGGACCTTTCGAGGTCCGGCTTTTCGCGCGGCGGGCGCCGGCAAGTCGAACCAGCCCGCCCGGAACTTGCGCACGCTGGAGCTGCGCATCGCCGGGCCGAGCAGCGGCAGGATGATCTGGCCTCCGTGCGTATGTCCGGACAGCATCAGGTCGGCCTCGATGCCCTCGTGCCGGCTGCGATGCGCGAGAATCGGATCATGCGCGAGCAGCACGGTGAACGGCATCGATCCGCCGGGCTCGGGGCGAGGCGAGAAGGCCGTCGCCGCCTCATCGGACAGGTCAAGCGCTTCGCGCAGACGGTCGCGCTTCGTCCGGGGATCGTCCGTCCCCGCGAGGCGGAAGGCCGATCGGCCGGGCACGGCGACGTACTCATGCCGGTTGCGGAGCACGCGCACTCCCTCCTGCTCGAGCGCGGCCCGCAGCTCCTCGATCTCGCCGTCGTAATCGTGGTTGCCGTAGACGGCATAGGCCGGGGCGATGCTCCGCAGCAGCGCCATGTTCGACCGCACCTGCTCGAGGCAGACGCCCGTCTCCCGGACGTCGCCGCCGATCAGCACGAGCTCCGCCCCTCCGAGCGCCTCGATCCGCTCCGGCAGATCCGGCTCGAGCCGGCGGCGGTGGATGTCGCTGATGAACAGCAGCCGCAGCCCTTCCAGTTCGGCCGGCAGCCGTTCGAGCGGCACGTCCTCCGGCACGATGTCCGTCCCTTCAGCCTCCTTCAGCATGGTCCGGACGAGAGCTCGACCTCCCAGCGCCGCCGCGGCAGCGAGCGCGGCCGCAAGCACGGCCCCTATCACAATTTTCATGGCGCAGCACCGATACCTTTCCCGATCGCGGCTCCTGCCGGCTCCGAGTGATCGACGAACAGGCTCCTGCCCCAGATGAACAGGCAGCCGGAGAGGACGATGAACAAAAAAAGCAAGGCGCGCAGAAGCAGCCGGGACAGCTTCGGCCGCAGCGATGGATGCCTGCTTTGGCGGGGCGGCAATCCTGCTCCTGGCGCCCCGCTCTCCGCGCGGCTTTCCTCTCGGGCTGACGCCGCCCTGTCGAGCGGCCTCCTGCGCCCGAATTTTTCGATCCGGCTCATGCTTCCCTCCTGAATCGGATGATGAGGCCCATGATGAAGTCGATCGCGAAATGGGCGGCGATCGGCGCCCAGAGCGTATCGGTCTGCAGGTAGATCCATCCGAGGCCGTAGCTGATGCCGAAGACGAGGCCCGTCGGAATCCAATGCTTGAGGTAGCGGACATGGATCGCCGCGAACAGGATGCTGGTCCAGTACGGACCGAAGCTATGCTGGATCGCGCCGCGGAACAGCATCTCCTCGCACACCGCCACGACGAGCGAGAGCAGCGCGATATGCCAGACCGGCCGGCAGCGGAAAATGCGCTCGTTGACGCCGCCGTCGTCCGCCGCCTCCTCCGGCACCCAGCGCGAAAGGATCAGGTCGACCGCCAGCACGGCAAGCGCGAATCCGAAGCCCCAGTAGAGGAAGCGCGCGTCGGATGGAAGCCCGAGCAGCGCCAGCGGATTGCGGCCCTGAAAAAAACACCAGGCCAAGCCGATAACAAGGGTAACCGCTTGTGTGACATACAGGTTGAGCAGCAGCATGCGGTCCGACAGCTCGTCGACCGACACGCTGCGGACACGGATGTTGCGGATATCGAATTTTTTCATGAAGTCCCGCCTGTCTTGAAGTAATCACAGCCGACAATCAACCGATCGCAAGGAGAATTCCTATGGACAAACATCTGAACCGCTATCAAATGCTTTTCTCGCTCGGCCTCATCTTCATGCTCGCCCTGGCGGTCGGCGCGTTTTTCGCCGGTGTCGAGGTCGGCTCCGCCCGTACGGAAACCCGCTATGAGGCCAAATCGCTCCAGGCTGCGGCGGCGAAGACGGCAGTCGCCTATACGCAGCAGGATCTCGTGTCCTTTTATCATACCGTATTTTCGCCCTACCGTGAATTTCAGAGCGAATGGCTCAAGATGGAAAGTCGTCTTGAAGCCCGCTCGAGCGCCCCGTCGGTCGGCCAGCTGGAGCAGCTCGGCGAGCTTGCCTCCAAAAAGCGCAAGGAGATCGAGGCGGTCGCCCTGGAGGCGAAAGGAAGCCTGTTGACCGAGGCGCGCGCCGACTACCTGCGCAGCCTCGACCGCTTCGTCGACGCGGCCTCGCATCAGAAATCCGCCGCCGCCGGAAGCACGCCCGAGCGCTTCCTGACCGCCCTGCGCGCGGACAAGGACTACAAGCAGGCGACGGCGGATTCGCTCTCCGGCCAGAACCGCTATTATTCCGCCATGCTCGCCTGGGCGTCCTCCACGCGCTCGGCCATCCCGAGGCAGGCCGAGCTGGCCGGCGTCGTCAGCCTGGACAAGTGGAGCTCGAGCCCGCTCGCGGTCAAGAACAAGCTCGTCGCCGACCTGCTCAGCAAGCGAGGCCGGATGAGGGATTTCCTCCCGCAGGATCTGGCCGGAGCGGTCGACCAGCTGATCGAGTCCGGCGAGGCCGACAAGCTCGGCCTGACGAGCTTCCAGGACGCGGTCGAGCTGCTGAGCGGCACCGGCGCGGTCCGCAGCGGCGACTTCTGGCAGATCAAGTCGCGGCTGTACGGCTCCGAGGTGCTGCCGCAGCTTCCGTTTTTCCTCCCGCCCGAAAGCTGATCCGGGTCTGCAAGAATGATAGCTAAAATTTATAGGGCCAGCAAGTTTTCTCATTGCATTTGGGACAACACCGCTTTAGAATAGTAAAGGTCAGCCTTCGGTTGCAGAATGCGCGGTTTCTCGACAGATCTCGCTGCATTCTGCGTTTGCAGCCGATCGCGCTCTAGCACGGACAAGCATTGAAGCCATACAGAAGCCCCGTCATCAAGGCGGCTTCCGTATGCGATGGACGCGGATGGGACAGCTCGTCCCTGCGCTGCGGAAGAGGAACCCGTCCCGGCTGGTCACGATGACGCCGGGCGTTTTTTCTTCTTGGCTCGCCAGCATACACTTTCCATAGCATGACCCGGCGCGGACGCCCCTACCGGGACGTCCCGCCTGCCGTATGCAACCACCATTCGCTAGGAGGCATTCCCCATGTTCAAAGTGTTAGTATCCGATCCGATCAGCGATCTCGGCATCCAGCAGCTCATGGACGCCGAGGACGTGACGGTCGACAAGAAGCCCGGGCTGAGCGAGGACGAGCTCGTCGCCATCATCGGCGAGTACGACGCGCTGCTCGTGCGCAGCCAGACCCGCGTCACCGCGAGAGTGCTCGAAGCCGGCACGTCCCTCAAAGTCGTCGGACGCGCGGGCGTCGGCGTCGACAACATCGACCTGCCGGCCGCGACGAGCAAGGGCGTCATCGTCATCAACGCTCCGGACGGCAACACCATCACGACATGCGAGCATACCTTCGCCATGATGATGGCCGTAGCCCGCCATATCCCGCAAGCGTACGCCAAGACGGTCGGCGGCCAGTGGGACCGCAAGTCGTTCGTCGGCGTCGAGCTGCGCGGCAAGACGCTCGGCGTCGTGGGCATGGGGCGGATCGGCAGCGAGGTCGCGCGGCGCGCCAAGGCGTTCGGCATGGACATCCTCGGCTACGATCCCTTCCTCACGGAAGAAAAGGCGGAGAAGCTCGGCGTCAAGCTCGCGAGCGTGGACGACATCGTGCGCGGCGCCGACTTCATGACCGTGCACACGCCGCTGACGCCGGAGACGCGCCACATGATCGGCGCGGAGCAGTTCAAGGTGATGAAGCGCGGCATGCGCATCGTCAACTGCGCGCGCGGCGGCATCGTCGACGAGTACGCGCTTGTCGACGCGGTCAACGAAGGCATCGTCGCCGGCGCGGCGTTCGACGTCTTCGAGGTGGAGCCTCCGGCAGCGGACCATCCTTTCCTCACGCATCCGAAAATCATCGTGACGCCGCATCTGGGCGCTTCGACGATCGAAGCCCAGGAGAACGTCGCGATCGACGTCTCCGAGCAAGTGCTCCATATCCTGCGCGACGAGCCGTTCCTGAACGCGGTCAACATGCCTCCGGTAGCGGCCGCAGTCATGACCCAGCTCCAGCCGTACTTCGAGCTCGGCGAGAAGCTCGGATCGCTCGCCGCTCAAATCACGGACGGTCCGTTCGGCGAGATTACCGTGGGCTTCTCCGGCGATCTGGCCGAGCTCGATACCCAGCCGCTGACCCGCTACATCGTCAAGGGCATTCTCGCCCATCATCTGGGCAGCGACCAGGTCAACATCATCAACTCGCTTTATTTGGCCAAGGAGCGCGGAGTCAACGTCGTCGTCAACAAGTCCCATACGGCCAAAGACTTCACGAACCTCGTCAGCGTCACGCTGAAAAGCCGCGGCGAGACGACGCATGTCGCCGGCACGCTGCTGACCGGCTACGGCCCGCGCATCGTCCAGGTCAACGGGTATACGGTCGACGTCGCTCCGTCCGGCCATCTCGTCCTCATCTCGCATCATGACCGTCCCGGCATCATCGGCCGCATCGGCACGCTGCTCGGCTCCAACGATGTCAACATCGCGACGATGCAGGTCGGACGCCAGGTCGAGGGCGGCGCCGCGATCATGGTGCTGACCGTCGACAAAGGCGTGCCGAAGGCGGTTCTGGCGGAGATGATCCAGCTCGACGAGCTCAAGACCGCCAAGGAAGTCATCCTTTACTAAGCCGCTCGATCAATGGCTGCGAAGTCCGTCCCTGCGGGGACGGACTTTTTTCGCTTTCATCCGCGGCCATGCGCGCGTTTGTTCCACATGCAACAAGATTTGCCCCTCTGCTTCAACAAAAAAACACCCTTCGAAAAGGGTGTCAAGACAGGATCGGATTCGGTTCGACAGGCAGCAGCAGCGTGAATGTCGTGCCTCGTCCGATTTTGGACTGGACCTGAATGCTGCCCTGATGGGCTTCGACGATGTTGCGGACGATCGCCAGGCCGAGTCCGGTGCCGCCGGAGGAGCCGCGCTTACGGGCCTTGTCCGCCTTGTAGAAGCGCTCGAAGATGAACGGAACGTCCTCCTCCGGGATGCCTTGCCCTTCATCCTCGACCTCCAGTCTCGCTTGCCGCCCCCCCTGCCCTCCGCTCATCCCGAGCGCGAGGCGGATGCGCGAGCCGTCGGGGCTGTGGCGCACGGCGTTGTCGAGCAGATTGGTCAGCACCTGCTCGAGCCGATCCTCGTCCGCCTGCAAAAGCACGATCGGCGCTTCCGGCGCCTCTACCTCCAGGCGGATGCCTCGATCTCCCGTATACACGCTGAATTTGCGCGCGACGCGGCGCAGCAGCGCATCGAGATCGACGACACCGAGGCTGAGCTCCACATGGCCCGCCTCCATGCGGGCCAGATCGAGCAGGTCCTTGACGAGGCGGCCCATCCGCAGCGACTCGTCGTGGATGACCTGGACGAGCTCGCGGCGCTCCTCGGGGGATGCCGCGATGTCGTCCAGCAGCGCCTCGCTGTAGCCTTGGAGCATGGACAGCGGCGTGCGGATCTCATGGGACACGTTGGCGACGAAGTCCCGCCGCAGCTTCTCCAGGCGATGCTCCTCGGTCACGTCGCGAAGCACCGCGACGACTCCGCGCACCGTATCGTCGGACTTGAGCGGCGCCATGACGACGGACCAGACCCCGCCCTGCACCTGCAGCTTTTCGCTGAGGTCGCTGCCTTCCGCGATGACGGTGCGGAACAGCTCCCGCAGCGGCCCCGGCGCGGCATCGGAGCCAGCCGCCCGATCCTCTTCCTCGTCCCAAGCAGCCATGCGCAGCCGTTCGAGCAGCCGTTCTCCGGGCGGATTCGTCAGGACGATGCGCCCGGAGGCATCCATCGTCAGCACCGCGTCGGCCATGCTGCGCAGCACGCTCGACAGATGCTCCTTTTCGTGGTTCAGATCGGTGAAGAACTCCTGCAGATCGGCCCCCATCCGGTTGAACGCGCCCGCCAGCTCGCCGATCTCGTCCGAGGAGCGGATCGGCACGCGGGTGCGGTAGTCGCCCTCCGAGATCAGGTTCGCCGCGTCCTTCAGCTGCAGGAGCGGCTGCGTGATCTTGCTGGAGAGGAAAAACGCGAAGAAGGTGGACAGCAGGAATCCGATGATCCCGATGTAGACGAACAGCAGCTTGACCCGGAACGGCTCGTCAAAAGCGATATCGATATACTGCAGGAGGAACATGCCCAAAATGATCAGCACGACCGCCACGAGCAGCATGATCGTGATCCACAGCTTGCCGACGACGCTTCTCCACAGCCAGCGCATCGGTTACTTCGGCACCTCGAGCTTGTAGCCGACGCCCCATACGGTCGTAATCATGGAAGCCGCTTCCGTCGAGACCTTGTTCAGCTTTTCGCGCAGCCGCTTCACATGGGTGTCGACCGTCCGCAGATCGCCGAAGAACTCGTAGTTCCAGACGTCCTTGAGCAGCTCCTCGCGCGAGAATACCTTGTCCGGGCTGACCGCCAAGTAATGGAGCAGCTCGTATTCCTTGGGCGTCAGGCTGACCTCGTGTCCGCCCGCGGTGACGCGGTGGGCGTCATGCTCGATGACCAGATGAGGGAAGACGATGTTGCTGCTCGCCGCAGTCTCCCGGGTCAGGAACGCGGTCGCGGAGGAGCGGCGCAGGATCGCCTTGACGCGGTAGATGATCTCGCGCGGGCTGAACGGCTTGACGACGTAGTCGTCGGCGCCGACCTCGAAGCCCTGCACGCGGTTCATCTCCTCGCCCTTGGCGGTCAGCATGATGACCGGAGTCGCCTTGATCTGCCGGAGGCGGCTGCATACCTCGATGCCGTCCATGCCGGGAAGCATGACGTCGAGCAGGATCAGATCGAAGTCCTGGCCGGAAGCGAGCCGCAGCGCCTGCTCGCCGTCATCGGCCTCCTCGATCTGATAGCCTTCCTTCTCCAGGTACATTTTCAGCAAGCGGCGGATCCGCTCCTCGTCGTCCACGACGAGGATGCGGTGCACGTATTCACTCATGCGGCACGGCTCCTTTGGTAGTCCTTTATACTCCGGCGTACGAATGCAGGCCGGCGATGACCAGATTGACGCCTATCAGCGTAAACATAATAATAACGAATCCGATGACCGTAAGCCAGGACGAGCGCTTGCCGTGCCAGCCGCGAGAGAGACGCAGATGGAGGTAGGCGCTGTAGAACAGCCAGGTGATGAGCGCCCAGACTTCCTTCGGATCCCAGCCCCAGAAGCGCGACCAGGCGATCTGCGCCCAGATCATCGCGAAGATGAGCGCGCCCAGCGTAAAGATCGGGAAGCCGATCGCGATCGCCCGGTAGCTGATCTCGTCCAGATCGTCGGGATCGATGTCGGTCGTCATCGGATGGATGACGGCGCCGAGCTGCTTGCGGAAAGCGAGCCGCAGCAGGCCGTACAGGATGGCGCCCGCCAGCAGCGACCAGACGACCGTATTGAGCTTGCGGCCAGCGTTGATGCCGTTCATCCAGGACGGCGCCTCGAACAGCGGCTTGTCCACGCCGAGGAACGAATCCGCGTGCAGCAGCTCGCTGTTGAACGGCTGGACGATCGGCGGCATCGTGTAGCGGACCGTCTCGACGTTCGAGACCGCCTCGCCCGCCTGCGTCACGTCCGCCGTCTCCTGGCGGAACTCCGCTTCGTAGCCGGCCATGCGGAAGCTGAACACGCTGATGATGAAGCCGACGGCGACGATCAGCATGAACAGCGTGACCTCGACCCAGAAGCGCTCGCGGCGCGCGCGCTTCTCGCCGCTGCCGTAGTCGACGGTGCGCAGCAGATGCAGCAGGCCGGCGGCGAAGCCGACCGCCAGGAACGCCTCGCCGAGCGCGGCCGTCGTCACATGGATCTTGAGCCAGTAGGAATTGAGCGCCGGGATGAGCGGCTGCGATTCCTGCGGGAAGACGGATGCGTAGGCGATGATGATGATGACGAGCGGCAAGGCGAACATGCCGAGGATCGGCTTGCGGTAGATCAGGAAGATGATGACGAAGGCAAGCATGACCGCCATGCCGAGGAACGTCATGAACTCGTACATGTTGCTGACCGGAATATGCCCTTGTCCGATCCAGCGGGTGAAGAAGAACGTCAGCTGCGCGGCAAGGCCGAGGGCGGAGACGATGAACGCGATCCGTCCCCATTTGCGCTCATGCCCCGCCGGATCGCCGTGGCTCCATTTGCGGCCGGCGATAGCCATCACATAAAAGAGAAAGCCGAAGCAATACAGGAAAAATGCCGCTATGAAAGCGGAGCTGCTGAGATCAAGCCAATTCACGTCCGATTCCCTCCGTTATCCAAGCTCTTCGGATCGGTCTCGCTGCCCGCGGCCTTCAGCGCCGCCGCGAGATCCGCCCGCATGCCGTACCAGTTTTTGTTCGTGTGCGCGCCGATCGTCGCGCGGCTGCCGTCGACGCGCAGCCAGATACGGCGGTGATGCCAGTACGCTCCCATGACGAGGCCCAGCATCGAGATGCCGAGGCCGACCCAGATATACGGCATCGCAAGGTCCTTGCGGACGTTGAGGAACGTCGTATATTCGACGAAGCTCACGTTCTCCATGCCGTTCACCTTGATCTCCAGCCGGTCCGCGATCGCGGCGTTCAGCTTGTCCTGGCTGAAGGCGGCCTTGTCCTTTTGCATCGGGAAGTAGATGTACGGCTCTCCTTGCTCGTCGAGGCCGGGGCCGTAGACGAGGAAGATGAAGGCCGGAGCCTTAGGATCCCGCGACTTGGTGATCGGATTGCCGTCGTCGCCGATCGCGAACTCCATGAAGTTCTGCTTCAGCTCCAGCCGGTACGGCCCGACCTCGAACGTCGTCTCGGGATCGCGCATCTTCAGCGTGAACGGACCGTAGGTCTCGCCCGTCGTCTTGTCGATGACGACCGGCTTGACCTCGCGCAGCACCGCCTTGTTGTCGAAGTCGAACTGGTACAGCTTGAGCCCGTCGTATTCGAGCGGGCTGTTCACTTCGATCGGATGGCGGGCGACTTCCACGAGCTCGGGCTGTCCGGAAGCCGCCGTGCAGCCGCTCCGGCATTCGTACAGGACGGCGTCCGTCCGGTACAGCTTCGCTCTCAGCGTGCCTTTGAGCTCCGCGGGAAGCTCCTCGTCCCCGTAGAACTCGACCGTGAACTTCTCGTTCTTGACGAAGTAGTTCGTATCTTCGATGCGGACGGTGTCGCCCTCGGGTATCGTCACGTACTGGTCCATCTGCCAGGCCGGCACCGCTCTCGCGAGCACGGCGAGGAGAAAGACGATCAGGCCGATATGGTTGATATAAGGCCCCCAGCGGCTGAACCGATGCTTCTCGGCGAGCAGCGCGCCGTCCTTGCGGATGACCTTGTACCGGCGCTTGCGCGCGGCCTGCTCGAAGCGGTCGATCCACGCCTCGGGGTCGCCCTCGATGTCGCCGCGGTATGCGGCCCGCTGCCGCAGCAGGAACGACTCGTGCTTGCGGATCTGCTGCTTGTTCAGCGCGCGGTACAGCGGCAGCACGCGGTCGAGGCTGCAGACGACGAGCGAGGTGCCGATCAGGACGAGCAGCGAGACGAACCACCACGATTCGAACGTGTGGGACAAGCCGAGCGCGTAGTAGATCTCGCCGGACAAGCCGTACGTATCCCGGTAGTAGTCTCCGAGATCCTGCGTCGTCAGGAAGGTGTTCTCCTGCGGATAGATCGTGCCGAGCGAGGCGCCGATCAGCGTGATGACGATCATGTAGACGGCGATCTTGACCGAGGAGAAGAAGTTCCAGACCCGGTCCAGCACGGAAGGATGGCTCTTCTGGGAGCGCCTCGCCGCGCCGTCGTAGCGCATCTCGAGCAGCTCCTCGGCCGCGCCGCCCTCGTCGAGCGAGCGTCCGCACGCCTCGCAGAGCACGGTGCCGGCCGGGTTCTGATGGCCGCATTCGCATTTGGTGTTTTGGAACACCGGTGTAGCCTCCTGTCATGTAGCTTGGATGCGGCGGAGCGATCTGGAGCTGCGTCAGCTCTCTTCGATCAGCTTGAGCACGCGCTCCTCGATGTCCTGCTCCGTCATGCCTCCCTGGTAGACCTCCTCCAGCTTGCCGTCCGGCCGAATGAAGAAGGTTGTCGGATACGAGCGGAGACGATACCTGCGCTCGGTCTCCTTATCGACGTCGCGCAGAATCGGATAGGTCAGGTTCTTGCCCGCCACGAAATTGCGGACGGTCAGGTTGTCCTCGCTCAGATTGACGGCGAGCACCTCCAGCCCCTCGCTTTTCCATTTGTCGTATTGACGCTGGAACTCCGGCATCTCCTTGACGCAGGGCGGGCAGAAGCTGCCCCAGAAATTGAGGACGACGGGCTTGCCCTCGTAATCGGAGAGCGACACCGTGCGCCCGTCCAGCGTCGAAAGGGTGAACTCCGGGGGCTTGTCGCCCGGCATCGGAAGGCCGTCCTTCGACGCAAACAGCGTCTTGCCGATGGCATAACCGCCCAGCAGCAAGACGCCGAGGAAAATGAGGATTTGCACCGGCTTGCGGGCAGCGCCCTTCATCTTCATGCCACCACCTTATGTAAGCGTTTCTTCCTCTTCATTATAACGGCAAGAAGAGACGGAGCAGCGCACGGCCCCGTTACTTTTTGTGACCATTATGTGAAAGCGCCGCGTCGCGCAGCTCCTTGATCTCGGACAGCGTCAGATGGCGGAACTTGCCGCGCTGCATGTTCTCCAGAACGAGATGGCCGAACTTGATCCGCTTGAGCCGCGCCACCGGATGGCCGATCGCGTCGAACATGCGCCGCACCTGGCGGTTGCGTCCCTCGTAGATCGTAATCGCGATCGTCGCGACTCCGGCATCGACGTCGACGTCGTGATAGTCGGCTTCGGCCGGGGCGGTCATGCCGTCCTCGAGCTTGATGCCCTTTTGCAGCCTCTCGAGCGCGCTGCCGTGCGGGACGCCCTTGACCGTCGCCAGATACGTCTTCGGAACGTGATGGCTCGGATGCGTGAGCAGATTGGCGAATTCGCCGTCGTTCGTCAGCAGCAGCAGCCCTTCCGTATCGTAGTCGAGCCGTCCGACCGGGTAGACCCGCTCCTTGATGCCGGGCAGGAAGTCGCTCACGATCTTGCGCCCCTTCGGATCGGATGCGCTCGTGATGACGCCCTTCGGCTTGTTCATCATCAAATAGATCTTTTTCTCGGAGGCGATCGGCTTGCCTTTCACCGTGATCTCGTCCGTCGCCGGATCCGCCTTCGTTCCCAGCTCGCGGACCACTTTGCCGTTCACCTCGACCGCGCCGCTCGCGATCAGCTCCTCGCACTTGCGGCGGGAGGCGACTCCGGCGGCGGCGAGGATTTTTTGTAATCGTTCCAATTAAGTTCACCTCACCCACCATCATACCGATTGTCCCGAAAAAGCACAAGGGAGCCCCCTGCCGTCCCTCCACGGCAAAAAGCCGGCGCCCTCTCCGCAGAGAAGGCGCCGGCCGCGGCAGTACGCACGGTTCAGCCGAATACGTAGAGGCAGATGAAGACGGCGGCAAGGAAGCCGACCAGGTCGGAGAACAGCCCGACCTTGAGCGCGTAGCGCGTGCGCCGGATGCCGATCGCGCCGAAGTAGACCGTGAGCACGTACAGCGTCGTGTCCGTGCTCCCTTGGATCGTCGAGGCGATCCTTCCGATCATGCTGTCGGGTCCGTAGGTCGCGATCAGGTCGGAAGTATAGGCGAGCGAGCCCGCCCCGGTCAGCGGCCGCAGCAGCGAGAGCGGCAGCACCTCGCCGGGAACGCCGAGCTGGCGCAGCATCGGCTCCATCGCGCCGGTGACGTAGTCCAGCGCGCCGGAGGCGCGGAACATGCTGATCGCGACCATCATGCCGACCAGATGCGGGATGATGCCGATGGCGGTGCCGAAGCCCTCCTTGGCCCCTTCCGTGAACGTCTCGTACACCGGCACCTTGCGGAACGCGCCGTATAAAGGAATGAAGGCGATGATCGCGGGAATCATCCAAGCCGACAGCAGATTGATGAACGAATGCATGCTCCTCCCCCCTTACGCTTCCGGAGGCAGCTCGCGCCGCCCGCCGAGCCGGCCCGGAGAGCGCGCCGCGCGGCGGGGGCGGCTCGCAGCCCCTCCGGCCGGCGGCGCCAGCGGCGGCTGCTTGCTCCGGCTGCGGTACCAGCGGTCGAGCAGAATCGCCGCGGCCGTGGCGACGGCCGTCGCCGCCAGCGTCGTGCCGACGATCTCCGCCGGATTGGCCGAGCCGTAATTCATGCGGATCGCGATCAGCGTCGTCGGCACGAGCGTGATGCTGGACGTGTTGAGCGCGAGCAGCGTGCACATCGCCGGCGTCGCCGTCGCGGGCTCGGGATTCAGCTTCTGCAGCTCCTGCATCGCCTTGATGCCCATCGGGGTGGCGGCGTTGCCGAGGCCGAGGATGTTGGCGCTCATGTTGCTCATGATGTAGCCGAGCGCAGGATGGCCCTTGGGCACGTCGGGAAAGAGAAGGCGGACGAACGGGCTGAGCAGCCGGGCGAGCCGCGCCAGCAGGCCGGCATCCTCGGCGATCCGCATCAGCCCCATCCAGAACACGAGAATGCTGACCAGGCCGAAGCAGATCGTCACGCCGTTTTTCGCTCCGTCGAAAGCCGCCTGAGTGACCGCATCCATGCGTCCGGTGGCGGCCGCCACGACGACGCTGACGACGATGAAGCCGAGCCAGATCCAGTTGACCATCGGCTCACTCCCCTCCCGTCGCGAACAGCGCCTTCAGGCTCCTCGACAGCGCCGCGCCGAGGCTGGCGGGACGGCTGGAGAACATGCCTCCAGGCCGGAACGATGCCGTCGCGCGGTCCGGCTGGCCGATCCGCGGGCTGCCTGCGTCGTAGACGGGCACCGCTCCGATCGCGCGTCCGTCCAGCGTCCACTCGAGCCTTCCCCGCTCGCCGAGCGCATAGGCGAGCGCGTCCTTCTCGCGGCTGAGCAGCACGAGGCGGTTGGACAGGCCGGCCTCCTCGCCCTCCGCCAGCGGATAGCGCAGCTGGCGGCCCGACGCCAGCGAGTATCCCTTGAGCGGCTCGCCTTTCGACGCCAGCGTCTTCAGCTCGTAATGCTCGAAGCCCCAGTCCAGCATCGACGCATGGTCATGCCAGTCGTCCCGGTCGTTCAGCGTCACGGCGGCCAGCTGCTGGCCGTCCCTCGTCGCCGAGCTGACGAGGCAGCGCAGCGCCGTCTTCGTGTAGCCCGTCTTGACGCCGTCGGCGCCGTCGTACAAGGCGAGCATCTTGTTCTTGTTCGCCCAGCTGTAGTCCCAGCTGTCGAACGGATTCGGCGCCTTGTGCACCTTCGTGCCGACGATTTCCGCGAACACGGGATTTTTCAGCGCATAGGCGGTCAGCTTCGCCAGATCGTTCGCCGTCGACAGATGGCCCTCCTGATCCAGCCCGTGCGGGTTCATGAACGTGGACCGCTCGAGCCCGATCCAGGCCGCCTTCTCGTTCATCATCTTCACGAAGCCTTCCTCCGAGCCGCCGACATGCTCCGCGATCGCCGTCGCGGCATCGTTGCCGGAGCGCAGCATGAGGCCGTACAGCATGTCCTTCAGCTTCATCTTCTCGCCCAGCTTCAAATAGATCGACGAGCCTTCCTTGCCGACGGCTCGCAGACCGACCGTGACCGTGCTGTCCAGGTCGCCTTCCTCGATCGCCGTAATGGCCGTCATGATCTTGGTCAGGCTGGCGATCCGCATCGGCTCGTCGGCCGCTTCGCTGCTGTACAGCAGCCGGCCCGACTCGACGTCGATCAGCGCGGCCGCGCGCGCGCTCGTCGTCGGCGGACGGGGAGCGTCCGCCGCCTTTGCCGTCGGCGCCGAGAGCAGGCTCGCGCCGAGCAGCGCGAGACCTGCGGCGGCGGCGGCCGTTCGTTTCCACGCACCTGCAATAGCCACGGTATCCTTCCTCCTCCTGGCATGCGAAAGCCGCTGGCGGCCCCCGTCTCCTGCTGCCATTGTATGTATCTTGTCCGGCCGATATGAACAAGCCGGTCCTGTCCGGCCGGAAACCGCAAAAAAGCTGTCCTCCGGAGAGGACAGCCGCTTGCAGCAGCCGGGACGAGTCCGCGGCGCTAAAGAATCGGATCGCTCGTGATAAGAGTGCTCTCGACGCGCTCGACTCCGTCGTGATGACGGAACATGCCCTGGATCTTCTCGAAGGCTCCCGGCACCGCGTCGATGACGCGCTCGACCAAATGCGTCTGGTTGTCGAGCGGAACGACGCGCACGCCTTGCGTGCCGACGACGAGGAACGCGATCGGCGTAATCGATACGCCGCCGCCGCTGCCGCCGCCGAACGGCAGCGCGACCTGCGCGTTATGCCCGTCGGCATGGGTCGAGCTGCTGCGCGCCCCGCCGTCCATGCGGATGTCGCTGCCGCCGGCCACGAATCCAAAACCGACTTTGCTGATCGGCATAATGACACTTCCGTCCGGCGTCTGCACGGGATCGCCGACGATCGTGTTGACATCCACCATTTCCTTGATATTCTCCATGGCGGTTTGCATCAGGCCTTGAATAGGATGTTCTGCCACAGTCTGACGCCTCCTTCCGTTCTCATCATCCGGACCAGCAGCTGCAGTCCGGCAAGGATAGCATTGCCCAAGCGGATTTCCGCTATGCAGTCGAAGCTCGTCTCCAACCGTGCCGAGCGGTAGTCGGGCTGAACGTCCATCTGCGGCTTGGCGGTGAGCCGGCACAGCTGCGACAGCAGGCCGAGCGCGGCCGTCTGCAGCGACCAGACCGCGCCGGTCGACATCGCCGTCCAGACTGCGTCTCCGGTGCCGATCGTCGTCCGCCACGTCCAGCGGCTGATCTCCACCTTGTTCAGCGTGCGCCGCACCAGGCCGGTCAGGTTTTCCGTCCGCCGCAGCAGCTTCCAGGCATCCTGCAGCAGCTCGGCGATGCGCGAGGCGCCGATATCCTTCTTGTCCGCCGATTCGGCATGTAGCAGCGATGGACTGTCGGCCTGCGCGAGCTCCTCCACCTGCAGCCCATTTTTGCCGAGCTTCATCATCGGAATTTCCCACTTGAACTTCAGCAATCCGAACAGCGTCTTCACCTGAAGGGACAGATTGTCGTCGCCTTCATGCCGCGACAGCTCCGCGCGGGCGCGGACCGGAACGGCCGCGATCGCGGCGGCGAGCAGCAGCGGCACGAGGACGACCGCCAGCCAGCCGAACCATGCTCCCATTCGGATTCGACCCCCTTTCCGTCATTCGGCAGCAGGAGCGCGCGCCGATGGCCGGACCGCTGCCTTTTCCCGGATAGCATGCCCAGAAATGACAAAAAAGACCGGCCCGCAGCCGATCTTTTTCGTAGATGTCGCTTAGGGCTCGGAAGATGAGCCTTGGCGGCCGTCCAGGCGGCCGAACAGCAGCTGCGTCTGCTCCTCGAGCTCCGCCTCGGGCGTCATCGCCGCCGGCTCCGGCAGCGCTTCGAGCGAGCCCAGCTCGAAATGGTCGAGGAAGGAGCGGGTCGTGCCGTACAGGATCGGACGTCCGATCTGCTCGGCGCGCCCTTTTTCCTCGATCAGATCCTTCGCGACGAGCGTCTGGATCGCTTTCTCGCTTTTGACCCCGCGGATCTCCTCGATCTCGACCCTCGTGATCGGCTGGCGGTAGGCGATGATCGCCAGCGTCTCCAGCGCCGCCTGCGACAGCGTCGAACGGGACGGCGAGTAGGCCATCCGCTCGAAATAAGGCGCATGCTCCGGATGGGTCGTGAAACGGAACGCTCCGGCGACCTCGGCGATGCGGATGCCGCGCCCGGCCTGCTCCAGATCGGCCTTGAGCTCGCGCACGAGATCCTCCGACAGGCGCTGGTCGATCTCCACGATCTCGGCGATCTGCCGGATCGTCAAGCCCTCGTCGCCAGCCATGAACAATAATCCCTCAATAATCGATTTCAGCTGCTGAACCATCACGATCCGACGCTTCCCCTCTCCAATGGATGACGATATCATCGAACAGACTGTTCTGGAAGACGCGGACCTGCTTCATCTTCATCAGCTCGAGGATCGCGAGGAACGTCACGACGATCTCGTGGCGCTCCACCGCTTCGCCTACGAGCCGGGAGAACAGCGCGGTCTCATGCTCGCGCAGCAGCTCCGAGATGTCGCGGATGCGGTCCTTGACGGATATCTCGTCCCGATGGATGCGGGCGACATGCGTCCGCCTGGCCGCCTTGCGGAGCGCCCGCCGGAACGCCGCCATGATGTCGCCGAGGTCGAGCCCTTCCAGCGGATGGGTGTCGTCCTCCTTCATGTACGTCGTCAGGTCCTCGGGCTCCTTGCTGTAGACGAGGCTGCGCGCCATCTCGCGGTCGCGCAGATGCTCGGCGATCTGCTTGTAGCGGCGGTATTCCACCAGCTTCTGCACGAGCTCGTCGCGGGGATCGAGCATGCCTTCGTCGTCCCAGGCGTCCTCGTACTCGTCCATGACGGGAGGGCGGGGCAGCAGCTGCCCGCTCTTGATCGCCAGCAGCGTCGCGGCCATCACGAGGAACTCGCTCGTCACGTCCAGCTCGAACTCCTGCATCGCATGCAGGTAGTCCATGTACTGATCCGCGATCCGGCTGATCGGAATGTCGTAGATGTCGATCTCTTCCCTGTCCAGCAAGTGAAGCAGCAGATCCAGCGGCCCTTCGAATGCTTCCAGTTTGTACAATAGGCTCATGCCGCTCCACCTCTTCCTGTCCGCCGGTATCGCGAAGCTAAAGGCCGCTGTCTCGCCTCAGGCCAGGCTCAGCCTTGAATCGCCCGCGTCAGATTCGCCATCTCGATCGCGGCGGCAGCGGCTTCCCAGCCTTTGTTGCCGGCCTTCGTCCCCGCGCGCTCCACCGCCTGCTCGATCGAATCCGTCGTCAGCACGCCGAAGATCGTCGGCACGCCGGTTTTCAGATTGATCGCGGCGACGCCCTTGGCGACCTCGCTGCATACATAGTCGAAATGCGGGGTGGAGCCCCGGATGACGGCGCCGAGGGTGATGACGGCATCGTACTTGCCGCTCTCCGCCATCTTTTGCGCGATCAGCGGAATCTCGAACGCTCCCGGCACCCACGCGACCTCCACCTCGTCCTCGCCCGCGCCATGGCGCTTGAACGCGTCGAGCGCGCCGCTCAGCAGCTTGCCGGTGATGAATTCGTTGAAGCGGCCGACGACGACGCCGTATTTCAGCCCTTGCGATACCAGATGTCCTTCGTAATATTTCGTCATGTTTTCAAACCCATCCTTCTATTCTAATTTATTCGGCTTAAATTTCAAACTCCAACAGATGGCCAAGCTTCGTTTTTTTCGTGTTCAAGTAATTCGTGTTGCTCTCGTTGCGCTCCATCTGGATCGGCACCCGCTCGGCCACGCTCAGTCCGTACCCCTCGAGGCCGCGGATCTTGCGCGGATTGTTCGTCATGAGCCGCATCCGGCGGACGCCGAGATCGCGCAGGATCTGCGCGCCGATGCCGTACTCCCGCAGGTCGGGCCCGAAGCCGAGCTTCAGGTTCGCCTCGACCGTGTCGAGCCCCTGCTCCTGAAGCTGATAGGCTTTGAGCTTGTTGATGAGGCCGATGCCGCGCCCTTCCTGACGCATGTAGAGCAGCACGCCGCTGCCCGCCTCCTCGATCTGGCGCAGCGCCGCCGCCAGCTGCGGACCGCAGTCGCAGCGGCGGGAGTGGAACACGTCGCCGGTAAGGCATTCGGAATGCACCCGCACGAGCGTCGGCTGCTCCGGATCGATCTGTCCTTTGACGAACGCGACATGCTCCTTGTCGTCCACCTCGTTCGTGTAGGCGACCGCGCGGAAGACGCCGAAGTCGGTCGGCATGTTTACCTCGACGACCCGCTGCACCAGCTGCTCGCGGCGGCGCCGATGCTCGATCAGCGACTGGATCGTAATCAGCTTGAGATCATGCTTGCGCTTGAAGTCCGCCAGGTCCGGCAGCCGCGCCATCGTGCCGTCCTCGCGGATGATCTCGCAGATGACCGCGCCGGGCTTGGCGCCGCACAGCTTGGCCAGATCGATCGCCGCTTCCGTATGGCCGGCGCGCCGCAGCACGCCGCCGTCCTTGGCGATCAGCGGGAATATATGGCCCGGGCGGCGGAAATCGTCCGCGCGGGCCGCGCCGTCGACGAGCGCCCGCACCGTCTCGGCGCGCTCATGTGCGGAGATGCCGGTCGTCGTGCTCACATGGTCGACGGAGACGGTGAACGCGGTGCCGTGGTAGTCCGTATTGCGGACGACCATCGGCGGCAGGTCGAGCTCTCGCGCCCGCTCCGCCTCGATCGGCACGCAGACGAGCCCGCGCGCCTCGGTAATCATGAAGTTGATGACGGCCGGCGAGATCGTATCGGCGAGCGCGATCAGATCGCCCTCGTTCTCGCGATCCTCGTCGTCGACGACGATGACCGGCTTGCCGGCCAGCAGATCCTGCACCGCATCCTCGATCGCATCGAATGGCGCCGCCCCGTCTTGATGGTGTAATCGTTCCATGCTTGCTCCTCCTTCGTTGCCTTGGCTCATGCGAATCCGTTCTCCGCCAGGAAAGCGGCCGTCAGCGGGCCGCCGGCCGCGCCTCCCGGCCTGCCGGCGGCTGCGGCGTCCCCTCTGCCGCCGAACCGCAGCAGATGGTCGACATATTTGCCGAGCACGTCGCATTCCAGATTGACGGTCGCTCCCGCCTGCTTGCTCTGCAGCACGGTTTCGGCGAGCGTATGCGGGATGATCGACACCGAAAAGGCGTCCTCGCCCGCCTCCGTCACAGTCAGGCTGATGCCGTCCACGGCAATTGAACCGCGCGGAATGATGTAGCGGCGCAGCCCTTCGTCCGCGGGCCGGATCGTGAACAGCACCGCGTTGGCGTACGCCCTGCGCTCGACGATCCGCCCGATGCCGTCCACATGGCCCTGGACGATATGCCCGCCGAAGCGGCCGTCCGCGCGCATCGCCCGCTCCAGGTTGAGCGGGCTGCCCGCCGGCAGCCCGCCCAGATTCGTATGCCGGTACGTCTCCGGCATGACGTCGGCCTCGAAGCTGTCGGGCCCGCATCCAGTCACGGTCAGACAGACGCCGTTGACGGCGATGCTGTCCCCGAGCCGGACGCCCTCCAGCACTTTGGCGGCGCCGATGCGGAGCACCATCGCCTCTCCTTTTCGCGCCGCGCCGCGCAGCTCTCCGATCTCTTCGATCAATCCGGTGAACATGTCAGCCGATCCCTCCCTTGGCGGCTGGCTTGCCGCTGATGCATATATCGCGTCCATAGCGCTCCACCTCGACGTCGTCCAGCTCGATCGCGTCGGCCATCCGCTCGAAGCCGGCGAACCGGAACGACGACGGCGCGTCCTCGCCGCCGATGATCTTGGGCGCGAGGAACAGGCAGATCCGATCGACCAGCCCCGCCTCCAGCATCGAGCCGTTCAGCCTTCCGCCGCCCTCGAGCAGGATCGAGCCGAGCTCCAGCTCGCCGAGCCGTCTCATCGCCTCGCGCAGATCGACCGAGCTGCCGCTGCCGCAGCGGATGACCTCGACGCCGGCCGCCCTCAGCGCGGCCGCTCGGCCTTCGTCTGCGGCTTCCGACGTCAGGACGATCGTCGGCGCGGCTCCGTCCTGCACGAGCTTCGCGTCCAGCGGCAGCCGCAAGCTCGAGTCGGCGACAATTCTCGCCGGATGCAGGCCCGGCACGGACAGCCGCGTCGTCAAGCTCGGGTCGTCCGCCAGCACCGTGCCGATGCCGACGAGGATGCCCATATGGCGATGCCGCATCGCATGCACGGCCTCGCGCGCCTCCGGCCCCGTCACCCAGCGGCTGTCCCCGCTCGCCGCGGCGATGCGGCCGTCCAGCGTGGAGGCTGTCTTGAGCGTGACATAGGGCAGCCGGGTCGTGATGAACTTGCGGAACGGCTCGCTCCGCCGCCTGGCCTCCGCTTCCATGACGCCCGTTTTCGTCTCGATTCCCGCCGCCTGCAGCTTGGCCATGCCACTGCCCGCGACGAGCGGATTCGGGTCGAGCTCCGCGACGACGACGCGGGCGATTCCGGCCGCGATCAGCCGATCGCTGCAGGGCGGCGTACGGCCATAATGGCTGCACGGCTCCAGCGTGACGTAGGCCGTCGCTCCCCGGGCTTCGTCTCCCGCCATCGCCAGCGCGTGCGGCTCGGCATGCCCTTCGCCCCGCTTGAGATGGGCGCCGAGGCCGACGATGCGGCCATCCTTGACGATGACGCAGCCGACGGCCGGATTGATGCCGGTCTGGCCGGCCGTTTTGGCCGCCATGCCGAGCGCGAGCTCCATGTAATATCGATCATCGATCGTTTCCCGCAATGCAAAAACACCCCCGATTGACGCCTGGAGCGCCCTTCGGGGGTGATGGAATGTCGGAAACGTCGCCGCGCGGCAGGAGCAGGAGCCCGATCGACCGGATAGCCAAAAAAGCCGTCCTGGAAATGCGGGAACAGACCGCCGTCCCGGATCGAATCGGAAGACAGACTCCGGGCGGCAGCGCGGAACCGATCTCGATGTCTGGGCGGCGGACTTGAACAGACTCCTCCAATGATGGAGGAGCTGCCTTCATGCATGCCTGTCTTGCAGCGAGCCTTCTCCCATCCAGACTATACTGTCGGTCCCGGAGTTTCACCAGGTCAGCCGCATGCGCTCGACGCGCCCTCGGTCGAGGGAAGCGCAGAAGCGGTCATGCGGGTCACGGACTGACCGTCCCCGGCGAGCCGCGGCATATGCCGAAGACGCGCCAGGTACGGATCACCGCCGGCCCGGGAATTTCACCCAGCCCCGAAGGTTCGCTTGAATTCAATTGCTTGCATGACTCATCTTACTTGCCTGCACGCTAAAAAGCAAGCGGACGAGTCGGGATTAAACGACAAAAAGGCTCTCGGACGAGAGCCTTCCGCGCGAGGAAGTCAGACTTCGACGACTTCGACTTTGGCCATCTTGTCGCGGCCTTTGAACGCGTCGATGTATTCCATGCCTTTGGAAATCTTGCCGAAGACGGTGTGCTGGCCGTCCAGATGCGGCTGCGGCTGGTAGCAGATGTAGAACTGGCTGCCGCCGGTATTGCGTCCGGCATGAGCCATCGCGAGCGAGCCGCGCTCATGCTTGTTCGGGTTGATCTCGCAGTCGATCGTATAGCCGGGACCGCCGGTGCCGGTGCCGTTCGGGCAGCCGCCCTGAGCGACGAAGCCCGGGATGACGCGATGGAACGTAAGTCCGTTATAGAAGCCTTCGTTCGCCAGCTTTTCAAAGTTCGCGACCGTATTCGGAGCGTCCTTGTCGAACAGGTCCAGAACGACCTCGCCGCCGTTTTCGAGCGTGATTTTCGCTTGTTTTGCCACTTGTCATCACTCCTGCCTTCCAAAATAAAAGCTATGTACGCCTCTTATCATACACCAGCGCCGGTCCCGAACGCAAAGCGAGCCTCCCGAAGGAGGCTCGCCGGCAGCGGCTTACGGCTGAACTTCAGCCTTGCGCAGACGCTCCGGCAGCACGTCGTTGCGGGAGATGTCCTCCAGCGACTCGCGCTTCACGGCGACGTCGGCCTTGCCGTCCTTGACCAGCACGACCGCCGGACGGCGGATGCGGTTGTAGTTGGACGCCATCGCATAGTTGTACGCGCCGGTGCAGAAAACGGCGAGCAGATCGCCCGTCTCGGCCTTCGGCAGCTCCAGGTCCCAGATCAGCATGTCGCCGCTCTCGCAGCATTTGCCTGCGACCGATACCGTCTCGGCGGCCGGCTCGGCGGCGCGGTTCGCCAGCACCGCCTCGTACTTGGACTCGTACAGCGCCGGACGCGGGTTGTCCGTCATGCCGCCGTCGACGGCGATGTACTTGCGGACGCCGGGGATGTCCTTGCTCGTGCCGACCGTATACAGCGTCGTGCCGGCGTCGCCGACGATGCTGCGGCCCGGCTCGACCCAAATCTCCGGCAGCGGATAGCCGGCCGCCGTGAAGTTCGAGCGGATCGCGTCCGTAATCGCGCCGATGTAGTCGCGTACCGGAAGCGGGCTGTCCTCGGACGTGTAGCGGATGCCGAAGCCTCCGCCCAGGTTGATGACGCGGAACGTCTGACCGAGCTCGGCCTTGACGTTGACGGCGAACTCCGCCACCTTGGCGGCCGCCATCCGGAAGCCCTCGACCTCGAAGATCTGGGAGCCGATATGGGAGTGGACGCCGAGCAGGACGAGATGATCGAGGCTCAGCGATTGCCGCACCGCCTCGAAGGCGGCGCCGCCGGCCAGGTCGAAGCCGAACTTGGAGTCCTGCTGGCCGGTCGAGATATAGTCATGCGTATGCGCCTCGACGCCCGGCGTGATGCGCAGCAGGATGTTCGCCTTGCGGCCTTTGGCGCCGGCGATGGCGTTCAGCAGCTGCAGCTCCGAGAAGTTGTCGGCGACGAAGCAGCCGATGCCGGCGTCGAGCGCCATCTCGATCTCGAACGGCGTCTTGTTGTTGCCGTGGAAATGGATGCGCTCCGCCGGGAAGCCCGCCTGCAGCGCCGTGTGCAGCTCGCCGTCGCTGACGACGTCGAGCGACAGCCCTTCCTGCTCGGCGATGGCGCACATCGCCACGGTGCTGAACGCCTTGCTCGCATAGGCGACCTGGAAGCGGAAGCCCGACGCCTTGAACGCCTCCACGTATTCGCGGGCCCGCTGGCGGACGAGCGCCTCGTCGACGACGTACAGCGGGGTGCCGAACTGCTCGGCGAGGTCCTGCGTATCGCAGCCTCCGATCTCCAGACGGCCGTGTTCATTTATTCGGGATGTTCCGTGAAAATGCATGGATTCGCTACCTCTTTCTCCCCGGCTCAGGCAGGCGGGGTTCGTTTGTCCTAATGTGACCTCAGTATAACGAACCTCGGGAGAAGGAGTAATGGATTTTCTGTCGTTTCATTTGCATTTGTTGCATCGGGCAAACGTCCTGGATCAGGCTCCGCCGTGCTCCGGCATCTTGTCGCGCTGCTGCGGACGGAGCAGGTTCGGCCGCTTCCGGTTCATCATCACCGGCATCCGCAGCATCACATTCATCATGCCGCGGGCGTCGAACGGGATGAACGGCCACATGTACGGTCGGTTGAACGAGCGCTGCATGACGAGGATGGCGAAGACGGCCGTCCAGCCGATCACGAGTCCCGGAACGTGGAACAGGGCGACGAGGCAGATGAGCATCAGCCTCACGATCCGATTGGCGAGGCTCAGCTCGTAGCTCGGCGTGGCGAACATGCCGACGGCGGCTACCGCCATGTACAAAATGACCTCGTTGACGAACAGTCCGGTCTGCACGGCGATGTCTCCGACGAGGATCGCCGACACGAGCGAGATCGCCAGCGCGAGCGGCGTCGGCGTATGGATCGCGGCCATGCGCATCAAGTCGATGCCGCCCTCGGCGAGCAGGAACTGCAGCGCCAGCGGAATTTTGCTGGTCTTCGCCGGACCGATGAACGACAGCGCCGCCGGCAGCATCGTCGGGTTGAGCGCGAACAGCAGCCAGATCGGCACGAGGAACAGCGAAGCCAGGATGCCGAGGAAGCGCAGCCAGCGGAGGTAGGTGCCGATGAACGGCGTCTGCCGGTTCTCCTCGGCATGCTGCACGAGATCGAAAAACGTCGTCGGCAGGATCATGACGCTCGGCGACGTGTCGACGAACACCGCGACGTTGCCCTCCAGCAGATGCGCCGCGACGACGTCGGGCCGCTCCGAATAGCGCACGAGCGGATACGGGTTCCAGCCGCGCTTCACCGTCGCCTCCTCGAGCTGCTTGTCGGCGAGCGGCAGCCCGTCGATCTTGACGGCGGATATTTTGTCGCGGATCGACTCCAGCAGCTCCTTGTCCACGATGTCGTCGATATAGGCGATGCACACGTCGCTGCGCGTGCGCTCGCCGACCCGCAGAATCTCGTAGCGCAGCATCGGATCGCGCAGCCGCCTGCGGACGAGCGAGACGTTCATGAGCAGCGTCTCCACGAATCCGTCCCGCGAGCCGCGCACGACCCGCTCGAGCGATGGCTCCTCCGGATTGCGCACCGGGAAGCTGCGGGCATCGAGGATCAGCATCGTGCTCTCGCCGTCGATGTACATGCCGGTCGATCCGCCCAGCACGGCGGTCAGCATCATGTTCCAGTCGTCTTCCTGCTCCACCTGCACCGCGGGCACGTACAGCTTCATGAACGAATGCAGCGCGTCCGCCGACAGGTTGTCCGTCTGCAGGAACGTCAGCCGCTGCAGGATCTCCGTCATGATCAGGCCGCTCGAAAGGCCGTTCATCATGAAAAAGGCCGTCTTCTTGCCGCCGAGCGTCATCTCGCGGACGACGACGTCGAAGCTCGTCTTGTAGCCGACCTCTTCCTTCAGCCGATCGACGAACGTCTCGATCCGCTCCGGAATCGGCTCCAGCGCATCTCCGTCCGTGCCCGGCGCGGAATTCCCGCCCTCGGAGACTCCGCCGCCCCCGCGCCCTTTCCCGGCGCCCCGGCCGCCGGCCTCGCGGCTTTCCTTGCGCTCCTCGCGCCCATGCCCGGCCGCGCGATCCTCCCGCTCCGCATCGCCGCGGCGAGAAGGCGCGCCGGCTTCTGCGCGCAGCTCGCGGCCGGCTTCGTCGCCGCGGCGAGCCTCTCCGGCTTTCCCGCCGCGCCCTTTTTCCTCGCGGGCTCCGGTGCGGACGCCTTCCCCCCGGGCTTCCCCACGACGGTCATCCCCATCGCGGGTGTCCGCATGAAGGTCATCCTCATCGCGGTCGTCCGCATGACGGCTGTCCGCATGACGGTCGTCCGCATGACGGTCGTCCGCATGACGGCTGTCCGCATGACGGCTGTCCGCATGTCGTTCGTCCCCATCGCGGTCGTCTCCATCGCGGTCGTCTCCATCGCGGTCGTCCTCATGGAGGCCGGCCGGCCGGCTCATCTCCCGCTTCTCGCCTTCTCGGCCGCCGTCCGTCCGGTCGTCTCGAAGAGCCGCCGCCCATTCATCCCCACGCTCCTCCTCATCCTCATCCTCATGCTCGTGGTCGCCGCGGGCGCTTCTCTCCCGAACCCGGGACCGCTCCGCCTCCGCCTCGCCGCTTCCGTCCTCGTCGAGCAGCGCCTCCGCAAGGCCGCCCTCCTCGGAACGGGACTCCGCTTCCGGCAATCGGCCCGGCTCTGCCGACGCCTCCAGCAGCAGCGCCTCCATCCAGTCCTCGCGGCCTTCCGGCCTCTCTGCCCTGCGGACCGGCTCCGGCTCATGCCGCCGCTCGGCCTGCTCCAGCCGATCGATCTCCTCCAGCAGCCCTTCCCATCCGTCGCCGGAGCGGCTTTCCCCGCTCGTCTCGCGCGCCTCGACCACCGGCTCTTCCGGATGCTCCAGCCGCTTCACCTTCTGCCATTTCGTCATGGGGTTCCCTCCTTCTGTCCTACCATTGATACACCAGCCAATCGAACAGCGAGCCGGCCGTCTTGCCCAGCACCATCGCCATGACGAGCGCGCCCAGATAGCCGGTCAGGCGCAGCCGCTTCGCCAAAATCGGCAGCACGTTCATCACTTCGGTCAAAGCCGCGGCCAGCATGCCGATGAACATGCCGCACAGCAGGCCGGGCAGCGGCAGCGCCAGCGCCGCGGGCAGCGGCGCGCGCCAGCCGAAGAAGTCCGCCCAGGTCCAGAACAGCGAGCCGCCGACGACCGCCGATTCGAACGCCGCCGACAAGCGGAACGCCCGGGCCAGCTGCGCGAGCCGCGGAATCAGGTCGAACACGATCAGCAGCGCGACCATGCCGCTGCCGACGGCGATGCCTCCGGCCAGTCCAAGCATCGCCATGAACAGCCCCGCCAGCAGGTCAGCCATCGTCCCGTCCCTCCACGCGGTTCGCTTTTTTGCCCATCTCGTCGGCGATGACATAAGCGTTGATGTTCTCCTGGTAGTTGTACATCTCCAGCTCCAGCGGATTCGGCTCCTCGTTCAGCCGCTTGCGGAACAGATGGTTGAAGAACAGCACCATGCCGAGCCCGACTCCGACCGAATACGGGATCTGGAACCAGAGCGGATGCAGCGTTTCCTTGCCGGTCAGCAGGAAGGCGATGCGCTGATGCACCTCCTTCATGCTCACATCCGTGTGGAAGTTCATGATGGCGAGCCCCGCCCCGAAAAAGAGCAGCAGCCACGCTCCCGCCAGCACGGCGAACCGCGGCGAGCGGGTGGACGGAGTCTCGACGAGGATGAGCACCTGCGGATCGCCGAAGGTCTCGATGACCGCGTCGGGGGCCGTCTCGCGCAGCGCCTTCACGATCTGCAGCACGTCGATGACGACACGGTTGCCGTCCTCCGGCCGATGGGTGTAGAGCGGAATCCGCTTCAGCTCCCCGGCGAGCGGCTCGTCGGCCAGCAGCCGGACGACGGAGCCGAGCCGCACCGTCCCTTCCGGAGGGATGGAGATCCGCTTCTTCAGCCGCAAATAAACGGGAATCGGTCCGGCATTCGTTCGTTTGCGCGACATGGCGCCGCCTCCTTCCGCCACCATTTCCGACTCTTGGTTAGTATGGAACGGCTGCGGCGCGGCTACTCCTAGGCAGCCGCCCCCCGCGCAAGCCAAAAAAAGCCAGCCTCGCGGCTGGCTTGATGATGCGATATAGAGGAGCGGGATCGCGATGGACGTCCTTCCTACTGGGCGATCTGCTCCTTGATCGACTGCAGGATCTTCTTTTCCAGCCGGGAAACCTGCACCTGGGAGATGCCGAGCCGGCCCGCCACCTCGGACTGCGTCTGGTCGCGGTAATAGCGCAAGTATACGATCAGCCGCTCGCGCTCGCTGAGGCCGCCGATCGCTTCGTTCAGCGCCAGCTTGTCGAACCAGCGCTCGCCCGACTCGCCTTCGATCTGGTCCATCAGCGTGATCGGGTCGCCGTCGTTCTCGAACACCGTCTCGTGGATCGAGGCGGGCGGCTTGTTCGCCTCCTGGGCGAAGACGACATCCTCGGCCGTGATGCCGAGGAACTCCGCCACCTCGCCGATCGTCGGCAGCCGGCCGAGCGTCTTGGCCAGCTCGTCCTTCGCCTTGCGCACCTTGTTGGCCGTCTCCTTGAGCGAACGGCTCACCTTGAGCGTCCCGTCGTCGCGCAGGAAGCGCTGGATCTCCCCGATGATCATCGGCACGGCATACGTGGAGAACTTGACCTCGTAGCTGAGGTCGAACTTGTCCACCGACTTGAGCAGGCCGATGCAGCCGATCTGGAACAGATCCTCGGGCTCGTAGCCGCGATTCATGAAGCGCTGCACGACCGACCACACCAAGCGGATGTTGCAGCGGGCCAGCGTGTCCCTGGCGAGCGAATCTCCGGACTGGCTCAGCGCGATGAGGCGCTTCACCTCCGCGTCGTCGAGGAACGGACCCGCGTTCTTCTTCAGATCGGCATCCATGTTTCAGCCCCTATGCGCCTAATTGTACAGCGCCTTTTTGGATTCAATGCGCTTGGTCATGGCGATTCGAGTGCCGCGGCCGGGCTCGCTGGCAACCTCGAAGCTGTCCATGAAATTCTCCATGATCGTGAAGCCCATGCCCGAGCGCTCGAGCTCCGGCTTGGACGTGTAGAGAGGCTGGCGGGCCAGCTCGAGATCCTCGATGCCTCCGCCGTCGTCGGATATGACGATCGTGACCGAGTCGCCGCTGATCGTCGCCTCGATCGAGACAAGCTGCGTCTCGTCGCTGTCGTAGCCGTGGATGATCGAGTTCGTCACCGCCTCGGAGATGACGGTCTTCAGGTCGTTCAGCTCTTCCATCGTCGGATCCAGCTGGGAGATGAACGCCGCCACGCTGACGCGCGCGAACGCCTCGTTCTCCGATCGCGCGCTGAAGCTCAGCTTCATCGTATTGGCCGCTGCCGGCTGACGCTCGCTCATAAAGCCACCTCCAGGCTCGAGAGCGCATCGCTCTCGGTGTCGTGTATCGGCATGATCTTGAACAGGCCCGACAGCTCGAACAGGCGGTAGACGCCCGGACTCGCGTCGCAGACGACCATCCTGCCTCCGCGGCTCTTGAGCAGCTTGTAGCGCCCGAGGATGACGCCGAGCCCGGAGCTGTCCATAAAGGCGAGCTCCTTGAGGCTGAGGATAACGTCGGTGCTGCCGCCTCTCAAGATCGCTTCCTCTATCCGGATGCGGACCGAATCGGCTGTGTGGTGGTCAAGCTCGCCCTTCAATCGGACGATCAAGATATGGCGCTGATGCTCCAGATCCACATGAAGACTCATTGCGCGGCTCACTCCTCCCGTTGAATGGAGGAGGATTTCTCCTCCGGCCGTCCTCATTCCTGCCTGCCGACAAAACTAGAAGCTGGCCGTCAGGCCGCGACAGCAATCGGGCCGCGGTCCATCAGGAGAAGAGGCTGCCCGTCGAGCGCTTGAACAGCTTCCACCAGCCCGCCTTCTCGACCGATACCGGCATCTCCAGCGGGAAGTCCTGGATCACCTGATCGCCTTGGTAGACGATCAGCTTGCCGACGGGATCGCCGATCTTGACGGGCGCCTTGATGCCGGCGTTCCACTTGATCTCGTAGCGGATGTCCTTGGCCGCCGCGCCTTTTTTCAGCAGGATGCTGTAGTTGTGCTGAGCCGTGACCGGCAGCTTGCCCTGCACGCCCTTCTCGATCGCCAGCGTGCCCATGCTGTCGCCTTTTTTGAGGATCGGGTAATTGGCGTATTGCGCGAACGAATAGTCGAGCAGGCTCGACACCTCGGCGTTGCGCGTCTTCGTATTGGGCTCGCCCATGACGACCGCCACGACCCTCATGCCGTCGCGCTTCGCCGTCGCGGACAGGCAGTATTTCGCCTCGCTCGTGTATCCGGTCTTCAGTCCGTCGGCGCCGGAGTAAAAGCGCACGAGCTTGTTCGTATTCACGAGCCAGAACGGCTTCTCGCTGTCCTTGCGCAGGTAGTCCTGGTATTGGCCGGTGTACTTCGTGATGAGGCTGTGCTTCAGCAGCTCGCGCGACATGACGGCGATGTCGTGGGCCGACGTGTAGTGGTCCGCGGCGGGCAGCCCGTTCGGATTGGCGAAATGGGTATCCTTCAAGCCGAGCTGCGCCGCCTTCTCGTTCATCATCGAGACGAACTCGGCCTCCGTGCCGCCGATCTTCTCCGCCATCGCGACCGACGCGTCGTTGCCGGACGCCATCGCGATGCCCTTGAGCATGTCGTCGACCGTCATCTGCTCGCCCGGCTCGAGGAAGATCTGCGAGCCGCCCATCGAGGCGGCGTACTCGCTCGTCGACACCTTGTCCGTCAGCTTGAGCTTTCCGTCCTGGATCGCCTCGACGATCAGCAGCATCGTCATGATCTTCGTGATGCTCGCCGGCGGCAGCTTGTCGTGGCTGTTCTTCTCGTAAATGACCGTGCCGCTGTCCGCGTCCATGACGATCGCCGATCGCGCCGATGGGGCGAGATCGCTGGAGGCGGCCGGCGCTCCGGCCGCGCTGCCCGCTTGGAGAGCGTCCGGCAGGAGCGGAAGCGCGGGGCCTGGGCCCGGCTCCGCCGTCGCGTAGGCCGGCATGTCATGAGGGATGGTCGAGCCCGCGCTGGCGGGAGCGGCTGCCGTCAGCGGGGTAAGCGCGATGGCAGCGGCAAGCAAAGCCGTAAGTCGTTTCAACAGAAGTACCTCCTCGAAATGGATCGTCGGCCGCCTGAGTGCAGGACGGCATTCTTCTGCTTTCCATTCTTGCCCATTCCGATGGAGGATATTCCCAAGCGGCCGAAACCCGAGCCCGGGCGCAGCAAAAAAGCAGGCCGGCGCCGGCCGCGGGAAGGCGCATGGATCGCGTCTTCGCCTGCGGCAGGCGCTGCCTGCTTGGCGGAAGCTCCGGCGCTTTCGCCCGGAGCGGTCATTTGCGGAGTCGGGTCAGCCTTTCTTCCTGGACCTGTACGATGAGGAGATCCAAGGACTGGCTGATCTGCAGCACCTCGCCATGCAGCAGCGTATTCTGCAGCGAAGCCGTCTCGACCATTTGTCCTCGCAGTCTTTCGATCTGCTGGTGCAGCTGAGCGTTCTCGATCATTCCATTCCTCTCCAACCTTCGTCTTTGATCGCGGCTATTCTACAACAGAGAGGAAGAAAAGGCTGTCAGAACGCGTCGAGCCGAAAGTCTCATTTGAGCGCCGGAAATGGGACTACAGTCTCGAAACGAGCGTCTGCACGAGGCCCAGGAAGCGGGATTTGACGCGTTCTGTCGTTTCGATGACCTCCTCGTGCGAAAGCGGCTGATCCAGAATGCCGGAAGCCATGTTCGTGATGCAGGAGATGCCCACGACCTCGAGGCCGCAGTGGCGCGCCGCGATTACTTCCGTCACGGTCGACATGCCGACCGCGTCCGCTCCGAGCGTCCGCATCATGCGGATCTCCGCCGGCGTCTCGTACGACGGGCCGAGCACGGCCAGATAGACGCCCTCGCGCAGCTCGAAGCCTTGCTCGGAAGCGATCTCCTTGGCGACGGCGCGCAGCCGGCGGCTGTAGGCCTCCGACATGTCCGGGAAGCGGACGCCGACGGCGCTGTCGTTCGGCCCGATGAGCGGATTGCGGCCGGTCAGGTTGATATGGTCGGACAGCAGCATCAGGTCGCCTGCGGAATAGGTGGTGTTGATGCCGCCGGCGGCGTTGGTGACGACGAGCTTGTCCGCTCCGAGCGCTTTCATGACGCGCACGGGGAATGCCGTCAGCTCCGCGCCGTAGCCTTCATACATATGGAAGCGGCCCTTCATCAGAACGACCGGAACGCCGGCCAGCTTGCCGACGAGCAGCTCGCCGGCATGCCCTTCGACCGTGGAGACCGGGAAATGCGGGATGTCCTCGTAGGAAATCGTGACGGCGTCTTCGATCAGATCGGCCAGAATGCCGAGACCCGAGCCCATGATGAGGCCGACCTGCGGCTGGATTGGACTGCGGGACGCGATATAGGCGACCGCTTCTTGAATATGGCTGGCTTGCTGTTGGATGCTCATGCTACTTCTTCCTCTCGTCGTTGGCTTGCTTGTTCGTCATTCGCGCTCCGGATCGAGGACGCGGGTGCCGAAGCCCGCGCGCGGGTGGGACCGCTCATAGACGTCCTTGACCCGCGGCCGGTCTCCGAGCGCGTAGCGCTCCGTGGATACGATGCCCTCGTGGCCCATCATTTCCTGCACGGCGCGCAGGTCGGCTCCCCGCTCCAGCATATGGGCGGCGAACGACGTGCGCAGCGTATGCGGCGTGATCGCCCCGCCGTCCTCGATGCCGGAGCTGCGGGCATGCTTTTTGATCGTCTTCCAAAAGCCTTGGCGCGACAGCGGCTCGCCGGAGACGTTCAGGAACAGCTCCTCCGGCTCCGCCGCCCCCATGCGGGCCGCCGCGCCTCCGATCCGCTGCTCGAGCAGCGCCGGCCGGCCTTCGCGCAAATAAAGGCCGATCCAGCCCGCGGCGATTTGGCCGAGCGGCACGATGCGCTCTTTTTTGCGGGGGGAGCACACTCGGACGTACCCGAGTCCGGGCTGGGGGTCGGACGCTTTCATCGCGAGCAGCTCGGAGACGCGGATGCCGGAGCCGTACAGCAGCTCCAGCATCGCCTTGTCGCGAAGGCCGGCCGGGCTGTCCGTCGCCGGAGCGTTCATCAGCTGCTCGACCTGGTCGAGCGTGAGGGCGACGGGCTTCGCCAGCTCGCGGCGCGGCAGCTCCACATGCATCGAGGGATCGCGTTCCGTATAGCCGACGCGGGTCAAAAACCGGTAAAACGAGCGCAGCGAGGCGAGCCGGCGGCTGACCGTCGCGCTGCGCGCCCCGTCGTCCCGGCATGCCTGCAAATACTTGGCCAGATGATGGCGGGTGACGGCGCCGATGGCGCCGATGCCCTGCCGCTCCATCCAGGCGATCGCATGCTCGAGGTCGCGCTTGTAGGCGTCGTAGGTCGCCGGCGCGACGCGGCGCCCGTTTTCCAGCTCGTCCAGCCAGGCGTACAGGCATTGGCTCAGCTCCATGCAATCGTCCCCCTCGCTCAAAGTATAGTCGCTCCGAGCACGTTCGGCAAACGCATGCGCAAGCGGCCCGGACGCTTCGTCCGGACCGCTTGCTGCAGGCGTCTGGGAGCGCTCGCCGCCTACTCTCCGTTGTAATAGAACCAGCGCAGCCGGTCGGCGATCGTGCCGCCTTCGGGCGGAGCCTCATGCGGCTCGAACACCTTGAGCGCCTGCCCTCGCGGCGGCGCGTACGGATCGAGCGGGCGGACCCAGCTGTCCGCCAGCCGGAAGCCTTCGTAAACGGCAGCCGTCAGGCAGGCGAACAGCAGCGCGAAGACGAGCCTCGACAACCATCTGCGTACGGAAACGATCATGGCCGGCCCTCCTTCGGTTGCTCTTCCAGCCTATGCGGCGGACGAGCGGAGTATGTCCGCTCCGCCCGGCCGGGGGATCCGCCCGATCCTCTCCGGCTCCGATCCCATACGTTAACGGAAAGGAGGGAATCGAACGTGAAGAAGAACTCGATTGGAAGCTGCCTGCGCGCCTGCGCCTGCAGCGGGCCGGGGCGGCATGCGGCGAGGCGCATCGTCGTGCTGCGGAGCCGCCGCGCTTATGAAGAGGCGGTCCGGGAGCTTGCTCGCGCCGGCATCAAGCCGCTGCGCGCCTGGAAATCCAGCCGCATCCTCTGCCTGCGCCTCGACCGGCGGGTCTCCTGGCGGGAGCTGCGCCGCCATCCCGAGCTGCGCAGCCTCGAGAAGGATGCCGTCGTGCGCGCGCTCGGCTCCGGCGGCTGCGCCCGCTGCGGCAGCGGCGGGAGGCTCGTCAGGCCGCTCCGCCGCGGCAAAAGCTGTCGCGGGAAAGGCCATCCATGCGGCAAGCTGCCGTGGAACATCCGCCGCGTCGAGGCGCCTGCGGTCTGGAGGCGCACGCTCGGAAGCGGAGTCCGCCTCGCCGTCATCGACACCGGCGTCGGGCCGCATCCGGATCTGTGCGTGGCCGGCGGCGTCAACGTCAGCGGCGGCAAGTCCAAGTCCTACCGCGACGACAACGGGCACGGCACGCATGTCGCCGGCATCGCCGCCGGACGCGGCAGCGGCGGCGGTCCGCTCGGCGTCGCGCCGGGAGCCTCGCTCTATGCCGTCAAGGCGCTCGACGCCGACGGCTTCGGCAGCCTCAGCAGCATCCTCGACGCGATCGAATGGTGTATCCGCCAGCGAATGGACGTCGTCAACATGAGCCTCGGACTGCCTCCCGGCTCTCGCAGCGCCGCGCTGCGGCGGGTCGTGCGCCGGGCGCGCAAGTCCGGCCTCGTGCTGGTCGCCGCCGCCGGCAACGCAGGCGTGCGCAGCGGCGGCATCGACGTGCCGGCCTCCTATCCGGAGACGATCGCCGTCGCCGCCTCCGACCGCCGGAACCGCATCGCGCCGTTCAGCAGCCGCGGCAAAGGCATCGACCTGACCGCTCCCGGCGACGAGATCTGCTCCTGCTGGCTGAACGGAGGCTACGAGATCGACTCCGGCACGAGCATGAGCGCGCCCCATGTCGCCGGCGGAGCGGCGCTGCTGCTCGCCGCCAATCCCGGCCTGCCGTCCGCGGCGGTCGCGCCCGTGCTGAAGCGATGGGCGAAGCCGCTTGCCGGCGCTTCGCGCCGCGCTCAAGGCGCCGGCCTGCTGCAGCTGGGGCGGATCGGCTCGGTCTTTTATCCCGGGACCCATCCGTTCCTGCGCCGCAGGCGCTGACAACGCCTATGGCCTCTGAACGATCAAACAGCTCCGGCATTCATCGCCCGCTGCTTGCAGGAGCGATGAATTCGGAGCTGTCAGGGTTTCTTGGAATCGTTGGTTTCTCTGCAGCGTCTGCAGATGCCTTGGAAATCAAGGCGGTGGTCCAGCACGGCAAAGCCGTATTCGGCCTCCAGCCGTTCTTCGAGCGGACCGAGCCAGTCATCCTTGATCTCCTCCATCGATCCGCATTGGACGCAGATCAGATGGTGATGATGATGCTTGCTGTTGTCCGTCCTCAGGTCATAGCGGGCGACGCCGTCGCCGAAATTCATCTTCTCTACGACATGCAGCTCGCTGAGAAGCTCCAGCGTGCGGTACACGGTGGCCAAGCCGATCTCGGGAGCCTTGTCCTTGACGAGCATGAACACGTCCTCGGCGCTCAGGTGATCGTCCTCGTTCTCGAGGAGAACGCGCACGGTCGCTTCGCGCTGCGGGGTCAACTTGTAGCCCTGCGACTGGAGCTGCTGCTTGATGGAATCGATCCGGGCTTCCATGACTTCCCCCCTGCCACAAGAAAGCCGGCTAGCCGCCGGCACTTATGACTCTATTATAGTTGCTAGAGGAACGGGAAGTCAATGATTCAGCCCGGGACGAGCCACTGCGCGGCCCATGCCATCAGCGGCGGAGACAGCCAAGCCTCCGCCGCAGCAGCGGCCGCCAGCAGCAGCGCCGCAGCGGCGGCCGTGCCCGAAAGGGACGCCGCGGCAGGCAGCAGCGGCCCTTGGCGGCGCATCAGCCGGAAGCGGACCAGATGCAGGGCGAACGCGGCGGCCGCCGCGCTGGCGGCGAGATAAGCCGGCAGCGCGAGCAGGTTGGACGGCGCGACAGCGACGAGCGAAAAGGCGACGCCCCGCCCGCCGTGCTGGATCGCCAGCGTCGCGACGGCGAAGCCGACGAGCACGCCTTTGAGGAAGTCGAGCGCGGCGAGCAGCGGCAGGCCGATGACCGAGACGCCGAGCAGGACGATCAGCAGCAGCCATCGCCCGTGCAGCCAGTAGACGGTCCAGAACGAAGACGCTCCCTGCGGAACGCCCTCCGTCGAGAGCTTCAGCAGGAACCGGCTCAAGTCGGCCGCGAGCAGATTCCGCTGCTCCTCGCCGAGGCTGCCGGCGAGCAGCGCGCCGCAGACGATGCCCGCCGCGCACAGGAACGCCGCGGCGGCGAACAGCAGCCGCTCTTCCTTGGTCCTTCCCATGCCTCCGCCTGCCCGCATCGTCCGTCCCTCCTCGGCCGCCGTGTTGTCCACATGCTAGCCTATGCGCGGACAGGCCGGTTCATGAACGGAGGCGGCACGAGGCGCCCTGCCGAAGCTCAGCCGCGAAGGCCGATCCGGCCGGTCAGCTCGGACAGCCTCCACAAATAGACGGCCATCAGCGTCTTGGCGTCGCCGATGAGGCCTTGCTCGATATACGACAGCGCCTGCTCCATCGTCAGCGCCTCGACATGCAGGTCCTCGTCCTCGTCCGGGGAGCTCGCCCCGTGCTCGAGCCCTTCGGCGACGTACAGGTACAGCTTTTCGTCGGCGAAGCCGGGCGACGTGTAGAAGGCGTCGACGAGCCTCATGCTCGACGCGCTCACGCCCGTCTCCTCCTTCAGCTCGCGCGCCGCGCAGACCGCCGGGTCCTCGCCGGGATCGAGCTTGCCGGCGGGAATCTCGACCTGGTACTTGTCCATCGGCTTGCGGTACTGGCCGACGGTCAGCAGCTTGCCGTCCACGATGCAGATGACCGCCGCCGCTCCGGGATGGCGGACGATCTCGCGCGAGGCGGTCGCGCCGCTCGGCAAGCGCACCTGGTCGACCTGCAGCGTGATGATCTTCCCGGAATATTTCATTTCGCTCGACAGCGTCACTTCCGCTCCCGGCCGTCCGTCCGTCTGGCTACGCTCGTTCATGCGCTTCTTCCTCCCTTGATGGCATAGCTTGTCCGCTTCCTGCATATCGTGAAGGCATAACGATCCGGAAGGCGGAATGTCGTCATGAAAATGTATATCGGCGAAAAAGAGCTGAGGCTCGTCGGAAAAGCATGGGAAATCCGCCATACGCTGCGAAGGCTTGCGCGCGAGGCGGGAGCAGGCGCCCCTCTGCGGCAGGCAGCCGGCCCTGCGGGCAAAAAAGGCGCCCGGCGCTAGGCGCGGCCTGCTCGGCGCGCATGCAGGCAGGCGCGGCCTGCTTGGCCCGCCGGCAGGCGGGCCGCTTGCCGTGCCGTCGCTCGCGGCAAGAGCGTTCGGTCCGCCTGCCATTTCGGGACGGACCCGGCCCTCGCTAGCGGCTGGCCGCGCGCTCGATGATCGCTTTCACCAGCTCGGCGGTACGGACGAGATCGTCCGCCTTGAGCTGCTCCTTGGTCGTATGGATATGCTCGTAGCCGATCGCCAGATTGACCGTCGGCACGCCGAAGCCGTTGAAGATGTTGGCGTCGCTGCCGCCGCCGGAAGGGAATGTGCGCGGCTGCAGGCCGATCGCGCGGATCGCCTCGGCGGCCGCCTGCACGACCGGCGAGTCGTCGCTGTGCTTGTACGACGGATACAGATGCGTCGCCTCCAGCTTCGCGGCGGCGCCGAACTCCGCGGCCGCGGACTCCGCCGCCTGGCGCATCGCCTCGATCTGCCGCTCCAGCTTGGCGCGGTCGGCGCTGCGCGCCTCGGCCAGCAGCAGCGCCGAGTCGCAGACGACGTTCGTCGCGCCGCCGCCCTCGAAGCGGCCGATGTTGGCCGTCGTCTCGTGGTCGATGCGGCCGAGCGGCATGCGCGCGATCGCTTTGGATGCGACCTGGATCGCGCTTATGCCGTCCTCGGGATTGACGCCGGCATGCGCGCTCCGGCCCGTCACCTCGATCCGGATCTTCGCCTGCCCAGGTGCGGACGTCGCGATGCCGCCGATCTCCCCGTTGGAATCGAGCGCGTAGCCGAACTCGGCGCGCAGCTTCGAGCGGTCGAGCGCCCTCGCCCCCGCCAGGCCTGATTCTTCGCCGACGGTGATGACGAACTGCACCTCGCCATGGCGCGCTCCCGTCTCCTTCAGCACGCGCAGCGCCTCCAGCATCGCGGCCAGCCCGGCTTTGTCGTCGCTGCCGAGAATCGTCGTGCCGTCGCTGCGCAGGTAGCCGTCGCCGTCGAGCCGCGGCTGGATGCCTTTTCCTGGACGGACCGTATCCATATGCGAGGTGAAAAAGATCGTCGGTCCAAAGACGCCTTCCGAGGCCGGCAGCGTGACGAACAGATTGTTCGCGCCGTGACCGGTCGCCTGCGCCGCCTCGTCCTCCTCGACCGTCAGTCCGAATGCTCCGAACTTCGCTTTCAGCACCTCGCTGATCGCCGCCTCGTCGCCCGTCTCGCTGTCGACGCGCACCAGCTCCATGAACTCCTCGATCAGCCGTTCGCGCTGGATCATTGTGTTTTCCGCCTTTCCGGCTCCGCCCGCAGGCTGGCCGCTGCTTGGTCTTCCGCCTTGCCGAAGCCGCCTCGGGAGGCTTGGCTTTTCGCGGAGGTTTTCGGTACAATAGAGAGGTGAAGCTGACTCGCCTCGCCGGAGCCGCAGGCGACCTTCGGAAGGAGTAGATCTCATTGAATCCGCAAGGACGAGCCATCAAGATCGTCATCTACGTCGTGCTGATCACCTTGCTGGTGACGACCGTCGTATCGAGCATCGGTCTGCTGTTTTAAGAAAGGACGGGACTTTCGGCGCGCCGCGCCGCGAGTCCCGTCTTTTTTTTCAGCGGCCAGTCCGGACGGCCAACCCTGGACGGTCAGCCCGGACGGAAGCCGAAGCGCCGCATGAAATGCGGCAGAATTTCCCGGGCCGCCCGCTCCGGCTCCATCGCCTGGCCGGTCAGATCCTCGAACGAGGTGACGCCGAACTGCTGGATGCCGCATGGAACGATGCCGGCGAAGCCTTCCTCGCCGATCCCCGCCTTGAGGTTCAGCGCGAAGCCGTGGCTCGTCACGAAGCCGCGGCGGGTCCGCGAGCGGTTGAACTTGATGCCGATCGCGGCGATCTTCCGGTCCCCGACCCAGACGCCGGTGAATTCCGGCTTGCGCCCGCCCTCGATGCCGTAGCCGGCCAGCCAGTCGATCAGCACCTGCTCGAGCTCGCGCAGGAAGCCGTGCAGGTCGAGCCCTTTGGCGTCCAGCCGGATCAGCGGATAGCCGACGAGCTGCCCCGGACCGTGATAGGTGATGTCGCCGCCGCGGTCGATCTCGTAGACCGAGATGCCGCGCGCGCTCAGCTCCTCCGAGTCGAGCAGCAGATGCTCCGGGTGGCGGTCCGTGCCGAGCGTGTAGGTCGGAGGATGCTGAAGAAGGAGCAGCGTCTCCACGCGCTCCTCCCGGTCGATCTCCCCTACGAATTCCTTTTGCAGCTCCCAGGCCTCTCCGTAATCGATGAAGTCGATGTATCGCGCGGCCAGCGGCCGCGCTTCATGATTCGCGTCCATCCGCGGTTCCTCCTGCTCCTGTTGTCGTTGTCGTAGGTGCTTTTTAGGCTCAGTACAGATGCGTTTCCGAATTGAAGCTCTCCAGATTCTCCTTGACGCGCTGCAGGAAGCGCCCGCAAATGACGCCGTCGAGGATGCGGTGGTCGAGCGACAGGCAGATGTTGGCCATCGAGCGCACGGCCAGCATGTCGTTGATGACGACCGGCCGCTTCACGATCGACTCGAACGTGATGATCGCCGCCTGCGGGTAGTTGATGATCGGCTGCGTCAGGATCGCTCCGAACGAGCCGGTGTTGTTGACGGTGAACGTGCCGCCCTGCACGTCGTCGAGCTTCAGCTTGCCCTCGCGCGTCTTGCGGGCGAGCATCTCGATCTCATGCGCCAGGCCGGCGATGTTTTTCTGGTCGGCGTTTTTGATGACCGGGGTGACGACCGAGTCCTCCGTGCCGACCGACAGCGAGATGTTGATGTCGCGCTTGACGATGATCTTGTCGACCGCCCAGACCGAGTTGATGATCGGGAAGTCCTTGATCGCATTGACGACCGCCTTGATGAAAAAGGCCAGGTACGTCAGGTTCGTGCCCTCGCGCTTGCGGAAGTCGTCCTTGAGCTTGCCGCGGAGCACGACGAGGTTGGTTACGTCGACCTCGATCATCATCCAGCCATGCGGAATTTCCGTCACGCTCTGGCGCATGCGCGAGGCGATCGTGTTGCGGACCGGCGTGACGTCGATGAACGTCTCCCCGCGCCCTGGAATCGCCTGGCCTTCGATCTCTACGGACGGGATGCGCGGCGTCTCGGTCAAATGCAGCCCGGTGGAGCGCACCGGACCTCTCGCCTCGACGATCCGGTCGCCGGCGCCCGGCTGCGGCGCCGCGGCAGGAGCGGCGGATGCCGCCTGCGCCGCTTGCGGAGCCGGCGTCTGAGACGCGGCCGGACGGCCGCCCGCTGCGGCATAGGCCAGGATGTCCTTGCGCGTCACGCGGCCTCCCGCGCCCGTGCCGGGTACGGCGGACGGGTCGATGCCATGCTCGGCGGACAGCTGGAGCACGGCCGGGGAATAGCGGCCGCGCATGCCCTCGGCGGCCGCGGGACGGCCCGCAGGCGTTCCCGCCGAGGCGGGCGCGGCTGCTGCGCGCTCTCCGCTCGCTGCCGGAGGCTGCGCCGCCGGCACAGCCGGCTCGCCGGCCGCCTCCGACTCGATCAGGCAGATCGGCGTGCCGACCTCGACCGTCTCGCCGGCGCCGACGAGCAGCTTGACCAGCGTGCCTTCAATCGTCGACGGAATTTCGGCGCCGACTTTTTCGGTGATGATTTCGCATAAGGGCTCGTACATGCTTACTTTGTCGCCAGGCTGCTTCAGCCAGCGCTCGATCGTCGCGTTGACGACCGACTCGGCCAGCTGGGGCATGACGATTTCGTGGATCGTTGCTGCTTTCATCGGAATTCGCTCCTTGCCGGGAAGGCCGGTCGCAGGCCCCCGGATCAGTATGCTGGCGGACGGGATCCGCCGATCAGTACAGCGCGAGCTCTCTCATCGCGGCCAGCACCTTGTCCTTGTTCAGCATGAAGAACTTCTCCCCCGGAGGGTTGATCGGCATCGCCGGCACGTCCGGACCGCACAGCCGGCGGATCGGCGCGTCGAGCTCGTAGAGCATCTCCTCGGCGATGATCGCCGATACTTCGGCTCCGATGCCGCCGGTCTTGTTGTCCTCATGGATGATGAGCACCTTGCCCGTGCGGCGCGCGGCGGCCAGGATGCCCTCCTTGTCGAGCGGCTGCAGCGTGCGCAGATCGAGGATGTGGGCGCTGATGCCCTCCTCCTGCAGCTCCTCCGCCGCCTGCAGCGCGAAGTGCAGCGGCAGGCTGTAGCTGATGACCGTAATGTCGTCGCCTTCGCGCAGCACGTTCGACTTGCCGATCTCCACGACATGCTCGCCCTCCGGCACCGGGCCGGTGACGAGGCGGTAGCATTTCTTGTTCTCGAAGAACAGGACCGGATCGGGATCGCGGATCGCCGCCGTCAGCAGCCCCTTGGCGTCGGCCGGCGAATACGGCGCGACGATCTTCAGTCCCGGCGTGCCGAAGAATACCGACTCCGGACACTGCGAGTGGTACAGCCCGCCGAAGATGCCGCCGCCGATCGGCGCGCGGATGACGACCGGACAGCTCCAGTCGTTGTTGGAGCGGTAGCGGATCTTGGCCGCCTCGCTGATGATCTGGTTCGTCGCGGGGAACATGAAGTCGGAATACTGCATCTCGGCGATCGGCTTCATGCCGTACATCGCCGCCCCGATCGCCACGCCGGCGATCGCCGACTCGGACAGCGGGGTATCCATCACCCGCGCCTCGCCGAACTGCTCCTGCAGTCCTTTGGTCGTCGTGAAGACGCCGCCCTTGACGCCGACATCCTCGCCCAGCACGAATACGTCCGGATCGCGCTCCATCTCTTCCTTCATCGCGAGGCGGATCGCCTCGATATAATCCATGACCGGCATGTTAACGTCCTCCTTGCGGCGCATCGCCTTCATACACATGCCAGAGCGTGCTCTCCGGCGTCGGGAACGGAGCCTCGTCCGCGTAGCGCGTCGCCTCGTCCATTTCCTTGCGGATCGCCGCGGCGAGCTCGTCTTCCTGCTCCGCGCTCCAGATGCCGGCTTCCTCCAGGTAGCGCTTGAACGCCGCTACGCCGTCGCGGCCGCGATTTTCCTCGACCTCTTCCTTGGTCCGGTAGGCCAGGTCGTTGTCCGAGGTGGAATGCGGCGACAGCCGGTACATCATCGCTTCGATCAGCGTCGGTCCGCCGCCGGCAAGCGCCCGCTCGCGGGCTTCCTTGACCGCGGCGTATATGGCCAGCGCGTCGTTGCCGTCTACGCGCAGCCCCTCGAAGCCGTAGCCTAGAGCGCGATCCGCGACACGGCCGCCGAGCTGCTTGTGCACCGGCACGGAGATCGCATACTGGTTGTTCTCGCACATGAGGATGACCGGCAGCTTGTGGACGCCCGCGAAGTTGCAGCCTTCATGAAAATCGCCCTGATTGCTCGAGCCCTCGCCGAACGTCACGAAGCTGACCAGCTTCTGCCCCTTCATCTTGGCGGCGAGCGCGATGCCGACCGCATGCGGCACCTGTGTCGTCACGGGAGACGAGCCCGTAACGATGCGCAGCTTCTTGTGGCCGAAATGGCCCGGCATCTGCCGGCCGCCGCTCGTCGGATCCTCCGCCTTGGCGAACACCGAGAGCATCAGCTCGCGCAGCGTCATGCCCACCGACAGCACGAAGCCGTAGTCGCGATAGTACGGGAGGAAATAGTCCTCGTCCCGATCGAGCGCCCACGCGGCCGCGACCTGAGCCGCCTCCTGTCCGATGCCGGAGACGTGGAAGTTGATCTTGCCGGCGCGCTGCAGCAGCAGCACCCGCTCGTCGAACATCCTCGCGCTCCTCATCATCTTGTACATTCCGACGGCTTCCTCGTCGGACAAGCCCAGCTCGCGATGGCGGGAATCCACCTGTTGTCGGCTCATGGAGGAACCTCCTTCATCTCCAGTTTTGATACCTGGTACTAATACTTGATAGCAGTATTATAACGCTCAAGAAGGAAAAAGGGAACCTTTGCCGTCCTCCGGCCGATTCCCTTCGCCTTCGCAGCGGGATGACCGGCCGCTTCGCCGGTCGTCCCTTCTTAGAAGCTCAGCGATTTGCCGAGCGTCGCCAGCATCGCATCGCCGAGCCCCTCCGACAAGCTTGGATGCGGATGGAAGCTCGCTCCGACCTCCCATGGAGCCGCATCGAGGAACTGCGCCAGCGAAGCCTCGGCGATCAGCTCCGTCACATGAGCGCCGACCATATGCACGCCGAGCAGATCCTGCGTGCCGCGGTCGGCGATCACCTTGACGAAGCCGTCCGGATCGCCTTGCACGATCGCCTTGGCGATCGCCGCGAACGGAATCCTGGCCGTGATCGGATCATGGCCCGCGGCGCGCGCCTGCTCCTCCGTATAGCCGACGCTGGCCGTCTCCGGGCGGCTGTAGACGCAGCGCGGAATGCGATGCGGCGCCGCCGGATGCGGAGCGAGTCCGAGCAGATGCTCGACGGCGGCGATGCCTTCATGAGCGGCGGCATGAGCCAGCTGCACCCCGCCGGTGACATCGCCGATCGCATAGATATGCGGCTCAGCGGTCTGCAGCGTCGGCTTCACCTTGATCCAGCCGTCCTGCACGGCGATGTCGGTATTTTCCAGGCCGATGCCCTCTACGTTGGCCTGGCGTCCGATCGAGACGAGAAGCCTCTGCGCCTGCAGCCGCTCCTCCGTCTCTCCCTTGCGGACAGCCACGCTCACTCCGTCGCCGTCCTTGCGCAACGATTCCGGCAGCAGCGCGGCGCCGGTCAGAATACGCACGCCGCGTGCCGCCAGCGCTTTGGAGACGGCCGCGGATACGTCCGAATCCTCTCCCGGCAGCACGCGCGATGCGGCTTCCACGAGCGTCACGCTTACGCCGAAGTCGCTCAGCATCGACGCCCATTCGATGCCGATGACGCCGCCTCCGGCGATCAGCATCGAAGAAGGCAGCGTCTCCATGCGCAAGGCGTCATCGCTCGTCAGCACCTGCTCGCCATCCGCTTCCAATCCCGGCAGCAGCCGCGGCCGGGAGCCGGTCGCGACGATCAGATGACGGGAGACGACGGACTCCATCTCGCCGTCCTCCAGCTCCACGGCCAGCGAGCCGCTTTTTGGCGAGAAGATCGACGGTCCGATGATCCGTCCCCGGCCTCGGATGATTTCGATCCCATGCTTTTTCATGAGCTGTTGCAGCCCTCGATGCAGCTGATCGACCGTTTTTTCCTTGCGCTCTTGCACGCCGGCGAAGTCAAGCTTCACCGCTTCCCGGTCCACTTTGATTCCATATGTATCTGCATGGAGCAAGGTAGCATAGACCTCCGCGCTGCGCAGCAGCGCCTTGCTCGGTATGCATCCTTGATGCAGGCAAGTGCCGCCCAGCTTGGCTTGCTCCACAATCGCGACTTTTTTTCCCTCTTGCGCGGCTCGGATAGCGGCTGTGTAGCCTCCGGGCCCGCCGCCGAGCACGGCGACGTCCACTTGAATTGGCATGCGATCGATCCCTTCCGTTGCATGCGGAACGCTTCCGCATTCGTCATGTCGAGGTGAAGGGGGACATTCCCTTCTCCTCCGAGAACCTATTCTACTCCTTTTCGCCGGAGAAGAACACCGCATGGACAAGCCGGCATTTGTTGAAGTATGATGAAATAAGGCTGTTCCTGCACTTGGCCTCATTTTTCCGCAATCAGGTCGGTTGAAGGAGAGAACGACATGAAAGCAGTCATTTCCAGGTTTGTCGCCATTCTCATTCTGGTCATTCCCGGCATCGTCGCCTGTTTTGGCTTTCTCCAGATGAAAACGGCTACGTTCGACTATTTTGCCGCGTTCGGCAACGACGCCGTCATACCGAAATTCAGCTGGCTGACGTTCATTGTCGGCTTCATTCTGTTCGCGGTCGGCATCGGCTTCATCGGCGGCTGGATTTTCTTCCGCGACCGCAAGCACAATTACGTCGCTCCCCGCTTCAAGAAGAAGCGCCCGAGACCCAACGTTTAGCCCGCCATGGCATTGGCACAAGCAATCTTTCCTTCGGACTCGTACAATGTAGCATCTCACGAAGGAAAGGAGCTTTTCCCAATGTCCTGCCGTCATTCTCATTGCTCTCCCGAAACGGTCGTCGATCCCGTTCAAACCGTATACCGCGATGTGTATCATCCTCAACAAGTCACGGTGGTCCACCCGATCGAGATCGTCACGCGGCATCACTGCGTTCCGGTCCGCTGCGACGTGTACAAATATATTTGTCGCGACGAAAACGTAGGCGGAGTCGAGTCGGTATCTGAAGAAGGGCATAATCACGAAGGTTATGACCGTTCTACGATTTCCCGCAAGAAATCGGCCAAGAAATCCGTCAAATCCCGCGCCCGCTCCCGCAAGTAGCCTGATAAAGAAGACCGTTGCGGCCATCGGCCCAACGGTCTTTTTTTTATTCCCCTCGCCGCGGCATCCCCGCTCAGCTCACCTTATGCTCGATGCGCAGCTTGTCGGCGACCATCGCGATGAATTCCGAGTTGGTCGGCTTGGATTTGCTGATGTTGATCGTATAGCCGAACAGATGGCTGATCGAGTCGATGTTGCCGCGCGTCCAGGCGACCTCGATCGCGTGGCGGATCGCGCGTTCGACGCGCGATGGCGTCGTTTTGAACTTTTCGGCGATTGCCGGATAAAGCGTTTTGGTGATGGCGCCAAGAATTTCGATGTTGTTGTACACCATCGTAATTGCTTCGCGCAAATACTGGTAGCCTTTGATATGGGCGGGAACGCCGATTTCATGAATGATGCTCGTAATGTTCGCGTCAAGGTTTTTGCCTTTGGCGATCGGAACGACATTCGACTTGATCATCGACGAAGCGGAGGAGAAGGCGCCGGAGCTCGATGTCGCCACAACCGCCTGGTTGCCGACGAGCTGGCGGACGCGATTGGCCAGCATCTCCATGTCGAACGGCTTCAGGATATAGTACGAAGCGCCGAGCTGAACGGCTTTTTGCGTGATGTTCTCTTGACCGAAAGCGGTCAGCATGATGATTTTCGGCATCGGATTGAGCCCGCTTTCACGCAGCTTCTCCAGCACGCCCAGCCCATCGAGATGAGGCATGATGATGTCCAGTATAAGCACGTCGGGGATGCGGTCCGTTTCCTTCAGCAGACGCAGCACTTCTTCGCCGTTATAAGCGATGCCCGTTACTTCCATATCCTCCTGCTCCGTTATGTATTCGGACAGCAGGTTCGTAAATTCACGGTTATCATCGGCCAGCAGTACCTCAATCTTTGGCAAGGTTGGTCCTCCTTCATCACGTTGGGATGGTCTGTTTTTTGCTTGTACTATCGTTTCGACACCCCCAAGGGATTTCCTTCTGTCGAATATTATTTTTCTTTCTTTTTGATTCTCAATTCGGTATAATAATTATTTTACTCCATTTCCCGATCTTATCCGATAAAATTCGATAAAAACCAACAAAGATCTCAAGGCTTTAAGCAGCCTTGAGATCTTTGTTCGCCGTACGAAGAATAATGCCGGCATCATGCAGCATCCACTCGATGAAACAGCCATAACCGGATGAAGGATCGTTGACGAAAACATGCGTCACAGCTCCGATCAGCTTGCCATCCTGCAAAATCGGACTGCCCGACATGCCTTGCACGATGCCTCCGGTTTTCTCCAGAAGCTTCGGATCGGTCACTTTGATGACCATGCCTTTTGTCGCGGGCTGCTTCTGCTTGCTGACGTGGCTGATTTCGACGTTGAACCGTTCGACCTTTTGACCGTTCAGCACCGTGAGGATCTCGGCCGGCCCTTCATGGACTTCCTCCGAAAAAGCGACCGGCACCGCCTCGGCCTGATAGCCGTGACCGGGCTTCTGCTCCATTTTTCCAAAGATGCCGAACGGAGTATTCCGTTCGATATTGCCGAGCACATGGCTTTCGTTGACGAAGGTGGCTCGCTTTTCGCCAGGCTCGCCGTTTTGGCTTTTGTTGATCGACGTTACATTCGACTCCAGGATTTGCCCGTCGCCGACTTCGATCGCCGTGCCCGTATCCAGGTCGGTGATGACATGCCCGAGAGCTCCGTATACGCCTTGATCCGGCGCGTAGAACGTCAGTGTCCCTACGCCTGCGGCGGAATCGCGGATATACAATCCGATCCTCCACGCGCTGTCTTCCTTGTCATAGGAAGGCTTGAGCTTGACGTTCAAAAGCTTCCCGGAACGCTTTACCGTCAGCTTCAGGGGACGGTCGCGGGAGCCTGCAATCTCGGTGTAGCGAGCGATTTCCTTGACTTCCCGCACCTTGCGGCCGTCGATTTCGACGATCAGATCGCCGAGACGGAGGCCGGCTTGCTCGCCGGGCGAGACTTTGGCATCGCCTTTTTCTCCTACAAGATGATGGCCGACGACAAGAACGCCTGCAGACTTGACCTTGACTCCGATCGTTTGTCCGCCGGGGATGACTTTGAGATCAGGGACGACATCGACATGAACGGTCTTGAATGGAATCTTGCCGAACAGCTTCAAAGACAGGACGGCTTGCCCGGTTTGTCGCGGTTCAAGGGATATCGGCTTTTTTAGATCCAGCAACTGGCGATGCTCCGCTTTGCCGTTGACATGAAGGATGGAGGAATCCACCGTCATGTCCGCATGGACAGGCATATGATAGTCCAGCCGTTTCATTTGCCCGGAGAATAAACGCAGTTCATTCGGGAAGGAGGCATAATTTTGGAACGGACTGGAGATGCCGATCATGCAAACGAAGAATACGAGAACTAATCCGAACCACCGCTTGCGCTGGTTGGCGTTCATGATCTCACGCTCCCTGTAGTTCCATCGCTTGACGATTGGTCTCGCCATTTGCGTACCTATAAGGTACCCCCGCCCCCCCGATTTATGTCCATCAAAACCTTCCCTGAAAGCCTGACTCAGGCTCCTTTTTGGCGATCTGCCAGCACAAGCATTTCCTGTGCATGATGCCTCGTCTTGTCCGTCACTTCGACGCCGCCGAGCATCCGCGCCAGCTCCTCGATCCGCTCCCGGTCGGTGAGCTCCTTGACCGAGGTGGAGGTCCGGTCGTGGACGACATGCTTGCTGATCTCATAATGGTAATCGGCCATGCAGGCCACCTGCGGCAGATGCGTAATGGAGAATACCTGGCATTTGCCGGATAATTGCGACAACTTTTCCGCTATCGCTTGAGCGGCGCGTCCGCTGACGCCGGTATCGACCTCGTCGAAGATAAGCACGGGCACCTGATCGATCTCGGCGAAGATGCTCTTGAGCGCAAGCATGATGCGCGACATCTCGCCGCCGGAGGCGATCTTGCTGAGCGGCTTGAGCGGCTCGCCCGGGTTCGGAGCGAGCAGGAATCCGGCTTCGTCGATGCCATGCAGCGTCAGCTTGTAGGATTCCTCCGCAGGCTGGGCGTCCACATGGGCTCTGAACTGCGTACGTCCCATGCCGAGATCCTTGAGCTGGGACTCGACGGAGACGGACAGCAGCTCTCCGGCTTGCTTTCGTCTTGCCGACAGCCGCTCGGCCAGCTCTGCCGCTTCCGCATACGCTTCCTTCAGCGCGGCTTTGAGCTCGCGAATATGATCGTCGCGATTTTCGATCAGGCTCGCTTCATGCTTGATTTTTTTGTAATAGGCCATAATATCCGGCAAGGTGTCCCCATATTTGCGGCGAAGCCCTTTCAGCAGCGTGATCCGGTCCTCGATGCTGGCTAGACGCTCCGGATCGGATTGGATGCCTTCCTGATAGCCGCGGAGCTGATGGACCGCATCCTCCGCTTGGAAATACGCGCCCTTGATCTGCTCCACGAGCGGCTCAAGCAGCGTCGGCTGATAAGGGGCGATCTCCTCCAGCTTGGCGATGGCGGCAGCCATCGACTCCAGCGCCCCGCTGTCATGCAGCAGTCCGTAAGCGCCGGCCGCATGCGACATGATCTTGTCCGCATGCGCCAGCGTCTCCTTCTCTTGCTGGAGCTGCTCCCATTCGTCCTTGCGGAGCGCGGCCGAACGGATCTCCTCCAGCTGGAACTTGTACAGGTCGAGCATCTGCATATTTTGGCGGCTGCCCTCCATCAAGCTCTTCAACGAGGAGCGAAGCTCCCCGTACCGGAAGAACGCCGCTTGGTAAGCCCGCTTCAGCTCCGCCACCTGCTCCCCGGCGAACAGGTCTAGCCATTCCAGATGCTGCTCGGTCCGCAGTAGCGACTGATGCTCGTGCTGTCCATGGACGTTCACGAGGCATTCGCCGATTTCGCGCAGCATCGTCAGGTTGGCGATGGAGCCGTTGATCCGGCATGAGCTCTTGCCCTGAGCGGACAGCTCCCTCCGGACCGTCAGCAGATCCTCGGAGCTGCCTTTAAGCCCGAGCCGCTGCAGCACATGCCAGACCGGATGGGCGGATCCCAGCTCAAAGGAGGCCTCCATCTCCGCTTTGTCGCATCCGTAACGGACCATGTCGGACGATCCCCTCCCGCCGATGAGCAGGATGAGCGCATCGATCAGAATGGATTTTCCGGCGCCGGTCTCCCCAGTCAGCACATGGAAGCCGTCGTGGAAGCCGACGGTCACTTCTTCGATGACGGCAAGATTTCGAATGGACAGTTCGCGAAGCATAAAAACACTCCTTTGATCCGAATGGATATGAAATCAGTTCATCATGGCGAGCAGCTGCTCGACGATCTTGCTGCCGTGCTCCTTCTTGCGGCAAATCAGCAGCAAGGTGTCGTCCCCGCTGATCGTGCCCATGATCTCCGGCCATTCCATGCCGTCGACGAGCGAGGCGATCGCGTTGGCCGTGCCCGGCAGGCACTTCATGACGACGAGGTTTTCCGCCTGGTCGACATGCAGGAAGTTGTCGAGCATCGCGCGCTTGAGCTTGTTCACCGGGATGAAGCGCTGCTCCTGCGGCAAGGAATATTTGTAGCGGCCATCCTCGGACGGAATCTTGATCAGCTGCAGCTCCTTGATGTCGCGCGACACGGTCGCCTGGGTCACCTGCAGCCCGGCGGTGCGCAGAGCTTCCACAAGCTCGTCCTGCGTCTCGATGACATGCCGTCCGATGATCTCGCGGATCTTGACATGGCGTAGTCCTTTCATGCTTCAGGCCTCCTTCTTTTTCGGTACTTCGTTTACCTCGAATTTAACCGTCCTGATCCTATTCTCCTCGGTGTCGATCACCAGTATGCCCTCCAGCTCCGGAAGCAGGAGGTGGAAGACGAGGAGCCGGTCCCGCAAGCCGCTGCCTGTCCAGTCCAGCGGCTGACGCTCGCGCATGAGCTTGACGGCATACATGTCGCCGTCGCGGATCGCCACGTAATCCACATACAGGCGGCTCGCCAGCTCCTGCCCGTCCAGGTCGACGACGAGCGGAACGCGATGCTTGCCCGAGACGACCTCGTATCCGTGCGATTCGAGAAAAAGCACATGCGGGTCGTCCGGGGCCAATATCTCTCCGCGGCCGAGCACGAGCCGCTTCAGTCCCTTGGGCTCATGAAGCCAGTTGTAGAAGGCCCGGTAGGCCCAATACACGATCAACAGCGCCGAGATTACCATCACCAGCCGGTCCAAGCGATCCCTCCCGCTTCATGGTGAGGGTAACATTCGCTTTTCGACGGCGGATTTCCTTCCGGCGGAGCTGGAGAGAAGTCCGAACATTTGTTTGCTGAATTCAGAATAGCAGAACATGCGTTTGCTTGTAAAGAGGGGGACGGAATTATTTGCCGGAATGGAAATGAGCCGAAGCCTCGGTCACGATTCTCTCCAGCAGCTCTCCGTCCGGAACTGCCGCGCCGTCCTCGCGCACCCAATGCGCGAGGAACTCGATGTTGCCCTCGCCCCCGGTGATCGGCGAGAACGTGAGGCCATCAAGCTTGAATCCGGCCGCTGCGGCCTCGCCGCATACGGCCTGCAGCACCTCCAGATGGACGGCCGGATCGCGCACGATGCCGGCTTTTCCGACCTTTTCGCGCCCCGCCTCGAACTGCGGCTTGATGAGGCCGGCGACTTCGCCGCCTTGGGGCAGCAGCGGAGCGAGCGCCGGCAGGATCAGCTTGAGCGAGATGAAGCTGACGTCGATCGAGGCGCAGTCCGGCGCCGGGCCGGACAGATCCTCCGGACGGATGTACCGGAAATTCACCCGCTCCATCACCTTCACATGCGGATGCTGGCGCAGCGACCAGTCGAGCTGGTTGTAGCCGACGTCGATGGCGTACACATAAGCGGCTCCGTGCTGGAGGGCGCAGTCGGTGAAGCCTCCCGTCGAAGCCCCGATGTCGAGCATGACCCGTCCGTCCATCGCGATGCCGAACTCGCGGATCGCCTTCTCCAGCTTCAGCCCGCCTCGGCTGACGTACGGATGGAGGCTTCCCTTGACCTTGATCTCGGAGTCGCGCCTCACCTTCGTTCCGCTTTTGTCTACCGGCTCGTTGTCCACGAGCACGAGGCCGGCCATGAGCGCGGCCTTCGCCTTCTCGCGGCTGGGGTAATAGCCGAGCTCCACGAGCAATAGGTCGATTCGTTCTTTGGTCGTCACTTCCGGTTCGCTCCTTATAACCGTAGAATGGCCTGCAGCCGGATCGCCGCAGGCCATACAAGGGTTCATGAATGCTGGTTGGTGGCGCGCTTGCGCCTCGGCTGCACGGCCAGCACCTCGGCCGCCAGCCGCTGCGCGGTCAAGCCGCAGGCTTCGCGCTGCTCCTGGATGGAGGCATGCTCGACGAACTCGTCGGGAATGCCGATCAGGCTGACGCGGACCCCCGAGCGGCCCGTCAAGGCGAAATGCTCCTGGACGGCGCTTCCGAGCCCGCCCATGACCGCTCCTTCCTCCATGACGATGAGCGGCAAGCCTTCGTCGGCCAGCTCATCCAGCATCGCTCCGTCGAGCGGCTTGATGAAGCGGGCGTTGACGACACGCAGCGACAGTCCGTCGCGGCGAAGCAGCTCCGCCGCCTGCTCGGCGACCTCGACCATCGGGCCGACCGCCAGGACGGCCGCCGCGTCTCCCGGCCGGACGATTTCCCATGTCCCGATCGGGATCGGCGTCATCGCCGGATCGAGCTCGACGCCCCTGCCGCTGATGCGGGGATAGCGCACAGCGATCGGTCCGTCGTTGTAGTCGACGGCCGTCTGCATCATGTTGCGCAGCTCGTTCTCGTCCTTCGGCATCATCAGGACGATGTTCGGAATATGGCGCAGGTACGGAATGTCGAACACCCCGTGATGCGTCTCTCCGTCCGGTCCGACGAAGCCGGCCCGGTCGATGGCGAAGATGACGTTGGCGTTATGCCGGCAGATGTCGTGGACGACTTGGTCGTACGCCCGCTGCAGGAACGTCGAGTAGACGGCGTAGACCGGCTTCATGCCGTCCATCGCGAGCGCGGCGGACATCGTGGCGGCATGCTGCTCCGCGATGCCGACGTCGATCATGCGGCCGGGGAAGCGCGCGGCGAACTTCATCAGGCCGGAGCCGGCGGGCATCGCCGGCGTGACGGCGACGATGCGCTCGTCGCGCTCGGCCAGCTCGATCAGCGCGTCGCCGAAGACGTCCGTGTACATCGGCGGACCGACCGCCTTCAGCATCTGGCCCGATTCGATCTTGTATGGCGAGGCACCATGCCATTTGAACGAATCGGCCTCCGCCGGCTTGTAGCCTTTCCCCTTGACCGTGACGACATGCACGAGCACCGGCCCTTGCACGTTCGACGCCTGCTGCAGCGTCTCGAGCAGCCCTTCGAGGTCGTGTCCGTCGACCGGTCCGATGTAATGCAGGCCGAACTGCTCGAAAAGGATGCCGCTGACGAGCAGATACTTGAGGCTGTCCTTGAACCGCTCCGCCGTCTTGGCCAGCTTGCCCCCGATCGCCGGCACCTTCTGCAGCAGCGACTGAAGATCCTCCTTGGCCTTTTGGTAATGGCGGTCGGTGCGGATGCGGCCGAGATACTGATGCATCGCGCCGACGTTCGGCGCGATCGACATCTCGTTGTCGTTCAGGACGACGATCATGTCGCGCTTCTCGTGGCCGATATGGTTGAGCGCCTCCAGCGCCATGCCTCCGGTCAGGGCGCCGTCGCCGATGACCGCGACGACCTTGTTGGTCCCGCCTCTGAAGTCGCGCGCCATCGCCATGCCCATGGCGGCCGACAGCGACGTGCTGCTGTGGCCAGCCTCCCAGACGTCATGATCGCTTTCGCTCCGCTTGATGAAGCCGCATAGGCCGCCTTGCTGGCGCAGCGTATCGAAGCGGTCCTTGCGGCCGGTAAGGATCTTGTGCACGTAGGACTGGTGGCCGACGTCAAAGATGAATTTGTCCGTCGGGCTGTCGAACAGGAAGTGCAGCGCCAGCGTCAGCTCCACGACGCCGAGATTCGGCGCCAGATGTCCGCCCGTCACGGAGAGCTTTTGGACCAGGAACTCCCGGATCTCGCTTGCGAGCTGTTCCAGCTCCGGCACGGACAGGCCTTTCAGATCTTCGGGTCCGTTTAGTTTGTCGAGCAGCACGATAGGTTCCTCGCTTTCGTGAGCGGCGGGCGGATCGCCCGCCGTCCCGTCAATACACATTATTCACCATTATACCATACGAAGCGACATGAAACCTCATGCCCGCCTCAGCGGTCGCGATTCATCAGGTAGTCGGCCAGCTCCGCGAGGCGCTCCGGCTTGGGAAGCCTCGCCTCGAGCAGAGCCTGCTTCGCTTCGGCGGTGAACTGTCCGAGCAGCCTGCGGCTCTCGTCCATTCCGACGAGGTAAGGATACGTCACTTTCCCTGCGGCGGTGTCGCTGTTCGTCTTTTTGCCGAGCTTGCTCTCGTCGCCGATCAGGTCGAGGATGTCGTCCTGGATCTGGAACGCGAGGCCGAGCTTGCGGCCGAACTGCTCCAGCCGGGCCAGCTGCTCCGAGCTGGCTCCTCCGAGCCGAGCGCCGGCGGTGACGGAGAAGATGACCAGATCGCTCGTCTTGTGCTCATGGATATATTGGAGCTCGGGCAGCGTCGTCGCGCCTTGCTCGCCCTGCATGTCGGCCGCCTGGCCGCCGACCATGCCGGCCGGGCCGGACAGCCGCGACAGGTCCTCGACGATGTCGAGCACGACGGCCGTGTCCGCGCCGAAGCGGCGCGCCGAGGACGCCATGTGGAACGCATGCGTCAGCAGCCCGTCGCCGGCAAGGATCGCCATCGCTTCACCGAACACCTTATGGTTTGTCGGCTTGCCGCGGCGGTAATCGTCATTGTCCATCGCGGGCAGGTCGTCGTGGATGAGCGAGTACGTGTGGATCATCTCCACCGCGCAAGCGACGCGCAGCGCCGCCTCGCGATCCGCCTCCCCGCCTCGGGCCGCCTCGGCGGCGGCCAGCACGAGCACCGGACGGAGCCGCTTGCCTCCCGCCGACAAGGAGTAGTCCATCGACTCCCGCAGGCGCGGCGGCACGGCCCATGCTTCGGGCAGCGACCGCTTCAGCTCCGCCTCGATGAGGGCCGCATTCGTCGCCAAATAATCTGCCAGCATCGGCTGCGCGCTCATCGGGCTTCTCCCCGATCGTCCGGCAGCGCGTCGAAAGGCTCGGTCGCAAGGCCCGCGCCTCGTTCCAGCAGCGTCTCGATGCGGCGCTCGACCTGCTCCAGCTTGCCGCCGCACAGGCGGGAAAGCTCCATGCCCTCCTGGAACAGCTCGATCGCCGTCTCCAGCGGGACGTCCCCGCTCTCTAGACGACCGACGATGCCTTCCAGCTTTTCCATCGCCTGCTCGAAGCTCAGCGCCTGATCCTGCTTGCTATCGCTCATTCCTGCTCATCCTCCTTGATCGCCCACACATGGCATTCGGCACGTCCGTCCGGCAGCCGCACCTGGATCAGATCGCCTGGCTCCAGATCCTTTACGGAGCGGACCAGCTTATCGTTGCTATCTTCATATACGAGACTGTAGCCGCGCGCCATGACCTTGAGCGGACTGAGCGCGTCGAGCTGCCGCACCGAGGAGAGGATCCGCTGGCGAGCGTCCTTGACGGCGCCTCGCGCCGCTTTGGCGAGCCGCTCGTCCAGCTGCCTCAGGTCCCGCCCGGCAAAAGCGGCGCGGCTGGAAGGCGACTGGCTCTGCAACCTCCGCTCCAGCCGCTCCAGCCGCTGGCCCGAGCGCTCCGGCAGTCGCCGAGCCAGCTCCTCGAGCCGCTGCGTCAGCCGGTCCAGCCGCTGCGCCTGATCCAGCAGATAACGCCTCGGATGGACAAAATAAGGAGAGCGGCGCGCCCTCTGCAGCCGCTGCCTGCGGCTGTCCAGCGTCCGCTCCATCGCGGCATGCAGACGCTGCTCCAGCCGCCGGAGCGATTCGCCGATCTCCCCGATATGGGGAGCCGCGAGCTCGGCGGCGGCCGTCGGCGTCGCCGCCCTCCGGTCAGCCGCGAAGTCAGCGATCGTAAAATCGGTCTCGTGGCCGACAGCCGATATGACCGGAATCGCCGAAGCGGCGATCGCGCGCGCCACCGTCTCCTCGTTGAACGCCCACAGCTCCTCCAGCGAGCCGCCGCCGCGGCCGACGATGAGCACGTCCGCGCGGCCGTGCCGGTTCATCGCCTCGATGCCCTTGACGATCGACGGCGCGGCTCCGGCGCCTTGCACGACGGCGGGATAGACGAGGATCGCCGCGGCCGGATAGCGTCTCTGCAGCGTCGTGATGATGTCGCGCACCGCCGCTCCGGTCGGCGACGTGACGACGCCGACGACCGACGGATGACGGGGCAGCTCCCGCTTGCGCGACTCCGCGAACAGCCCTTCCTCCTCGAGCTTGGCCTTGAGCTGCTCGTAGGCGAGATACAGGCTGCCGAGTCCATCCGGCTGCATGGAGATGCAGTAGAACTGATAGTTTCCGTCCCGTTCGTAGACGGAGATGTTGCCGCGCGCGATGACCTTCGCGCCTTCGCGCGGACGGAACGGCAGCCGCTGGTTGTGGCTGGCGAACATGATGCATTTGAGGCGGCTGTCCTTGTCCTTGATCGTGAAGTACATATGGCCGCTGGAATGATGCGTGAAGTTCGAGATCTCGCCCCGGATCCAGACGTCCCCGAGCAGGCGGTCTCCCTCCAGCTTCATCTTGATGTATCGGGTCAGCTCCTTGACCGAATAGATCCTCGGCGTATCCGTCACGGGCTACACGCCCGCTTTCCGCTTCGCCGCCTTGAGCGTGTTCTGCATCAGCATCGCGATCGTCATCGGGCCGACGCCGCCCGGCACCGGCGTGATCGCGCCGGCGACGTCCAGGCAATCGTCGTAATCGACGTCGCCGGCGAGCTTGCCGGTCTCCAGCCGGTTGACGCCGACGTCGATGACGACCGCTCCCGGCTTGACATAGCGGCGGCCGATCGCTTTGGGCTTGCCGATGGCGACGACGAGGATGTCGGCCTGGGAAGCGATCGCCTCCATATTGTCGGTGCGGGAATGGCAGATGGTGACCGTCGCGTTCTCGCGCAGCAGCAGCATCGCGACCGGCTTGCCGACGATGTTGCTGCGGCCGATGACGACGGCATGCTTGCCGGCGGGATCGACGCCCGCGCGCCGGATCAGCTCGATGATGCCGGCAGGCGTGCAGGGCAGCAGGCTTTCGTCGCCGATGACGAGGTTGCCGGTGCTTTGCGGGCTGAAGCCGTCGACGTCCTTCTCGACGGCGATCGCGTCGATGACCGCCTTTTCATGGATATGCTTCGGCAGCGGCAGCTGCACGAGGATGCCGTGCACCGCTTCGTTCCGGTTCAGATCGGAGACGAGCGCCAGCAGCTGCTCCTCCGTCGTCTCCTCCGGCAGGCGGTGGACTTCGGAGTGGAAGCCCATCTCCTTGCATGTCTTCTCCTTGCTGCCGACGTAGACAGCCGATGCCGGGTCTCCGCCGACGAGCACGACCGCCAGGCCGGGCACGATGCCCCGCTCCTTCAGCCGCGCCGTCTCCAGACGGATCTCCTCCCGAATTTCCTGCGCGATGCGCTTGCCGTCGATCACCTTTGCGCTCATCCCGATCTCTCCCCTCGAATCTAGAGCTTGCGTCAGTTGGCCTTGAGCTTGTCCAGCTCGGCGATGAGGCGGCCGAGCACGCCGTTGACGAACTTGCCCGACTCGTCCGTGCCGAAGCGCTTGGACAGCTCGATCGCCTCGTTCACGACCGCCTTGGGCGGAACGTCGGTGCGGAACACGAGCTCGTAGCATGCCAGACGCAGCACCTGATGGTCCACCTTGGACAGGCGGTCCACCTGCCAGCCGGTCAAATACTGCTGCAGCATCTCGTCGATGGCCGATTTGCGCTCCAGCACGCCGTGCACGAGCTCCTTGGCGAACTCTCCCGTCTCGCCGGCATCCAGCTTCCCGGCTCCGGCCTCGTTCTCCTCCCGCGCCTCGGCGAGCAGCATCGCTACCGCCTCTTCCGCCGACACCTCGTTCATTTCCATTTGGTACAGGCTCTGTACCGCTATCTCACGCGCCAACCTTCGTTTCATAATGCCTCCTGAGCTTAGCTTGATTTAGTCGTAAAAAAAACCTATGATCTCCTCCCTGCTCCGAACAGCCGCGCGAGTCGCGCGGCAGGTCCGAAGTACGGAGGAGACCACAGAATCAGCGATACCGCCCGAAGCGTTGCTCGACCCAAGCGGCGATCCGCCGCCACGGGACGAGCGGCTCGCCGCCGGTATCCTTGCGCTGGCCAGCCGCATAGCCGACCCATAAGATCAGGCCGACGAAGAGCATGTCCCAAAAACCGGATACGAGGAAAACGATCGCCAGAAAAAGCGCCGCGCCGACGCCGACGATCCTGCCGCCGTATCCGTCCCACCAATCTCTCCACATCGCTGCAGGCCTCCTATTCTACGCGGCTCTTGAAGGACGGGGAAGAAATGACGTTGGCGACGAACACCGACACGGCCGCGACGGGAATGCCCGTAATCTCTTCCACGTGGTCCTTGACCGCCCGCTGGATCTCCTCCGTCAGCTGGGGAATCGACGTCTCGCCGTCCACGACCGCGCGTACGGCGATATCAAGTCCCGCCTCGGCGGTAGTGATGCGGGTCTTCAGATCCTTGACGCCGCGCTGGCGGCCGGCCGCCTTCAGCACGAGGCTCTCGACCGTATCCATCGAGATGCGGATATCGCCGAAATCGTTGCGCTGGTCGATCGAGGACGACGCGGCGCCCTTGACCCGGACGGCGACGTAGAACATCCGCAGGCTGAGCAGCAGCAGCAGGACGGCGCCGATCAGCATGGCCAGATGGACCGCGCTGCCGGAGTCGTACCATTCGGCTAAGAACGCGCTTGCATCCTCCCGGTGAATGCCGCCGGCGCTGGCGATGATGACGATGATGGCGATGATGCCGGCCGCAAGGCTGTACAAAAACAAGAGCAATCTGTCCACGATTCGGCTCAAGACGAGTTGACCTCCCATAAAGCGGAATAAACCCCCTTGCGCCGAGCGGCAGCCCAATCACAAGGGGGTGATGGTGTTTGGCTTATTTGACTCGGAGCGCCGCGTCTTCCTCTTCGATGCGCTCGCCGGCCTTGAAGTAGACGTCATGGATATGTACGTTCACTTCGACGACGATCAGCCCGGTCATCATCTCGATCGATTTCTTGACGTTGCGCTGGATTTCGGATGCGATCTCCGGAATCGGGTTGCCGTATTCGACGATGATGGACACGTCGACGGCCGCCTCGCGATGGCCGACCTCGACCTTCACGCCTTTGGAAAGGTTCTTGCGGCCGAGCAGCTCGGCGATGCCGCCGGCCAGCCCTCCGCTCATTCCGGCTACGCCGCCGACCTCGATCGTCGCCAGTCCCGCGATGACCTCGATGACTTCCGGCGCGATCTGGATCGTGCCGATATCCGTCTTTTCGTAGTCTGCTGCCATGATGCTCATCCTTAGGCGCACCTCCGTGTTGAGTAGGTGTCCCCCGATGCACGCCGGGGGCTCATCCGATTTCATATTCCTATACTATAACATTGGGCGAGTTTTATGACAAACGGATCAGCCCGACACGGATTCGTCGCCGTAAGGCTTGTTCACATCATGCTCCTCGAGGAACTTGATGTCGAAGCGGCCGCCCAGGAAAATCGGATGCTCCAGCAGCTTGAGATGGAACGGAATCGTCGTCTTGATGCCCTCGATCGCGAACTCGGACAAAGCGCGCTTCATGCGGTTCACCGCTTCGGCGCGGGTCGGAGCCCATACGATCAGCTTGGCGATCATCGAGTCATAGTGAGGCGAGATCGTATAGCCCGGATAAGCCGAGCTGTCGACGCGGACGCCGATGCCGCCAGGCGGCAGGTAGAAGCCGATCTTGCCGGGCGACGGCATGAAGTTGCGCTCGGAGTCCTCGGCATTGATGCGGCATTCGATCGACACGCCGTCGATCTGCAGCTCCTCCTGGCGGAAGGACAGCGGATTGCCCTCGCAGACCGAGATCATTTCCTTGATGAGGTCGATGCCGGTAATCATCTCCGTCACCGGATGCTCGACCTGGATCCGGGTATTCATCTCCATGAAGTAGAACTGGCCGTCGGGACCGAGCAGGAATTCCAGCGTGCCGGCGCCGCAATACTCGACGGCCAGCGCGGCGCGAACCGCCGCCTCGCCCATCCGCTCGCGCAGCTCGGGGCTGAGCACCGGACAAGGCGCCTCCTCGACCAGCTTCTGGCGGCGGCGCTGCACGGAGCAGTCCCGCTCGAACAGATGCACGGCGTTGCCGTGGCGGTCGGCCATGATCTGGATCTCGACATGCTTCATGCCCGTCAAGTATTTCTCCAGATAGACGCCGGCGTTGCCGAACGCCTTTTGGGCTTCCTGCTGCGCCGTCGTGATCTGCTGCACGAGCGCCTCCTCGTTCTCGGCGATGCGGATGCCCTTGCCTCCGCCTCCGGCCGTCGCCTTGATGATGACCGGATAGCCGATGCCTCGCGCGATGCGCACCGCTTCGTCCAGATCCTCGATGATGCCGTCGGAGCCGGGAATGACCGGCACGCGCGCGTCCTTCATCGTCTGCTTGGCCATCGCCTTGTCGCCCATGCGGCTGATCGCCGACGGGGACGGTCCGATGAAGGTGATGTTGCAGGATTCGCAGATCTCCGCGAAGTCGGCGTTTTCGGCGAGGAAGCCGTAGCCCGGATGGATGGCGTCGCATTCGGTGAGCGTCGCCACGCTCATGATGTTCGTCAGGTTCAGGTAGCTGTCCTTGGACAGCGTCGGCCCGATGCAGTAGGCCTCGTCGGCGAGGCGCACATGCAGCGAGTCCCGGTCCGCCTCGGAATAGACGGCGACGGTCGAGATGCCGAGCTCGCGGCACGCCCGGATGATCCGCACGGCGATTTCGCCGCGGTTGGCGATCAGGATTTTTTGGAATTTCAACGCGCTTGTCTCCTCCTCACGCACCATGCTTATTCGGGACGAACCGTGAACAGCGGCTGGCCGTATTCCACCAGCTGGCCGTTCTGCACGAGCACTTCCACGATCTCGCCGCGGACTTCGGCCTCGAGCTCGTTCATCAGCTTCATCGCCTCGAGAATGCAGACGACGCTCTTCTCCGTCACCTTGCTGCCCGGCGAGACGTACGGAGGGCTGTCCGGCGTGGAGGCGGCATAAAACGTGCCGACCATCGGCGATACGATCTGGTGCAGGTTCTCCTTCGGCGCGGCCGAAGCCGCAGGAGCGGCGGAAGCCGGCGCAGCGGCCGCGACGGAAGCCGCAGGCTCGGCTGCCGGAGCCGTATATGTAGAGATCGCCGGCGCACCTTGCACGAAGACGGTTTCGGCCTTGCCCGGCTTGCGGATCGCAAGCTTCGTTCCTTCGTTCTCGATCTCGAACTCGTGCACGGAAGTCTGGTCGATCAGCTTGATCAGCTCTTTGATTTCATTAAGTTTGAACAATGCGATTCACTCCTTCGACGATTGCAGCTTGAAAGGCGTACTCACTCATGCCCAAGCGCGGCCATGGCCAGGGGCCTTGCAGCGCATCCGGGGCCATGACGTAGTGTATTATAGCACATGGCCCCTCCGAGGACGAGTCATTCTGCCAAACTCGGGAACGAACCTCCTCTTCGGGACGCCGCCCGGCCTGCGAGCAGCCGAAAAGGGGCTTTCCGGATCGCCCGGAAAGCCCCTCGTTTGCCGCCTACGGCAGGTACTGCACGAGCACGTCGCCCGCGTTCACGTCGAGCGCCGCGCTGACCGTAGAGATGATCGCGGCCGCCTGGCTGCGCTCCAGCTTCTGGCTTTGGACGACGACCTTGACCGCATCGCCGTTCTCGTCGATGACGACGTTCTTGAACTCCTTCTCCAGCTGGCCGCGCAGCTCCGTCAGCTTGCTCTGGCGCTCCTCGAAGCCCTCCAGCTCCGTGACGGCCTTGGCGGACGTCTCGCTGTCGCTCTTGACGTCGGAAATCTTCTGCATGATCTTGTCGTATTCCGCGTTGACCCGCTCCTGCGAGCGGAGGCCGAGTTCCGTGAACTGGCTGGAGGAGCCGCTCGACTCATACTGCTGCAGCACCGCCTGATCCTCCGGCGACAGCCCGCCGTCCGCAGCGGTCTCCTTGTCTGCGCCCGCCGCGTCCTTGCCTGGCTCTGCCGACTCCGCCGACTCCGCCGTCTCCGCCGCTTCCGCGGCCGCTTCAGCGTCCAGCGCGCCGTCGCCCGTCACCTGCTGCACTTCGATGCCGTCCGTCTGCGACACCTCGGCCGCTCCCGCCTGCGTCTGGGCCGTATCGGCCAAGCCTTTCGTACCCGCATCCTCCGTGAACAGATAATAAGCGGACAGCACGACCATCAGGCTAAGCATCGACACCAGCCAGATCGTTTGACGTTTGGAATTCATCGTTCATATCCCTCCTTGGATTGGTTTACCGCTTTTCCCGCTCGCTTGCGCTTGCCGCCGCCCCGCTTCAGCCCGTCTTGCGAGGCACGATCGAGATCGCCGAGAGCGGCACGTCCATGCCGCGCTCGACCGCCTCAGCGATGATCCTCCTGACGGTGGCGTTCTCCGCCCCGTTCGCGACGACCAGCACCCCCCGGACCTTCGGCTTGACGATCTTGGTAACGACCGGCTTCTGCTCGCCGGACACCTCGTACATGACGATCTTGCCGCTGCTCGTCATCTGCGTCACATGACGCTTTCCGCCTGACTTGTCGGTCTCGTCCGTCACCTGCTGCGACGTATTGTCGTCCTTGCCCCAGACGTTCTCCTCGGTGGAGTCGACCGTGACCAGCACGTCGACCTCGCCGACGCCGACGATCTTCTCCAAAATATCCTTGAGCCGCGCTTCCAGCGGCGCCTCGATGCCGCCGAAGTCCGTGCCCGGCGACTGCACGCGGCCGCCGAGCGCCGCCTGATCCTCCGCTGCCGGCGGCGGGGCCGCGTCGCCGCTCGGCAGCGTGCCGACATCCCGGAAGTTCAGGACGTTGCCGGCCAGAATGAGCAGCACGCCGATCCCCCCGAGCACGAGCAGCCAGCGCAGCGACTTGATGCGGCTCGGCCCTTCGGCTCCTCCGGCAGCCGCCTGCCGCAGCTTTTCCCACCAATTGGCCAAAAGGCCTCCCCTCCCTTCAGCTGCCGTCCGCCGGCTCCAGCTCTACGCTCACCTGCGCCGCTCCGATCGGCCAGGACCCGCTCACGATCTGGCGGATCCGGCTCTCCAGCCGCGCGTCCGCCTTTCTATGCGAGGCCTCCCCCATGCCGGCCATCGCCTCCTGCGCCTCCGGCTCCGACAAGCGCACCTCGACCGGCTCGACCGGCTTCACCGGCTCGATCGAAGCTTCTCCGGCGGAGGCATCGTCTGCCGCGGCCGCTTCTGCCGGCAGGACCTCGCCTCTCGGCGCAGCCGCCAGCCGCACGTTCACGCTGCGGATCTCCCCGCCGCCTTGCCCGTCCCAGGAGACTGCGGCCGCGACTTCCTTGACCGCCGCCCCCGTCTCCCGCTCGACCGCTTCCCGAATGCCCATCTCAAGCTGGGTCCGGGCCAAAGCGACCGCCTGCTCGCCGGAGCGGCCGGCTGCGATCTCGGCTTGCCGCAGAATCTCGTCCAGCGAAGGCATCTTCACCTGGGAGCGCTCCAGCTCGCGGTTCCATTCGCGGTAGCCGGTCTCGAGCCGGGTCTGGAAATCGCCCTGCACGAGGCGCAGCAGCGGCGTCAGGATGACGAGCAGCACAATCAGGCCGGTGACGAGCCGCGCATAGCGCTGCATCCGCTGGTTCGGCAGCAGCAGGTCGACGAGGGCAGCCAGCAGGACGACTGCGACGACGTCTTTCAGCCAGGAGCTCAGCCAGTCCAGCATGCCGCTCCTCCTCCTCTCCTCTCGCCGCGGTTCCGCCTCATCGCATCATGATCGCGGCGTTGCCGGCGGTGAGCAGGATCGTGACCGCGAGGAAGAACATCAGGCTCACCGCCGCCAGCGCGCCGAACACATAGAGCATCGTCTTGCCGATCGTGCTCAGGCAGGTCGTGATCGGGCTCGCTCCGAGCGGCTGGAGCACCGCTCCGCAGGCGTTGTAGATGACGGCGAGCACGAGGATCTTGATCGCCGGGAAGGCGCTGATGAACAGCAGGATGATGACGCCTGCGAGCCCGACCGCGTTTTTCGCCAGCATCGACGCCGAGATGACCGTGTCGGCCGCGTCGGAGAACGTCTTGCCGACGACCGGGACGAAGCTGCCGCTGATGAACTTCGCCGTCCGCAGCGTCACTCCGTCGGTCATCGAGCCGGTCGCCCCCTGGATCGAGACGACGCCGAGAAAGACGGTCAGCATGACCCCAAGCAGCCCCGCTCCGATCGTGCGCAGCATGTTCGCCAGCTGCGTCACCTTGAAGCGGTCCGACATCGCGCTGGCGATGTGGAGGACGGCCGAGAAGAACAGGAGCGGAAAGACGACCGTGTAGATGAGCGTGCCGACCAGATGGACCATGAAGATGATGACCGGATGCAGCAGCGTCACGGTGGCGATGCCTCCGGAGCTGGCGATCAGCGTCATGAGCAGCGGCACCATCGCCATCATGAACTGGATCATCGTCTCGATCGCGTCCTTGGCGTAGCCGATGGCGACGTGGAAGCTGTTCACCGCCAGCACGATCAGCACCATGTAGGCGACCGCGTAGGCGACCTGGCTGACCGTCTGCCGCTCGAACGCCGACTGCAGCGTCTGCAGGATCGAGCTGAACACCGCGAGCAGCACGATCGAGACGAGCAGCTTGCCGTTGTAGAGCACCTCATGCGTCAGCATCGCGAGCAGGCCCTTGAGCACGTCCGACGCCTTCAGCCCTTGCCCGCCCGGCGCGACCATCTCGAGGAAGCTCGGCATCGTGCCTTCCGGAAAATAGCCTCCGTACTGCCGGACGAGATCGTCCCAGTACGACTCGACCGCATCGGTGCCGTAGCTCTGCGCCTGCTCGCGCGCCAGCTCCTCCGTGATTCCGGCCGCCGTTCGGCTGCCGTCTCCGCCGTCCGGCGGCTGCGCCGAAGCGGCGGGCGCGAGGCCGAGCCCCCATGCGGCGAGCAGCAGCCACAGCAGCGCCAGCTTGAACCGCATCCTTCTCACCCCCCGGCCGGCAGCAGGCCGACGACCGTCTCGACGATGACGTTGATGATCGGCACCGCGAGCACGAGAATCAGCACCTTGCCGGCGAACTCGACCTTGGACGCCACGCCTTCCGCTCCGGCATCCCGGATGATCTGGGCGGCGAACTCCGCGATATAGGCGATGCCGATCATCTTCAGGATCGTCTTGAGGTAGACCGAAGGGATGCCCGAGCGCTCCGCCAGCTGCTGCATCGTGCCGATGACCGCCTCGATGCGGCCGATCATGAGCAGGAAGATGAAGATGCCGGCGAACATCGCGAGCAGGAACGCGAAGAGCGGCTTCTGCTCCTTGAGGACGAGCACCAGGATCGCGGCGAGCAGCCCGATGCCTGCAATCTGTACCATTTCCATAAGCGTCTCCCGTCCCGCCGCCGCTACTGGAACAGGAAGATCGTCTTGATCTCCTGGAACAGGTCGTTCAGCATGCGCACGACCATGAAGAGCACGACGACGAATCCGATCAGCGTTACCCAGTGCGCCATGTCTTCCTTGCCCATCTGCTTCAGCACCGTGTGGATCATGGCTACGATGATGCCGATGCCGGCGATCTGGAAGATGGCGCTTATATCCATTGTCATGTCATCGGCACCCCTAAACGATCAGTATGACGACCAGCGCGGCAAGGAGGATGCCGAGCGCGCGGGACAGCTTCTCGTACCGCGCCTGGTCGTCCCGGGCGCCGCTTTCCTCGGCGAGCAGCTGCTGCTGCGCCAGCTTCAGATGCTTGAGCTGGTCCTCCCGATCGCTCATGCCGAGGATCGAGCCGAGCCGGCGGAGCGAGGCGAGCTCGGGCGCCTTCAGCGCCGTTCTCGGCCCGTAGGCTTGGATCGAGGCTTCCCAGCCGGCTTGGAAATCGGCGCTGCGTCCGCTCTCGATGTCGTCGGCCGGAGACAGCAGCATCGAGGCGAGCGGCTCGCTCGTCTGCGCCGCGACTCGGCGCAGCGCCTCGGGCAGCGGCGTGTAGCCGTAGCCGATCTCCGTCTCGAGCCGCTGCAGCCCGTGCGCCAGCTCGCGCAGCTGCTTCGGACGGCGGGCGAAGCGCGCCGCCTGCAAAAACCCGATGAGCGTGCCGGCGATCAGCACCAGCACCGCGCCCGCCGCCTTAATCACCGCTCCGCCCTCCTTTGCCCGTCGCTGTCGGCTCCCGGGCCGTCGGCGCTCCCCGCAGCAGCGGTCCGGCAAGCACGGCCGCTGCGCCAGGATCCGAGGCCGTTCCCGCTGCCGGCAAGCGATGCGTCCGCATGCGGAACCCGGTCCGATCCCGGCTCAGCGCGACGACGCGGGCGAACGCTCCTTCGTCCAGCAGCTCGCGCAGGATCGGCCGGCCTCTCGCCTCTTCCAGACTCGAGGCGTGGGCGGTGGCGAGCACCGCTACGCCGGCATGCGCCGCTTCCCGCAGCGCCGCCGCGTCTTCCGGACGGCCGATCTCGTCCGCTGCGATAATCTCCGGCGACATCGAGCGGAGCATCATCATCATGCCTTGAGCTTTCGGGCAGGCGTCCATCACGTCGGTGCGCGGACCGACGTCGAAGGAAGGAATGCCCCGCACCGAGGCCGCGATCTCGGAGCGCTCGTCCACGACGGCAACCCTTCTCCCCGGCCAGCCTGCCAGGCTCGCGCCCGGCCAGCTGCCGGCGCTCGCCATCCGCACGAGATCGCGCAGCAGCGTCGTCTTGCCCGTGCGCGGCGGCCCGATCAGCAGCGTCGAGTGCAGCGAGCGGCGCGCGGCGTCGACGAGGCTTTCCGCCAGCGGCTCGGCCGATCCGACCGTCTCGCGGGCGATCCGCAGGTTGAACGCGCCGATGTCGCGGATCGCCTTCACTTCTCCGCCCTCCAGCACCGTCCGGCCGGCCAGCCCGACCCGATGGCCGCCGGCGACCGTGATGTAGCCCTTGCGAAGCTCCTCCTCCATCGCATAGAGAGAGTGGTTGGTCAGCTGGCCGAGCAGCTTGCGGCAGCAGGCCGCGTCGGGCCGGAACGCCTCCAGCGGAACGTCCGTCCAGCCGCCGCCGCGTCCAAGAAAGCCGGAGCGGCCGCCGGCGACAAGCTCGAGCGGCCTGTCCTCGCGGATCCGCACTTCTTCCAGCTGGTCCAGCACCGCCTCGGGCAGCGTTCCGATGCGCTCCTTCAGCTCCGGCGGCAGCAGATGTCCGATGGCTGTCAGCATATCCTTTCACCTCCCCTGGATTCGTCCGGGTCCAAGCCAGGCTTGGCTCTTTCCGCATGATTAAATGTATGCCCGCCTGTCCGCAATATGCCTTCGAATCTAGCGGCGGCTCTATTTTTTGAGCACGCCGATCAGTAGGCAGGCGACGCCTGTCCCGATCCACAGCATCCGCGACGGCGACAGCTTGTCGGACAGGCCGATGAGGCCGATTGCCGTCGTCGTCAGCAGCACGATCGGACCGACGAGCGCCAGCGCGGAGTTGACCGCGAGCGCCTTGTCCACCTGGTTGAGGCGCAGCATGAGCAGCGCCGCCATGATCTCGATCGAGCCCGAGACGAGGCGCAAGGAGGCCATCGCGGCGACAGCTTTGTTCAACATGAGTCCGTTCCCCCTTTCGACCCGCTATATTGATGTAACGGCTTGGTCCAGTCTATGAGCCGGATGGCGGAATTATGGCCCGTCCCGCATCAAGCGAAGGAGCTTGATGGCGGCGAGGGCGAGCTTGAAAGAGCGTGCAAGGCTGGTCAGCGCACCGAGGCGGGGCAAGCGGGACAGCGCGCAGACTCGAGGCAACCGGGACAGGCGGGACAGCGCGCAGACTCGAGGCAAGCGGGACAGGCGCGGTTGACGGGGCATTGAGGCAGGAGAGCTGTTTCGAGGCGGCTGAGGATGACGCATGCGCGTTGATATAGTTCGGACGTATGGCGGGGCTCTAACGATGGGGCTGTATGGCATCGCGGCTTGACATGTTGGTAGGCCGCGGGCGTACGGTGTTCCTTTTCAAGGGGGACGGCGATGCAACGACGATTCAGCTCGTTAGAAGGCATATTTCGGCTGCCAGGAAAATCTTGCGATTCGTGAGGAGCTTAGATCCAGATCAGCAGCGGTCAGACGCCATATATATGGTCAACTCGCTCTTCTAAGCAGCTGATTCGTCATTGCTTATCAGGAGGATGGCGAAAACAAGCCTCTAAACGCATGGGACGTCGTTACGGTCGAAGAGGTATACGAGAAAAGCGTTCACCCACGCTCCCCTGCGGGGAGCGACGTCAAAGGAGGCGACGAGCGTCAGTGGAAACCGAGTTTCAATCCAAGACCCTACCGTCCGCCGATCGCTCCTGAACATGAGGGTATATGCAGGTAGAGAAACGTTCACCTGACCGGATGCGTCCGTTGCGAGCCGCTCGATTTCCCCTATTTCGCAAAAAAAGTCCAGCCTCTGGGGAGAGGCTGGACTTTTCCAATAATCAATCCTTGAACAATAGCAGCGGCAATCAAGCAGCATGTCGGCCAAGACGCTCCGCCGCCCTGGCGGCGGGCCTACTGCCCGCTTACCAAGACGCTCCGCCGCTCTAGCGGCGGGCCTACTGCACGCTTACCAAGACGCTCCGCCGCTCTAGCGGCGGACCTGCGGCCCGCTTACCAAGATGCTCCGCCGCTCTAGCGGCGTTCCGAAGGTCCGCCGACGAACACCTGCTCCGCCGTGTCGAGGCCATACGTCGTGTGCAGGGCGCGCACGACGTCCTGCAGCGGCTCGGCCGCGATGACGCAGGAGGTCTTGATTTCCGACGTGCTGACCATCTTGATGCTGACGCCGAGATCCGAGATGGCGCGGAACATGCGGGCCGCGACGCCCGGGTTGCTGACCATGCCCGCTCCGACGATCGACACCTTGACGAGGCCCGTCTCGGAGGTCGTCTCGCGGTAAGGAACTTCCGAGCGGATGCCGGCGATGATCGACACCGCCTGCTCGGCGTCGCCGCCGGCTACGGTGAAGCTGAAGTCGGCCTTGCCGTCCTGCACGCCGCTCTGCACGATCATGTCGACGTCGATGCCGCCGTCCGCCAGCGCGCCGAATACGCCGGCGAGCACGCCCGGCACGTCCTCGACGCCCAGAATGCTGATGCGGGCGACATCCTTGTCGAATGCGATTCCGCGTACTACGATTCCTTGTTCCATGACCGCTTCCTCCTTGACCGTCGTTCCTTCGTTGTGCGTGAAGCTGGAGCGAACGACCAGCTTGACGTTGTTGTGCTTGGCGTACTCCACCGCGCGCGGATGAAGCACGGCTGCGCCTAGATGCGCCAGCTCCAGCATCTCGTCGTACGAGATCTCCGGCAGCTTGCGCGCGTTCTTGACGACGCGCGGATCGGTTGAGTAGATGCCGTCCACGTCGGTGAAGATCTCGCACACATCCGCCTCGATCGCCGCCGCGAGCGCGACCGCCGTCGTGTCGGATCCGCCTCGTCCAAGCGTCGTGATCTCGCCTTGCTCCGTCATCCCTTGGAAGCCCGCGACGATCACAATACCGCCTTCCTCCAGCGCCGCGTGGATGCGGTCGGGCTGGATGTCCGTGATGCGCGCCTTGCCGTGCAGCGGCTCCGTGCGGATGCCTGCCTGCCAGCCCGTCATCGATACGGCCTTGCGGCCCATCGCATGTATCGTCATCGACAGCAGAGCGACCGAAATCTGCTCTCCCGTCGTCAGCAGCATGTCCATCTCCCGTGCCGGCGGATTCGGATTCAGCCGTTTGGACTGGTCGATCAGATCGTCCGTCGTATCTCCCATCGCCGATACGACCACGACGACCTTATGGCCCGCATCCCTGTTCTCCACGATCCGTTGTGCTACTCGCTGCATGCGTTCCGTCGTGCCGACCGAACTGCCGCCGAACTTCATTACGATCAACGACACCGCTGTCTCACTCCCCACCTATAGCTGTTGCAATCAAGTATCGATTATAGCACACTCCCGCATTACAGAGTAGATGTTTCAAATCATGCTCCACTGCGGGGAGCGACGTGCGCAACGTAGTGATGGGCAGCGGCGCGCAGCTGTTTCAATCCACGCTCCCCCACGGGGAGCGAGCAGCGCCTACAACACGTTTAAAAACCCCGCAAACAAGTTTCAATCCACGCTCCCCTGCGGGGAGCGACATTTCAAGTACCACGCTCCGAAAGAGGGGCAGCCGGAGTTTCAATCCACGCTCCCCTGCGGGGAGCGACCTGAATTGCCTCATGCGTCGCCTTGCCCTTCATGTTTCAATCCACGCTCCCCTGCGGGGAGCGACTGTCGCTCAGCATGCCGGCGTCCGGGCCGGCAAGTTTCAATCCACGCTCCCCTGCGGGGAGCGACTTGTTACGTATCAGGGAGATCCCGCCTGCGATAAGTTTCAATCCACGCTCCCCTGCGGGGAGCGACGCTGCGAAAGTATCCGAGCTGGCTCGACGGCAGGCTGTTTCAATCCACGCTCCCCTGCGGGGAGCGACAGCACTACGGCGGCAATTACTCCGGCGCGGGCGTGGTTTCAATCCACGCTCCCCTGCGGGGAGCGACCATTCACGATTGCCTTCCCGGCCGCGATGGGAGCGTTTCAATCCACGCTCCCCTGCGGGGAGCGACATCGGCTTTCCTTTGTGCTCGCTTAGCGCGGATCGTTTCAATCCACGCTCCCCTGCGGGGAGCGACAGGCTTTTTGTAAAGTTTCGTCGGGTTTTTTTGTGTTTCAATCCACGCTTCCCTGCGAGGAGCGACGGCTACTGGACGGACTCGGGCGCAGCGGACCCGGTTTCAATCCACGCTCCCCTGCGGGGAGCGACGCAATTGGCAGCGCGAATTGATCCGATCACTGGCGTTTCAATCCACGCTCCCCTGCGGGGAGCGACCGCCGAACGGTGTCTTGAAAATCTGCGTGTAGTTGTTTCAATCCACGCTCCCCTGCGGGGAGCGACGAGATCGACCGGGCGGTTGAGATGTCGATTGAGGTTTCAATCCACGCTCCCCTGCGGGGAGCGACCCGTTCCGCACGACGATGTATAGCGCGATCAGCGCGTTTCAATCCACGCTCCCCTGCGGGGAGCGACATGCCGCTTGCGAAACGCCCAAAGGCGTCTCCAAGGTTTCAATCCACGCTCCCCTGCGGGGAGCGACCATGCTTTTTTTGGTTAAATGGAGGAACGTAAAATGTTTCAATCCACGCTCCCCTGCGGGGAGCGACCGATTCGATCTGGCTGAATGCGCTTCTCGTGTAACCGTTTCAATCCACGCTCCCCTGCGGGGAGCGACGGTTGTCTACTTCCCATGGGTGGAGGGGTTCAACGTTTCAATCCACGCTCCCCTGCGGGGAGCGACTTACCAATCCGACTTATGCAGCAATGCAAAAGTGGTTTCAATCCACGCTCCCCTGCGGGGAGCGACGTCGATCATTCGATCGGCCTGACAGACGAAAATGTTTCAATCCACGCTCCCCTGCGGGGAGCGACGCGGATCTGCTTATGATACTGACGGCTACATAACAGGTTTCAATCCACGCTCCCCTGCGGGGAGCGACATGACGTACGACTTCGACGGCTTTGGAACTGAGAGTTTCAATCCACGCTCCCCTGCGGGGAGCGACGAGCATCACGGATATGGCTGGACCTTGCATAAGGATGTTTCAATCCACGCTCCCCTGCGGGGAGCGACAGCTACGACGACGCTTTCCGAAAGTGGGTGAAGGTTTCAATCCACGCTCCCCTGCGGGGAGCGACGTAAAAGAGGTCTCGGCACTCCTGCGGGAGTCGCCGTTTCAATCCACGCTCCCCCACGGGGAGCGACCCGGACGAAATCAGCTATGCCGACATCTTCCCGGTTTCAATCCACGCTCCCCCACGGGGAGCGACGAAAGTTTGACGATGAGGTCGACGATTTGGTTCTCGTTTCAATCCACGCTCCCCCACGGGGAGCGACCTAAACCGACTGACCAACCAAATGCCAAACATGATGTTTCAATCCACGCTCCCCCACGGGGAGCGACTGCGAACACCTGTATCGACTCCACACTGCTTCGGGGTTTCAATCCACGCTCCCCCACGGGGAGCGACCGAACCGCGACAAAGGCGGCGGCGCTGCGGGCTTGTTTCAATCCACGCTCCCCCACGGGGAGCGACAAGCGCAACTTTTTTACGCTAAGCCACGCGCCTACGTTTCAATCCACGCTCCCCCACGGGGAGCGACCAATAAAAACTGCACCTCCACAATCTAAATCAGGTTTCAATCCACGCTCCCCCACGGGGAGCGACGGACAATTTTGATGAGCGGGCGAACAAATATATCGTTTCAATCCACGCTCCCCCACGGGGAGCGACGACGCCCACACCGCCTTCGTGACGTACCTCTTGTCGTTTCAATCCACGCTCCCCCACGGGGAGCGACGTGGACCGGATGGAGCTAGGAGGAGATACCATGACGGTTTCAATCCACGCTCCCCCACGGGGAGCGACGCTTGTTAACTGGTACGGAGATTTCTTCACTTTTGTTTCAATCCACGCTCCCCCACGGGGAGCGACAAAATTCGTGACGATGGCCGTACCGACAGACGCGTTTCAATCCACGCTCCCCCACGGGGAGCGACTACGACGCACCACCCAGTTGATCGCCCAGATCAGGTTTCAATCCACGCTCCCCCACGGGGAGCGACCCGACAGCGCAGCGTCGGTCACGCCGTTGCCGCTCGTTTCAATCCACGCTCCCCCACGGGGAGCGACCTCTCGCCCTTGGTGTCGAGCTTGATGACCTTTGGTTTCAATCCACGCTCCCCCACGGGGAGCGACTTAATCACCTCCAGCTGCTATACGCCCTATGTCGAGTTTCAATCCACGCTCCCCCACGGGGAGCGACCGCGAGGGAATGCAAGGGATTTTGATGCGTTACCGTTTCAATCCACGCTCCCCCACGGGGAGCGACGGCGCCTTCCTCGGCCTCGACTTCTTCAACAAGGTTTCAATCCACGCTCCCCCACGGGGAGCGACCTACGGGCCGGAGGAGGACCCCGGTATGTTCTGGTTCGTTTCAATCCACGCTCCCCCACGGGGAGCGACGTAAGTGACCGTTCTCCCAAGACGCAAAGTCCACTGTTTCAATCCACGCTCCCCCACGGGGAGCGACGTGGACGCTCAAAAGCCAGCCCCGGTGCCCGGGTGGTTTCAATCCACGCTCCCCCACGGGGAGCGACCTCTTTTGATTGACGTTGATGTTTTTCATGCCGGAGTTTCAATCCACGCTCCCCCACGGGGAGCGACCGCGTGCTGCAAGGGCTCGGCGGGGGCATGGTCGCGCGTTTCAATCCACGCTCCCCCACGGGGAGCGACATAGACGTTATAGATCATGGCCGGATTCCCGTCGGTTTCAATCCACGCTCCCCCACGGGGAGCGACCAAAGTCTCCCTGTACGGTAGCCTGGATCGTATCGTTTCAATCCACGCTCCCCCACGGGGAGCGACTTCTTTTGGATGACGTAGAGGACAAAGAGGAACAGTTTCAATCCACGCTCCCCCACGGGGAGCGACGCGGCCGCCGTGTACGAGGTCTGGAAGGACGGCCAGTTTCAATCCACGCTCCCCCACGGGGAGCGACGAGGTTGCAAAAATAGATACACCTGAAGCATTTTTGTTTCAATCCACGCTCCCCCACGGGGAGCGACAGCGAATAACAGCGCTTTCAGCGCTGAAAAGTCATTTCGGCAACTGTTGCTACTATAAAATAAGCATAAGTTTAGACTTGACAAAAATCAAGACTGCGATTTTTCGATCGAATTCGACAATTTTCGAGGTGCGAATCTACTAGAGAATTCATGGGAGCTTGGCATTCGCACCGGCCGCAACAGGCTCCCGCTCGAGGCCGCCAAAATAACAAAAAAGCCGTCCGGCAAGCCGGACGGCCTTGCAAATCCCACAACCGATCTCCGCCAAAGCGGAGCGGCACGGTCGGACAAGCGTCTAGGCGCGGGAGATGTAGCGGCCTTCGCGCGTATCGATCAGCAGCAGGTCGCCTTCGTTGATGAACAGCGGCACCTGGACGGTGTAGCCGGTCTCGAGCGTCGCGTTTTTCGTCGCGCCTTGAGCCGTGTTGCCTTTGACGCCCGGCTCGGTCTCGGCGACCTTGAGCTCGACGCTGTTCGGCATCGTGATGCCGATGATCTCGCCCTTGTAGCTGGCGATGTTGACGTTCATGTTTTCTTTGAGGAAGTTGATCTCCCACTCCAGCTGCTTCTTGTCGAGGTTGAACTGGTCGAAGGACTCGTTGTCCATGAACGTATATTCGGAGCCGCTGTTGTACAGGTACTGCACTTCGCGGTTCTCGACATGGGCGCGGCCGAGCGTCTCGCCGGCGCGGAACGTCTTCTCCACGATGTTGCCGTTGCGCAGGTTCTTCAGCTTGGAGCGGACGAACGCCGCGCCTTTGCCCGGCTTAACGTGCTGGAACTCGATGACGGTGAAGATGTCGGTATCTACTTCGATCGTAAGGCCGGTCTTGAAATCATTCACTGAAATCACGGGTGATTCCTCCTAAGATGGGTTTTAAAGCGTGATGAGCTGCTTGGTCGACGAGGTCAGGATGCGGATGCCGTCATCTGTCAGGACGATGTCGTCCTCGATCCGCACGCCCCCGAAGCCCGGAATGTAGATGCCCGGCTCGACGGTGACGACCATGCCCGGCACGAGCACGATGTCGCTGCGGACGGACAAGGACGGCTGCTCATGCACTTCCATGCCGAGGCCGTGGCCAAGGCTGTGCCCGAACCGGTCTCCGTAACCGTGCTTGGCGATGACGTCGCGCGCCAGCGCGTCCGCCTGCTTGCCGGTCATGCCGGGACGGATATGCTCCAGCGCATGCAGCTGCGCCTCGAGCACGATGTCGTAGATCTCGCGGTGCTTGTCCGACACCTGGCCGACGGCGACCGTACGGGTGATGTCGGAGCAATAGCCGCGGTAGAGCGCGCCGAAGTCCAGCTTGACAAACTCGTTGCTGCCGATGACGCGGTCGCTCGCCACGCCATGAGGCAGCGCCGAACGCTCGCCGGAGGCGACGATCGTATCGAAGCAGGACGAGGCCGCGCCGCCGGAGCGCAGGAACACCTCAAGCTCGAGCGCGATGTCGGACTCCTTCATGCCGGGCTTGATCAGACCTTGGATGTAGGAAAAGGCGCGATCGGCGAGGTCGGCGGCTTCCTGCATGACCGCCAGCTCCGCCTCGTCCTTAATCATCCGCAGCTCCTCGACGAGGCCGGGAACGGGTACGAGCTCGACGCCCTGCAGCGTCTTGCTCCATTTGGCGAACTGGGCGTACGTCGTATGGTTCTCCTCGAAGCCGAGCTTCGACAAGCCGGCCCCGCGCAGCAGGTCGCCGATCGAAGCGATCGGATCCGGACCGTGCTCGACGATGTCGAAGCCGTGGACCTGCTCCGCCGCCTGCTCCGTGTAACGGAAATCGGTCAGGAACCAGGCCCGGTCCGCGGCGACGAGCACCCAGCCGGCCGATCCCGTGAATCCGCTTATGTATTGCCGATTGTATGCGCTGCCGATGAGAAGCGCCTCCAACCCTTGACTTGCCAGCTTCTCGCGAAGCTTGTCCAGCCGTTGCGCCATGTGCCGGCCACCTCCTTCAAGCTATTGATCGCTCTTCTCGCCTACTGTCCTCCGGCCTTCAGATGGTCGAGCAGCGCCGTCAGACCGAGCGAGTAGCTCGCCGGTCCAAAGCCGGCGATCTGTCCGATCGCGGCCGCGGCCGTCACCGAGACATGCCGGAACGCTTCCCGCTTGTGGATGTTCGACAGATGGACCTCCACCGCCGGCACCGACACCGAGCCCAGCGCGTCCCGCAGCGCGTAGCTGTAATGCGTGAGCGCTCCGGGATTGAGGAGGATGCCGTCGGCCGATCCATGGGCGGCATGGATCAGGTCGATCAGCTCGCCCTCATGGTTGGACTGGCGGAACTCCAGCTCCGCGCCTGCGGTCTCGGCGATGCCGCGAAGCATCGCTTCGATGTCCTGGAGGGTTGCCGAGCCATAGATGCCCGGCTCCCGAACGCCAAGCATATTGAGGTTCGGACCATTCAATACGAGAATACGGATCATTCCGCGCCTCCCATGCCCAGACGTTGAAAAAAAGGCTACTTGCCATTCTACCACAACCGGGCAGCGGTTGAGAAGGGCCTCACGGCTCCTTGCGAGGCTCGCGGGAGGCTTCGTCGTTGAATTCAAATGCGATCGAATAGCCGATGAACATGCCCCAGACGATGAACAGGCTGATCTCCGTGAAGATCGAATTCCAGCCGATCCGGGTGACCGGCTCCATCATGCCGAGCAGCGGGCCGAAAGCGAGGAAAAGCAGCGTCCACCAGAGCAGTCCGTAGAAAAACCCCGCCCACGGCCCCCGGAAGCGCCCGAGCAGCAGCTTGTACAAATAAGCCGCGACGATCGAGAACACGATGAACGCCGCGATGCCCGTCCCATGTCCCCAGCCGGTGACGAGGAACGAGCGGCGGAAGAACGGATCGGCCAAAAAGGCCGGCAGCACGGAGGTGAACTTGAAGGTATAAAGCAGCCAGCGGATCGTCCCCCAGAACAGGCCGGCCCAAAACCCGAGCGAAGCGCAGTACGACCATGGGTTCGTGACGCGGCGGGAGCGGCGCGATGCCGATGAGGCCTCGCGGGAAGCGGCGGATGCGCTCATGTCGATGATTCCTCCTTGTTAGACCGTTGTCGCAGGTAGTATGCGCCAATGCCGCCAGGATTACCGCGGCCGCCGAGGCGATCGCGCGCTGGCAATGGCTGGTGCCATCAAGTACAATAGAAGCATGCCAAGCAGGCGGCCTTCGCGGCCGTCCGAGACCTAGAGGAAGGTGAGCTTCGTTGCCAGAACCAACTACATCCATCTACGGCGGACAAGCGGTGATCGAGGGCGTCATGTTCGGCGGACGCAACGTCAACGTCACCGCCGTCCGGCGCAAGAATGACGAGATCGCCTACTATGAAGTGCCCGCCAGCCGCAAGAAGCCGTGGTATCAGCCGCTCAAGAAAGTGCCGTTCGTACGCGGCGTCATCGGCATCCTCGAGTCAAGCGCGAGAGGCTCGCAGCATCTGAACTTCTCGATGGAAGCCTATGCCGAGGACAACGAGGAAAAGGACGAGGCGTCCGATGCCGACTCCGCCAAGCCCAAGCCGGAAAAGAAGGAAGGCTGGAGCCTCGCCATGGTGTTCGGCGTCGCCGTCGCCGGCGTCATCAGCTTCATCCTCGGCAAGGTCGTGTTCACCGCCGTGCCGGCGATCGTCGAGGACCTGCTTTTCCAAGGCCGGTTCGGGAACATCGTCATCCACAACCTGCTCGAGGGCGCGATCAAGATCCTGTTCCTGCTCGCTTATCTGTACTTGCTCTCGCTCACGCCGATGATCAAGCGGCTGTTCCAATACCATGGCGCCGAGCATAAGGTCATCACCGCCTACGAGCACGGAGACGAGCTCACCGTCGAGAACGTGCAGCGCCGCACGCGTCTCCATTACCGCTGCGGCAGCAGCTTCATCATTTTCTCGGTGCTCGTCGGCGTCATCGTCTATTCTTTCTTCACTTGGGATACGCTATGGGAGCGGGTCTACATCCGGCTGCTGCTGCTCCCGGTCGTGCTCGGCGTATCCTACGAGGTGCTCCGCTTCACCAACTCGCTGCGCGAGGTGCCGGTGCTCCGCTTCCTCGGCTATCCGGGCCTCTGGCTGCAGCTGCTGACGACCAAGGAGCCGACCGACGACCAGGTGGCGGTCTCCATCGCTTCGTTCAAGCGGATGCGCGAGCTTGAGCAGCAGGTAAACGAGCCCCAGCCGGCCGGCGCAGCCGTATAATATCCACCCTATCGCGAAAGGCGGAATGAACGTGAAGCGTAGAACGGCGACGATCTGGATGGCCGTGCTGGCTTTCCTAGCCCTCATCGGCCTGGTTCAAATGGTGTTGAGCCGCAACTTTACCGCCCTGCTGCCGCTTGTCGTGCTGGCGCTGATCTTCGGCCTGTACCGGCTGAGCCCAGCCGGACGGGCGGGCCGCGCCGCGCGGCCCCGCGTCAAGCCAGGCCGCGCGGCCGCTGCTTCTTCCGCCGGCAAGCCTCGCCAGGCTGCCGCGGCCAAGCCGCGTTCGCGCAAGGCTTCCCCGTTCCGCGTCATCGAAGGCGGCAAGGACGAGGACGGCATGCCCAAATATCACTGATGCCGAATGGCACGGGAAACAAAAAAGAAGCGCCCCAGTCGGGGCGCTTCTTTTTTTGGCAGGGAAGCGGCGGCTGTCCCGTAAAAACAGGAGGAAGTGCCTGCCGACAGGCGCTTCCTCCCGCTCTCCGGCTCCACAGCCCGGCTCAGCTATCCGCTTCAAGCTCGCCGCGCAGTCCGCGGAGCGATTCGAGCCGCTCGCTGTCGCGGCGGAAATATTCGACGAGCGTCTCGATGCAGGTGATCGAATCCCAGCTCAGATGATGCTCGATCCCTTCGACGTCGCGATAGATGTTCTCCTCCTGCACCCCGATCAGCTCCAGGAACTCCTCGAGCAGATGATGGCGCTCGACAAGGCGCTTGCCCATTTTTTTGCCTTTGCTGGTCAAAACGAGTCCCCGATACTTCTCATAAATGAGGTATTGGTCTTTGTCCAGCTTCTGGATCATCTTGGTGACGGACGAGGGATGGACCTCCAGCCCCTCCGCGATGTCGGAGACGCGGGCGTACCCTTTCTCCTCGATCAGCTTGTAGATCCGTTCCAAATAATCCTCCATGCTCGGTGTAGGCATGCGACCCCTCCTAACCGGCCGTACACCTGCGCAGGGTGACTGCCATGCTCCTTAGTATCATACAACGTAAAGAATCGCCCTCGCAACTTGCCCCTCTCCTGAATGTACCGGATTGCCGGCGCTCCGCAGCGGTCAAAATAAGCTTGTTTTCCGTTCTCCCATCCCGATCGAGCAAGGAGGCCGCCGACCTTGAGCACCACGATGGAAAGACCCCCCGCTAGGCTCGAATCGTTCGTACCGGAGCTGGTCTATTTTGAGCCGGATGCGCTGAGCTATCCGAAGGGCAAACGGATCTACGAATGGGCGGTCCAGCAAGGACTGCCCGTCCGCATGACGACCTCGCACAACCGGATCACCGATCTGCCCGGCGAGTCGGAGCTGGAGAAATACCGGATCGCCAAGCGCACGCTTGTCGTCGGCCTGCGCAAGACGCTGAAGTTCGATACGTCGAAGCCGTCCGCCGAATATGCCATTCCGATCGCCACCGGCTGCATGGCCCATTGCCATTACTGCTACCTGCAGACGACGCTCGGCGCCAAGCCGTATGTGCGCGTCTACGTCAATACCGAGGAGATCATGGACGCGGCGCGCGGCTATATCGCGGAGCGGGCGCCGCAGATCACCCGTTTCGAGGCGGCCTGCACGTCCGATCCGGTCGGACTCGAGCCGATCAGCGGCTCGCTCGCCGAGCTGATCGAGTTCATGGCGGACCAGGAGCTCGGGCGGCTGCGATTCGTCACCAAGTTCCACCATGTCGACTCTCTGCTCGGACTGCGGCATAACGGCCATACGCGCATCCGCTTCAGCGTCAACGCCCGCTATGTCATCAAGAACTTCGAGCCGGCGACCTCCAGCTTCGAGCAGCGGATCGAAGCGGCCGGGAAGGTCGCCCGCGCCGGCTATCCGATCGGCTTCCTGATCGCGCCGATCATCTGGCATGACGGCTGGGAGGAAGGCTATGCCGAGCTGCTGGACAGGCTCGCCAAGGCGCTGCCGTCTGGAGTGCCCGATCTGACGTTCGAGCTGATTCAGCACCGCTTTACGAAAACGGCAAAAAATACGATTGAAAAGCGCTACCCGAAGACGAAGCTTGAGATGGACATCGAAAAGCGCAAGTACAAATGGGGCCGCTGGGGACAGGGCAAGTACGTTTATCCCGATGAACAGGCAGATGCGCTCCGGATGTTCATCTCGGAGCGCATCTTTGACCGCTTCCCCCAGGCGACGATCGATTACTTCACCTGAGGCAGCGATGTTCTAGAACTTGAGCCAGTCCGGCGTGATGCTGTTCAGATAGACCGTAATGATGTACATGCGGTCGGTGAACAGCAGCACCCCCATGACGAGCATCAGCCCGCCGCCGAGCTTCATCAGCAGCGACGAATACTTGAGGATCCAGCGGGCGGAGCCGATGAAGAACGCCAGCAGGAAAAACGGAATGGCGAAGCCGAGCGCGTAGGCGGTCGTCAGGCTGAACCAGGTGCCGGGATCCGACGCGGCGAGCGCCAGGATGCCCGCCAGGATCGGTCCGATGCAGGGCGACCAGCCCGCCGAGAAGCCGATGCCGAAAATAAAGGAGCCGAGATAGCCCGAGCCTCTCTTGACCGGCAGCTTGAAATCCCGCATGAGCGCTCGCGGCTGGAACAGGCCGAGCAGGAACAATCCCATCAGCATGATGAGGATCGCCGACAGCATGCGGATCAAATCCTGATAATCGGAGAACAGCTCCGCGAACTTGTTCGTGCTGTAGCCGAGCGTGTAGTAGACGACCGAGAAGCCGAGAATGAAGAACAGCGTGTGGGTCATTGTCCGCCGCCGCACTTCCGCTCCCGGCTTTTCGCTTTTCAGATCGGCGACCGAGATGCCCGTAATATAGGAAAGATACGAAGGATAGAGCGGCAGGCAGCACGGCGAGATGAACGATGCGATCCCGCCGATGAACGCCAGGCCGATATTGATGCTGGACATGGCTGGGGCGATTCCCCTTTCGGTGATGCGAGTGGAAGCCTGGCCTTACTTCACGACCGCGCCGTTCGGCATCGAGTCCGGCACCGTCGCCAGCGTCAGCTGATCGCCCTGCGAAGCGGCCAAAATCATGCCGCGCGACAGCTCTCCTCTAAGCTTGACCGGCTTGAGGTTCGTCACGCAGATGACTTTGCGCCCGACGAGCTCCTCCGGCTTGTAGAACTTGGCGATGCCGGAGACGACCTGACGCTGCTCGAAGCCGAGGTCGAGCTGCAGCTTGAGCAGCTTGTCGGCCTTCGGCACCGGCTCGGCGGCGATGACCTGGGCGACGCGCAGCTCCACCTTGGCGAAGTCGTCGATGCCGATCTCCTCCTTGAGCTCCGGCGCCTCCACCGGCTCGGCGGCCGCAGGCAGCGCCGCGGCCGATGCCGCGGCTTCGGCTGCTGGAGCCTCGGCCGGTTTGGAGCCGCCGGAGATCGCGCTCACGATGTAGGCGATCTCTTCCTCGGCGTCGAGGCGCGGGAACAGCGGGCTGCCCTTGGCGACGCGCGTGCCGCCCGGCAGGGAGCCGAACTCGCGCGCGCTGTCCCATGAGGCGAGCGGGCCTTCCTCGACGCCGAGCTGGACGCGGATCTCCCTCGGCGCGCGGGACATGAACGGCGTCAGCAGCACGGAGACGATGCGCAGCGACTCGGCCAGATGATGCATCGCGGAGGCGAGCTCGGCGCGGCGCGCCTCGTCCTTGGCGAGCACCCACGGCTGCGTCTCGTCGATGTATTTGTTCGTGCGGCTGACGAGCTGCCAGATGGCCGAGAGCGCGACGGAGAACTGCATCGACTCCATCGCTTCCTCGACGGCGGCGATGGAATCGGCCGCCTGCTTCTCCAGCGCCTCGTCGAACGGCGTGACCTTGCCGGCATAGGCCGGAATCTCGCCGCCGAAGTATTTGTCGATCATCGCGACCGTCCGGTTCAGCAGATTGCCGAGGTCGTTGGCGAGATCGAAGTTCAGCCGCTCGACGAAGCCTTCCGGCGTGAACGTGCCGTCCGAGCCGAACGGCACCTCGCGCAGCAGGAAGTAGCGCAGCGCGTCCAGTCCGTAGCGGTCAAGCAGCACGACCGGGTCGATGACATTGCCTTTGGACTTGGACATCTTGCCTTCCTTGACGAGCCACCAGCCGTGGCCGAACACCTTTTTGGGCAGCGGCAGGTCGAGCGCCATCAGCATGATCGGCCAATAGATCGTATGGAAGCGCACGATCTCCTTGCCGACGAGATGCACGTCCGCCGGCCAGAACTTGCGGTAGGCCGACTCGTCGTCCGAGCCGTAGCCGAGCGCGGTGATGTAGTTGGAGAGCGCGTCGATCCATACATAGATGACATGCTCCGGGTCGTTCGGCACCTGGATGCCCCAGTCGAACGTCGCGCGCGATACGGCCAGATCCTCGAGCCCCGGCTTGATGAAGTTGTTGATCATCTCGTTTTTGCGCGACTCCGGCTGGATGAATTCCGGATGCTCCTCATAGTAGCTCAGCAGCCGGTCGGCGTACTTGCTCATGCGGAAGAAATAGCTCTCCTCCTTGACCAGTTCGACCGGGCGGCCGCAGTCGGGACAGTTGCCGTTCTCGAGCTGGCGCTCCGTGAAGAACGACTCGCATGGCGTGCAGTACCAGCCCTCGTATGTTCCTTTGTAAATGTCGCCCTGATCCAGCAGCTGCTTGAAGATCTTCTGCGCGGACAGCTTGTGGCGCTCCTCCGTTGTGCGGATGAAGTCGTCGTGGCTGATCTCGAGCTTCGCCCACAGCTTTTGAATCTCCGAGACGTTGCGGTCGAGGAACTGGATCGGCGTGAGGCCTTCTTCCTTGGCGGAGCGCTCGATCTTTTGGCCATGCTCGTCAGTGCCGGTCAGGTACCAGACGTCGTAGCCGCGCGCGCGCTTGTAGCGCGCCATCGCGTCGCCGGCCAGCGTGCAGTAGGCGTGGCCGATATGCAGCTTGCCGCTCGGATAGTAGATCGGAGTCGTGATATAGAACGATTTGGTCTCGCTGGACATGGGGATCCCTCCGGATTTTCTTTTGAAAAAAAACAAAAAGCCCCCGTCCGCCATGGGACGAGAGCGGGAGCGCTTCGTGGTACCACCCAAATTCCCTTCGCCGCGGGGCCGGATGCCGGCTGCGGGGAAGGCTTCGTGCGCCGCCTCCGAGCTGGAGGCGACGGGGACCGGTAACGTCGGCCTGACGTCCGCGCCTGGCGCTTCCGCCGGCTAGGCGGAGCGATCGGAGCGGATTCCTCCGGGGCCATCTTCATCCCGCTCCTCCGGCCGGCTTGCACCGTCGAGCCCGGCTCTCTGAGAGCGGAGGCTGCGGAACTACTCTTCCCATCATTGGAAATTCGATATGGTACGGTAATGATACCGAATGGCGGCCGGACCTGTCAAGGAAGCTACGGCACCGGATCGTAGCCTCCCGGATGGAACGGGTGGCAGCGCAGGATGCGCCTCGCCGCCAGCCAGGAGCCTTTGGCTGCGCCATGCTTCTCGATCGCTGCGAGCGCGTAGGCCGAGCAGGTCGGATAAAAGCGGCAGGTCGGCGGCTTGAGCGGCGAAATGACCTTGCGATACACATGGACCGGCGCCTGCACGACGCGTTTCATCCCCACTCCCTGCTCCCCCTTCCTATGAAATGCTTGTGCTTCCTTCTATTGTGAAGGAGCGCCTATGCGAATGCAACCGAATCGCTTGGCGCGATATCGAAGCTTTTATGTCCGATTCGCGCACTATGAAGACGGTTTCTTCTATGATAACTTGGAGGCATGTCGTATTATCATAGTTATGCCCATCTCGAGAGGAGTTCGTGAACCGATGAAGATCCGTCTAGCCAAGCTCAGCTACTGGCATGTCCATGCCTGGGAGTATACCGGTTATGCCCAGGAGCATCCCGATACGGAAATCGTGGCCGTATGGGACGAGATTCCATCCCGCGGCGAGGAGGCGGCGGCCAAGCTCGGCGTGCCGTTCCATGCCGACCTGGACGCCTTGCTGGCGTCGCCCGGCATCGACGGCGTCATCGTCGACGCGCCGACGACGATGCATCGCGACATCATGGTGAAGGCCGCGCGCGCCGGCAAGCATATCTTCACCGAAAAGGTCGTCGCGCCGACGACGGCCGAGCTGAACGATATTCTCGACGCCGTGCGCAAGGCGGGCGTCAAGCTGACCGTATCGCTGCCGAGACTGAACGATCCGTATACGGTCGCGGTTCGCGATGTTCTTTCCCGCGGCCTGCTCGGCCAGCTGACCGAGATCCGCGTTCGGCTCGCTCATGACGGCTCGCTCGCGAACTGGCTCCCGGAGCATTTCTATGCGCCGGAAGAGACGGCGGGCGGCGCGCTGATCGACCTCGGCTGCCATCCGATGTATCTGACCCGCCTGTTCGCAGGCTCGATGCCCGAGAGCGTCACAGCCGCTTACGGCTATGTCACCGAGCGTCAGGTCGAGGACAACGCCGTCGCGCTCCTGTCCTGGCCGGACGGCGCCGTAGGCGTCGTCGAAGCAGGCTTCGCGAGCCGCCACTCGCCGTTCCAAATCGAGCTGTTCGGCACGGAAGGCGCGCTGCTGTTCGGCACGCCGGACGAGCGGCTGCTCGTCCGCAGCACCAAGCTTGAAGGCGAAGGCTGGAGCGAGCTGCCGCTGCCCGAGCGGCTTCCGAACGCGTTCAGCCAATGGGTCGGCCATATCCAAAACGGCACGGAAGCCGAGGAGAACATCGCGCTGGCGTCCGATCTGACGCGGCTCATGGAAGCGGCGAACCGTTCGGCGGCCGAAGGACGGCGCGTCGCGATCTCCGAGCTGCCCGCACGGGGATGAGGACGCTGGCCAAGCCCTATGCCGTCATGCTGGAGAAGCAGGACAGCCTCGACCGGCTGGAGCTGGGCTTCCGCTGGGGCGGGTATCGGCTGCGCGTGCTTCATTTCCATCTCGCCCCTTTTCCGGAGCATCATCTCATCCGCTTCCACAAGCATTCCGAATACGAGTTCCACTTCATCGCCGGCGGCAGCGGCATGCTGGCGCTCGAGGACAGCGAACACGCCTTTTCCGAGGGCATGTTCTATCTGACCGGCCCGGGCGTCGTCCATCAGCAGCTGGCCGGGCCAGGCGGCGGCATGCAGGAGCTCTGCCTTCATATCGACATCCAGCCTGAGTACGGCCCTGCGCCGGAAGGCGAGGAGCCGTGGGAAGCCGAGGAAGCGCGCAATTGCGTCGAGGCGCTCGACCGGCTCGGCGCCATGCCGATGGCAGACCGCTGCAAGGCGATGCCGTGGTTCCTCGCGGCCTATCAGGCGGTCGCCGAAGGGGCGCCCGGCTGGGCGACGACTGTCAAGCAAGCCGTCATCCAGATTCTGCTGCGGGCTTCCCGCGCCGCGCTCGACAGCCAGCCCGCCGTCCGGCAGCCCGAGCGGGACATGGCGAGCTACCGCTATCAGCGGGTGACGCAGTTCATCCGCGACAACTACGCGCGGCCGATCACGCTCAAGGAAGTCGCCGAGCGCATCCATGTCAGCAGCCGCCAGCTGCAGCGCATCATGAAGGAGCAGGGCGGCACCTCGTTCAGCGAGTACGTCGAGCGCTGCCGGCTCGAGCGCGTCTGCGCGTCGCTCGCCGAGGACAGCGTCTCGATCGAGCGGATCGCGGCCGATACCGGCTTCCAGAGCGGCAACTACCTTCATTATGTGTTCCGCAGGCGCTTCGGCATGACGCCAAGCCGCTACCGCGAGCACTCCCGCAGCCTGCCCGGCTGGCAGCATATCCACGAGGAGGGAAAGATATCCCTATGACGACAACCACCATCCGCATCGGCATCATCGGCAGCGGCGGCATCGCCGGCATGCATGCCGCCGCCTACAAGACCATTCCCGGCGTGGAGATCGCAGCGGTAGCCGACGCCATCCCCGGCAAGGCCGCCGAATTCGTCGAGCGCCACGGCCTGAGCGGCACGCTCGCCTTCGACGACTATCGCGAGCTGCTGCAGCTCGATCTTGACGGCGTAAGCGTCTGCACGCCGAACTCCGCCCACCGGCAGCCGACCGTCGACTCTCTGGAGGCCGGCAAGCATGTGCTGCTGGAGAAGCCGATGTCCGTCACCCTCGACGAGGGGCTGGACATGGTCCGGGCTTCGCGCCGCAGCGGACGCATGCTGACGATCGGCTTCCAGCCGCGCTATGATCCGAACATGAAGCTGATCCAGGACATCGTCCGCTCCGGCAAGCTCGGCAAGGTGTATTACGTCGAGACCGGCGGCGGACGCCGCCGCGGCATGCCGGGAGGCACGTTCATCCGCAAGGAGCTGGCCGGCGCCGGCGCGATGGCCGACATCGGCTGCTACTCGCTCGACCTGGCGCTGAACGCGCTCGACTATCCGAAGCCGCTGACCGTGTCGGCGAGCACGTTCAACCATTTCGGCCGCAATCCGGTCTATCATCCGGAGGCGGACCGCTTCGACGTCGAGGACTTCGGCACGGCGCTCATCCGCTTCGAGGGCGATCTGACGCTGCATTTCAAAATCAGCTGGGCGATGCATCTCGACTCGCTCGGGACGACCAACTTCCTCGGCACCGACGCCGGGCTGAAGATCACGCCGTTCGGCCAGGGCAACTGGTCCGGCGTCTGGGACGGCAAGGTCGGCAGCATCCAGATGTTCCATGACTTCATGGGCGGCCAGACGATGACGCAGGTGCCGCTCGTCGAGCATGCCATCGATCTGTTCCGCGAAAAAGTCCGCGACTTCGTCGACGCCATCCGGGAAGGACGCGGCGCGCCGATTCCCGGCGAGCAGATCCTCATCCAGCAGGCGATCATCGACGGCGTGCTCCGCTCCGCCGAGCAGCGCGCCGAGGTGAGCGTCTCCGTGCCGGACTTCGCCGGCGGCCCGGCCGAGGATTAGGGCTGAGGAAGGAACCGCGGCCGAATCGCATCGCGCGGCGGGACGGCAAGCTGGAACCGCCCGCGCGGCGAGGGGGCGCATGGCTTTGGCCAAGATCGATCGAAACGCAGCTAGCGCTCCGTCTCTTTTTCGTGGGAGAGGGTTCTGCCCGCTGCCTGGTTTCGCGCCACTATGCCCGTTTGGCCTCCGCCTACCCGAGTTACTCGGTTTCTCCGCGCAACTTTCCCCGTTTGGCCTCCGCCGACCCGAGTTACTCGGTTTTTCCGCGTAACTCTGCCCGTTTGGCCTGACAGCACGAATCAAGTAACTCGATTTTTTCGACTTAATCCCTCAGCTCCGTGCCTCCAACCGCCATGTAACTCGATTTTTTCGACTTATCCCTCAACTCCGTACCGCCGACCATCTATTAAGCTATCAAGCAAATTCATACTCGAACGAGCGCACGTTGGAACGTCAACTCCGACTCTTCCGGACCGGGGAGGAGAGCTGTTCTGCCGTCTCCCGGGTATGCGGGAGACGATTCTCCCTAATAAAAAGGGGGTGGAGAAGTGCTTGGACAAGGCGAAGCGGAGCGAGACGATGCCTTTCGGAGAAGCGGCAGCGGTCCTCTTGGAAGACGGATGGCCTCCGCATAGGAGGTCAGGGGATCAAGCCATCCGGCTTCCAGTGGAATCGGAGAAAGGCTCGGCTCGCGCAGCGGGTTCTTTGTCAAACATAGCCTGCTTCTCCGGCTTCCGCCGAGAAAGGCTCGGCTCGCGCAGCGGATTCCTTGTCCTATTGCAAGCCCCACTCGCGCAAGCAAAAAGAGCCTGCTCCCCAGGTCCGCTGGACCTTGAGAAACAGGCTCTCCCCATTACAGGCTCTCCCCATTACAGGCTCTCCCCATTCAATCGACTAGCTAGCTCTTCTCCGCCGGGAGCGGCTGGAAGATCATCGTGATTGGCAGGTTGCTGCCCGACGCGATCAGGTACGTCAGGTTCAGCGTCTCGCGATAGTTGCCCGAGCGATAGAGCACCATCGCTTCGTCCTGCGAGCGCAGCCAGCCGCTGCGCGGCACCGGCACGAGGCTGCCGTTGACGATGAAGGCGCCCGTGTAGAGGCCGCCGCGCGGGTTGAGCGCGACGAGCGTGCGCGGAGCGAGCTGGATGTTCATCTTGTACAGCACGCCGAAATTGCCGCGGTTGAGCTGCAGCGAGCCGTCCGTATTGTCGTAGCCGTCCAGATACGGATCGAGCTTGTTGTCGCCGAGCACGATGCGCTCCGCCTTGCCGCCGAGCACGCCCGGGATGTCGATCTCACGCGTAGCGTTGTTGAACGAGCCGCGCGTATGCTTGCCGTCGGCCGGCATGAGCTGCAGGCGGCTCAGCTCCTTGATCGGATCCTTGCCGTCGGCGACGACGACGACGCGGAAGCGCAGCGTCTGGTCCGAGGTGACGTCCGCATAGGCGGAAAAGATCAAGTTCGGCTTGATGAGCGTCGAGATCTCCGTCAGCACCTTGACCGACTGGCCGGGCTTCACCGTCGTGTACTTGACCGTCGGAGGACTCAGCAGCGAGTCCAGATAGCGGACGGTCGACATCTTGCCGGTGTTGTCCTCGTACTGGTCCGGTCCGCCGGCACCGAAATGCTTGACGCCGAACGTCGCCGTGCGGTATCCCTCGTTCGTCGCGACCAGGTACATGCGCACCGGATAGCCGGTCGTGTTCTTGTTATGGAACAGCAGCCGGATGTCGCCCTGGAACTGATCGTCGTACGCGATGCCCTCGGAGGTCCACAGCTCCGGGCTGTTGCTGCGGATCATCTTGGACGGCTCGGAGTGGAAATCGTACGACAGCGTCGGAATGTTCAGCACCGACTTGCCGTCGACCGGGAACATGTCGCCGATCGCCGTGAACAGCTTGCCGTACTCCTCGCGCGTATAAAGCACCTCGTCCGAGATCCGGATCGTCTTCGTGACGCTGGAGGCGTAGCCCTCCTCGTCCGTCACCTCGAGCGTGATCGCCTTCTCGCCGGGCTCGAAGAACACCTCCTGCTTGCCGATCCAGTATTCCTTGAGATCCTTCGTATTGTCGTCCGTGCTGAGGTTCGTAAATTCGATGCGCTCGCCTTGACGGTAGACGTCCTTGTCGGTGCGGAAATCCGCGACCGGAGGCTGGTTCGGCGCATGCACCTGAATCGTCAGCGTGAACGGATCGCTCCAGGCGCCGGTCGCGTCCTGGACGGTGCGGGTAATCGTATAGGTGCCGGGATCGAGGAACACCTCCTGCCGGCCGATCCATTCCTCATTGAGGAGCGGCGCTCCCTCCGGCGAGCTGTAGCGGTCTACGTACGTCACCGGGTCGCCGGTATAGATCTTGGCCGGGTACACGCTGAACGCCGCGCTCGGCTTGGTGTCCCAGGCGAGCGTCACGTTGACGCCGGCCGCCGAGACGCGGCTGCCGGTCGCCAGCGCCCAGGTGCGGATCGGCACCATCATCGAGCCGTTCAGCGAAAAGGCGGCCGCTTGGCCGGTCAGGCTCTGGCCGTTCGCGTTCACGACTTTTGTGTTCATGCGGAAACGGATCTCGCCGGACGGCGTCCGGGCGATAGATTCCTTCGTCTTGGCGTCGTAAGAGACGGCATAGCCGTAACGGGCCGCCATCGAGGCGAACGAGGCGTAAGAGACGCCATCGCGGATGGTGAGAGGCTGAGCGCCGATATGAATCGTGCCGTTCAGCACCATCTGCTTGCTGTTTTTGGTAAGCACGAGCACATTGGACGCGGCTCGCGCGGTCGCGGTGTCCGCGGCGGCTCCACCTAGCAGGGGAACGAGAATAAGAGCAACGACGAGCAGCCACTTGATCGGTTTCATGCTTCGACTCCTTTGTTGTCGGACGGCACCGGATGCCGTGCCTTCCCTATGTCGATAGCATAAACGCCTTTGCCACCGGAAAGTTGCGAGACGGCCGGGAACCGTCACCAATTCGCCACTAAATTTGCCTGCCCGGGTTGCGTTATCCGTTCAGTCTCATATTCGTCAGGAACGCGGCGGAGGCGGCGACGAAAAGCGCCGCGGCCAGGATCGCCGTCAGCAGCCTGCGCCGCCGCAGCAGCCGCAGCCGCTCCGGAGCGTCTCCGCGATGGAGCGCGTCGGCATAGGCGCGGTGCATGAACATCGACCAGATCACCATCGCGACGAAAGCGAGATTGAAAAAGAACCATACGAACTGCCACATCTGACTCGACCTCGATTCGGCTGAAATAAAAGGAGGAGCCTGCCCGGCTGCGGGAGGCTCCATCGGCGTTCAGGCTAGATATACCATATATCCAGCAGTAGATAGAAGACGACGGCGCTGATGACGCTGCCGGCGAAGTAGAGCCAGCCTGCGCGGAACTGCTGCTGGAACATCTTGAGCACCCCGAGGCTGAGCAAGGAAAAGATAAGCAGGATGAAGACGGCGCCGAGCACGAACAAGCCCGCCGGCACGTTGCTGACATCTACGGCAGTCACCTATGACACTCCTTATGTAAAGAAATCTCCTTCTAGCATCATATCGGAAGCGTTTGCCGAACGCAACCCGCATCCGGGCCGGGCCGCTAGGCCCGTGCCGCCCGATCCGCTAGGCGCTGTGCGCCCGAGCGGACCGGGCCGCTCGCGAGGCGGCCGGCATGCCGCTGCGGCATGCGCGGCCGACATCGCTCGACCGGCTTTACGCTGCCGCTCGGCTCGACCGGCTTGACGAGCGGACTCAATCCATGCCCTCTTCGACCGAAATGGTGATATAGCGGCTCACCGGCTTCTTTTTCATCCGGATGCGCAGCACGCCTCCCCGCAGCACCGCCCGCGTCGAACGCGGCAGGATCGGCGAAGGCAGCTTCAGCACCTGCGGCTTGCGTCCGGGAAGTCCTTCCAGCTTGAGCCGCTCCTCCTTGGCCATCACGCGCAGCGTATCCCAGTCCGGATCGCCGTTCATCGGCAGCTTGAGCACGAGATAGTCGCGGCTCTCGCTCCACTGGGCTTCGATCGAGGAGATCGCCGCCTGGAACTCCTTCTCCCGCGCCTCCGGCTCGGCCGCCGCTTCCTGCAGTCCCGACAGACCGGCGCTCGGATTGCCGCTCATCGCGCTTTCCATCATGCCTTTGACGAACCGCGCCACCCATTCCGGATCCTTCATCATCTCAAATCCTCTCGGGAGCTGCTGCCTGGACAGCCAATCCTGCAGCCGCTCGAATCTCTCGCCCATGGGCATTCGCCTCCTCATGCCTACGCTATGCACGGAGCCGTCATGCCGTGACAGCTTTCGCCGGGACGGCCCGCCTTTTGGAACATTTGGGCGAATGCCGCATATAGTGGGGATATAGGCGGCAGCCCGGGCGTGGCTGCGGCTCGCCTATCTTTCCGATACCGATACGAGGTGAATCCCATGCCAGCAGCTGTAGGCTTCGTCAACATCGTCAGCATCGGCTCCAGCGGCGTCGTGCAGTTCGGGGATACGGTGCAGATCTCTCCGTCGAGCACATCCAAGACGTATGCCGGCTCCGGCTCCTTCCTCACCGGCGGTCTCACGAACGCCAACAACGGACTGAGCGCGACCAATACGCTGGATCCGGACCTGCAGGACAACTCCACCAATGAAGTGGCGTCGGGAGCGAACATTATATGAACCTGACCGTCCATCAATCGATCACGATCCATCAGCTGCGCGTCGACAGCGTCGCCAACAGCTCGGTGCTCCAGATCGGCAGCGCCGGCTCCATCCGTCCGGTCTCTCAGCTGTACAACTCGGGCGGCTTCGACAAGCCGGCCGAGGCGCTCACCGCCGCCGAAGAAAGCTCCAACGCCCTGAACTTCGTTCCTTTGCCCAATCCAAGCTGATCCGCCAAGGAGGTGCTGTCCCGGATGGACCCTAAGGACTCTTCCGCCTCCGGCGGATCTTCCCCGAGCGGAGCGCCCGAAGCTCCTCCGAACCGCTCCTTCCTGAGCAACCCATTGCTCGGCATGCTGACCGGAACCGGCGGCATGGGCGGCATGGGGAGCGGCATCGTACCGAAGCTGCTCGGCAAAAGCATGGCATGGCCGGGGCTCGGAGGAGCCTTTCCCGGCATGATGGGCGGGAAAGGCGGCGGCGCGGGCTGGCCGCCTCTCTATCCCGGAGCTGCGGCCGGCCCTGGCGCATGGCCCCCTTATCCGGGCGGCGGCGTCCCGGGATCGTGGGGAGCTCCTGCCCCCTCGCCTGGCTTTCCCGGCGCATGGGGCGGCGGATTCCCCGGCGGAGGCGCGCCGCAAGCGGGGAACTGGAACGTCCCCCAAGGCGCGCCGCAGCCGGGGAGCTGGAACGTCTCCCAAGGCGCACCGCAAGCGGGGAACTGGAACGCCCCCCAAGGCGCGCCGCAGCCGGGGAGCTGGATCGCTCCTCCAGGCGGCCCGCAGGCCGGGGGCTGGATTGCTCCTCCAGGCGACCCGCAGGCCGGGGGCTGGATCGCTCCTCCAGGCGGCCCGCAGGCCGGGAGCTGGGCCGCTGCGCCGCAGCCGGCCGGATGGACTGCGGGCGGAGCCCTGCCTCCGCAGGCGGGCTGGCCTCCCTCGGCGGCTCCGCCGCCCGCCGCACCGCCCGACCCTAGCCTGTCGCCGGCTCCGGGCATCACGGCAGCGACTCCCGCTTCGCCCGCCATCGAAGGCGACAATACGTTCCAAATCCCCGGCGCGACGGTCGTGCCCGAACCGGGCGGCTCGGAGGCCAGCTCGGGCAGCTGGCTGCAGCCGCCCGGCCAGACCTCCTTCGCGCCCCCGTTCGTGCCGCCGCCCGCTCCCGTCCCTCCGCCGTCCGGACCGCAAGCGGCTCCGCTCGGCTCGGCTGCCGGAGGCGCTGCGCCTGCCGGCTTTCCGCCCGGAGCCTTTCCGGCCGGCATCGGCATCCCGGGCATCGACCCTAACTTCGCGCCGGGCTTGAACGAAGAGGCGATTCCAAAAGCAATCGCCTCCATCGACCCGAACTGGGTCCAAAAATGGCAGCATTATCAGGGCTGGCCCTTTTCGGCGCCGCCCTTCCCGTTTGTTCCCGATCAAGCCTCGGAAGCAGCCGCCGAGCAGGCTGCCGCCGAATATCCTTGCGCCGGCAATCTGCTCGATCCGGTCTGCCTGCAGCGCTGCTTGCAGGCGCTCGCCGCCGGCTGGACGGCCCAGCAGCGGCTGAACGAGCATTTGACCTCCTCCATGAAGCGGATCGAAAGCCGGCTGGCGGAGCTCGAGACGCGTCCTTCCTATACGATCGAGAAGCTGGAGTACAACTTCGACCAGCTCAAGGTCGAGCAGCTCGACGGGACGCTGAACATCGGCATGACCGCGCCGTCCGAAGCGCAGATGCAGGAGTTCGGCCAGATGGCTCTGCCCTCCCAGGTGAAGGGCGGCGCCAAGGTGTATCCGCTGCCGATCCCGCAGTCCGCCGCGCCGGGCATCGCGCAGCAGCTGGCCGCCCAGGCGGCCCATTCAGGCACAGGGAGCGGCATCGCGTCGACTCCTGCGGGAAGCCAGGGGCCGGGCGCGCCGGCAGGAGCCTGGACGCCCGGCCCCGAGCAGCCGAGCTTCGGCAATGCGCCGGGCACTGCGCTCGCGCCGAATCTCGTCGGCAGCCAGGCGCCGGGCGTCTTGCCGCCGCAAGCCGGCGGACAGACGCTCGCTCCGGGCGCTGCCGCCCCGCCCGGATTTTCCGGTCCGCCCGGCGCGCCGAACGCCGGGGCCGCCGGCACGAGCGGTATCGCGCCTCCCGGCGGACCAAATGCGCCGGGACTCATTCCCGGCTCTGCGGGCTTCGGCGTGCCGGGAGCGCAAAGCGGCCTGCAGCCGGGGCCGGGCGCCTTCACCGCTCCGGCGCTCGACAACTTCAGCGGGCAGCCGCCGGCCGGCAGCGCGGCCGTTCCGCCAGCCGGCGCCGCTCCGGCTCCGCAGCCCGGCGCCTTGCCCGGCTTCACCGACGTCCGCAGCGTCGTCCACCAGTGGCTGAGCGAGTCGGCGCACGACAAGCTGGAGAGCGCGGCCCGCGGCCATCGGCTGGAGCTGGACCCCTCCCATCGGCAGATGGTCATCGAAGACGTGCGCCGCCAGCTTCCCGACCGGATCCGCCTCTATCTGAACGAAGAGCTCTCCTCCCGCAGCGCGATGCAGGCCGCGGCCGGCTCCCCGCTGCGGAGGGAGCAGCTCCAGCGGACGGCCCAGCGCGCGATTCGCGACGCGGAGACCACGCTGGAGCAGTACGCGGCCCAGCTGGCGCGGATCGCGCCGCAGCGTAGAAAGGACTGATTCCACTTGGCGATGAATGTGAACATCACGAACCATGTGCTGTCGGTCGGCTCGCTTGAGCTGACCGGCGTCGCCGCGGCCTCGATGCTGCAGATCGGCGACACCGATGCCATCACGCTTTATTCCATCTTCGATACGCCGCCGGAGGCGGTCATCATCGGTCCGTTCGCGCCGCTGCCCGAGCCGCAGGCGGCGCCGGAGGCGGGCATCATCCAGAGCGAAGGCGGCCAGTCGGTCGTGCCGATCGCCGGCACCGGCGAAACGGTTCAGCCGGAAGTCACGCCCGGCGGCCCGATTCCGTTCGGCGCGAACAGCTTCCTGAACCCGACCGGTCCGGTCAACGTGGTCGGCGGATGATCGATTCCGACGCTTCGATCCGCACGTCGTACATCGGCTCCGCCGAGCTGATCAGCATCGGCCTCTCCTCCGTCGTCCAGTTCGGCGACACGGGCAGCGTCAACGCGCGCGTCACCGGCTTGGCGGTGCAGCGGCAGCTCGACCATCGGGCGGGCGGCGAGGTGGACTTCGCCGGCTACTCCCTGTTCGTCAAGCCGTTCAACCCCATCGAGGAGGAATCCTTGGAGGAAGCGGACGTCCGCACGATCCGCTCCAATCCATGTCCGGCCATCCAGGTCGGCTGCGTCAACGTGATCGCCTACAGCTCCGCATCCGTCCTGCTCGGCGGCAACGCCGTCGAGGTCAATCTCGAGTCGAGGCTGAAGCATTTCCGCCAGTACGCCTATGCCATCACCGCCAGCACGGAGCCTACGCCGGCGGCGACAGAGCTCATCGAGTCGGCGGAGCCGGCCGGCTCCGGAGAGCCGCTCCGCCCGATTCTTTCGGCTGATCCGGGACAGCTGCCGGGGTCCGTCAGCCCGCCCGCCGCATACAGTGAGGATGTGAAGTCCGGCAACCCGCATGGCAGGCCGTTCGCGGACTTCGCTCCATGACATGTAACCGGGAGGAATTGCGATGGGTTATGCGGCAGAAGGCGTCGGAGCCGGCTATGGCGGACTCGGCACGAGCACGGGCGTCATCCTTGTCCTGTTCATCCTGCTCGTCATCATTTCGCGCGCCTTTTTCATCTAAGTCCAGCTCGCAGCAAAAAGAGGGTGTCCCAAAAGCCTTGGCTTAGGGACATCCTCTTCTAAGATGGGTTAAATACTAAAAAATCTTCCTCTGGCATGATGCAGGTATCCCCCCGACATCGGCCAAAAAGGAAGATTTTGTTGTGCATTCAATAGACCACGGACCCGCTTGCCCTGCCCATGGATTTGTCCGAGGACTCCCCGAAACCCGCCTCATTCGTGTCTTGTATGCGGCGGCGGTGGACCGCATGGGCGACAAGATTTTTGCCGAGACAGTGCATGGATAGGATGTACTTGCGAACCGCCTTGGCGATCTTTCGGGAGGAGTAGACGCCGGCCGGTAACCGGACCGACCAAGGCAGAATTATGCCTTGGATTCGGCACGCCGGCCGGTAACCTGGCCATCCAAGGCAGAATTATGCCTTGGTTCCGGCCCACCGGCCGGGAACCGGACCGACCAAGGCAGAAATGTGCCTTGGTTCCGGCTCGCCGGCCGGGAACTGGACCGACCAAGGCAGAAATGTGCCTTGGATTCGGCACGCCAGCCGGTAACCGGATGTCAGGACAGTTCCTTGTACTTGGCCGCGTACTTGCTCACGCTCTGCACGAACGTCGCATGCGACCAGGTGAGCGGCGCGACGGACAGCGGCGTGCCGTCATGCGGATTGAGCTGCTCCGGCAGCACGCCGCTCTCGAGCGCCGTCCGCACGACCCACTCGAGCGTGCGCTTCGGCGCTTCCAGGTCGGCGAGACAGCGCGCCGAGTCGATCTCGAAGTTCGCCACCCACAGCGTGCAGATGATCCACGGGTTGCCCGGCACCCGGTCGATCTCGCCGGACTGCTGGAAGTAGTAGTCGTTCGTATAGCGGGCGATGCCGCCGACGTCGGTGCGTACGGCCAAGCCGTCGCGGATGGCCGTCATCGTGCGCACGACGCGCTCGTCGTCCGCCGGCAGCACGCCGAACTCAAGCACCGCGAACAGGCTGCTCTCAAGCGTCATGTCCTTGACCCAGCCGCCGTCCTTCTGCACGAGCCCGCGCGCGAACCGGCCGCTCGCCTCGTCCCACAGCTGCGTGAGGATGCCGTGCTTGACTTCCTCGGCGGTGCGCTTGTAGTGGTCGCTGCGCTCGTAGTCGCCGAACAGGTCGGTGAAGAACGAAGCGGCCATCAACCCGCCGTATACCGAAGCCGCCGTATACGTCCAGATGCCGTAGCGCTCCTCCCACAAGTCGTAGCTCGGCTTGGGCAGCGAGAGCGAATGCTCCATGTAGCTGCTGAGGAACGCGGCCGACTTGCGGATCAGATTGCTGTACAGCGACTGCGGCAGCTCGATCACCTGATGCCGCTGGAAGTCCCGCCACAGCGCGAACAGCACGAGCGCCGTCTCGTCCTCCTGGATCGGCAGCCGCTTCGCTCCCTGCACCGTATACGGATGCCAGCTGGAGCCGACCGTGCCGTCGGGATTGAACTTGTGGTTCAGGTAGCCGTCCGGCGTCAGCGCCTCCGAGCAGAATTGGAAAAACGGCGCGATGACGCTCTGATAGCCTGCCAGCGACATCGCATCGGCGACGAGCGCGCCGTCGCGAGGCCACATGTAGCTGTAGTGGTCGCGGTTGTACTGCAGGATGTCCGTATCGTTGGCCGCGATGATCGCGCCGCGCTCGTCCGTCTGCGTGCGCACGAGCAGCAGGCTCTGCCGGAACATGCGGGCGACCTCCGGCGGCAGGTCGCCGAGATCCTTTTCGGCACGGCCGAGCCAGTGGTTCCAGTAGACGACGATGCGGCTCAGCAGCTTCTCCGGATGCTGGTCCTGGACGTAGTCGTTGAGCTGCTTGACCTCCTCCAGGCTCTTGCCGATCGACATCCAGTAATAGACCGTCTTCTCGCCGCCGGCCGGCACGACCGTGCGGAAGCTGATCGTGCTGTCGACCGAGCCTTGGGCGATCGCGTTGCCCATCAGCACGCCGTCCTCGGCGTCGCGCCATGTGCCCTCGGCGGAGTGGAACCGCTTGATGCCCGTCGAGTACTGGGACATGCCGCCTTCGTCGGAGAAGCCGTTGAACATGAAGTAGGACGAGCGCTTGTAGTGGAACAGCGTATGGTTGTCGGGATAGTAGGCGGCGGTGTCGCCGACCTCCGTGCCGTCGATCATGAGGTCCTGGTGGAAGAACAGGCGGAATTCCCGTTCCCGATCGGCGTGATTGCGGATGACGACGCGCTTCAAATAGATGCATTCGCGCTGGTGGATGCCGTCGTTCATCTGCAGCTCGACGCCGAGTCCGCCGTGACGAGCCGTGACGTCGGTGACGAGGGAGTCCTCGATATAGCCGAGCTCCCTCGACCACGCCGGATCCTCCAGCCAGCTGAACTGGCCTTCGGTCCAGAGGCCGAGGCGGCAATACTGGCCGCCGACGTGGTTGAGCTGACCGACGTACGGATAGTAAATGTCGCGGATATAGAAATTCTGATCGAGGTTGAGCAGCATCTTGCCGTTTCCGATTACGAGGTGACGGGCCATGAATCCTTCTCCTTCCGCTCGGGCGCGAGTTGTTCGTACAGGTCGATGTAGGATCGGGCGGAACGGTTCCAGCTATAGTCGTCCCCGGCCCCATTGCGGACGATCGCCTCCCAGGCGGCAGGCTCGCGGTAGAAATGGAGCGCTCGGCGGATCGTGAACAGCATGTCATGCGCGTTGTAGCTCGCGAAGCTGAATCCGTTTCCTCGGCCAGTATATTCGTCGTAAGGCTGGACGGTGTCCTTGAGCCCGCCGGTCTCGCGCACGATCGGCACGCTCCGGTAGCGGAGCGCGAGCAGCTGGCTGAGGCCGCACGGCTCAAACTGCGACGGCATCAGATACAGGTCCGAGCCGGCGTAGATGCGGCGGGCGAGCCCGTCGTTGAAGCCGGTCGCGATGCTGACCTTGTCGTAGCGGGTATGGGAGGCCGAGCGGAACATCTCCTCGTACTTCCACTCGCCGGAGCCGAGCACGGCCAGCTGCATGTCCTCCTCCAGCAGCTCGCCGAACACGCCGTCGATCAAGTCGAAACCCTTCTGCTCGACGAGCCGCGAGACGATGCCGATGACAGGCACTTCCTCGCGCTGGGGCAGCCCGAGCTCCTTTTGGAGCGCGAGCTTGTTCTGGCGCTTGCGCTCCAGCGAGTCCAGGTACGGGACGGCGATCGCCTCGTCGTTCATCGGGTCGAACAGCTCCGTGTCGATGCCGTTGACGATGCCGGCCAGATCGCCCGCCCGCATGCGCAGGATGCCGTCCAGCCCTTCCCCGTAGTACTCCGTCTTGATCTCCTCGGCGTACGTCGGGCTGACCGTCGTCAGCTTGTCCGCGTAGAGCAGGCCGCCCTTCATGCAGTTGGCCGCGCCGTCATGCTCGAGGCCGTCCCAAGCGAAGATCTCCGGCCCCATGCCGATCAGATCCATCATCTCCTGCTTGCCGAACACGCCCTGGTAGCGCAGGTTGTGGATCGTGAACACGGTGCGGACGGACGACAGTCGATCGTCGGCGAAATAGCGCCGCTTGAGCAGGAACGGGATGAGGCCCGTCTGCCAGTCATGGCAGTGCAGGACGTCCCAGCGGATGTCCATCCTCCGCGCCGCCTCCAGCACGGCGATGCTGAAGAAGACGAACCGCTCCGGATCGTCGCCGTAGCCGTACAGGCCGCCGCGATGGAAGTAGAACTCGTTGTCGATCAGATAATAGACGACGCCATCCACCTCGCCCTCGAGCAGGCCGCAGTATTGCGTCCGCCAGCCGAGCTGCACCGTGAACTCGTCGATCTTGCGGAAGCGCTGCGCCAGCGTCCACGGAATCGTGTCGTACTTGGGCAGGATGACGCGGGCCTCCGTGCCCGCCTGGCGCAGCGCCTTGGGCAGCGCGCCGGCGACGTCGGCCAGTCCGCCGGTCTTGGCCAGCGGCACCGCTTCCGATGTTGCGAAAAGTACATTCATGAGTAGGGTTCCCTCCAGGTTGGCTCCGCCGTTCCGCTCTGTCTATGTGCGCGGGGGCAGGCCGGAATGTCGGCCGGGCTCATCTAACGGTTAGTATCGGCCGAAGCGCGGTCGGATGTTGGCTTTTTAGGCGCAAATAGAGAAAAAGACCATCAGATGGTCTTTCTCTTGCCCGCCACGAAGGGCAGGCCTGCCGTGCCGCGGATATCGCGATGCGGCTCGACCTGGCTCTCCTTGTCGAGGATGACGCGGTCCAGCTGCGTCCCGTCGCCGATGACGCCGTTCTGCATGACGATGCTGTTGCGGATGACCGCGCCTTTGCCGACATGGACGCCGCGGAACAGCACGCTGTTGATGACCGTGCCCTCGATCTTGCAGCCGTTGGCGATGAGCGAGTTGCCGGTCTTTGCCCCTTCGAGGTAGCGGGTCGGCGGCTCGTCCTTGGTCTTGGTGAAGATCGGGCCCGGCCGGAAGAACAGCTCGCGCCACGCCTCGGGACGGAGCAGGTCCATGCTGGTCCGGTAGTAGGCCTCGACCGTATTAACGACGCCGAGATACCCCTCGTAAAGGTAGCCGAAGATGCGCAGCCGGTCGATCCGGGACAGGATCGCGTGCCGGACGAGATGGTCCTGGCCTTGGGCCAGCGACGTCTGCACCAGGTCCATCAGCAGATCCTTTTTCATGACGTAGATCTCCATCGAGTGCACGTCGGAATCCATGTTGCCGAAATGGTCCTGCATGTCCTTGACCCGTCCGCCCTCGCCAAGCTCCACCTTGCGCGTCTTGCCGCCGAGCAGGTCGGCTTGCTTTTTGCAGATGACCGTAATGTCGGCGTTCTGGCTCTCGTGGTAGTCGATGACCGCGTCCAGATCGACGTTGCACACCATATGGCTGCGCGTCACGACGACGTACTCGAGCTTGCAGCGCTGGAAGTAGTCGCGGTGCTGGTAGAAATGGTACAGGTCGCCGCGGCTCAGCTCATGGATCTGGTCGGAGGACGGCGGCAGGACGAACAGCCCGCTTTGGCGCGTATGCAGGTCCCACGGACGGCCGGAGCCGAGATGGTCCATGAGCGAGCGGTACTTCGTATGGGCGAACACCGCCACCTTGGAGATGCCGGAGTTGACCATGCTGGAGAGGATGAAGTCGATCAGCCGGTAGCGCGCGCCGAACGGCACGGTCGCCGGGCAGCGGGTCGCGGTCAGGCTTTCGAGCTCGTCGGTCTCGTGGATCAGGTTGACGACGCCCATCGCTTTGTTGATCATGGCTGCTGCACCTCCTGGAGCGAATGATTGCGGCCGATCTTCTCGTCGCTGCCGACGACGCCGATCTCGGTTCCATCCGGAGAGCCGAGCATGACGCCCGGCTCAAGCACGGCGTTCTCGCCGATGATCGTGCGGTATACTTTGCAGCCGGCGCCGATGACGGCTCCCGGCATGATGACCGACTCGGAGATGAGGCTGCCCTCGCCGATCTCGACGCCGCTGAACACCACCGAGCGCGACACCTCGCCCTCGACGACGCAGCCTTCCGTAATCATCGACTCGCGGATCGAGGCGGCCGGGGATACGTAGTGGGCGGGCCGGTTGTGGGGGGTCGAATAGATGCGCCAGTCGCTGTCCCCGAGATCGAGCTGCGGCTCGCAGCCGAGCAGGTCCATATGGGCTTCCCACAGGCTCTCGATCGTGCCGACATCCTTCCAGTAGCCTTTGAACGGGTACATGTGCAGATGGATGTCGTCCTCGAGCATCGCCGGGATGATGTCCTTGCCGAAATCATGCGACGACTTGCGGTCCGCCTCGTCGCGGATCAAGTATTTTTGCAGCACTTTCCAGCTGAAGATGTAGACCCCCATCGAGACGACGTTGCTGACCGGATGCTTGGGCTTCTCCTCGAAGTCGACGATGCGGAAGCCTTCGCCGAGAATCATCGTGCCGAAGCGGCTCGCTTCCTTGATGTCAACCTCGAGGCCGGCGACGGTCACGTCCGCGCCGGTCGACTTGTGATGCTCCAGCATCTTTTCGTAGTCCATCTTGTAGATGTGGTCGCCGGAGATGATGAGCACGTACTCCGGCTCGTAGCGGTCGATGAACCCCATGTTCTGATAGATGGCGTTGGCGGTGCCTTTGTACCAGTCGCCGCCTTTGGACTTGACATAGGGCGGGAGCACGGCCATGCCGCCATCGCTGCGGTCAAGGCCCCATGGGCTGCCGATGCCTAAATACCGGTTGAGGACGAGTGGCTGGTACTGGGTCAGGACGCCGACGGTGTCGATGCCCGAGTGCATGCAGTTGCTCAGGGTAAAGTCGATGATCCGGTATTTGCCTCCGAAATGGACGGCCGGCTTGGCCAGGTCCTTCGTGAGGACGCCGAGGCGCTTTCCTTCTCCCCCGGCTAGCAGCATGGCGATCATTTCTTTTTGGCCCATGGTCCCAACTCCTCGTGTCAGTGTGTTCCCCTCGGCTGGTGCTCAAGCAGCTGGAAGGACAGCGGGGGCAAGTGCAGGGTAAGGCTGTAGTCGCGGCCATGCATCGGAGCCTGCTTGCTGGAGATGGAGGTCGGAAGCCCGGTCGAGGCTCCGCCGAGCCGGGCGTCGTCGCTGTGCAGGAGCAGCTTGAACCTGCCCTTGTCCGGCACGCCGATCCGGTAGTCCTCGTAGGAGCTGCGGGAGAAGTTGGCGACCGCGACCGCGTAGCCGCCGTCCTTGCTCCTGCGGATGAAGGAGACGACGCTCTGCTCGGCATTGTCGGCGTCGATCCACTCGAAGCCGGCCGGATCGTAGTCCTGCTCCCACAGCTGCGGCAGCTTGCGGTACAAGCCGTTCAGCTTGCGCACGTACTGCTGCATCGACCGGTGGGAGTCGTACTCCAGCACCATCCAGTCCAGCGACTCGCTATCCTTCCATTCGTCGAACTGGCCGAATTCTCCTCCCATGAACAGCAGCTTCTTGCCGGGATGGGCCATCCAGAATCCGTAGAACAGGCGCAGGTTCGCGAACTTCTCCTCGTAGCTGCCGGGCATCTTGTTCAGCAGCGACTTTTTGCCGTGCACGACTTCGTCATGGGACAGCGGCAGGATGAAGTTTTCCGTGTGGTGGTACATCATCGCGAAGGTGAGCCAGTCATGCCGCTGGGACCGCTGCGACGGATCAAGCTGCATGTAGCGGAGCATGTCGTTCATCCAGCCCATGCTCCACTTGAAGTTGAAGCCGAGCCCGCCGTCGTGCACCGGCGCCGTGACGCCCGGCTCCGGCGAGCTGTCCTCGGCGATCATGAGCGTGTTCGGGAAATAGCGGAACACCGCCTTGTTCAGCTTCTGGAGAAAAGCGTCCGCTTCCAGGTGGCGCGTGCCGCCGTAGATGTTGCGCGCCTGCAGCTCCGGCGGCTTATCCATCGTCAAGTCGCGCATGCTCGCGACCGCGTCGACGCGCAGGCCGTCGACATGGAACAGGTCCATCCAGTACAGCGCGTTGGAGACGAGGAAGCTCTGCACCTCCGTGCGGCCGTAATCAAAGGCGTTCGTGCCCCAGAGCGGCTTTTCCGCGAGGCTGGGGTCGGCGCTCTCGTAGAGCGGCGTGCCGTCGAACCGGCGCAGTCCCTGCTCGTCTTTGACGAAGTGCGCGGGCACCCAGTCGAGGATGACGCCGATGCCCTTGCGGTGGCAGCGGTCGATGAACTTCATGAGGCTCTTGGCCGGGCCGTAGCGCGCCGTAGGCGCGAAGTAGCCGGTGATCTGATAGCCCCACGACTTGTCGAGCGGATGCTCGGCGAGCGGCATCAGCTCGATATGGGTATAGCCCATGCGGACGACGTAGTCGATGATCTCCCCGCCGATCTCGTCGTAGCTGTAGAACACCTCCGGCGCCTTGATCTTCCAGGTGCCCAGATGCATCTCGTAGACGAGCATCGGCTGGTCGTACGGAGAAGTCGTCCGCTTGCGCCGCTCCCACTCGTCGTCCTTCCACTTGTAGCCGGACAGGTCGGCGACAACCGAGGCGGTGTTCGGGCGCAGCTCGCTCGCGAAGGCGAACGGATCCGCCTTGAGCAGCTTGCGGCCGTCCGCGGTCACGATCTCGTATTTGTAAAGGTCGCCGGCCTTGAGGCCGGGAATGAACAGCGACCAGACGCCGGTCGCGTCGACCGGCTCCATGCGGTGCTGCCCGCCGTCCCAGCCGTTGAAATCGCCGGCGACGCCGACCTCGCGGGCGTTCGGCGCCCAGACGGTGAAGCGCACGCCGCGGCGGCGTTCCTCGAGCCTGACATGCGCGCCGAACGTGCGATAGGCGAAGTCGTTTTCGCCGCGGTTGAACAGGTACACGTCCTTGAGGAGCGCTTTGTCTTGCTTGGACTTGGCGGATGGCTTCGGCTTGGCGGAAGCTCTCGGCTTGGCGGATGGCTTGGAGTCGGCGGGCTGGTCGATGCTGGCGGGCCGGCCGTCCAGGACGGCCGGATCGGATGGAACGGGCTGCTTGGGCTTGAGTGTAGGCATAGGGGACACCTCCGGATCATTCTCGCTTAAGGCAGGCGGCATTCGGGTGAAAGTAGTTCCATTATAGCAAACCTGCGCCACGCCATGATAGATTACTTGACGCAGATGCGCCGCCGCCTCGTCCCGGAGGCGGACCAGGCGGCCGGACGCCCGCAAAGCCTGCTTGAACGGGATCTGCATGCGCGGTTTTATGTAGGATCGCCGAAAAATGAAAACGCTTTTACGAAGCTCTTGCCCTAAGAATATACCCGCCGCAGGGCCGGGTCAATCAGAGGTGGCGAATTGTCGCATGATTCGGGCGGCAGCTTCGGCAGCAAGGGCGGCTTATCCTCGGTATAACGCCGGCAGGGCAGGCGCCCGGGGGGGCGGCATGCTCGGAGATCGCCGCATGCCTCGGCGGCCCGGCTTGAAGCGTTGCCGGACGCTTGGCTATCCATCTAACGATACTGACAGACGCTATTCGTGGAAAAGAAGGCTCCAAAAAAATCTAACGATACTGACCGAGCTTATTTTCTTAAACAGCCTCAAAATCGAGGGGAAAAGGGCCAATAGGCTCTGTCAGTATCGTTAGAATTCAAAACTCGCCTCAAACGATGAAATAAGGCTCGCTAGTATCGTTACGTTGAGCGGACCCAAAATTGACGGAAGGCCGCACACACCCAAGCTGCAACCAATGTGCCTGGAACGACTGGCCTCCGGGAGGCAGCCGATTCGACAGATGCGGCCGGGCGCCAATTCGTTCTCTGGATGAGCCGCCCTCCCTATGCCGTCGGCCGGGCGAGCCGCATCAGCCGCGCGATGCGGCTGATGCGACAGATACCCGCTCCAGGCGAGTCATCCGTCTGACCCGGGCAGCGGCATCCAATCCGGGAGCGCATAGGACCGATAGCGCAAATTCCCGCCCACCTGCTTCAATCTCCCCAGCTCGACCAGCCGATGCAGAATCCGTCTTGCATAAGCGGCGCTCACGTTGAGATGGACCGTCAGCTCGGAAGGCGTGAACGGACGAAATACCCGCCTCGCGTACCGGACCGTCTCCGCCTCCAACGCCGTCAGCGAGCCTGCGCTTTCGCCCGCGATGAACTTTCCGACGAAAGAAAGCACCAGCTGCTGGCAGCGCTTCGGCTCCTCGACGATCGACAGATAGGCGACGGGGATGAACAGCCAATCGTCGATGGACAGCATCGAGTACCTCCAGCTGAGGTCCTTGAAGCGCCTTACATCAAGATCTCGAGCATGAGGACCAAAGCCCTGAATCTCGATGCCCCCCTTCGCGCCCCCGCCCGGAAGATAAGCCAGATCGACATATCGGTAGCCGTTCGACGCGTCGCGCACTTCCCATTCTGGATGCAGATGCTTGAAGCTGCGCATGGTCGGGAACCAGATTTGCTTGAGGAAAGCGACCGTGCCGTGGCCCAGCCCTTTCTCCAGAAGCTCTCGGCGGCGCGGATTGGTCTCGTCCTGAATCTCGGCTTGCAGCCATTCGTCATAGGCAGTTTGAAAGTTTGGCATCGTTTCTTCGGCTCCTTTTCTGATTCGAAATGAACGAAAAAAGCCGCTTCAAGCCCTCCCGGATCGGGATGGACTTGAAGCGGCGCGTGCTTCACGACCGCAACTTGCTTTAATGTCTCGCTTCGCGACTTGCTTTAATGAATCTCGGTTCGACTGGGGCAGTCCTGCGAGAGGTACGTCAGTCGGCGAAGGCGACTGCCATGCCTGCTGCGAAGATGCCTAGCGGCGGCGTCCCTTCACATGCAGCAGGATCAGGATGAGGGCGAAGGCGGTCAGCGCCATCAGCGGAATCGTGATGAAGCCGAGCCAGTTCAAGTAATCCTGGTTGCACGGCACGCCGGACTTGCACGGCACGATGCCCGACAGCGACGGGAACCATTGGAGCAGGTTGTGGTAAAAGGAGATCGCGATGCCGATCCAGGCGAGCGGCAGCGCATAAACGCCGATCTGCCGGTCTCCGCGATAAGCCGCGATGCCGAGCAGCACCGCCAGCGGATACATGAAGATGCGCTGGTACCAGCACAAGTCGCACGGCATGTACCCGGCGACCTCGCTCAGGTAAAGGCTGCCCAGCGTCGCTGCGAGCGCGACGACCCAGGCGCAGTAGAAGCGGTAGCGCTCCCACAGTCCTTGCGGCTCGTCCTCGTCCTGGTCAAAGGAATCCGGCTCGTCATGCTCGTAGAGCTCCCCATCGGTGTTCTGTTCGGCCATGAGCCGCCACCCTCCCCATCAAAATTTCGGCGCGTCCTCGGACGTCATGCGCTTTTCGCGAAGCCGATTTCAAGCGCGCTCTTCCGCTCCGCGCATTCCATCCGGCGAGGCGGCTTATTTCTTCTCGTCGAGCTTGGCGTCGATCGCCTTCTTGATGTCGTCATAGCCTTTGAACTGGAGCTGCTCGCCGTCCACGAACAGCGAAGGCGTGCCGCCGACCTTGAGCGTCGACTCGGCCAGCCGGCTCTCCTCGGCGACCTTGTCGGAGCCGACGCCGGCGTTGATGTCGCTCAGCAGCTTGTCGAAGTCGATGTCGAGCTTGGCGTCCTTGGCGATCTGCACGAGCCGCTCGGGCGTCGCCCAGACGGTAGTCTCATCGCCTTGGTTCGCATAGATCGCGTCATTGTAGGCCCAGAACTGCTCCGGGTCCTGCAGGTAGACGGAGTGGGCCGCGACGGCCGCCGTCACCGAATCCTGTCCGAGGAAGGCGTAGTTCGCGAAATACAGCGCGGCCTTGCCGTCGTTGATGTAATCCTGGACGAGCAGCGGCTTGACCTGCTCGGAGAACAGCTTGCAGCTCGGGCACTTGTAGTCGCCGAACTCGACGAGCTTGACCTGCGCGTTCTCGTCGCCGAGGCGCGGCATCTCCCCGTAGTTGAACGCATGGGGCTTGGACGAATTGTTGATGCCCAGAATGATGACGACGGCGATGAACGCGATGGCGATCGTCAGCCAGATGAGCGCTCCGTTGCCCTTCTTCTGCTTGGCTGGAGGCACGTAGACGTTCTTCTTTTTCTTGCTGCTCTTCGATTGGCTCAAGAGGCGTCCTTCCTTTCGGTCATGATGCTCGTAATCTAGCAGCCTGGCCACCCAGGCACTTACTAAAGTATAGCCAGCTCGCGAGAACAGCGTCAAGCGTCGAAATAACGAATTCCGGGGGAGAAATCGACGATCTCGAGTCGCCGGAACGTCGACGCTGCCGGCTCATCGGCCGGCCGTCTCGCCGGCGTACCAGCTTACGTCGTCCAGCATGATGCGCCCCGCCCCGCCGTCCGCCGATCGGAAGCGCAGCTCCAGACGGTCAAGCGAGTCCGTATCGAGAAGCGGCTCGGCCTCGCGGAAGGCGGACAGCGGCAGCCGAATCGTCACCCGCGCCAGCTCGGCCGGGCGGTCGTACTTGCCCTCGCTGGCGAATCCGTCGAGCCAGGCCGGCCGCAGGAAAGGCTCGTCCTCCACCGCCGCGAGCGCATCGGCGACCGCGACCTCGGCCTCGGCGCCATTTCGGTCGCGCAGCACGACCTGGAGCTGCAGCGCTTGAGGCTCGCAGCCGGCTCCCTCGGAGCAGAGCTCGCGTCCAAGGTTGGCCGCCGTGAAGCTCAGCCCTCCGCCGCCTGGATCCGGGGGCTGAGGCAGTCCGGTCAGCCTCAGCCAGCTGCCTTCCGAAGCGGCGCTGCTCCCGGCCGCATCCTCATCGCTGCCCGGCCTTTCAGCGGCTGCCCCAAGAGCTCCCCAGGAGACGACGGCGCCTCGACTGCCTTTGGGCGAGCCGTTGCGGTCGAGCAGCGGCTCGGCGCTCAAGCTGGAGCCATCCGCCGCTTCGGCGCGCACGCCGGAGCCCGCTTGCCGGGCATCCTCCTGCTCGAAGTCGGCGACAGGCAGCTCGTCTGCGTCGGCGTACAGCCGGTACGTCCGGACGCCGGAAACGGCTTCCGGACGGCCTGCTTCAGCCGCCGCCGAAACGCTCGTCTCCTCGGGCTTCGCATCCGAGGCTTCCGCCTCCGGCAGCAGCCAGGCGCGGGCGGCGGCGTCGCCGCCGAGCACCGCGTCCGCGAACGCCCCGACATACGAGGCGGCGAGCAGGCGCTGCCGCTCCCCGCTCAGCATGTCCCGCTGGCGCAGCAGCAGCCCTCCCGGCAGCGAGTTGTCCATCGTGCCCCAGTCCGCGTTGAAGCGGCTGTGGTTCGCATCCTCGATATACACAGCCGCCTTGAAGCGGTCCGAGCCCGGCTCGAGCCGCACGCGGCCGTACTGCCTTTCTCCGTAAAAGACGGTCAGATCCGCATCCCGCGAGCCGTGCAGCGTGAGATAGCTCGCATGCTCCAGCACGGCCCGTTGGCCGTCCTCCTCCGTATCCGTCGGAGCGAGCGCGGCGACGCCGAGCACCGAGCGGGCCAGAGCGGCATCGCCGGGGAACCACTTGCCCGCATCCGCCGCCATCGCGGCCGCCTGCCCGCCGCGCGAATGCCCGATCAGCAGCGTCCGGGACGAGTCGAGCTTGCCGGCGAGCGGTCCGTCCGGCTGGCCGGACAGACGCTTCAGCTCCTCGAGATGGCGCAGCAGCAGCCACGCCCGCAGCTTCATGTCGTCGTCCGGGATGCCCGTCCAGGGCGAGAAGTTCAGGAAGTTCTCGTCGACCGAGACGGCGGCGTAGCCTTTGGAGGCGAGCCGCTCGCCGAGGTAGGCGTAGCCTGCATCCGATCGCTGCTGCGCGATATGGTTGCCGTGCACGATGAGCGCGAGCGGGAACGGCCCGTCTCCGTCCGGCAGCCACATCGTGCCGTTCAGCGGCATCCGATCGGGCTCGAAGCCCCAGTACCACGCCTTCAGCCGGCTCCAATCCGTCAGCAGCGCCGAAGCGTCTGCGGAGGAGGTGCGGATGTCCGCCTCCGCGGCGAACTCCGCCCGGCGGCCGGTGCCGCTGCCGTAGGTCAAGACGGAGTAGGCGTAGGCGCCGGATCGGCCCGGCAAGTCCGGCGCGATCGCGCTTCCCGCAGCGCCCGCGCCGTCCGCATCGTCCGCCGAGCCGCCGAAGCCCGGCGCCGGCAACGACAGCAGGAGCGGCAGCACGAGCAGCGCTCCGGCGGAACAGAGCAGCGCGGCCAGCGGCTGCGGCCGGCGAAGGCGAAGCCGCGGCAGCGCGGCGGCAAAAGCTACTCCGCCGACGGCGGCGGCAAGCGCGTACGCGGCCGCGAGCGGCAGCGCCGCCGTCCAGCGCAGCTCCGCGACGAGCAGCGCGCCAGCCGTGCCGGCGGCAAGCGCCAGCGCGCCGCCCGCGAACCGGCGAGGCAGCGGCAGCCTCATCCAGCACAGCAGCCAGGACAGCGCCCAGGCGGCGATGCCGAGCGCGGCCGTGCCGGCCAGCGTCATCGCCATCAGATCATAGGCGGGGCCAAAGCCGAGCGGCAGCCCTTGCGCGCAAGCGGCGCACAGGAACGCGGCCCCGATCCAGACGCCCGCCATCGACCGGCGCCAAAAAGCCGTGTCGCGCTGCCCGGGCGCTTCCTGCGGCAGCAACCGCTTGCGCCACGGCTTCCGAATCGGATTACGATTCGGCTGTCCCGCTCTTCCAAGCGGCCCCCACTCGATCGACACGTCTGCTCGCCTCCTGCTTCTCTCGTTGACTCTTCGATTCTACCAGTATAGCAGACCGGGGAGAAAGAGCTTCGCGATCATGAAAGGCAGGCAAAGGCAGCCACCCCGCCAACTGCAGCCGCATGAAAACAAACCGAGGGTGCCCCAAAAGCCTTGGCTTAGGCTTAGGGACACCCTCTCTGAACCGAGCTCTCGGATGTCTGCAGCCCGATCGATTCGGGTTACAGCCATTGAATTACGCCAGACAGCCCCGCTTGCCCATTCATCTCTGCTCCGCGCGCCGCTTGCCCTTGTCGGCTTCCCTGGCATTGGCGTCGGCCTCGTCGCGAGCCGCCTGCATCTGCTCGAGCGTCTTGGTCTGCAGCCTCGCCGCGCCTTCGTACTCGCGCGTCGGGATGAGATTGCCGGCCGCCAGCCGCTCCTTGGCGGCGGCGATCGCCTCGCCGTACTGCGGCAGCCAGCGCTCGCCGGCGACGAGCATCTCGTCGACGAGCTGCCACACCTCGGGCGGATTGCATACCGCGCCGACGAGCGGATCCATCAGGAACGCCTGGCGCAGCAGCTTGTCGTCGCCGCGCACCGCCGCCTCAACGGCCAGCCGCTGCACGTTCACGCTCGCCTGGCAGACGGCGGCCGGACCGAGCGGCAGGTCGCCGACGACCGGCATCGAGATGCCGTTGCGGTCGACGTAGCCCGGCGCCTCGATGATGCAGTCATCCGGCAGATTCGAGATGACGCCGCGATTGACAACGTTGAAGTGGCCGCGGTACACCCGCCCCGTTTCCAGCGATTCGATGATGTAGCCGCCGTGCTCCTGGCTCCGCTCCGACGCCTCGTACCGCAGCGCAGGCTCCTTCATCCACGCCGGGAACTCCGTCTCGAACCAGAGCCGGCCCTCGGTGCAGACGCGCAGGTAGCCTCCGGTCTCCCCGTTGATCCAGCTGTTCAGGTCGATCCAGTCCGGGATCTCCTGCGGACGCTTGCGGTACCAGGGCACGTATTCGCTCAGATGGCCGTTCGACTCCGTGCTGTAATAGCCGAAGCGCCGCAGCATGTCGATCCGCACCTTTTCCGTCCGGGCGAAGTCGGGATGGCGCTCGAACGCCTCCAGCAGGTCGCCGGTGCGGTCGACGCCGCCGGTCTTGACGCTGACGTACCAGGTCTGGTGGTTGATGCCCGCGCAGACGATGTCCACCTCGTCCATCTCCAGCCCGAGCGCCTGCGCGATCTGATGGTGGCCGCCCTGCACGCCGTGGCACAGCCCGATCGTCCGCACGCCTCCGTACGCGTTGCACGCCCAGGTGAGCATCGCCATCGGATTGGCGTAGTTGAGCAGCAGCGCATCCTCGCGGGCGAACTCGCGGATGTCCTTGCAGATGGCGAGCATCTCGGCGATGCCGCGCTGCCCGTACATGATGCCGCCGGCGCAGAGCGTGTCGCCGACGCACTGGTCGATGCCGTAGCGGAGCGGAATCTCCACGTCGGTGCGGAACGCCTCGAGCCCCCCGATCCGGATCGTGTTGAGGATGTATTTCGCGCCCTTCAGCGCCTCGCGCCGGTCCGTCGTCGCCTGGATCCGGATCGCGAGGCCGTTCTCGTCGATGTCGCGCTGGCAGAGGCTGCGCACCCGCTCCAGATTGTCCGGATCGATGTCGGCGAACGCCACCTCGATTCCCGCGAACTCCGGCACCGACAGCAGATCCCGCAGCAGCCCCCTCGTGAAGCCGATGCTGCCCGCGCCGATAAAAGCAACCTTGAATGACATGTCGCTCTCTCCTCCCTCAATCTCTTGATGGCTCTATGCTAGCCGATATCGGGAAGAAAGCGTTATCGCGGAACGAACCGATTGCTGCGGCTATTGTTCGAAATCCGAACCTTGCCCCGGCGAATAAGCGGAGTCCGGACGGCTGTCCGCCGTCACGGAGCGCCGGAACTCGGACGGCGTCATGCCCGTCTGGCGGCGGAACCACGCATGGAAGTAGGCGCGGCTGCCGAGGCCGACGTAATCCCACAGGTCGGACACGGGGATCGAGGAATGCCGGAGCAGCTGCCGCGCCTTTTCCAGCCGGATCGCCGACAGGTAGCCGCCGAGCGTGACGCCCTCCGCCTGCCGGAAAATCCGCTGCAAATAGCCCGGATGCAGGCGGACCGCCGCCGCCACCTGCTCCGCCTGCAGCGGCTGGTCGAGCCGCTCGGCCATATAGCGCTTGGCCTGCTCCACGTAGCCGTCCTGCGGACGCTCGGCCGCATGGGCCGTCTCCAGCCGCGACAGCCGCAGCAGCAGCTGGGCGTGCAGCAGCCTCGACATGGCGCTGCCGCCGATTCCGGATTCGTCGAGCTCCAGCACGAGCTGGCGCAGCGTCTGCAGCGCCCGCTCCCGGCTGTCCCGCAGCACGAGGCTGGGCGCCTTCCTCGACAGCCACTCCGCCAGCGGCGCGTCCGCCTCGGCAAGAGCGGCCGCCTCCGCGAGCGGCGCTGCCGCCGCCACGAAGCGGAACTCCACGTTGAGCATCCGGCATTCCTCGCGGACGAGCAGGCGATGCGGCACGTTCGCGTCGAGCAGCACGAGGTCTCCGCGCTTCAGGCGGCTGGCGGCGCTGCCCGGCTCCATCGGCGTCCCCAGCTCGGTCTCGACGAGGCAGCCTCCCTCCATGACGTACATGATCTCGGTCGCGTCGTGGCGGTGGTAGTCCATCGCGTAGCCTTGCCATTTTTTGAAATAATACGCCGTCACCTCCGGCTCGCAGCCGCCTCGGCGCACGGCCGGATCAAACAGGCTGCCTGTCCGGAACATCGGTGCTCGCCCTCCCTCTCGCCCAGTCTCGCGCCAGCAGGCCGTAGACGGCATGGTCGAGGAACATGCCGTCCGCATGCTCCTCCTCCCGCAGCACGCCCTCGAGCGAGAAGCCGAGGCGCAGCGCGACCGCCCGGCTGCGGCGGTTGTCCGTGCGCGCGCGGATCTCGACGCGGTTCAGGTCCAGCGTCCCGTAGGCGAACGAGAGCATCTCGGCGGCCGCCTGCGCCATCAGTCCCCGTCCCTGCCAGGCGCTGCCGAGCCAGTAGCCGAGCGACGCCTTGCGGTGGCGGAAGTCCAGCTCCTGGAAGCTGATCATGCCCGCCGCGGACGCCCCGTCCAGCAGCACGGCCGACATCGCCTTGCCCTCCTTGTAGCGCTTGCACTCGAAGCGCACATAATCCTTCATGTCCGCCGCGGAGCGGATCTGTCCGACCCAGGGCAGCCATGCCTCCAGCTCGCGCCGATCCTTTTCCAGCGTCCGGTACAGCGCCTTCGCGTCGGCAGGAGCGAGCACCCGCAGCTCGCAGCCGCCTTCCAGCCGGCGATGGAACATCGCCTTCGCCTCCCTGCCCGAAAGCGGGCTCGTTTTTTCCATCATAGCACGCGATTGTCTTTTTTCGAACGGGATCGTGTACAATAGGACTGCATGACGATACGCGAATGGAGGCTGAACCACTTGAGCAAATTGCAGCAGCAAATCGAACGCTACGCCGATCTCATCATCCGGGTCGGAGTCCGCATCCAGCCCGGACAGAAGCTCGCCATCAACGCGACGCTCGACTCGGCCGACCTGGTGCGCGGACTCGTCCGCAAGGCATACGAGGCAGGAGCCTACTCCGTCAAAGTAAACTGGTCCGACGATACGATCGCCCGCACCCGCTATGAGCTCGCTCCAGACGAGGCTTTCCTCGAGGAGCCCAAATGGTACGCCGGCGAAATGACCGAGCTCGGCGAGCAGGGCGGAGCCGCCATCAGCGTCGTCTCCTCCGACCCCGACCTGCTGAAGGGCATCGACAAGCAGCGGATCGTCAACCACCAGAAGACGTACGGCAAAGCGATGGCGGCCTACCGCCAGATGACGCAGTCCGACAAGTTCAGCTGGTGCGTCGTCGCCGCTCCGTCCAAGGCATGGGCGGCCAAGGTATTCCCCGGCTCCACCGAGGAAGAGCAGTACATAAGCCTTTGGAACTCGATCCTCAAAGCCGTCCGCTGCGATCTCGACGATCCGGTGGCGGCGTGGGAGGAGCATATCGCGAGCCTGAACTCCCGCTCCGAGCATCTGAACGCGCGCAAGTACAAAAAGCTCCATTACACCGCGCCGGGAACCGATCTGACAATCGAGCTGCCGGAGGGCCATCTGTGGGTGGCGGCGGACAGCGTCAACGAGGCCGGCATCCCGTTCGTCGCCAACCTGCCGACCGAGGAAGTGTTCACCGCCGCCAAGGCGGACGGCGTGAACGGCTACGTCTCGAGCACCAAGCCGCTCAGCTACGGCGGCACCATCATCGACAACTTCAAGCTGACGTTCGAGAACGGCAGCGTCGTCAAGGCCGAGGCCGAGCGCGGTCTGGAGACGCTCGAAGGCTTGCTTGAGATGGATGCCGGCGCCCGCCGCATCGGCGAAGTGGCGCTCGTGCCGTTCGACTCCCCGATCTCCCGCTCGAACATCCTGTACTACAATACGCTGTTCGACGAGAACGCCTCGAACCATCTGGCGCTCGGCAGCGCGTACGCCTTCAACATCGAGGGCGGCAAAGGGCTTTCCCAGGAAGAGCTTGCCGCCCGCGGCCTGAACACGAGCATCACGCATGTCGACTTCATGATCGGCTCCGCCGACATGAACATCGACGGCATCGCCGAGGACGGCAGCGTGGAGCCGATCTTCCGCGCCGGCAACTGGGCGTTCTAAGCCAGGCATCTGCGCGCGCCAGCGGATTCGAACAGGCGTCGGCGCATTGCAAAAACCCGGGAACAAACGGACCTCGCTCCGTTCGTTCCCGGGTTTTTTATGATTGCGGACGCTTGCGCCTCGCGGCTCAGCCTCGCTGCAGCGCCTTGCTCGAGCTGCGATAGGCGTCGATCGCCTCCTCCAGCTTGTCGCGCCGGATCGGCTTGCTGAGATAGTCGTCCATGCCCGCCGCGAGGCAGGCTTCCCGGTCGCCGCGCAGCGCGTTCGCCGTCACGGCGACGACATACGGCGGACGCGCGAGCCCCATCGCCCGGATCTCGTCCATCGTCTCGAAGCCGCCGAGCACCGGCATCAGAATATCGAGCAGCAGCAGATCGTAAGGCTCCGGCTCTTGCAGCGCCTCCAGCACCTCGGCGCCGTTCGCGACGACGCGGACGGAATGGCCCGACTTTTCGAGCATCTTGCGGATGACGAGCTGATTGATCTCGTTGTCCTCCGCGACCAGCACGCGCAGCGGACCGTCCGGCTCGGGCGCGGCCATCGCCGCATCCGGCAGGGCGTGCGGCGGCTGATCCCGGGCGGCCTTCGCGGCGAAGCGGAAGCGGAAGCGAGAGCCCTGGCCCGGCTCCGACTCGACCTCGATCGTGCCGCCCATCAGCTCCACCAGCCGGCGGGAGATGGCAAGGCCGAGACCGCTTCCCTCCTCCGCACGAGTCATATAGGTGCCGATGCGGCGGAACGGATGGAACAGCTGCTGCTGCTCCGTCTCCGTAATGCCGATGCCGGTATCCGATACCTCGCATTCGATGAGCCTGGAGCCGCGATCCTCGCCGCCCGCCGAAAAGACCGCCCGAATCTGCCCGCGATCGGTGAACTTGACGGCATTGCCGATCAGGTTGAGCAGCACCTTGCCGAGCTTTTCGCGATCCCCGAGCAGCTCCGCCGGCACGTCCGCGGATATCGCCGTTTCAAGCTTGAGCCCCTTTTGGACGACGATCGGCATCTGGATCGCGACGATCTCGTCGAGCAGCTCGGCAAGCCGGAACGGACGCTCCTCCGCCGCCTCGGCGCCGGCCGACTCCAGCCGCGTATAGTCGAGCGTGTCGTTGACGATATGGAGCAGCGCATGGCTGCTCTTGCGGATCAGCTCGATATAGCGCCGGGCCTCTTCCTCGAGCGGCGTGTCGAGCACCATGCGCGTCAGCCCGAGGATGCCGTTCATCGGATTGCGGATCTCGTGGCTCATCATCGTCAGGAATTCGTTTTTGGCCCGGTTCGTCGCCTCGGCGGCTTCCTTTTCGATGAGCAGCTTCTTCTGCTCGCTCATGTCCTTGGCGATCAGGTAATAGCCCTTGATCGTCCCGTTGATGATGATCGGAGCGATCGAGGCGAGGATCTCCGTCACGCGTCCGCTGCGATGCCGCATGCCGCTGAGCTGCCGCTCGGCTTCCGTGTCCTGGCTCGCCTGGCGAAGGATCGGCCCGATCTCCTCGACGAGCAGATACGGCGAGAAGTCCTTGCCCGCGAGCTCCTCCACCGGCATGCCGAGCAGCCGGCCGGCCTCCTGGTTGTAGTTGATCACTCGCCCCTGCAGATCGAGGGAAATGACCGCGTCGTGATTGTATTTCTTGAGCGAGGTATACCGCTCGACCGATTCCTGCAGCTGAAGCTCGAACCGCTTGCGCTCGGAAACGTCCTCGAGGCTGAGCAGATACCCTCCGCCCGCGCCTTCCTCTCCATCGAGCGCGTAGCCGATGATGCGGAACATGCGGCGCTCGCCGCTCTGGAGCGTCATCTCCTCCTCGCAATCGATCGGCTCCAGCTGACGGATGCGGGCCAGCTCCGCCCTGCAGAGGCTGTCCGCCGGAAAGCAGAGCCTCGCGAGCGCGTCGGCTCCGAGGCCCGTCAGCTCCTGCTCCGTGCAGGCGAAGGTGCGGAGAAAGGCCGGATTGACCGTCATGATGCTCAAGCCGGAATCGAAAAGAAGGAGGGGAACGGGGCTGAGGCTGATGACCGAGGCCAGCATGGCCCGGCTGGGCTGGGCTGGCGTCCGCTCCCCCGCTCCGCTTCGCTGCGCTGCGTTATTTTCCATGATTTGATGTCCACTCCCGGTCCGTCGGTTTGATCTCCCCCTATATTAACCGTATCGGCCGGCTCTCGCACCTCATCTGAAAAAAAGGCAGGCAAGCCCCCTCAGCCGGCCGGACCGGCCGCCAAGAGCCAGAACTGCTTGGCCTCCTGCCGCAGCAGCGCTTCCGGCGCCGTCACCCGGCCGTCGTCGGGCACGCCCTCGTCGACCGCGCCGCGATACAGCCGGTTGTCCGGATTGGGATCGAAGACGAGGAAGCCCGGCTCCCCTGCCGCCGTCCGCGCCGGCTCGGCCAGCAGAATGAAATGCCCCGCCGACGTGAATCGGCCCGGCTTCATCGAGGCGATGGCCACATCGCCGCGCTGCAGCGCCGCGCGCGCCTCGTCGATGGAGCCCGTCGCCTTGCAGGCGAGGCCGTACTCGCGGCTTGCCGCCGGAAAAAAGCTCCAGGACGTGCCGGAAGCGCGCGTCCGGTGCCCGCCCTTGACGGAAAAGGCCGCCAGCTCCGTCGGCAGCGGCCTGGCGCGCGTCAGGCTCGCGACGGCCATCGCCATGCAGGTCGGACCGCAGCCGGAGCTGCCGATCGTTTCCTTCCCCCCGATCGTGTACGGCACATTTCGCCAGCGCGGGTCCTCCTGGCTGTAATAGATCCGTTCGCGCGAGACGCGCTCCTCGCGGACGGCCGTGGAAGCGAACAGCGCCTCCCAGGTCTGGCGTCCGACGACGCCGGCCGCGCTGCCCGCATTGCCGAGCCGGCTCCGCGTCTTGAAGCGGTTCACCGCATGCAGCGTATTCCGGCCGAAGCAGCCGTCCGCCTTCAGCGGCGCCCCGTCCGCGCCCGAGTAGCCGAGCGAGGACAGCCGCTCTTGGACGAGCCGCACCGCCGCGTTCGGCGCGGCAGCGCTCGCCGCCGACAGCGGTCCCCGGAATTCCGGCGTCGAGCCCGACGCCGTCGCTCCGCTCATGACGACGCTCTCCCGCCGCCGGCGGCCGGCGGCGGGATCGAGCCGAGGCTCATGTATGGAATGGCGGCAGGCTCGACGATCCCGCCCGCTTCGGCAGAATCGGCCAGCTCCTGCAGCCGATCCAGCAGCAGCTGCTGGCCGAGCAGCACGTCCTGCAGCATCTCGCAGACGAGCTGCAGCGACGGCTCGAATGGCGTCTGCCCGGTTCGCGCGAGCGTCCTTTCAGCCAGCTCCTCGCTCATCAGCCTCGCGGCGCGGGCCGCGACCTCGAAGCTCGCCGCGACCGGCAGCGAGTCCGCTGCCGGCAGGCGCATCAGATCCCAGTTCTCCGCGCCGGAGCTGCGGATTTCCAGCAGCCCTCCGCCCAGCTCGCCCGCTGCCGCGCCTCCTGCCTGGCGGCCGTCGATGCCCGGCGTCTCGCCCGCTGCCGCCGCGCCCTCTTTGCGGAGCTTGCGCTTCGTGTCATCGCTCACCGGGCTTCACCGCCTTGACGTATAGTTCCGCGTTGCGATCGAGCCCCTGCGTCGCGATCCGCAGCAGGCCGGGCTCGCGGCTCGTCACCGTGAACGTCGCGATGCCGCCGCTGACCTGAACCGGCTGCGTCTGGCCCTGCACCGACACCGGCACGACGCCGCTGAAGCTCTCGTCCAGCCGCGACATCCAATCTCCGATCAGCAGCCTGACCCGGATCGCATCCGCGCCGTCCGCAGCCAGCTCCCCCTTGTCGGCCGTCAGCAGCGCCGCCGTGCCCGCCAGGACGCCGTCCGCATAGCGGGCGAACAGCAGGCCCGGCTGTCCGTACTGCTCCTCCGTCAACGGCACGAGCGAGCCGTGCACGAACGGCTCCGGATATTCGCAGCGCCCGACGACCCGTCCGTCCGCCGCGATTTGCGCGTAATAGCTAGGCAAACTCGATCACCTCCCAGGAAATGAAAACCGTCCGGCCCGCAGGCAATCCTCCGGCGAACAGATAGAGCCGCTCGCTGAACAGCACCGCGTAGACGCCCGAAGAGGTGCCGGCATCGCTTTTGACCTGATATAAAGTGGATGTCACTTGGAGAAAGCTTTTCGAGCGGTCGATCCACGGAATCGGCACGTTGACGGAGTCGCTCGGATTCGCGATCGACGTTTCGCCTCTCAGCACCTGCTTGATTCCCACGCCTTTCCACCCCGTTCCGTCGTTGTACTGCAGCTTGCCGCCCGCGGCGGAAAAATGGATGCCGTCCACCTTGTCGGCGTTGGCTGCGCTCGCGGCATTGCCCGCCCCCGCCGCGTAGTCGGCCGTCAGCGCGCGCTGGGCGAGCGTGTTGCTGCCCGCCAGCCGCGAGGTGATCGCGAAGTTGAAATGGACCAGGCCGACTCCGTTGCGCTGCGCGAGCACGAGACGGTTCCGATGGTCGTAAGGACGTCCGTTTTCCAAATAGACGCCCTTCTGAGCCGCGATCTCGCCTGCCGTCCCAAACGGCAGATCGATATAGAGATAATCCCATGCGCCTAGCGTGAATGTGCCCCGCGACACCCGGATGTAGCTGCCCGAGGCCGGATTCATGACGATGAGCGTGCCGTCGAGCGTCACCTTGCCCGCCCCGTCGTCGACGATGCCGCCCTCGCTCATGACGACGAGTCCTTGCAGCCGCGCATTGAGCCCCCAGCCGCGCTCGTCGTCGAGCGGGTCGAGATCCCGGTTGCCGTGGCTCGAGCTGAACACGCTCAGGCAGGAGACGGAAGCGGCGCCGTCGGCGGCAGCGGCCGCCTTGACCGTCAGCCGGACATAGCGGCAATCGGCGTTCGCCGAGAACGGCAGGTACGACAGCGGGGAATAGGCCGGCTTGCCGGCATGATCGTAGGTCTTGACCCAGTCGGTCCCGTTCGGACTCGCCTCGACGATGAAGTCCTTCGGCAGCGAGGCGGCGCTCTGGACCGGCCATCCGCCGAAGCTGATTCCTTCCAGCTTGGCGCAAGGCAGGCCGAGATCGACCGTCAGCGACAGCGGATAAACGGAGCCGGCGGGCAGCGCCCAGCGCCCTCCCTCCCCGGCCGCCGCGGAAGACCACGGGGCGGTCGGCAGGCCGATCAGCACGCCGCCTGTCGCGGCGGCGCGCTTGTTTTTGGCGACGTTGGCCGAGCTCGTCTTGACGACGAACCGGTCCAGCGCTTCGATATTTTCATTTTGAGCCGCTCTGCGGACGATGTCCGAGGGCTCGAATGTCTTGAGTCCGCTAGGCAGCTGCGCCATGACGGATCACTTCCCTTCTGCAGGATTCCATACTTCAAGCGCGTCCCAGCTGAAGCCGAGCCGCTCCAGCTCGTTCCAGTCCAGTCCGGCCGCGTCCAGCTCTTCCCAGCGCAGATAGGTGAACTGGAACTCCAGCAGCAGGTGGGCCGGCAGGATCTCGCGCACCGCCGACTTCACGTCCGCCAGGTTCGGAGGCACGCCGCGCTTGCCGATGAACGTGACGATGACCTTCCAGTCGCCGAACTTTTCCTCGACGGAGATCTCGCCGTTCTCGAACGAATCGACGACGCTGCGGATGACGGCGAGCGTCACCGTGCCGGCTCCGCGCAGCCGCGACTTGATCAGCGAGCGCCGCTGGTCGAGCGGCTTGCTGCCGCTCGCGGGGATGCCGCAGGCCTCTTCCCAGCGGGACAAGCCCCATGTCGCCGTCTCGAGGAAAATCTGGCGGAACGCCTCGTCCAGCTGGCCGGAGGCGAACGCCAGCTCCGCCGCCTCGCGCTCGATGATCGCGAGCGCGGCGAGCGCATCCTCGTAATACTTGGGCAGCATGCCCATCATCTGCTCCGCCAGGCTATACGTCATACTCAAGCTCGACCTTTCCCGCGACCGGCACCATGTCCGCCTCCAGCGCGATGTCGGCGCTGCCGCCGTTCATCGCCAGGCTGACGTAATCGTCGACCTCGTCGATGCCGATCAGGATGCCGGCGATGCGGTTGAACGGCACGCGATCCTTCTTGAAGGCGAGGCCGGCCAGATAGGCGGCCAGCCGCCGCCGGAACTCGGCGACGATCGGCTCGAGCTCCACGCCCGGCACGAAGCGCAGCTGAGCCGCGACGTCGATCTCGATTCCTTTCGCCGGAGCGACCGTCACCTTGGCCCCGATCGGCCTCCGCGCCTCGATCGCTGCCCGCGCCAGATCGACCTTGTCCGGCTTGGCCGGCGTTCCGTCCGGGCCAAGCAGAGAAAGCTTGACCGTGCCGCCTCCTTGCCACACCTCGAACACCTTGACGTCGCCGATGCCTTCCGACTCCAGCGCCCACTGGCGGTAATGGCCGGCGTTTCCGCTCGTGGCGGGCGTGCGGACGCGGTCATAGTACCGCTGCAGCAGCGACGCGTCGCTCTCTTCATCCGCTCCGCCGGCGAACGCCTTCGGATTGCTGACGGCGACGATGCCGGCCAGATCGCCCAGCACGCGGCTGACCGAGCCCGGCTGCACGTTGCCGGCCGCGCCCGGCTCCGAGGCGACCGCGCGGACGAGGACCTGCTTGCCTTCCCCGATCGTCGCCGCCTCGCGGGTCGCGAACGAGACCGTCCCGTCCGGCAGCGAGGCGATCGTTCCCTCGCGGATGCGGGTGCCGGCGGCTCCGGCGAACAGCAGCTCTCCGATGCTTTTCGTGCCGGGCTTGCGCGCCAGTCCCATCTCGGCGGCGCGCAGGTCGAGATACGGTCCCGGCTGCTGCGGTCCGGCGAACCCCCAGTCCAGCGCCTGGCCGAGCCGAGTGTAGAGCTGGGCCAGCTCGATCGCCGCCGGCGACAGCATGTCGTGGACGACCGACCCCGGCCGGCGGTCGAGCTCCGGCGGCACGGCCGCCAGCATCCGCTCCAGAATCGCTTGCTTCGTATGCTGCTCAAACAAGCAGCGTCACCTCCTGCTGCAATAATCCGTCCTTGTGGACGACCGCGAAGCGGGCGCTCAGCCGGTCTCCCTGGCTGTCCAGGGCAAAATCCACCACGTCCAGCACCCGGTCGTCCGCGAGCAGCGCTTCCCGGATGACGCGCGGAACCTCGCTGCGCATCAGCTCCGGCGTCAAGTCCTCGCCGATCAGGCGCTCGAGCTCGGAGCCGTAGCTCCAGTCGCAGGCGAGATAGCGGAAGCGCGCCGTGCGCAGCGCCTTCTCGACCGCCTGGCGCAGCGCCTCTTCCCCGTCGATCAGCCAGTTCTCAAGCTGTCCGCCAGCGAAGTCGAGCGCGTACGTCCGGGACGGACGCGGCGCCGGCGGCGCGGCGGATGCGGCCGAGCTTCGCGGCTTCAGCGGCGACAGCGCCATCAGTACGTCACCGCCCGATCGAGGACGAGGTACAGCTGGCCCTGCTGCACGCCGGCGACGATGACGCGCTCGCCCGGCTTGAGCTCGTCGATGTAGGTAAGCTCGGCGTCCGAAAGCGCGAAGTCGCCCGCTTGCATCTCCAAATTCTGCGTCGTAATCGTAAGCGTCCCTCCCGATGTCACCAGCGTTGCCGAGGAGGGCGACAAGCCCGCGCTTGCGCTCATGACTTTCTCCGCGTCCACCTTTACCTTGCGCATGTGGCTCGTCAGCCTCTCGGCGACGACGAGATCGTCCTTCTCCAGCACCAGCTCCGTATGGTCGAGCCGGATCTTCAGCTCGGGAGGCTCCGCGACGACGGTGCCGAGCTCGATCGTCGTATCCGCGTTCCAGCCGATGCTCCGCATGAGCTGCACGAGCTGGCTCGCGCCCGAACCTTCTGCTCTGTCCATGCTGCTTCCCTCCTGTCCGTTGTACGGCGCGTCTTCATCCTCAGTCCGCTTCCTCCATCGCTGTCAGCGTCAGCGCCATGCGATGCGCGCCGCCCTCGTACGAATGCTCGTCGGCGGTGATCGCATACCGGCCGACGATGCCGCTCAGCCGCTCCTCGACCTTGACGACCGCGCCCGAGACCGCTTCCTCGATGCCGAGCGCCTCGATTCTGGCCTCGTCGGCAAACGTCGCCAGCTGCCGCAGCAGCTCGTCGGCCTGCTGCTGCATCATCGAGCGGCTCATCGCCGCGCTCGGCTTGACGAAATGCTGCATGACGCCGAACCGCTCCGCGAGCTCGGCGCTGCGGACGACGACGGCCTGCTCCGTGCGCTGCGGGTCGAGGCCCATCACCTTAACCTGCGTCTTCATCTCCTCCATCGACTGCGAGCAGGACGCCGACAGCAAATTCCGCCCCGCCTCGATGCGCCACGGCACGAGCTGCGCGCTGCGCTCCCGCAGCTCGACCCGGCCTTCCCGCGAGCCAAGCTCGAACCGGCGTCCGTTCTGCTCTTCCGTCATCTCGAGCGCCTTCGTCATCATCTCGTACAGCGTCTTGTCGCGCTGGATCAGCTTCGGAATGACGAAGCCGGTCGAGGCGAGCTCGCCGACAGGCACGCCGAACTCGCCGCACAGCTGGCGGATGATGCCGTCCGCGGTCATGCGGCGGAACAGACGCGAGTCCTTCGTTTTGGTCAGGTAGATGTTCTCGTCGTACGCCGTCGCCGACATGCGGCCGCCGGAGTCGATCGAGTCCGCGAACACGACGCCGCGAAAAAGCTCCGCGCCCGACTCGCCCGCGAGCCGCAGCTCGCCGCCCTTGTCGATCTCAGCCAGCCGGCTGCGGCCGTCGGCCGTGTTGACCAGCTCGACGACGAGCTTGCGCGCCGCCTGCTTGACATCGCCCGACCAGCGGATCGACATGCACATCGCGCTCAGATCCAGCTCCTCGCCGCCACGCCGCACATGCGTCAGCGTCCAGCTCATGCCGGCACCGCCAGCTTGAGCCCGACCTTCAGCCGGTTCGGATCCTTGCCGATGGCGGCCTGGTTGGCCGCATGCAGCTCCCGCCAGCGGTCGCCGTCGCCCCAGATCCGCTGGGCGATCTTCCACAGGCTGTCGCCGGCGACGACGACATAGAACGCCGGCGGCGTGGGCGAGCCGTCCTTGCGCTCCTGCTCTGCGGCCGGCTCCGCCTGCACCGGGCGGTACTGCTTGAGCGCGAGCTCATAATAGAGGTCGCCGGGGCTGCCGGCCCGCTCCTCGTAGGAGAACGAGCGGATCGTCGTCGGCACGCCCTCGACCGTCGTGCCCGTGATGTCGAACGTCACCGGCTTGCGGGCCCGCATCCAGCCCTCCACGAGCTGGACGCAGCTCCAGGGCGGCTCGAACTCCATATGCTCGCAGTAGCCAGGATGATAGTCGCGGGGGAAAAAGGAGGAGATCGCAAACTCGCTGAGGCCCGCTTCGCCGAATACGGTACGCTCGCCGAGCGCCACGATCGAGAGGTCCTGGTAGCCCTGCGACAGCTTCACCGACAGGACGGCCGGATTGACCGGCAGCCGCAGCCGCTTGCCTCCGCCGTCCGGCGTCAGCCAAAATTGCATGCCGCTCATCCCATCAGCCCTCCCGCGGCGCGGATTTCACGCGCGAGCGCGCGGGCGATGCCGTCGATGTCGCTTTCCTGGCGGACGTGGAACGTATTGCCCGTCACCGTCACCGCCAGCCCGGCGGCTCCTCCTCCGGACCGCTCGCGGTTCTCCTGCGCGCTCAGCACGCGCTCGCCCTTGTGCAGGCGCGCGACCATGCCGTCGTACGGCACGTAGCCGAGGCCATGGTAATGGCCGGGCAGGGCGGCCGCGCCGGCAGGTCCGGCGGCCGCCACCGTGACGGTCGCGTCCTCCCCGAGGCCGAGGAAGCCTTTGACCTTGTTCCACTTTTCCAGAATGCCGCCGACAAAGTCGTTGAAATACTTCTTGATGTCATCGAAATGATACTTGAACAGATAGGCCAGTCCTGCGACCGCCGCTCCGACGAGCAGCACGGGAGCGAGGATCGCCAGGATCGGCGCCGCCACCGCCCAGGCGGCCGCGGCCGAAGCGAGCAGCGACGGCGCGAAGACGCCGATGAGAATCCCGGCCATGACAGCCGCCGAGATGCCGAGAATATCCGCGTTGCGCGCGAACACCTCCATGACGGTGACGATGCCTTCGCCAAGCGGCAGCAGCGCCTCGCCGAGCGGCGCCAGCGCGATCGTGACCCGGTTCTGCAGCGCGCCCCAGCCGTCGCCGAAGCTTTGCAGCTGCTGCGACTGCGCCGAGATGCTGCCGCTCGCCTCGCTCATCGAGCCGAGCATGCCTTTGAAGCCGTCGGTGCTGCCGCGCAGCGCCAGCGCCAGGTCGATGCCGGCCTCTTGGCCGAATACGCCGATCGCCAGTTTGGCCGCTTCGGCGATCGACTCCGCTTGCCGGATCTGCGAGGCGATGATTTCGAAGCCGCCCTCCGGCAGCTGCATCGTTCCGCCTTCCACTTTTTTCAGCACATCCTGGATCGGATTGATGCCTGCCTTTTGCCACTTGGCCATCAGCGCCGTCGAGGCATCGAGTCCGAGCTCCATCTCCTGGAACGAGCCGGCCGAATCGCTCACGCCCTTCATCAGGGCGGCCATATCGGTCTTTCCGGCCCGGCTCGCGGCGAAAAACCTGTCGAGCGTCCCTGAGCTGTCGCCAAGCTTGACGTCCCAACTGTTCATGATGCCGGCCAGCGACTCCGCCATGGCGGCGCTGTCCCCTCCTGTCAGCCGAGATGCGTCCAGCAGCGTCTTGGACGTCTTCTCCAGTCCGGCGCCCGTGAGCGGCAAGCTGCCGCGCAGCGTGCCCATCGCCTTGGCGACTTCGTCCAGGTTTTGCGGCACTTGCGATCCGACCTTGCGGAAAGACTCCAGCAGCTCCCCCATCTGCTCGCCAGGCACTCCGGCGGACGCCCGCAGGATCGAAGAAGCCTTGCCGAATGTTTCGGCCGCCTCCAGCGATTTCGTTCCGACCGCGACAATCGCGCCTCCGGCCATCGCTGCCGCCGCCGCTCCATGCTCCTTGACCAAACCCTTGTGCTGCTCGTACACGCCCCTCCCCTTCTCGCGAAGCCCTTGAGCATACGACTTGACCGCCGTCACGCCGCGATTTTTGTAGCCCGCCCAGCGCTCGCGCATCGGCCGGCTATGCTCGGCCAAATACGCTCTTGCCGGAGCCGCCGCCTGCGAGACAGCGTCCTTCGCCTTGCCCCATCCTTCCCGGACCGGCTTCGTCGAGTCCATCCATTTCTGGCCTGCCCAGCTCCTGGCTCTGCCTCCCAGCGCCTTCGCGCCTCCCCACCCCGACTTCATCATGCCGGTCAGCGGAGCGATCGACCTTTCCTTGAACGCGAAGCGGATGCCTCCCTTGACGATGCTTTTCGACGCCCTCGCCGAGGCATTGCCGACCGCCTTCGCGGCATTGCCGACCGCCTTCGCCGATGCGCTTCCCGCGGCTCTCACGACATTGCCGGCGGCATTTGCGGCTTTGGCCGTGCCTGCCGCGGCTTCCCTTCCGAGCGCCTTGATCTGATCGCCCGCATCCTTCCGGACTTTTCTCATCTGTTCGAGGAAATCCTTGGCCTGCTTCTGCTTGTCTGCTATGCTCCGCCCGGCCGCTCCCAACGGGTCCAACTTGGACAGCTGCTCCATCTGACGGCGAATCTTATCCATCAGCCGCGAGAACTGCTCCAGCGCGGCGTTCTGGGACGGTCCGGGCGCAGCGCCTCCTGTGCTCATATCCGCCCGCGCCTCCTTTCGATCGACCGAATCCTACCTGCGGGCGGCCGCCCGCTCGCTCGCCTTCCGCGCCTTCTCCTCTTCCTCCAGCTGCAGCATCATCGAGGCGTACATGAAGCGCTTGAAGCGCTCCTCCTTGTTGTACACCTCGTCCGGCGCGATGCCGTGGCGCTGGAAGATCAGATGGAGCAGGAAGGGCTCGCCGCCCGCCCGGATCAGTTTTTTACTTCTTCCTCGTCGCTGTCGAAGCCGCTGATCTCCAATATCTCGGAGGAAAGCCTCGCGATCTCGCCCGCCAGCAGCAGCCCCATGATCGCGTCGGCCGGAGTGCCGTATTTTTCCGTCAGCTCGCGCGCGGTCCAGTCCGGCACGACGCATGACTTTTGGATGACGAGGGCGCCGAACTGCTCCTCGTCGAGGATTTTCTCCCGCTTGCTGCCTTTGCCCGCGAAGTGCGTGCACTGCTCCTGGATGCGGCTGATCGTCTTGCCGTCGAGCGCCTGGATCGTGAAGTCCACGCCCAGCCTCTTCATCGGGATGTCCTTCTGCGGCCTCGTGTCGGCGCTCAGCAGCGCGTGCAGGACGGCCGTCTGGCGGTTTTCGCTCATGAACGTCTCACCTCCGTTATTCATCTAGGCTTCTTCCGCGGCGAGCTTGTCGAGCAGCTCGTAGCCGGTGAAGCTGAACGGCAGCTCCTCCTCGACGAGCGACCCGACCTCGTAGTGCAGCAGCGGGATCTTGTCGAACGTCACGCCCTTCAAGCGGACGCGGTAAGCGCCGTACGACTCGGGATCCTCCAGCTTGAGGATCAGCTCCGTGATGAAGCTGCCCTTCTTGTCGTCGGCGATCGAGCCGATCAGCTCCACGAACTCGGACGTCACCTTGTAGCCGCTGATCGTGCCGGTGCCGCTCAGTCCGGTCACCTTGTGGGCGGTCCAGCGCGTTCCGGCGCGCTTCACTTCTTCCTTGGAGATCTCCACGTTCGCTTCCGCGGACTTGATGTTCGTCAGCCACTTGCTGTCATGGTACACGTAGCCGTAAGCGCCGTTGATGACGCGTGTCGGATCCAGCATTCGATCTCATGCCTCCTCTTGGGTTCGGTTGCCTCAGACCTCGATGGTCAGGAAAATGCGTTCCATGCTGTCGATCTCCGTGTAGGCGATGCGCAGGTAGACGTTGTCGCCCTCGGACTTGCGCTCCGGATCGAGTCCGGCCTCGATGTCCGTCAGCACGCTGGCCAGCTCCAGCCGCTCGAGGTAAGCCTTCACGGCGGAGATGAGCGCCGCCTGGCCGTCGGCGTTGTTGTCGAGCTTGCCGATGTAGCTGTCCGCCGCCGTTTTCGGAATGTCCGTCGCGATCGCCTGCCGCGCCCGGATCGTGCGGATCTTGGCTCCGCTCGTCACGAGCCCCTGCTCGACCTTGACCTTCTCTCCGTCATGGACGAGCGCGAGCGAGCCTTTTTCGAGCGCGGCCGCGATCTCGCTGTTCTTGAGCCGCCGCAGCGCGTCGGTCGCGGACACCTGGGCGTAGGTGATCGACTTGTTGATGCCGGTGCCGGCGATCAGGCCGGCGACGTACGGCGCGTATTCGCCCGAGGAGTAGGACTTGCCGCCCGCCTCCGCGCCGGTGATCAGATTGACCGCGTAGTCGTCCTTCAGCTTGACGCTGCGGGCATTGCCGAGCGCCGGGTCCTTGTCCTCGTCCCTCGTGCCGCCGAATACGGCGAGGAAGTGCTTGCCGTCCTTGCGGCTGCTTTTGATCCACGCCAGCGTCAAATCGACCTCCGACGCCTCCACCTCGGACGGATAGACGAAGACGTTGAACGGCCTCGCCTCCAGCTGGTCGCGCATCGAGAGGAAGCTTTTCGCCCGGGACGCCTTGAGCGCGTCGCCCTCGCCCGTCGGCGGCGTCATCGTGTACACGAGAACCTCGCGCGCCCCTCCTTGCAGGATGAGCAGCACCGGCGCCGCATCCGCCTCGCCGAACAGCTCGACCGCCTCGGCCGGCTTTTCGATCGCATAGAACTTCTCCTTTGCCGCCGTGCCGTATTTCAGCAGCGGCAGCGCCACCGTGCCGCGCGCTCCTCCTTTGATTACGGCCGCAGCCGCGTTCACGAAATTGATGTACAGTCCCGGACGCGCCGGCAGGCTTGCCGTATCCCAAGTACCGCCCATGTTCGTCGCCACCTTTTCTTTGATTTGCTTGTTCCATGCCGCTCAGCCTTGCCGGCTGTCGTTCAGATGAAGCTTCTTCATTCGAGGGGCCGTCGGCAGCTCGAGCCGCTCTCGCACGGTGCCTTGCAGCTGGCAGCTGCAGCGATGAAGGCCGTCTTCGAGCCGCTCCGACTGTCCCAGCCTCGCCAAAGCCAGGCCGCGCACGACGGTCGCTTCCTCACCGGACGCCGGCCTCGGCGAGGCGATCAGCGCCTCGAGCGCCAGCACCGCCTCCCCGGCGCTCGAGCGGTAGCAGGCGACGGCATAGCTGCGCTCCGCCGCGACGGCATGCGTCATGTCGAGCCGCCGCTCTTCCGCCAGCAGCGCCACCGTCCAGTCTCCGTGAGCCGGCTCGGCCGGAGGCTCGTGCCGGCTGATCGCCGCATTCGGCTCAAGCCCCTTGATCCAGGCGCAGATGGCCTCGATGTCCGCCGTGATCGTGATCGCTCTCTCCTCCTTTCGGGCACAACCTGGATTATAGGAGCGCCGAGGGGGGACGGGGGAGGATGAACTTTTATCACCCGGCCTCGGAACGGATGTTCAGCGGGGGGATGATGGAAGTTCGCCCTGTTCAGCTGAGGCGGGACTTGATATACTCCATGAAAACAAGCTCGGAGGAGGCGGTCCGCATGCGCCGCATACGCGTCATGCTGGTGGAGGACGATCCGTTCTGGCAGGAAAACATCAGCTCCGATCTGGCCGCCGAAGCGGATATCGAGGTCGCCGCCGTCTGCGGAAGCAAAGAAGAAGCCCTGCAAGCGGCAGCGCTTGACAGGGCTCTGGACGTGGTGCTGATGGACATCAATCTGTCGGGCAACAAGCTCGACGGACTGGAGGCGGTGCAGGAGCTGTGGCCGATCGTCGGCGAGCGCGACGTCAAGGTCATCATGCTGACATCGCTCAAGGAAAGCTCGATCATCCTGAAATCGCTGCAGCTCGGAGCGGTGAACTATATGACCAAGCAGAGCTGCAAGGATATCGTCCGCGCGATCCGGGAAGCCGCCGCGGGCGCCGCGCAGATCCACGCGGACGCAGCAGGCGCGATGCGGGCCGAGCTGCAGCTGATGGAGCTGACGCCGACCGAGCGCGAGGTGTACGAGCTGCGTCGGGCGGGGCTGAGCCGGCAGCAGATTTCCGACCGGCTGTACAAGTCCGCCCATACGATCAAGTCCCAGATCAAGAGCATCCGCAGCAAGCTGCTGCCGTTCCGGCTCCATCAGCCCTCGCGCGCGGCGGACGACGAGCATGATTGAGCCCGCGCGAGCCGGCTGGCGCGGGCTTGCGGCGTCAGCCCTCGCTTGCGGCGGACGGCGAGGAGGCATGCCGCGCCTGCTCCGCGGCGGCGAGCGGCGGCCTCGCGCGGAATCGGGATGCCGGCAGCTGCAGCTGCACGATCGTCCCGCTGCCCGGCTCGACAGGCGGAAAGACGATCGCTCCGCCGTGCTTCTGGGCGACCTGCGCGCAATAGGACAGGCCCAGCCCGTGGTTGGACGCGTTTCTTTTGGTCGTATAGAACGGCTCCATGATGCGCGGCGCATGCTCGGGATCGATGCCCGCGCCGTCGTCGCGCACCTCGACGATGAACCGCTTGCGCGTCGAAAAGGCGCGCACCGAGATGGTCCCTTCCTTGCCCTTCGCCGCATCGGCGTCATTTTGCAGCAGGTTCGACACCGTCTCCAGCAGATGCATCCGATCGCCTCTCAGCTCCCCGTCCTCCACGCTCGACTCGAGCCTCGTCCCGCGACCTGCCAGCTGAGGCCGCATCGGCCCGAGCGCGCCCTCCAGCATTTCCCGCACATCGACGGCGGCTTCGCGCAGGACGATCTCGTCCGACTTTTCACGGATGCTCTCCACCATGGAGAGCAGATGCGAGGTGACGCCGCCGATCTGCCGCAGCGATTCCTTCGACCGCTCCGCCTCCCCGTTTTCCAGCTGTCCGGCCGCCTTTTCCGTCAAGTAGTCGATTTTTTGAATCTCGTTCTTGATCGAGTGGTTCAGGATCGACACGCCCATCGTGATCGCGCGCAGCGAGTAGCTGCGGCGCTCGCGCTCGATGCGCAGCTTGATGCCGAGGAAGCCGTTGCGGATGAGCTGGTACAGGATGGCCCCGACGAGGCTGAAAATCATGATGACGTTCAGCTGCCACAGGTTGTTGCTTTCCAGGCGGAAATCCCACATGCGGAGCTCCAGCCGCTTCATGCCGAGGAAGTCGGTCACGTACGCCCAGACGACCGCCGCGGAGAACAGCCAGGCGACGCGTTTCTTGTTGCTCAGGCTGTACATGCTGCCGTCCCGCCAGTAGGCGAGGAAGAAGAAAAACACGGCCGCAGCGAGATAGAAGCCGACAAGCAGGCGCTGCTCCTCGAAGGCGAAGACGTTCCACGGCTCCCGCTCGAGATGGCGCAGCAGGTTCAGGACGGCGGGCAGCAGCAGCGCGGACGCAAGCAGGTGACGCGCGCGGCGGGACTCGACGCCGCCCATCCAGAGCGCGCCGAGCGAGGTGATCGCGGGAAAAAGGTACAGATAGACGGTCATCATGAAGACGCTCGCCTGATAGAGGATCGTCTCGACGTCCGGCGTCAGCCAGCCGAGCGGCTGGAGGCGCGGAAGGATCGTCAGATGGATGGAGAAGGCGCAGCTGGACATGCCGCCGCTCAGCATCGTCAGCGCGATCCAGAAATTGCGGCGGAAGTTGAAGGCAAGGAACGTCAGTCCCAGCGTCCATAGCGACAGGAACATGAACAGATACAGGATCGTCAAGCTAGCGTCCTCCATTGCTGGCCAAAAAGCCCGATTCCTTTCGCTCCGATTATACGGCAGCGCGCCGCCAGCAGGGATGGGCCTAAAGTCATAGGCACGGACAGCGGCGGTTTTTACACAATGTTAAATGTACAATCCGGCCTTTGCCCTCTATACTCTTGAGCGAACGTTCAGGCGCGGTTAAACCGATGTTCAGTCCTCAGCCGCCGCGGACGATTCCAATTCGACTGGGAGGGATTTTTATGTGGAAACGCAAGCTTGGCTGGGGACTTGTCGCGATGCTCGCCTTTATGGCGGCGCTGTTTCCGGGCGCTTCCGTCCGGACCGAGGCGGCAGCCGGCTATGACGCCGTCATTTATTTTCCGTTCGACCGCTACCCGCTGACCGGCGATCATATCCGCGACGCGATCGCGGACGGGCATTCGGCGATCTGCACGATCGATCGGGCCGGCGCGGACGCGAACCGCAAGGAGTCGCTCAAGGGCATCCCGACCAAAAGCGGCTACGACCGCGACGAATGGCCGATGGCGATGTGCGACGAAGGCGGTGCAGGCGCGGACGTGCGCTACGTGCCGTCCTCCGACAACCGCGGCGCAGGGGCATGGGTCGGCAACCAGCTTTCCTCGTACGCGAACGGCAAGCGGATCAAGTTTGTCATGTCCTACGGCAGCTGACGAGCCTTCTCCGCGTCCGGCGGATCGGCTATACTGAAGCTACCCGATTCCGGCGCATTCAACCGGTTGAAAAAGGAGAGATGCCGCATGACCCGATTGGGCACGACCGAGCTGCTCGTATCCTACTCTCAGCTCGCGGCGTACAACCGCAGCGAGGAGCATCCTTATTCCGACTGGACGGACGAGCATGTCGGCCAAGGCTTTGCCTGGCGCGAGGGCAGCGTCTCGTTCGGCACGCTCGGCGATGTCCGCAGCCTCGTCGAGCTGGAGCTTGACGAGAGGCTGCCCGAGCCGGCAGCCGACGCGGTCCGCGTCATCGTCGTGCCGTTCCGCGCGGACGGCAGCGGCATCGCGGTCAGCAGCATCCTGTCGGAAACGCTGGCAGCCGAGCTGCCCGCCGGCTTGTACGAGCTTCAGTTCGAAGCGTTCGAGCCGGCGGGCGACGGCGATGGCCCCGGCCGCTATCGGCTCGCCTTCGCCCCGGCGGAGTCGCCGGCGGCTCGCATCGTCCGGCAGGACGAGGAGCTCGACCCGCCTGCCGAGCTGGTCCTGGCCGCGGAGGCGGCCGTTTGAACATGAGCCTGGCCGCATCCGTGCATGCACGGATGCGGCCAGGCTTTTTTCACGGATGCGGCCAGGTTTTTTCGACGGTCCGGTCGTTCGACGCCAAGCTCCTCCGCTGATCCAGGTCCGCTGCGGCGAGTCCAGTTTGACGCCGTTATTGCTTGCGGTGCACACCCGCGGCGCCGAGCGCCGAGCCGATGATGCGGATCGGCACGTCCGCCGTCTTGCGCGTGCCGTTGCGGTACACCACCTCGAAGCGGATCGTATAGTCGCCCTTGGACAGTCCATCCGTCAAATGCGCCCACCGCTCGTCATGCAGCTCGCCCGCATAATGGCGATCGGCCGTCACCGGCTTCAGGATGGTGCGTGCGTCCAGCCCGCCTCCGGCCGTCAAGCTCGCCGTCACCTGCAGCACCGGAGCCGGGACCGGATAGCCTTGCACGATCAGCTTCTCTCCGGCATAAAACTCCTTCGGATGCTGCGCCGTCTCGTGGCCGAGCCGGTCATGGATTTCCTTCCAGTCCGCCGTATGGCCGACATCGGCGCTCAGTCCAAGCGGCACGACCGAGATCGGCTTCGCCGCCGTCGCTTCCGCCTTGCCGTCGCTGACCGTCAGCGTCACCTGATAGGTGCCGGGCAAGGACCGTTCAAGGAGCGGCGGAGCCGCATGCACGCTCGTTCGGCCCGACGGGTCGAGCACGGTCCATTTCGCCGTAAGCGCGTCTCCGTCCGGATCGGACGAGCGGTCGAGCAGTTGGATCGGGTCGCCTTCGTAGACCGGCCTCGGCGTCCAGTCGAAATCGGCCACTGGCGGGCGATTCGTCTCGAGATAGAAATACTTCGGCGCACTCCAGGCGCTCCAATCGAAGCCGTCGTAGGCGCGGACCTGCACGTACAGGTTGACCTTCTCCGGAAGGTCGGTCGTAGGGCGCCAGCTGCGGTCCTTGCCCGGCCGAATGTCCGTATCCCGGAGCAATTCGCCGCCGTAGCGATAAATCCTCAGTTGATACCGGCTCTGTTCATCGCTGTCTGCATCCCAGTAGCTCCACTGGAAAAGCGGCCTGAATTCGATCAGTTTGGTCGGCTGATTCGGATCGGAGCTCGCCGGCACGGTGATTTGAGCGGACGGGATCTGGTTGTGAATCGTCACGGTCTTGGTGATTTGCGCTTCGGCACCGAGCGAGTCTTCGACGCGCTGGCGGATTTCAAAGGTGCCGATCGTGCTAAAGCTCTTTTGCCAGCTCGTCCGGCTGCCGCTTGCGATCGTCTCGGCTCCGTTCGTCGTCCGATTCCTCAAGTACCACGTATGCGGCAGGTTCTCGCGGCCGCCGTCCTCTTTGTCCCATGCGGTGGAGTCGAACGTGATCGTCACGCCTCGATACGTGTTCACATGGCTTTGGTTGAAGCCAGGCACTGGCGGCGTATTGTTCGCGCCCGTCACCGTGACATGGAGCGTCTTGACGGTGTAGGCCGACCATGCGCCGTACTCATCCTTTACGGCCATCCCAATTTCGTACATGCCTTTTTCTTGCGGCGTCACGAGCTTTTCGTAGAAGGTGTCCCCCGAAGGCGTCGTGTAGTAGAACTTCTTCTCCAGAATGCCTCGCGTCAACCGATATTCAATGCCGGTTGCTTCGGTCGAATAGTTGCTCGGGCTTTCGTAACGATCCGGATCGTAGCTGCTGTCGGTCCAGATGACTTTTCCGTCTCCGGATAGCGTCACCGTATACTGCGATACCGGGCGGCGATGAACCGTTACTTTCTTTACGAACGGATTGCTCTCCTTGCGGTATTCACTGAATCGATTGTCCGGATACCGGTAGTCCGGATGCGGATCGTCCTGGGCTCGCAGCTGCACGAGGTAATCCCCGACTTTGTCGAAGGCGAGCTGCTCGCTCTCGAACGTTTTTCCGTGCAGCGCCGAAAGGCCCTGATTGTTGAGGAAACGCGGCGTGTGCTCGAAGCTCCAGCGGTACGAGCCGGCCTTCGGATCGTTCTCCGGATCGAGGAACTGGATGCTGTCGTACTGGACTTCCGCCTTGGCCGTTCCTTCATCCCAAATGGCGTAGTCGGCCGACCATTCGACTTTGCTGTCGACGGCCTTGTACGTCAAGGCGCTGAACCTGACATACGCCTTGTTCGCGAAGTAGCCGAACTTGCCTTCGAGGAATTGGCCATCCGTCGCCGACAGGATCGGGATGTTGTTCAGGAAAACCTCGATCTTGCTGCCGACGGTCTTCACTTTGAAGCCATAGCTCACGTCCGATTCGAACGGATAGCTGCCGGCCTGCAGCACGGTCCGGCTGCCATTCACGTATTTCACAAGATCCAGCGAGTGGCCATTCGACTCCACGGCATAGCGGTTTCGCGGGTCTTGCATGCGGAAGCTGAAGCCCATCGCTTCTTGGTCTACATCAACGTCGAGCATGCGCTGGCTGTACTTCATTTCCGCGTCGCTCAGCGAGACGTCCGAGACGAACTGGCCGTTCGTGAACGTCTGCTTGACGAGCGGCGTTGTCGATGGAGCGCCAGAGGTAAACCAGATCATGGCATTCGGCTCGGAGTTTTCTCTCGGGATTCGCTTCAACGCGAAGAGTGATCCATCCCCGACGTATTCGCGGAAGAAGGTACAGCCGCGATAGCTTATCACCAAGGAACCGCTCGGATTGTAGACTTGGCCGTCGGCTGTGCAGTTTCCTTGATTGTACGGCGTAGAGTTCGTGATGTATCCATCGGCTGTCCGAGTAGAGAAGTCTGTCCCCTGAGAAGATCCGTCCCAGTTGAAGGTCGCGTTATTCCAGTTGGATAAATTCTGGAGTGTAGCACCTGACTTCATGTTGAAGACCTTTGTTATTCGCGTCGGGAGGTAAGGCTCGCTTCCCATGAAATAAACATCGACATAAAGCTCGTTTGCGAATGTGTTCATCCACATCGGGTTGTAGCCGTAATAGCCGCCCGCCCCTGCGAACATGCCGATTGAATTGGAGTTCAGCGCCATCTGCTGGTCTGGCTCAGATAAGTATCGGCTCCAGATGAGATTCATGTTCTTGTCGTATTTGTTGATCGTCAAATCGAAGAATAGGGTCATGTCCCGATACTCGTTTTGCTTATACCCATAGCCTTCTAGGGTGTAGGTGTTTCCTTCGGGATCCAGGTACATCTCCGGCGCGGCCCGGTATGGATAATCGGCAAGATCCCAAGGGGTCGGTCGGTTCATTTGCCGTTGAATGGAACCCAGCGTTGTAAGGGTCATGTTGGGGCTGACCGAAACAAAGTGCGCGTACGCGCTCCCGACCTGGTAGTTGTCTTTGCCGCCAGAGCTGAAATCTCTCTCCATTTTCAAGACAACGCCGTTTCCAGAAGTCGTGGAGTGAATGACCCAATCCTTGAAGTTCCAGTTCACTTTGTCCGTGAACCGGTTCATATTGGATGGCACGGTCGTTTCTTGAAGAAGGGTTCCGTTTGCGGCATCGTAACGCCGAATGATGACATCGTCAACAGAGGAAAGAACGACGTACAAGTATGGACCGGAGAGCTCCCATGTCATTTTTCGTGAAAATGGACCCAGGTTGATGACATAATCATACGGACTTCCTTTGCTCCATTTCTTGGCTTTCCAGTCATAAGGATTATTGCCTTGGACAAGAGGCGAGAGTTTCTTAGGATTCAATCCGTAGATCTTCATCTTACCTTGGTAGTTTGAATAATTAGAAATGCTGAAGATGACATGTTTCTTGTTGGACCGAACTTTCGGAATTTCATTGTACTGCGTGTACGAGATGCTGTACGCCTCGATTTGCCGCCCGTTCTCATCCGCTAAGTAATCGTTGAAATAGGCCGTATTCGTCAACGCTCGCCAAGGGGAAAGGGCGTTGGCGCCAAAGCCGTTGTTTGGCTTCGTGCCGTTAATCAGTTCCACTTCGCCGCCATAGCGCATGAAGGAATAGGTGTTGTTTTGGGCATCTCCGAAGTTTTTGGCGTCTCCGCCGATGAGGCTTCCTCCGTCGACGCTCCATAGCCGCGACCGATCAAATACCGTTTCGTTCGTATTCGTTACATAGACGGGCCACGTAATCATTTTCTCCGGACGGATCGTCGTGCTCGCATCGAGATCCGGCTGCGGGTTTTTGCCCTTCAAGTCGAAGGAGACTTCCGGCGCGTTGTTGACGATGTTCAGCGTGTAGCTTTCGATCGGTTCGTCATCCGTATTGTCCTTCAAGTTGAAGTCGTCGGTGACTTCGGTCCAGAACAGGTACTTGCCGACTTTAGGGGCCGTGAAGGATACCTTTTCCTTCGATCCGACAATCGTCTGCCAGGCATCGTCCTGAAAGCCGTTGTTCAACGCGTCGTACTTGAAGCGGTAGATGGCGGAGACGATCTGGTCGCCGTCCGGACTGAACGACTTGTTCAAAATGACGTTCGGTTCGTTCCGTATCCCTAGCTTCGGCACGTCGAGCTTGGCGATCGGAGGCAGGTCGGGCTTGACGATGATCGTGCATCTGGCCGGCTGCTCTGATTTTCTCCCCTCAACGTCGTAGACGTTCAGCTGGACCTCGACCGTGATGTTTTGTTGCGTTCCGTTTACATAGGAAGACTGCCTTCCGATCCATTCATCTTGACTGTGATCGATCGCAGCGAAGACGGGGCTGTAGCTTTTGCTGGAGTCGAACAAGGCGTCTGGTATGTAATGGTTCTCGATGACTTCGTCCGGGCACTTGATGATGGGAATAGGGCCTTTAGACTGGACGTTGATGAAAGCCGAAACCTCACCGGTCGCTCCAAACGGATCGCGGAGCGTGCCTTTCACGGTGTGGACACCAGGAGTGTCCATGCGAATTTCGTACATGCCCCAGCTGCCTTCCGGATATCTTCCTTTCAGGCTCTTTATCCATGCGCTATTCCCGTTTGCAAAATCAAATCCATCAAAAGTCACTTCATCGCCATCCGGATCAAACGGGGAGGGGATGGACGGATCATGCAGAACGATTAGGTACATGGTTTCGCCTTCAACAACGGAGGTTACGGGAACCGTCGGGTTGCTGGGCCGAACAAAGGCGGCTTTGCCGGACGGCGGGCGGTTGTTCGGCGGGTTTTTGACTTCCAGCGGGCGGGGGCCGATTTCCTTCTGTCCGCAGTCGGTAATCAGGGTCATGTAGACCTGATGCGTCCCGGTGCTGATGGCACTTGGGTAATCTTTACGCTCGATCGTCGTGTCGGACCAACTGTGGAACCAGCCCGTCACGCCTTCCCTGGAGCCGCGCTTGAACGTGTACATGTGGCGCAGATATTTACATTGCTCGAATTCCGGATCTTTCGGGCGAAGCGTGAAGCTGTCGCCATAGTCGATGGACGGGGGCGTGACGTCAAAGTTCCCTCCAAAATCCTTGCTAGGAGGAGGGGGTGTAGGCGTCGGTGCTTCGCCCGGCGAGAATGTTCCATCTACCGTGTTGTTCGTTTCGCTGGCTTCGTCGATCGTGTTGGCCGAATCGACCGTCAGCCGGAACGTTTTAGGCGCATTCGACGTGAAGGTACTGCTGAACGTGAGCGACCGGCTCGCCCCCGCCTTCATGGAGGGAACGGATTCGGATTTCAAGACCGTCCCTGTACCGACGTCTTTTACGTTTACCGTGAAGGCTTTGTTGATGTCGACGCCGTCGTTATGATAGTCGGCTGTAAAGGTCATCGGTTTTCCGATTTCTATTTTTCCTGATGATCGGATGTTGTCTGCGACTAAATCGGGTTTAGAATTGTCAATTGGATCGTAGATGACGTTTACCGAATAACTTATTTCGTAGGTAAGAGCTGCCCAAGTTGTTTCGGTGTTTATTGGTTCATAGCGCCTACCTTGGACGTTTCCTGAACTGCCAGAGAGGGCTATCCAATGAACTCCGTTTATATTGTTAGTGGCATTTAATTGCAGTTTGACTTTTACGTAGCCGTAACCTGGCTTTCCATTTCCTTTAGCGGTAACTTCGTGAAAGCCTAAAGATTCGGCTTCAATGACTTTTACGGAAGAAAGTTTAATCTTATCAGTTGGAACTCTATCGGTAGTTTTTTTGTCTTTGCGGTAAAAATCAGGCACCCCCAGCTCATCCGACCACGCAGCAGCAGAGCCATCCGTATAGCGCAGTCTGGAATCGATGGTTTGTCCTGAACTGTCTTTCTCAGGAATAGCTCCAGGATATTGAGACACCCCATTCTGATAAGTCGATGAGTCAGCTATAAAGGTGTAGGACGGAGTGTCTCCTACCTGGATTGTCCAACCCTTGCCATCTGACTTCCGCCAAATATCATAATACATTCTTGATTCTCTTTGCCCGGTGAGCTCGACGGGTACGCCATTTACGGGCGGTAATGCTATCTGGCCGCTACCTTCATCGTAGGTTCCTAATTGGCCCTTTTGATTCCCGTTAATTTCAAAAGACCAGGACTTTACTTTGCATCCAGACTTCTTAACGGTTGCGGTTTTTAACCCTTCAATTATGTCTGAGTTGTGGAGCCCGCCCCCGTTGCCGGTTATTGTAGTAGATTTGCAGTTGGTTGCTTCAGCTGCTTCGGCAATCGAGTTTGGAGGGAAGGAGAAAACCTCAAATAATGGCATTAGAAGCGCAAGGAGTAACATCACACTGATTTTTGATTTCATTGAATTTTGCCCCCGAAGATCCTGCCTTCTTCGTTAAGCAGAATCTTATGTTTATCATTTCCGAAAGATTCGAAATAAAAGAAAACATTATTGTAAGTTGACGCTTCTTTAACCTTCTCTTTACTGATTGAATAAAGTGCCCATATTTCCTGGGAATGGATCGTTCTCATGTCAAAGTGCCAGTTTGATCCAAGGGGTCCTTTGCTACCGTAAGGCATGTGTAAAGCAAAGATGAAATGGGGCAGACTGATCATAGACATGAAAGGCATGCTCAATTTTTCAGTTTTTGTGTTCGTGACGTTAACCTTGAATGCGACAAGGTATTCGTCTTTCCATGGTTTGTAGGTAAGACGATGGATGCCTGCTGGATCGAGCTTGTTTACTGGTTCAAATGAAGATTTTGGTACCCAATTCATATAAGGACTGTTTTTGTCGTCCATATCAATAATGATGATTTGCTTAAACTCACCATCTATATATGGTCGAATGTTAGCCTTGAACGGCAACTGCCGGAACTTCCCGCCCCACATCGTCTCGACGTTTGTTCCCGTGTACGCCACTTCGGCATAGGACGCCGCCCGCTTGTCCATCGGCAGCGTCCCGCCGGCAAGCAGCGTCAGCATGCGGTCGATGATGACCGTCGCCTGTGCGCGCGTCGAGCTTTCCTTCAGACCCAGCTCGCCTCCGGACAAGCCGGACAGAATGCCGCGCTTCGTCGCTTCATAGACGAGCTGAGGATCGGTTGTTTTTGCCTGCCGCAGCTTCTCGTCCACGGCCCGTACGACGAGCCGCGCCATCTCCTGACGGCTGATCGGCTGGGACCAGTTGTCGTTGAAGTCGCTCGTTTTGTGGACGCCGGCGCTGACCGCCGCTTGAATGTACGGCACATGCCAGGCTTGGCCCGCCGCCGCTTCGCCTACCGGAAGCCCCAGCGCGGAATCGGTCATCTTGATGAACTCGGCGCGAGTAATCGACCGGTCGGGGCAGAACAGGCCGTCTCCGCAGCCGTTGACGAGCCCCTTTCCAGCGAGCTTGGCCACCGAGGCGTAGTACCACGCCGACGGCTTCACGTCAGTGAAAGCAGCCTCAGAAGCGGCAGAAGCAGCCCCGATCTTCGACAGCAACGTCCCTCCGCTCGTCGTCCCCATCAGCAATCCCGCCATCGTCAAAGCCATCCACGTTTTTTTCATCTTCATATCGTTCATCCTCCATCGGTTAAGTTATTTGGGGTTCCGCAGTCGTTCCGCTGCGGCTCATGCCACTAAAAATCATCGATTGTTCCATTCCTGACTCCCTTCTTTATCGGAATTTCCTACCGGGATTGACACCAATTGCATCCTTTAGAACCCATAAAAAGGCAAAAAGCACCTGTTCGCGTGGGGCAAATGCGAACGGGTGCTTCCCGTAGCGGATCTCTATTCGGTTATCCAAGTCGATCATCAGCTGCAGTCCTCTGCGCCTTCCCTGCTGATGGAGCAAAATCGGCGTGGCAAACTGTCGGCTTCGCAGCGATCAGGAGCCAATCTCAATCTCCGGAGTCCCTTTGCTCATTTTATCCACCATCTGTACGGTCGGTTTCACAGTATAACCTCACCAAAATCTGGTTCGTCATTCCTTCGACACGCGGCGTCGGTTTCCTCTTTATGAAGAAAAAAGGCCCTCTTCGTGTAAAGGAAGACCTAAGCAGTAACAAAAATCTTAACCCAACTGAAGTGAAACAAAAGCATATTATGGTACGTCTGCGGAGCTGGAGGTGTTTATTTTGAACAAGTTGGTAATTATCCTTTTTCTAGCATTGTTGGGCTGCCAATCTTCGGGACCTGATGAATCAATGACTACTAAGATAAACGGCACTCCATCCGCCACATCAAACGCTGCAAACGAGCTTTTCTCCGTTCATGTTTCGGTTCCACAGCAAGTTAAAGCAAACGAGGATTTTACGATTGACGTTGAATTAATGAATAAGACGGAACGGAGAGTCGAGATCTTAAGTGGAGAGCCCGTGTTTTATTATGTCATACACCGGTAAGTCGATTAACATGATTGCAAGGAACGATATAGGGGTTGTGCATCCAATGGCAGGAAGCGAGGTTATTTCAGAAAAGCATCCGTACCGGTTTAAAAATCCGGGCGTATATGAGGTTTCGGCCATTGCGGAATTTTCTGTTCAAGGTGGAGCAGACGACGAGGTCTACAAAATGGAAACGGCTCGAAAGCAGATTGAGGTTATTAGCCAAATGTCTCCTAGCGGGAACCGAACGCGCTGATTCAATGAGGGGCTAAAAAGACGGAAAAACGCTTCGAAGAGATTGAGGCCACTGAAGAAGGTACCGTTTCTAAGCGGCTCGAAAAATTCATCGACAACAAGGCATCGGCTCCCAGTAACTGGGTGCCGATGCCTTGTTGTTGGAACCATCTTGGACACTTCTTGCCTACTCCTGCTCTCCCATTTTTAATATTCGTTTTAAATTTACGGCAAATTAGGGCCATTGCTCCTTGCGAAACCGACGGTCTGTCCGCTGCTGGCATCCCGCCCGATCAGCTCTCGCGCTCGCCCGTCAGGAAACGGTAGCCGATGCCCGGCTCGGTCGCGATATAGAGCGGATCGGCCGCGTTGTCCTCGAGCTTCTTGCGCAGATGGCCGACATAGACGCGCAGATAATGGCCTTCCGACTCGACATGGCCCGGTCCCCATACTTGCCGGAGCAGCTGCTTCTGCGTCATCACCTTGCCCGCGTGCTGCGCGAGCGCCTTGAGCAGATCGTACTCGGTCGGCGTCAGCTTCACCCGCTCCCCCGACAGCTCCACGATCCGCTGCGCCAAGTCGACCGTCAGCCGCCCGAACCGCAGCACCGGCTCGGCCGCCGGGCCGCCCGCCGCATGGCGGAGGGCGACGCGGATGCGCGCGACGAGCTCCCCCGTGCCGAACGGCTTGGTCACATAATCGTCCGCCCCGCTGTCGAGCGCCTCGATCTTGTCCTCCTCGCCGTCCTTGGCCGTCAGCACGATGACCGGCATCGGCGACCACTCGCGCAGCCGCTTCAGCACGTCCAGTCCCGGACCGTCCGGCAGGCCGAGATCGAGCAGCACGAGGTCGGGATGCCCGGCCGCTGCCTGCAGCAGGCCGTCCTCGCCCGTGACGCTCTCCTGCACCTCGTAGCCATGCGCCTGCAGCGTCATCCGCAGCAGCTTGCGGATTTGCGGCTCGTCCTCGATGAGCAGGATGCGCGCTCCGCCCGCCTTATTCGTCATGCTCTCCGCCTCCTGTCTGGTCCGTTGCAGCCGCCGGCAGCTCGACGGTCATGACGGCGCCGATGCCGCCGTCCCCGGGTCCGGCGGCGATCGAGCCGCCATGAAGCTCGGCGACCGCCTTGGCGATGGACAGGCCGAGTCCCGTCCCGGTCACCGACGCTGCATTGCCGCTGCGATAAAATTTCTGGAAAATCCGCTCCCGGTCCGCCTCCGGAATGCCGATGCCCTCGTCGCGGACGGCGATCCGCACGAAGCCCTCCCGCTCCTCGGCGGCGATGACGATCCGGCTGCCGTCCGGCGAATATTTGACCGCATTGCCGATCAAATTGACGAGCATCTGCTCCAGCAGCACCGGATCTCCCCGCAGCAGAGGGGCGGGATCGCCGAGCCGCAGCTCGACCGCCCGTTCGCCCCGAGCCTCCTTCAGCTGGCGAAGCGCCGCGCCGACCAGCTCGTCGGTGCCGACCCAATCCCGCCTCAGCCGCAGCAGGCCGCTCTCCAGCCGGACCATGCCGAGCAAATTGGCCACCAGCCGGTTCATGCGCAAAGCCCCTCCGCGGATCGAGACGAGCAGCTCGCGCCGCTCCTCCTCGCCGAACAGCGCCCCCGATTCCAGCAGGGCGCTGCTCGAGCCGATCATCTCCGCGAGCGGCGTCCTCAGCTCATGCGAGACGGAGTCGAGCAGCGCGGCCCGCAGCCGCTCCGACTCGGCCGTCACCTGCGCCAGCCTCGCCTCCTCGCCCCTGCGGATACGGGCCAAAGCGCCCGCCGCCAGGCCGGCCATCGCCTCGCAGCGGGTGCGGTCCGCCGGCCACGCCCCTGCCTGCTGCGGGTCGCCCCGCAGCAGCAGCACGCCGAGAGACTCTTCCTCGGCCGTCAGCGGGAGCAGCAGCGTCGCTCCGTCCAGGATGCGGATGCTGCCCGCGTCCCCGGCCTCCTGCCGGGCGACGCTCTCGACGATCCGCCGCATGCGCTCCTCTTCCACATCCGGCGCAGCCGCCGGGTCGGCGCCGTAGCGGACGAGACGTCCGTCTTTTCCCGGCAAATAAAAGACCGTCTCCTCCCCGGTCAGGCTGCCGATGCCCGCCCGGAACGTCCGCACGAGCGACTCGACATCCGCTACGTCGCTCATGCTCCGGCTGATGTCATACAGGATCGCGGTCTGCCGCTGCTGCGTGACCGCCTGCCGCACCTGCCGCTTCAGCCGTCCGGCCAGCTCCGACGTGAGCAGCGCCACGGCCAGATAGACGGCGAACGAGACCAGATAGCGCAGGTCCGCCACCGTGAAGCTGAGCACCGGCGGCACGAAGAAGAAGTCGAACGCCAATATGCCCGCTCCCGCTGCGGCGACGGCCGGACCGCGTCCGCCGTAGACCGCTCCGATCAGAATCGGAAACAAATAGATCAGCGCCGCGTTGACCGGATCCATGCCCAGCTCGGGCACCCGCATGAGCGCGGTCAGGGCGGCCGTGCCCGCCACTACCGCCGCATAGGGCAGCCAGCTCGGCTGTGCGGCTGCTTCCGCCATGCTCCGTCACCCTTTCCAACCGATATCGTCCCATTATACCGCACCGAGCCGCCCCAAGCCCGGCGCGCAGCCGTAAAAATAATATAAAGAATGCGGATTTTTTCCGACAATCTGTCCGGCTCGCGCTTTACAAAATGTATAGCCCTCTTTCTTCCAATCGTTGGTATAATCGGAGCGAATTCCAATCCATTCGATGTCAGGAGGCATGAAGTCATGAAATCCGTCGTCCGTCTCATCGCCAGCATCTCTCTTGTTCTCGCGCTCGTCCTCGGCAGCTCGCCGCAGCTCGGGCTGCAAGCCGTTCCGTCCGCCGCCGCCGCGGTGTCCGGGCCTACGGACTTTGCCGGCATCATCAGCTACCTGAAGGCGAACGGCAAGCTGCCCCCGAACTTCCTGACGAAAAGCCAGGCGACGAGCCGCGGCTGGGTATCGAGCCAGTGCAATCTGGCGACCGTCGCTCCGGGCTACAGCATCGGCGGCGATACGTTCCAGAACCGCGAGGGCAAGCTCCCGGCCAAAAGCGGACGGACGTGGAAGGAAGCGGACGCCTACTACAGCTCCGGATGCCGCAACGCTTCCCGCGTCCTCTATTCAAATGACGGCCTGTACTACACGACGAGCGATCATTACGTCACCTTCACGAAGTGGAACTGAGATGGTAGACTAGAAGCGGAGAGGGACTTGCCGGAAACGGCAAGTCCCTTGCCATGCAGGCTGGAAAAGGGGGTCTCGACATGAGAGAGCTGCTGCTGGACGGAAGCAAGCTGCAGGCATGGAACGACATTCACGATTGGTTTGCGGAGCAGTTCGGCTTTCCGGAGCATTACGGCCGCAACCTCGACGCTCTCTACGATTGCCTCGGCGACTATGCCGCGCCGCCGCTCCGCTTGCGGTGGCTGCGCTTCGAGGAAAGCCGGGTTCGTCTCGGCGAGGATGCCGCGCGCGCGCTCCTGCAGCTGCTGCAGGACGTCGAGTCGGAGCTGGACGGCTTCGAGGTGAGCGTCGAATGAAGCTCCGCTTGTTCCGCGCAGGCTGCCTGCTGCTGCTCGCTGTCCTTTTGGCCGCGGGCTGCGCCCTGCGGACGGAGGACGCAGCCCGCGGCGGCTCCGGAGCAGACGGCGCGGACAACAGCTTCGCTACGATCATCGGCCATCTTCGGGAGCATGGCGAGCTGCCGGAGCATTTCCTGACCAAGGCCGAGGCCCGGAAGCGCGGCTGGAACGCCAAGTCCTGCAATCTCGCCGACGTGCTGCCCGGAGCGAGCATCGGCGGCGACCGCTTCCAGAACCGCGAGGGGCTGCTGCCGGCCAAGTCCGGCCGGATCTGGCGGGAAGCGGATGCCGAGTACGAGTCGGGCTGCCGCAACGCGAAGCGGGTCGTCTATTCCAACGACGGCCTCTATTACGTCACCGAGGACCATTACAAGTCGTTCCGGGAATGGACGGCTCCTTGATCGCAGAATGAAAAAAAGCAGCTCCCGAGCGGCCGTCTTCCGGCCGTGCGAGGAGCTGCTTTTTTGCATGCGCCGCTTGTTGTTGCTCAGATCACGCTGCGCGAGGAGACGTAACGGTCCTTCCACCAGCCGCTCGTCAGGCTGTGGATCGCCACCCCGTCCGCCGAAGGCGTGTTGTGGATGAACTGTCCGTTGCCCATGTAGATGCCGACGTGATTGATGACGCCGTTGTTTGAGCCGACCGTATCGAAGAAGATCAGGTCGCCCTTCTGCAGATTGGCCCGGCTGACGGCCTGGCCTTGGCTCTTCTGCACGCTCGTGCCCCACTTCAGGCTGACGCCGGCTTGTCCGTAGACGAACTGCGTGAACGACGAGCAGTCGAAAATGAGCCGGGATTCGTTGCGGACGCCGTAGCCGTAGCTGACTCGTCCGATATAGCTCTGCGCGATCGAGACGACTTGGTCGCGCTTGGAGGAGACGCCTGGGGACGTCGTGCCGCCGGTCGAGCCGCTCGGTCCCGAGTAGGTCGAATATTGGCTGGAGGAGGAAATATAGCCGCTCTCGCCTCGCGGCGTCAGCACATGCAGCCAGTAGGCGTTCGCCTGGCCGACGACGTGGACCTGCTCTCCTTTTTTCAGCATGCGGATCTTGTCCGATCCGGCGCTGGCCTGAACCCTCATGTTGACGCCATATGTAATCTTGGTCTCGTAGGATGCCGCCGCCGAAACGGTGCTCGAGGCGGGAATCCAGGCCCCGCCTACGGCTCCAAAAGCGATTGCCGCGCTCAGCGCCACCTTGATCTTGTTTCGGCTTGCCCAACTATTGTTCATTCTGGATGCTTCCTCCTTGGGTGCAAGTTGTACCCTGAGCATACCAGAAATGAATCGCCCTATATTTTTCCACAAAGAGCGGAAAACCAAGGACGGCTTGGCTCGGCCGCCCTTTGTTAGAAATAAATGAGAAAGCTCTAACCTTTCATTTCCTCTATTTCCTCTCCTGCCTCCCCGTCGCCCGCCAGACCGTGCGTCTGCCGGAAGTAGGCCCGATTGTGCAGCATGCTCGGATGATCCGGAAATAGGCGCAGCGCAGCTTCGTTATGCTCATGCGCCTTGGCGTACAGCCCCATCCGGTCATAGCAGAGGCATAGCTGAAGATGCGGATACCAGGTGCCGGCCGTACGATCGGACAAGCCCATCGTCGACGGCCAATCCGCCTTCAGCGCCTGCTCGTACCAATAGGCCGCGATGCCGTAGCTGCCGCTGTCGAACAAGGCGTTGCCGATGGCACAGCAGCCTTCCGGCCGCGGCTTGTCGTAAGCAAGCGCGCGCAAGGCGGACTGCAGCCGCAGCTCCGGCTGCCCGAGCGCTTCGTAGCACGCCGCGAGCTTCATGCAAGCCTGCAGATTGTCCTCCACCCAGCCTTCGCCGGTCCGCAGCATCGTCTCGTAATGGATCGCCGCTTCGTCATGGATGCCGTGATCCTTGAGCTCGTTGGCGTAGTAATAGAGATCGCGCACCGAAAACGCCTCTCCCCGCTCCCGCCGCTGCCGGTAGATGCGCAGGTTGCGGTCGGTATAGGCTTTGTCCTTGCCGTGCTGCACCGCCGCATCGGCGTCCAGATGAGGTCCCGAGGCGTCCAGATACTCATGCACCGCCCCGATCCAGCGGAAGCCGCGATCCCTGCGCACGATGCGGTTGCGGCGCAGGCTCGACAGCGGCTCCCCATCCGCCCCGCGGCTGAGCACGTACGGCATCGTCACCCGCCAGATCGAAGGGTCCAGCGTCCGCTTCAGCTCCAGCAGGCGCTCGGCGTCCTGCGGCTCGACGTAGTCGTCGGCGTCCAGCCAGAGGATGTAGTCCATCTTGGCATGAGAAAAGGAGAAGTTGCGCGCGGCGGCAAAATCGTCGATCCACTCGAACGGCTCCACTCTCGCTCCGAACGAGGCCGCGATCTCTGCGGTGCGGTCCTCGGAGCCCGTATCCGCGATGACGATCTCGTCCACGACTTCCCGGACGGAGGACAGCGCCCGTGCCAGCACCGCCTCCTCGTTCTTGACAATCATGCACAGGCTGATCGTGATCACAGCTCATCCCTCCTGTCTCCACCGTATTCGCATTCTCCGCTCTCCATGCCTAGCGCGGCTTCACCTCCCGGCCTCGTGCCGCATATACAGGCAACATCGAAGGACCGACCGCTCTCGAGCGCTCGGCAGCTAGAAAGGAGCGGCGGAGAGTGGCCCCTTCAAGGCGCGGCAAGAAACGATTCAAATCCCGCCCATCGTTGCGCAGGCTGCTTCGGTGCGCTGCTACGCTGGCGGATAAGCGCTGGTCGGGAAAAGAGCTGGCGCGAAAGCTGGAGCGGCTTATCGAGGCGGAGGGCCGGAAGGCATGCGCGAAGCCCAAGCGACGCAAGGCGACTCGGCCGAGCGGCGGCATGAAGCCTTGCCAGAGGAAGCGGCGGCGGCCGAAGGCTCCCTGCCGGCCTTGTGATGCCGGAAAAATCAAGGCGCTGGTGAATGAAGAGCTTGGCCTGATCGTGCCTTTGCTGCCTCCGGGCAGCACCGGGGCGACGGGGGCGACTGGTGTTGCAGGAGCGACGGGCCCTACTGGGGCGACAGGTACAACTGGTTTGAGCGGAGCCACGGGTGCGACCGGCGCTACGGGCCCGACTGGGGCGACTGGCGTTACTGGTGCGAGCGGAGTTACTGGCGTCACTGGGGCGACAGGTTCTAGCGGTGCGACTGGGGCGACAGGTTCTAGCGGAGCTACTGGGACTACTGGAGCGACTGGTTTGACCGGGGCGACTGGAGACACGGGCGCAACAGGTCCTACCGGGGCGACCGGCTTTACAGGCGATACTGGTGCTACTGGCGTGTCTGGTACGACTGGAGCGACTGGGGCCACGGGTGCGACTGGCATCACAGGTGCGACAGGCTTCGCTGGAGACACGGGCGCGACTGGCTCTAGCGGTGCGACCGGGGCTGCTGGCGCAACCGGGGCGACTGGAGACACGGGCTTGACCGGGGTGACTGGTTTTACGGGGACCACGGGTGCAACCGGGGCGACCGGCGCTACGGGTCCGAGCGGAGTCGCAGGGGTGACTGGCTTCACTGGCGCGACTGGCGTTACGGGTGCGAGCGGAGTTACTGGCGTCACTGGGGCGACCGGTTCTACCGGGGCCACGGGAGACACTGGCTCGACAGGAGCAACTGGATTTACGGGGACGACTGGCGCTACGGGTGCGACAGGTGCAACTGGGGCCACGGGTGCGACTGGAATCACGGGTTCGACTGGCTTCGCTGGAGACACAGGCGCGACAGGTTCTAGCGGTGCGACCGGGGCAGCCGGCGCGACCGGGGCGACCGGCTTTACTGGCGCAACTGGTATTACAGGTGCGACTGGCCTCCCTGGCGATACTGGCGCTACGGGTGCGACCGGGGTGACTGGAATCACGGGGGCGACAGGTGCGACCGGAATCACTGGCGACACTGGCGCTACGGGTTCTAGCGGGGCGACTGGAATCACGGGTGCGACAGGTGCGATAGGTGCGACCGGGGCCACTGGCGACACGGGCGTGACCGGAATAACCGGCTTTACCGGGACAACGGGTGCAACTGGGTCGACCGGCGCTACGGGTTCTAGCGGCGCTACTGGATCCTCAGGTGTGACAGGTTCGACCGGCGCAACCGGAGACACGGGCATGACCGGGGCGACTGGGTTTACTGGGGCAACTGGGGCGACCGGAGCCATTGGCCTTACGGGCGCGACGGGCTTAACAGGGACGACGGGCGCTACTGGTGCGACCGGCTTTACAGGTGCAACGGGTTCAACCGGGGCCACTGGAATCACGGGTGCGACTGGTTCGACAGGAGCCACGGGAGACACGGGCGCGACTGGTTCTAGCGGAGCTACTGGAACCACAGGCGCGACTGGTTCGACAGGTGCGACCGGGGCCACGGGCGTGACCGGAGCCACGGGCCTTACCGGGACAACTGGCGCGACCGGCTTTACTGGCGACACGGGTCCAACCGGGGCCACGGGTGCGACGGGCTTCACTGGAGACACGGGCGCGACAGGTTTTAGTGGAGCTACTGGGACTACTGGAGCGACTGGTTCGACCGGGGCTACTGGCGACACTGGTGCGACCGGGGCTACTGGCTTAACAGGGACGACAGGCGCTACTGGGGCAACGGGCGTAACCGGAGTAACCGGTTTTACAGGCGCGACGGGAGCCACCGGCGCTACGAGTCCAACCGGGGCCACTGGAGCGACGGGCTTTACAGGTGCGACGGGCTTCACTGGAGACACTGGAGCGACCGGGATAACTGGCCTTACGGGGACGACGGGTGCTACTGGCTTTACTGGCGCGACGGGCGCGACGGGTTCTAGCGGAGCTACTGGAAACACGGGTGTGACAGGTTCGACCGGGGCAACTGGCGACACGGGCGTGACCGGGGCAACTGGCGACACTGGCTCGACAGGAGCAACTGGCTTTAACGGGACGACGGGCGCTACTGGTGCGACTGGTTCTAGCGGTGCGACCGGGGCTGCTGGCGCAACTGGGGCGACCGGCTTTACAGGCGCAACAGGTCCTACCGGGGCGACAGGTGCAACTGGTTTTACAGGTGCAACGGGCTTCACTGGAGACACAGGCGCGACTGGTTCTAGCGGAGCTACTGGCTCCACGGGGGCGACAGGTCCAGCCGGGGCCACTGGGACGACGGGCTTTACGGGTGCAACCGGGGTGACTGGCCTTACAGGGACGACTGGTGCAACTGGGGCGACAGGCGCAATTGGCTTTACAGGCGTGACGGGCTCCACTGGAGATACTGGAGCGACGGGCTCTAGCGGAGCAACTGGCTCCACGGGGGCGACAGGTGCAACCGGGGCCACGGGCGACACGGGTTCGACAGGTTCGATCGGGGCGACCGGCTTTACAGGCGCAACAGGTCCTACCGGGGCCACGGGTGCAACTGGTATTACAGGTGCAACGGGCTTTACGGGCGACACAGGCGCGACAGGTTCTAGCGGAGCGACTGGCTCCACGGGGGCGACAGGTCCAGCCGGGGCAACTGGCGACACGGGCGTGACCGGGGCAACGGGCTTAACAGGGACGACGGGCGCTACTGGTGCGACCGGCTTTACAGGCGATACTGGTGCGACTGGCATGACTGGGGCCACTGGCGTAACCGGTTTTACAGGCGCGACGGGAGCGACCGGCGCTACAAGTCCAACCGGGGCCACGGGAACGACGGGCATTACAGGTGCGACGGGCTTCACTGGCGAGACTGGAGCGACGGGTTCTAGCGGAGCTACTGGCTCCACGGGGGCAACAGGTTCGACCGGGCCCACGGGCGACACGGGTTCGACAGGAGTAACTGGCCTTACAGGGACGACGGGCGCTACAGGCGAGACAGGTTCTAACGGTGCGACCGGGGCTGCTGGCGCAACCGGCGCGACAGGTGCAACTGGTTTTACAGGTGCGACCGGATTCACTGGAGACACTGGCGCGACTGGAACCACGGGGGCGACTGGTCCAACCGGGGCAACTGGCGTGACCGGGGTGACGGGCTTTACAGGGACGACGGGCGCTACTGGAGACACTGGAGCGACCGGGCTAACTGGATTTACGGGGGTGACTGGCTTCACTGGCGCTACGGGTTCCAGCGGCGCTACGGGCACCACGGGGGCGACTGGTTCAACCGGGGCGACTGGCGTAAACGGAGTGACTGGATTAACGGGGACGACTGGTGCAACCGGAGCGACTGGCTCTACGGGTGTAACGGGCTTCACTGGTGAGACTGGCGCTACGGGTTCCAGCGGTGCTACTGGGATCACGGGGGCGACTGGTTTAAACGGCGCGACTGGAGACACTGGCGCAACCGGAGTAACTGGCCTTACAGGAACGACTGGTGTAACAGGTGCGACCGGCTTTACAGGTGCAACGGGCTTCACTGGAGACACTGGCGTGACCGGGGCCACGGGCGACACGGGCGCGACGGGTTCTAGCGGCGCTACTGGAACCACAGGTGCGACAGGTCCAACCGGGGCTACTGGCTTTACGGGCGCGACGGGCTCTAGCGGAACCACTGGAACCACAGGTGTAACAGGTGCGACCGGGGCTAGTGGCACCACAGGTGCGACTGGTTCGCCTGGGGCCACTGGCTTTACGGGCGCGACCGGCTTCACTGGCGAGACGGGCGCGACGGGTTCTAGTGGAGCTACTGGAACCACGGGGGCGACCGGAACGACCGGGCCTACTGGCGACACGGGCGTGACCGGGGCGACTGGTGACATGGGGACGACTGGTGCAACCGGAGCGACTGGCTCTACGGGCGACACGGGCGCGACGGGTTCTAGCGGTGCTACTGGAACCACGGGGGCGACTGGAATGACCGGGCCTACTGGCGACACGGGCGTGACCGGGGCGACGGGCTTAACGGGGACGACTGGGGCGACCGGAGCTACTGGTGCTACTGGTGCGACGGGCTTCACTGGCGCGACAGGTTCTAGCGGCGCTACTGGCACCACAGGTACGACAGGTCCTGCCGGGGCAACTGGCGACACTGGCGCGACTGGAGTAACTGGCCTTACAGGTACGACTGGCGCTACTGGCGCGACAGGCCCTACCGGGGCCACTGGTGCAACTGGAATTACAGGTACGACTGGAATCACGGGTGTGACAGGTGCGACCGGAGCGACTGGCTTTACGGGCGCGACCGGCTTCACTGGTGATACTGGCGCGACGGGCTCCAGCGGTGTCACTGGCGACACTGGGGCGACAGGTTCGACCGGGGCATCTGGCGTGACCGGAGTGACTGGCTTTACGGGGACGACTGGTCCAACTGGGGCGACTGGAATCACAGGCGCTACTGGCGTTACGGGTTTGAGCGGAGTCACTGGCGACACTGGGGCGACAGGTGCGACCGGGGCATCTGGCGTGACCGGAGTGACTGGCTTTACGGGGACGACTGGTCCAACTGGGGAGACCGGAGCGACTGGCTTTACGGGAGCGACGGGTTCTAGCGGAGCTACTGGCATCACGGGTGTGACAGGTTCGACCGGGGCAACTGGAGACACGGGCGTAACCGGGGTAACTGGCCTTACCGGGACAACTGGTGCAACTGGCGCGACCGGAGCGACGGGCTCTACGGGCGCGACGGGTTCTAGCGGCGCTACTGGCACCACGGGTGCGACCGGAACGACCGGGCCTACTGGCGAGACTGGCGTGACTGGCGTGACTGGCGTGACCGGGACGACTGGCGCTACTGGTGCGACGGGCTTTACGGGCACGACGGGGACGACCGGGGTAACTGGCCTTACTGGGACGACTGGTGTGACCGGCGCTACTGGCTCTACAGGAACAACTGGCACTACTGGTGTGACGGGGGCGACGGGATTCACAGGCGCAACAGGCGCGACGGGACCAACAGGAGCTACAGGCGTTACTGGCGAGATTGGCGCAACGGGCCTTACTGGTGTGACGGGCTTCACAGGCGCAACGGGGACGACCGGAGCGACCGGTCCGACCGGAACGACCGGAACGACCGGAACGACCGGAGCAACTGGAGTTTCTGGCGCTACTGGTGTGACCGGCGCTACTGGTACAACTGGCGTGACGGGGACGACGGGTCCTAGCGGGGCGACCGGCTTTACGGGCGCCACAGGAACGACAGGCCCGACTGGTGCGACCGGAGCCACCGGCATATCTGGAGAGACCGGATCTACAGGCGTGACGGGGACGACCGGCGCTACTGGCGTGACCGGAACGACCGGGGTTTCTGGAATAACTGGAGCTGCAGGCGCTACTGGTACGACCGGCTTTACGGGCACGACGGGGACGACCGGCGCCACTGGGGCAACCGGGGTTACTGGAGCCTCTGGCACCACCGGAGTTACGGGTGCGACTGGATTTACAGGCGCGACGGGGACGACCGGGACCACCGGCGCAACGGGTCCCAGCGGAGCTACTGGGGCTACTGGGGTTACTGGGGTTACTGGGTCCACTGGCACGACGGGCGTGACCGGGGCAACAGGCCCAATCGGCACTACGGGCGTTACAGGAGCGACCGGATCCACTGGAGCCACTAGCGCCACCGGCCCGACAGGTCCGACCGGAGCAACAGGTGCGACTGGCTTCACCGGAGCGAGCGGAATCACGGGCGCGACGGGCGTGACCGGATTCACTGGCCCGACGGGCGCGACCGGAATCACGGGCGCGACGGGACCTAACTTCCTCTCGAACGGCTTCTCCGCCACGCGAACGCCGACCACGTCGTCGAGCAGCACGCAGCTGACGGGCTGGAGCACCGCGTCGCCGTTCTACCCCGGCACCGGATTCGACCCGACGGGCGGCAACTATACGGTGCCCGTGACCGGACGCTACTCCATCGAGGCGACGATCAGCTACTCGACGACCGCGTCGCTCAGCGTCTCTCTCGGCTCCAGCGTGACGCCGGCTTTCGTCATTCAGCGCACGTCGCCGGTCTCGACGGTTCTTGTCACGGGATTGTTCCCGGTTCTCGACTTCAACATCGCCCTCCTGCTGACGCTGCGGGCGATCCTCGGCTCCGCGACGATCACGATGGTCGGCGAATACCAGCTCAATGCCGGCGACGTCATCGGCATCTACTATGTCGCCAACGGCCTCTCGGTCAACCTCAACCTCGGCGGTGCCGCCGCAAACGTTTCCACCTGGGCGATCCATCAGATGGCTTGATTTCGGATGAGGACCGCCGCCGATGCGCAAAAACGAAGACCCGAGACCATGCAGAGCCGGCTCTGCATGGTCTCGGGTCTTTGCGTTTTTCAATAAAATCAGATCCGTCCGCCCGCATGCGGCACGACGCTGATCAGCTCCAGCAGCTCTCGATCCGAGAGCGCCTCGGCTCCCTCCTCCGCGCCTGCGGGCCGGACGAGCTCCTCCATCATCCGCAGCTTGCGGCTCTGCAGCTCATGCATCTTCTGCTCGATCGTGCCTCGCGCCGCAAGGCGGATGACCTGCACGACCCGCTGCTGCCCGATCCGATGCGCGCGGTCCATCGCCTGCTGCTCGACCGCAGGATTCCACCACAGGTCGTACAGGATGACCGTATCCGCGCCGGTCAGGTTCAGTCCGGTGCCGCCCGCCTTCAGCGACAGCAGGAAGACGTCGCGCTCGCCTTCGTTGAAGCGGCGGCACAGCTCCACCCGCTCCCGGCTCGGCGTCGAGCCGTCGAGCTGGAAGCAGTCCAGCCCTTCCTTTTCCAGACGACGCCGGATGAGCGCGAGCATGGACGTGAACTGCGAGAAGATGAGCGGCCGCCGGCCCGCCTCAAGCGCGTCGCGGACGAGCGAGGCGAGCTGCTCGAGCTTGGCGGAGCCGCCTTCGTAGCCTTCGACGAACAGCGCAGGGTGGTCGCAGATCTGCCGCAGCCGCGTGATGCCGGCGAGGATGCGGATCCGGTTCTGCTCCAGCTCGTCCTTGTCGATATGCCGCAGCGTTTCCTGCTGCAGCTGCACCAGGTAGGCGGCGTACAGCTTCTTCTGCTCCGGCAGCAGCTCGGCGCTGTGCAGCGTCTCGATCTTGTCCGGCAGCTCGCGGATGACGTCCCGCTTGAGCCGGCGCAGCAGGAACGGCCGAGTCCTCGCCGCCAGCTCCTCGCGCGGCATCTCCTCGAATTGACGCTTGGAGCCGAGCAGCCTTGGAAAGACCGCGTGGAAAATCGACCACAGGTCCGCGGCGTGATTTTCCACCGGCGTGCCCGTCATGGCGAAGCGGTACTCCGCCGTCAGCGCCGACACGGCGCGGGCCGTCTGCGTCGATTCGTTCTTGATCGTCTGCGCCTCGTCGAGCAGCAGCGCCGCGAACGGCTGCGCCCCGTAGCTCTCGGCGTCCAGCCGCAGCAGCGGATACGAGGCGATCACGACGTCCGCCTCGCCGGTGCCGGCCGCCGCGAGCTTGCGGAGCCGCTCTTTCTTGGCCCCGTCGGCCACGACCGCCCTCAGCTCGGGAGCGAAGCGCTCCAGCTCGGCCGCCCAGTTGTAGACGAGCGAGGACGGGCAGACGACAAGCGCCGGCCGGCCCGTCCGCCGGATCTCCTCCCGGATCGACAGGAGGAACGCAATCGCCTGCACCGTCTTGCCGAGTCCCATCTCATCCGCCAGAATGCCGCCGAAGCGGTAGCGCGCCAGCGCCTTCAGCCAGCGGTAGCCGGCCTTCTGGTAGTCTCGCAGCACGCCATTCAAGCCTTCCGGGATCAAGTCCGCGCTGCGCTCCGGATGGCGCAGCTCCTGCAGCAGCCGCTCCGCCTCCGCGCTCGTCGCCATGAGCGGGCTGCCGGCCAGCTCCTCCAGCAGCGAGACGCCGGCAGCGGCCGGAGCCCGGTACCCGTAGGCGGTCCGCTCGGCGTACGCAAAGCCGGTCTCGTTGATATAGCGGACCAGCTGCTGATACGCCTCCGACCGGAGCGGCAGCAGCGCGCCGCTGCGCAGCCGGTGGTACGGCCGCTTCTCCTCGAGCGACTGCAGCACGGCGCGGATCTCCGACTCGGGAATTCCATTCATCTCGAAGCGGAACTCCAGCCAGTCGGTGCGCTCGTCCGGCTGCGCCCGGATGTGCGGCGGCGGATCGGGATGCAGCCGCGTCTTGACCGCCGTCGTGGCATACACCTGGACCAAGCGCTCGAGCCGGGGCAGAATCTCGTACAAAAAGGCGAACTCCTCTTCCTCGCTCGACAGGCTGCAGCCTTGCTCGGTCAGCGTCATGCGGCCTTCCTTCATCAGGTCCAGGATGTCGGCTTCCTTTTCCCGGTCGCGCACGAGGATGCGGCCATGGGCGGGCTCGTCCCCTTCGCGCAGCGGCTCGATCGCGATGTCGCCGTAGCGGAATTCCAGATCCGCGACGAGCCGGTCCTTCACCCGGTCGAGATACAGCCTCGCCTTGAGCGACGGACGATCGAGCCGCTGCGCCATCTGCGGGCTCACGCTCACCTCCGCCATTCGTCCGAGGCCGGGCAGCACATGCCGCGCCAGCTCCTCCAGCTGCGGCCGGGAGAGCGAGAGCCGTCCTTCCGGCAGCGGCCGAAACAGCTCCTGCAGCGCCGTCAGCCTGCCGCAGCCCTCGTGCCCGAGCGCGATGAGCCGGCCATGCCCCAGCGCGGCGCCGTACGCGGGCAGAGCCAGCAGCGCATCGAGGCCGCTGGACGTCAGCACGCCTCCGCCATCGCTCGCCGTCTCCAGCCCGAAGCGCAGCCCCGTCGACTCGCTCCGGTCGAGCCGGAACGGGGCGGGCCGGTCGCCGCCGTGCAGCCGGGCTTCGGAGCAGGCCTCCGCGAGCCGGACGATCTCGTCCCAGTCGCCGGGCGGGATGTCGAGCCGATCCTCCCGCTCTCCCGGCTGGCCGGAGCCGTCCGCCCGCAGCAGCGCTTCGGTCGAGGCGATCCGCGCCAGCCCGCGCAGCAGCGCCGCCGAAGCCGTCTCGAACCGATGCCTATCCGGATCGTACGCCTCCGCTGAGGTGATCGTCGCCTTGCGGCTCTCCATGATTCGGCGCAGGAAGCTGCGCAACCGATAGATCGGCTTCCACCCGTCCGCCAGCCGCACCGACAGGCCGACGCACAGCAGCGGCTCGCCTCTTCTCGCGCGCGGCTCGAAGTCGAACCGCAGCTCCAGCCGCTCGCGGGCATCGAACAGCGCCGGCCGCGACAAGCCGCTGCCGGGACGCGGCTGCCGCTGGAACGCCTGCTTCAGGCCGTCCAGCGCGCGCTCGGTCGCCGTCCGCTCCCGGCCGCCGGGGCCGGGCCCCGCTGCCGCCGACGACGGCTTGGCCGGCGCACCCGCGCCTTCGCCGCGGCGCAGCGCATAGAGCACGGCCGCGACATGCTTGCATGACTGGCCGTAGGAGCCGATGTCCAGGCAAAAGCTGCAGGACGCTTCGGGGAGGCTCCCTGGCTTCACTCGCAGCTCCACATGCGCGACAGGCTTGCCGAACACCTCCGCCCGGATCACGTCCGAGCCGGCATTGCCGCTGCGGATGGCGACGAGCCCGCGCTCGGCGAGCTGCCTGCCCTTGCGGCTGGACAGCTTGCCGCAGCTGCGCTCGATTTCCGCCTCGTTCCATGCGGGCTTGTTCATGGCTCCCCCTCCTATCTCTTGCCGCTCCCTGCGGCAAGTCCACCTCCGATCGTATCATAGTCGGCCGTCCGACAGGTAGCTTACGTCGTCTCCTCTTCGGCGAAGGCCTTGGCCAGCTTCCCCGAATCCGCCTCGTAATCGGCGACGACGAGCACGTCGAGACGGCGCGCCTCCCGCAGCACGCTGCGGACGAGACGGTTGGCGCAAAACGGCCTCCAGCTGCGCCCGGCGGGCTGGCCGACGATGATCTGCGTCGCCTTCTTCTCCGCGGCCCAGCCGAGCAGCGCGGCGGCAGCCGGCTGCCGCTGCTCCCGGCGCAGCAGCCGGAAGCTGCCGCCGAGCCGCTCCGCCAGCTGCCGCAGCTGCTCCAGCCGGCCTTCGAGCTCCGGCGCGAGCGGTCCGCGGCCATGCACATAGACGACATGCCAGGCCGCCTTCAGCCGGTAGGCGATCCGAAAGCCGCGGCGGATGAGCCGCTCGGCGCTCGGACTGGCCGTGACGGCGACGAAGATGACCTCCTCCCTCCGCCACGGACCGCGCAGCGACCCGCGGCGGTCCCATGACTCCAGCCGCTCGTCGACATCGTCGGCCAGCTCCCGCAGCGCGAGCTCGCGCAGCGCGATCAGATTGCCGAGCTTGAAAAACTGCCCGAGCGCCGCCTCGACCTTCTCCGGAGCGTAGATTTTGCCCGCCTTCATCCGCGCCTGCAGCGACTTCGGCGAGACGTCGACGAGCTGCACCTCGTCGGCGAGGCGCAGGATCCGGTCCGGCACCGTCTCGCGCACGACGACGCCGGCGATCTGCTCGACCGCGTCGCCTAGGCTCTCCAGATGCTGCACGTTCATCGTCGAGATGACCGAGATGCCGGCGTCGAGCAGCCGGATCACGTCCTCCCAGCGCTTGCGGCGCTCGCTGCCAGGGATGTTCGTATGGGCCAGCTCGTCGACGAGCGCGACCTCCGGCCGCCGCTGCAGGATGGCGTCGACGTCCATCTCCTCCAGCAGCGTCCCCCGGTACTGCGCCTGGCGGCGAGGCACGATCTCGAGCGCGCCGACCTGCGCCTGCGTATCCTCCCGGCCATGCGTCTCGAGCAGGCCGATGACGACGTCGACGCCTTTCTGCAGCAGCTCGCCTCCCTCCCGCAGCATCGCGTACGTCTTGCCGACGCCCGGAGCCGCCCCGATGTACAGCTTAAAGCTGCCCCGCCGCAGCTGCCCGATCTCCGCCTTGAGCTCCTGATCCGTCAGCCGCCGGTAGCGGCTGCGCGGCTCGCGCTCCGGGCTGCGGGCGGGCAGGATGCGCTCTCCGGTCCAATCGGAGCGGTCGGCGACGAACAGCAGGTCGATGTTGCGCGTCATCGTCAGCAGGCGGTTCGCGATCGAGCCTCGGCGCCATTCCTGCCACGGCGTCTGGCGCGAGTGGCCGAGCACGATCCGGGTCGCCTTGCGCTGCAGCGCGAAATGGAGCAGCTGCCGCGGCAGGCGGCGGCGAGAGCGGAACGTACGCTCCTCGAACGAAGCGCCGACCTTGCGGGCGAGCAGGCGGATGGAGCGGCGGAACGCCTCTTCCTCCACGCGCAGCGCCCGTCCTGACGGGACGAAGGCGACGACGTCCATCTCGCCGCCGAGCCGCTTGGCGACCTGCTGGCCGCGCCGCACGAGGATCGATCCGTTCCAGTGGTACTGGACGGCGACGAGCACGCGCTCGGCGATGCCGGACGGACCGGCGAGCCCGAGCTCCTCGCGATGCTTTTCGAGCGTGCCGTTCACGCCCTCCGCCATCGTGCGCAGCGCAAGCTCGCGCAGCCGCCCGAGCGTCCCGCGCTCCAGCCAACGCGGCGGCAGCGAAGGATTCGCCCCTTCGGCCGCGCGTTCCAGCAGCGTATCCGGCGTGACGTCGATCAGCCTCATCTCGTCGGCCAGCTCCAGCGCCCGAGCCGGCACGGGATGGTCGATGCTCAGCCCGATCCAGCTGCGCGCAAGCGCGGCCGCTCCTTCGAGCTCGTAAATGTTGACGGTCGTGACGACGCTGATGCCGCGGGCCAGCAGCAGCTCGATATCCTCCAGCCGGGATTCCCGAGGCGCGTCCGGCCGATTGCGATGAGCCAGATCGTCCACGAGGACGACCTCGGGATTGCGCTCCAGCAGCAGCTCGACATCGAGATCGACGGCTTCGCCGCGGCTCCAGGCGACGCCCGCCACCGTCTCCAGCGGCGGCTGCGCGGCCGGAGCGGAGGCCGCCTCGCCGCTCTCCTCCACCGGCGGCGACACGACGGCGTCGACGCCCTGGCGGAGCAGCTCTTCTCCTTCGCGCAGCATATGGTACGTCTTGCCGGAGCCCGCGACCGCTCCGACCAGGATGTTCAGCCTCCCGCGCTTCAGCTTGAGGATGGAGGCCAGAATCTCTTCCGGCGACTTTCGTTTGAACGGCTCCATGAGCGCTTCCCTCCATGAACGGGCAAAGCCCCGCTCTCCAGAACGGAGAAGCGGGGATTCGCGCCTTACTTGGACGCCGCTTCGCGCAGCGCCAGATTGAGCTCCAGCACGTTCACCGTCGGCTCGCCGAACAGCCCGAGCCGGCGAGGCGCCGTATGCCGCTCCACCAGCTGCTCGAGCTCGGCCTGCGGGATGCCGGTCGCCGCGCTGACGCGCGGAATTTGCACGCGCGCGCCTTGCGGGCTGATGTCCGGATCGAGGCCCGAGCCGGAGTTCGTGACGAGGTCAAGCGGCACCTCGCTCAGCGGCACGTCCGGGTTGGCGGCCTGCCAGTCGAGCGCCGACTGCCGCGCCCGCTCCAGCAGGTCCGGATTCGACGGAGCGTAGTTCGGCGTGCCCGAGCCGTCCGCGGCGTAGCCGATGCTCGACAGCCGCCCGTGGAACCAGCGCGGCTCGGTGAACGTCTGGCCGATGAGCTCCGAGCCGACGATGCGGCCGTCCTCCTCGATCAGGCTGCCGCTGGCCCGATGGGGCATCAGCGTCTGGGCGATGCCGGTCGCCGCCAGATTGTAGACGACGCCGCAAAGCAGCATGAGGACGAGGCTGATGCGGAGACTGCTGGCGAATAGCTGCATGGTCGGTTCATCCTTTCGAAGTTCGATTGTTCCGTCGATCGCCCGCATCCGCCTACACCATCCACATGACGGCAAGGTCGATCAGCTTGATGCCCGCGAACGGCACGATGACGCCGCCGAGGCCGTAGACGAGCAGATTGCGCCGCAGCAGCGCGGCGGAGCCCTGCGGCTTGTAGGCGACGCCCTTCATCGCGAGCGGGATGAGCAGCGGGATGACGATCGCGTTGAAGATGAGCGCGGACAGGATCGCCGACATCGGCGAGTCGAGCCGCATGATGTTGAGGACGTCCATCTGCGGGATCGCCGCCATGAACATCGCCGGGATGATCGCGAAATACTTGGCGACGTCGTTTGCGATGCTGAACGTAGTCAGCGCGCCGCGCGTCATGAGCAGCTGCTTGCCGATCGCTACGACCTCGATGATCTTGGACGGATCGGAGTCGAGGTCGACCATGTTCGCCGCCTCCTTGGCCGCCGTCGTGCCGCTGTTCATGGCGATGCCGACATCCGCCTGCGCCAGCGCCGGCGCGTCGTTCGTGCCGTCCCCGGTCATGGCGACGAGCTTGCCCTGAGCCTGCTCGCGCTTGATGACCGCGATCTTGTCCTCCGGACGGCTCTCGGCGATGAAGTCGTCGACGCCGGCTTCCCGGGCGATCGTCTGCGCGGTTAGCGGATTGTCGCCGGTGCACATGATCGTGCGGATGCCCATCTGGCGCATCTGCTCGAAGCGCTCCTTCATGCCCGGCTTGACCGTATCCTTCAGGTAAATGAGGCCGACGATCTTCTCGTCCACGGCGACCGCGAGCGGCGTGCCGCCCGCCGAGGCGATACGGTCGCTTTTCGCGTCCAGATCGCTCGGAACGTCGCCGCCCTTCTGCCTGGCCCACGTCTTGACCGCGTCGACCGAGCCCTTGCGCACGCATCGTCCATCTGCGAGATCGAGGCCGCTCATCCGCGTCTCGGCGCGGAACTCGATCCACTCCCCGCCCTCGGCCAGCGCCGGGTCCGCCGACAGCCCCATCTTGCGGGCCAGCTCGACGACCGAGCGGCCTTCCGGCGTCTCGTCCTTGACGGAGCCGGCGAGCGCCCACTCGGCGACGGCCGTCTCGCTCCAGCCGCCGACGGAGACGAACTCGCTCGCCATCCGGTTGCCGTACGTGATCGTGCCCGTCTTGTCGAGGATGATCGTGTTGATGTCGCCGGCCGCCTCGACCGCCTTGCCCGACATCGCGATGACGTTGAACTGCGTCACGCGGTCCATGCCGGCGATGCCGATCGCCGACAGCAGGCCGCCGATCGTCGTCGGGATGAGGCAGACGAGCAGGGCGATCAGCACCGGCACCTCCAGCTTCACCCCGAGGAAGCCCCCGAGGAACGGCAGGCTCGCCACGACCATCAGGAAAATAAGCGTCAAGCTCGTCAGCACCGTGCTGAGCGCGATCTCGTTCGGCGTCTTCTGCCGCTTCGCTCCCTCGACGAGAGCGATCATGCGGTCGAGGAACGACTCGCCCGGATCGCTCGTCATGCGGACGCGGATCGAGTCGCTGAGCACCTTGGTCCCTCCGGTGACGGAGGAGAAGTCGCCTCCCGCCTCCTTGATGACCGGAGCGGACTCGCCGGTGATCGCGGACTCGTCGACGGACGCGAGTCCCTCGATGACCTCGCCGTCGCCGGGAATCCACTGGCCGGCCTCGACGCGCACGACATCGCCCTTGCGCAGCTCGCTCGCCGGCACCTCCTTGAGGCCCGCCGAGCCGCTCTCGCGGAAGGCGACGACGTCGCGCTTGGAGCGCTTGAGCGAGTCGGCCTGCGCCTTGCCGCGGCCTTCCGCCAGCGCCTCCGCGAAGTTCGCGAACAGCAGCGTCACCAGCAGGATCGCGGCGACGACGACGTTGAACCAGGCCGGCGTGCCGCCCCCGAACGCATCCGGGACGACGGCGAGCAGCAGCGTGACGGCGAAGCCGATCTCGACGACGAACATGACCGGGTTGCGGACCATCACCCGCGGATCCAGCTTCAGGACCGATTCCTTCAGAGCCTGGCGGACGATCGGTCCGCCAAGCGTCGATCTATTTTGGCTCATGGCTAGCTCTCCTCTTTTCTGTCCGTTCGGCTATGGCTTCAGCGTCAGCTGCTCGGCGATCGGCCCCAGCACGAGGCTCGGGAAGTACGTCAGCGCGCCGACGATGAGCACGGTGCCGAGAAAGACGGCGCCGAACGTAGCCGAATCGGTGCGGAACGTGCCGATCGTCTCCGGCACGGCCTTTTTGGCGGCGAGCGAGCCCGCGACCGCAAGCAGCGTGATGATGGAGACGTACCGCCCCAGGTACATGACGATGCCGGTGCTGAGGTTCCAGAACGGCGTATTGTCGCCTAGTCCCTCGAAGCCGGAGCCGTTGTTGGCCGCGGACGACGTGAACTCGTAGAGCGCCTGGGTAAGGCCATGGTAGCCCGGGTTCGAGATCGTATCGGGATAAGCATAAAGAGCGGCGGCCGTCGGCAGCAGGATGAGCGCCGGCTGCACGAGCAGCGTCAGCGCGATCAGCTTCATTTCGCGACCCTCCAGCTTCTTGCCGAGAAACTCCGGCGTCCGGCCGACCATCAGGCCGGAGAGAAACACCGCCATCAGCGCGTACAGCAGCACGTTCATGAGGCCGACGCCGGAGCCGCCGAACACGGTGTTCAGCATCATGTTCATGAGCGGCACCATGCCGCCGAGCGGCGTGAACGAGTCGTGCATCGAGTTGACGGCGCCGGTTTCGGAGGCGGTCGTCACGACTGAATAGAGCGCGGATTGCGGCACGCCGAAGCGGGTTTCCTTTCCTTCCATGCTTCCTTGGCCGGAATCATAGCCGAGCGCCGCGATCGCGGGGTTCGCCTCCTGCTCGGCCGTCAGCGAGACGCCCAGCATGACGACGAACAGCAGCGCCATGGAGACGAACAGCACCCGCCCCTGCTTCGGATTGCCGACGAGCTTGCCGTACGCGAACGGCAGCGCCGTCGGCACGAGCAGCATGAGCAGCATCTGCAATAGGTTGCTGATCGCGTCGGGGTTTTCGAACGGATGCGCGGAGTTGACGCCCATATGGCCGCCGCCGTTGTTGCCGAGCTCCTTGATGGCGAGCAGCGAGGCGACCGGACCGCGCGCGATCGTCTGCTCCCCGCCCTCCAGCGTCTGCGCGGCGGCAGACGGCTCCAGCGTCTGCGGCACGCCGAGCGCGACGAAGACGAGCGCCAGCACAAAAGCGATCGGCAGCAGCACCCGCGTGATCGAGCGCACGAGATCGACGAAGAAATGGCCCATCGGCTTGCCGGCCAGCCCTCTCATGAACGCCATCGCCGCGCACAGCCCCGTCGCCGGCGAGACGAACATCATGAACACGATCGCGATCATTTGGGACAGATAGGATAAGCCGCTTTCGCCGCTGTAATGCTGCAGGTTCGTATTGGTCATGAAGCTGATCGTCGTGTTGAACGCGAGCCGCGGCTCCATGTTCGCGATCCCGCTCGGATTGAGCGGGAGATAGGCTTGCGTGCGGAAGACGGCGTAGACGAGCAGCAGCATGACGCCGTTGCTGACGATCAGCGCCGCGGCGTAGGCTTTCCAGCTCTGGCTTCCGGGGCGGATGCCCCCGAGGCGGTAGATCAGCCGCTCCGCCGGGCCGAAGACGCGGTCGAGGCCGGTCGGCTCCAGGCTGTAGGCCCGATAGAGATACAGCCCCGCCGGCTTGGCCAGCAGCAGCACGAGCAGCAGCGTGATTGCGATGGATAGTCCTGCCATCATGGGAGGTGGCTCCTTCTTGGGTCAGAATTGGTCGGGGTGAAGCAAGACGTAGACGAGGTAGAGGAACACGGCCGCGACGACAACCCACAGGAGCGCGATCATCGTTCCTCGCGTCCTTCCTGCGCCTGCTTGCCGCACCAGGCGAGCAGGCCGAGCATCGCGGCGGTCAATCCGATCAGCAAGGCGAGCATGCCGATATCCATCATGTGAATGGCTCCTTGTCTTGGCGGGCTTCGTCCTGAATGAGGTAAAAGACGTCCTGCCCGTTTGTATGAATGACATAATCCGCTCCGAGCGACTTGTAGACGCCGCCCGAGCCGCGGCCTTGCGTGACGACGAAGATGCTGCGGCCGGTCCAGCCGCGGAAAATCTGCACATAGCGGCAGCAGAGAGCGAGGCTGCTCTCGAACAGGTAGACGTTGCCGCATCGGCATTCAGGCGCCGGATTGCGGTCCTTTTCGGCCGTATCGATTTGCATGATTCGACCTAAGCCGAGGCGCTCCAGCCGCTGCCTTTCGCGGCGGCTGTTGACGACTGCGGCGCAAGGAATCCGCATGCGCTTCAGCTGCATCAGGAAGCGTTCGCCGGCCGCTGTGGCCGGCGAGACGAGTATCGTTTCGGGATCGAGATCCATGGTGGTTCTCCTTCGGGTGGCGAGGGCGGCGGACGGCTGCGGACCGGGATCCGCTTTGGAAAAAAGCGCGCAAAAAACCACAGAGGCAGCGGCCCCTGTGGTCTTGGTCAGATCACAAGCGTCATCATCCTCTCTCCCGATCGGAGCACGGCGCGCTATGGCGCGCGCCGCCTCCTGCGCTTACGAGGTTAGCTGTCGGATTCGGACGGTGAGAGTCGCCCTACCCGAGGGAGACGGATTCCATGGATCCGCTCCCCCAGGATTCACCCCTGGAGCCGCGGCGGCCGACTCTCACATCGGCGGCCGCAGGCTCCGCTTGGTTCCCCCGTTTTCCATTTCGGAAACTCAGCGTTGTCAAAAGCTGGTCTGGCTAGCTGAGACGAATCTTACACCCGGACTTTTCGGAAAGTAAAGCCGGGCCAGCGGCGAAAATCCGGCCGCGATCGCGCTTGTCGAGCAAGAAAGGCCGATCGATCTCCATTTCTCTCTCTGAATCTCGCTCATTCTCTCGAATTCATCTCGACGCATGCCAAAAACCCGCCTCCATCGCCGATTTCATTCTCGGCAAACGAAGGCGATGGTCGCGCTTACATGAAGCGGGACGGCTGAATTCCGCCTGCGCCGCCTTTTACAGACCGCCCTCTCGTCGCGTAGGATGAGCAGCAAAAAAAAGCGAAGGAGCAATTGCCATGCCCAAATCGGAACACATCCTCGTCTGCCTGTCGTACGGCCCGCACGGAGAGCGCCTCATCCGCCGCGGCGCCGAGCTTGCCGCGGCGGCGGGCAGCCGCTTGGTCGTCCTGAGCGTGGTGTCGGACGTCGAGGCGGCGCCCGGCTCGGCGCAGGAGGAATGGCAGCGCGTCTGGCGCGAGGCCGCGGCCGAAGCAGGCGCGGAATTCCGGGCGGTGCCGTCCGCAGGCCGCAAGGCCGTCGACGTGATCGCGCATACGGCGATGATCGAGCGCATGACGCAGATCGTCGTCGGCCAGCCCGTGCCGACGCGCTGGGAGGAGCGGTTCCACGGCTCCTTCGTCGACGCGCTGCTGCGCCGGATCGGCCAGACCGATCTGCATGTCGTCGCCGTGCAGCGGCTGGACGAGGAGCTGGAGCGGACCCATGAGCGCGGCGTCCGCGTCGCGGTCGCCGCGCGGGACGGCGGCTACGTCATCCAGAGGACCTTGGACAAGAATGGATGCTCCGGCGTCTTTTTCCGCAGCCGCGATACCGAGTTCGAGCATGGCCTGCTGAAGCTCAAGGACGGCAGCAGCCGCAGCCGCGCCTTCAAGGTGCGTCACGGCGCCGTCGTCGATCCCGAATTCCCGGCCTTCTGGCGGAGCAGAAGCTAGGGCGTGTTTGCATAACCCGAAGCGGGATTGCAAACACGCCCTAAGGAGACGTTTTTACGCGATTTTTATTTGGCAGACCGGGTCGCCGGGCGTAAGATCAGCTTAACGAATCCATCCAGCCCGTGAACTCCAGCTCGTCGTACCGGTAGAACTGATCCAGAATCCGCTCGCGATCGTCGAGGAACAGCCCGCCCGCGACCTCCGACACGAGCTTCGGTATCGCATGGCGCATGCCCGACAGCGCGGAGGCGGATAGGCCGCAACTGATCATCGCGGAGTAGTTGAACGTGTGAAGGCCGTGCAGCCGCGACGCGCCCTCCTCGTCCCGGCTCGTGAAGGCGAAGCCCGGCGTCAAATACGGATGGGCGTCGAGCACCGGGCTGGCGATGTCCGCCGGCGCCTCGTACCGGTCGCCCCAGCGGGCGATATGGCGCTCGACCAGCCGCAGCTCGGGACGCAGCGCCGGGTCGGTCAGCAGCCCGGTGCTGACGACGAGGAAGTCGAACGACTCCTCGCCCTGCGGCGTCGTCACGACGGCCCGCTCTCCTTCCGTCCGCACCGCGAGCCAGGGCGCTCCGACATGGAGCCGGAAGCCCGGCCAGGCGGCCGCCCGCTGGAACGTGTCGTTCGTCGGCGGCTGGTTGTGCTTGAAGAAATGCGCCATGACGGCGTACTTGTCCTCGTCGGACAGCCGCGGGAAATGCTCGATCATGCCCGAGTGCTCCATTTGCCGGATCGGATTGATGCGCGGCAGCTCCGGCCGGCGGACGAATACATGCGCCTCCGCGACGCCCGCGGCCAAGGCGAAGCTGGCGTTGTCGAACGCCGACGCGCCTCCGCCGAGCACGGCGATCCGCTTGCCGCGCAGCGCCTCGAAGTCAATCGCCTCGGACGTATGCGCGTACAGCTCGCGCGGCACATGGCGCGACACGAGCGGCGGCACATGCCACTCCCCGCCGCCCTGGATGCCGGTCGCGAGGATGACCTTGCGGGCGAGCAGCTGCGGAGCCGGCGCGCCGGGGCCTTCGAGATGGAGCCGGTAAAGGCCCTTCTCCAGCGGCTCGACGAGCGTCAGCCGCGTCTCGTTGACGACAGGCAGGTTCAGCACCCGGCGGTACCAGCGCAAGTAGCTCATCCAGTCCCCGCGCGGAATTTTGTCGATCGCCTCCCAGCCCTCCGCGCCTGCCTGCGCCTCCCACCAGGCGCGGAACGTGAGCGACGGAACGCCGAGATCGATGGACGGCAGATGCTTGGGCGTACGGAGCGTGTTCATGCGCGCGTACGTTTCCCACGGCCCTTCCTTGCCCTCCGGATTCTCATCGAGGACGATGACGTTCGAGACGCGTTCCTTCATTAAAGCAAATGCGGCTCCGAGTCCGCTCTGGCCGCCGCCGATGATGGCGACGTCATGCACATGGCCTTCGTCATGGCTCCTCGGCTGGACCCAGCCCGCCCCTCCGAAGGCGATATAAGACAGGTCCCGCTGGACCTGGGCGTTCAGTTGCTCTAGGCTCATCCCGCATCGTTCCTTTCTGCTGTTCCGCTTGCCGGCCCGGCGGCTGGAGGTCAGACTATCTGCCGCATCCGATTCGTCTTTTTGGCGACTAGACCGTTTCAACCCTTTATCGCGGCTCTCAATGTCTCCTTCATGTTATATTTTATCACATCATGCGTAAAGAGTTGCGGAAAGAACTTGTAACTCGCCGCCTTCGATTTGTGCCCGTTGACAAGAGCGGGACGATCCTGCTGATGGCTCATATCGCTTTGCGCAGCAAAAAGAGCCGCGCAAAGAGGGCGGCTCGGGGCTTGCCATCGTTCCTGATTCCAGCCTCTTATCGACGGTCATAACGGGCTCAGCTGCTCAACTTCTTCGTTTCGACTCCGTCTCACAATGGCGTTAGGGCGTGTTGATGACGACGCACCGCGCTCCCTAAAGGCAAAAATGGCGTTAAGACGCGCTGATGACGATGCGCCGCGCTCCCTAAAGGCAAAAATGGCGTTAAGACGCGCTGATGACGATGCGCCGCGCTTCCTAAAGGCAAAAATGGCGTTAAGACGCGCTGATGACGATGCACGCTCGCACACTACCAGCTTGAATCCATTCCGTGTCTTTCTTTCAAAAAAAGCCTTGCCAAGGTCGCTTTCATCGACCTCGGCAAGGCTTTAGCTGTCTAACGCTTCTAAAGGAAGCTCGCTTTAACCGCCTCCACCGATCAAGAATGGACGATGTTCTGGTTAGGATCCTGCTTGCCCGATCAAGGCAGGAGCAGCTTCCAAACCGCGTGGAGAACGGCCGCCGCTTCGGCGCGGGTCAGCGCGCCGGCCGGATTCAGACGGCCGGCCTCGTCGCCGCGGACAAGTCCGGCCGCGACGAGCTTCTCCGCGTCCGCGCGGGCATAGTCCGCGACCTGGCCGGCGTCCTTGAAGCCGGCCAGTCCGCTGCCGCTGCCGCTGTCGAGCGGCCATCCAGCCGCCTGCAGCGCGCGCACGGTCAGCGCCATCATTTCCTGGCGGCTGAGCGGCGCTTGCGGCCGGAACGTGCCGCCGCCTTGGCCGCCGGCGATGCCGAGCTCCTTGGCGGCGCGCAGCTCGGCGGCGTACGGCGCGTTCGCCGGAACGTCGGCGAACGGAGCTTGCGTGCCGGCTGCCGCTCCGCCCTTGAGCTCGAGCAGGCGCAGCAGCAGCGATACATAATCCGCGCGGCGGATCGGCGCCGACGGCGAGTAAGCGCCGGCTCCGGTGCCCTGGATCAGTCCGCGCGCGGCGAGCGTCTCGACCGCTTCCTTCGCCCATGCGGCGGAGGATAGATCGGAGAAGGACGCCGGCACAACCGTCATCGCATACAGGCCGGACGCGGAGAGCGGGAAGCGGATCTCCGCCGCGGCGGCGTCATACGCCGAGCGGATGACCGGCACGAGCGCGCCCGTGCCGCTGCGGAACCGGATCGACGCCGCAGGGGCGGATGCGATCGCCGGTCCGTCCTTCGGCACGGCCAGCGTCGCGGAGGCTCCCGTCGCGGAGCTCGGTGCGAGCTCCTTTCCATCCGCTTCGAGGCTCCACTGCAGCGCCGGCAGGCCCGAGGAGCTGACGCTCCGCGGCAATCCGGACGCGGATGCCTTGGCGAGCCGCAGCGTCACGACGCGGTCAGGCGCCAGCCCGGCGCCCTGCAGCAGCTGTCCCGGCAGCGAGACGGCCGCGAAGCCGGCGTCCAGCTGCAGCGTCAGCGCAGCTTGTCCGGCCAGCCAGCCGGCCGGCAGACGGACTTCGAAGGCGTCGGCCTTGGACAGCGCGGCGAGATCGACGGCGATCTGGCGGCTGCCCGCCTCGCCGACGGCGGCCGCTTCAAGCAGGCGCCGCAGGTACGCTTCCGTCAGCTCGACGGTCGCGCCTGCCGTGCCGCTCGTGACGACTGGCCCCGGCGTCGGCGATGGAGAAGGCGTGCTCGCAGCCGGAGGCTGCTGGCCACCAGGCGTCGATGTCGGCGTCGGCGTGGACGTCGGCGTGGACGTCGGCTGCGGCGACTCCGACTCGCCAGGCTCGCCCGGCTGGACGGCCTCGGCCAGCTGCAGCATGCCGAGTCCGCTCGTATCCTGGTAGGACTGGCCGGAGCCGTCCGCCCAGTTTTTGACGGAGTAGCGGACGCCGCTGCCCGTCTCGTCGTTGTTCACCTGCAGGTCGAAGCCGATGTACATGCCTGCTGCCGGCTGGATCGCATCCAGCGCGATCTTCGCCTCGACCGCATACCCGCCGTCGACGATGCGGACCGCCGAAGCGTAGTTGTCTTGGCTGGCATGGCCGCCCGTCGTGCGCACGTTCTTGAAGTTGATGCGGTACTGGCCGTCATCTCCCTCATAGACCGGCGTCTTGCCGTTGTTCTGGTCGACGAAGATCTCGATCGAGTCCTGCTCCCAGGCGTTGGCGCTCGCATCGCTCAGCAGCGGGTCCTTCACGACCGCGTATACATACAGATTGTCCTCGTCCCACAGCGTGCGGAAAGCTGCCGTCGCCCCTTTGTCGGCCGGACCTTCGACCGCCACCTGGGTCAGCAGCTCGTCGGCCTGCTGCCAGATGCCGTCCGCCTCGCCGTCGATGACCGGCGTTCCGTAGCGGGCTTTCGCTTCCTTTGATGCCGCGGCCAGCGTCAGCTCGCCGTAGCCGAGATCGTCGCGCTCCTGCGCGCTGCGGGGATCGCTCCAGGAGACGATCGCGCCGTTGCTGCCCTGCTCGGAGCCGTCGTTCACTCCGGTATCCGTCACCCGCAGGTCGAACTTCAGCTTCGCGCCGATCTGAAGCGGATCGGGCAGCTCGAACGAAGCCAGAACCGCGTAGCCTCCCGCTTTTTCCGCTGCGCCCTCAGCGCCGCGAGCGACCGTACGGACCAGCGTCCGATCGCCGTCCTTCAGGAACAGCTCGACCTGATCGCCGGCGCCGACGGAGGCGTCGCGCACGTCCGCAAGGACATGCAGCCTGCCGCCGTCCCACAGCGTCTTGAACGAGGCTTGCAGCGTTCCGATCTCTTCCGTCTTCAGAGCCGGCACCTTCTGCCAGGCCTGATCTCCGCCGCCTCCGCTTCCCAGCGCTCCTTGGCGGGAAACGGCGCTTTTGCCTACGACCGGCAAGCGGCTCGGATCGACCATGCCCCAGAAGGCGGGCTTCGCCTTGTAATTCTTGTCGAAGGCGAACGGCGCGTCCTGACGGCCCGTGCCGCTCGGACGGTCATGCAGCCACGTATGGTCGTCGGCGATGCCCCAGAACGTCACGTTGCTGATGTATCCGCCAGGAACGCCATTGCGCTCGCCCTCGTCATCCACTTTCTTGAGGGCGTCGAACAGCTCCTTGTACCGGTAGCCCTGCTTGTCGAGCAGCGCCTGAGGCACCGTCTGGTAGGAGTCCGTGTTGTTCGTATAGACGGATACGTCCAGCTCGGTCAGCTGGTTGTCGAAGCCGGCCGCGCCGAACTTGCGGATCGACTCCGTGATCTCGGCGACCGACGGACCGGCGATGTTGATGTGCGTCTGATGCCCGACGCCGTCGATCGGCACTCCTTCGGCGCGCAGCTTGACGACGAGATCATAGAGGAAATCGCGCTTCTTCGCATTCTGCGTGCCGTAGTCGTTGATGTAGAGCTTGGCGTCCGGCGCATGCTCGCGCGCCGTCTCGAACGCCGTGCGGATGAAGTCGAGGCCGGTGATGCGGTACCACTGGGAATCCCGCATGCCGTCCGGACGTCCCTCGTCGATCACCTCGTTGACGACGTCCCAGTCGGTCGCGACATCCTTGTAGCGCTCGACGGCGGCAGCGATGTAGTTGCGCAGCCGGTCCAGCACGAGCTCTTTGTTTTCCGGCGTCGGAGCCAGGAACTGGCCGCTCTCGTCCTGCAGCATCCAGTCCGAGCCCTGGCTGTGCCAGAGCAGCGTGTGGAAGCGCAGGTTCATGTCGCGTCCCGCCTGCTTCTCCGCGCGCACGTAGTTCGCCAGCACGTCGGCCCCCGACCAGTCGAACTGGTCGAAGCCCTGGCTGAGGTACGCGGGCTTCATCGCGTTTTCCGCGACGAGCGAGTTGTAATGAAGATCCAGCAGCTCCTTGTGCACGCCTACAAGCTGAGTGTTCGTCACCGCCGCGCCGATGCGGAAGTACGGAGCGTACGCCTCCTTCAGGCTCGGCAGATCCTTCTCGATCGAGCTCGGCGCCGGAGGCGCGATCGACACGTCGTCCACATAAAACGCATCGTCCACGCTCGACGTCTCGACGTAAAGCTTGAGCGTCTCCAGCTCGCCGGAATAGCTGAACGTTCCCTTCAGCTGCACCCAGTCCGTGCCGGACACGCTCGCCGAGGCGAGCGTCGTATACTTCGCGTCGCTGCCGGGCGCCTTGTTCTCCATCGACAGCCGCACCGTGCTCGGCTGCGCCGGAGCCGCAGCCAGCTTGACATACGCCGTCACCGCATACGGCACGGACGGCTGAAGCTGTCCGAGCAGATCGCGGTTCGGCCCGTTCCAGCTCTCGGTGCGGCCGGAAGCCTTGATGCTGTACGTTCCGGTGCGGGCCGCCTCGGAGCTGACCGCGACCGTTTCGCTGCCGCGCGGCCCCCAGCCCATCGACGTGCCGTCCTCGAAGCCGAACTCGATCGCCGCCTCGCCGGGCTCCGAAGGCTCCTGCGGGCCGGCCGTCAGATCGACGATCTCGACTTCATCGACATACAGGTCGGCGGACGATGCGGCCGTCTCTACGTAGAGCGTCATGAGCGTCGAGCCCGGCGGACGGGTGTACGAGTCGACGGACAGCGTCGTCCACTCCGCATCGCTCACCGGCTTGTTGCCGACGATCCACGTATAGTTGTTGCTCTGGCCCGTCGTCCGCATCGTGACATGGGCTTGGTCGCTTCCTTGGGCAAGGCGCGTCTTCAGGGAGATCTTGTACGCATGCCCTTCCTGCAGCTGCGAGTTCAGCTCGAGGCTCGGACTGCAGGTTTGCGAGCCGCGATTCGCCAGCTTGAGCGAAGCTTGTCCGCTCGCCGCCTGCTCGTTCGAGACGGACAGCGCGCCTGCTCCGGAGCCGCAGTTGAACACGCTCCAGCCCGCCGTCGTGCCGCCCTCGAAGCCATAGACGGCCCCTGTCGCCGTGCTTGCGCTCGCCGCGAGCGCCTTAGCCTCCGGCTCCGCGGAAGCGCGGGCCGCTTGCGGACCGAGCATCCCGCCTTGCGGAGCGAGCAGCAGCGCCGCCAGCGCCAGCGTCAGCGCCCGGCGGCCGGATTTTTTCCAACTGGAAAACATGATGGACAACCCCTCCTTCATGATGGTCGAGGAACATTTGAACCGCTTACAATTTCCCTCCGCTTCTATGTAAGCCCTTACATTATAACGAGCCGATTCGCGCAAGTTTACCCTGCAAACTATAGCATTTGCTTCGAAATCCATAGAACTTGACGGGGAAGGCATGAAAAAAGACGCCGAACCGAGCGGTTCAGGCGTCGATGGATGGGGCCTGCTTCAAGCCGCGCGTCCGCCGCAGCAGCGCGAGTCCCGCCCAGCCGGCCGCGAGCAGTAGGCCGAGGACTAGAGCGGTCGCCCAGCCGGCGCTCAGCCAGCCGGCCGCGAGGAAGCGCAGCCAGACGTACAGCCCGCCGAGCGCGAGCAGCAGCGTCGGCACCGTCAGCACGATGCCGGCCTTCATATAATAGCCCCAGGAGATGCGGACTCCTTTGCCCGCCAGCACATGCAGCCAGAGCAGCGTCGCGAGCGAGCCGATCGGAGTCATCTTCGGGCCGAGGTTGCAGCCGATGACGTTGGCGTAGACCATCGCCTCGCGGATCGGTCCGGAGACGCCGGATTGCTGGATCGCCAGCGCGTCGATCATGACGGTCGGCATGTTGTTCATGACCGAGGACAGCAGCGCCGCAGCGATGCCCGTCGCCAGCGTGGCGGCGAGCAGCCCGTGCTCCGCCGCCGCGGCAAGCATCTCTCCGAGCTCTCCGGTCAGTCCGGCGCCGCGCAGCCCGTACACGACGACATACATTCCGATCGAAAAGACGACGACCGACCACGGCGCGCCGCGAACGACCTTGGCGATCGAGACGGCCGGACTGCGGCGGGCCGCGCCGAGCAGCAGCAGCGCCGCCGCCCCGGTCACGAGCGACACCGGCAGCTTCAGCAGGTCGCTCGCGAAGTAGGCGGCAAGCAGCGCGCCCATCACGATCCACGACAGGCGGAACAGCCGCGGGTCCCGGATCGCGTCCGCAGGCGCGCGCACCTCCTCCGCCCGGTAGCGGCCGCGCACGTCCCGGCGGTAGAACGCCCCCAGCACGAGCAGGCTCGCGCCGATGGAGACGAGCGTCGGCACGATCATGCGCGAGGCGTACTCGCCGAACGACAGGCCGAAAAAGTCGGCCGACACGATGTTCACGAGGTTGCTGATGACGAGCGGCAGCGAAGCCGTGTCGGCGATGAAGCCGCTCGCCATGACGAACGCCAGCACGAAGCGCCCGCCGCCGCCGAGCGCCCGCACCATCGCCAGCACGATCGGCGTCATGATGAGCGCCGCCCCGTCGTTGGCGAACATGCCCGAGACGGCCGCCCCGAGCAGGATGACGGCAACGAACAGCAGCGGCCGGCTGCCGCCCGCCAGCCTCGCCATATGCAGCGCGCACCACTCGAAAAACCCGATCTCGTCGAGCACGAGCGAGATCAGGATGATGCCGACGAACGCGAGCGTCGCGTTCCAGACGATGCCCGTCACCGCCGCGACATCGTGCAGCGTGACGACGCCGAGCGCGAGCGCCAGCAGCGCGCCGACCGAGGCGGACCAGCCGATGCCGAGCCCGCGCGGCTGCCAGATGACCAGAATCAAGGTAAGGATGAATATCGCTGCCGCAGCCATATGAAATTGCTCTCCCCCGCCATTCTATTTCTCTTAAACGCACGGACTCTATTATACAAAAAATGTGCATGACCGAGTGGCAGCTTTTGCAAAGCCCGAGTTGCGAGCTGTAACCCGATGAAATCGGGTTGCAGCTGGTTCAGAGCTCGGTTTGCGAGCTGTAACCCGATATATTCGGGTTGCGGCTGTTTCAAAGCCCGGTTTGCGAACTGTAACCCGATAAAATCGGGTTATAGCTGTTTCAAAGCCCGGTTTGCAAGCTGCAACCCGATAAAATCGGGTTGCAGCTGCTCCAAAGCCCGGTTTGAGGGCTGTAGCCCGAAAAGTTCGGGTTGCATAAAGAGGCCGGTCCTTCCCGAGAGAACGGACCGGCCTCGCGTTCCAGCCTCTGCAATCGTTCGGCGGAATCAGGCCAGGTTCCCGCTCAGCAGCGGCTGTAGCCGCAGCTGCCGCAGGTGCTGCAGCCTTCCAAGCGGAGCAGAGCCGCGCTGCCGCAGGAGGGGCATAGATCCGCCGCGACGGCCCGTTCTTCGGCATGCGCTCGGGAACCGGCATGTGTATCAGAGCTGGCATGCGCCCGGGAACCGACATGCGTATCAGAGCCGGCATGCGCCCGGGAACCGGCATCCGCACCGGAGTCGGCAGGCGCCCGGAAACCGGCATGCATCTCGGAACCGAGCGGCGCGTCCTTTGCGCGGCTGCCGCGCTCTCCGGCTCCAGCGTCCGGCGCGGCTGCCTCGCCGCCGCTGGCGGCATGCTGCTCCAGCGCCTTGGCGACCGCATCGGCGATCGACTCGACGCGGCTCGCGCCGAAGCCGGTCGCCCCGGAGCCGCCGATTCCCTTCAGATGCTTGATGAGCAGGCCGACCTTCCGTCCGTGCTCGCCGTACCGGAGGAACAGCGAGCAGACGCGTCCGAGCGCTTCCGCCATCGCGAACACATCCGATCCCGCCTTGCCGACGTTGAGGAAAATCTCTCCCGGCGTTCCGTCGAGATCATTGATCGTGATGTACGCCATGCCGAGCGGCGTGTTCATCCGATATGTCGAGCCGCGCAGCACCGCCGGACGCCGCTTGTACTCGTGGTCAACGATGCGCCCGGATGGGACCGAGGTCGATGGGGCCGAGGTCGACGGGACCGATGTTGACGGGACCAACGCGGACGAGACAGGCGAGGACAGTACCGGTGGTTCGGCCGCGTCGCCGCGTGCCGCGCCCTGTCCGGCGTCCGCCTCGGCGGCTCCGCTGCCTGCAAATCCGCGTGCCGCGCCCTGTCCGGCATCCGCCCCAGCGGCTGCGCTGCCTGCAAATCCGCGTGCCGCGCCCTGTCCGGCGTCCGCCCCAGCGGCTGCGCTGCCTGCAAATCCGCTTGCCGCGCCCTCCCCGGCGTCCGCCCCTGATACGGCGCCCTCGCCCGCCGCCCCTGCGCCTCCCCCTGCCTGCCCGGCGTCCGCCCCGGCCGCAGCTCCGTCTCCCTCAGCACCGCCGCCCTCAGCAGCGCGTGCCGCGCCTTGCCCTTCCTCGCCCTTTTTGCCCTCGGCCGCGCTCAGCACCTGCGTATCCCGGCTGCCGTCGCGGTAGATCGTCACGCCCTTGCAGCCGAGCTCGTACGCCAGCTCGTAGAGACGACGCGTGTCCTCGACGGTGAAGTCCGCCGGGCAGTTGGCCGTCTTGGAGATCGAGCTGTCCACCCAGCGCTGGATCGCCGCCTGCACGCGGATATGGTCCTCGGCGGACAGGTCCATCGCCGTGACGAACGGCTCCGGCAGCTCCTCGCCCGGATGGGCCTCCTTCCATTGCCGCGCGATCGGCACGAGCTGCCGGTCGAGACCGAGCCGGCTCTGGCGAACATACTCAAAGGCGAAATAGGGCTCGATGCCGGTCGACGTGCCGACCATCGTGCCGGTGCTGCCCGTCGGCGCCTGCGTCAGCACGGTGACGTTGCGCATGCCGCTGCGGCGGACAGCCTCCGCGACCTCAGGAAACCGCTCGGCCAGGCTCCGCATGAAGCCGCTTTTCAAATAGGGCTCCGCCTCGAACGCCGGGAACGGCCCCTTCTCCGCCGCCAACTCCGCCGAGGCGAGATAAGCCTCGCGCGCGATGAAGCTGTACAGCCGGTCGAGGAACGCGAGCGACTCCGGACTGCCGTAGCGGATGCCGAGCCGGATCAGTAGCTCCGCCAGTCCCATCGTGCCGAGGCCGATGCGGCGCTCCCGCTGCTGGTTGCGCTCGTTCGCCGCGAAATGGTAAGGCGTCGTGTCGATGACATTGTCCAGGAACCGCACCGACCCGCGCACGACCCGGGCCAGCTCCTCCCAGTCGACGTCCTGGCGGCTCTCGTCGTGGAATCGGGACAGGTTGATCGCCGACAGATTGCAGACGCCCCAAGGCGGCAGCGCCTGCTCGCCGCATGGATTGGTCGCGATGAGCGGATTGAAATACCAGCTGTTCGACATCTCATTGTAGCGCTCCATGAAGACGACGCCCGGCTCCGCCGACTTCCAGGCCGACTCCACGATCGCCGCCCACGCCTCGCGCGCCTTGACCGTCCGCCAAGCCGTCACCGCGCCTCCGAGCTCGCGCCATGCGGCCAGATCGCCGGTCCAATGCTCGTCATAGAGCGGATGCTTCGTGTCAGGGAAGGCCAGCTCCCAGTCGTCATCCTCCCGGACCGCCTGCATGAAGCGGTCGCTCACGCAGACCGACAGATTGGCGTTGGTCAGCTCGCCCCTCGTCTGCTTGACCGCGATGAAGTCGAGCAGGTCGGGATGCCAGTCGTTCAGCATGAGCATGAGCGCGCCGCGCCGGCTGCCTCCCTGCTCGATCAGTCCCGTCGTGTAGCTGAACAGCCCGCCCCAGCTGACCGAGCCGCTGGAGCTGCCGTTCACGCCCGCGACCGGCGCGCGCCGCGGACGCAGCGACGACAGGTTGATGCCGACGCCTCCGCCGCGCGACATGATCTCCGTCATCTCGCCGAGCGTCTGCATGATGCCGCCCCTGCTGTCGCGGGGAGACGGCAGCACATAGCAGTTGAACAGCGTCAGTTCCTCGCTCGTGCCCGCTCCGGCCGCGATGCGCCCGCCCGGCACGAGCTTCCAGTCGTCCAGCAGCGAGCGGAAGCGCTCCTTCCACAGCCGCCGGCTCTCCTCGTCCGGCTCGGCCGCCGCCATCGCGCGGGCGAGCCGGTCCCACATCTGCCCGGGCTCGCGCTCCTCCGCGAGCGTCAGACGGTCCGCCTCGGTCTCGACCAGCTCGCCGGAGCGCGTCCGCACCGTCGCCCGCGAGCCGGAGCGCGCGACGACCTCGCCGACCTCTTTAGCCGGGAAGGCCGGATCGTCCTTCGTCAGCACGAGCACAGTGTCGCCGGGCTTCGCCTCGCGCGGATCGGCCTTCTTCCAGGCATAGCGGTCCAAAAAGATTTTTTCGCTCAAGCCTTCCAAACGGGTCGCCGTCATCGCATGCACTCTCCTCGCTTCGCTGGTCTATCTCCCATATCTAGTGTCTACTCCATTATATCCTACGACATCTAGATCAACATGTGATAAATGTCCGATTCCGCCTCCCCTTATTGAACTCCCGGACGCTGGGCATACTGAATGGCATATGACAACGAGAGGGGCCGATAGAGATGACGCGAACCGTCAAAGAAGGCGGATCGGGACGGCTGCATCCGCTCGTCGACCTGAGGATGGACCGATCCTGGTTCGAGGAGCTGCAAGCCCGCGTGGACCGCAACGGCCCGTGGGACGATTGGACGCTGTACCAGCTGGCGATGGAGGCGGAGCAGTCCCGGCGCATCGAAAGCTTCGACGAGCTGCAATGCCTGCGCTTCCTGAACGGCCTCGAGCCGATGAAGCATCAGACCGAGACGGCCGTCAAGGTGCTGCACGACATGGGCGGACGGGCGATCCTGGCTGACGAGGTCGGCCTCGGCAAGACGATCGAAGCCGGGCTCGTGCTCAAGGAATACATGGTGCGGGGGCTCGTGCGCCGGGCGCTCATCCTCGTGCCCGCCTCGCTCGTGCTGCAATGGGTGCGGGAGCTGAATACGAAGTTCGGCATCACCGCCGTCGCCCAGAAGCGCGCGCATACGTGGAACTACGATGTCGTCGTCGCCTCGATCGACACCGCCAAGCGCGAGCCGCATCGCGACCTGCTGCTCGGCACCGACTACGACATGCTCATCATCGACGAGGCGCATAAGCTCAAGAACAAAAAGACGACCAACTACCAGTTCATCACCCAGCTGCGCAAAAAATATTGCCTGCTGCTCACCGCGACGCCGGTGCAGAACGATCTCGACGAGCTGTACAACCTCATCACGCTGCTCAAGCCGGGCCAGCTCGGCGGGCAGGGCGAGTTCGCCTCCAACTTCGTCGTCGGCAAGCGGATGCCGAAAAACGAGGATCAGCTGCAGGAGGCGCTCTCCTCGGTCATGATCCGCAACCGCCGCGGCGACGGCGACGTGCAGTTCACGAAGCGGATCGTGCGCAACGTGCCGCTGCGCCTGTCCAAGGAAGAGATGGACTTGTACGAGGCCGTCACCGCGTTCGTCAAGGAGCGCTACGAGGAAAGCGGCGGCAGCCTGACGAGCATGCTCTCGCTCGTGACGCTGCAGCGCGAGGTGTGCTCGAGCCGCGACTCGGTGTTCCTGACGCTCGTCAACCTGTTCAAGAAGACGGAGGAGGACTCCCCCGTGCGCGGCAAGATCTGGGAGCTGATCGAGGTCATCAAGCGGATCAAGGCCAACACGAAGGCGGAAAAAGCGATGGAGCTCGTGCGCGAGAGCGACGGCAAGGTCATCATCTTCACCGAATACCGCGCGACGCAGGAATATCTGCTGCAGTTTTTCCGAGGCTCAGACATTACCGCCGTGCCGTACCGGGGAGGCATGGGACGCGGCAAGAAGGACTGGATGATGGACCTGTTCCGCGGCCGCGCCCAGGTCATGATCGCGACCGAAGCCGGCGGCGAGGGCATCAACCTGCAGTTTTGCAGCCGCATCATCAACTTCGACCTGCCGTGGAATCCGATGCGCGTCGAGCAGCGGATCGGCCGCGTGCACCGGCTCGGCCAGACCGAGGACGTGCAGGTATACAACCTGTGCACGCTCGGCACGATCGAGGAGCATATCGTGAACCTGCTGCATGAAAAGATCGACATGTTCGAATCGGTCATCGGCGAGCTCGACCATATCCTCGAGCGGTTCGAGCAGGAGGAGTCGATGGAGCAGCGGCTCGCGCGCGTCATGCTGGAGGCGCCGGACGAGGAGGCGCTCGCCGAGGGCATCGACCATCTCGGCCGCTCGCTGCGCAGCCTCGCCGAGCAGCCGGCCGCCTCGCCGAAGGTCCGGCTCTCCGGCGCAGCCGGCGCAGACGGCCGCAAGCTCTCCCGCGCCGAGCGCAAGCAGGCGCTGAACCGTCTGCTCGACGGCATATCCCAGCCCGTGGAGGTCGATGCGCCATGAACGACAAGCAAGTGCAGCGCTTCGTCGCCCGCTACGCCGAGGCGACCGGCTCCCGCATCGTCGAGAAGTCGCCGATGCATCTGACTGTCAAGCTCTCCCCCGCCGCCGACCGCGAGCTGACGAACCGCCCGTACTATTGGAGCTACGTCGACCGGGCGGGCATCGAGCCCGAGACGATGACGTACCTGTTCGTCACCGACAGCAAGCGCTACGACGAGCAGCAGCTGCGCCAGGCCAAGGCCGAGGCGGAAGCCGCCGCCGAGCCCGGCTCGCTCGATCAGGCGGCGCAAAGCGCCCTCGCCCGCTCGATCGGCTTCGTGCACGGCTCGATCCAGGGCCGCACGCCGCGCGAGGACCTGTACTTCGGCTCGCGCAAGCTCGACCAGCTGTTCGCCGCCGCCCGCAGCGGCGGCAGCTATGTCTGCCTGTTCCAGGAGCCGGAGCGCCGCTCGCTCCATCCGTTCGAGTCGGTCGCCTACACGGCCTGGCTCGGCGTCAACCTGCGCGTCGAGTTCGCCTGCGACATGAAGCGCGAGGAGATCCACTCCTACGGCATCTCGCTGGCGACGGGCAACATCCAGGAAAACTTCCATGAGCGCTTGTCCGGCCTCAAGCTGACGCCGAAGCTGCCCGCCAACGTGCATGCCGCCCGCAACGGGCTCACGCATGCGCGGGCGATGTCGCTGATCGAGGGCCATCTCGAGCGGAAGCTGCGCGCCGCCGACTTCAGCTGGGCGGAAGGCGCGAGCCGCAGGCTCCAGGAGGAGCTGGACATCCTCGCCCACTACTACGACCGGCTGCTGGAGTCGGCCGAGGAGGAGCAGCGGGACGCGATCGCCGCCCAATTCGAGACGAGGCGCCAGGAAATCCGCTGGCAGTACGAGCCGCGGGTGACGGTATCCGCCATCAACGGCGGCCTGTTCCATCTCGAGGGGATCGAATGAGCGCCTTTTCGCCAGCATGTCCGTCCATCCGCCACAAATAGCCCCGGCGCAGGCGCGGCGGAGCTGACAGCAAGCAACAGCCTTCGCCCGCTATCCGCGGTAGACTGAAGCAGAATCGAATCGACAGGAGGCAATCGTAATGGCCCAATCCTCGCTGCGCGCCGCCGCGGCCGCCTTGCTCGCCATGATGCTGGGCGCCCTGCCGGCCGCCGCCGTTGCCGCAGCCGCGCCGCCGCTCTCTCTCGCCGTGTCCAAGGCGCCGTCCCGCTACGCGAGCTCGGACAAGGCTCCCGCCGAGGACGCCTTCCGCTCCCGCTTGCAGGCGCAAGCCGCGAGCTGGCGGGACGAGCTGGCGCGCCTGCCCGAATTCGCCGCCTGGAAGTCGGCCGAGCTCCGTCTGGAGCCGCTCGGTCCCGGCACGCATGCCTGGCTTGCCGGCGTATTCGCAGCGGACAGCGGCGAGCAAGCCGGGTACATGATTCTGAACGCCAAGGAAGACGGTAGCGTCGAGCTGGGCGAATACGGCGCCGGCGAAAGCCCGCTGTTCCGCGAATCGGCGCTTCGTCAGGGGCTGAAGAAGGAAGGAAAGAGCTTCGCGGACTTCACGGCGCGCAAGCGATATGCATCGCCTTTCGCCGCCGTCTGGAGGCTTCAGGACGGACAAGGCCGCGTCCGCTACGCCGATGCGGCGAGCGGCGAGCTGCTGCCGATCTCGGACGCCGATTGGAGCCGCTGGGCGAACGACGCTGCGCGTCCGGCCTCCGGGCAAGCAGCCGCGCTCCATGCCGCGACAAGCCAAAAACCGGCTTCAGCAACGAAGCCGGTCCATTTGGCAAGCCATCGCCTGTTCGCCGGCGACGATCCGCTGCAGCGTCTCTCCTGGCTGCTGCAGCGGCCGCTGTCCGCGCCGACCGAGGCGCAGCTGCTGCAGCGGCTGCAAGCCGGAACCGCGCTCGATTACGCCGCAGAAGCGTACGGCGGCAAAGCGCTGTTCATCGGACAAGCCGCCGGGTTCCACCGCTGGAGCGGCGCGCCGGCGTTCGGCGCGTTCCGCATGGCGGGCTCGGCCGGCATCCGCTACTTGCCGCTGGTCGACGCTGCGGCGGCAGGCTCTTTTTATCCCGTCGGCGATGTTGCGACCGCTTAGCGCTTCAGCCCGCGCAGCCACATGCTGATGCCCATGCCCGACATGCCGAACCAGCGCGTCAGCCACGGCTCGCGGCTGCTCTTGCGCTCCCGCCGCTTCTGGCGGCGCACTTGGCTGGGCGTATCGACATAGCGGACGAACCGCTCCGTCATATCCTTGATCCATTCTTCCGAATCCATGCCTCATCCCTCCGTCGCTTCGTTCATGGAGATAGTATTTCCGCCGCCGGCTGCTCCTAAACGCGAATAGAGCCCGGCTTCGAGTGGAAAAGTATCCGTAAGCTTTCCATGAATGGAGGATCGAGGATGAAGCAGAAGAAGCTTCCCCGCTGCCGGGCGGCCGCGCTGACCGTCGCCCTGGCGCTGCTTGCGCCCATGTCCGCCTATGCCGCTCCGACGCTGGATCTCGCGCCGCCTCTTGAAGAAGCCGGCGGTCCCAGCTACAAAGGCGCGCTTCCGTATGCCGAGGTGCTGATCGACGCCGGCCACGGCGGCATCGACGGCGGCACCTTTTACGAGAAGGTGCTGGAAAAGGACACCAACCTGGCGGTCGCCAAAAAGCTGCTTGTGCGGCTGCAGCAGCTCGGCGTCAGCGCCGTGCTGAACCGGGTCGACGACTACGCGCTCAGCGACGACAACCGCTGGCTTGGCAGCCGGTCGCGGCATCAGAAGGACCTGTCCCAGCGGACCGGCCTGACCGAAGAAATCCATACCGGCATGCTGGTCAGCCTGCATGTGAACTGGTCCAAGCGCGGCGCGGCCCGCGGTCCGGTCGTGCTGCATCAGAAAAATCGCGGCGAGAGCGTGCTGCTCGCCCTCTGCGTGCAGGACGCGCTCAACCGCCAGCAGCTTACGGCGGAGCTGCCGCGCGCGGGCAGCCCGTTTTATCTGCTCAACACGGTCAAGCAGCCGGCCGTCATCGTCGAGATGGGCTTCATCAGCAACGGGGACGATCGGGCGATGCTGACCTCGATGGAGGGCCAGCAGAAAATCGCCGAAGCGATCGCCTCAGGCGTGCGGCAGTACAAGCTTCTCTTCCGCTGAGGCCGGCAGCAGCTCCGTCAACCGCACGAATCGGCTCTGCGGCATCGATGCGGCGGCGGAGCGCACGGCGGCGGAGGTGATGAGCCCCGGCACGCCGACGTGTCCGATCGTGATGCAGTCGTTTTTCTCGCGGGCGAGCTTCCGCAGCTTGACGATCTGACCGGAAACATGGCTCGCGGTATAGACGTCATCAAGGAAGATGTCGTTGCTCAGCACCGGCACGCCCAGCTCGGCGCCGACACGCGGGATGACGGTCTTGAACGTCGTCCGGCTATCCAGGAAAAACAATCCCTTCTCCTTGCAGACCGCGAGCACGACGCGCATGATGCGCTCGTCCGCGGTTATTTTGCTGCCCATATGGTTGTTCATGCCGACGGCATGGGGCACCTCGGCAATCGCCTTCTCCACCGCCTGCCTCACCTCGGCATCGCTCATCGAGGCGCGGATCGCGCCGGGTCCGAGCCACTCCGGCTTGCCCTGGTTCGGCTCCATCGGCATATGCACGATGACGTCCAGGCCGAGCTTATGCGCCTGCTCGGCATCCTGGCGCGAAGTCGGCATGAACGGCATGACGGCGGCCGTCACCGGCACCGGCAGCTTGAACATCTCCTCGGTTCCCTTCATCTTGTTGCCGAAGTCGTCGATGACGACGGCGACGCGGCTTTGCGCCGCGGCTTGCTGTCCGCCCCGCTGCTGCTGCGCTTGCGGCGCGGACGCTCCGGCCCAGGAAGGCAGCAGCAGCAGCGCGGCGAGCGCGATCACGGAGCTTTTTCGGAATGTGGTCATGGCAAGAATCCCCTTTCTATTCGGGCTTTCCTGTTCATTTTGCATCCGAATGGAGACGCTTATGCCGGCGAGCGTAAAGGCAAATTGAGGCTCTTGCTTGCGCAGCACGCAAAAATGGCTTCCCGTTGCCGAAGCAACGGGAAGCCATAGTCGAACGAATGCTTATCTCATCGGGGCAAAGCCGCTGACCTCGGACAAGATCTCCTCGGTCCGCTGGAGCACATCGTCGGTCAGGACGAGATCGAGCGCCTTGATGTTTTCTTCCAGCTGCGAAGGACGGCTGGAGCCGTTGATGGCCGAGCTTACGTTCGGCTGGCGCAATACCCACGCCAAGGAGAATTGGGACAGGCTCGCTCCCAGCTCCGACGCCAGAGCTTCCAGCTTGGCCGTGCAAGCGAGCACGTCTTCGCGCAGGTAGCTGTTGATGACGCCGTTCGTCTGGTTGTTGGCCGCGCGGCTGTTTTGCGGAATGCCTTGGCCCGGTTTATATTTGCCGGTCAGGACGCCTTGAGCGAGCGGCGAGAAGACCACTTGGCCCAAGCCTGCCTCCTCGCATTGCTGGATGACGCCTTCTTTTTCGATATAGCGCTCGAAGAGGTTGTAGATCGGCTGGTTGGAAATCAAAGGACGCAGATTGAGCTGCTTTCCGATCGCAGCGGCGCTCTTGATTTGCTCGGCGGACCACTCGCTGACGCCCGCGTACAAAATTTTGCCTTGAGCCGTCAGATCGTCCAGCGCCCGCAGCGTCTCTTCGATCGGAGTTGTGTCATCGAAGCGATGGCACTGGTACAGATCGATGTAATCGGTGTTCAGCCGCTTCAAGCTCGCCTCGCATTGCTCCATGATATGCTTGCGGGACAGGCCGCGCTCGTTGGGGCCTCGGCCCTGCGGGAAGAACACCTTCGTCGCGAGCACATAGGTGCTGCGGCGATAGGCTTTCAAAGCCCGGCCCAGCACTTCCTCCGCGCCCTCATAGGAATTGGACGTATCGAAAAAGTTGATGCCTAGCTCGTAGGCTTTATCAATGCACGCCTTGGCGGTTTCCTCGGCCGTAACCGATCCGTATGTCAGCCAGCTTCCAAGACCGATCTCGCTTACCTTGAGGCCGCTTTTGCCGATTGCTCTGTATTTCATTGCCTTCACTCCTCCTAGTTGGGTTGTTCTTTACGAGCATAAAGGCTAAAGTTAACTTCAGGTCAAGCGTTTGATTGACCCACCTTGCCAAAGGAGAAGATCTGCATGGACTATACGATCAAGCAAGTCTCGGAACGCCTCGGCCTGCCCGTCTCTACTCTTCGCTACTATGACAAAGAAGGCTTGATGCCGCTGCTGGAAAGGACGGATTACGGAACTCGCCAATATTCCGAGACGGACATCTGCTGGCTGGAGCTCGTCTGCTGCCTCAAAAACAACGGCATGCCTTTGAATGAGATCAAGGACTTCATGGGCTTGTGCCTGGAGGGGGCGTCGACCTGCGAGCAAAGGAAAATCATGCTGGAGAAGCACAAAGAGCATGTCCTGCAGCAGATCGATTCCTTGACCCGCAGTCTTGACATGATCAACTATAAATTGGATCATTATGATGAAATCGGCATCTTCCACATCGATGCCCCGGTCCATTCCTAACTTTCTTTCAGGAGGTTCTCCATGCCGAAGCCGATTTGTTATGCCGAAGTCTCCCTGCATCCTCTCGCATGGGAGCAATTGAAAGCGCATTACGAAATCACGAGCGACGACAGCCGCTTGCCGGAGGCGTCCGCCGCGCTGGTGTATTCGGTGCCCGATCATTGGGCGTTCAGCGAATCGACGAGCAGGCTCAAGGCTGTCGCTTGCCACTCCTGCAGCAGCTCGGCCGCCGCTTGGATGAAGGAGCAAGGAATTGCTCTGACGCTGGCACACAGCTTGTGGCGCACCGTAGCGGAGCATACGCTGGCCTTGATGATGGCCGCGGCACGAAATATCGTGCCGGCGGACCGGGCCGTGCGCAACGGCGAATGGAGCGGTCAAGACTTGAAAATCCCTTACTCGGGATGGGATTTCCAGCAAAAAACCATCGGGATTTGGGGCATGGGCAAGATCGGCATCGAATTGGCCGGATTGATATCCGGCTTCGGCATGAACAGGCTGTACAACGATTGCCGCCGCCTCCCGGCGGAGCAGGAGCAAAGGCTGGGCATCGCTTATGCCTCCGTCGAGGACATGCTCGCGCAGGCGGATTATTTCTGCATCCTCCTGCCGCTGAACGAGCAGACTCGTGGCGCATTAGGGAAAGAGCAATTTGCGCGCATGAAAAAAGGCTGCATCCTGATCAATACCGCAAGAGCCGGCATCATCGAGGAGCAGGCTTTTCAAGAAGCGCTGGAAAACGGCACGATCGGCGCCGCCGGTCTCGATGTCTTTTGGCGGGAAAACGATGTGCAGCCCGCCTATCTGGCGGAAAGAACCAATGTCGTGCTGACCCCTCATCTAGGAGGATCCACCTATGAATGCGACATGGTTCTGGCGAATGCCGTGCTAGAGCGGAAGTAGCGGGTCGGAGACGATGAAGCGCGACCGCTCGTCCGCGTCAATCGCCGCCTTGACCGAGGCCAGGATGTCCTCGCCTGTCAGGATCGAGTCTCCGCCCTCGAGGCGCTTCAGAAAATCTGCCGTGATGGACGGCGGAGAATCCAGCCGCGCTTGGACGAAGGGCTCTGTATGCGTCGCCGTCAGCAGCAGCGGCTCCGCCTGCGCGCCAATCGCCAGCGGATCTCCCGCCAGCCGGCATTCGGCCGAGCCGCGCGTGCCCGCGACGAATATCCTTCCGTCCCCCCACGTCCAGCTCTGCCTGGGCGTATGCCAATCGGCATACAATTGAGCGACCAGGCCATTGTCCATGAGGACCTGCAAGGAGGCCGCGTCATAAAAATCCGGATGCTCCGGAAGGATGCGCTTGACCGCAACCCCTTCCGCATGGCGGATCTCGCTGCCCGTCAGCCAGCGGAGCAGATCAAAATCGTGGATGAGAAGATCCACGATGATGCCGCCGCTCTGCGTTTTGGAAAAAAACCACGGGGGGCGGCTCTCCGGGCTCAACCGATGCGGCTTGCGGATTCCGATCGACACCAATTGCCCTAGATCCCCTCGATCGATGAGCTGCTTCAGGGCATGGATGGCCGGCTGGAATCGTTCCGTGAGCAGCATGCCGACTTGAATGACTCCCCGGTCCATGACCGCCTTCAAGCGTCGATACCCTTCTCGATCCGTCACCGCAGGCTTGTCGACCATGACAGGCTTGCCGTGACGCTCGCATGTCTCGATCACTTCGATTTTTTCGTTGTGGATCGCCGAAGTGCCGATCAGCTTCACCTCCTCCGCCAGCAGCCTGTCGCATTCGCTCAGCAGAGGCACTTGATGCTGGGCGGCCAGCTGCGATGCGAGCGCGGTATGGCGGGGGTCATAGATGCCGGCGCAGACATGGCCCAGTGCCAGCATTTCCTCAAGAAAAACTCCGATATGCGCATGCTCGCAGCCGAGAATGCCGAACGTCATCGTTTTCATGTCGAACTTAAACCTCCTTGACGGCTGCGGCTTGGTCAGAGAGAGAACCGCTTCTGCTCGCGATAAGCTCGCGCGAATGCGGCGCCGTCGTAGCCGCTCGCATCCGGCGTCAGGCTCGGCAGCTCCACCGGTTGTCCGCCTCGCTCCTTGGACAATCGGGCCGCGATCGCGGCCAGCTCGGTCTCGATCACGGCCTCGAGCTGGACCGGCGCCGGGGCCTCGCCGCTAAAATACGGCATGACGGCCTCGAGCAAGGACCGATACAGTCGGCTGCTGTCAGCCGTGATGAATTCCACTCCGGACTGCGTAATCATCGTGGCGTAGAACGGATGGCTGCTCTCCGTCGCGCCTACGCTGACGATCCCCCGGCGCCCGTCCGACCAGGACAGCTCATATTGATCCTGTCCCGAATGCCCCAGATGGCGCACGCTGCGAATGCCCGGCCCCAGAAGCCCGTGCAGCAGCGTAAAGGCATGAATGCCATAGTAATACTCGTCGTTGGCACAGCCGGAAAGAGCGTAGATGAACGAATGCGGAGCCGCGGCTTGCCGCCTCAATGCCTGCACTTCTGGCGCATAACGCAAAGCGGAGCCGCCCGTGACGACCGCCCCCCGGCTTGCCCATTCTTTGATTTGCAGCAGGTCGCGGACATTGCCCGCTAGCGGCTTGTCGATAAAAACAGCTTTGCGGGCGTGGACAAAAGGCAGCGCCCTCGCGACATGAACATCCCAGTTGCAGCTATGAATAAAGGCCATATCGACTTGTTCGGCCATTTCCTCCACGGACGCATAGACCCGCTCGATGCCGTGATCGGACGCGAATGTTTCTGCATAGCCGGCTGGATTCACCTCTCCATGGTCGCATACGCCGACGACCTCGTGACCGAGGGATCGCAGGATGGGGATGAAGCTTTCGGGGTGAGACGTATCGGGATCCACCAGTCCGATTCGCAAGGCTTTCATGACGCAACGCCCCTTTTCTGCGCTACTCGGCGCGCCGACCTGCGGATACCCGCTCCAAATAATCGTCCAAGCGTTCGATTTGGAATTCCTGGATGATGTCTTCTATCGTGCATTCATCCGTCTCGCAGGAGATCAGAACGGAGCCCAAATGCCCGGGATCCGCGATGGCCACTTTTGATCCGTATTTGGATTTGAGCTGCCGCAAACGCTCCATATTGTAATCGAGATGCACGACCGCGCAATCCAGATTGACGGATGTCGTCGCGAAGTCGAAATAGCTGGTGCTGGATGCCAGCACCTCGCCGACCGGGGACAGCACCGCGCTTGGCAGGCCGCCTCCGATGGCGCCGACAAAATGCGATCGGCAGGAATAAGCCCAGTAAGGCTGCATGATTCCGCCATGATACAGAGAGGAAAAAAGGATCAAATCGGGCTTTGACTGGACGTATTGCAATCGCAGCCGGTCAAAGTTCAAATCAAAACAAATCGCGCATGCGACCCATCCGAAATCGCATGCGATGATCGGCGCCTCGGTGCCGCAAACGACGCCGTAATCCTCGATTTCTCCCAACGTCAGATGGTTTTTCGCATACTCGCCGATCGGTTCGCCGTTTCGATCCAGCACGACGATTGAGTTTCGCCAGGTCCGATCCTCCTGCAGCCTCAAGGTCGGATACGCGATATAGCAGCCGTTCTCGCTCGCCATTTCGGAGAAGAGACGCTGAATTTTATCTCCGCGAACGCGGCAGTATTCATGCGTTTTGGCCGGCGACAAGAAAACATTGGACGGAATGTCGCAAAATTCAGGCAAAACGATTAGATCAGGCTGATCGGGAAGCACCTGGCTCAGCTTCTGTTGCAGGTGCTTCATCATGCGATCGACCATTTCCTCCGTCGCCAGCTGCTCCTCTACGTTGAACTCACGATTGCCGATCGTGCTGATTTTGACGTAATTGCTCATGGCTCAAGGCTCCCTTCGCGCCCGGACGGCATGCGGAAGATCCGATCAGCTCAGGACGGGTTGATCTCTTTGAATGAGAGACCGTATCGGCTCGGGCTTGCCGCTCTTCACGGATTTTATCGCCTGCAGCATCATCAACGTCGCGTACAGGCCGTCCATATGGTTGATCGGCGGCTCCGCATTCTGTCTCAAACTTTCGATGAACGCTTTATTCTCTTCGAGAATGCCGGTTTCCTTGCCGCGATACAAGATCGTTTCCTTGCCTTCTTCGCTGTAGATCAACGTCGTCAAGCGATCGGACAGCGTAACGGTCTTGTTCTCGGCGAACAGCTGCATGAAAAACTTGCTGGTGAAGGGCGGACATTTGCAATCGCCCTGAATCAAATTGCCGACGACATTGTCGTCGAAGCGGAAAATGGCGGCTATATTGTCCACTTGGGCATTTTGCTGGTAATAATTCGCCCCGGCCGCGTAGACATCGATCGGGTCCTTGCCGACCATGAACCTCATGATGTCGGCCGAGTGGCAGCCTTGCGACAGCACATTGCCGCCCCCGAACGTCGGATCGTTGGCCCATATGCCTGCCGGCCACTTGTCGTCCATCATCTGCATGCTGACCAGCAGCGGCTCCGGAATCAGTTCCTTCGCTTTCAACAGCATATCGTAATAGCGCATCTTGAACGCCGTCATCACCTTTTTGCCGCTTCGTTTGACGGCTTCGTCGATGCGCAAGCAGTCTTCCACATTCATGGCGAGCGGTTTTTCCACCATCACATGCTTGCCCGCTTCCAACGCCCGGATGCAATAATCGGCGTGCGTATTGTGCATGGTGGAGATATAAATCGCGTCGATCGTCTCGTCGGCGTACAGCCTTTCCGCATCGTCGGTCGCATAGTCCCCGCCGAACTCCTCCAGCAACTTCTGAGCGTTGCCCACATGCACATCGCAAAATGCAACCATATCCATACCGTCCAGCTGGCGGATGCATTCGGTATGAATCCTCCCGTTTTGTCCGCAGCCGATGAGTCCGGCTCTAAAAGTTCGCACCGTTTATCTCTCCCATTTTCAGAGCATGTATGATTCCGCAGTTGTCCGACCGTCTGATCCTCGGATAGGATCAGACGCTCCGAAGGAGGGCCTGCCAGGAATGATGGCTGCGGGCGTTCAACGGATCGCGCTCCCACTCGCTCGCTTCCATTCCTGCAGCCGACTCCAGGCAATGGCTCGCTGAAGCAAAAATCGTCCCCCGCAGCCCGTTGTCGACGAGCTCCAGCTCGATATCCACCGGCGAGCTGAAGACAGCCGCGCGTTCTCCCATTCGCAGCTCTCGCAAGCCGAGCGCCGTCAATCGCCGATGCGCCGGGTCCGATAGGACCGCTTCGGCGTCGATCTCGCAGCCTTGCAGCCGGATGGACGTCGCTTTCTTCCCGAACTGCAGCTCTGCCCCGCCTTCAAATGAAATGACGCCTTCCTGCATCGAGACCTCACCGGCGGTCGCGGTGACGGCAAAGAGGAACGCTCCTTGCTTGACCTGCGACGGATAGGCAAGACGCCAGCGCTTGTATCGCGGAAAGCGCCCGTGCTTGATATCCTGCTCGCCGGCGTTGCCGTTCAAGCCGTAGATATAGGTCGGATGCCATGCCGGCTCCTCGATGTTGACTTGCCGGTCGTCCGGTCCATCCAAAATGCTGACGAACACTTCGCCCTTTTCTTCGTCGCTCAAGCCTTTGTCGCCATCCTTGATGCCTGCGATGAGGTTGGCCTGGCCGCCTGTAAGCCGATACTGGCCCGCTCCGAGATCCGTTGCGGCGCCCGAGCAATGCAAATGCGTCGCGAAATGGAGGGGGCGGCGGCCCTCGAACGAATCGGACAGGACGATGGCGCCGGTGCGCTGATCCACGACGATGATCCGCTCGGCTTGCTTCACCTCATGCCGGGGATGAAGCTCGTTCGTGATGACGGCATGCGCGTAGATGAATCGTTCGCCGATCAGGCAGCGGCGAATATACGAGCTTTTTTCCGGTCCGACATTTCCGTTCAAGTATTGCCCTTGCGTGTAGCAGCCCCCGTCGTCAAAGCACATGGAATTGCAGAGGGAGCTGTCTATGCCGTAGGTTCCGATGTCGATCAAAACGGGAGAACCGTCCGCGCTGAGCTGAATGCCGCCCATGGCCGGCGGGAACTCGCGGTTATGCGTCTGGATGTTGAAGCTGACGGAGCGGCCCGCTTTAAGCCCGGCGGTGAACGCCCCGGCGATCCGTCCGCCGGACGCAAACGTAATCATGCCGATATCCTTCGCAAAGAAGGGCCGCTCCGGATACGGCGCAGCCGCGCCTTGCCCCTGCGGAGCGAACAAGAAGTCGAATAATCCAAGCTCGACGTCTCCCGCCGTTTTTCGCTCTTGATCCACGAAGGTTCGATAGATGGAATCGATGCCCGGCGTCGGATGGAACCGGGTCAAAAAAGCCGTCAGGTAGCGATGCTCCCGCGTACGCAGTCCCCGCTGCAATTCCTGGCTGTTCGGCGCGTTGAAGCACGCCAGCATCGCGTGGCCGAGCCGGTCCAGAAAAGGACTCTCGTCCAGCTCGGGACGCTGTCCGCCAAACGTATGCGCCGCCGCCAGATAACGAATCAGATGAAAGGGGAAGTAGGTGACCCATACGTTTTTGCCGTCCTGCGGGAACAAGCGAAGGCTTTCGGCAAACAGCCCGTGAAAAAACGGAAGGGCTTTGCGTGCCGCCTCGAGATCGTCATAAAACGCCATGCAGGCGATCGCCGTTCCGTTCCATGTGCCGAGCGAATGAGGCTCCGGCGTCGGGCAGCCCATATACGCCCGCTGCAGAACGGTAAAGTCATACAATTTCCGGATGTACGTTCCGACCTTTTCCTTCATGCGCGTCTGCTCGGCCGCATCGAACAAATCGGAGCACCAATCCCAGGCAAGCCCGATCGCATACAGCTTCAGGGCGATGCCGCGATCGTTCTCTCCGCCCATGACGAGCGGGTCCGCTTTCCCCGACCAGGTCGCCAGCCGGCATAATTCATCGACTTTCGATTTTACGGACGCGCCGATCTCCCGATCCCTCGTCACCAGGTACGCCAGGCAGACGAGATCGAACTCGACGCTGCCCGGCGGGCCGCTTTTGATGCGCTCGACGATCGCCTGGAAGGCGGGATCTCCGGCCAACCGGCGGCGCAGCGGCTCCGCCTCATCCGCGTTCAGATAGACTCGCGGATGCCCTTTGCCTATCGGCGCCAGCTCGTGCAGCTTGCGGTCGTCGGTTTTGATTTCGATGAACTTGATCCGCTGCCAGTCGATCCGGCTGCGATCGCGTTCGACGAACTCCAGCCTCAATTCGGTTTCGTCGGCGTCGGCTTCGAAGCCAAAATCGGCATTCAGCCGGCTCGCTTCGATATCCTCCGGCCCGGGCATGTCAAACCACATTCCGCCCAGCAGTCTGCCGTTCACATACGTTCTGGCCATCGGCATGGCCATGACGCCGCTCAGATGATCGAAATCCCAAGGCCCGACGGGCTCAAGCGCCCCATCCGGCACCCGCACCATCGGAATCATCGCCGTATTCATGTCAAAGGCGCCGTCCAGCGTCTGCAGCCGGCAGCGATAGAGGCCCGGCGGCAATGACACTGTTAGGACGAGCCGATCGGCGTCCGCTTCGATATCCGTGATCCGGCCGGTCACGTCGCGCCATTCCGTCCCGTTGAACCGGTTCGGCGACGGCTGCAAATATGCGATCAAGTCGCGGTTAAGCACGCTGAGTCCCCCTTACCGCTGATGTAAGACAACTACTTCCTGCCCGCTGCGATGCGAGGCATAGATCGCTTGCACCGCAGCAACGACGCTGCGGCTGTATTCTCCGGAGCATTCGGGATTGACGTCCGTGCGGATGCTGCTGAGCAAGTCGCGGTATTGCAGGACGAACGGAGGGGCTTCCTGCGACGCCTCTACCGACCGATATTCGCCGGATTGGCCGATCCAAAGCCCAGCTCCGGTGCTCAGCTTCAGCATGCCTTCCGTAAACACAAATTCCGTTTCGTCCCTGTTCACGCCGCCGTATCCGCTTTGGCTGATCGTACACGGCACGCCTCGGTCCGTTTGGACCCATGCCGTCACGCTGCCTTCAATGTCTCCCTTGGCGCCGTAATGGCTGACCGAGGCTTTGACCTGCACGATTCTGCTGTCCGTCAGCCATTGAATTTTATCGATGGAATGCGATCCAAGGTTCATCGCAATTCCGCCGCCCGATTTTGCGCTCTCGAAAAACCAGGCCGGCCGGTTCGGGGAATAATAATCGACATGCCGCACATCGTTGATCATGACCAGCTTGCCGAGCCGACCGCTTTGAATGATTTCCTTGGCGATCCGATTTTCGGCAAAATAATGCTGGGTGTGGCCGACCATGAGCTTGATCCGGCTTTCGCCTACCGTCTTTATGATTTCATCGCATGCCTCGACGTCGATGGCCATCGGTTTTTCCAGCAAAATATGGCAGCCGCTGCGCGCGCACCAGATCGCGCACTCTTTATGCAAATGATGCGGCAGCGTAATGACCACGATATCCGGCCGCTCGATCTCGACCATGCGCCGATAATCGGCATACGCTCGAACAGGATGCTGAGCGGATGCCTTGCGGGCCCGCTCCTCGTCGATGTCGGCGATCGCAACCGCCTCGATCTCGTTCATTTCCGCCAGAGCCTGCAGATGCAAGGAGCTGATGGCTCCAGCTCCGATTATGGCCGCCTTGAACATCGTTCACCTCCAAATATGACGTCGCGATTCCCGTTGCGGGCAGCGAATGCAGGGATATCGGCCTTAAGGACATGGACATCGGCCATGGCCGAGCTCGCCCTCACTCCTCGCGATCGCCGATCGCGGAAGGCCATTCTCCCCACGCAACCGTCAGATCCTCCCAAGGGAAAAAGGACGGAATCGAGGCGAAGGGTTCATTCAAAAATGGCAGCTCCTCGCTTGTCACGCCGTCAATGGCCGCTATCGGCTGCTCGATTCGAGCGCCGTTGATCGTCGCATACCGCGTCGCCATCGCTCCCGGACTCCAGGAGGTTTCAAGCTCAAGCGGCGGCCTGGCTTTGCCGGCAGGGCGTCTGTACCGCACCCGGCGCGTAGTCCAGTAATAGTCGGTAAACTGAGCGGATTCAAACTCCTCCGCGAACTCGGCCAGAGAGGCGTACTCCGAAACGCTCGCATGCTCGGCTACGAATCCGCCGAAAAGGAATCGAAGCTCGTCTCGGGCAAAGCTTCGCTCCTCCCCTTCATACAGGCTGGAGCAGATGAAATTATAGTTCCCCTTTGATTCCAGGCGGATCGAAACCGGCCTCTGGCTTGGCGTGTAGACCATGGGACGGAAGGCCGACAGCAGCTTCCCGGTGCGGCAGACGATCCATTCTCCGTGCTGCACCTCTCCGGACCAGTCCTTCCGCGGAATGCCTCCGACGATCAGCTCCTCTACGTCTCCTCCGTGCGTCGACAAGATGATCTGCTCGCGGATGGCCGACAACGGCTTGCGGGCCGCCGCCTCGTCGAAAGACGGATGCGGATGCGTGAGCACCAAAGCCGTAGATCCGGACTGGATCGTAAACGTGTTGGCCCAGGAGGAGAGGATGTCGGCTTCTCCGACATTGGCATATTCCCGATCGCCGTCTCTTGCCCGGACTTTCGTTCCCGGCACGTCGCCGTTGACCGCCAGCTTCGTGAAGATCGTTCCGATATCCCGATAGGACTCAACCTGATCCTGCCGCTTGTAGGTGACGAAGTAGCTGTTGTTCTGATCCATGCTGCCGAACGGCGCGCTGGACGTTCCGAGCGCGAAGTCGCGGTGCAGCACCGTTTCGATCCGGCTTGTTCTTGCCAGGAAGTCCGTGCCTTCGCCGGCTCCCAATTCGCAGGAGGCGACCGCTCGGAACGGAAACGGCTTGGCGTCGAACAGCCGCAAGGCCGTGTCGGGGATATCGTAGTGTCCGCCGGCGAACCAGCAGAATTGCGCGACATTGAACGGAACGTCTCCCATATGGTGAAGGACAAGGTCGTCGGGCTTGTCGAACAGCAGCATCGGAGACGGGTGGACCCGGTCGCCCAGACAGAACCAAAGCAGGCTGGAGATGCAGCTGGCATGCGCGGCCGTGTCCACGGTGTAGGCGCGCGAATACGGTCCCGCGAGCACGCCCATTTCCGGGTGGAACCGGGCGGCCAGATCGATCCAAAGACGCTGCTCGATCCCGGACGCCAGAAGGCGCGCTTCCTCGTTTTGCGCCTGAGCGGCGATCTCCCCCATGGCGCGGATCGTCAATCCCGAATACGTCGGCGAGTTGAACTCGCTGTTGATGCCGTTCCGGACCAGCATCGCCCTGAATTGCCTTAGATTCCAGAGTCCATAGTCGACCGCATCCTCGCAGCCCAGCATTTCCCCGCCGAGAATTAGCCCCACCGTCGCCTTGGCAGGCATGTTGTCGTTGTAGCCGTGGAATTGAAAGTCCGGCTGCCGGTTGCCCGGCTTGAACGAAAACCCGTCTCGCACGAGACGCTCGAGCTCTTGCCGGACGGCTGCCGACATCTTGTCGCGATGAGCGACTAACAGGCTGGCGGCTATATTGGTATTGAAAATATTAAACCGGATCGCCCCGTACTTTTCCGTCTCGCCTTTTGCGACGATGGCATCCGCCCATTCGGCTTCTCCCGCTGCGTACATGGCGCCGGCCAGCCAGTACCGTTCCCTTGTGTGGGGCGGCGTGGTGTCGGCCAGCCATTCGCCTTCGCGGTCATACCATTGTCCGGCGGCATCGACCGCCCTCGCCATGAACCGTTGCGTTCGTTCGCGGAAGCCCTGTCCGTTTCCGCTATTGGAACGCTGCTCTGCTTGATTTTCGACCATCGGGATTCCTCCTGACCGCTTACCCCTTTACGGAGCCGAGCGTAGCCCCTTCCATAATCCATCTTTGGAAAAACATAAAGACCAATACGGAAGGAATCATCGTGATGATGACGCCGGCGAACAATGTCACCCAATCGTTGGTGTACTGCATCAGCATGTTGGCATGGTAAATATTGACGCCGATCGTATATTTGCTCGAGTCGCTTAAATAAATGAAAGGCTCCAGGAAGGAATTGTACAGGCCGATGAATTTGAAGATCGCTACCGTGACGATCCCCGGCATGGAGAGCGGCACGATGATGCGGATGAACATTTTAAATATCGACGCGCCGTCGATCGTCCCGCTCTCCTCCAGCTCGCGCGGCAGCGACCGCATGAACCCGCCCAGCAGCATGAGGAAAAAGACGCTTTCCCCCAGGCAGTTCAGCAGAATGAGGCCGGTAAGGCTGTTGGTCAGATGCAGATCGCGCATGAGGATATACTGCGGGATCAGCGCATTGATGCCCGGCAGGAACAGCGAGAGCATGATCATGCCCCAGATGAATTTCCTGCCTTTAAATTCAATGCGGGTGAGCGCGTAGGCGTTCAGAGCGGTCAGGAACGTGCCGATCACGAGGCTCGCCCCGACGTAATACAGCGTATTGAGCATCGCGGTCAGGAGATTGTAGTTGAGCCAAGCCTTCTTGTAGTTCATCCATTGGGGATGATCCGGCAACGTCCACACATTTTGGAAAAACTCCGGATTCGTCTTCAGCGATTCATAGAGAACCCATACGATCGGAAAAAGAATGGTTAACGACCAGGCGATGAGTACAAGCCACCAAATCAGGTCGATATAACTGCGCCGCTCCTTCATGGTCCACCACCTTTAATATTCGTAACCGCGGTCTGGCAAAAGCTTGTCGACCAGCAGCTTGGCTCCGACAAGAATGACGAACAAGAACATCCCGATCGCCGAAGCGTAGCCGTAGTTCTGGACTTGCTCCCCGAAGGCCATGTTGAACATATAGAGGCCGATGACGTCGGTAGAGCCTGCCGGACCGCCGCGCGTGAGGATGAGGATCAGATCGAGGCTCTTCAGCGTGCCGAGCACGAGGAAGATGGCGCTCACCCGGATCAAAGGCGTAATGAGCGGGATCGTAATGCGGAACAGCCGCGTCATATGCCCCGCCCCCTCCAAAATGGCGGCTTCGTATAAACTCTTGGGAATCGTAGTCATGGCATTCATGAAAATGACGATGTACAATCCGACGCCCGCCCATACGTACGGAGGCAGCACCGCATACATGGCCGTCCGGGTGTCCCCGAGCCAATAAAAGCCGTCCATGTCGATGCCGAACACCTTCAGCAGCGCGTTCAGCAGGCCGAAGCTGCCATCGTAGATGAACGCCCACAGCAAGGAGACGACTACGGTAGACAAGACGTTGGGGAAGAAAAAGAGCACTTTGTAAAACGACGTGCCCTTGTAGCCTTTGTTGGTCAGAAGGTAGGAAAGCACCAAGGAAATCAAAATGACGCAAACCGGCACGGTGGCCATATAGAATAAATTGTGGCCGAGCGCTCGCCATACATAACGATCGTTGAAAAGGCGGACGTAGTTTTCAAAATAAATGAACTTCGGCTCCGTAATGCCGTTCCAATCCAGCAGCGAGTAGTAGATCGACAGTAGATTGGGATAAAGCGCAAACAGCAGGTAACCGCCAAAAGTCGGCACGATGGCAAAGGTGAGGAAGATCCACTTTTGAACATTCGCCCTTTGCAGCAGGCTGCTTCGCTTCGGTCTAGTCAGGTCGCGATCTGTTCGAAGTGTAGCCAAGGTTCAGCGCTCCTTTCTTGAGGTCAGCCGATAAGAAAGGAGGGGGCCTCCCCCCTCCTTGGCGGATTTACTTGCCCTGTGCGTCGATCGCTTTCTTGAGGTAGTTTTCCGCTTCCTGAAGCTTCGGCTGCGGATCCTGTTTTCCGGTCGCGATCTGTGTAATCGATTCGGACATGACCTTGTTCGCCTGCTCGAATGCGGGGTCCGTCAACGTAACGTCTGCGGAGCCCGAATCCATTTTTACTTTATTGTCCTTCATATAAGCCAGGAATGCGCTAGGCAAGCTCTGGAGCTTCTCCAAGCGGGACGCGTCGTCGGCAAAGTCCGCTCTCAGAGGAATCATGCCGCCCTTTTCCGCGATCTGCAGTTGATTGTCCAGGTTCCACAGCCAGACGATGAATTCCTTGGACCAGTTCTTGTTCAGCTCAGGCTTGGCCGCCCAGATCAGGAAGCCCGAGCCCGGCGTGAACGTAATCCATTTCGTATTGTCAGGCTTCTCGGCCATTGGAACCGTCATGTAGCCCCATTTGAAGCCTTCCGGCGTCGACTGCTTCATTTCGTTCTCGACCCAGGTGCCCGTCGCCACCATCGCCGCTTTGCCTTGTACGACCTGCATTTGAGATTGCGTATGATTCAATGCGGCAAGGCCGCTCGGGAAGTAGCCCTTCTTGCCCATATCATAGATCCGGTTCCAGCGCTCGACGTTTTCGGCAGCGAGGAAGTAAGGCTGATTGAACTTGTGGTAATCCTCATACACCTTATCCAGCGTGCCGTTCTCCTCCGCCAGCTCGTATACCTTGGGCGGGCCGAACGCGTTGGTGATATAATCCGGATACACGCCGGGGAACGTAATCGGATATAAGCCGGCCGCTTTAATATCCTCGCAAAGCTTCAAAAACTCGCTCCACGTTTTCGGGTTCTCGTTCCAGCCGTTTTGCTCGAACAAAGATTTGTTGTACATCAGACCGGATCCGCTTGCCGAGATCGGGAAGGCGTACGTATTTCCCTTCGTGCGCGGAGACGACTCAAAGCTGCCTTCGAAGGAAACCTCTTTCAGCGTCTTACCGCTTCCGTCATACGCTTTTCGGTCCCACAGGTCTTCCTGCGATTCAAGCTTGCCCGCTTCGACGTAGCTCGCGATGCCTCCCGGTATGCTTCCCGAGAACAGATCGAACATGTCCTTGTCGTCATTCGCCGCGATTTTCGTTTGCGTGACCTGCGAGATCGTAGGGGAGTACGTGACGTCGAACGAGACGTTGGGGAATTTCTGCTTGAAGGATTCGAGAGCGTAGTCGAACCATTCGCGGCCCATTCCGCCTTCAAAAAAACCGACCTTCAGCGTTACTTTTTCGTCCTTCGGCAGCCCGTTCTCCGAATAGACCTGGGCGCCCGCGTCCGTCTCGCCGGCCGAGGCATTGACCGGTGCGGGAGAATTGGCGGCATTGTTCGAGGAATTGCTGCTGCAAGCGGCAAGTGAAGTAAGAACAACGAGCGATGCAAGTGATACTGAAGTCGCTTTCAAAACCTTTTTCATGTAGACCCTCCTTGGAAGTTAGAAGTCATGGTTTTGCTGAATTAGCCTTCGTATAAATGCTTGTTCTTACACGCAATCGACGAGCGGCTCACCTCCCGCATGGGCTCCATCCGATTGGAACCGATTGAACCCCGCCCAATCTGCTGTATATTTGATTTACTTTACTTAAGCCAATTTTAAGCAGGTATCGCCCGGTTGTCAAACTAAATTTCTCATCATATACAGCAGATTGGATAAAAAAGTGAGTTTATAGAAAAATAGTACAGCAAAAAGGGAGGGAATCCTCCCTCCCTACCCGTTGACAAGCAGTTCCTCCACCTTGGCGCACAGCTCTTCCTCGGTGATGAGATCCGACCAATACCTTTTCAACAGCCGGCCGAGCTGGTCGAACGCTTCCGCCGATAGATTCAGGCGGCTGCGCGAGCTGTACGTCGCCATGATCTCACGGAAGAGCGGATAGCGCGACGGCCGGTTGATCGAATCCCGCTCTTCCAGACGGATTTCATTCAGCGATCTGACCGCCGGTATGCTGTTCGTCCACTTGCGGATCATGCCCTGGGCTCTCGAGGAAGCCAAATAATCGACGAGCAGACGGGCAGCCACATGATCGGTCTTACGCATGGACACCCCGATCGTGTGGAGCATCGTAGCGGGCGCTTCAATGAACGGAGCCGGCGACAAGTCGAAGTCGATGGACGAGTCCTTCAGCTCGTTCAAAGCCATGTAGCTGGCCAGCATCATCGATACTTTGCCCTGACGAAACAGGTCCATGACATCCTTATTGTCCTCGATCAGGAAGCCAAGGTAGTTGTCCTGCGCCTTGATGATGCGCTTGCACAACCGAATGCTCTCGAGCAGCTTGCTGCCTTGAAGTCTGAATCCGCCGCTCGGGTCCGGCCCGATCTCTTCCCCGCTCTGCATGAGAAACACCGGCCAGCGCAAGGAGGACACCATGATGAAGTATAGCCCCAGCCTCCCGTCCGCCCCTCTGGACAGCGTCTCGGCATGCTTCAGCGCATCCTCCCATGTCCAGCTCCCATCCGGTTCGGGGACTTGCGCTTCGCTGAAGTGAGTCCGGTTGTACGCGAGTACGATAGGGGAAAAGACGATAGGGACGGCATACTGCAGCGATTGATGGCTGAACACGTCGTTCAGAAACGGATAAATCTCCTTTTCCGCCTTCAACGGCTCGAGCATGCTCAGCGCTCCGCTTTCTTTCAGCTCCTGGAAATGAAGGCTGTTCTGCGTGAAGACGTCAATGACCTCGTTTTCCAAATAGCTCTCGATCTGGCTCGTGTAGTTGGTGATCGTGATCGTCATGATCTTGACGCGTATATGAGGGTACAGCTCGTTGAAGTCGTCCAGCAATTTCGAAAGGAAGATGTCCTTCTCGATCGAAGAACTGACGCCTAGCGTAACGACCGTCGATTCATGGCCTTTTTCCGTCACTTTGCTTCCGACCCGATTCACTTTGACGATCAGGCCTTCCGCTACCAGCTCGTCAAGCCCTTTCCGGATGGATTTGTTGCTCAATCCGTACAGCTGGACCAGCTCGGACTCCGAAGGAAGAAACTCGCCCGGTTTATAAGTGCCGTCCAAGATCCGGTCCCGCAGCTGATCAATCATGAATTTCAATCGAGACCGGAATTTAGTACGACCTGATTTAGGTTGATTCCCCATTTGAATATGAGCCGCCACCTTTCGAGACGCATGTTCGTTGCATGAATAGCATTTTTCTTAAATCTAAACGATTGAACCTTCAAAGTAAAGCGATCTGCTGTATAACTTCTGACTTTTCGGAAATGCAAACAAGCCATCGGGCCGCAAGGGAGGATCTCCCTGCGCCGCGATGGCTTTAAGCTCAGGCGATAGCGCCCGACTTTTTGCCGGCTTCGGCCATGCTCTTAACTTCCCATTCGAACTTCACGTCCTGATTTGGAGGACTCATAGATGGCGTCGATGATCCGATTGTTGAGGTATCCGGTTGCAGCTGAGGGCAGAGGCTCCTTCCCTTGGAGGACGCATTCGACAAAGTGCCGGCTTAACAGCAGCCGCTCGTCGGCTTTCTCATCCGGCGTCATCTCGATGTCGACCTTTCGATCGAACAGCTCCGCATGCAGCACGCCGGAATTCAGCTTGATCGTCGCCCCGCCCTCGGTTCCCATAAGCTGCAGCAGCATGCCGTCCTCGTTGCCGTTGTGGCTGGCCCAGCTTACGTCGAACAGCAGCGTCGCGCCATCCTCCATCTTCACGAACGCCGTAGCGAGATCCTCCACGTCAAAATAGCCGTTCCAGTCGTGGGTTCCCCAATTGCCGATGCCGAGCTTGCGAGGTCCGAAGCTCGCATAAGTCGAGCCCGATACGCTGGCCGGCGTCGGGTTGCCCATCAGATACAGCGCCAGATCAAGCAAATGGATGCCGACGTCAATGAGAGGCCCTCCGCCGGAATGCTCCATCCGCGTAAACCACGAGCCCCAGCCGGGGATATTTTTACGGCGCAGCCAATTCGCCTTGACATAATAGATCGTGCCCAGCTTGCCTTCCTCAATCAGCTTTTTGAGCTGCCTCGCCGGCCACACCCACCTGAGCTGATGGGCAATCATGAGCGTTTTGCCGGACTTGAGATGCGCCTCTTGGATGCGAGCGGCCGCCTCTGCATTGATGCCCATCGGCTTCTCGAGCAGCACATGCTTGCCGGCTTGAAGCGCCTGGATCGCCAGATCGGCATGCCATTTGTTGGGGACGCCCAGGACAACGGCGTCGATCTCCTCGCTCGCGATCATCTGATCTGCGGAATCGAAGACGCGTTCGATGCCGAGCTCGGCGGCAGCCTTTTGCGCGAGCGGCAGATGGGCGTCGGCCATGCCCGCGACGACGGCGTTGTCGAGCTGCTTGAACGTCGCGGCATGGATCTGGCCGATGGCGCCGGCTCCGATGATTCCGATGCGAAGGCTCATCGCTTTTCCTCCTGAGCTAAAAGCTCGTTCCACTGCTGTTTGACGAGCTGCAGGCTTCGAACCATGGCCGGCATCGGATCGTGGTCATAGGGCTCGTGCTCCAACGTCAGCGCCCCTTGGTAGCCGATCGCATGCAGCTCGCGAAGCGTCCCCTTGATGTCGACGACGCCTTCGCCCAGCCCGCACGAGTCATGCGCGCCTGCCGCGAGAACGTCCTTCAGGTGAACATGCTTCAAATACGGCGCAAGCTCGCCGACGGCGGCGCTGACATCGCAGCCGTTCGTGCCGAACCATCCCGTATCCAGCGCAGCCCCGATCCAGGGCGAGTACGGGGAAATCTTCTCGATGATCTCCTGCGCATTGCGCTCCGGATGATTTTCCAGTCCAAAGAAAATTCCGTATCGCTGCGACAGCTCGACAATCAGCTCCGCATTCGAGACGTTGAAGCCGCTCGCGAGCAGCGGAGCGCCGATCGCGCGGGCGATCTCGAATCGACGGGATCCCTCCTCAAGCGTCATGTTCGGCGATGAGAACGAAGCGGTATAGGACACGACGGAGAGCTCGTACTTATCCAGGAGCCCGCGCGCCTTGCGCACCATCTCGTCCGTCGCCGTCTCCGGGTGCAGATGCCCCACCCATAGCTCGATCGCATCGAATCCATTTTCTTTGATGCCGCTGATCAGCGACTCGAATTTCAGCTCGAATTGACTGCCGTGGAAGCTCCGAATCGTCGCTTCCGTGCATCGTCCCCAATCCTTGAACCAGTCCGTCACATCCTTGTAGCCGACTTCCTTCGCCACGTAGTTCGCCGTCATGAACGCCCATTCCATCCCGTACCTCTCCTCGCTTCCTAAGCTTCGTGCGGCTGACTCAGCCTTCCAGCCACTCCATCAGCCGATGATTGGTGGCAATCGCCGCGACGCCGACTACGCCGGGATCCCTGCTCAGCTGCAGGTCACATCGGACGTCGATGACGCACAGCCGCTTCAGGTATTCTTTCACTTCATCCAATAATGCCTCTCCAAGCGCCTCAACGGTCACGCCGCCCAGCACCACGTCCGTAATGTCAAGAGCGGCGACCAGGTTGGAGATGCAGAGCGCCAAATGCGAAGCGATGTAACGGATCATCTCCTCGAAAGGCCCGCGATGCGTCGTCGGATAGCTCCCCGCTTGTCCGTCGTTCAGGATGTTCTCCAGGAAGCTCCACTTGCCGATCAACGGATGGATGCCGAGCCTTCCTTCGATCCAGCCCACCTCCGTCTTGGACATTCGGAAGGCTGGATCGAAGGAGGTGAAGGCGATCTCGCCGGCCAGGCTATGCTTGCCGCGACGGATTTGGCCGTCCAGGATAATGCCCGCGCCAATGCCTGAGCCGAGCGAGACATAGAGCAGATCTTGCAGCGCTTCTCCGCTTCGCGTGATGTACTCGCCCCATGCGGCTGATTTGACATCATTGTCGATGGAGACGGGCAGTCCGATTTGCTCGCTCAGCCGATCGATGAGGCTTCTGCAGTCTCTTCTTTCTTTGACGCCGACGATAGGAGCGGCGAACTCGATCTGAGCCGTGTCCGGATCCACGACTCCGGGGATGCCGATGCCGACGCCGAGAATGCTCGGCCGGGCTTCCCCGAACTCCTCCATGAAAGCCCGCAGGATGACCGGCAGCCGAAGCTCGAGCATCTCGTCCAGGTTGGCGACTGCCTTGAACCTTTTCCGATGCTTGATATTCCCGTTCAAATCGACGAATCCGACATCCAGATAATCGCCTTCATACACGACTCCGATCGACCATGCGGCATCCGGATTGAAGCGGATCAGCTGAGGCTTCCTTCCTGCCGTGGAGATGCTTCCCTCGCCTAATTCGATGACCAGGCCCTTCTCCTGAAAATAACTGACGATCTTGATGACCGTAGGAGAACTGATTCCCGTTCGCCTGCTGATCTCGGCTCTGGAGATGCTGTCTACCGAAGACAATAAGTCGAATACCGTCTTGCGGTTCATATCTTTCAGATGGGTTTGAATGAAGCTCGCCATGAATGTCCCTCTTCTCATTAGTTAAGAAAGCTTATTAACCAAATATAGAGGGACGACCGCGCCCCGTCAATGACACGGGTCTATCGGTTTCCCCTTCCAGTCCTGCCGCTAAACGCCGTGCCAGAGATCGATCGGTTTCTTTACTTGGGGACGAAACGGAAGCTCCACCTTGTTCCCCGTTCGGGCAGATTCGTAGGCGGCATAGATGATTTCCAGGACAGCCCTTCCGTCTTCTCCGGTTACCAAAGGCGTCTTGTCATAGGCGATGCATTCAATGAAGTGCTTGAGCTCTTGCGGATAGCCGTAGTTGAACGCTTCCTCGTAGATCGTAAACGTCCAGCCCTTTGTCGTTCCCGCCTTCTCCGCCGCATAATCGTACCCGTCCACGCTGTAGGTCAAGGCGGAGTTGCCCATGACCATATCCGCGTAGCTGACGCCTTTTGTACCATGAACCTCGATCTTGTCGTCCATGCCGCCATGCTTCGCCCAGCTGTCTTCCGCAACGCCGAGCACGCCTCCCTCGAATTCGATGAGGAGAACGGCGTTGTCCTCGCCTTTCGTAATCTCGTTGTGCAGCACGGTCTGCATATGTGCCTTTACGCTCTTCACGCCCGGGTTCCCGCCGAGCATCCAGCGGAACCATTGGATGGCGTGGCAGCCCATGTCCATCACCACGCCGCCGCCGGACAGATCCATGTCATAGAACCAAGGGCTGTGAGGACCGGAATGCTTCTCGGTCTGCTTCAGCATATAAATTTCGCCTATCGCGCCATCCTGAACGAGCTCGCGAACGCGTTCATACTTCGGGGCAAAGCACAATTCCTCGGCATACATGAGCTTGACGTTCTGCGCCTTGCAGGTCGCGATCATATCGTCCGCTTCTTCAAGCGTGACGCAGAGCGGCTTCTCTATGATGACATGCTTGCCGGCATTGGCGGCGGCGATGCAGACCCTATGGTGGAGAAAGTTTGGGAGGCAAATGTCGACGACGTCGCAGCCCGATTCCGCGAGCAGCTGGCCGATGTCTGAATAAGCCTGCGGAATATGATGCTTGGCTGCGAATTGCTTGGCTTTATCCAGATCTCTCGCATAGACGGCGACGACTTCCGATTCCGGGACGAAACGACGATAGCACTCTGCATGGTAATCCGAGATGAACCCGGCTCCGAAAATAGCCACCTTTACTTTTTTCATCCTCCATGGCCTCCTTCGTGGAATTAGACCGGCTCCCGCAAGCTAGCCGGGTTGTTTCTCGCTTGGCTGATCATCGTCATGGAAGCCGGCCAGATGTTGAACCAGCTGGGCGGGCGTCGGACTTGTGCCATGCTTTACATAGTAGCTGGCTACGGCGTTGCCGGTCTGCAGGCTCTCTTTGACGCCGAGTCCGAGCAGCTGCCCCGAGCAGTAGCCGGCGTTGAAATGGTCGCCGCTGCCTGTGAGGATGACCGGCTCCTCAATGGCATAGCTGTCTGCTTGAAACAATTCGTCGCCGCTCCAGGCGAACGCCCCGTCCTTTACATGCACGACAAGCTGATCGACTCCCGCGTATTCGTAAAGCTGCCGCGCCGCATGCGCCATGTCCTGCTCGTCCTGGTCAAGCAGCTTGCGGCCTGCTGTCGCCAATTCGTTCTCGTTCATGCCGAGCACAACGTTGCAATGACGCTTGAATGCCTTCAGGAGCGAGAAGGCTCGGCGAAGATCGGCCTCGCTTTTTTTAGAGCAATCGGACAAGTCGATGAAGATCGTCTTCTCCGAGGCGTTCCGGGCGTTCGGGATAATCTCATTCAGAAAGCCCTCCCAAATCTGAGAGGCATGCTTCGTCTCGCTCCAATTCAACAAGCAGATCAGCGGATTGCTGTCGAACCAGGAGAGGAGCCGCTCCTTCCCGACGCATTGGACCAATCTGTCCCAGTCCATGGAATCCAGGCAGCTGACATCGGCCAGCATGACCTTCCCGTCCCGGAATTCTATCGCCGTCGAGAAGCCTGGATCCGTCACGGAAATCGCTTCATGGACCGTTCCGGTCAGCTCCGAAAATTGCGGCTTGATCCCTTGACTGCCCAGCGCCCCGATGCTCGTAAGCCGGAAGCCGAGCCTCCCCAAGGCGAGAGCCATGATCGGCATGTTGCCGCCGAGCTTGTTCGTTTGCTCTACCAGCTCGATCGAGCAGTTTTTGCCGCTCTTGTCCACTAGATATTGCCCGAACTCGCTCATGGTCTCGAAATAGCGGGCTTGATCCTCCTCGTCACGCCGCCGTACCGCGCGAACGACGCTGTCGATGAAACCGTCAAATCCGAGCATGACCCCGAACTGCTCTGCCTTCTTATACTTGATCGCGATTTGTTCGGCTATTGGCTGCAAGCTTCCTTCAGTCCTTCCTTGCCTTGACGGCCGCCTCGCTGTCCAGCAGCAAGCAGCCGTTCGGATGCTTCCGAACGAGGCTCGCCGGCAGCTGTTCACTGATTCCCTCGTTAACGATGCGCTCGACGATGTCGGCTTTGTGGGAGCCGCTGACCATGAGGACCACGCTCCTCGACTCGGCGAGATGCCTCAATCCAAGCGTGACCCCGGTCCGAAGCCTCATCGGCTTGGTGAAATATTTCTGGCCGACCTGTTGGGTCACCTCATCCAAATTCGCCACATGAGCATACGTATCGAACGAAGTCCCCGGCTCGTTGAAGCCAATATGCCCATTCATTCCCGCTCCTACGAGCATGAAATCAATGCCGCCGAGCGTTTCGATCCGCCGGTTCATGGCTTGGCATTGTCCGGCCAGATCCTCCGAGCAAGCATCGAACATATAGAGCTGGTCTTCGGGAATTTGCAGCGGCTCAAAAATCTCTTCATAAAGTAATCGCTTACAACTGCCTTCGTCCTCGCGGCCAAGTCCGGCCCACTCATCCAGTCCGACAAAACGGCATTTCGACAAGTCGACCTTTCCTTCTCTGGCCATCGAGACCAGCTTCCGAAAAGCGCCTACCGGCGTAGCTCCGGCTGCCAGACATAATACCGCGTCCGGCTTGTCTGACACGCACTTCGCAATCCATTCGCTTGCTCTCTCCGAAAGAGCTTCATAATCGGATTCGATGATCGTCTGCATAGTCACCACCTCGGGTCCATGATTTAATTAACTAACTTTATTAATTATAATAGGTTGCCTCTACGGCCCCGTCAACCCCTATCGGTAGGCCAAACGAAAAAAAAGCTCCCGAACCGTCACTAGGACGGGTTCGGGAGCTTGTACATTTCTGGGGTGGTGCGGTCAAGAGGACTCGAACCTCCACGGTATTGCTACCACTGGCACCTGAAGCCAGCGCGTCTGCCAATTCCGCCATGACCGCATAACCAACGAAAAATAATATACCATGATTTAAAGTTCACGGTCAAGCTCTTTTATGATTTTTACAAAAAAGAAGGACCGGCTCCACGGCCGGTCCTTCTGCTTTGCTCCGAGCTCGCCTTACGCCGCTCTTACTTCCATTCCTTGATTTCGAACAGCCGATAGAGCACGGCTGCGGCTTGCGCCCGGCTCGACAATCCGAGCGGGTCGAAGACGCCTCCGCCCATTCCGTTCATCAAGCCCGCCTGCTCCACGGCAGCTGCCGCTTCCTTCGCATAACCGGCAATCTTGTCTTGGTCCGCGAATGAAGGGGCGGCGGCATTCGCCGGCGCGAGCACATCCAGCTTCATGTAGCGGGAAGCGCGGTACAGCATGACAGCCATATCCTGCCGGCTGATCGGATCGCCGATCCCGATCGTGCCGTCCTTCTTCCCTTCAACGATGCCCGCCTTCTGAGCGGATGCGATGGCCTCATAATACCAGGCGCCTTTTTTCGCATCGGAGAACGTGGCGGCCGCCGCCGGGTCCGTCAGGTCGAACAGCCGGACGAGCATCGTAATGAACTGCGCCCGGGTCAGCCGTCCGTTCGGATCGAAGGCTTCGCCGCCGACGCCGGTTACCGCTTCGCGGGCCGCCAGCGCCTTGATATACGGCTTGGCCCATCCTGCCTCGTTCAAGTCGAGGAAGGTGAGGTCGGCATAGCCAGGGAAATAAAGGCTGAAATGCCGGGGGCTGAACGAAATCATGCCTGTGGCCGGGTCGTATTTGGCGTTTTTGACGACCTCGAGCTCGCCGTTATCGGCGATGTAGTAGATGACGGCCTGCTCCGGCTGCTCGCCAGCGCGGAGCGTGTACGGAACCGTCACCGTCACTTCGCGGGCATCGAAGGCGCCGACCGGCCGGCCATCCAGCGTCAAGCCGAAGTCATAGATCGTCGCGTCCGCCGGCACGTTCCCGCTTGCGGCCGCAGGCAGCTCGGACGCCGCCTTCCGGCCGACCGACAGCTGCAGCTTCGCGCCGTCCGCCGCATTCTGCTTCGCGAACCAGCTCCGATCCAGCGAGACGACCGCCAGGCCGTTATCAATCGTCAGGCGTTCCACATTCGACGCCATGGCGCTGCGGATCGGTCCGAAAGGCAGGACGAGCTCGACCTGCTTCGTCGCCGGATCGGAGACGAGCTTGATCGTCAAGGCATGTCCCTCCAGCTTGCCGATCGCGCTTTGCAGACGGGCCGCATCCAGCTCGACACGAGCGGTTCCCGCTGCATTCGGCGCTGCCTTGACGCTGATGCCCGAGCCGCTGATGACCGGATCGTTCCCGGCGTCCGGAATGACGGGAGCCGGGCCGCTGTCGCCGCCCCCGCCGCTGACGATCTGCGTGCTCGTCCGCACGCCCGGCGCATAGTCGGTCCACCGGTCGCCGTCTTGGCCGACCTTGATGGCATTCAGCGAGAAGGCTCCGCTGCCCGCCGCTTTAGCGGTGAACTTCACCTTGCCGAGCATGAGGTCGCCGCTGTCGCCCGCCGCATGTCCCAGCTTCGTATAGACGGCACGCAGCTGGCCTTCGTCCAGCAGCTCCGGGTTGACGACCGCGCTGAACCCGCTCAGGCCAGTCGTGAACGAAGACGCGCTGACGCTCCACAGGGCGGCGTCGAACGACAGATTCAGCTCGAAGGCCGTCCACGCTTGGGCGCCTCGCACTCCGATCTCGACCTCTACCTGGTCTCCGACCGCCACGCTCGACTTCGACGCGCCCACATAAAACGCAGGCTCATCGCTTGCTGCTGCCGGCGAGACCGGCAGCAGCATGAAGATCAGCAGGAGAGACAGACTCCATGTCCATAGATTTGTTCTCAATGATTTCGACTTCCTCTCTTCCGATTCGCTCCGGCTTTAGCTCAAGATAAGCTTGGCCAACTCGCGCAGATCCTTGATGTCGATGACGTTGTCGCCATTCAGATCCGCCGCCTTGACGCTGCTCCAGTCGGTGTCCGCGGCTTTTTTGCCGTAACGGGCCGCCGCCAGGCTCAGATCCTCGATCCCGACGCGTCCGTCTCCGTTCAGATCGCCCGCAACAGGAACGCTCGGAACGTTTTTCAGCGCCTCGAATGCCTCTACGGCTTCATTCAGCGCGATCATAGCCTGCTGCACGTCCTCCGTCTCGGCCGTATCGTCGTTCAGCACAACGCTTGCCTGATCGATCGCCGCTTGCAGCGCCGCCTTGGCGCCTGCCGGATATTGGCCGTCCAGATCGCCCTCCGTCGCCGCGTCATGCCGCGCTTGCGCATCTGCGACCGCAGCGGCCAGCGAAGACTTCGACACCGCCATCAGGACGTAGCTGTACGTAGCGCCATTTGCAGCCGGCGCTTCCAGACCCGTACCGTCGGCAAGAATGACATCCGACGTGTATACGCTTCCGGTCACCGTCTGCTCCAGCGCCTTCGCCTTGAACTGCAGCTTAAGCTGCGCGACGTCGGCATCCGGCGTCTGCGTTCCGCCGGCCTCGACGGTCGTAACCCGGACCTGACCCGGCGCCACTTCCGTTTCCAGCTGGAAGATGTACCCCGGCTTCAGCGGCTCCGCCTGGATGAACTCCAGCTTCGCCGGATCGTAGTTGATGGTGTACTCCTTAGCATATACGCTGTCGGTGACCGAACGAAGTCCAAACGCGACCTCGAACGTCTGATTGGACACCACGTTCGCAGGCCCCGTCAACGACAGCACGGTATCTTCCAGTCCTCCGCGATCCGCCTCGACGGTGTAGCTCGCTTCCAGAATGCCGCTCGTCACGCCGTTTACGATCGCGATCGCCTTCAGCGTGCTCATGCCGACCGGCAGCTCGATCGCCCCGGCATACGGCGTGCTGGACAAGGTCGGCGTGCTGCCGTCCAGCGTGTAGTACAGCTGCGCATCCTCGACGTCATGGGACAGCTTCACCGATTGCGGGAAGCTGTACGTGCCCGACGCGAGATCGGCGCTCGGCGGCGTCAGCGTGTACGGATCCGCCGAGTTGGCGTATACCTGAACCTCGACAAGCCCGCTTCCCCATGCGTTGCTGAGGGCGTTGTTGTTGACGCGGCGAACCTCGTTTACTTTCAGCTTCACGTACCGGTAAAGGCCGCTCAGCGTATCCGAGTTGAAGCCGGCCCACATATTCGTGCCGTTGTTCACCAGCTCCGTCCAGTTGGCATTGTCATTGGAGGCCAGGATCTGGTAGCGATGATACATCTCCGAACCATTATACAGCCGGTAGGCGACATCGATCCGCGACAGATCATAGATCGCGCCCAGATCGATCGTGTATTCGTACGGAGCCGCCAGCTCGAAGAAGCTGCTGGAATCGCCCGACGTATGCAGGTTGAAGGCATAGCCGTCGTTCGCCTTCTCGATGCCCGCGGCCTCGTCGTTGCCGGTAATCGTAGCGCTTTTTCCTTGCGAGACGAGATACGCCTGCGGCATCTGCACGCCGCCGGTGGCCGCATTCAGCTTCCAGCCCGTCGTGTATTTCATGGAAGCCGTATGCTGCTCGGCCTCGAACTCGATCGGCAGCCATACGTAACGCGAGTCGGACAGCTGGCTCGAGCGCCATTTGTCGCCCATGTAGACGTAGGTCCGGGTGCCGTCCGCGCCGGTAAGCTTCATGATGTTGGTCGGCTGGCTGTAGTACGTGCTGTTGTTTCCGAACGCATATTTCTCGATGATTTTTCCGTCTTCTCTGACCGGCGTCCAGCCGTGCGGATCGCGGAGATCGGCGCTGTAGCTGATCGTTCCTTGGTTCGGCATCCAGCCGGACTGCCCGGATGACGCCATATAGTAGCCGTCGTCCGTCCGCACGACTGCCGGAGCTTCGCGGCCGACGTCTTCATAGAAGCTGTAGGATTCAAAATCGGTCGCCTTCGATTCGGAATCGCTGAATTCATAGGTGGTGAAGTCCACGTCGGTGTAATCTTCATTCAGCCGGTGGACCCGCATGGAATGTCCTTCCGCCGACATCAGGTAAGCCGTGCCGTCGTCATCGGCGAACACGGTGAAGTCGCGCGAAAGATAGCCCATTTGCGATTCGTCCTGCTGAACGGAAGCCGGAATCGCCGCCTTCACGCCTCCAGCTTTGAAATATTCCGAATCGCTGTAATTGTTGACGTCGCTGCGCCAGTTGCGCAGCGTGCCGCCCGGACGCCAGTGTCCGAGGAACGTATACGGACCTTCCGGACTATCCGCCGTCGCCACCGCGATCTGGCTGCTGGCGTAGCTGCTCGCCGTCTCCCAGTGGCCGTACAGCACGTACTTTTGCGTCTTTTCGTTGTAGAGCAGCTTCGGCCGCTCCCACTTGTTGTCGATCAAACCGAATTCCGCCCCCGGCACCGTAGCCGAGAACGAGTTCAGAATGTCGCCCTCGTTCGTCCAGTTGACCAGATCGCGCGAGGAATACAGCGACACGGCATGGAAGTTCGCTTGGTTATGGATTTTGTTCTCGCCTACCCAGTAGTAGATCGGGTTGCCGTCCGCAGCGGTCTGCTGCAGGAATCCGCCGCCGTGAGCCTGGATCGGGTTGCCTTCGGTATCGTACCAGAGCTCGCCGACCGGCACGCCTGCCGCCGCATAGTCCACGACCTTGTCCGGATGGACGTTCTGAGCCCAGGTGAAGGCCTCGTCGAGCTGCTGCAGCGCCCGGTCAATCGTCCACTGCGTTGCGGAAGAATCGTTCAGCACCGCCTCCGCGTTCCGAAGCGCCTCCGTGATGGTATTCCAGCTTCCGTTCGTAAACGTGCCCCGCTCCGTGTCTTTATGCGCGGCATACTTGGCCTGCAGCGCCGTCTTGTCGAGATGCGGCGTGCCGTAGACGGACAATTCGATGATGCCGTCCGCCCAGATCGCGCTGTTGCCGTTGAATACGTTGATGACGTTGTCAACGGTCAGGCGGACGTAGCGATAAAGCGATTCGTCCGTGACCGGATTGGTCACAAAGCCGACGACGTTGTTTTGCGAGCCGTCCGTCAGCAGCGTCCAATTCGCATTGTCCATGCTGCCTTCCAGCTTGAAGCGATAAGCCGTATCCGAGCCGCCGACCTCGCGGGTGGTGAAGTTGATCTCGGAAAGCTGAGACGCCTGCGCCAAATCAATCACGATGTTATACCCTGCAGCCTTATGCTGCACGCGCGGCGACGAGGCAAAATCCGCTCCGTCCGTCACGGCAGTGGCGTCGAGCCCTTCGGAATCGACGGCTTTTTTGCCGAGCGAGAGCAGCTGCCCGGATTGGACCGGAATGGCGCCGATGGCCGGATCGTAGTCCAGCTGATGGAACCAGTCGGCGGTTGCAATGCCGTCGTGGAACACCATCGGGAACAGACGCGAATAGGTGCCCATCGGGTCCCTGAACTCGCCGGGATACTGATCGCCCCAGTGGTAGCCGTTCAGCGCGAACGTTTTTTGTCCGCCCGTTCCGGTCCAGGTGCGGGTTCCGTTCGCCTGCGTGGCGAAGGAGGAGCCGTTGCCGATCGGCCGAAGCGGCGTCCAGTCGCCGTCGAGCGATGTCGCAGAGGCATACTCCGCCTGGCTCGGATACCAGCCGTTCGCCGTCGAGCCGAAGAAGTAATAGCGTCCTTCATGCTTGATGACGGTCGGAGACTCCTTGTGCTTGCCCACGAACGCCGTGTTCACCAGAGCCTCCGGCTGCTCCCAGCTGTCGTTCAGCCGGACGATCCCGATGTCGTTGTTGTTGCGCGTAGCGAACAATACGTACGCCGTGTCGTCATCGTCGACGAACAGCACCATGTCGCGCGCTTCCATATCGAACGGGCGCGCCCGGAACGTCGCTTCAAAGTCGTTCCCGCCTGGAGTGACCGAGGCGATGAACAGCTTCGCCTGCTGATAGTCGAAGCTGCCTTCCTCATGCGCGGTGAAGACGACTTTGCCGTCAGGATGCAGCGTGTAGCCGGCTCCCTCCGCCCGCATGTCCTCGAACGAGCCGAGCAGGCGCTTGCTGCCGTAGGAAAGCCCGTCGGCGCTCGTCTGCTCGTAGATTCCCGTCGTGACGACGCCGGTGTCCTCGTCCTTCGTCGATTCGTAGACGTAATCATACCAGGTATTGCCCGACTTGACGCCATACGGAATTCCGTTCGTAAGGCTGTCCGCGCCGGTCGTATTGATCTTCTTGTGCGTGATCGCCGCAGCGTCGTAGCCGAACGTGCGCAGCGCATTCGTGCTCGCCTCCGCGATTGTCGCGCCGGCAGCGATCGCCTTGACCGTATACGTATAGTCTTGATCCGTCTCGAGTCCGTACTCGTCCGCGACGTCGCCGTAAGTCCGGCTGATGAGCTGGTCTCCGCGATAGACTTCGTAGTAGTCCGCACCCGTAACCAACGGCCAGGCAATCTTCGCGTTTACGACCTCGGACTGTCCGTCAAGCCGGAAGCCGGTCGCGGTCGCCGACCAGTCGCTGCCGTAGAAGTCCGCGCTTGCAATCGCGCTGCTTTTCCCTTCCGCGGAAATGGCGACGGCCTTGATCGTCGTAATTCCGTGGACCGGGATCGGTCCCGCATACGTCGGACTTTCCGCCGTAGGGGTCGAGCCGTCCGTCGTGTAGTGAATATACTGCTCCCCTGCCGGATGCGAGATCGCGATCGGAGCGTAAGCCTGTCCCTCGGACGGAGAGAAGGTAGGCGGAGCGCTGGTCAACCGGTTCTCAAGCAGCTCTTGCTCGCTCAATGCCCGGCTGTACATCTTGAAGTTGTCGATCAGGCCCGCGAAATATTCGCCTCCGCCCCAGTTGCCCTTCCCGAGCTGAAGAATGCCTCCGGATTCGGTCAGGACGCTCGACATCGGATAGGGACTCGTCACCGTCGACTTGAGCGTACCGTCGACGAACAGCTTCGTTTCCGTCATCGTAATGACGACGTCCACATGCTTCCATCTGGTCGCTGAAGTTTCCGCTTCTGCCGCTTCCGGGCGGGAGCCGTTGTTGTTGAACCGCTCAACGCCGACGAAGCCTGGCCGATCCAGGATCCCTATGTAATGCTCGGCCAGATAGTTCTGCGTCTCCGCATTCGGCGCGGCAAAAAACGCCCAGGTGCTGCCGCCGTCCGGCTTGCTGTCGTACGAGACGGTGATCTCTTCCATCCCGGCCAGCAGCGGCGTGCCGTCCTGCTTGGTCAGCTCGAGCCAGAAATTGTTGCTGAGATTGGCCGCCTTTCCTCCCCCTTCGTAAGAGTCCTCATAGCTGGGGGTGCCGTGAACCGTAACCTTCGCCAAGCTGCCCTCCAGGCCGCCAACCGGATCCTCGAAGTTGAAGTCGGCCATGATCGACTCGTCGCTGTCGCCGTTCGAGTCGTCGGCCGCCCAAACGCTTTGAAGAGGCATGAGCATGTTGAAGGCCAGGCATGCGATAAGAAGCAGCACTCCCGGCTTTCGCCCTTTAGCTCGCCCCCTTCTTCCTGCACTTCCGTTCATTGATTATCCTCCTTTGCTTGCTTGAATCCGCCCGCCGAAATTTTTTCAGGAAAGCGGTTCCATGAACTCATGACGAATCATAAGCCAATCATCCGCGCTTTTTCTAGTGAACATATCGATCACCATTGGACATGTCGAGGATTTTGACGGTGAACAATATTGATCTTGCTGCATAAACAAGCCCTTCCTCGACCGTCCGCCCGTCAGTACCCGATCATCGGCACCGATTTCGGCAGCTTGCCATAAGGCATTGCCTCGCCGTTTTTGACCTGATACAGCACGCGCGACGTTTCGCGAGCCGCCTCCATCAATTCCGGGTAAGGCTGCATGCAGATGTCCACCATGCCGATCTGATAATTCTCGCCGTCATACCTGCCCAGGCAGAACTGATCGTTATACTGGAACCAGTGGGCGCCTACGCCATAAGGATGGGCCGCGACCTTCTCCACGAAATGCCTCCACATGACGCCTCGTTCCTCTTGATCGGGAACGCCCTTCAGCCCGGTCGCCGGCAGCCCTCGATCCAGCGCCCCGCAGTGGTACTCTCCGAGCAGGATCGGCAGGTCCACTCTCGCATGCTGGACAAAGTCCATGTCGCGAGTCGGGTCGAAATCATAACAGTTGATGGAGAATACGTCGAAGTACTCCCAGCCCTCCATCATGTCGAGATTGTAGGCTTTGGACCATCTGAGACCGAGGTTCAGGTGATTCGAGTCTACCGCTCTGCAGGCCAAGGACGGTACTTTGATATATTCGCGAATGAGATGAGCCGAAAACTTCCGAATATCCGGCTTTGATTTTGGATACGTCGTGGAGCAGCTGTAGATCGGCTTTTCCAGTTCCGAAAAACTCTCGAATGCGGAATCCCAGGCGAGATTCAGCTCCTCGATCGTCGTGTAAGCGCTTTTCAAAAAGGCAATGAGTCCCGACCGGCAATGCGTTTGCGCGGGATTATGCAAAACCTCGTCGGCAATGGCCAAGCCCTCCACGAAGTTGAACTCCGGTTCATTCCTCAAAAAATAACCGATCAGCCAAGGGTCGTCCTTCCACGCCGACAGCTGGCGCGCATACTGCTCGGCTTTCTCTTTGTACTCCGGCGAGAGGACATCCGGGAAATCCCTGAAAATGAGCGTGTCGGTCGTCGGGAAATTAGGCAGTTCTCGAACATAAGGCAGCCTTGTCCGACCGCTGGCCATGCCGAGACCGGGGAAATTGCCTTGCGAATTGATGCCGTTTTTCATCAGGATATGGTGGGAAATCTCCTCCCATTTCTCATGCCATCGCTCGCCATACGCTTTTTTCATATTCAATGCGGTGAAGCGGATGATTTTGAACGAATCGAGGGGCATGTAGGCCGCTCGCCTTGTCGTCCCGATTTTGTAAAATTCCCCGAAGTCCGGGTCGTCGGTCTCCGGAAGCCAGTCGCACAGGTCCTCGAAGCTGTCCACGCGGCACTGATCCCCCGGATTCGTCCCGCACGGGCCTAAGGAGAAATAATCGCAGCCGCTCGGGTCTACCAGATGCCATCTTCCGTCCTCGGACTTGAAGGTCGAGAAGTAGCCGGTGCCTTCCTTCAGCTGGCGGGTTCGGTCTCCTCCCCACTCGTTCCATTCGGGAAACGGGTATTCCGCCGGCCCTTCGTTCGCTTCCAGCCTCTCCTTCAGCTCGGCCAAGGAATGGATTTTGCCCGGCCAGTCCTTTCCTTTCCACTGGCCGAATTCATCCACGAGCTTTGTCCGAGGCAGCGGAAAATCGGTCGGCATCTGATCCGTCAGATGAAAATGCTCGAACCGGACGCGGACATCATGAAAGGCCTTTTCCATGCCGAGCTCGAAGCGCTCCACGCTGCCCAGCTCGGTCCGCTGCCCATGTACGACCAGCTTCAGCGTTCCCGGCGTACGGTTCGTAAAAATGGTTCTATTGTCAAGCAAGTGAAGATCCAAGCAAATCCTGGTCTTGAAGCGCGGCAGCAGACCGAAACGCATAAAAATCCGTTCCTGGTCTTCTCCGGGCAAGAAGCAGCGAAACATCATCGCCACGGAATGATCCTCCAGCACTTCGATGTCGCCGACAAGATATCGTTTGCCCGCTTCTTTGACTTGTCCGATCGTAATCCCGCCACCGTCCGCGCCAAGGACAACCTCGCAGCCATCCGGGCTGCAAGCGGCCATCTTCGCCTCTCTGGCCACGGAATTCGTAAAATTAATTTTCATGGCTCGACCTCCGCATGAAGCATAGTTTGTACGCCTTAATTCTCGAATGAATAGGTATGGAATTCAATGCAAAATCCCAGCCTCTTTGTAAAATAGCGACTTTTTAACGAAAAAGATCCAGGCTCGTCCGTTTTCCCTGTCGAAAAAACAAAAACCGCTCTCTCGAGCGGTTCGCAATTGAAATGGCAGAAGGGATGGGCCATAATGAACCGAGATCGCTTTTACACCATAACGACTATGATGCGGATGCATCCCTAGCCGCATCAAGCGATGCCGGGAGTCGATACAAAAATGAAGACCCTGCTGCATTATCGAATGGACAGCAGCCAGCTGCCGCGAGTGCTCTTTATGGAGAAGGTATCCGTAGCTCCCCCGCATCTTCATATTCGGAGAAAAACCGAGGAATTCATTTTGTACTATGTGCTGGCCGGCGAGATGCATTTGAATGAGGAAGACCGCCGCTTCGTGCTCAAGCCGAATGACTTTCTGCTCCTCGATCCGCAGCGGGAGCATTGGGGGACGAAATCTGCCCCCTGCACCTATTTTTATATCCACTTCAGGCACGGCGACATGGAAGAGCGGACGGAAGCCGTGGATGAGCTCAAGCATGCCTTGATCGCCGATCGCTTGACCGCCTTGAAAACGCATGAATGCGATGCCGACAAGCCCTCTTCATCGAAGCTCGTCCTTCCAAAAACCTTCTCCTCCAAGCCGACCGGCACGGCCGTAAGCCTCCTCCATAAGCTGAGAGAGGTCCATCATAACCGTCTGGAGCATTTTCAGTCGATGTCCGGAATGGTTTTATTGGAGCTGCTGATCACATTGTCCCGGGAGCTGACGGCCAGCTTCCTTTTCAACGAGCATTCCATCGCGAAGACCCGCTCCACTCGAATGATCCATGATCTGCTGGCCTATTTTCAACAGGACTATTCCTTGCCCATCAGCGGAGCGAGCCTCGAGGAACGATACAAGTGCAATTTCGATCATTTGAACCGCCTGTTCAAACGGACGACCGGCACGACGATTTTGGCGTATTTAAATGAAGTGCGAATTTCAAAAGCCAAGCAGATGCTTTATGACGGATCGGGCAGCATCTCCGAAATAGCCGAAAAATGCGGGTTCAAGGACGTCTACTATTTCTCGAAGGTGTTCAAGAAATATACCGGGCTTGCTCCAGGCTTGTTTGCCCGGAATCGCAGCTGGTAGCGGAAACCGATCCCCATTATCCTAAAACGAAAAAAGCTCCTGAGCTGCCGCTTGAACGGGTCCAGGAGCTCGATTATTCATAGAGACGGCCATCATGCGCAGGGCAGCCCTTAGCTTAAAAGTCCATCTTGGAAATGAACGATCCGTTTTTCACGGGCAGACAAATAGGCTCCTTCCAGCAATGAAACCGTATGCAAATTATCGTAGGCGCTGTTCGAGGCCTCTTCTCCGGTTTCAATCCATTCCAGCAACTGATTTAATCCATCAAACACCGCTTCTTCAATAGGCATGGCATACTTCCAGGTTTGAACGGGGGTTGGGTTCCAATTAGGCTGACCGGAAGGATCGGGCTTGAGCAAGTGAATCTCATTCCCCGTGGGCCTTAATGCGGCTTCGCTTCCCAACACCACAAGGTCATCCCTGCAGAACGCGCTGGAAAAGCTTTGGGAGAAATTCGCATTCACGCCGTTGTCGAACACGATCTGCACCGTCGCATCGGTTTCGCCGATGCAATCAATCGCCTCCGAGCTATAGGACGTACAGTAGATGGAGCTTGCATCGGCATCGGCCATTCTTCGTATTCCGTCAAACCAATGAATCGACATGACGGACATCGCATGTCGTTCGGTATGGATTCTCCAGCCTGTATCTTGACGAAAGAATAAGGACGAAAAATGAATTCCCTCCAGCTTCCCTATCGCCCCCTCTTTGATCAGTCCCCGGATAAACTCGAATTTGTGGTGCTTTCGGAAGTTTTGGTTGACGGACACGGGAACCTTCAACCGCTTGGCTTGTTCCGCGATCGACTTTGCTTCCTCAAGCGTGTCGGCGAACGGCTTTTCGACAAAAACCGGAATTCCTGCTTCAAGCAGCGGCGTGATGACGCTTTCACGGATCGTCGAAGGCGTGCAGACGACAGCAGCCTCGATGCCTGCTTCCTTGATCATCGTTTCCACATCCGTGTACCTGCCCGGAATGTTAAATTCATCGGCTCGTTCTTGAACATTCGACTCGCTCGGATCGCAAATGGCAACGACCTCAATCCGATCCGGATGAGCGGAGTAGCCTTTCAAATGCATTCGCGTCACTGCTCCTGCGCCCACAAAACCTACCTTGAACTTCTTCACTCGGGCTCACGCTCCTAATCCTAGTTTCATGAACTTGAGGCATTCTTTCATTCCGGTCGCAATTTCCCCGCCGCTTTCCTCGTCTGCGGAGATCCAGCCGGAGTAACGGATATCCTGAATGGCTTGAAACACGGGGGAGAAATCAATCTCTCCGTGCCCTAATATCTCAAAATGACCTTTGGCAAAATCTTTCATATGGAAATTCGTTATAAAGGGAGCAAACGTGCGAATGACCTCCGCGATATCGTCTACACCCGATTTGACTAGATGAGCGGTATCGATCGTCAATCCGACATGAGCGGGATTCTTGATCCTGTCAAAAAAGAGATCAAAGTCCTCCCGATGCATGAGCGGCTGGTCATAATGGTGGTGCAAGGAGAGCCGCAGGCCATGCTGCTCCGCCTCTTTGCCCATTTCTTCAAAAACGGCGGCGAATGTCGCGATGTTCTCGTTCGTCACTTGCTGCCTCGGCACCGCATGGCAATAAACGATCATCTCTGAATCAACATGCGCAGCAAACTTATACACCTGGCGCAATTGCTCCCTGCTGTCATCGTTTAATAGAGTGCCCCCCGCGATGAGCGCAGCAGCGATGCCGGCGGGTTGTCCCCAACGGCTCCTGAATGATTCAGGCTCAAGCAAATAAGGAGCGTACTGACTCGGCTTCAGCTGCAGCCCGCTATAGCCGGCCTTTTGATAGCCGTGAACGAGCAGCTGTTCCTCCTCGGAGGTTGCCGTAGGCCTTGAAAAGGCAAAGTTGTACGTCATGCGTCCTTTCCTCCCTTCCTGATCGGCTTCATCGGCCTCACAGCCGTGTTCCGTTTACTCTCCGATCGTCTGCCTGTCTACCGACGAATAGGCGATGATCATTTTGCATGGCTCCCAGCTCGTTACTTTGGCGTGATGCGGCACGCCTTGCGGAATCCGAAGCGCCATGCCCGGCTTCAAATGAACGATTTCATCTCCCAACGAATGGTCGCATTCCCCGGACAATACATAAATGATTTCTTCGCAGTTCGGATGGATATGACGTCCATTCTCCTGCCCCGCTTCAATGTACACCACGCCGAACGTCATTTGACCGTCCGGATCAATTTCTTTGCCATACAACCAGGCGATTTTACCCCATCCCATGTCGAGCACATGCTTCTCTTCGTTCAAATCCGATGGCTGGATCATTCGGCACTCTCCTCTTTTGCAGCTGGCAGGATGTGAAGTTGAATCTGTGTTTATGATAATTCAACATGGTTGAATTATCAACAACTTTATTGAATGAACTTCTCCGGAGTTTAGTTTATGATATGATGATGGAAGCGAACGTCGATAAGGAGAGAGAATCCATGAATATCGGAAGCCGAATCCGGTACATCCGACAGGAACAAAAACGAACTCAAGAGGAAATCGCCAAGTCATGCGGATTTACGAAAAGCCTTTTATCCAAAATTGAAAATGGACAATCCAATCCGCCTGTATCGACGCTGATCAAGATCGCTGCCTCGCTTGGAGTTCGAGTGTCCGATCTGCTGGAGGAACAAAGCGCTCAAACGACAGTATACAATAGCGTCAAGCAATACGAGGACCAGGAGAAATGGGTCGAGACGAATAAAGGCTATTCCTTTTTCGCTTTTGCCGGCGAAAGAAGGGACAAGCTGATTCAGCCCTATTTGATTACCGCCAAAAAAGGGAACGTCAAGCAGCATGGGTTTACGCATGAAGGAGAAGAGTTCATTTATATGATCAAGGGAGAAATGAACTATCAAGTCGGCGCTACTCAATACACCATGCTGCCTGGAGATTCGATCTATTTCAATTCGCTAGAGAAGCATCTGCTGATTCCGATTACCGACGAGGTCACCTATCTCGCGATTTTCACTCAAAAAACGGACGACAAGAAGTAGCCTTTCCTTTCCAAACGGATGGAATATGGGGAGCCTAGCTAGGCCAAAAAAAGAGGGGCATTTCTCGGGGTTACGACGCCGCCGAGAAATGCCCCTGCTTCATGACTCTCTGACTAAACGCCAAATTGCCTTAAATGATGGTCCAGATGTTTATAAACCCCTATCCCCCATTGCTCGGGCGTGAATTTCCCAAAGAAAGGATGCGGATGAGAGGAACATTTCTCCGGGCCATTCCTTTGGAAAACGACAATCATTTGCTTCAGCTTTTCCTTTTCCGTCTCAAAATCTCTCTCATCTGCAATCCGTATCGTTGGAATGGTCGACATATTGTGCGGTGCCGGCTTGTCATTATAAAAAATACGGTTTACGAACCTGCCAATCACTTTCCCCAGCCAGTATCTCGGGGGAAAGGAATTCCCCATCGGGATGTCTTGGAACGCCGAGCAGTGAGCCAGCATCTGAGCCGCATTCATCGTTCCCCACTGGGGCGCTGCATGCGGGCTTAACTTGTCGATCCGATTCAATATATTCGCTGAATGCACCGGGCTGTAGATGCTTTCCATGATTCCACCTCATTCATTTCTATAGGCTGGTTTACAGTATTTCACATTGTCCCGTATCTTGAAACAAAAAAATAAAAAAATCCCTTCCGAAAGGAAGGGGTCGATTGAAAGGATGGTGCGGTCAAGAGGACTTGAACCTCCACGTCATTGCTGACACTAGAACCTGAATCTAGCGCGTCTGCCAATTCCGCCATGACCGCGTAATCACAAGGAATAATATACCGCGGCCGTATCCTAAAGTCAACAAAAATCAGCGGATTTCCACCATCGCCTTGATGACCTGCGAGGCGGGATCCAGCCATCCCTCGAACCGGTCGACTGTCTCGTCGAAGGCTGCCCGGTGGGTGACGTAGGCGTCGATGTCGAGCGATCCGCCGCGCACGACATCCATCACATGGAGGAAATCCTCCTTGGTCGCGTTGCGGCTGCCCATCAGCGTCATCTCGCGCTTGTGGAATTCGGGATCGTTGAAGGCGATGTCCCCCTTCACCAAGCCCACATAGACGAGCCGGCCGCCATGCGCGACATAGCGGAAGGCGCTTGCCATCGAGCCGGCGTGGCCCGTCGCATCGAATACAGCCGTCGGATAGTCGCCGTCCGTGATGCTCGCCAGCTCGGCCGCGGCTTCCGGCGACGCCTTGACCGTATGATGGACCTTGGCCCACTGGCTGCAAAAAGCAAGCCGCTGCTCGCTCAAGTCCATCACGATGACGCGCGCGCCCCGCTGCTTGGCGAACGCCATCACGCCGAGGCCGATCGGCCCCGCGCCGATGACGAGCGCGGTCTCGCCCGCGCGCAGCTCCGAGCGGCGCACCGCATGGGCGCCGATGCTCAGCGGCTCGACCACGGCCGCCTCGTCGAGAGTGAGGCCGGACGCCTTCAGCAGATGGCTCGTCGGCACGGCGATGCGCTCGCGCATCCCGCCGTCCGCATGGACGCCGAGCACCTTCATCGCCGTGCAGCAGTTCGTCTTGCCGCTGCGGCAGGCGATGCAGCGGCCGCAGTGCAGGTAAGGGATGATGCTGACGGGATCGCCGGCTCGCAGGCCTGAGGCCGGATCGTCGACCCGCTCGATCACGCCGGACAGCTCATGCCCGAGGATGCGCGGATAGTCGAAGAACGGCTGGTTTCCTTTGTAGGCATGCAGGTCGGTGCCGCAGATGCCGATCCGCTTGACCGCCACGATCGCCTCGCCCGGCCCGCATGCCGGCTCCGGCAGCTCGACCAGCGCCAGCTTTTCCGCTTGCTCGCAACGGATTCCTTTCATCGTCCAAGCTCCTCTCGCTTACACATTCAAGCTCCGGTTGTATTCCGGCAGGCCGCTAGGCCAGGTCTGTCCTTGCACGGGCGCCAGGACGTCCAGCACTTCCTGCAGCAGCTCCGTGTCGAGCTCCTCTTCCGCCCAGCCGGCATTGCGGCGGATGTTGTCCGGGTTGGCCGTGCTTACGAGCGTAGTCGGGATGCTCTCGTTGGCGACGGAATACTGGATCGCCAGCTTTGCGATCTCCGTTCCTTTGGAGGCGCACAGCTCGGCGGCGCGCTTGCAGGCCGCCTTCAGCTCGCTGCCGGCCGGATGCCAGTCCGGCGCGCCGCGCGTGCCGAGCAGTCCCATCGAGAGCGGAGAAGCGTTCACCAGCCCGACCTGACGAGCCGAGAGCAGCGGCAGCAGCTCGAGCAGCGTGGAGTCGTTCAGCGAGTAATGGCAGTACGAGATGATCGCATCGACCTCGATCTGCGGCAGCATCTGGCGGAACAGCTCAAGCGGCAGGCCGCAGATGCCGGCATGGCGGATCTTGCCCTCCTGCTTCAGCCGCTGGAGCGTCGGCATCGCTTCTTCAAGGATGACGGCCGGCTCCACGAATTCGATGTCATGCAGGAAGAAGAGGTCCACATGGTCGGTATTCAGCCGCTGCAGGCTTTCCTCCAGGCTGGCGGCGATCCGCTTCGACGAGAAGTCGAATTCGTTCTCGCCGTAGCGGCCGGCTTTGGTCGACAAGTAGAAGCTGTCGCGAGGAACGTCGCGAATCGCTTTGCCGAGCACGGTCTCCGCCTTGGTCAAGCCGTAATAAGGCGATACGTCGATATAATTGATGCCGCAGTCCAGCGCTTCGCGGACGGTGCGGATGCTTTCGCTCTCGTCCGTAGTCCGGAATACCGAGCCCAGCGACGAGGCGCCGAAGCTCAGCACGGAGACGTCGAGTCCGGTGCTGCCGAGTTTCCTGTAGTTCACGTTCGGTTCGCTCCTTGAAAGAAGAGTGGGATGACGCTAGAGGATGACGCCGTCCTTGAAGATCGCGATCTCCCGGAAGTCGTTGCGCTCATTGTTCGTCTGCCGCTCGCCCGAGGCGAGCGCGATCACATAATTCCACAGCTCGTCGGCGAGCTGGTCCATCGTGGCATCCTCAAGCAGGCGGCCCGCATTGAAGTCGATCCAGTTTTTTTTGCGCGCGGCCAGCTCGCTGTTCGAGGAGAGCTTGACGGTCGGCACCGGTCCGCCGAACGGAGTCCCTCGGCCTGTCGTGAACAGGACGATATGGGCGCCGCTCGCCGACAGCGCCGTCACCGAGACGAGATCGTTGCCAGGCGCCTCCAGCAGGGCAAGCCCCGGCCGGCTCGCCCGGCCGCCGTACGGCAAGACGTCGGTGACGGCGACCTGGCCGCCCTTCTGCGTGCATCCGAGCGACTTCTCCTCCAGCGTGCTGATGCCGCCGGCTTTGTTGCCGGGAGAAGGATTCTCATAGACCTCCTGCCCATGCCGGATGAAGTAGTTCTTGAAGTCGTTGACGAGATGTACGATGCCTTGGAAAATCTGCTCGTCGGCCGCCCGGTTCATCAAAATCGTCTCGGCGCCGAACATCTCGGGCACCTCCGTCAGGATCGCCGTTCCGCCCTCCTGCGCCAGCCGATCGGCGACGGCTCCGACGAGCGGGTTGGCGGTAATTCCGGACAGCCCGTCCGACCCTCCGCATTTGAGGCCGAGCTTCAGCTTGGAGACCGGCACCGGCTCGCGCTTGAAGCGCTCGGCGTAGTCGGCCAGCTCGGAGAGCAAGGCCATGCCGGCCTCGAGCTCGTCTTCTTCGTCCTGCAGCTTCATGAATTTGATGCGGTCGGGATCATGCGGCCCGATCGCCTGCTTGAACGAATCGATCTGGTTGTTCTCGCAGCCGAGCCCGGCGACGAGCACGGCCGCCGCATTGGGATGGTTCACGAGCGCGGCCAGCAGCCTTTGCGTATGGACGAGGTCGTCGCCGAGCTGCGAGCAGCCGAACGGATGCGCGAAATGATGCACGCCGTCGATGCGGCCGCCAAAGGCCGCGGTCGCCCGCCGCGCGAGCGTCTCGCAGGTCCGGTTGATGCAGCCGACCGTATTGATGATCCAGATCTCGTTGCGGATGCCGACCTGCCCGTCGGAGCGCAGGTATCCCTGAAACATGCGGCCTGTCGGCCGCTCGGCCGGTGCGATGGCGGCCGCCGGCGCATAGCCGTAATCTTCCTTGATCCCTTGCAGCCCGGTGCGCAGATTATGCGTGTGCACCCACGAGCCCGGCGCGATGTCGCAGACGGCTTTGCCGATCGAATAGCCGTACTTGACGACGTCCTCGCCCGCGCGAGCCGCCCGCGTCAGAATCTTGTGCCCCTTGGGCACGTCGTCCAGCAGCGTCAATGCCGTTCCATCCTCCAAGATGATGGAGTCTCCGGCTTGGAACGGCTGCAGCGCTACGATGGCCGAATCCTTTTCGGCAAGCCTGATCCAGCTGTTCATGCTTCCTTCCGCTCCCATCCCGCCAGATGATCGGCGACGGCTTCCGCCAGGCCCTTCCAGGCCGACAGATCGATTCCCCATACCGTCTCGTCGGCCAGCAGCCGGCGAACCTTCTCCCGCTCCCCGCAGTCGGCCGACCACGCCTGCTCGATCCGGCCCAGCAGCTCGGCATCGTCGGCGACCCGATACGGCTCTCCGGCGAAGCTCCGGCCCTCATAGCCGTCGCCGATCCGTTCTACGCGGTAATACCGCAGCAGGGCGGCGAAGCCTAGGGCCAGTCCAGCCGGCACAGGCTCGCCCTTCTCGGCGTAATAAGCCATCGACGGCAGCAAGCGCGCCTTGGCCTTGCTGATGCTGTTCATGGCGATATCCGAGAGCCGGTGGCGGAGATGCGGATTCAAGTACCTCTCGTAAACTTCCGCCGCATAGGCCTTCATCGCCTCCGCCGGCTCCGGCAGCGACGGAATGATCTCCGCTTCGACCGTATTCCGGACGAAGCTCCCCAGCTCGGGATGCTCCATCAGCTCGCGCACATGCTCCACGCCATGCAGCAGGCCGAGCGGAGTCATGAGCGTATGGGCTCCGTTCAGAATCCGCACCTTGCGCTGCTGGAACGGCTTGAGATCGGGCGTCCAGTGGACGTTGAAGCCGGCCTGGCGCAGGGGAAGCTCCTCATCCAGCTCCGGCTCGGCCTCGATCGCCCACAGATGGTAAGGCTCGCCCGTCGTCAGCAGCTCGTCGCGATAGCCCCAGCGCTCGAACCAGCGCTCCGCCTCCTCGGCATCCGGGTATCCGGTCACGATCCGATCGACGAGCGTGCTCAGGAACCGGTTGTGCTCCCGCACCCAGGCTTGAAAAGCCTCCGGCAGGCCCCATTCCTCGGCATGCCGCAGCACGCCTTCCCGCAGCCGGTCGCCGTTGCGCTCGAGCAGCTCGCACGGCAGGAAGATCAGCCCCTTGTCCGGCGCCCCCGCGAACGTCTCGTAGCGGCGCAGCAGCAGCAGCGTCATCTTGGCTGGGAACGACTCCGGCGCCTCGCCCGGAACCATCGGCTCGGAGCGGTAGGCGAGCCCCGCTTCGGTCGTATTGGATACGACGAATCGGAGCTCGGCGCCATCCGCCAGCGCGAGGAACGACGCCCACTCCTCGTAAGGATCCAGCACGTTGGAGAATACGGAGACGACGCTCCGGCGCTCGATCCGCTCGCCTCCCTCCAGGCCGCGGATGACGAGGGTGAACAGTCCGTCCTGCGCAGCCAGCTTCTCGATCTTGCGCTTCCCCGATCGGCGGGGCTGCACGACCGCGACGCTGCCAGGGAAAAGTCCTTGATTACGGCAGCCATCGAGCATCCAGTCCACAAAACCGCGCAGGAAGTTGCCTTCTCCAACCTGCAGCACCCGCACCGGGTCGGAACCAGCGCTTGTAAAGCGGCCGTCTTCCGCTGCGGCCAACAGCGTTTCGGTAAGTAACGACGCCATCGCATAGCGCCTCCTTTTTGTTCGCTTGCCTTCATTTTATAAGATAAAATGGATTATAAACATAACCTGTAATTGCTTTAACATTCTCTATTTTGATATATTGAACGAACGATGAGGACATGGAGGAGGTTTCCCGTGCAGCCGTTTCGCAAGCCCTTTCAACTGGATCCTGTCTTTCCGTTCGAGCTCGTTCTTCAAGGCGTCCGCCGCTACGAGACCGAGCTTCCCGACCATCTGCACGATCTGTATGAGCTCGTCTATGTCCATGACGGCCAAGGCACCTTTTTCATCGACGGCTCCCTGTACGAAAAAAAAGCCGGGGACTTGTTCCTCATCCCCGGCAACACCGTCCATCGCGCGTTTCCTTCTTCCGGCGACCCGATCGTATCGACGGCTTTGTTTTTCGCTCCCTCCCTCGTCCATGCCGAATCGCTCGACGACGGCCATCATCCGCTCCGCTGCTTCGAACGGGCCCGCAAAAGCAAGCAGCACAAGGCCGAGCTGACGCAGCCGGCGCGGCTGGCCGTAGAAGCGGCCATCGAGGCGATCGCAGGCGAGCTCCAGACGGCAGCCGCCGGCTATCGCCATGCGGTCAAGCTTCATCTGCAGCAGCTTCTGCTTGCGCTCAGCCGGCTGCCGATGCATGAGGAAGCCCCCCGCAGCGACCTCCTGCCCGGTCCGAAATGGGTCCATGACGCGCTGCGGACGATCGACCTCGATCCGGTCCGCTGCGGCGGCCTCAAGGAGCTGGCCTCTGCCGCCTGCGTCAGCGCGCCTCACTTTTCACGCGTGTTCAAGCAGATGACCGGCATGAACGTGACGGACTATGTCGGCGCCAAGCGGCTCGTCGCCGCCAAGGAACGGCTGCTCTCCACGGACGACAACGTAGAGGCGATCGCCAATGACTGCGGCTTCCTCGGTCTGCCGCATTTTTACCAGGCGTTCAAAAAGCTGACGGGCATGACCCCGCGCGGCTACCGCCTGCAGAGCCGGCTTGAGCCGAAGGAATGAACCGATTCAGCCGAGACGCAGAGGCCGCGGCTCGACGCTACTGGCTCCAGCTGCGGTAGCTCGACGGCGACTCGTTGAAGATCTTCTTGAACACGCTGCTGAAGTAGCCCGGCTCCGAGAATCCGACCTGCTGCGCGATTTCATAGGTTTTCAGCGTCGTATTGCGCAGCAGCTCAGCCGCTTTCTGCATGCGGTATTCCGTCACGTATTCAATATAGGTGCGGCCGATTTCATTTTTGAACAGCGCGCTGATATAGCTGAGGCTGAGATGGACATGCCGGGACAGGTCCTGCATCGCCAGCTCCGGATCGGCGTAGTTTTGCGCGACATATTCCTTGATCCGGGCCACATAGACGCTGTTGCTCTTCGCATGGGCCTCGATATGGGCGCTGCACTTCAAATACAGCTCATGCACCCACTGCTTGATGTTGAGCAAGCTCTTGATCTGCCGCAGCGTCTCGGACACCGGGACCTCCCTTCCGAACATGGCCTCGACGCTCACATTCATGTCGATGAATTTCTGCAGCATCATGGCGACGAGCTTGATCCATTCATCGACGCACACCTGCTTGTCGAATTTCTGCAGGATCATGTAGTCGTAAAAGCTTTCCAGCTCGCGCGCGACCCGCTTGTCCTCGCGCGCTCCGACAGCCTGCAGCACCGAGCTGCGGATGGTCGCCAGGCCGCCTGTAAAATCCGTGGAGCTCTGCTCGACGCGATCCCCGTCGACGATGACGTCGTTGCCGATGAAGAATTTATACTCAATCGCTTTTTTCGCGATGACATACGATTTGGACAGCTCTCGGAGCGACTTGACGAAGCTTCCCACCCCGGCGGAAATCGTAATCTTCAAATATTGCCCGCCGGCCTTTTTCAGCTCGGCGATAGAGGCCTTCGTCTTCAGGACCGCCGCCTGCTTGCTTTCATCCAGATAGGAAAAAACAATCGCGATTTCATTTTCGTCCGTGCGGAAGACGCTGCAGTCCTCCCGGTTCTGGAGCAGCTCCGATACGAGATTGTACAAAGCAAAATTCGTCAGCTTCCGTTCATCCGGATGAATCGAGGCGCTCCCGCCCAGAACGCGATCGTAATCGAGCAGGCAGATGCCGTGCCACTGGCACGCTTCGTTGAAGCTCATCTTCGCGATCGCTTCGCTGTCGATGTACAGGCTTTCATAAATCAGGCCGTTCAAATAGCGGCTCCGCATGTAGGGCAGGCTTTCGTTCACCTTTTCGTTCAACGCCTCGTATTCAAGCTGCTTTTCTCTTTTTTTATCCAGTCCGGCCACGACAGTCGTCAAAATCTCGATCGACTCGTCCTTGGTCAACGGCTTCAAAATGTAGTCGCTTACATGAAGCCGCAGCGATTCCCTCACATAGGCGAAATCGTCGTAGCCGGTCACGACAATGATCTCGCAGTCGTTTCCGGCGTCTTTCAGCATTCGGACAAGCTCCAGTCCGTTGACCTGAGGCATGTTGATATCCACGATTGCAATGTCCGGCCGAACGCGCTGGATGAGCTCGAATCCTTCGATGCCGTCCTGCGCGCCTCCTGCGTATTCAAGACCGAGCGAGGGCCAGTCGATTTGTTTCCGCATCCCTTCCCGGACGATATTCTCATCGTCGACGATTACGATCTTGTACAAGGCAACTCCACCTTCAGGATCCAGATTCACAGCCAGCTAACAAACGAACCAGGGGATGATCCATCCCCTGGCTTCCGGCTTTTTTCACGATTATACTCTGCTTGCTACTTCAACGGATAGAGGGCCGCTTGCGAAGCCGGATCTTCCATATTGTCCGTCGCCACGAGCGTCGTGCCCGTGTCGATGCTTTTCGTCACCTCGGCTCCGCTGAACGAATTCACGAGCTGCTTGATGCCTTCGACCCCCATCGTATACGGCATCTGCACGGCTACGGCCTTGATGATTCCATCCTTCAGCAGCGGAATGACGTCGTCGGAGGAGTCGAAGCCGACGAGGATCGTTCCCGTGACGTTCTTTTCCTTGAAGGCACGGCCCGCGCCGACGACGCTAGGCTCGTTGGCGGCGAAGAGAGCGGTCAGATCCGGATGGGCGGTAAGGATGTCCTGCGTGACGGAGAGCGCTTTCGTCTTGTCGCTCTGGCTGTACTGGGTCGTGACGATCTTCATGTCGGGATGCTCGGCGATCGCTTTCTTGAAGCCGTTTTCCCTTGCCGTATTGGAGCCTGCTCCCGGCTGGAAGCCGAGAATGGCGACCGTTCCTTTGCCGCCGACCATTTCCGCGAGCTTTTTGCCGACCTGGTAGGCGGCGTCCTCGTTGTTCGTCGTCGCATAGCTCAGGTAGTTTTCGGTATTGATGCCGGAGTCGATGATGACGACGGGAATGCCCGCCTTGGACGCCTTGTCGACGGCCGGCACGAGCGCGTCCGAATCGGAAGGAGCGAGTACGATTCCGTCCACCTTCTGGTTGATGGCCGTCTCGACCAGGTTCACTTGGCCGTTGATATCCGTCTCGCCGCCGGCGGCGCCGGTGAAGTACATGTCGACGCCGTTCTTTTTCGCTTCTTCCTCGGCTCCCTTTTTGACCGTCTGCCAGTACGGAGCATCGGTCGATTTGACGATGACGGCAATTTTCTTCTGCTTGTCGCCGCCGGCCGCATTGCCGCCGCCGCTTGCATTTTCCGCCGCGCCGTTGCCGGAGCTGCCCGAATTTCCGCATCCCGCCGCAAATGCGACCAAGCATGCTGCCACCATAAGAGCTGCAACCTTTTTAATCGGCTTCACATTTCTTCCTCCTTAGATAGGTCCATCTATTTTTATGGAAAATTCCATTTGAAACCGTCTCGAGCGGCGCCGCCTCCGATCAAGCGAGGGCGTGGCCTTTTCTGCGGCGAAGCGTATCCATGTAGACGGCGATGATGATGACCGCGCCGATGGCAATCTGCTGCCAGAATGCATTGACGTTGAGCAGGTTCAAGCCGTTGCGCAGGATGCCGATGATGAAGGCCCCGATGATCGTCTCCCGGATCTTCCCGGATCCGCCCGCCGGGCTCGTTCCTCCGATGATGGCGGCGGCAATGGCGTCCAGCTCGTAGCCGGTGCCTGCCGTCGACTGGGCGGAGACGAGCCGGGAAGCCATCATGATGCCGGCGAAAGCGGCCAGCGAGCCGGAGATGACATACACCCAGATTTTCGTCTTCTGGACGTTGATGCCCGAGAGCACCGCTGCGTCCTCGTTGCTGCCGAGGCAGTACACGTAGCGTCCGAACCGGCTCTTGCGCAGGATGAACCCGAAGACGATCGCCAGCACGAACATCTCGATCATCGGGATCGGAATCCGGCCGATGCTCCCGCCGCCGATGAAGTAGAACTCCTCCGGCAAGCCCGATACCGGCATCGCTCCCGTGATGACGTAGGCGACGCCCCTGGCGATGCTCATCATGCCCAAGGTGGCGATGAACGGCGCGATGTTCAGCTTGGCGATGACGAGTCCGTTGATCCATCCGCATACGGCCCCGATCAGGATGCCGGCGACGATCGCCAGCCAGATCGGCGTTCCCGCGACCATCAGCTTGCCTGTGACGACCCCGGAGACCGCCAGGATCGAGCCGACGGACAAGTCGATGCCCGACGTGATGATGACATACGTCTGCGCGATGGCCAGGATGCCGATGACCGACGTCTGCAGCGCGATCGTCAACAGGTTGTCGACGGTGAAGAAATGATCCGAAAGAATGGAGAAGACGAGGCTCATGACAAGCAGTCCAAGCAGAATCCCGAATTTATGCAAGACTTTCCGTGTGTAATCCGTCGCCGATCTTTTCATTGCTACGGTTTGCCCGTCCAATGCTTCCACTTCCTTTGTCGATAATTAATGGATGGCGTGAGACAGGATGCCGACCTCCGTCAAGTCCTCCGCATCCAGTTCTCCTGTCACGCGGCCTTCCCTCATGATGACGACGCGGTCGCTGATGCCGATGATCTCCGGAAGCTCCGAAGAAATCATGATCACGCCGATGCCCTCCTGCACGAGCCGGTACATCAGCTCGTACACCTCGTACTTCGCTCCCACGTCGATGCCGCGCGTCGGCTCGTCGAAGATGACGATCCGGGACTGCTTCGCCAGCCATTTGCCGATGATCACCTTCTGCTGGTTGCCGCCGCTCAGGTTTTTGGCCAGCTGATGAATGGACGGCGTCTTCACGCGCAGATCCTGGACGTATTTCTCGGAAGTCAGCGCCGCTTTCCTATCGCTCACCACGCCGACGCTCGTTATTTTCTCGAGGCTCGGAAGCGTGATGTTGTACTCGATCGACAGATCGAGCGCCAGGCCGTCCTTTTTGCGGTCTTCGGTCAAGTAGGCCAGCCCGTAGGCGATCGCATCGTACGGAGCCCTGACCTTCATCGGCTCTCCGAAGATGCGGACATCGAACTGATCGACTCGATCCGCTCCGAAAATCGCTCGCGCCAGCTCCGTCCTGCCCGATCCCATCAGCCCGTAGATGCCGAGAATCTCGCCCTTGTAGAGCTTCAGGTCCTCCACATCCAGCTTCGTGCCTCTGCGGATCTTGTTGACCTGGAGCAGCACCTCCGACCGGTCGGCCTTCGTGTGCGGCTTCGGCGGGAACTTTTCGCTCAGGTCCCTCCCCACCATGGAGGAGATCAAGCTGTTCATCGTCATGTCCTGGAAGCGCTCCGTCTTGATGTAGCTGCCGTCTCTGAGGATCGTGACGCGATCGCAGATCTCGTTCAGCTCTTCGAGACGATGGGAGATGTAGATGATGCCGACGCCGTTTTTCTTCAGGTTGCGGATGACCTTGAACAGCTCCTTGATCTCCGATTCCGTCAACGCCGCCGTCGGCTCATCCATGACGAGAATCTGCGCGTCCATCGACAGCGCCTTGGCGATCTCGACCATCTGCTGCTCGGCGACGCTGAGCCTTCCGACCTGTTGATCCGGGTCGAGCTTCAGGTCCAGCATGTCGAGCACTTCGCGCGTCTTTCTTTTCAGCTCGCGGTCGTCGATCACGAAGTTGAAAAGAGCGTGTTTCGGTTCTCTGCGGATGAATATATTTTCCGCAATCGTAAGATCCGAGAATAAATTGAATTCCTGGAATATAATGCTTATCCCTCGTTTTTGCGCTGAATCCGGATCAAGGTCGACGACCTCCTCGCCCTTGATGAAGATCCGGCCCTCGTCTTTTTTATAGACGCCGGCCAGAATTTTCATCAGCGTCGATTTCCCCGCCCCGTTCTCGCCGATCAAGGCGTGCAGCTCGCCGCTCTGCAGCTCGAGATCTACCCCTGACAACGCTTTCACTCCGGGAAACGACTTTACGATTCCATTCATTCGCAACAGCTCCGTCAAGCTCTTCACCACCGTTTTGCTTTTAGTCGTCCTGCTGCCCTGTCTCCTGCTCCTTCGATTATAGGTCTCGCGGCAGAATTGCATAATAAAGAAATCTATGATGAATATATAAAAATCTCTAAAAAAAACACCCTCCGGATTGCTGCCGGAAGGTGTTGCATGATGGCGACTGGCGAAGCTATTCTGCGAACGGGAAGAGCAGCTTTTCGTTTTGCGGCGAGTACATCGTCTCTTTCGTAATGAGCTCGTAGCCGGTAAGGATCGTTTCGCTCTTGTCCTTCAGAGCGGATATGATGCTGGCATATCCCATGTTGAACGGCTTTTGAACGACGATGGCCTGAATGATCCCGTCCTCGAGCCCCTTGATGATCAGCCGCGAGCTGTCGAAGCCGACGACGCTGATCCGGTCCTGGACGCCCAGCTCGCGAACCGCGATCGCAATGCCCTCGAGCGCCTGCTGATTGACGCCGTAGAGGCCGGTCACGTTCGGATTTTTCCGCAGGAGCTCCTTGGTCAGATGGTAGCTCTTGTCGACATTCTCCTGGCTGTACTCCTTGAACGCGATCGATGCGCGGCTGTCCGCAGAAGCCTCCACCGCCTCCTTGAAGCCTTTCTCGCGGTCGATGGCCGTCGTCGCGTTCATCGTCGAGCTGACGATGCCGATCTCCCCCCCGGCCCGGAGCCGGTCCAGCAGATGATGGCCCAGATCGACGGCGGCCGCTGCATTGTCAGTCGTAATGAAGCTCCTGCTGACGTCCGAGTGGATGTCCGAGTCGAGCAGCAGCAGCTTGATGCCGTGATCGGCCACCTGCTTCGCCGCATCGCTCAGCAAATACTGATCGACGGCGGATATGATGATCGCGTCCGGCTTCTTTTCGATGGCGCGCTTGACGAGCTCGATCTGCTCCTGCGCGTCGTTCTCGTATTTCGGTCCCCAGAAGACGAAGTCGCAGCCATGCTCCTTCGCCGCGGCTTGGGCGCCGGCCCGGATGAGCCTCCAGAATTCATAATCCTCGCGGTCCACCTTGACGATCATGTAGATCACCGGCCTCTTCGGCGAATCGAACACGGATCCGCTCAGAGCGAGCAGCCCGCCTAGCAGGATGGCCGCGCAAGCGGCAGCGAACAGGCTTTTCTTGACTTTCATCCGCATCCGAAGTCCACCTCCGCTATTCCACGATCGGCAGGAAGACCGTGACGGTCGTGCCTTCGCCTGGAACGCTCTCAAACTGAAGTCCGTACGACAAGCCGTAGCTCAGCTGGATTCGCTGATGCACGTTGATGATCGCTACGCCGCCGCTCGTGAGCGGCTCGTCCTCCTTGAAGATGAGCAGCCTCGCCAGCTTCTCCTTGCTCATGCCGACGCCGTCGTCCCGCACCTGCAGGGTGAGCCTGTCCCCGCTCCGCTTGCCGGAGATCCATATCTTTCCGCCGCCGGGCTTGTTCTTGATGCCATGATACAAGGCGTTCTCGACGAGAGGCTGCAGCAGCGTCTTCAGCATCTTGTACGAGTAGAGGTCTTGGTCGATCCCGATCTCGTACTCCAGCTTGCTCTCGTAGCGGATTTTCTGGATGACGAGATAATATTTGATATGCTCGATCTCCTGATAGACCGGGATGATGTCATGGCCCCTGCTCAGGCTGAGGCGGAAATATTTCGACAGCGCCGACGTCATCCTGACGACCTTCTGATGCTCGCCCTGCTCCGCGGTCCAGATGATCGTATCCAAGGAATTGTACAGGAAATGCGGATTGATCTGGGCATAAAGCGTCTTCAGCTCGCTTTTCCGCAGCTCCGATTGATCCTCTTCGATCTTCAGCAGCAGGCTTTTGATCCGGCGCACCATGATCGAGAACGTATGGGCCAGATGGGCGACCTCGTTCCTGCCGGATACGCGGATGTCCAGATCGAGGTCGCCCTTCTCCACGCGCTTCATCATCTTCTCCAGCTGGGACAGCGGCCCGGACAGATTCGAGGAGACCTTGATCGATATGACCGTCGCGACGATCAGGCAGACGAGCGTGAGGAGCACCATGATCTTCATGAGCACTTCTTTTTGAATCAATATATCGTCCATATAGGTCACGCCGACGACCTTCCAGTCGATCGACTGCAGGCTTTGGACCGTGACGATGCGGCTGACGCCATCCTGCTTGTCGTTGAAGCTGCCGTTCTCGGTCTGAAGAAGGCGGGCCGTATCTTCTTTTTTGACGTTGGAATGGATGAGCTGCTGGCTGGGATGATAGACCATCTCGCCTCGGCTGTCCATGAGGAACAAGTAGCCGCGCTCCCCGATCTCCACGTTGCTGCATAGATCCGTGAACACCTTGTAGTTCATGTCGATCAGCAGCACGCCGACGAACTGATCCTGCTCGTCGTAGATGGCGCTGCTCAAGGAGACGACCCACGGATACTGGTCGACGATGAAGTTCTGCACATGGGAGGAGGACAGCACGGGCTCGCCTCCAGCCTCGACCGCTTGCCGATACCAGTCCAGGCTGGCGACATCCGTATTCCCTTTGATCTGATAATCGTCTTTGTCGGCCAGCAGGATCTCATTCCGGTTCAGCAGCACGATCGTCACGATATCGCTGCGCGTCTGGGGAATCGTCTTCACCAGCACGTCGCCTTCCTTGGCGGAGGAATACCGGATGATCGACGAGATGTCCTGCATGTAGTTCACATAGTAGTCGATGTTCCGGCCGATCTGAGCCGTGATCTGGCTGGCCGAGGCCTTGGCCTCGCGGGTGATGACCTGTACCGATAAATAATAAAACACGCTGTCCAGCACGATGATCAAGCCGATGATCATCAGCCCGATATTCGTCAGGATCTGCATCTGGATCGATCTGAAGTTGCGGAACTTCATGCGGCGCCGGTCCCCTCCCGCTATGCTAGAACGCGTCTACCTGTCGAAGATCATGCTCCGTCCGAAGCCGCCTCTTCCTTTCCTCCCCGAAAGACAAGCCGATAAACCGCTCCCGCCCGCGTCGAAAAGACAACCGCTCCGGCAGCATCCGTCTTCGCTTCGACCTTGCCGCCGTCCTCGTCCCGCACTTCGAACGGCTGGCAGCTGACGATCGCGCAAGCGCTGCCGGCGTCGGAGCGCAGCTCCGCCTCCGTCAAGCGGCCGGCACGCCAGGCCATGCCGACCTCGAAGCCGCCTCTCGCCCGCAAGCCGCGGACCGAGCCTTGCGGCCACGCCTGCGGCAATGCCGGCAGCAGCTCGATCCGTCCTTCATGAGACTGCAGCAGCAGCTCCGCGATGCCGGCCGTAGCCGCGAAATTGCCGTCGATCTGGAACGGCGGATGCGCGTCGAACAGATTCGCATACACGCCGCCGCCCTCGTATTCGGTCGGCTCGTTCGGACGCACCAGCCGCAGCAGGTTCGAGATGAGCCGAAACGCCCGGTCGCCGTCCTTGAACCTTGCCCACAGCCCGATTTTCCAGCCCAGGCTCCATCCTGTGCCGCCGTCGCCCCGGATGTCGAGCGACGTCCTTGCGGCCTCGAACTGCTCCGGAACGCTGCCCTTCGTCACGATCCTGCCCGGATAAACTCCAACGAGATGGGATACATGCCGATGATGCGGGTCCTCGTCCTTATAGTCGCGGCTCCATTCCTGCAAGCGGCCTCGGTCGCCGATCCGGATCGGATGCAGCTTTTTCCGGGCCTGCTCGAGGGTGTGCGCGAACTCCTCGTCCAGCCCCAGCTCCGCCGCCGCGAGCTGGCAATTTTCGAACAGCTCCGCGATCAGCATCAGATCCATCGTCGCCGATTCGGTGACGGCATGCTTTTGCCCCGCGAGCACGAATTTATGCTCCGGCGAGGTGGACGGCGAGGTGATGAGCTGGCCGTGCTCGTTTTCGACGAGCCAGTCGAGCGCGAACAGCGCCGCCTCCTTCATGATCGGGTAGGCGCGCTTCCTCAGGAATTCCGCATCCGAGCTGAAGGCGTAATGCTCCCACAGATGCTGGGTCAGCCACACGCCTCCCATCGGCCACATCGTCCAGACCGGGTCCCCTCGGCCATAGTCGCCGACGGGAGCCGTCTGCGCCCATAGATCCGAGTTGTGATGCGCCACCCAGCCTCGCGCTCCGTAATTGACCTCGGCCGTCTTGGCGCCATTGGCCGCCAGCCGGCCGATATAGTCGAGCAGCGGCTCGTGAAGCTCGGCCAGGTTGCAGCTTTCGGCAGCCCAGTAGTTCATCTCCGCGTTGATGTTGAGCGTGAAGTTGCAGCTCCACGGCGCCCGCGTCTCCTCGTTCCAGATGCCTTGCAGATTGGCCGGCTGGCTGCCCGGACGCGAGCTGGCGATCAGCAGATAGCGTCCATAATGGAACAGCAGCTCGACCAGTCCCGGATCGTCCGCCCCGTAGTCAGCGATCCGCCGATCCGTCGGCAGCGAGTCCGGCGCCTTGCTGCCGCCCAGATGGAGCGAGACGCGGTCGAACAGCCGCGAGTGGTCCTCCGCATGACGCTGCCGCAGCTCCTCGTAGCGGCGGACGCGCGCCTGCCGCAGCGTCTCCAGCGTAATCCGCTCCGGCCGGATCGCCTCGTCCCTCGCTCCCAGGCGCGGATGGAATGAAGTCGCCGCGCTGAACAGCAGCGTAGCCGATGTCGCATCCTGGACATGGAGCCCGTCACCGTCCGCCCGCAGCGTGCCGCCCTCCAGCTCGACCGCCAGGCGGCCGTGGAACGACAGCCCCTTGCTCTTGCCATCAGCGCCGTAGCGGACGGGCTGCTCGGTATCGTGATAGCTCGGCGAGACATGCTCCGGCGCGAAGCCGAACAAAGTGAAATCTCCCTCGTCCGCCGCCGTCGCATGGCGCAGCGGGCTGTCCAGGCGCGCCCGGAAGCTGAGCGCGCCTGCCCGATCGGCAGACAGGCGGACGACAATCGCCTGGTCGGGATGCGAGGCGAACACCTCGCGCTCGTACGTCACCCCTCCGATCGAATACCGCACCGTCGCCATGCCGCGGGCGAGGTCGAGCTTCCGCTCGTAGCTGCCATAGCTGATCTGCCCATGCTCCATGCTGAGCAGCAGATCGCCGAACGGCAAGTACGACTGCGTATACGGTCCCATCAAGCATTGCTGGGCGAGCCGATCCGCCTCCGCATGCCTTTCCTGAGCGATCAAGGCGCGGATTTCCGGCAAGGCTTCCTTCGCTCGCGGGTTGTTCCAGTCCGTCGGATAGCCGGACCAGAGCGTGTCCTCGTTGAGCGCGATCCGTTCCTTCTCGATGCCGCCGAATATCATGGCGCCCAGCCTTCCATTGCCGACGGGCAGCGCCTCGACCCAATGGACGGCGGGGGAATGGAATTGAATGTTCATCGTGGATAAACCCTCCCATGTCATGTCGATTTCGATTGGTGCATCCTCGCCGCGTGTTCAAGCCGATGGCAGGCTGCTCGTCCATCCCGGCGGCAACGCAGGGAACGAGCATGAGAACGCTTGCGGTCAGCAGGATTGCTCCCAGCATAAGGCATCGACCGGGAGATGAAAAGAAAAAAAGCCTGCCCGGGTCGGGAGGCTTGTTCCAGTCATCCAAGGCGAAGCTTCGGAAAAGCGCTACGGCAGCGAGCTTTTGCGCGCTTCGTCGATCGCTTTTTGAATATCATCCAGCGCCGTCTTCAACGGAGCGCCGGCCAAATAATGGTTGACTCCCTCCAGAATTTTGACCTGAAGCGATTCCGTCGAAATCGTATGCGGCCAGTACAGCGTCGCTTCCTTTTGAGTCACGGCAGCCGCGATCGAAGACGTGGATTCGTTCCAGCCCTGGGACGACGAGATTGTCGAGGGGATGGCGTTTGCTCCGCGGGCAAGCTTTTCCTGGCTGGCGCGTCCGTTCATGAACGCCACGAACAGCTTCGCTTCCTCGGGATGCTTCGTTTGCGAGTTGATGACCCGGTAGCTGCCTACATTGATGTTGGGAACGGTACGGGTGCTGCCCGGAATGACCATGAACCGGATATCCTGAGAAGGATCTCTCTCCTTGATCGTCAATAGGTCCCATGTCCCCGTAATCAACATGGCCGCGCTTCCGTTGCCGATCAAATCTTTCGCCTGCTCATGCTTGAGCGACGTCCAGTTTTTCGGAACGTAGCCGCGATCGATCAACAGCTTGTGCTTGCTGATCGCATCGACAAAGTAAGGATGGTCGATCTTGATCTGGCCGCTCTCCAGCTTTTTCGTCCACTCGGCATCCGCGCCATTGTTGGACATGATGGAGCCCCAGAAAAACTGGGCGTTGGACCATTCGCCGTCTGCCGCGATCGGGATGATCCCTTCTCGCTTCAGCGTTTCGCAAAGCTCCAGCAGCTCATCCCATGTTCGCGGCACTTGAAGCCCCAGACGGTCGAACATCGTTTGATTATAGATCAAGCCGTCGCTATGCATGACTTCCGGTACGCCATACACCTTGCCGTCCACCTCGACGGGCTTCAGGGAAGAAGGATAAAAATCGTCGAGGAACGGAGAGCCGCTCAAATCGAGATATACGTCCGGACGCAGCTTGCGGAACTCCTCGAACAAGCTCGGGGACCAGGTGTCGAACACATCCAGCGGCTCGCCTCCGAGCAGCCTGATCTTGATCCCGGCGGTATAGTTGTTGCTTTGAATGAAGTTGGCTTCGATCTTGATGTTCGGGTAGCGTTTCTCGAAATCCGCGATCGCCTCGTAATAAACCTTGCCGGCTTGAGCCGCATCCAGCAAAAAGCTGGAATAATGCAGGACGACCGGTTCCGGCGCCGGCTTCCCGTCCTCGGAGGAGCGGGGAATGCCGAACCGGCCAGCCAAGCCGCAGCCTGCGCAGCTGACGATCAGAGCGCAGAAGACAGCCAGCAGCGCCCATGCTGCGCGCTGGCCTCGCTTCATGCCGGGCATTCCCTTCCCTCCCTTTTATCCTTCCCGAGCTTGATTTTCCTCATCATGACATGACGGCTTTCGCTCGTCAATGACTCAGAGCTTGCCGCCGGACGTCGCGATGCCTTCGATGAACTGCTTTTGGAACAGCATGAACAGCGCGAGCATCGGCCAAATCGCCAGCACAGACGCGGCCATCAGCTCCGGATAGTGGACCGCGAACGCGCTCTGGATTTTGGCCAGCGCGGAAGAGAGCGTCGCCGCGCTGGAATCGGTGTTCACGATGAGCGGCCACATCAAGTCCTTGAACGAGAACAGCGCGGTGAAGATGGAAAGAGCGGCCAATCCGGAGCGGACAAGCGGAAGCATGACATAAAGGAACGTCTGTCCGATATTGCAGCCGTCGAGCTTCGCCGCTTCCTCCAGCTCCTTTGGCAGTCCCATGAAAAACTGCCGCAGCAAAAAGGTGCCGAAAGCGCTGACCAAGCCCGGGAACAGCAGGGCAAGTATAGTATTGCGCAATCCGAGCTGATCCACCATTAAATATTGCGGAATGATGAAAATTTGGGTCGGAACCATCATTTGGAACAGCACCAGGCTGAAAAAGAAGCTTCGTCCCGGGAATTTTAGCCTGGCGAAAGCATAGGCCGCCATCGCGCTGAACGTCACGCCGCATAAAACGCGCAGCGCCATCATCGCAAACGTATTCCAGTACAGGCGGAGGAAGTCGGTCTGCCGCCACACCTCCGAATAGTTTTCCCACATCACCCGGCTGGGGAAGAAATAGAACGGATTCATCGAGGTCGATTCCGTCACGGTCTTGAGCGAGGTCAGCACCATCCAAAGGAAGGGCAGAACCATGATGGCCGCTCCCAGCAGCAAGACCGCATGGACGAACAGCGTGGATACTCGATTTTTTTGCGTCATGCCGCACCTCCTATTGATAATGGACCCACCGCTTCTGCGCTTTCATCTGGAAGAAGGTGATGATCATGATCAGCGCCAGCAGCAGCATGACGATCGCCGATCCATACCCTCTGTCCATGTACTTGAAGGAGCTGTTGTAGAACAGATAGACGAGCGAGACGGTATGGTCGTACGCCGGATTCGTCACGTCGATCATCATGAAGATGACATCGAATACTTGCATGGCCTGAATGACCGACGTTACGACGACAAAAAACAGCGTCGGCGTCACGAGCGGCAGCGTAATGACGAAAAATTGCCTGATTCTGCCCGCCCCGTCGATATCGGAAGCCTCATAGTAGTCCTTCGGTATTTCCTGCAGGCCAGCAAGCAAAAGCACCATATTGTAGCCGACGACGCTCCAGATCCCGATGACGGCAATCGAGACGAGTGCAAGACGGGGATTGGAAATCCAGTCGACGGGCGGCAAGCCAAATTTGGACAGCACATAGTTGAATAATCCGAATTGCTGATTGTACATCCATCTCCATACCATCGTTACGGCGGCAGGCGCCGCGATCATCGGGATGAAATATATGGTCCGATAGGCGGATCGGCCCGCGATTTTCTGGTTCAGCAGCACGGCGATGAGCATCGCGAGGGCGATGCTGACCGGCACGACGATCGCGGCATAAAGCAGCGTGTTGGCGACAGCATGCCAGACCTGCGCATCCTGGACCAGCTTGCGGTAGTTGTCCAGACCGACATAAATATTGTTTCTCCCGAAGTCTCCGCTCTTGAAAAAGCTCAAGTAGGCCGACTGGGCCATCGGAATCAAGTTCAGAACGACAAGTCCGACAATGGTCGGGGCGATGAAAAACCAGCCCCAGGCCCATTCCTTCCATGCTTTCTTTCCGGATGTTCTCTTTACGGCTTGGCTCTGCATCCGATTTCCTCCTATCAAAATGCGGCAACCGCTCGGTTGCCGCATTCCTCATTTACCGTTCCGCCGACCCGTGGCGCTTACTTCTCCTGGGACAGGCTTTCATTCATGATCTTGGCGGCGTTTTTAGCTGCCTCCTCCACCGTCGCTTGACCGAGGAAAGCCGGCTTGAGCGCTTCGTACGCCTTGTCTTCCCAGACAAGCGTCGTATTGGAGTAAGGACGGACGACGCCGTATTGAACCATGTCGACAAACACTTGAGAATGGAACGTCGACGAGGATTCGACCCACTTCTGTGCCGTTCCTTTATAGGCCGGGATCGCCAGGCCAAGCTCCGCCTGCATCTCCTGGCCTTCCTTCGAGCTGAGGAACTCCACGAATTTCCAGGCCTCTTCCGGATGCTTCGTTTTCGCGTCGATCGCATGGCCCAGGCCGTTGTAGATGGAGGCTTGCTTTTCTTTTTTCGGCAGTACGGCGACGTCGAAGTTTTTCGCCATATACTCGTTCTCCGCAAAGCTGCTCAAGTTCCAGGAGCCGAAAATGCCCATCGCGACTTTTCCGTTTTTGATCAGTTCCGGACGCTCCGCGTCGACGACGGTCATCGGAGACAGCCCTTCGCGAGTGAAGCTGATGTAATAATCCAGCGCCTCGATCGTTTTCGGATCGTCATAACCGGATTTCTTGTCGTCGGTGATGATCGTGCCGCCGTTTTGATACACGAAGTTGTAGTAGCCTTCCTGGTTGTGCATCGGAGCGAGCAGGCCGTACACGCCGTCTTTCGTCAGCGTCTTCGCGGCGCTTTTCAGATCGTCCCACGTCCAGTTCTCGTCGGGATAGCTCAGGTTCGCCTTGTCGAACAGCGTTTTATTGTACCAAAGTCCGATCGTATCGAAGTCCCTCGGAACGGCATATTGCTTGCCGTCAAAGTTGTAGATCTGATTGAGCCCCTCGGGGTAGTTCTCCAGCTTGACCTCCGTGCTTTTGGCGATCTGATCGTTCAGATCGAGCAGCATGCCGTTGGAGGCATAGCGATAGATCTCGTTGGAGTGCATCCAGAACACATCCGGCAGCGATCCGCCGGTCGCTCCGGCTTCCAGCATCGTCCAGTAATCGGACCAGCCGGCCACTTCGATCTTGATCTTGATGTTCGGGTTTTTCGCCTCGAATGCGTCGGCAATCTTGCGCGCGCCTTTCTCCTGATTGGAATCCCATAACGCGTATCTCAGCGTTACGTTTCCGCCGCTTCCGCTGCCTGTCGAACCGTTCTCCGCCTTGGAAGGCTCCGAACCGGCATTGCCTGCAGCGCCATTGCCGCCATTGCCGCCATTTCCGCATGCAGCCAACATCGTCGCGGTCAGGCCGATGGATACTAAAGTCGTCCAGCGTTTGTGCGTCACTCGAGTTCCCCCTCTAATCGTGCTCAAGTTTCCCTTGCCTTTGCTCTCTTATCGTAAACAATGGCGCTTCAAGCCGGAATGGCGGTTTTTTACGCTCTATTCACCTTTTTTGACCAGACAAAAGACGACAAAAAAAGCGCTCCGCCGGAAGGAGCACTTTTTTTACTTTTCCTCTTTATTTTTTGCTTTCGCCGGCAGATCCGCGGAATTCCTCCGGCGTCATGCCGCAATGCTTCTTGAACAGCTTGCTGAAATAAGCGGTATTGGGATAGCCGACCCTTTCCGCCACCTCGTACACCTTCAGCCGGTTTTCCCGCAGCATTGCTTTTGCCTTTTCCATGCGCAGCCGAGTCAAATAGCCGACGAAGTTCACTCCCGTCTCGCGTTTGAAGATGCGGCTCAAATAAGAGGCGTTCACATTGATCTTCTCCGCCACGAATTGAAGCGAAATATCCTCCGTATACAGCTGCCGCATCATTTCGCATGCCTGCTCCGCATAACTGCGAGGAAGCTCTTTGTCGGTCAAAAGGGAGCGGCATGAGTTCAAATAGTCCACGACCGTGCGGTGGAGGCCCTCCAGCCGTTCTTCGCGCAGCAGCTTTTCGTATACGTTCAATCCGTCCTCGTCGGAATCGGGAAGCACCGGGAAGCAAGAGGAGATCAAGCCGAGCACCCGGATATAAGCCGAGCGGGCCGCTTGCTTCGTGTAGCCGCCTTCCCGCAGCTGCTCCTTCAGCTCCTCCAAAAACGCCAGCGCCGTCTCGCTGCCAAGCTCCGCGTCCTGGCGGAACGATCGCAAGGCCGCGCCTTTCCACACGAAGCGCTGGATGCAGCGCTCCTTTTTCCGTGGCCGGTCATAATAGACCAGTCCGTTTCCGGAGCTGAAAAACAGGTCGTCCAGCGCTTCATCCGCTTCCTGAAACGCTTTCCGAATGCCTTTGTAGCCGTCGGCCTTGCTCGCCCCGATCGACATCGTCAAATTGAGAAAGTCGTTCATCGCCTCCTGAATCTTGTCGACGAGCTTCTCGAATTCCTGCGGCGGCCCGTCATCGAGCCATTCCATCAGCAGGACGTATTCAGCCGAATTCATGACGATGATTTCCTTCTGCCGCTGCCGCGGTATGATCTCCTCCAGGATGTTCAGGACGGCGTACCGCAGCAGCTTCTCGTCCTGCTCGACATATTTGCGGCGCAAATATTCGAAGCGGTCGATCCTGAACTTCGCCAGCAGCATCGGTCCGTCCTGGACGCGGATGCGCAGCGATTCCCGGCTCGCCGCAATGTCGCGCTCTCCTTTGTAGCCGCTGATCACTTCCTTGAAGAGCGTCTCCTTCAAGTATTCGATGCTTTCCTTGACCGATCCGGGCGGCATGCCGTCCATCTCTTTGCGCGTCGTTTTCGCCGCTCTTTTTTTCACGACATCGAGCACCCGCAGCAGCTGCGAGGACTTCATGTCGCTCTTGATCAAATAATCGGCGGCTCCGAGCCGGATCGCCTCCTGCGCATAGTGGAATTCATCCAGGCAGCTTAAAATGACATACTGGCAGTCCGGACGGTCCCGCTGCACTTCGCGGATCAGCTCGAGGCCGTCCATGACCGGCATTTTGATGTCGGTCACGATCAGGTCGGGAGCCGCCGCCTCGGCCAGCTCCAGCGCTTCCTTGCCGTTCGCCGCCTCGCCCATGATGCGGAAGCCCTCCTCCTCCCAATTGATCAGCGATTTGAGGCCGATGCGCATCAAAAGCTCGTCATCCACGATGAGTACGTTCAGCATGGCCGCTTTCCTCCTTCATTAGGTCGATACGGGAAGATCAAGGTAAACTCGGCCCCTTCTCCCTCGGCGCTGCGGAAGGACACGCCGTACGGCTCGCCGAAAACCCTCCGGATGCGCTGATGCACGTTGCAGATTCCGATTCCGCCCTCCGCATCGCTGCCGGCCAGCCGTTCTCGAAGGCGGCTGGCCGCTTCGCCGCTCATCCCCGCTCCGTTGTCGCGCACCGTAATCCGCAGCTGCTCTTTTCCGATGCCCCTTACTTCCAGCGTCAGCACGCCGTCCTTCTGATTGGCGATTCCATGGAAGATGGCGTTCTCCACGAGCGGCTGGATGCTGAGCTTGGGAATTTCCTGATCCAGCAGCGAGTCGTCCTCGACCTCCACATGAACCTCGATCCGGTTGAAATAGCGGACCTTTTGGATGACGAGATAATGACGGATATGCTCCAGCTCTTCGCGGACGGGCACGAGTCCCTTGTCCGCTCTTGCGGTATACCGCAGCATGGAGATGAGCGCCTCCGTCATTTCCACGATTTTGTCCGAGCGCTGCATCGAGGCGATCCACTTGACCGAATTCAGCGTGTTGTACAAGAAATGCGGATTGATTTGCGCCTGCAAAGCCCGGATTTCCGCCTCCACCTTTTGCTCCTGCTCCTCGTAGATGCGCTCGACAAGCTGCTTCAGCTCGGCCGACATCTGTTCGAACCGGATCGCCATCAGCCCGATCTCGTCATTCGACTGGACGGGGTGCAGGCTGTCGAACTTGCCGTGCTCTACGAGCGCCATGTTCCTCATCAGCTGCTTGATCGGCCGCGTGATGAGGCTGGAGATATAGAGCGTGCTCACCAGCGCGAACAGCAGCAGCACGGTGATGATCATCCACAAGTTGCGCTTCAAAATCCCATCCTCGATCGTCAGATCGTCCATAGGCATCGAGAGATAGGTCTTCCATCGGTGGGACTCGAAGCCCGCCTGGATGAGCATGTGCTCGCTGCCCTTGACGCGGACGATCTGGCGGTCGAGCCCGCCGTCGACATGGCCGCCCATCGGGAAGATCGACTCGAACGGCTGGCCGATCGCGCCGTAGTCGTCCCTGAACATGATCCGGTCCTGCTCATCGACGATCGTCATGACAGACTGGCTGCCGACATTCATGCGCTTGTTGAGCTCATGGATGAACTCGATGTCGACGCTGATCACCATCACGCCGAGCAGCTTGCCGTTCTCCATGTCCAATATTTTCCGCAAATTGTAAATGGCCCAGTTGCCTTCTCCTTTGACCTGCCGGTCCTTTTGTGTCGGCAAATCCCGCGTAATGTCATCCGATTCCAAAAAATCGTTGAACCACGCTTCCTGGCGCGGCTCGTACGCGTAGTCGATCGGCTTGTTCGGGCTGATATAGAGATCGTTTCCAGGATTCATGTTATAGACATAGATGGAAATTTTTCTGTCTTTCATCGTGATGTAGTTCATCAATAATTGCGTCGCCTGCATTTCATTGGCGATGGATTGGTTGCGCAAATAATTTTGAACCGGATAATTATCCTGCGATACAGCCGAAATATAGCTGTTGATGCCATAGCTTGAAATAAGAGAAATTTGCCGGATATCCCGCAAATATTCCTCGATCCGGATATTGGACTGCCTGGCCACGTCCGCAAGCAGGATGCTGTACTTGCTCTCCAGCATCTGGCGCGAAGAAAAATAGGCGTTGACGACCATCACGGACAACGGGATGAGGATCGACAGCAAGAAAAAAACCATGATCTTGTTTTTCAGGCTGATGAAGCGGTATTTGCGACGCATCGCATCGTCCTCCGGTCTGAACGGGATAGAACCAATGTCCCCATGATAATCATAGAAGCATCGCCTTGTCACGTCAGGACGGTCTGCTATACTGGTAGCAGCACGGCACTTCACCTGAAAAGAGGTTGCTTCCATGGCTAGCTTCACCTTGCAGAGACAGCCGGACGGGGTTGCGGATCCGGAGCTGAGCTTGCTGTTCTGGGGCAGGGAGCAATGCTGTCCCGGCCATACCTACGGTCCCGGCATGCGCGACTTTTATAAAATCCATTTCATTCAGAGCGGATCCGGCACGTTGACCGCCGCGGGCGAGACCCATCGCATCGGCGCCGGCCAGGCGTTCCTCACTTATCCGCATATGCGGGTCACCTATTCGGCCAGCGAGGAGACGCCGTGGCTCTATTCCTGGATCGCCTTCAAAGGCAGCCGGGCGGAACAGCTGCTCGCCCGGACGGCATTGTCGGCAGCCAGCCCGATCTTTCCGCTGGACGACAAGCTGATGCCGACGCTGGATCAGACGATGAGCCGCGACGCCCTGGCCTCGGACGCCGCCGATCTGCTGCTGCTCGGACGGCTGTACGAATTTCTGGCCGCGCTGATCGCGATCGTGCCGCGCCGCGAGGCCGGCCGCGACGGCCGCGCGCGTCCCAACCCTCATGTCGCCGACTGCCTCCGCTATCTGCACGCCCATTACGACGAGGACATCTCGGTCGAACGCATGGCGCGGGAATTCCAGCTCGACCGCAAATATCTGTCGTCCCTCTTCAAGCGGGAGACCGGCATGCCTCCGCGTCAATACTTGCTGGATTACCGGATGTCGCGCGCGGCAGATCTGCTCGAACGGACCGACTGCACGATCAGCGAGATCGCGTTTTCGGTCGGCTATCGCGATCCGCTGCTGTTTTCCCGCATGTTCAAGCGGGTTCGAGGCTGCTCGCCTCGAAGCTATCGCGAGCGCAGATGCTGACATCATGACATGTTTTCCTTCCTTGCTGACATGTTTTCCACGCCGCTCCTTCGGCTACAATGGAGAAGTCAACTCGGCCAGGCAAGCCCTTTCAGGCTGTCGGGCCACATGGGAGGAATGATGATTTTGTACAAGGCTTCCGAATCGCGCTACGACACGATGAAGTATAACCGGAGCGGCCGCAGCGGCTTGCTGCTTCCGGCCATCTCGCTCGGTCTTTGGCACAACTTTGGCGGCATCAACTCGGTCGAGAGCGGCCGGAGCATGCTGACCCGCGCCTTCGATCTCGGCATCACGCACTTCGATCTCGCCAACAACTACGGTCCGCCTCCAGGCTCGGCCGAGGAGATGTTCGGCGAGATCCTGAAAAAAGACCTGCTTCCATACCGGGACGAGATCGTCGTCTCCACGAAAGCCGGTTATTATATGTATCCAGGCCCTTACGGCGAGTGGGGCTCCCGCAAATATCTCGTCGCCAGCCTGGACCAGAGCCTGAAGCGCATGGGCCTCGATTATGTCGATATTTATTATCACCATCGTCCGGACCCGAATACGCCGCTGGAAGAGACGATGAGCGCTCTCGACGCGATCGTCCGCCAAGGCAAGGCGCTCTATGTCGGCATCTCCAGCTACAGCCCGGAAGATACGCGCAAAGCTTCCCGCATCCTGCGCGAGCTCGGCACGCCATGCCTCATCCATCAGCCGAGCTACTCCATGTTCAACCGCTGGATCGAAGACGGGCTTCAGGACGCGCTGGATGAAGAAGGCATCGGATCGATCGTCTTCTCCCCGCTGCACGGCGGCATCCTGACCGACCGCTATCTCAATGGCGTCGCGGCGGATTCCCGCGCTGCCGGTCCAAGCGTCTTCCTGTCCGAGAACGACATCACCGAGGAACGGATCGCCAAGGTCCGCCGCCTGAACGAGATCGCCGCGGGCCGCGGCCAAAAAATGTCGCAGCTCGCCCTGAACTGGGTGCTGCGCGGCGGCCGAGTCACGTCGGCTCTGATCGGCGCCAGCAAAGTGTCGCAGATCGAGGATGCGGTCGACTCGCTCCGCTTCCCGGAGCTGACCGAGTCGGAAATCGCCGCGATCGAAGCCATTCTGAAGGGCTGATCGGATCCAGGACGCCTCGCGGCATGGTCCTTGATGCTTGGCTGACGCCAGGGATGAGGCTCATGCCGGTCCAATCGAAAGGGCGGCTACTCATTAATTGAGTAGCCGCCCTTGTTTCATACCATGAGCAATCTTCGATGCAGACAGTCAAATGAGTTATTGACCCAACGGACGTATGAACGATCCGAGATAGCTGGCTCTGTAAGGACTACAGCCTTTTGTATATGACGCCGAGCTTGTCTATATTGTCGGCAGCGCGTCCGAAGAAGCCCGCAATACTGCTGCCGGCCGGGGCGGTAAAGGTAGTGGCGGTGCCGCTCTTCGTGCCCGAAGCAATCTTGCGTCCCTTGCTTGTCGTAAGCTCCAGATAGAAAATGCGAACGCTGTTGTTGTACGTATTCGTGTACACGAGCGCGCTGGCGATCGTTTCCCCGCTGTCCAGCGTAAGGGTGCTTGTTGTCCCGCCGGACCCGCCAATGCTGATCGTCGTTCCGTTCACATAAGTCATGGCGATGGAATCCAGACGGCTCGCTCCCCTTAGCGTGACAGAGAGCGGAGCGCTTGTCGCCGGAGCGTTGCTGTGGAGGAAGTTGAAGCCATTGCCGCCGCTTCCGCCCGCAAGATCACTGTAAGATACGGCAGCGCTGGTCGAGTACGTAAAGTTCGCGGCTATCCCGTAATGATCGGACAGTTGCGCGCCGTTCTCATCGGTAAAGTAAGTATCCTCGACCTGGTAGCTGTTCGCTTCGAGGGATAGGGCAGCGCCGCTGCGATAGAAAATCTTGTCGACGACTTCGTTGTCGGCGCTTGTCGATCCAGGGACGCCCAGCAAGGCGTCTGCGCCCATGGTCGGATAGCTGCCGCCGCGAACTTTCTCGATCCAGGCATCCTTCATCCCTAGCCGATCGACGAACAACGACTTCAAATTATCTTCGGATCGCGTATATCGGGTGTTGGTATCGCCGAATACAAGCACGGCATGACCTTGCGAATGCGCCTCGATATAGGTGGCGAGCTGGCTCAGGTTATCCCGTCTCGCTTCATTGGACAACGTGTCCGTATTGGCGTCGGCATGGAGATTGTAAACGTCAATGTAGACCCCTGCGGACATTTGGATTTGGCTGTAGGTGAAGCCCTTCGGTGTCAGCTCGTCCGATCCGTTGTCAAACAGTCCATAGCGTTTGTTCCAGGTCACTCGCTTCAAATCGTTGAGCGGGTAGTTCGACAGCGTGTTCAGGCCGCTGCCGATGCCGGCGCCGCCGGATGTCGGGGTGCGGTGGGGATGATTGTCGTTCGCATACAAGGAAGCGTGGTAATTAAAGTCCTCCTGCACGTTGACCAGATCATAAGGCCCCAGCTTGGCTCCGATCAACGGCGTAAATTTTTGCGGATCTGAGCTGCTGGACAGAAGCGCGGGCAATCCTCCGATATTGTAGGACAGCACCGTGAAGCTTCCTGTTGCCGCGCTTGCCTTCTGAACATAGCCGGTCATCCCTAATGGAGCCGCGCTTGCCAACGCCAGCGTTAATGCCAACACCTTGCGCCACTTCGGCATTTCAATTCATCACCCTTCAACATTTGATCGTGTGTTGCCTCCCACAGTCTAACACCCGATTTTGGCGAGCTTCCATATGACAAATCCCGTATTGTAGCAGAACCGTACGATTCTGCGGCAGGGCTCATCCAGAACCGGCTTCGCGCCTATATGAACATGAACAACGTTTATGGAAAAATCGCAGAGTCGTATAGGATGTGGCGCCGGAGACCGGGCTTTACGAGGGTTGATGCTCGTCGCGCCATTCATTCGCTTCCCGGACCACCTGCAATCCTCCCATTTCCATAAATTCCTGGACGAACGCATCGAAGAACTCCAGGGGCTGATCGCCCGTAATGATGGAGATATAGGCCTTGTTCTTCCATTTGATGAGGTCGGAGCCGTAACGGGCCAGAGATGGAGTCGCGACCTCCAGCGCATTGTAGAGTCCGTCCTTGTCCAGGCCCAGGGAGAGCGCCCATTGCTCTCTGCGGCCGGCCGGCATGATCGGAACAGTCATGCCCAGATTGGCGCCGATCAGGTTCTGATAGCTGAACAGCTTATCGTACGGCGGGAGCAGAATGACGTCCTCCTTGGATGGACTTGTCCATCGCCAGTGCGTCCCTTCGATTCCGTATTTCAACGTGGCCGCCTCGTCGGGATCGGGGTTGGCGCTGACATCGTCGAGAATCCGCAAAATCATCTCCAGCTTCCCAGGCTCTCGGACTGCGTCGGCGCCGATCGCCATGAAGCTCATGAGCATGTCATAGGCTTGGGAGCCGCGCTTGCCTTCCGGGCCTTGGACAGGCCTGCCAAACGAAATCCGGGCTTCCGGATAAGCCGCGGACAGCTCCTTCGCGTTGAAGGCGGCGGCGGCGGGAGACAGCTGTCCGTTCAAATTCCAGGCCAAATAGTCGCCTTCCTGGACCCAATGATAATAGTTGCCCATCGAGGTCATGCCGATCGTTCCATTGATGAAGGAATGGGAGAGATGCTTGTAGCCTCCCTTGTTCTCGCCCGTTATGAATTCAGGATCGATGACGCCGTCCCGATACCACTTCCTGAGAAGCCGCAGCGCCTCCTTCATCTCCGGCTGCAGGGCGCCGACGGCCAACTCCCCATCCTTCTCTCCGAAATAAAGCTGGTCGGCGAAGACGACCTGCCCGAAGGCGCCGAAAACGACGTTCATCCCTTCTCGGGACAAGCCGTACGTATCCTTCTTGCCGTTGCCGTCCGGATCGTCATGTGCGAACGCGTACATGACCTTCTCGAACTCGGCCAGCGTGTCGGGAACTTCAAGCCCGAGCTTGTCGAGCCAATCCTGGCGATAAACGACAGGGATACGGTAGACGTTCGTAGGATTGATGACCGGAATGCCGTAATAGCGGCCGTCGATGACGCCGTAATCCTGATAATGAGGCGCGTTCTCTCGAATGGCCTTCATGAGGTTCGGAGCGTACTTCTCCAGAGCCTCCTTCGGGATCTCGGCCAGCACGCCTTGCCGCTCATACTTGAGCAGATCCTGCGGCTGCCGGATCCGGAACAGGTCGGGGATGTCTCCCTGCGCCAGCTTCAGATCCAACAGCGCTTCGTAGTTATTGTTCTCGAGATTCCACAGGTCCAGATCGACGTTGAACTTCCTTTCCACGTAGCGGACCATCTCGGCCTCTTCGGGCACGGGCAGGTTCTGATGCATCGTCCAGGAGATTTCGTACTTCGGCTCGGTCGCGGCCTCGGCGGGGGGCAGGGACTGAGGCGAGGCGAGCATCGTCGAGGCTCCCTCGCATCCACCGAGCAATCCCGCTGACAAGATTGCGAAAAGGATGGCCGCGATGCGACGCGGCTGCTGTTTGGCCATGATTCCCCTCCGTTGCCGCTAGGCATGTCTTGCGATGCTGCGCCTGTAATTTCCCGGCGTGCAGCCGTGAATTTCCTTGAATTTCTTGATGAAGTAAGCCGCCGTTCCGTATCCGACCGTGCTCGCGATCTGCTCGACCGTCAGCTTGTTGGCCTCGATCAGCGCTTTGGCCCTCTCCATCCGCTGGCCCGTGACGTATTCGGTATAGGTTACGCCAACCTCCTCCTTGAACAGTTTGCTGAGGTATTTGGGACTCAAGAAAACTTGTCCGGCTACCGCGTCCAAGGACAAGTCCTCCGATAAGTGATCCTGGATGTACCGCTTGACAGCCTCCACGCTGGAGACCGCCCTCTCGCTGTTCCGACTTTCCATGTGCGCGATGAACTCGGCCGCCGAATTCGTCAACCAGTCCTGATAAGCCAGAATATGGGGCAGCCCGGCAAACTCGCCGTAGAGATCCGGATTGCCGGGATCGGGATGCTTGTAGCGGACGCTCTTCATGTAGTCGGAATAGACGAACACGGTATTCGCCAGAATATAGCGGCAATAATCCGCCGCATAGGCCCCTTCCCGCATGACCGTCGCCAATTGCTCGACGGCGTCGGCAAGGCCGTCCGCCTGGCGGGCATGCAGCTTGTCCCTGAATGTCGCCAGGATAGCCTGCGGAATTTCTTCCGTGCTTTGCTCTCGGTCCAGCAGCTCCGGATCGTTCAAAATGGACGTCTCCGGAAAGAAGTAGGCGTATTTCATCCGAATCCGGGCTTCGTCGAAGCTCCGGTGAACGTCGATCAGCTCCTCCACCCAACAGCCCCAGGAGATTTGGAAGTCGAGCTGGAATCGCTCCCTGCCTTCGGCCACGACGAACCGGGAAATCCGCTCCCGCAGCTCGCCGCTCTCCCGATCGGCGCCCATGAGGACGACCACCCTCTTATCGGGGAGCGCCTCGGCCCGAATGAAGCCATCCGGCAGCGCGGCCGCCTCCAATTGGCCGATCATTCGATAGGCCGCGTACTGAAGGCTGCGGGAATTCAGCCCGGCAAACGCTCCTCTCGAATCGAGAAGCAGGCAGCAGTAGCGGCCATACTCGCGGTCCAGGCCAAGAAAATCGAGGTCCTCGGCCAATTCCTCCTGACTGTAGCTGTTGCGCAGCAGGCCAAGGATGACATTGTGCCGGATGACCGAGCTGTTCGCTTCCAGCGTTTCCTCGAGGCTGGCGACTTTGGCGTTCAGCTTGACGAAGGCCGTATCGATCAGCCGGTACTCGTTGGCGACGCTTGCGGAGGCGGGGTCCAGCAGGCCCTTGATCTTGGCCGTCAGACGTTTGATCGGACCCGTATTCGCCCGCGCCAGCACTCCGGACATGACGATGCCGATCAGGAGCGCGAACAAGCAAAGGCCTAAAATAAGCTTCTGAATAAAAATCGACTTCTGGTAGAACGCGCTCGAAGGCATGATGCTGTACAGCTTCCATCCGGTCGATGGAAGCGTCAGGTAGGTCGCCACTTGGGAGGACCATTCTACCGTCCCCCCTGCGTCGCCCGCTCCCGGCTCCAGCGCGCCCGCTCCTGCCTCCGCCCTCTGGCCCAGCTTGCCCTTGTCGGAGCCGGATATTGCATTGCCCGAGCTGTCCACGATAAAAGTGCCTTCGTACCGGGAAGGCATCCTATTGCGGATGATTCCGCTGATCGCGCTCTCCTTTACGTCCACCGCGACGATCACCTCGCTGTCCGCTCCCGACGACCGGAACGGGTATCCGTGAGCGTAGGTGATGAGCGCCTGGCTCTTTCCGCCCTTCAGATTGGAATAGATGTCCTCGGGAACCAGGCGGGCTTGCGTCCACAGGCTGCTCTCCTTGCTGCTCCGCATTCCTTCGATCCAATCCGTCAAAAAAGGCGTTTCCCGCTCCCGGTCGGCGTAGAATTTCAGTCCGTAGGCAGAGGAGAGCATGATGTTCGGCTTGGGATAATAGAGATGCACCGCCTGAACGAAATCGGAGTTTCGGATGACTGCCGAACGCAGCAGCTCCTGCAGATCGAGCACCTCGGCATGATCGCCCTTAAAGGAGGGATCGGCGAGCAGCCTCACGTCTGCCGTCTTATTGAGGGAGATGTCCAGATAGATCTGCTGAGCCCGTCGAAGCACCGAGCTCTCGATCGTCTGGGCCGTATTCTCCAGCGCAATCCGGCTTCGGTCGCGCAGCTCCTCCTTATACTTGCCGGTAAAGTACATATAGAAGCTCGAACAAAGCAGAAGCACGATGACAAGGACGATAAATAGGTACGATAGGATCAGGTTAGCGAATACCGTGTTCCATTTTCTCAAGTCGTCCCCTCCTTCCGCTGCCGATCCTGCCTCAGCTTTCTCATTCAAAATACCGCATCTTTATTAAGGCAATGTCAAATCACGCCCGGTTCCTCCCAAAGCGACAGAAAGCGGAAATTGTCCTATTGCCGCCCGCCGCGCCCCGGTGCTACATTGAGTCCGGTTCCGATCCCCCGAGGGTCGAGATTAATCATGATAGGAGTAGACTCATTGTGAAGACAAAGGCAAAACCAAAGAACCGGCTCGTATCGGCCATGATGGGCGCGCTGCTGCTTTCGAATTTCGCAGGCGGAACGATCGCGCTCGCGGCTTCCGACGATCCATCCGCAGCTCTGCCCGCTGCTCTGCCCCCCGCTCCGGCATGGGGATACTTCGTCGACGGCTACAAGAACAACACGACCGCCAACATGACATTGGAATCCAACCCGGTGCTGGGCACGCTGTCCAGGTTTCTGGATCTGTGGACGCCGGGGACGTCCTGGAACAACGGCACGAAGCTCAACGCCGGCGTTCTCGACGCCAACATTCAATATGTTGCCGACATCGCGGCCAGCCGCACGGATGCAGAGGAAGCAGCGGCATATTACGATGACCGGCGCAACCAAACCTACGGCGCCATCGACGGCCTCGGCTCGCTGGCTGACGTCTACCGTCAGAACACGAACACGTTCACCACGATCACGAGCATTCCGGAAGACGCTGCATCGGTGAAGTACAACGACGGCAACGGCGCGAACAAGGGGGGCGACTCCGATTCCGAGCTCGGCAAGATGGTCGATCTCATCGGAACGGTGAGAGGCAACTACGCCTCGACTACCCCGGCCAAAAATAACTTCGCTTACATGCGTCCCTACCGCTGGCTGGACGACACGTCCATCATCGTGCCGACGCTTGTTCCTGCGATCAGCTCAACGCCGGCTACGGACGGCGGCTTCCCGAGCGGCCACACGAACGCATCGTACCTCGCCGCGCTGTCGCTCGCTTATGCCGTGCCGGAGCGGTTCCAGGAGCTGCTGACCCGCGCTTCCGAGATGGGCAACAATCGCATCGTCGCCGGCATGCACTCTCCGCTCGACGTCATGGGCGGGCGCGTCACGGCAACAGCTCTGGCGGCCGCTGCCTTGGCCGATCCGGACAACGCTGCGCTGAAGCAGGCCGCGTACGATCAAGCTCACGCTATCCTGCTGAAGGAGAACGGCACAGCTGAAGACCGCTTCAGCGATTACGCCAAAAATAAGGCGCAGTTCACCCAGCGGCTCACCTACGGCTTCACGCCGATCGCTTCCACTACGGAGGCCATGGTCGTTCCGAAGGGCGCCGAGGTTCTGCTGGAGACCCGCCTGCCTTACTTGAGCGGCGACCAGCGCCGTGCCGTTCTCGCGACGACAGGCCTCTCCTCCGGCTACCCGCTGCTGGACGATCCGGAAGGCTGGGGACGGCTCAACCTGTTCGCTGCGGCGGACGGCTATGGCGCCTTTAGCGGCGACGTTACGGTCGAGATGAATGCAAGCCAGGGCGGATTCCATGCCTCCGACAGCTGGAGGAACAATATCTCCGGACCCGGAAAGCTGACGAAGGAAGGCACGGGCACCCTGAAGCTCAGCGGTAGCAACACCTATTCCGGCGGCACCGAACTGAATGCCGGCACGCTGGAAGGCGCCTCGGAGACGGCCTTCGGCAGCGGCGCGGTTGCGAACAACGGCGGCACGCTCGCAGAGAGCGCAACGGGAAGAGTAGCGATCGGAGGCGACTTCGCTCAAGCTTCCAAAGGCACGTTGGAGCTGAACGTAGCGAGCTTCGGCGACATGCTCGATGTCGACGGCGCGATCGACGCGGACGGCAAGCTCGTCGTGAGCTTCGCGAAAGACTACGTGCCGGAAGCAGGCTCTCTTACTCTGATCCGCCATGGCAAGGACAAGCGCATCGGGCAGTTTTCCTCCGTGGAGATCAACGGATTGCCAAGCGGCTATACGGCCCAGCTTGATTACCAGTCCGACCGGATCGCGCTGTCCATCGACAATGGCACGACGCCTGGCACCACGCCTGGCACCACGCCTGGCACGACTGCGCCGGATACGGGAACAACTGATCCTTCCGCCGGGACGGACGATACGGATTCTGGCGGCAGCAGCGCTCCGGAACCGAACCAGGAGCCGGACGCCGGCATCGATCCGTTCCATTCGAACGTAGTCAGCCGCGAAGCCGTCGTGCAAACGGTCCGCGACGCGATTGCCGCTGCGGGCAACGAGAGCCGCTCGTTCCGCGACGTCGGCAAGCACTGGGCAAGCGGCACCATCGCCAAAGCGGCAAAACTTCGTATCGCGGGCGGTTACGCGGACGGGACGTTCCGGCCGAATGCGCCTGTCACCCGGGCCGAATTCGCCGCCATGATCGCCCGCGCGTTCGGGCTGGCGCCAAGCCCGGCTTCGAACGTCTATGCCGATGCCGCATCCAGCTGGGCTGCCGGCTCCATCGGCGCTTTGGCGGACAAAGGAATCATCGCCGGATACGCGGATGGCAGCTTCAGACCGAACGATCCGCTCACCCGCGCCGAGCTGGTGAAAATAATCTCGCAGATCTTGAACCTCAATACGCTGGCGAAAGGCTCCGCTGCCGGCTTTGCAGACGTACGCGGCGACCATTGGGCGGCGGAGGCAATCCGTCTGGCGTCCTCGGCCAGCCTCGTCCAAGGGATCTCTTCCTCCCGCTTCGCGCCGGACGACAGCAGCAGCCGCGCCGAAGCGCTGACGATCCTCCTTCGCGCCTTGGAGAGCGACCTTACGATCAAGGCTATGATCGACGCCATGTAAACGCAAGGGAAACGCAAAGAACCGGGGCTCATGCTGCACGAGCCCCGGTTCTTCATTCTGGTTCTGAAAATAAAAAAAAGCTCTGATCTGCGAGAATTCGCAGAACAGAAGCCTGTTGTAGATAAGAGTGGTGCGGTCAAGAGGACTTGAACCTCCACGTCATTGCTGACACTAGAACCTGAATCTAGCGCGTCTGCCAATTCCGCCATGACCGCGTGACACTTTTAATAAAATATCACACGGCCCGGATGCTTGTCAACCTTTATGTCGAAGGCTTGAAAAGCTCATGGCGCGGGCGGCATTCCGTAAGGCGGGGACGGCGTCTCCGGCCGTTTTTCGTCGGCAGGCACATAACCGTAAGGTCCGCCGGCAAGCGCGAAGCCGCCTGCTTCCTCCTCCGGCGCTCCGTAAAGCGGAATGCCGTCGTCGCGCGCTCCTTCGGCTTCCTCGGACGCCAGCTCATGGGCTCCATAAGGCGTCTCGCTCAGATGTCGCTCCTCGACCGGACCGGAATAGTATGGCGTGACTTCCACGCCGCCATACAGCCGCTCGCCATCCGGGCCTGCGAGGCGGACATTGCCGCATACAGGGCAGCGGAACACCGTCACGCCATCGACCTCGGACCCGTTCATCACCATATGATCGTTTGGACAAAACATCTCGCGCTCTCCTCCTTCGTCGTTCAGGACGATGCGGAACGCGGAGCTGCTGCGGATTCGTACGTATAGCCCCGGCTGAGCTGGACGACCCGCCGGTTCGCCTTGCGGATCATGACGCTGTCGTCATCCCAGGCGACGACGATTCCGAGCACGTCGTTCTGCTCCATTTCATCCCGGATGACCCGGACCTTCTCTCCGGTCAGCCGGAATCCGTTCAGCAGATCGTCGCTGGCAAGATTCATCTTATTACCCTCCTCTCCTGCTGCTGAAACGCCGCCGCATCAAAAAGCCCCGGAAGCACCGGGGCTGAAGCCGCTCTATTCTGCGTTGCCGACATGCTCCTTGGTATCGTTCGTCTCGTACCACTCGTCCAGCACGCGCGAGCTCATGACCCGCTTGGAAATATAATCGGCCTGCTTGTCGGTGAACTGGCCCTTCCACTCCAGCCCGAGCTCCTCGCTCAGCTTGACGATCGTCAGCAGCTCGGACCAGGCGACGTACCGTTTGTACCAGAAAAATTGCGGATGCTCGATCATGTACGGATACAGATCGTCGAATTCGGTATGCTTGCAATCGAGCGCGCGCTCGAAATGAATTTTGGCAGCGGACAGCTTGGCTTCAAAGAAACCGGGATCTACGTTTTCCATCGCCTTGTGCCTCCCCATGTAAGAAATCTTCTTTACCCATTATAGGCGATATGCCGGGCAGGGAAAAGGGAAGATTTTGACGGCTATTCCTCGAAGACGATCGATCCGCCCTCGAGCGAGCGGATGCGGACGAGCGGCTCGACGCGGATGCCTTGCTCGCGCAGCGTGCTGGCGCCGGCCTGGAAGCACTTCTCGATGACGACGCCGAATCCGACGAGCTCGGCTCCCGAGCGCTCGATGATGCGCACGAGACCGCGCGCGGCGTCGCCGTTGGCGATGATGTCGTCGATGAACAGCAGCCGGTCCTCCGGAGACAGCAGCGACTTGGACACCATCAGATCGGTCACGATGCCCTTGGTGAACGACGGCACCCGCTCCGAGTAATGATCGGGATCGGCGATCAGCGTCTTCTTGCGCCGAGCGAACAGCAGCGGCACGTTCAGCTCCAGCGCCGTGGCGAAGGCGACCGGGATGCCGGACGATTCGACGGTGATGACCTTGGTCGCCCCCGCTTCCCGGAACAGGCGAGCGAACTCGCGCCCCATCTCCATCGTCAGCGCCGGATCGACCTGATGGTTGAGGATGGCGTCCAGCTTGACTACATCGGCAGACAAGATCGACGCGTCCTGAAGGATTCGGTTTTTCAGCATTTCCATATCGGCTTGGTCCCTTCCTTGGGGAATTCTTTCCGTTAAATTATCATAGCCCGGCCGTTCCTGCAACCTCGCCCAGCCGCTCCCTGTCATGCCTGTCCGCCGCCGCACATAGGATGTAAGGACAATCCATGCGAGAACGGAGGCGAAGCCATGCGGGGACGCGTCTTGCGCGTGCTGCAGATCGGATTCACGTATATGGGCACCGTCGTCGGTGCCGGATTCGCCACGGGCCAGGAGATCCTCCAATTCTTCACCCGCTACGGCCACTGGGCCGTGCTGACGATCGTGCTCGCGACCGCCATGTTCATCTGGCTCGGAGGCAAGATGATGCTGCTCGCCGGCGAGATCGGAGCCAAGTCTTACGAGGATCTCAACAAGGCGCTGTTCGGACCGGCCGTCGGCCAGCTCGTCAGCTATTTCATGCTCGTCGTCCTGCTCGGCGTGAACGCCGTCATGCTGGCGGGAGCGGGAACGATCTTTTATGAGAACTGGAACCTGCCCTACCAGATCGGACTCGTCGTGACGCTCATCGCCTGCTATCTCATGCTGCGTCGCGGCATGAACGCCATCCTGACGATCAACAGCATCGTCGTGCCGTTCATGTTGCTGTTCACGGCGATCGTGCTGTACGACACGTTCACCTCGCCGAGCGGCGGCCGCTGGCTGCAGCTGACGACGGACGACTCGGCGCTGCGGGTGTGGACCGCCCCGCTGCTGTACACCGCGTTCAACCTCGCGATGGCTCAGGCGGTGCTCGTCCCGCTCGGCGCCGGGATCACGGACCGCAAGGCGATCCGGCTCGGCTCGCTGTTCGGCGGCATCGGCATCGGCTTCATGCTGCTCGCCGGCCATATCGCGCTGTCGTCGCATATGCCGGGCGTCCAGCAGTACGAGATCCCGATGGGCGGCATCGCGCGCCAGCTCGGCTACGGCATCCAGTTCGTCTATATCCTGCTCATCTTCTCCGAGATCTTCACGACGCTCATCGCCGACATCTACGGCCTGGCCCTGCAGCTGCAGCAGCGCGTGGCGGTTTCACCGAACGTGCTGCTGCTGATCATCCTCGTCCTCTGCTACCTGCTCAGCCAGATCGGCTTCGGCCCGCTCGTCAAGACGCTCTATCCGATCTTCGGCCTGTTCAGCCTCGGCTGGCTGGCGCTCATGATGCTCAAGAAGACGCGAAAGCGGCCGGAGAGCGATTAGCTCTCCGCCGCTCCAGGCGCCGCTTCCAGATAGACCTGCTTCAGCTGCGAGATGACCCTCGTCAGCGAGTAGGCTTTTTTGGCTTTGTCCCAGGCGGCGCGGGCAAGCTGATAACGGAACGTCTGGTCCGTGATGAGCCGCTCCAGCGCCGCGGCCAGCGCCGCCGCATCGTCTGGCGGCACGAGCAGCCCGTTCACGCCCTCCTCGATCTGCTCGCCGATGCCGCCGACGTCGGTGCCGACGAGCGCGAGCCAGCAGAGCGCCGCCTCGGCGAAAACGCTGCCGAACGCCTCCGCCCGCGATGGCAGCACGAACACGTCGAAGAACGGCATGAATTCCTCCGGATGCAGCATGTAGCCGTAAAAAATGATGTCGTCGTACAAGCCGAGCTCGGTCGCAAGCGTCTCGAGCTCCTTGCGGATCGGGCCGTCGCCGATGATGTGGAGGACGAACGGATGGCCTTTGTCCTTGAGCTCGGCGCAAGCCCGCAGCAGGATGTCGATTCCTTTGGCGGGCACGAGGCGGCATACCGTGATGAGCTGCGTCACCTCGTTCTCATGGCTGATCGGCTTGAAGCGCCGCTCGTCGAAGCCGTTGGCGATGACGCCGATCGCCTCCGCGTCGTCGACGTACGGAGCCATGTACCGGCGGAACGAATCCGATACGGTCAGCAGCCGGTCGGCGGCATGCTCGAGCTCGCGATAGATGGAGGCGAGGAACCGGTGCTCCGGCCCGCCCTCCTCGATCTTGCCGTTCAGGATGAGCTCGCGCTCGTAGCTCGAGTGGATCGTGACGACGAGCGGCGTGTCGGGAAAGACCTGCTTCATGACGAGCGCGGCGACGGGATGATGCGCGTGGATCAGGTCGTAGTTGCGCTTGATGCGCATTTTGGTCCACCACAGGTAGTCGCTCAGCGTCTGAAGATACTTGGCCGCGATCGGATTGTCCCGATACGGCTCCGGATCGAACGTATGCAGCCGCACTTCCTCGGTTCCCTTGCCGCGGATCCGCTTCGGCAGGGAGAACAGGTCGGTCGGCCAGCCGACCTTGTTGAACCGATCCTGCATATAAGGGACCATGGAGGACACGCCTCCGGGCTGCTCGGGAGGAAAGAACAAAGCCTGCAAAATTTCCATCTGATCGCTCTCCTTCCAGCTTGGCCATGATAGAATGGAACGGACGTTCCCTCTAATGGTTGGACGGGGAACAGCCGATACCGTGAAAAGGCGGCAAGCGAATCGCTTCCGCTGCCCGGCCGCCGCTGCGAAACGCGGAGCCGGACCGATGCTGACAAAGGCGGAGTGCATGTTCCATGACCAATTGGCCTCAGGCTGCTTCGATTCAACTATTCGCATCCGCCTGCACGCTGACCGTGCTTGCGCTGATGATCTTCATGGGCGTGAAGCTGTATCGAAGCTATCGCCGCCATCACGTCTACCGGCTGCTGATCCTCATCCTGCCGCTGCTCATGATCCGGCAGGGGATGCTGCTCGCCGGGCTGGACCAGGGCGATGCCCTTCCCTTGCTCCAGCTGGCGACGCGCCTGCTCGGAATCTTTTCTTTCATCATTATAAACTTTGTCTTCATGAAATTATATAGCCATCCCGGCGCGAAGCTGCGCGGAGCTCCGTTCGTCGTCATGGCCGCCCTCGCCTTCGCGATCGCCGGAGCGGAGCTGGCCATGAATCCGGGCCTGCTCGACGCTGCCGACGGCCGTGCGGTGCCGCTCGTGCTGCTCGACTTCTACGGCATCATCATCAATTTCCTCATCCTGCTCGATACGCGGGGGGTCGAGCTGCGCACGAAGTATTCCGCCAGCTTGATCGTCTACTTTACGGCCGACCTGGCGCTCGTCACCGACCGCTACGTCTTCCAGGGCGGCATGCCGGTGCTGCTCGTGCTTTCGCGGATGCTGCCCGTCGTCTACTTCACGCTGCTGTTCCTGCTGCTGTTCGAATGGGTGCTCGAGCGGCTGCTCACGACCTACCGCTCCTCCATCACCGACGGGCTGACCGGACTGTACAACCGCCGCCATTTCCAGCAAAAGGCGGAGCTGCTGCTCCGCCGCGGCAAAGGAATCGCCGTCGTCTTTTGCGACATCGACAACTTCAAGAAGCTGAACGACACGCAAGGCCATCACCGGGCCGACGGCGTGCTCAAGCAGATCTCGGAGATGATGCGGGAGCTCGTGCAGGGCATCGGCTCGGCCGGACGCTACGGCGGCGAGGAGCTGCTGCTGGTCGTCGGCTCCAGGGAGAAGGCCGCCGAGCTCGCCGAGACGCTGCGCCGGCGGATCGAGCAAGAGACGATCGTCACCGTCAGCATAGGCGTCAGCTACTCCCGGCCCGGCATCAGCGTCGACCAGATCGTGCGCGAGGCCGACGAAGCGATGTACCGCTCCAAGACGACCGGCAAAAACCGCGTCACCGTCGTGAACGAGCCCGCTCGCGCCGCGAGGGGCAAAAAAGCATCCCCCGTTTAGGGCGTGTTTGCACCCCCGCTCAGTTGCGTCTATCACCGCCTTTTTGCCCCCTGCTTCGTCACGCAGGGATCAAAAATTCGGCAATATTCGGCTTCCTTCGAAGGATGCAACACGCCCTAGGACGGCGGATGCCTTTTCTTGACTGCCCTTTCTTGGCGCGACCGGCTCCAGGCGCATGGCGCGGGGCAGCTGCGGCCGCCCCGGCTGCCGGGGTCAGGCGCCGCTGCTGAGCCGCCAGTCGGCTGCGGCCGTCTGCCCCGACACGAGCCGGATCGCCGCCGGCAGCTGCGCGAGCTCGGAGATGACCGCGTCCGGCAGCGCCGCCGCCTCGTCCGGCCAGGCCTGGCTGCTCCGCAGCCAGACGGTCTTCATGCCGCTGAAGTAGGCGCCCTGGATGTCGTTGACGGGATGGTCGCCGACAAAAAGGGCCTGCTCGGGCTGTACGCCAAGCTCGCGCAGCCCCATGGCGAAGATCTCGCGCTGCGGCTTGCGGCAGCCGGCCGACTCGGAGACGAGGATCGATTCGAACCAGCGCGCGAGCCCGGTCCGCTCCAGCTTGCCGCGCTGAATCGCGTCCTTGCCGTTCGAGACGATGCCGAGGCGATAATACGGACGCAGCGACGCGAGCAGCTGCGCCGCGCCGCTCATCGCCCGCGCGGCGGCGACGTATTCCCGCTCATAAAAGGCCATGAGCTCCGCAGGGTCGGAGCATGTGCAAGGAAGAAGCTCCGGCAGCTCCCGAAACAGGTCGTGCTTCGGCTTGTAGCCGTCCTCGTCCAGCTCGATCAGCCGCCGCGTCCAGCCTGCGCGCCCGCTCTCCGGCACGGCGGCATACCGCTCGGCGAAGCGGCAGGCGAACTCGTGGAAGCCTGCCGTACGGTCGAGCAGCGTATTGTCCAGGTCGAACAGGATCGCTCGTATCATCGCTCTCCTCCTTTTTGCCGATCGCTCACGCTTGCAAGCCCCGATAGCGTCCCGTCACGAGCTCCCGACAATACGGCTCCAGCTGCGGCATGGCGAGCCGCTCGGCGCGGGCGACCGCCTCGCCGATATCGTAGGGCACCCGGATCAGCTGCAGCGCGAAAGGCGCCATGGCCGCCGCATCCGGCTCCCCTTCCACGATCGCGTAGGAGGCTTGCGGCAGATCGAGCGGGTTGCCGACGCTGCCGCAGTTGAACAGCAGCCTGCCGTCCACATATTGGGCATAGGCTTGGTGGATGTCTCCATAGCCCAGCGCATCGGGGCGGCCGCTGCAGCCGTCCGGCGGATCGAACATGGACGCCCTGTCCTCCGGGGAGTCCCAAGGCTGGACGCGGCGATACACGCTCTGCGGAGAAGCATGGACGAGGCGGATGAGCCGCCCGCCGAGGCGAAGCTCCGCGCAGAACGGCAGCTCCCGCAAATAGCGGAGCCGCTCCGGCCCGAGACGCTCCTGATGCCAACGGAGCGTCTCGTCGTCCGTCGGCAAGCCGAGGAATTCATCCCAGTTGCCGCGGATGACCGTCTCGCAGCTGCTTCGCACCTCATCGACGGCCTCCGCCGGCTCCGGTCCCTTTCCCGCCAGATCGCCCAGGCAGACGATCCGCGAGATGCCTCTGGCCCGGATGTCCGCGAGCACCGCCTCCAGCGCCGGCATATTGCCGTGTACATCAGATAGGATCGCGATCCGCTCCATGCAGTCCCTCCTTGAAAGCGGTTCATAGTAGCTTATGTACGGCAGGCCGGGAGGAATGATTCCTCCCGGCCGATTATTTGCGCAAGCGCGTTTGCCGCGGGATCGTTCAGCGGCCGCGCACCGTCTGGACATCCGCCGCCGGGATCCGTTCTCCCTCGTAGAGCATGAACCGCCCCTCCTGCCATTCGATGCGCAGCAGCCTGCGGTCGTCGGACTGGTATTGCCACACATGCAGCTCGCCCGCCGGATGATGGGGGGCCCTGCCGGACGACGTCACCGGAGAAGAATGCTGCTCTTCCAAATAGTAGTCCCGGCCGTCCAGCGCCATCGTCGACGGCACCTCCTCGATCGAGTCCAGCCGTCCGTCGATCGGCTCGTACAGGCTGTACTCGGTCTGCTCGCGGTCCTCGATATGGAGATAGCGGAGCCGGGTGCCGTCCTGCAGCGTCAGGAACGTTTCCTTGCGCCGGAAATTCTTCGTCTGGCCGATCACCTCATACGTCTCCAGCGAGATCTCGCAGATGTCGCCCGGGCCGAGCGTCAGCATGCTTTTCTCGGCCGGCGCCGGCTCCGGACGCCGCATGAGGTTCGCCACTCGTTTGAACAAGCTCATGCCTTCGCCGCCTTATTCCGGTTTTTTGTATTGGTTCAGCAGGGCAGCCAGCTCATCCTCGACTTTTTTGTCGCGGCCGAGCGCCTCGAACTCCTCGTCGAGCGACTTCGCCCGGTCGTTCAGGACGTTGCTCGCCTCCGCTTGCGATTCGAGGCCGAGCACCTTGTCTTCCATCCGCTTCAGTCCGGCCATCGCCGTATCGGAGCCGAAGCCGCTCATCGAACGGTTGATCTCGACCTGCGCTTTGGCTGCCTGGGCCCGGGCGACGAGCGACTCGCGCTTGCTCTTAAGCTCGCCGAGCTGCTTTTGCATCTGCGCGAGCTTGTCGCGGAGCAGATCCGCGGAAGCCTTGTTCGTCTCGAACGCGGCGCGGTATTCGTCCCGCTTGGCTTCGGCGCTCTGCTTCTCCGCAAGCGCGCGGCGAGCCAGATCGACATTGCCCGCCTCGGCGGCGGCATGGGCCTGCTGCAGGCGGCGTTGAAGAAGCTCCTCCTGCTCCTCGAGCAGCTTCTTGAACTTCTTCTCCAGGGCGATCTGGGCCGCGACCGCCTTTTCGGCTTCTTCCAGATCGCTCGCCATGTCGCGGATATATTGATCGGTCATCTTGACCGGATCCTCGGCTTTGTCGATCAGGGCATAAACGTTGGATAGAGTCAGATCGCGCAGGCGTTTGAACAGAGACATGGATAAATTCCTCCTTGGAAGGTCGATTAATCGGTACTGAAAAGTTTGCCAGTCAATTAGTTTCTTGCTTTCCCCTTATACGACGGCAGCCGCCGGAAGGTTTCCGAATCCGGACGGCAGCCGGGCCGGACGGTCCAAGGTTAATGCTTCCGGGGCAAGGGTATACAAGGAGTAAAGGAATCCAGTCGCCCGAACGGAGGTCGTCCCGCTTGAAAATCGGAAAGTTCTATCAAGCCTGCATCAGCATCATTCTCGTCCTCGTCATCCTCTACCTGCTCTCCCGGCTCGAGTTCCTTTACCGCCCGGTGCTGCTCGCGTTCAACATGCTGCTGCTTCCGTTCGTCGTCTCGTTTTTCTTCTATTACCTTTTCCGCCCGCTCGTCACGCAGCTGCACAAGTGGCGCATGCCGAAATGGCTTGCCGTGCTCGTGCTGTTCGTCGTCATGGCGGCCGTCGTGGCGATGCTCGTCGTGCTCGTCTGGCCGACGCTGCAGTCCCAGGCCGAGGGCTTCGTCGAGAACCTGCCCGCCCTCGCCAAGGAGGTGCAGGAGCAGATCAACTACTTGCAGACGCAGAGCTTCGGCGGATTCAGCCTCGCCGAGATCGACTTGTCGAGCAAGCTGACCGGCTACCTCGAGCAAGGCATCAACTATTTGTCGACCTACCTGCAGAACGCCGTCTCCGTCGTCGCGACGATCGCGCTCGTCGTCGGCACGGTGCCGGTGCTGCTCTACTACATGCTCAAGGAAGACCGCAAGGGCTATACGTCCTTCGTCCGCTTCTCGCCCGCCAAGTACCGCGCCGACGCGATCGAGATCTTCGGCAGCGTCGACAAGATGCTGAGCGAGTTCGTCATCGGCCGCGTCGTCTGCTGCCTCGCGCTCGGAGCGTTCGCCTATATCGGCTTCCTGATCGTCGACCTGCCTTATTCGCTGCTGCTCGCGCTGTTCGTCGGCGCGATGAACATGATCCCGTACATCGGGTCGATCATCGGCTCGATCCCGTGCATCCTCATCGCGTTCACGGACTCGTTCACGACGGCGATCTGGGTGCTCGCGATCATCCTCGTCGCCCAGCAGCTCGAGGGCAACCTGATCTCGCCGTTCGTCTACGGAAGGACGATGGACATCCATCCGCTGACGACGATCATCGTCGTCCTCATCGCCGGCGCGGTGAGCGGCATCGTCGGCATCATGATCTCGATCCCGGTTTACATGATCTTCAAAATCGTCATCCTGCAGATCGCCGAGCATTTCGAGCGCAAAGCACAGCCGGACAGCACCGCTTGACCCGTCCGGCCTAGGCCGGCGGAACGCTCCAGAGCAGCTCCGCCCGCTCCAGCGGGCTGACGCGATAAGCCTCGTCGAGGCCGTCCGCCGCGATGTGCGCCTTCGGTACCCGCTTCAGCCTCAGCTCGACCTTCGTCTCGCCTTGCAGCGCCCTCTCCGACAGGAGGAGGCGCTGCTTGTCCGTCCAGGACGCCCGCAGCCGGCGGCCGGACGGCAGCAGCCCGTCGGCCGCGGAAAAGCCTTCCCTGTACCAGGGATGCTCCTGCTCCCCCGCTGTGCCAGGCTCGTTGAGGCAGACATACAGCGACAGGCTGTCGAGCAGCTGCAGCCGCAGCAGATCGAGGCGGGTCCGCTCCGGATCGGCGCGCAGATTCATCGCGAGCCGGCGCTGGCGCACCTCCTCGGTCCGCTTGAACTCTTCGCATGCCTCTCCTTCCAGATGCTCGAAAAAGGCATGATAAAACAAGCTGCACAGCAGGCCGGCATAGGGGCTGACCGCTTCGACCTCGTCGATGCCGCGCCGGTAGAACGCGATCTTGGGCAGCAGCGGATAGTCCTCGAACGCGTAGGGGCGTCCGGCCGCATCGTTCCAGATCGGCGTCTCGTCGAGCCCGATCCAGCCGCGGTCATGATGCGCCGCCGCATAGACGACGCTGGCGCGAAGCTTGTCCGCCGGCAGCAGCTCGGGCGCGAGCGCCTGCGCGAGCTGCGCGGACACGGCCGCATGGTCGTGCTGGCGGATCAGCACGAAGCTGTCTCCGCTGTCCCGGATGATCATGGTCGGTCGGCCTCCTTTGCCGGCAGCGGCACTTCCGTGTAGTGCTCCACCGTAGGGAACGGATCATAGTAATGATGCAGCAGCGCCTTCCAGCGGCCATAGTCGGCGGATTCGCGGAAGCCGTGCGTATGGTCCTCCAGCGTCTCCCACTCGACGAGCAGCAGGTAGCGCGAAGGCTGCTCCAGGCAGCGGGACAGCGTATGGCGGACATAGCCGCGCATGGAGGAGATGATGGCGGAAGCCGTGCGGAAGTCCCGCTCGAAGTCGGCCTCCTTGCCGGGAATGACGGACAGCAGCGCATGCTCGAGAATCATGGTCGTCGCCTCTTTTCGATCCGTTATGGATGATGCGGCAGCATGAGATGGGGGCGGATGAACGCCAGCCTCATGCCGCAGCGCTGCATGTTGCGCATGCTGATGCTATAGGGCTCGCACTGGCTGACGGCGATCAAGCATCCTGCTGCCCGGGCCGCTTCAAGGCGGGCAAGCAGCAGCGCCTGCTGCAGCCCTCGCCCGCGCTCCTCCGGCAGCGTCGCTGCGAAGCTGAGGTTCGCCGCTCCGCCGCTTATGCGCATGACGCCGACTGCGGCCGGCTCTCCATCCCGCTCCGCGATCCAGAAGCTCCACCCGGGACGCTCCATCAGCACTTCGTTGTTCGCCCGCACCGACGGTATGCCGGATTCTCCGAGCCCCGTCGACAGGCAGTGGATGCGGGCATAGGCCTCAGCATCGGCAAGCCCCGCCTGCCGTATCGTCAGCCCGCTCCCCGACGACGGCTCGACTTCGATGCCGGCTTCTTTCGGAGCGAACAGCCGGTACAGGCCTGCATGGAGCGCCGCTGTCCTATAGCCTCGGCGGCCGAGCTCCTGCAGCAAGGCAGAGGTGATCCGCTGGGGACTAAGCTCCAGCCTGACAGGCCGCTCCCGCTCCCGATAATAGCGCTCCAAATCGTCCAACCTTTCCAGCACGCCCTCGTGAACGCCTTTGACCGTATTGAACTGCGGCCACGGCATCGAGCGGCTGAACAGGCGCAGCATGCCGTCCTGCTCCACGATCTCCACGCCTTCCGGATTTCCCGCTCGTTCCCGCACCGCTTGCATCCGGTCTTTCATGGACTCCGCTTCCGCAAGTTCGGCAGCCGAAGCGTGCATGGCAAGCAAAATGTCGTTTGCGTTCAATAGGCCGCCTCCGTTTCCTCGTTCATCCGGCTCTTCTTCCGGCTCCATGCTGAATATTCGTGATCGGCACCGCGATCTCCCGCTTGCTGGATGAAAACTCTCGGGCCATCGTTGCCAAACCGGCCTTGATCCGTTAAGATAATCGAGAGAAAGTTAAAGGGCTTTAATTTTGAAGCAGGCTGACGCCGCTTCCTTTTGCCAGCCTTCTCGACATCCGAAAAGAGCAAGCTCTCTTTTTTTTCATCAAAAGTTTAAGCGGTTTAACTTCACGAAGGGAGGCGCTTCATGAAACCAAGCATCTTCGACGTCGCCAAGCGCTCCGGCCTGTCCGTCGTCACCGTCTCGCGCGTGCTCAACGGCTCCGGCAACGTGCGGGAGAAGAACCGCCTCAAGGTGCAGCAGGCGATGAAGGAGCTCGGGTACCGGCCGAACTCGGCCGCGCAGTCGCTCGCCAAGGGCAAGACCGGCGTCGTCGGCCTGCTGCTGTCGACGCTTCAGGACTCGGTGTTCGACGCGATCGTCAAGAGCGTGCATGACGAGCTCGCCGGACACGGCTATTTTCTCGCGCTGTCCGTATCGCCGAGCTGCCGGGAGCCCGGAAGCAGCTTCCTGATGGAAAGGGACCGGGTCGACGGCATGATCATCCTGTCGCCGACCTGGGAGGACGAGCTGATTCCCGATCTCGAGCGCAAGGGCATTCCGTACTCGATCATCGACAACCAGAACCCCGCCTACGACTTGTCGGCCGTGCAGGTCGGCCATTACTCCGGCGGCTACGCGGCCGGCAAGCATCTGGTCGAGCTCGGCCATTCGTCGATCGCCCATCTGAGCGGCCCCAGCAACTACAAGAGCACGATCGACCGGCAGAACGGCTTCCTCAAGGCGCTGGCCGAGCACGGCCTGGAGCCGGTGTTCATCGAGGAAGGGACATATTCCATGGACACGGGCTATGAGGCGGCGAAGCGCTGGCTGGCGGAGGGCCGCCTGCCGGAGGCGCTGTTCTGCGGCGACGATTATATCGCCGTCGGCGTGCTCAACGCGCTGCAGGAGGCAGGCCTGGCCATCCCCCGCGACCTGTCGCTCGTCGGCTACGACGACCAGAACCTCGCGACGCTGCTGCATCCGAAGCTGACGACCGTGGCGCAGCCGGTGCTGGAGATCGCGCGCTCCGCGGTCGACGGCCTGCTCGCCCAGATGGAGGGGCGCGAGGCGCCGCCTCCTGTCGTGCTGAGACCGGAGCTCGTCGTGCGCGAGAGCACCGCTCCGCCATTATCCGCTTGGAAGGAGAATTCCGTATGAGCTTCTATCTCGGCGTCGATGCCGGCGGCACGAAGACGCATGCTCTCGTCTCCGATGCCGATGGACGCATCCTCGGCAAAGGCATGGCCGCAGGCGGCAACCATCAGAACGGCCGCGACTCCGCCCGGCGCAATCTCGACGCCGCCGTCTCCGAGGCGCTGCGGCAAGCAGGCGTCGAGCGCTCCGCGCTCGCCCACGCGTACTTCGGACTCGCCGGAGCCGACCGCCAGGCCGACCTCGACATTTTGCATCCGCTGCTCGGCAGCATCGGCTTCGCGGAGCGCTATACGGTCGTCTGCGACACGATCATCGGCCTCCGGGCCGGCACGGCCAGGCCGTACGGAGTCTCTGTCATCTGCGGCACCGGCGTCAACTGCGCCGGCGTGAGTCCGAGCGGCGACATGTACCAATGCGGCGGCTTCAGCTACATGTACGGGGACTTCGGCGGCGGCGGCGGGCTGAACGTCGAGGTTTTCCGCACCGTCATCCGCTCCTGGGACGGCCGCGAAGGCCCGACGAAGCTGACGCCGATGCTGCTGGAGATGCTCGGCTATCCGACGGTCGAAGCGATGTTCCACGACTATCTCGACCGCTCGCTCGGCGTGCCGACCGACGTCGTGCGGCTGCTGTTCCGCGCCGCCTCCGAGGGCGACGAAGCGGCGCTCCGCATCCTGACGCATCAGGGCGAGGAGCTCGCACTGTCCGTCAAGGCGGTCATCGAGCGGCTCGGCATGCGCAAGCTTCCGTTCGACGTCGTGCTTGCCGGCAGCCTGCTGACTCGCGGCGACCACGGCTGGATCAGCGGCCCGATCGCCGCGATGCTGCGGCAGACGGCTCCGGGAGCGTCGCTCGTCAAGCTCGATGTCGAGCCGGTCGTCGGCGCCCTCTGGGGCGCGCTGGAGGCGGACCGCATCGACATCACGCCGGAGATGTACCGATCGATGCGCCAGCACCGCGAGTTCGACGACATCCCGATCGCCCCACTTTAACGAAAAGAGGAATCGACCATGACCGAAACAAAAGGCCTCAAGATCGCCGTCATCGGCGGCGGATCGTCCTACACCCCCGAGCTCGTCGAAGGCTTCATCCGCTATTATGACTCGCTGCCCGTGCGCGAGCTGTGGCTCGTCGACATCGAGCCCGGCCTATGGAAGCTGAACATCGTCGGCGAGCTCGCCAAACGAATGGTCGACCGCTCCGGGCTGCCGATCGAAGTGCATCTGACGACGGACCGCCGAGCGGCGATCGCCGGAGCCGACTTCGTCAGCACGCAGATGCGCGTCGGCATGCTGGAAGCGCGCGGCCTGGACGAGGCGATTCCGCTCAAGCACGGCGTGATCGGCCAGGAGACGACCGGCCCCGGCGGCATGATGAAGGCGCTGCGCACGATTCCGGTGCTGCTCGACATCTGCCGCGACATCGAGGAGCTCGCTCCGGAAGCATGGCTGCTCAACTTCACCAACCCGGCCGGCATGGTCACCGAGGCGATCCGCAAGCACTCCAAGGTCAAAAGCATCGGCCTCTGCAACGCGCCGATCGGCCTGCTCAAATGGCTCGCCGGCAAGTACGGCACGACGACGGACCGCGTCTACGCCGAGTTCGTCGGCCTGAACCATCTGCACTGGGTCAGCCGCGTCACCGTCGACGGCGTCGACCGGCTGCCGGAGCTCGTGCGGGGCGAGGACAGCTTCTCCGCCAAAAACGTCTCCGGCTCCGACTGGGATCCGGCGTTCATCTCCGGCCTGAACGCGCTGCCCTCCTACTATCTCAAATACTTCTACATGACCGACACGATGCTCGCCGAGCAGAAAGCCGCGTTCGAGAAGGACGGCAACCGCGCCGAGGTCGTCAAGCGCGTCGAGAAGGAGCTGTTCGAGCTGTACCAGGATCCGGAGCTGAAGGAGAAGCCGAAGCAGCTGGAGCAGCGCGGCGGCGCCTACTATTCCGAGGCGGCAGTCAACCTGATGCGCTCGCTCTATGGCGGCACCGGAGACGTGCAGACGCTGAACGTGCCGAACAACGGCATCCTGCCTTTCCTCCCGGACGACGCCTGCATCGAGGTCAACTGCGTCGTCACGAGCGGCGGCCCGATCCCGCTGCAGCTGACGGCCGTGCCGGCCCCGTGCGTCGGCCTCATCCAGGCCGTCAAGACGTACGAGTCGCTCGCGATCGAAGCCGCCGTCAGCGGCGACCGCAGCATCGCGCTGCAGGCGCTGGCGCATCATCCGCTCGTGCCGTCGGTCCGCGTCGCCCAGGCGCTGCTGGGCGAGATGCTGGAGGCGAACCGGGCGTATTTGCCGAAGTTTTTCACGCAGGAATGAAAAAAAAGCGCGGCGGCTCCTTCATCGGCCTGCAGCCATGCTCGCCATGCTTGCCGCTGCGCTTCCCCCTTGCTTCTTTGCCGCCGCTTCGCCGCAAAGCCGCTCCCCGCAACCCGCAGCCTGCTTGCCCCCGGTTGGCTCGGACGAGCCGACAAAAAAAGCAACATCCGTCGACAAATTTTTCCTCCCCGGCCTTCACCCCCAGCCAAATACCGCAAAAAAGGAAATGCGATTGGACAATTATCTTCATAGGCTTGCGTTCTCCCCCGATTTACAATGAACTGGCGGATTGTTCCGTCAGACCAGTATGGGGGGAAATTGAATGTCAAAGAAGAAAATCGCTCTGTTGTTGTCTCTTTGCATGATGCTGGCTTTGCCGACGGCTTGCAGCAACGCTCCGAGCGCAAGCAACGGCGCCGGCAGCGCTTCGACCGGCAATGAGGCCGCGGACGCTCTGGAAGCAAATCCTTCCGACCCTGCCTTCAGCGCCTACAAGGAGCCGGTGACGATCCATACGGTCACTTCGGAATATCCTTCGGCCAAATATCCGCAGGGCGACGACATTACCAACAATGTATGGATCCGGCGCTACCAAGAAAAATACAACATCAAAGTCGTGACGGATTGGGTAAGCGATGAATACGACACCAAGCTGAACCTGGCGATCACCTCCAACGACCTTCCCGACGTGTTCAAGGTCAACGCCTCCCAGCTGCAGCAGCTCATTGAAGCCGACATGATCATGGACTTGACGGAGGTGTTCGACAAGTACGCTTCCAGCCGCTTGAAGGATTACATGAAAGCGGATACAGACAGCTATGAATCGGGGATGAAGGACGGCAAGCTGTACGGCATCCCGCAGCTGCACTGGGGATTGATCGATCAATCCGACTACATCTGGATCCGCAACGATTGGAAAGAAGAGCTGGGACTTAAAGATCCGCAAAGCCCGGAAGACATCAAGAACATCGCGCTTGCCTTCATGGAAAAGCACGGCGGCTACGGCATGGCCGTCGACCAGACGCTGGATTACCTCAATGTGCTTGCCGTCAGCTGGAACGCCCATCCCGACATGTGGATCAAGGACAGCAGCGGCTCCATCGTGTACGGCTCCATCCAGCCGGAAATGAAGGACGCGCTCCAGGCATGGGCGGAATGGTACAAGCAAGGCATCATCGATCCGGAGTTCGCCATCAAGGACTTCAGCGCGATGAACGCGGACGTCGTCGCCGGCAAAGTAGGCCTGCAGCCGTACTATCAATGGTGGGGCTACAATCCCGGCGTCGATACGATTACGAATCTGGGCAAGGAAGCCATCTTCTATCCTTACCTGCTGCGCACGGCGAACGGCGAGGAAGCGAAGCAATCCATCTCCTTTGCCAACGGCAGCTATATCGTCGCCAAAAAGTCGTTCAAGCATCCTGAAGCGGCCGTCAAGCTGCTCAACGATTACGCCTACATCGTCGATGAAGGATTGGAAAAAGAGTCGAAGGAAACGCTGTCCGGCCTGCTCGACAACGATATGGCGCATGTCGTAGGCGCCTTCCGGGTGCTCAATCCGACCTCCGACTACGAGCAGTACGAAGCCGTTTCGGCAGCGCTGGAATCCGGCGACTCCAGCGGCCTCACCTCCTCGGGCATGTGGCAGAAATATAAAAACAGCATTGAATTCAAAGAGAATGCGACTCCTAGCGCCGTGGGCGACTACCTGCAGCAAGGAGCGCCGAAGTCGGCGTTCAGCCTGGCCAAAAAAATCTATGACAGCGGCAACTATATCAAGACCGAGCTGTGGGGAGCGACTCCAGAGGCGCTTGCAGCGTACGGAACGACTCTCGATGATATTTTGACGGAAGGCTTCACCAAAATCATCATGGGCTCCGAAAGCATCGATTATTTCGATACGGTCGTGCAAAATTGGAAGACTGCAGGCGGAGATGCGGCTACTCAGGCCGTAAACGAAGCTTACGGAAACAAGTGACTCTTTCTGTAGAGGGGATGCGGATTTCCGCAGCCCCTTTTCCACCTATCCAAGTCAAGAAACGAGGCGACCATCCATGCTGACGAAATTAAAGCAGCAGCGCGCGCTGCATCTCATGCTGCTTCCGAGCCTCATCCTCGTCTTCATTTTCAGCTACATTCCTTTTTACGGCCTGGTCATTGCGTTTCAAAAGTATAATCCCGGACTCGGCTTCCAATCTCCGTGGGTCGGTTGGGACAACTTCAATCATGTCTTCCAGCAGCCTAACTTCGTCCGAACGATATGGAACACGCTCTATATGTCGGCCTTCAAAATCATCGGCGGCATCGTCGTCCCCGTCGTTTTCGCCCTGCTGCTGAACGAGGTGGCGCACGGACTCGTCAAACGGACGTTCCAGACGCTCGTTTATATTCCGAACTTCCTGTCGTGGGTCATCATGGCCGGCATCCTGCTCGACATCCTCAGCTCCGACGGCATCATCAACCATTTTCTGAGCTTGCTCGGAATTCCCGCCGTCAATTTCCTCGGCAATCCGTCCCTCTTCCCCTGGACGATGATCGTGAGCGATATATGGAAAGGCTTCGGCTTTGGGACGGTCGTTTATTTGGCGGCGTTGTCGGGCATCGATCCCGGCTTGTACGAGGCTGCCGTCATCGACGGCGCAAAACGCTGGAAGCAGACGATTTATATTACGCTGCCGCTGCTTATGCCGACGATCGTGCTGATGTCCGTGCTGTCGCTCGGAAACGTGCTGAACGCCGGCTTTGATCAGATCTACAATCTGTACTCGCCGGTCGTGTACCAGACGGGCGACATCATCGATACGTATGTCTACCGCCTCGGCATCCAGCAGGCCCAATATTCAATCAGCACGGCAGTCGGATTGTTCAAGTCGGTCATTTCCTGTATCCTCGTCGGCGTATCCTATGTGCTTGCCTATAAAGTCGCCAACTATAGAATCTTCTAAGGGGGGATCCGGATGATTCAGGACCGAAGCGTCGGGAGATATTTGTTTGTAGCCGCCAACTATGTCATCTTGATCGCCACATCGCTGCTTTGCATCTTGCCGTTCGTCAACCTGCTGGCCGTATCGTTCAGCGGCAGCGCCGCCGTGTCGGCAGGAGACGTCGTGTTCTGGCCGGTGGACTTCACGACCAAAGCGTACGAGTTCGCGATGACCGGCGGAAAGTTCCTCACTTCTTTATGGGTATCCGTGCAAAGGGTCGTCCTGGGGACGATCGTCAACCTCCTGCTCATCGTCTTGACGGCTTATCCGCTATCCAAGTCATCGGGCAAGCTTGCGGGCCGCAACTGGTACATGACCTTCTTCATCGTCACGATGCTGTTCAACGGAGGCTTGATTCCCACCTACCTCATCGTCGTCAAAACCGGCTTGATCGATTCGATCTGGTCGTTGATCCTGCCCGGGGCGCTCCCCGTATTCAGCATGATCATCCTCATGAACTTCATCCGCGGCTTGCCGGAAGAGATCGAAGAGTCCGCCATCATCGACGGGGCGAGTCCGATGCAGATCTTGATCCGAGTCCTGCTCCCCTTGCTGAAGCCCGCGCTGGCCACGGTCGGCCTGTTCAGCATCGTCGGCCATTGGAATTCATGGTTCGACGGCATCATCTATATGAAAAACCCGGCCAACTATCCTTTGCAGAGCTATTTGCAGACGTTATTGATGAGCTTCGAGCAGCTTATGCTCAAGTCGGGCTCCGATTACACGAAGCTGCTGTCGATGATGAATGCCAGGACAGGCCGCGCTGCCCAGATGTTCCTGGGCGCCATTCCGATTTTGCTCGTCTACCCTTTCCTGCAGAAATATTTCACGAAAGGCCTCGTTCTCGGCAGCGTAAAAGGCTGACCGCTGGGCAAAAACGGCGCTTCCGCATAGGAAGCGCCGTTTTTTGATCGTTCAGGAAATACCGGGAAGCAGGAACGTAAACGTCGTCCCTTCCCCGGGGCTGCTTGCCACTCCGATGCCGTAACGCTCGCCGAAATGAAGCTTGATGCGGCGCTGCACGTTGAACAGCCCGATCCCCCGCGCTTCGGCCTCCGTCCCGGTTCTCCAGCTCTCCAGCAAGCACCGCACCGTCTCCTCCTCCATCCCCGCTCCGTTGTCGTGAATCTCGATGGCGACATCGGCCTGGATCGAGTAGATGCGGATGGTGATGCAGCCTTCCTCCTCCAATTCCGCGAAGCCGTGAAAGATCGCATTTTCAATGATCGGCTGCAGGATCATTTTCGGAATCCGGTAATCCAGCAGAGGCTCTTCGATTTCCCGGCGGATCTGGATGGAATCATAATAGCGCACGTTTTGAATCGTAATGTAATTGTCCACATTGTCGAGCTCCTCGCGGATCGTCACGAGCGGGCTTTCGAGCCGCGAGGCATACCGGAGCATGGAGATCAGCGCTTCGGTCATGTCGACGATCTTGTCGGACTGCTGCATCGCCGCGATCCATTTCAACGAGCCGAGCGTATTGTACAAAAAATGGGGATTGATCTGAGAGTGAAGCGCCCGGATTTCCGTCTTCGCTTTTTCGATCTCATCCTGCTGGATTTTTCCGACGAGCCTTTTCAGCTCATCGGCCATCTTGTTGAACCGCTGGGAGAGCTGCCCGAACTCGTCCCGCGCGTTGATCTGCTGCACCCGTTCGAAATGCCCCTTCTCCACGAGCACGATGTTGTTCATCAGCTTTTTCATCGGCCGGGCAATGACGGAGGAAAGAAAGCTCGACACGATGGCCGCGAACAGCACCATGAGACCCGCCAGCAGGAGCAGATTGCGCCCCAGCAGCCTTCCTTCATTCGTCAGCTCGCCCTTCGGCATGTACAAATACGTCATCCAATCTTTTTGGCCCAGCCGATTGGTCACGACGATATTTCTCTTTTCGTCGGGACGGACGTTCGCCCGGAACAAGGTGCCGATCAGCGACTCGTTCCGGCTGTAGACGATTTTGTCCTCGCTGTCCACGATCATATAGTTGGAACGAAACGTATCTTGCAGATTGCGGTTCACATTTTCCACGAATTTAATGTCGATGCTTACGACGATGACTCCAAGAAGCGCTCCCGATGACGAATCGTATATTTTCCGGGCATGGGAGACGGCCAGCGGCTTCGTTTCGATCTGCTCGTCGACGCGAGTCGTCAGCGTGATCGTCCGCTCCTTGTCATGCATGAATTTTTTGTACCACAGCTCGGTCTCCACGTTGTACGCCTCATGGACCGGGCTGTTCGGGCTTACGATCAGATCCGGCCCGCCGTTCAAGTTGTACAGGTAGATCGAAAAAACGCGATCCTCCATCATGATGTAGGTCATCAGATTGTTGTAAGCGAGCGTCGTGTTCGGCTCGCCGCCCTCTCGCAAAAAATCCTGCACCGGATCGCTTCCGACTCCGGTCGCAGACTGGCTGCCGCTGAGCCCGGTGCTGGCCAGCAGCGATATTTTTTCGATCTTTTTCAAGAAGTCGTCGATGCGAATGCTCGTCTGATAGCCCAAGTCCTCCATGATCCGCTTATAATTCCGCTCCAGCAGCCGCTCGGAGGAGCGGTAGGAGCTGATCGTCATGACGGTGATCGGCAAGACGATGACGACCATGCAGATCAGGATGATTTTCGTTTTGATCGAGACAGGCCGGCTTCTCCGCATGCTGCACCTCTATCGGCTCGAATTCAATGGATTTGTTCCCGATATTCCTCCGGCGTGACGCCGACATGCTTTTTGAATATTTTGCTGAAATACGTGTAGTTCGGGTAGCCTACCATCTCGGCGACGGCGTATACCTTCAGCTTTCCGCTCCGCAAATAGATTTTCGCCTTCTCCAAGCGCACCTCGGTCAGGTAGGAGACGAAATTGACCCCTTTTTCCTGCTTGAAGATCCGGCTCAAATAGGAAGGGCTGACATTGATTTGGCTGGCTACGCTTTGAAGGGAGATCGCTTCCGCGAAATAGGTATGGATCAGGTCGACAGCCATCCCCGTATACGTGCTTTCCTCGACAACGCGGCCCTCCTGGTCGAAGCAGCAGGACACATAGTCCAGCAGTCCGTGATGGACGTCTTCCCAGCTGTCCCCTTTTAGAACGTTTTCATAAGGCGACAGCCCGTTGAAGGAGCTCAACGGTCTTTTGCCGGCCAGCGACAAATAGGCATTCATCTTCTCCAGCAGCAGGATGTAGAACAGCCGGATGCTGCTCTCGTCGAGCCGCTGCTGATCCAGCTTCGAGCGGAGGCCGGCAAAAAACCGACCGGCCTGCTCCTTGTCCGCGGAGCTCAGCATGGCGAAGAACAGCTGCTCTTCCTCCGAGCTGATTTTGGGGTTCGCTGCTTTGCGCGGCGGCTCCTCCGCCTTGTCGTCATAAAAGAAGGTCGCCGGTCCAGAGGCGAAAAAGCGAGCGCCGAGCGCTTGTTCCGCCTGCTTGTACGCCGATTTGACGGAGCTGAAGCCGCTCGCCGGCGCGCTCGCCCCGACCGACACGCTGAGGTTGGTGAAATCCTTCAGAGAAGCGATTATTTTCGCGCACAGCTTTTCGATGTCCGGACGTGCCGACGAGCTTCCCTCCAGCTTGTTGACGACGATCAAATATTCCGAGGAGCTCAGGACGACGATTTCTTTTTCCCATTTGGACGGGATGATTTCCTCTAGAATGTTCAAGATTGAAAATCGGAGCAGCTTTTCGTCTTTCTCGACGTATTTCCTTTTGATCGCTTCGAAATGATTCACTTTCAACGTCAGCGCGATCAGATCCGCCGGCTTGACGCGAATGTGCAGGTCCGCCGCCCGCGCATCGGCTTCGCTTTCGGTCATGAAGCCGCTGATGAGATCCTTGAAAAACTCGGCCTTCCTATGGCTGATGCTGCTGGAGCCGTCGTACGGATGGTCGGCGCTCGCCGGTTGTCCGGATTCAAGCTGAAGCTGCTCGCGGATGGAGGCGAGCAGCTCCATGAGCGCGGCAGAGGTAAGCTCGCTTTTGATCAAATAATCGGCCACATGCAGCTTGAGCGCTTCCTTGACGTATTGAAGCTCATCGAGATTGCTGAGCACGATGAACTGGCATTTCTTTCGCTGCTTCAATACTTCCCGGATGAATTGAAGACCGTCCATGACCGGCATTTTGATGTCGGTGATGATCAGATCCGGCGAGGCCGCCAAGGCGACCTCCAGCCCCTCCTTGCCGTTGGCGGCTTCGCCGACGATGCGAAAGCCGTGCTCTTCCCACTGGATCATGTTCCGGATGCCGATCCGCATCAGCAGCTCGTCATCGACGATCATCAGGTTGTACATAACAAGTCACCTCTGACGGGCTCCATGGCCGTAATCGACGAAAGCGGATCCGGAGCGAGCCACCGCTCCAGAAACGCCCGCACCGCCGCGTCGTACTGCACCGGCGCTTTTTGCCGCGCCGCGCCATGCTCTGCGCCCGGCACGACGAGCAGCTCCTTGGGCTGCGGGCAGGCCTCGTGCAGCTTGACGCCCATCCAGGTCGGAACGAACGTGTCGGCTCCCCCATGGATGAACAGCATCGGGACCTTGGCCTGCCGAACCTGCTTCAGCGCCGACGCCTCGCCGAACGAGTAGCCCGCCAGCAGCTTGGTCAGCGCGCTCGTCAGCGGCAGGAACGGGAACGGCGGCAGCTTGTACATGCGCTTCAGCTGGAACGTCAGCTCGTCCTTGACCGACGTGTACGGGCAGTCGGCGACGATTGCCTTCACCTGCGGCGGCAGCGCCTCGCCCGCCGTCATGCAGACGGTCGCTCCGCCCATCGAGATGCCGTGCAGCACGATCTCCGCGTCGCTGCCGGTGCGGGCGAGCGCCCAGTCGATCCATCCCAGGTAATCCTTGCGCTCCGGCCAGCCGAAACCGATGTAGCCGCCGCCGCTGCGGCCATGTCCGCGCGCGTCCGGCAGCAGCACGTTCCAGCCGAGCTGCTCGGCGTAAAAGCGGGCGAAGCCCGCCATCTGCTTGGCCTCGCCGGAATAGCCATGCGCGAGAATCGCCGTCCGCGCGCTTCCGCCCGGCGCCGGCAGCCAGTAAGCGCGCAGCTTCAGGCCGTCCGGCGAGAGCAGCTCGGCCTCCTCCGGCGCGCGCCCGCGCAGCCATGCCTGATGGTCGGCGGCGCTGCCTTCCCCGGCCTTCGGCTCCGGCAGCTGCGGCAGATCGGGGTCGCCCTCCAGATACGTCTTCGGCGAACGATGGATCGCCATGCGGTAGAAATAAATGCTGGCCGCGATCAGCAGCGCGGCGAGCGCGCCGGCAGCGGCGGCAATCCAGATGAAACCTTGCGTCATGTCCGGTTCAGTCCTCTTTCCTGAGTTTCTGGCTTGTCGTCGTTCTCGATGATCGCGCCGGACACGCTTCCGGCTACTATGTCCGTATTATACCAATCGGACGGCGCGGATGATACGAGCTGCGCAAAAAGGCCAGCCGCGCTCATGAGCGCGGCTGGCCGGGGTCGATCGGCTGCTTATTTGAATACTTTGACGCGCTCCTCGATCGGCGAGAACTGCTTTTCGCCGGCCGGAGCGACCGGCTTGCCGAACGGCATCTGGGCGATCAGCTTCCAGCTCTCCGGCACGTTGAACTCCTTTTGCACCTGCTCGTCGATGAGCGGGTTGTAGTGCTGCAGCGTCGCGCCGAGGCCTTCCGCCTCCAGCGCCGTCCAGATGACGAGCTGCAGCATGCCGTTGGAATGAGCGCTCCATTTCGGGAAGTTGTCCTGATAAGCGACGAACTGCTCCTGCAGGCTGCGCACGACATGCTCGTCCTCGAAGAACAGCACCGTGCCGTAGCCGGCCTTGAACGCGGCCATCTTCTCCTCGGTGGAGCTGAAGCCCTCGCCGCCGCCCGTCACGACGCGCAGCGTCTCGAGCGTGAAGTCCCAGAGCTTGTCCGATTGCTCGTCGAACAGGACGACGACGCGTGCGCTCTGCGAGTTGAACGCCGACGGCGTATGCTTGACGGCTTCCTCGATGATCGACTGCACCTTGTCGACCGGCACGACTTTCTCTTTGCTGATGGCGTACAGGGAACGGCGGTTTTTGATGGCGTCCAGGAATGCTTGCGAAGACATCGGAATCCCTCCATTGAGTTGAATTATCCACGAATTAAGTTACCTACTTTTCTATTGTAACTTAAAAGGGAAATCAAGGCAATCGTCAAGTTTCGCTCGCCCGCAAGTCCGATTCCGAGGCCGGTCCGGACGAGGTCGGCGACTGCACAAGTTTACCCCGAGCGGCCGATTTTGAACCGGCTCAGCTGCTCCGTCAAGCCCATTTCCGTCAAGATCCGCTCCTGATGGACGCCGAACAGGTCCAGATGCGGGTATTCGCTGCGGCGGTGGATGTAGCGCGGCTCGAAGCCATGGCTCCGGCACCACCGCTCCAGCTTGCCGAGGTCGCTGCAGCCGACCTTGGTGACGCTGGTCATGCCCGGGAAGCGCTCGTCCATCCAGAAATGCGTCAGCAGCGCGATGTCGCCGCGGGCGACCGCCTGCTTCCAGGCGAGCAGCTCTCCTCTGCCGATGCCGAAGGCCATCCGCCCGCTACAGCTCCCCGGTGTAGGCCACGATGGCCTTGACGCGGCCGACCTGTCCGTCCTGCAGCCGGACCTTGATGCCGTGCGGATGCGTCGGCGAGTTCGTGAGGATGTCCTTGACGATGCCGCGCGTCAGCTTGCCGGATCGCTGATCCTGCTTGAGCACGATGTCGACGGTCAGTCCCGCGCGGATGTCGATTCGTTTTTGAATGGCCATATGCCTTCTTCTCTCCCTTGTCCTTGCCTAGTCGGTTCCCCGCCTTCCGGTCGGGTCTCATGCGACAAAGAGTATCACAGACGTCCTCCGCTTGGCAAAATCCGTCCGTTCGGCTCTTTTGCCATGTGCATCCCGCCGCGGCGGCGTGTTATACTGAAGGAATAAGCAGACGCCGGTTCTTCTGCCGCGCTGCACTTATCCAGAAATGAGGAATCTCAACTTATGTCATCCCCTTTTAACGCCCTCGGCATCCGGGAGGAGCTTGTCGGCCTTCTTCACCAGGAGGGCATCCTGGATCCGACTCCGGTCCAGGAGACGGCCATTCCCGTGCTTCTCAAGGGCAAGGACGCCATCGTGCAGGCGCAGACGGGCACCGGCAAGACGCTGGCGTTCGCGCTTCCGATCCTGGAGGGCATCCATTCCAATAAAAGCTATACCCAAGCGCTCATCCTGACGCCGACGCGCGAGCTGGCGATCCAGATCAGCGGCGAGCTGGCCAAGCTCGCGCCCGCGCTCGGCGTATCCGTGCTTGCCGCCTATGGCGGCCAGGACGTCGAGTCGCAGATCCGCAAGCTGAAAAATCCGCCTCATGTCGTCATCGCGACGCCCGGCCGCCTGCTCGACCATCTGCGCCGCGAGACCGTGACGCTGAGCTCGATCCGCATGCTCGTGCTGGACGAGGCCGATCAGATGCTGCATATGGGCTTCCTGCAAGAGGTTCAGGCGATCATCGACCAATGCTCGCTCAAGCGCCAGACGATGCTGTTCTCGGCCACGATGCCGGGTCCGGTCAAGCAGCTCGCCGCCCGCTACATGGACGACCCGGAAGACATCCGCATCCGCAGCGCGGCCGTCACGCTCGACGCGATCGAGCAGCGGGTCGTCGACACGACGGACCGGAACAAGCAGCCGCTGCTGCTGGCTCTGCTCGACGCGGAGAACCCTTACCTGGCCGTCGTCTTCTGCCGCACCAAGCTGCGCGCCAAGAAGCTGACCGAAGCGCTGCAGGAAGCCGGCGTCCCGGCGGACGAGCTGCACGGCGATCTGACGCAGGCCAAGCGCGAGACGGTCATGAAGCGGTTCCGCAACGCCAAGCTGCAGGTGCTCGTCGCGACCGACGTCGCCGCGCGCGGCCTCGACGTCGAGGGCGTCACGCATGTGTTCAACTATGACGCTCCGTCCGACGGCGATACGTATATCCACCGCATCGGCCGCACCGGCCGCGCCGGCGAGTCCGGCATCGCGATCACGTTCGCGACGCCGCGCGACCGCACGAGCCTCGAGACGATCGAGCAGAAGATCCGCGCCAAGCTGAAGCATGTGCCCGGCTCCAAATACGGCGTCGGCCAAGGCGCGGCTGCAGCACAGGACGAGCCTGCGGAAGCCCGCCCGCGGCGGACGGGCGAGGCCTCGTCCCGCGGCGGCGCGCGTTCCGGCGGCTCCCGTCCTGCCGGCGCTGGCCGCAAAGGCGGCGCGGCCGGATTCGGCCGCGGCAGCTCCTCCCGCCCGGGCGGCTCCGCTCGCTCCGGCGGCTCCGACCGCCGCGACGAGGCTCGCGGCCCGGCGCGCAGCGCCTCCGCACGCGGCGGCGCTGCCGGCGCCAGGCCGGAAGCTCGCGTCGCGAGCTGGAGCGACGAGCCGCGCGGCGGCGCACGCAGCGGCGGCAGCGCCCGCGGCGCCTCCGCTGCCGCAGGACGCGGATCCTCCGCCCGCTCGGCTGGCGGCGCGCGCAGCGGCAAGCCCGCTCCCGGCGGCTCGCGCTCCGCTGGCTTCTCCCGCGCCTCCAAGCCCGCTTCCGGCGGCGGACGCTCCGCCTCGCCTCGTCCGGGCGCCAAGGCGGGCGGACGCAGCGGCAAGCCGTCTCCGGGAAGCCGCTCTGGCGGCGGTCAGGGACGACGCGGACGGTAACGGCCCTTCCTCTGTGCCAAGCCTATTTTCCGGATATCCGGGCGCTTGCCCCGGACCAATCAGGCGGGCGGGCATAGACTGGAGTACAAAGCAGCTCGAAGGCTGCCGCTTGGCCAGAGGAGGGAATCACATGTCCGTCGCAGGCTTTGGTGGAGGCTACACCAGCACAGCCACGATCCTCGTGCTGTTCATTCTGCTCGTTATCGTTTCCCAAGTTTTCCTGCTGTAGGCTCGCATAGACGCAAAGAACCCGCCTTTCTCCGGAAAGGCGGGTTCTTTGCGGTTAAGCTTGAGTTCGGTTCGGTGCGCTGCTCCGCGAGCCGCCGTGCCGGCGGGCGCATCAGGAGTGGACGCCGCTGCCTTCATGGCGGATGACAGGCGCTCCGGCGGCTGTCTCCAGGCGGACGCCTGCAGCGCGCATTTTGACGACGATCTTACGCAGACTTTCGATGGAGAGGTGGAACTTCTGCTCCAGATCAGCCAGCGACAATCCCTTCAGATAGCAGCGGTAGATGTCTTCGTTGCGGCGCTGGATGAGCTTGCGCGATCCGCTCAGCTCGCCCCATGCGGCGCGGCGCTCCTGCTGCTTCGGGATGTAGATCAATTCCCCGTTGATGTATTTCTGCAGCTCTTTCAGCAGGCTAGGGGGAAGCACGTCTTTTCCATTTTTGTAGTTCAAGGTTTCCTACCTCCTCGATTGCATGACCCTTTACGACCAGACGGCGGCTTTCGGCAACAATGCCTTTTGCGTTTGCAGCAACACGAACGATTTGATTGTTCATTTTGTGCTTCCTCCTTTCGAAATTTGCCCCTGCGATGGGGGGTGGCGATATCGCCATTCCAATTGTATTCGTTTGCGAACGACAGATTTCCTGCTGGACCGAAAAAAAAAACGAAGGGAGGCCATCGGCCTCCCTTCTGGCACGGGTCTCCGCCGTTAGGCGGAGACCACCTCGTATGCCTGATCCATTTCTATCAGCCTCCTTCCAGTAGAGGATGTGTCGGCCCGACATCTATATTAAGCCATACCTTGCCAGGCTTCGGCAAGAAACAACTTGGCTATAGCTGTTTTTTACCGCAGGTTCTCCCGATACGCCTTCAACGCGTCCGGCTGCAGCGAGGCGAGCTCCGCCTCGGTCAGCTCCCGGTACGTCCCGATCGGCAGCCGATCGTCGAGGACGAGCGGTCCCATCGAGACCCGCTTGAGATGGACGACCCGGCCCCCCGCGGCCTGGAACATGCGCTTCACCTGATGGAACTTGCCCTCGCGGATCGTCAGCCGGACGGACGACAGCGCGCCGCCGTCCGTCTCCTCTCCGGGATCGTCCGCGCCCGCTTCCTTGCAGCCGAGCGTCTCCAGCTCGGCCGGCATCGTCACATAGCCGTCGTCCAGCTCGATCCCGCTGCGAAACAGCTCCGCCTCGCGCTCTCCGACCGGCTCGGCCGACCGCACGAGCGCCTCGTACGTCTTGGGCACATGCTTGCGCGGGGCGAGCAGCTCATGAGCGAGCTGGCCGTCGTTCGTAAGCAGCAGCAGCCCGACCGTATCCTTGTCCAGACGGCCGACCGGGAACGGCTCCAGCACCCGATCCTCCGGCGCGAGCAGGTCGATCACCGTGCGCTCGCGCCCGTCCTCCGTCGCCGAGATGACGCCTGGCGGCTTGTGCAGCATCAGATAGATCTTGTCGCGGAACAGGACCGCCTGCCCGTCCAGCTCCACCTTCTCCTGCTCCGGATCGAGGACCCTGCCGCTGTCCTTCTCGGTCCGTCCGTCGACGGCGACCCGGCCGGCCTTGACGATCCGCTTGATCTCAGCCCGCGATCCATGCCCCATGCTCGACAGCAGCTTGTCCAGCCTGATTCTTCGGCTCATGGCGCTCCCTCCTTCTTCTCGTTTCCCGCCAAAAGAAAGCGGAGCCTCGTGCGGCTCCGCCAGCGATCTTTTTCTTGCAGGCCGCGCGATCGGCGCGGCTTATTCGAGCTCGTCGGCCTGCGGCGGGCTTTTGCGCGCCTTGTGCAGCGACGACTGGATCTCGCCCGACAGCTGCTTGAGGCCGAACGTGTCGCCCTGCTCCCACAGCTCGTTGAACTTGAGCTGGAACTGGACCGCCTCCCGCACCTTGCGGTAGAAATACAGGTCCTGGATGTCGCTCAGCACCTTGTTGACGATATTCGAGCCTTCCTCGAAGCCGATCTGCGCATCAAGAATCTCGCTGCGGATGCTCGACATCTCGTTGTCGAGGTTGAACGCCGCCTCCGCCGCCTTGCGCAGGCGCAGCTTCACGTCATCGGGCAGGCTCTCCTTGAACTTGTAATTGAGCGAGTGCTCGATCGTCGCCCAGAAATTCATCGCCAGCGTGCGGATCTGGATCTCCGCCAGCACCTTCTTGAATCCGAGCGCCGTCTGCACGGGATATTCCACGATCATATGATAGCTGCGGTAGCCGCTGTCCTTGTAGTTCGTCACGTAGTCCTTCTCGTAGACGAGCTTCAGATCCTGCCTCGAGCGGACGATCGCGGCGACCCGCGTGATGTCGTCGACGAACTGGCACATGATGCGGATGCCGGCGATGTCCTCGATGCCGGTCTCCAGCTGCTCCATCGGCACGTTCAGCCTGCGCGCCTTGTCGAGGATGCTGGAGATCTTCTTCACCCTGCCGGTGACGAATTCGATGGGAGCGTAGGACTCCCGGGCTTTCAATTCCGAACGGAGCGTTTTGAATTTGACCTTCATTTCCTCGACTGCCTGTTCATAAGGCTGCAAAAAAAGATTCCAATCCCGGCCGTCCATCCGTCCGCCTCCTGTCTGTCATTGATGATCGGCGCCGATAGCCTCCTTGATCGAGCGATAGCCGTCCCGGCGCAGCAGCGCGCCGAGTCCAGCCGCGATGTCCTTAACGATGCCAGGACCGCGATAGATCATGGAGGTGTAGATCTCCACGAGCGACGCTCCGGCCTTGATCTTGGCGTACGCATCCTCCGCCGTGAAGATGCCCCCCGAGCCGACGATCGGCAGCCTGCCGCCGGTCATCCGGTAGAGCTCGGAGACGACCTCCGTCGAGCGCTCCCGCAGCGGCTTGCCGCTGAGGCCGCCGGCCTCGCTCCGGCTCGCATGGCCGAGCCCGTCGCGGCTCAGCGTCGTATTGGTGGCGATGATGCCGCTGACGCCGCTCGCCGCGATCGTCTCCGCCGTCAGCGCGAGCTGGTCGCCGGTCATGTCCGGGGCGATCTTGACGAGCACCGGCTTCGGCCGCGAGCCGGATCGGGACGCCTGGGAGGCGATCTCCGACGTGACCGCCGCGAGCAGCGTGCGCAGCTCGTCGCCGTGCTGCAGCGCGCGCAGATCCGGCGTATTGGGCGAGCTGATGTTGACGACGAACAGGTCGGCATGCTCATGCAGCTTGCGGATGCAGGTTATGTAGTCTTCGTGGGCAAGCTCGTTCGGCGTCGTCTTGTTCTTGCCGATATTGACCCAGACGGGCACCGTGCGCCGCCCCAGCGCCGCGAGCCGTCCGGCCATCGCGTCCGCCCCGTCGTTGTTGAAGCCCATCCGGTTGATCAGCGCCTCGTCGGAGGGGAGCCGGAACAGCCTCGGCAGCTCGTTGCCCGGCTGGGCGAGCGGCGTCACCGTGCCTACCTCCATGAAGCCGAATCCGATGCTGGAAAATCCGGCGACGGACTTCGCGTTCTTGTCCAGTCCGGCGGCGAGGCCGACCGGATGGCGGAAGTCCAGGCCGAACAGCTCCATGCGCAGCTCGGGCTGATCAGGCACGCCGTACAAGCTCTCCAGCATCGCGGCCATGCCCGGCACGCGCGATGCTTGATGCAGCCCGTCGATGACCAGATGATGGGCTTTTTCCGGGTCCATGCGGAAGAACACCGGCTTCAGAAAAGATTGATACAGCAACCCCTTCACTCCCGTTCCTACAGAAAATGCTCTGCCCTTCAGTTTATCGCGTTCCGCCTCAAAAGGAAAGAGCGGCTGCGAAAGCGAGCGCTTGCAGCCGGCAACTTCCGCTATCTCGGACAGGGGCTATTGCCCGTCCGGCGCGCAAGCGATTACAATAGGAAGACAGACGGCGGTGCCGGCTGATCGGAAAGGGGATGAACACGATGAGCGCTGCAAAACGGAAGCCTCCGGCGATGAAGCAGGTTCAAAAGGAGCAGCCGAACCGCAAGGCGATCGCGGTCTTTTCGGCTGTATTCGGCGTCGTCGCGGTCGCGATGATCGTGCTGCTGATCGTATATTCCTAAGCGCTCGGACGACGGGCTTACAGCCAGTCGTACCGCTTGCCCGGATTCTCCTCGAGAGCCGCGGGTTCGACCCGGTAGCGGCTCTTTTTCGGCTGTCCGGATTCCGGCTGCAGCCGCTCCAAGCCGCCCTCCTGAATCGTGACCGGAGTGCCGATCGGCACCAGGTCGTACAGCTCCTCCACATCGTCCCGCCCGAGCCGCACGCAGCCGAGGGACTCGTCCTTGCCGATCGAGTCCGGCTCGTCGGTTCCGTGGATCGCATAGCGCGTGTCGGACAGCGTCATGCCGCGGCTGCCGAAGCTGCCGGTCGAGCTTCCATTCGGATTGCGGACCTTCTCGCTGATCTCGAAGCGGCCGAGCGGCGTCCGCTCGCCCCCAAGCCCGGCCGCATAGACGCGCACCGCGACAGGGCCGCTGAAGACGGCGAGCCGGCGGGCCTTCGTATCGACGACGATGCGGAAGCTTTCTGCCATCGCCGCAGCCAGACGCCCGCGGCCGGCCGAAGCTCCGCCCGTCGCCTGTCCGGCCGCCGCCCCGCCAGGCGCCCCTCCGGCCGCTCCGGCGGCAGCGGGCTCGGCCGGCTGCTTCGCTTCCTTCAGCCAGCCGTCGAACCGCTCCTCCATGCCGTCTGCGCGGCCGGCGAGGATATTGTCCGGGTAAGGACGCAGCAGGTCCTCCAGGCGGGCCGGCCATTTGCCGTATCGCCGCTCGAAGCTCCGGATGCCGCTCACGACGGACCAGCGCTGCTCCTGCAGCGCCTTCTCGGAGCGGACGGCTTCGTCGGCTTCCGCCGACAGTCCGCTCTCGCAGCCGCATTCTTCCCGGCCGGCCGGCTCCCGCACGAGGTAGTCCCCGCCAGACGCGCGGCTGGCCAGCGCCGCTCCCGCCGCTTCCGATCGCCAGCGATAATGCGAGCCCGCCTCCGGCAGCGTCGCCGCGACCGCCCGATCCTCTCCACCGGCTCGCGACAAGGCGTCGACGGCGGCAGCCGCGCCCTCCGGAAAGCTCCGTCCGTCGACCCATACGATACCGATGCCGCTCCCCTCCCCGTCGCGCTGCGCCGGCTTGGAGACGGCAGCCGGCTGTCCGCCGGGCTTGTCGACCGTCGCCGGCAGCGCCGTTCCCGGCGCCCAGGACGCCGCCGGAAGCAGCGCCAGGCCGGCCGCGATCAGGATGGCTGCGCGCAGCGCCGTTCTGGCGACGCCCCCGCGCCGCGGCTCGTTCCAGCGGTCCAGCCAGTCCTCGGCGGCCAAATTTTCGAACGGATGAGGCTCGTTCTCATACGCCTCGTAGATCGGACCCGATCGCAGATAGCAGTAATTGGCCTTTCCTTCCTTGCCCAGCGAGGCGTAGGTCTTGCCCAGCAAAAACCAAGCCATCCGGTTCGATGGATTGGAGGCCAGATAGCGCTTGAGCTCCTCCAGCCGCTGCCGCGCGGCGGTCTCCCCTTCCTGCGGCCCGCCTCCGCTTCCGCCTCGTTCCTTGTCGTCCACCCGCATCCGCTCCTTCCGTGCGCCCTTCAAGAGGTACTATCGGCAATTCGACGCGCCGTCTCCATGAGGCCGCGGTCCCGAACCGCGAAAAAGCCTGCCCGGGTATCCGGGCAGGCGGCATGAGAGCGATGATTTACAGGTTGAACGGTTCGTCGGCGATCTTGATGGAGTCGGTCGGACAGCCGTCGCACGCGTCCTGCAGATCGTCGAACAGATCGTCCGGAATGATCTTCGTTCCCGTGTTGCCGTCGCCTTCGTAGATCGTCTCGGCGAGACCCTCGTCATCGTAATCGTAAATATCAGGGGCCGTCGCGCCGCATGCTCCGCATGCGATGCAGGTGTCTTTATCGACCCATGTATATTTGCCCATGGTGTTCCCTCCTCCAATAAATGAAGCCTGTGGCCCTTATAATCGGATAAGAGTATTCTTACCCGTTATCAGCCTGTCTGTACACATCAATTTATAACAAAATCCTCATCGATTTGCAAGGAGGTGCCGCGCAGCTTGCGGTTGCGGATGAGCGCCGACGGATCCTCTCCGAGCATGCCCGCCGTCAGCACGGCGCTCTCTCCGAACTTGTCGCGCAGCGCGTCCATCGCCTTGGTCAGCGCCTCCCGCCGAGGCTCCTGCTCGTATTCGAACAGATCGAGCTGCACCGCCGCGCTGTCCTTGGGCTGCAGGCTCTGGAGCGTAATGCCGAGCAGCCGCACCGGCTCCGGCCGCGGCCAATGCTCGTCGAACAGGCGGCAGGCTTCGCGATGGATGCTCGCCGCGTCCTCGAGCGGCTTGTCCAGCGTGCGGGAGCGCGTATAGGTCGTCATGTCCGGCAGCCGCACCGTAATCTGCACGCAGCCGGCGACGAAGCCCTTGCGGCGCATGCGGCGCGCTGTCTGGTCGGCGAGATTGAGCAGCACGCGGTGGATCTCCGGCCGGGCGGAGACGTTGGCGGGCAGCGTCGTCGTATGGCCGACCGACTTGCTCGCTTCCTTCGTCTCGCGCACAGGCGAGCGGTCGATGCCGTTCGCGGCCTCCTTCATATGCGGCCCGTACACGCCGAACTGCGACAGCAGCAGCGTCTCGTCCGCCGCCGCGAGCTGGCCGATCGTGCGGATGTTCAGCTTGCGCAGCTTGTCGGCCGTCTTGCGCCCGATGCCGAACAGCTGGTCGCACGGCTTGTCCCAGAGCAGCCGCGGCACGTCGCGGATGCGCAGCACCGTCAGGCCCGACGGCTTCTTCATGTCCGACGCCATCTTGGCGAGCAGCTTGTTCGGGCCGATGCCGACCGAGCACGGCAGCGACCACTCGAGCCGGATGCGGCGCTGGATCGTCTCCGCGATCTCGAGCGGGGACCCGAACAGCGACGAGCCGGTGATGTCCAGGTAGCATTCGTCGATCGACACCGTCTCCATGATCGGCGTATAGGAGGCGGCGATCTGCCGGAAGCCTTGGGAATAGCGCCGGTACAGGTCGAAGTCCGGCCGGATCAGCATCAGCTCGGGACAGAGCTGCAGTCCCTGGCGGACGGTCATGCCGGTGCGCACGCCTTTGGCGCGGGCCGGATACGAGCAGGTGACGATGATGCCTTTGCGCAGCTCCACGCTGCCCGCTACCGCCGTCGGCTTGCCGGCGTATTTTTCCGGCTCCTCGGCCTCGTGGACCGAGCAGTAGAAGGCGTTCATGTCCAGATGCAGGACGACCCGTCCCTTCCGCGCCTCCCGGCCCTCTTCCCGCTTCTCCATGAGAGCGCCTCCTTTTCCGCAGTCCTCGTCCTTGTACTAGAAGCATACCCCCGCCCTTCCCGAGGGTCAACCGCGAGGAAAAATTGCACTTTCTCTTCTATCCTGCGCAGCCGCGGTGTTATAATAAAGTAATCTTTCACCCAATACTTCTGCGCATGAATGCGGCAACACATCAAAGGGGGATTCGTTCGTCTATGAGCCAAGCCATCTCCATCTTCGACACGACCTTACGGGACGGCACCCAAGGCGAGGGCATCAGCCTCTCCGCCGACGACAAGCTCAAGATCGCCCTCAAGCTGGATGAGCTTGGGGTCCATTATATCGAAGGCGGCAACCCGGGCAGCAACAGCAAGGACATCGAGTTTTTCCAGCGCGTGCAGAAGCTAGGCCTGAACGCCAAGATCACCGCCTTCGGCAGCACGAGGCGCAAGCACAGCGTCGCCGAGCAGGACGCGAGCCTGCTGCGGATCGCGGAGTCCGGCGTGCAGGCGGCCACGCTCGTCGGCAAGTCCTGGGACTTCCACGTGCACACGGCGCTCGGCACGACGCTGGAGGAGAACCTGTCCATGATCTTCGACTCCATCGCCTTCCTCAAGCAGCGCGGCCTCGAGGCGATCTTTGACGCGGAGCATTTTTTCGACGGCTTCAAGCACAATCCCGACTATGCCCTCGCCGTCCTGCGGCGCGCGCGCGAGGCCGGCGCCGACTGGCTCGTCATGTGCGACACCAACGGCGGCACGATGCCCGGCGAGATCTCCGATATCGTGAGCCGCGTCCGCTCCGAGATCGACGCCCCGCTCGGCATCCATACGCATAACGACTGCGAGCTGGCCGTCGCCAACACGCTCGCGGCCGTCGCCGCCGGCGCGACCCAGGTGCAGGGCACGATCAACGGCTACGGCGAGCGCTGCGGCAACGCCAACCTGTGCTCGATCCTGCCGAGCCTCGAGCTCAAGCTCGGCTATTCGGCCATCGGCCGCGAGCGGCTGCGGCTGCTGACGCCTACGGCCCGCTACATCAGCGAGATCGCCAACGTCAGCATGCCGGTCGGCCAGCCGTATGTCGGCAACGCCGCCTTTGCCCACAAGGGCGGCATCCACGTCTCGGCCATCCTCAAGGATTCCAAGACGTACGAGCATATCGAGCCGGATCTCGTCGGCAACAAGCAGCGGATCCTCGTCTCCGAGCTAGCCGGCCAGAGCAACGTCATCTCCAAGGCGCAGGAGATGGGCCTCGACGTGACGAGCAACAACGACAATACGCGCGCGATCATGGAGCGGATCAAGGACCTCGAGCATCAGGGCTACCAGTTCGAGGCGGCCGACGCCAGCCTCGAGCTGCTGCTGCGCGACGCCTTCGGCGGCCTGGACGAGGTGTTCGCCGTCGAGTCGTTCAAGATCCTCCTCGAAAAGACCTCGCACGGCATGGTCACCGAAGCGATCGTCAAGCTGCGGGTCGGCCAGGAGTCCGTCTATACCGCCGCCGAGGGCAACGGCCCCGTCAACGCGCTCGACAACGCCTTGCGCAAGGCGCTGCTGCCGTTCTATCCGCGCATCAACGACATCCATCTCGCCGACTACAAGGTACGCGTGCTCGACGAGAAGGACGCGACGGCGGCCAAGGTGCGCGTGCTCATCGAGTCCAGCGACCTGTCCAGCAGCTGGAATACGGTCGGCGTATCCGGCAACGTCATCGAGGCGAGCTGGGAGGCTCTGCTCGACAGCATCCGCTATGCCTTGCTCGGCATGGCGCGCCTGGAGAGCGGCTCCGGCGACGATGCCCTGCGCATGCGGACCGGCGTCGTCAATCATTGATTCGATATGCCAAAAGGCAGCTCCCGACAAGGGGAGCTGCCTTTTTTGTGTCCGCGCCTGCGAGCCCCGAGGGGCCGTTCGATCGCACCGCCGCGCCGCCGAGCGGGAGCGTCTCGCCACGGTCCGATCCAGCGCCCGTTCCGACTGTCCGCCCGGCTGCCCGTCCGGCTGTCCCATTCGGCTGTCCGATTCGACTGTCCGTCCCGGCTGTCCAATCCGGCTGTCCAATCCGGCTGTCCAATCCGGCTGTCCGATTCACCCGTCCGTCCCGGCTGCCCGTCCGGCTTCAGGCGCCGGGCTGCCGCGGCTGCGCGAGCAGATCGTCCAGCTTCTGCTCCCACTGCTTTTTCGTGATGACGCCGGTAATGCGCTCCCTCACCTTGCCGTCCGTTCCGATCAGCAGCGAGGTCGGGAAGTTGCTGACCTTGTACGCCTTCGTAGCCACACCGTCCCGGTCCATCGGAATCGGGAACGTCAGCTTCTTCTCGTCGACGAAGGCGCGCGCGTCGCGCTCGCGGTCGTAGTCCGTCGAGTTGACGCCGTAAAAATCGATCCGGTCGCCGTACTTCTCGAACAGCTCCTGCAAATCCGGCGCTTCGGCGTCGCACGGGCCGCACCAGGAGGCCCAGAAATTGACCAGCACCGGCTTCTCGCGAGCGCCGCCGACCGCATAGGTCTTATCGTCCAGCCCGGGGAGAGAGAACGCGGGCGCATCGTAGCCTTCCTTGGGCTTGGCGTCTTGGCCGCCCGAGAACAATCCTGCGCCGAGCGGCATGTCCGCCCGGTCCATCCAGATCCAGCCTCCGGCCAGCACCGCGGCCAGCAGAATCAGCACGGTCATTCCCTTTTTCATGCTCTACCTTCCTTCGCTACTGCCGTCTTCCTGTCATCGACATGGTATCATGAATGAGGAGGCCGACTCAAGGCCGTCCCTTCCATGATCCCCCAAAGGAGCGCCCGCTATGAAAAATGCCGATTACCTGCTCTCGGCCTCGGCGTTCGGCCAGCTCGTCGCCCGCTGCCGTCAGGCAGCGCCGCAGGAGGCATGCGGCCTAGCCGCAGCTTCGGCCGACGACCCTTGCGGCATCGTCACCTGCATCTTGCCGCTCCGCAACTGCCATCCCGATCCGCTGCGCCACTACCGGCTCGATCCCGCCGAATGGATCGAAGCGCATTACCGCCTCGTCCGCTCCGGCCTCCGCCTGATCGCCGTTTATCACTCCCATCCTCGAGGACCTGCCGCCCCGTCGGAAGAAGACCGCCGCGCGGCGCTTTGGACCGGCTCCCCGCGCGCCGAAGAGCCCTTCGGACTCGCCGAAGGGCCTGGCATGTGGATCGTATCGCTGGAAAACGCCGCCGAACCGGAAATCGCCGCTTATGCCTCCGGACCGGAAGGCCTCCGGCGCTCAGTGCTGGCTCAAATAAGCGTATAGGTCGCCGAGCGTATGGATGTTGCGCGAGCGGATCCTCCCGAGGTACGTCCGCCATAGCCGCGACTGCATAAAGCAATCCTCCAGCGCGTGGTGGCGGCGCGTGATCGGGATGCGCTCCTCGGCCAGCAGCTCGTCGAGGCCGTATGATTCCCGTCCAGGCTGCAGCCACTTGGCGACCATCATCGTGTCGAGCACGCGATGGGTCAGATTGCATTTGTACGTCCTCCACAAGGCGGCGTTCAGGAACTGCTTGTCATGCCCGCTCCCATGCGCGATGAGCAGGCGCTTCCCGCAGAAGTCCATGAAATCATGCAGCACGTCGGCCAGTTCCGGCGCGTCCTCGCCCATTGCGCTCGTAATGCCGGTCAGCTCCGTGATATGGAGGGGAACTTTGCGCTTCGGGTTGACGAGGCTGTAGAACGTCTTGCCCTCGACCGGCTCCCCTCCCTTGAGCAGCACCGCGCCGAAGCTGATGATCTCGTCTCCGTTGTACGGATAGAAGCCCGTCGTCTCCAAGTCGAATACGACGGTCTCCAGATCGTCGAATGGCGTATCGAGCAGAGACTGCTTGCGCAGGTCGCGGTTGACCGAGCGCATAAAGGCCATCTGCTGCGCGTTCTGCGCTCCCAGCATGGACGCGAGGGCCGGCGTGACGCCTCCCATCTTGTACAGCTGCCACATTCGGCTGACGCCTTTGCTTTCCTTCATGTTGACTCCTTTCCATCCGTCAGAGCCTGTTCATCGTATGCCGGTACACCCGCCGCTGCAGCTTCTTGCCGACCTTGAGGCCGCTTTTCAGCTCCTCCGCCATCTCCTTCGTCAGCTTGCGCGAGCTCAGCTTGCCGTTGGTCGTGAACCGGCCGTTCTCGATGCGCTCGGTCGTCATCATCCGCAGCCGCAGGAACAGGCGGAACGTCTGAATCCACTCCGCCGCCTCAGAGCGCTGCACGAGCCCCTGCTCCTCGAGCGCGCGGATTCTCTCCAGCGTGCCCGTCTCGCGCAGGTTGGCCTCGATCGCCAGCAGGCGGATGGCATTGACCATCGGGATGTAGGCGCCGTATTTGATGTCGAGGCTGCCCGCGTCTTCGCCGTACGGCTCCCGCAGGAGCTGGCCGAACACATTGAGCAGCACCTTGTGCTTCATCGTATTTTCCAGCATTCGCTTCACGATGACGGGCTGTTGGATGACGTCTCGATAAAAGTAGGCCATGAGCTCCTCGTGGAGCTCCGGAGCGCCGAACACGCAGCGGCTGTCCGCCACGATCAGCAAATAGCGCACCGGCTCCCACGCCGGCTCGTCGAACCAGCGCCCTAGCCGCTCCTGCCAGCTCGAAAGCGGGCGGCACCACTCCGAATTGCTGCTCAGCACATTGCCCTCGCAGAGCGGATAGCCCGCCCCGAGCAGCAGCTGGACGACCTGGTCCGACAGGGCGGCAAAATAGCGGCGGCTTTCTTCTCGGCCTTCGCCATCCGGCGAATCGCCATAAACGATGCCGCTGTCCTGATCGCTGAGCAATGTCTGTTCCCTGCGCCCGCCGCTCCCGAACAACAAATAGGCAAAAGGCGCGGGGGGAGTTCCCATCCCGAGCCGCGCCAATTCGCTTTGAGCGAGCTGAATGGCGCGACGAATCATAGCGTCGTGCGCGTCATTCAGCTCGGCATAGAATTGTTCTGTCTGTTGCTGAGGCAGCCGGGCGACCATCCGGTCGTGGACAAGCTCGCGAAGGCGATGCAGGCTGGCGGAATCTTCCGCGCGGGCGATTCCGTGAAGCAGCTGATGCCAACCCGGGTCTGTCATGCGGCGTCTCTCCCCTCTGGCCTGATCCAAGCTCTGGATGAAGTGTAGCAGATTCCGCTACGCTTGGATATTCTGGCCGGAAGGTTTTTTGAGCTGCTCCGGATAGCCGTAGTTGCCGTGCTCGCTCAGGTCGAGGCCGGCGATCTCCTGCTCCTCCGTGACGCGCAGGCCCATGATGGCCTTCATGATGCCGAGCAGGATGAAGCTCGCGGCGAGGACGAACACGCCGCAGATGACGACGCTCTCGAACTGGACCCACAGCTGATGCCAGCTGCCGGTATCGATCAGGCCGCCTTGGCCGACGCCGACTTTGGTGGCGAGCTCTTCCGTGGCGAAGATGCCGTTGGCGAGCGTGCCCCAGATGCCGGCCGCGCCGTGCACGGAGAGGGCGAAGATCGGATCGTCGATTTTCATTTTTTCGAAGAAGCGGACGCTGTAGAAGACGAGGATGCCGGCGACCAAGCCGATGACGACTGCCGCCCATGGATCGACGAAGGCGCAGGAGGCTGTGATGGCGACGAGGCCGGCGAGCGCGCCGTTCAGCGTCGTGCCGATGTCCGCCTTGCCCAGCACCGCCCAGGAGATGAGGAGCGCCGCGACTGCGCCGCCGGCTGCGCCCAGCTGGGTGTTGAAGGCGACGAAGCCGAAGAAGCCGTCGCCGATCGCGACCGTGGAGCCGGCGTTGAAGCCGAACCAGCCTACCCACAGGATGAGGACCGACAGCGCCGTGAACACTTGGTTGTGGCCGAGGATCTCATTGGCGGAGCCGTCCTTGTTGAACTTGCCGATGCGCGGCTTGAGCAGGATCGTGCCTGCCAGAGCGGCGAGGGCGCCGGTCAAGTGGACGACCGTAGAGCCTGCGAAGTCTTGCGCGCCGTCTTGGGCGAGGAAGCCCCCGCCCCAGATCCAGTGCGCGACGACCGGATAGATGAGAGCCGTGAACAGAATCGTGAAGATCAAGTATACGGACAGCTTGGCGCGTTCCGCGAAGCCGCCCCATGCGATCGACAGCGATACCGCCGCGAAAGCGAGCTGGAACAGGAAGAAGACCGTAGTAGGAAGGCCGTTGTCGACCGACGTCTTGGCCGGATCGAAGAAGAAGTCTCCCCATCCGAAGAAGTCGTTGCCGGAGCCTCCGAAGGCGATGCCGTAGCCGAGCGCCCAGTAGACCAGCGAGCAAAGGCCGACCGTGAAGATCGTCTTGCCGGCGACGTGCCCGGCGTTCTTCATGCGGGTCGAGCCCGTCTCCAGCAGGATGAATCCTCCTTGCATGAGCAGGACCAGAATCGCCGCCAGCATGACCCACAGGGCATTTAGACCCATGTTGAGCGTCGCTCCCGAAGGATCCTCTGCGAACGCCATCGCCGGGAAAAGCACCAGCAATGCGCTCATGGAAATCAGCATCTTTTTGACCACTACGACCACTCCCTAATGTAATGTTCTCTAACGTGTGATGAAAGACTTAATGCCATTATAGTCAGAAGTACCTGCTTTGACAATAACCTATTTTTCAGAAACGAAAAGAATATCAAACGTTCCCCTTTCATATCGTAACGAATGTTAAGTTTTCCCCCCACATTCAGCGAGAACGGACGATCCTCCCAGGCTATCCTTCGGTTTTGCCGCGAAACCAGGATGAAAAACCGATCCGTCAGAAGTCATGCGATGCATCCAGCCTTCATGTAAGCTTTCTCGACAATCCCGCTTTTCTCCCTCGCTGGACCGGCAACAGGAAACGGCTGGGTTTGACGGCATGAAGGCTTACCGATTATCATAGTTTTCATAGAGAAGCAAGGGTTTGATAAGGATGGTGGAGGAGAAATGGCTGAACAACTGCTCAAGATCGGTGAATTGTCCAAGCAGGCTGAGGTCAGCTCCAGAACGATCGACTACTACACGAAGCTAGGCTTGATCCAGCCCGAAGCCCGCAGCGAGGGCAATTATCGGCTCTATAGTCGTGAAACCTTGGAACGCCTCCAGCGTATAGAACAGTTGAAGAAAGAAAAATATACGTTGGACGAAATCAAGCAAGCCCTGGACAGCTGGACCAAGGTCTCATCCGTGTCCCAGGTCACGCAGCGACTCAGCGATCTCGAGCTGCATCTGACGCAGCTCGAGCGCGAGGTCAAGGAGCTTGAGCCCGTCATTCAGAATCTCAAGCCGAAGCAGGCCAACCAAGCCGTCAAGCGCCTCATCCCGCAGACCGCGGCATGCATCGAGGCGCTGATGCTGATTCTGAACAAGGGCAATTTCATGTAGCCAACGAAGAAAGATGGAGGGATTGCCTTGTTTTTTCATCCGATGGACTTCCTGATCCTGATCGCCTTCGCTCTGTCGATCTGGGCGCAGTTCAGAGTCAAGGGCACGTTCAACCGCTGGTCCGAGGTGCAGGCGATGAGCGGCCTGACGGGCTACGAGGCCGCGCGCCGCTTGCTTGACGCGAACGGACTGTACGACGTGCCGATCGAGCCGGTTCCGGGCCGCCTGAGCGACCACTACGATCCGATCCACCGCGTCGTCCGCTTGTCGGAGCCGGTCTACTACGAGAGCTCCATATCGGCGATCTCGGTCGCCTGCCACGAGGTCGGCCACGCGATCCAGCATAAGGTGAGCTACCCGATGCTGACGCTGCGCCACCGGATCTTCCCGGTCGTCAACTTCGCTTCCGGCATCGCGCCGTTCCTGCTGATCGGCGGCTTCCTGTTCCAGGCGACCGGCCTGATCGGCATCGGCATCATCTTCTTCTCGGTCGCCGTCGCGTTCCAGCTCATCACGCTGCCGGTCGAGTTCAACGCCAGCAGCCGCGCCCGCGAGCTGATGGTATCCGAGGGCTTCATCTCCAACGAGGAAGAGCGCGGCGTATCCAAAGTGCTCAACGCCGCCGCCTTGACCTACGTCGCGGCCGCCCTCATCTCTCTGCTGGAGCTGGTCAAGTACATCATGATCTTCTTCAGCAACCGCGAATAACACGCAAACGAAAAGCCCCTTCCGTCTCCAGACGGAAGGGGCTTTTCGTTTGGCGGAGCAGGACTCGCTCTTATGCGAGGCCAGCTCCTGCAACGCCCCACGCGGCTGATCAGCGCCGCATGGGGGGCATGGCTAGGGTTGCCGCAACCCCCGCCTCAACGCTGGCGGGCCCGGCGGTAGCGCTCCTTGTTGTCCATCGCGGCGTAGATCAGATAGCCGCCGATGAGGCCGCCCAGATGGGCATACCAGTTGATGTTGGAATAGAACAGCAGCGACACGACGCCCAGGATCAGAATCATGTAGACCGTCTTGACCGAGCTCTCGTCCATCATGCCCTTGCGGTGCAGCGCCATGAACAGATAGGCGCCGTAAACGCCGTAAATGGCGCCTGACGCGCCGAGAGACGACTGGACTCCGGTAATCGCGACCGCGGACAGCACGTTCCCGGCGATGCCGCTCAGCACGTACAGCAGCGTGTAGCGCCAGGCGCCGATAAGCCGCTCCAGCGGCGGAGCGAAAACGAGCAAGGCGAACAGGTTGAAGAACAGATGCTGCAGGCTGCCGTGCACGAAAATCGAGGTGATGTACCTCCACGGCTCCTGGAGGCCGAAGGCATTGTCGGCATAGCCGGGCTGATCCTGCCACTGGATGAACATCAGATCGTAGGTGAGGCGGTCGTTCGTCAGCAGCTGGCCGGCGAACAGGATCAGGTTCAGCGCGATCAGGATCGACGTGACGGGATACGACTTCAGGTATCCCCGAAAGCTTTCGTAGCGCAGGAAAATCATGAGGCTCTCCCCTTCTTTCCCGATTGGACAACCGGGTTGGCGAATGTTTATAATGAGAAGGCATTTCCTATTCCATTGTTGCAAATGAAGGAGGACATATCAGATGGCTCAAGAACGTCAAGCAAGCTTCAAGGGCAACCCGATCACGCTGGTCGGCCCGCAGCTTCAGGCAGGCGACAAAGCCCCTGCATTCACCCTCAACAAATCGCTCGTGGACACGGCCACGCTCGGCGATTATGCAGGCAAGATCAAGCTGATCAGCGTCGTGCCGAGCATCGACACCGGCGTTTGCGACGCCCAGACCCGCCGCTTCAACGAGGAAGCCGCGAAGCTCGGCGACAACGTGGCCGTGCTGACGGTGAGCGCGGATCTGCCTTTCGCCCAGGCGCGCTGGTGCGGCGCGGCGGGCATCGACAAAGTCGTCCTTCTTTCCGACTACAAGGGCAATGAGTTCGGCCAAGCCTACGGCGTCTACATCAAGGAGTTCGGCCTCGACATGCGTTCGATCTTCGTTCTCGACGCCGACGACACGATCCGTTATGTCGAGGTGCTCGGCGAGATGACCGAGCATCCGAATTACGAAGCCGCTGTCGAAGCGGTGCGCGCGCTGCTGTAGCGCCAGGAACAGAAAAGCGAGCAGGGACGATGTCCTTCGCTCGCTTTTTGCTTGTTCAGGAGGTCGTCTTGACGGCCGCCAGCTTTTTGTCCAGGGTGCGGTAAATATCGAGAATGACCCGGTAATTGGCGCCGAGATCCCCGAGGGAGCCCCGCGAAGCGGAGTAGATATCGACCGCGGATGTGACGGGTCCCGTACCGATGACCGAGACGGTGATGTCCATCGTCCGGCCTGTGACGGTCCGCTTCTCCAGTACGATCTCGCCGACCGACGGCACGTCATGCAGCACCTTGTAGCCCTGCATCTTCTTGAGCGTGCTTAGAACCTCGTCAAAAGCCTTGTCCTTGGAGAGCTTGTAGTAATGGGACTTGAGCAGCGGATCCTTCGCCTTATCCCCCGACTGCTCGAAGCTGCGCAGCAAACCGAAAAGCGTCCGTTTCAGCAAGGATGATTCCCCCTCCGACCTCTATGTATAAGGGTGTGGCTCGTATGTCGGCATCAGGCATGCCGTTTCAAAAAAAAGGCTCTGACAGCTGTCAGAGTCGTCTTGAACTCTAGAATTAAGTCCCGCGATGCCGTCCGGCTTGCTTGTTTCTGAACCCGCTCTCGCAGGTGGGTGTCCGCAGATCTGCCTTTGAGATCCTCCATGAAATGAAGGCGTGTCAGCCGCACATCGATGTTGAACTCCCGGGAAACAGCCATTGGTTCAAAACAATTTAAAGCCGTAACGAGCATCGCAGGATGTATAGCTATTATAAGCCTTGCGGCCGCAAAAGTAAAATTCGCCGCTTTATTTTTTGGCGCCCTCTCCAAGCTCCGTATCCACGACGTCGGCTTCTTCCGCGGCGAGCCGATTCTTCTCCTCCAGCTGGGACTGCACCTTCTGGTAGACGAGGTAGAAGTTCCAGAATGCGAAGTAAGCGATCAAGCTGCCCATGAAAAACGGGATCAGGAACGTGATCTTCGTGAAGCTGATATACAGGATGAACCCGGCCACGATCGCCGTGGAGAACGAGCGCAGCGGCCGCCCGATCGTGATGAGGATCGCATTTTTGAGCAGCTGGAACGTCTTCATGTGATAATGCACGACCATCGAGAAGAAATTGAACACCGAGATCGACAGCAGCAGCATCAGGCCGATGAAGATGTACGAGACGAGCTGCAGGCTCGGATTGTTCATATATACCCGGTAATCGACGATCATGATGGCGAATAGAAGCGCATACAAGATGCCGCCGACCATGCTCTGCACATAGTTTTCCTTGTAGGTCCGGAAAAAGGTCTTGAACAAAGGCACGTCCAGGTCGCCCATGACCCACTTGCGCGCGACGCCGAACATCGCGGACGTCGCCGGGAACAGCGTGAACGGGGCGACGACGAGCGCGAGGAACATCCAGCTGAAAAAGCTTGCCGCGACGTCGACATCTTCGATCCCCGTGGAAAGGAATGCGGTCAGCACCAAAAACGCAAACGGAAAGGAGCAGACGACCCACAGCAGATTGATGACCGCAAGCCTCATGATCCATTCGGAAAGGCGGTAGAAGCCGCCCATAATGCCTCTCATTTCCATGTCGTACTCATTCCCCCCAGCTGACTATTGCTTCTATTATACCGCGTATCGCAGCAGAAGCCCAACTATATCGAGACCGGGCATTCGTCCTGTCCGTACAACTGTCCCCCGCATACACTGACATCAGCTTCACCCAAATCAATCCATTTCATAGGAGGTGTCGATATGGGCGCAGCTTACGGAGGATTCGGTGGCGGCTTCGGCGGATACAGCACGGGAGCCATTCTGGTCCTGTTCATTCTTCTGGTCATCATCACACGTGCATTCTGGTACTGATCCGACGGATGCCGACCGAGACCGGACTACGGGATTCCTGCCAGGCAGGATAAGCTCGGTCCGGAAGGCGACTCCGCTGAATCGGGGCTAGGCATGAAACGGCGATGCACCTTCTTCTTTGCAAACGAAAAGCCGGGATGGCCGCATATGCGGTTGTCCCGGCTTTTCGTCTAGACGCATCGTGCAGGATTATTGGTTGACGAAGTCGTCCGAGGAGAACTTGGGACGACGGTCGCCGCCGCCGCTGTTGCCGCGGTTCTCTCCGCGGCTTTCGTAGCTGCGGCCGCCCTCGCCTCTCGGCTTGTAGCCGTCACGGCTGCCGCCGCGATTGCCGCCGTAGCTGCTGCTGCCGCTGCCGTATCCGCTGCGTCCACGAGGAGCGCTGCCGCTGCCTCCAGTACCGCCGCCAGTACCGCCGCCAGTGCCGCCGCGATTGCCGCCGTAGCCGCTGCCCGTAAAGCGGCGACCGCTCGAACGTACATCCGGACGGCGCTTTTTGGCGCGGATCGGATCTTCCGGCGTCAGCTCGATGCTGACGTCCTTCTTCTCGCCGGTGATCAGCTTGATCGCCGAAGCGAGCACATTGACGGAGTCGTACTGCTCCAGCAGCTGGATGGCGATGCCCTTGTACTCTTGGAAGCTGTCCGTCTGCACGATCTCGATGATGCGCTCCGCCGTGATGCGCTGCTTGCCCTCGATCGCCTCCGCGATGGACGGAACCGGCTTCTTGGAGATGCGCTGGCGCGTCACCTTCTCGATGAAGTGCAGGTGATCCGTCTCGCGCGGCGTCACGAAGCTCCATGCCGTGCCTTCCTTGCCGGCGCGGCCCGTACGGCCGATGCGGTGGACATAGCTCTCCGGATCTTGCGGGAGGTCGAAGTTGATGACATGCGTCACGCCGGATACGTCGAGGCCGCGAGCCGCGACGTCCGTCGCGACGAGCACGTCGATGCTGCCGTCGCGGAACTTGCGCATGACGTTGTCGCGTTGGTTCTGGCTCAGGTCGCCATGCAGGCCGTCCGCGGAGTAGCCGCGCTTTTGCAGCGCTTCGCTCAGCTCGTCGACGCGGCGCTTCGTGCGGCCGAAGATGATCGCCAGCTCTGGGCTTTCCATATCGAGCAAGCGGCTCAGGGCGTCGAACTTCTGACGCTCGTGCACTTCGATGTAGGCCTGGTCGATCGTCGGAGCGGTAACCTGTTTAGGGATGACCGAGACATGCTCGGGATTTTTGAGGAACTGCTGGGCGAGACGCTGGATGTTCGGAGGCATCGTCGCCGAGAAGAGCATCGTCTGGCGCTGCTCCGGCACGAGGCTCAGAATGGACGTGATGTCCTCCATGAAGCCCATGTCGAGCATTTCGTCCGCCTCGTCAAGCACGACGTGCTGGACGTCGTCAAGCTTGATCGTCTTGCGGTTGATGTGGTCGAGCAGACGGCCCGGGGTGCCGATGATGATCTGCGGACGCTTCTTGAGCGCGCGGATCTGGCGGCCGATCTCTTGTCCGCCGTAGATCGGAAGGGAACGGATGCCCTTGAAGCGGGAAAGCTTGCCGATCTCCTCGGCGACCTGGATGGCCAGCTCGCGGGTAGGCGTCATGATGAGCGCAACGATGCGATCCTCGGTCGTCGGAATGTTGTTGATGAGGGGGATGCCGAAGGCTGCGGTCTTGCCTGTGCCCGTCTGGGCCTGGCCGATGAGATCGGTGCCTGCGAGGGCGATCGGGATGGCCTTATCTTGAATTGCCGTGGATTCCTCGAATCCCAGCTCCGTAATTGCCTGCAACACCTTAGCGTCGAGGCCAAATTCAGCAAATGTTTTCAAATCTTATTCAAACTCCTTCTCTTTGCGAAGCTCGCTTCAAAAATATCCTGTTAAGTATAGCACAAAGAACCTGGTGAATACCAGTCGCAGGCAAACAGCCATACTACGGGCGTATGCAAAGGGAACGGCCGCCCAGGGGACAAGCCTCCGGCGGCGGAAACGGAGGAAGCATGAAGCCTTACCAAGCATTGGCCTCCTGGCTGGCCGTTACGGCCGGCTCGATGCTCATCGCGGCCGCCTTCAATATCCTCCTGATTCCGGAGCAGCTGCTGAGCGGGGGCATCTCCGGCATCTCCATGATGATCGGCTACCTGACCGGCAGCAACATCGGCTGGCTGTACCTGGCGCTCAACGTTCCGGTGCTCGCCTGGGGCTGGTTCACGCTCGGCCGCCGCTTCGTCTTCTGGAGCAGCTACTCCGTCGTCGCCGCCAGCGCCTTCATGCAGCTCATCCCTGTCCAGCCGGTCGCGCAGGACATCCTGCTCGCCTCGGTATTCGGCGGGTTGCTGCTCGGATTCGGGACCGGCCTCTGCCTGCGCGCCGGAGGCTCGTCCGGCGGCTTCGACATCATCGCGTCGATCGTCAGCCGCAGCCGCGACCTCCCCGTCGGCATGATGATCTTCATCCTCAACGGCCTCGTCATCGGCATCCTCGTCGTCTTCACCGGCAACTGGGACATCGCGCTCTACTCGCTGATCTCCATCTTCACCGCCGGGAAAGTCGTCGACCTCGTCCATATCCGCCACCTCAAGGTGACGGCCTTCATCGTGACGCAGAAGACGGAGGAGCTGCTGAAGCAGATGCTCTCCCGTCCGCGCGGCGTGACGATCGTCAAGACGAGAGGCGCCTTCTCCTCCGAGGAGCGCGACATGCTGATGACGGTGACGACCCGCTACGAGCTCGACGAGCTGAAGCGGATGGTCCGGCGCCTCGATCCGAAGGCGTTCGTGAATATCGTGGAGACGGTCGGCGTCATGGGCGATTTCCGGCGCAACGGCTGACCGGAGGAAGAGGCGGAAGCGGATTTGTGGCCCCTTCCCTTTCTTCCTCCTCCGCATTGGAGTATACTGGAGCTATCCCGTAGTTCATTGTTTCATGCCCAGCGTTCTGCCCTGTTATCTGAATGAGAAAGGGTGATGCAAGGTGGAAGTGGAAACGGTCAAACTTTCGAGGATTGTGGAAAAGCTGGCGCCTGAGCTTCATTCCTTCCTTACGGCGCATGAGCTTGATCTCAAGATTGTCCTCCGGGACGGACTGTCCGTGCTGGAGCCGTCTGACGCGATGGAGATCGTGCAGCACAGCATTTGCGAATACCAGAAGCTGACGCTTCTGCATTGACCCTTCTCGATCCGAGAAGGCCGAGGGCCCGCCGCCAGGCGGGCCTTTTTTAGCTGAAATTTCTTGTGTCAGCTTGTCGGATCTTGTTTTATAATTTCATGAGAAGAGTACATAGGGAGAGAACAGAATGGAAATGGTGTATTCAACGATGCTGCTGATGATGCAGCTGATGTCGGGCGGGACCGGTCCGGAGTCGGACGCCTCTCATCAGATGATGGCGTCCTATGTGAACGCGGCCGCGGGCAAGCCGGTGATCGCGATGCCGGCCGCGGAGGTCAAGGCTCCGGACGCCGGCGGCGAGTTCGTCAAGAAGGATCCGCAGCCGGACGCGCCCGAGGTCAAAGGCATCTACGCGACGGCGCACAGCGCCGGCGGCGCGCGGCTGGAGAAGCTGCTCTCGCTGCTCGACCGGACGGAGCTCAACAGCATGGTCGTCGACATCAAGGACGACTACGGCTACATCACCTACCCGACCGACAATCCCGAGCTGCTGGAGATGGGCACGGCCAAGAAATACATCAAGGATCTCCCGGGCCTCATGAAGACGCTCGAGCAGCATAAAGTGTATCCGATCGCCCGTATCGTCGTCTTCAAGGATACGGTGCTCGCGGCGAAAAATCCGGAGCTGAGCTTCGTGCGCGGAGACGGCAGCGTCTGGAAGAACGGCAAGGGCGACAGCTTCGTCAACCCTTATTCCAAGGAAGTCTGGGACTACAACATCGCCGTCGCCAAGGAAGCGGTCAAGTTCGGCTTCAAGGAAATCCAGTTCGATTACGTGCGCTTTCCGGAAGGCTTCGAGAAAAAAGCCGACTCGCTCAAGTATGAGAAGACCGACATCAGCCGCGTCGACGCGGTCGCCGGATTCGTCAAGTACGCGCGGGAGCAGATGGCCGATCTCGGCGTCCGCGTCTCGGTCGACATCTTCGGCTACGCCGCCTCCGTCCCGGCTGCCGAGGGCATCGGCCAGGACTTCGTCAAAATCTCGAAATATGTCGACGTCATCAGTCCGATGGTCTACCCGAGCCACTATTCGACCGGCTGGTACGGCGCCAAGGCGCCGGATACGAAGCCGTACGACGTCATCAAGGGCTCGATGGTCGATACGCACAAGAAGCTCGATCCGATCGGCAGCTTCAAGCCGGTCATCCGCCCTTGGATTCAAGACTTCACGGCGAGCTGGCTCGGCAAGGGCAACTACATCAAGTACGGCAAGGCCGAGGTCGAGGCGCAGATCAAGGCGCTCCACGACACGGGCGTCAAGGAATACCTGCTCTGGAACGCGGGCAACAACTACACGGAAGCGAATTATAAGTAACGCCGGACTCATCCGCCTTTATTGCGAGCGGGAGGCGGCAGGGAAACCTGCCTCCTCCCGCTTTTTTTGCCGCGCCAAGCCAAAAAAAGCGGCCGCGGCGTCCATGGTGGACGCCGCGGCCGCTCGGCGCGCGAAGCGGATCAGCCTTCGATCAGATAGCCGCTGCCCGGCTCGGGCCGCTTCTTCTCGACGATGGCGATCGACTGAAGCTCGGGGGTATGCAGGAAATGGCGCTGCGCATGGCTTTCGACGTAGGAGAACGCCTTCTCGTCGCTCGCCGCGAGCACGATCAGATGCGCCTGCTTGCCTTCCGGCAGCTGCAGCTCGATTTTGTACAGGAACAAGGGGCTCGCCCTCCTCTGCGGCTTATTGGGACAGGCGAAGGGCCAGGTTGTACAGGTCCATGTTGAACGGCTTCTTGGTGTTGACGACCAGGTCGATGTCCGTCGCCGTCAGCTCGCCCTTGATGATGCCGCAGGACTTGGCCGACTCGCCCGCCATCAGCTGGCGCACGGCGAAGTCGCCGAGCTGGCTCGCCAGCACGCGGTCGTTGTGGGTCGGAGAGCCGCCGCGCTGGATGTGGCCCAGCACCGTGACGCGAGGGTCGATGCCGCAGCAGCTCGTGATATGGTCGGCGACGTCCTGGCCCTTGCCGGCGCCTTCAGCGACGATAATGATGCTGTGGCGCTTGCCGTGGCGGAAATTGTCCTGCATGCGGCGGGAGACTTCGTCCAGATCGTACGGCACCTCCGGCACGAGGATCGTCTCCGCTCCGCTCGCCAGGCCCGCGTACAGGGCGATGTCGCCGCAGTGGCGGCCCATGACCTCGACGATCGAGGAGCGCTCATGGGACGTCATCGTATCGCGCAGCTTGTTGATGGCGTCGACGACGATGCTCACCGCCGTGTCGAATCCGATCGTGAAGTCCGTGAACGGAATGTCGTTGTCGATCGTGCCCGGCAGGCCCATCGTCTTGATGCCGAGCTTGCTCAGCTTGTTGGCTCCTTGGTACGAGCCGTCGCCGCCGATGACGACGAGGCCGTCGATGCCGCGCTCGCGCAGCACCTCGGCGCCCTTTTGCTGGCCCTCGGGAGTCATGAACTCCTTGCAGCGGGCCGTCTGCAGGATCGTGCCGCCGCGCTGGATGATGTCGCCGACGCTGCGCAGGTCCATCGGACGCAGATCGTCGTTGATCAGTCCTTGATAGCCGCGCTGCACGCCGTATACGTCCAGGCCGTGATAAAGGGCGCTGCGCACGACAGCGCGCACCGCCGCGTTCATCCCCTGGGAATCTCCGCCGCTCGTAAGGACGGCAATGGATTTGACTGCTGACATAGTAGGTCCTCCAATGACGCATTAGTATAGGTGCAAAAAGAAAAGAAACCGGTTCGGAAGCGCGCTAGGCCCGGATCCGGCGGATCCAGACGCTGTTGAGCAGGAAGAACAGCCGGGCGAGCGGACTGCCCTTCATGAGCGCGCGGGACACCCGCTTCACGTCCTCCTGGCCGCCCACCTTGGGATCGGACAGATACAGAGCCAGCAGCCCCTCGACGATCAAGCGGTGGAAGCCGGGGTCGGGCAAGGCGAGCGCATCCGCTCGCGCCTGCTCGACGATGGCGCCGATGCGCGCCGCCGCCTCCTCGGTATCCCGATAATAGTTGCAGAAGTTGAGGTCCCCGCCGGCCAGGTCCTCCTCCTGATCGATCAAATAGTCGAGCAGAATGTGGAGGCCGCATATATGCGGGAAATAGCCGCCTCGCACGCGGGCGGCGCCCTCCGGCGTCAGGCCGGGATCCACGGCGGCCGTGAACAGCGCGAACATGCCGAGCGTCGAGCCCGTCGCGGCGGCGAACTCGTTCCAGCGAAGCTCGGGACTGAGCTGCCGATGCCGCTCCCGCCAGGCGAGCAGCTGCTCCTCGCGCAGGTCCTTGCGGATGTGCTTGTACACCTGCAGGTCGCCGTACAGCGAGACGAGCTGCGCGACCTCGGGCTGCGCGGCCGCATAGCCGGGCAGCCGGCGCACGGCTTGCTGGCAAGTCCGCACGAGATGATGCAGATAGCCGCCGTCATCCTGCTCGGCCCTCCGCGCGTAATAGTTCGTCAGCTCGGCGTCCGGGTCGATCGCGTCCAGCATCGAGCGATGCAGCAGGCGAAAGTCGTCCGGATCGAGCGAGGTGCTGCGGTCGCATAGATTGTCCAGGTAGTCGCTGATCGTCTGCAGCGCGACGATCAGCGGAATGAGCAGGCGGCGCTTGGACGGATCTAGGATCGCGTAGACGCAGCCGCCCTGGCAGTGGAACCGCTTGTCCCTCATGCTCGCGAGCGCCTGCGTCCGCAGCTCGGGATCGGGGATGAGCTCCGCCCGGCGGCGCAGGGCGGCCAGCTCTGCCGATACGCCGGGCAGCACATAGCGGTAGACGCGGTACATCAAGTTCATCGGCTTGGACGGAGCCTTGACGGCTCCGATCGTCCTGTCGTTCATTCGAGGCGCCCTCCTAGCGGTCGTCAGGAATGGCGCCGCGCTTCAATCTCCTGATTGACGCGGTACCAAATATGCAGGTCATTGATGCGGCTCGCCAGCTCGGCGATGTCGGAATTGAGGCGGCATGAGCGAGCGAAGTCCTCCTCCTCGTCCAGCTCCCGCTGCAGGAGGACGATCTGTCTCTCCAGAGCGAAAATGACGTCCGGAATGCGGCCGCGGATCAGCTCCCACTGCTCCACGATCCCCATCTGCTCCGCGGCGTCATATTGATCCCAATTCCGATCCAGGCGGGGCAAGTCGATGCCGAGCCTGGCGTCCGGTACGAAGAAACGGTCCCTCATGGTAAACCTCCATTGATACTTTACCATCCTGATGCCTTAAAATCCAGTGTCGAAGCGGAAAACGATCACCGCCGCGTGGGCCGCGAAAGGGGGATCGAGCCGGGATTCCGGTCCCGAGCGGGGAGACAAAACGCATAGACGAATCAAGCGCCAGCCGCCGGTCCGCTTGACGGATGCCGCCGCTGGCGGCCGGAGGCCGCTCGGCAAAAAAAATAAGGCCCCTCGAAAGGGGCCTTATCTTGCTCTATAATAAGCGAATCCGACGAAGCGGATCTTACAGCTTGACTACGTTCGCAGCTTGAGGACCGCGGTTGCCGTCCGTGATGTCGAATTCAACTTCTTGGCCTTCGTCGAGGGACTTGAAGCCTTCTGCTTGGATCGCAGAGAAGTGAACGAATACGTCTTCGCCGTTCTCAACCTGGATGAAGCCGTAGCCTTTTTCTGCGTTGAACCACTTAACTGTTCCTTTCAAATGAACAACCTCCTAAAATGACGCTGCTTGAAGCAGCGAATAAGCCCATTATACACTCGCCACTCCCTGATTGCAATGAGGTCGAGACGGCTATAGCCGTTCTTTACCGGACGATTTCGAGAAAATGGGTCGACTGCGGCAGAAAAGGCAGCCTCGAGGGCTTCAGATCCGGCCGTCCGCCGGCCGCGCGGATCTCGTCGAGCAGCCGCTCCAGCTCCGGATAAGGCTCGGCGGCCAGCGACAGCAGCGGGTAGATCCGCACCGTGCCGCCTGGCCGGCAGACGCGCATCAGCTCCAACGCCGCGTCGCGATGGAAGCGGTAGCCGAACTGCTCCGCATATAGAAATAGGAAATGGCTGCAGAAGACGAGGTCGAACTTCCCGTCCGGCGCAGGCAGAGTCGGCAGCATCGCCGCCAAATATCTTCCTTCCGCCTCCACCGAGGCTCGGTCGGCCAGACAGCGCTCCAGGGAAGCGATCCGCTCCGCATGATGGCGCTCCAGCGTGCCGTAGTAGCTCCAGTCGAATGTCTCCTTCAGCGCGTCCAGCTTGGCCGTGGACAGCTCGATCTCCTCCCGGGCCGACTGCGCCCAGCTGCCGAGCGGCTCGCCGAAGCGCGGATCGAAGGCATAAGCATCCGCTCCCGCCGCCCTCGCGCCGGCGCAGAACGAAGATGCTCCTGCGGCTACATCCGCGACGGCGATTCCATGGAACGCCTCCGGCTCGAGGCCGAACATCGCGGCGTACTCCGCGAAGCTTCGGCAGGTCATCGCCACGCCCGACTGCTCGTAGCGCTCCCGGCTGAACGATGGCGGATTTGATTCAGGCTCGCGGCCCCTGCTCATGAATGGGTTCATGCGTTCATCTCTCCTCTTCTCGTCTTCCCCGCCGCTCTCGCGGCGACGGCGGAGCATCCCTTTTTCGAAAAGGAGGGATGCATTTCCATGCTAATCCACCTCTTGTTTGCTTTGCAACGATTTTTAGCGCTATGATGAAGGGATAGCAAGTCCGACACATGAAGGGGGATTTATCGTCATGATCAAAAAACATCTGATCTACAAGACCGACAAATACAATATGCTGAACGTCGAGGTCCACGGCAAGACGATCATCGCAAGGGAGATTTCCGACCAATGGGGCGAGGAATGCCATACGTTCCTGAGCCGTCCGGAGCTGATGCATTGGGCGGAGAGCCGCTTCCGTCCGGAGAAGTTCGAAGGCCGCGAGGAAGAGCTGCAGACGATTCTGCAAAATTTGCGCGAGGTCTAAGAGCCGGCGGCAGGATTACTCCCCGCCCTTCACGAAGGTTACACGCATCCCCGGATCAATTCCCATAAAATGGAGGAGCCTTGCCCGGATGGACACCACCAATGCCGTCATCTTCATCATCGCCAGCTTCTGCCTGGCCGCGATCGTCCTCATGAACCGGTCGTCGCTGCCGGATCGAGTGCGCAAGCCGCTCGCGATCAGCGCGATCGCGCTCGTCTCGATCGCGTTCGTGCTCCTCGTCGCCTCCTTGTTCCGCATGGGAACATAAGGCAAGCCCCAGGCAGGCATACTAAAGGGTATTCTTGTTCCCGATGGAGGCCTGCCGAATGAAATGGTTGCCCGTGCTGCTGTCGCTGACCCTGCTGGGCGGAGCTCCGCCGCGCATCGCCGCCGGCGCGCCGCCCGCCGCCGCGCCCGCCCATCCCGCTTCCGGGAGCGCGGACGCGGCTCCACTACCGAACCTTCCAAGGAGGGCTATCATGAGCCAAGTACCGAAACGTTCCGAAACCGCACCGGAGTACCGTTGGAAGCTGGAAGACATCTTTGCCGACCAGGCCGCCTGGGACAAGGAATACGGCAAGGCGAAGGAGCTCATCCGCTCCGCCGCCGCGTTCCAGGGCACGCTCTCCGAAGCGTCCCGCCTCAAGGCTTGCTTCGAGCTCGAGGACGACATCGGCTACCATGTGGAGCGCCTGTACGTATTCGCCAACATGAAGCATCACGAGGATACGGCGGAGCCGCAATACCAGGCGCTGTCCGAGAAGTCCCAAAAGCTCAGCGTCGAGGCCGGCGAGGCGCTCAGCTTCCTGACGCCCGAGGTGCTCGCGCTGCCGGAAGAAAAGCTCGAGGCGTTCATCGCCGACCCGCAGCTCGCTCCGTACAAGCATACGCTCGAGGAGATGAAGCGGCAGAAAGCCCATGTGCTCTCCAAAAACGAGGAGTCGCTGCTCGCCCAGGTCGGCAACATCAGCAGCGCGCCGAACACGATCTTCAGCATGCTCAACAACGCCGACCTCAAGTTCCCGAAGGTCCGCAACGAGCAAGGCGAGGAGGTCGAGCTGTCGCACGGCCGCTATATCGAGTTCCTGGAGAGCCGGGACCAGAACGTTCGCCGCGAGGCGTTCAAGGCGATGTACGATACATACGGCAAGCTCAAAAATACGCTCGCCTCGACGCTGAGCGCGAACGTCACCAAAAACGTCTTTTACGCCAAAGCCCGCAAATATCCGTCCGTGCTGGAGATGTCGCTCTACGGCGACAACATTCCGAAGACCGTGTACACGAATCTGATCGACACGGTGCACGGCTCGCTGCCGCTCATGTACCGCTACATGGAGCTGCGCAAAAAGCTGCTCGGCGTCGACGAGCTGCATATGTACGACCTGTTCGCGCCGCTCGTGGACGAATTCGACATGAAGATCACGTTCGACGAAGCGAAGAAAATTACGGCCGAAAGCTTGAAGCCGCTCGGCGAGGACTACGGCAAGGCGCTGCAGCAAGGCTACTCGGACAGCTGGATCGACGTCTACGAGAACGAAGGCAAGCGCAGCGGCGCCTATAGCTGGGGAGCCTACGGCACGCATCCGTACGTGCTGCTCAACCATAAGGACAACCTCAACAGCATGTTCACGCTGACGCATGAGATGGGGCACGCGCTGCACTCGTTCTATTCCGACGGCAACCAGAAGTACCGCGACGCGCAGTACACGATCTTCCTCGCGGAGGTGGCCAGCACGCTCAACGAGGCGCTGCTCATGGACCATCTGCTCAAGAAATCGACCGACCGCAAGGAAAAGATGTACCTGCTCACCTACTATGCCGATCAGTTCCGCACGACCGTGTTCCGCCAGACGATGTTCGCGGAGTTCGAGAAGATCATCCACGAGAAGGCGGAGGCGGGCGAGTCGCTGACGCCGCAGGAGCTGTCCAAGATCTACTACGGCCTCAACGAGCTGTACTACGGCAAGGGCATGACGGTCGACAAGGACATCGAGATGGAATGGGCGCGCATTCCGCATTTCTACAACAGCTTCTATGTGTACAAATACGCGACCGGCTTCTCGGCGGCGACGAGCTTCGCCAAGCAGATCCTCGACGAGGGCCAGCCTGCGGTCGACCGCTACCTCGGCTTCCTGAAGAGCGGCGGCAGCGACTTCTCGATCAACATCCTGCGCAAGGCCGGCGTCGACATGAGCTCGCCGGAGCCGATCGAGCAGGCGATGAGCGTGTTCGAGGACGTCATCCGCCAGCTCGAGGAGCTGGTCGATTCTCCGTCCGAATAGCCGCATCGCATCGCCAAAGCCAGAAAAAGCCTTTCCCGGGCAGCTGCTGCCGGGAAAGGCTTTTTGGCATGGCATGGAGGCGGTGCGTGAGGCGGCGGGCGCGAGCGTCCGGAACGCTCCGCCGGAAAGCGCGGGAGCGTCGATCCCCGCCCTCTCCGGCGGTTATCCCAGCAGCGCCATCGCCGCGGCGAGCGCGCCGGCGAGCAGCGACGAGACGAGGTTGACCGCGTCGTTGGTCATCCAGGCGAAGCCGCGCACTCGCTCGGCGGGACGCCCGCAATGCTCGGCGCGCTCCGTCTCGCTGCCGCAGGCGGAGCAGCGGTACATGACCTGGAACGTCGCGCCGAGCCACGAGTCGGCGAGCGCGCCGGCCAGTCCGGCGAGCGCGCCGGCAGCCAGCAGCGCGCCAAGCGGCGGCGCGGGGACGGCCGCGGCGGCGCCCCAGGCGAGCGGCGCGGCCGCAGCCAGCAGCGCGGCGGCGGCCCCGATGAAGGCGCCGCCGAGCAGCGCCGCACCGGTGCCGAGCGGCGTGACGCCGCCGCTCGTGCCGGCCGGCACGCGGCGGAGCGTGCGCACCGACCGCGGCAGGCGGCGGCTCAGGGCGCCGATCTCCGTCGCCCAGGTGTCGGCGTTGACGCTCGCCATGACGCCGACAAAAGCGAGCGCCAGCCAAGGCTGCGGCCAGATGGCGTAGGCGGCGCAAAGGAGCAGCCCCGCCCCGCCGTTGGCCAGCACCTGTCCGGCGTCGCGGCGGCTGCCCTTGGCATAGCCGCGCTCCGCGCCGGCCTTGGCGCGGTGATGCTTTTTCCACTTCGACCAGAGCGTCGAGCTGACGAAAAACGCCAGCAGCAGGCCGAACCAGAACGGTCCGCCCAGCGCGACATAACCGGTGCCGACCATTGCGGCCGCAAGCGCTCCCGAGCCGGACAGCGCGCGCAAGCGCCAAGCCGCGCCCGCGATCGCGGCCGCTCCGGCGGCCGCGGCGGCCAGCCTCAGCAGCGGCTGGCCGTCGAGCAAGCCCCACGCGTCCATCGTCTTCCCCCTTTCGACGCCAACGCGCCTCGCTGTTGTCAGTCCCAGGTCCGGTGCGGCTGCGGCAGGCTGCGCATCGCCTCGCGCCAGCACGCCGGATCGTTCGTGCAAATCATCAGCCGGTCATCCATCAGAGCATGCTGACGGATGAGCCGGTAATCGTCGATCGTCCACGCCATGACGCGCAGGCCCGCCTCGCGAAGCCGCCGCAGCCGCTCCCGGTTCAAAGCGCGGTAGTCGATCGACAGCAGGCCGCAGCCCAGCTCCCGCAGCTCCTCCGGCAGGCGGCCGTTCCAGCTGTCGGCGATCAGGCCGGTCGGCACGGCGCCTCCGAGCTCGCGCAGCCGAAGCAGCGAACCGCGGCTGAACGAGGTCAGCACGCAGCGCTGCTCCATGCCGGCGTCGCGCACCGCTGCGAGCACCCGCTCCTCCAGGCCGTCCGCCCCGCCGTGGCGCTTGAGCTCGATGTTGAAGCGCAGCCGCCCGCCGAATTCGCGCAGCGCCTCGGCCAGCGTCGGCACCGGCTCGCCCCGATAGGCGGCCGAGAACCAGCTGCCCGCGTCGAGCCGGCCCAGCTGCTCGGCCGTCAGATCGGCCGCTTCGCGGCGCCCTCCGGTCGTCGTCCGCCTGAGCGTGCGGTCATGGAGCAGCACAGGCGTCCCGTCGCCCGCCAGCTGCACGTCGATCTCCGCCCAGCCGATGTCGGGCGCCTCCGCGGCCAGCCGGAGCGCCGAGAGCGTGTTCTCCGGAGCGAGGCTCGACCAGCCGCGATGCGCGACGCACGGATTCCTCAACGCGGCTCACCTCCCCGCGGACTTCTCAACGCGGCCTCGCCGTCTCGCGGACTTCTCAACGCGGCTTCACCGTCCCGTCCGCTCCGATGGTGGCGGCCTTGCTGATGCCGTTCAGCCGCTTCAGCTGAGCCGCAAGCTGCTCGCCCGAGACGGGCGCAGGGCGCGACTGAGCGATCTTCATCGGGTGGAACTGGAGGCCGCAGCGGCCGTCCTTGGCGCAGACGGCGTCGAGCACGCCGGTCTCGCTCGTGTTCGAGTTCGCATTGGAGGTGAAAATGAAGTTGCCGAGGCTGTACGCGATCCATTTGCCCTTGTACAGCTCGAAGCCCTGCAGCACATGCGGATGCGCGCCGATGATGAGATCGGCTCCGGCGTCGATGAACGCCCGCGCGAGCGAGCGCTGGTGGTCGACCGGCTGATCGGCGCGCTCGCGGCCCCAATGGACCATGACGACGACGAGATCCGCCTGCTTGCGAGCGGCGCGGATCGCCTCCTCCGCGCGCGCCGGATCATAGGCTTCGGCGACGCCGGCACGGGTCGGGCCGGCTTTCCACTCGACAACCGGCAGCACGCGGCTGACGCCGAGATAGGCGACCTTGACGCCGCCGCTCTCCAGCACGACCGGCGCGTACGCTTCCTTGTCGGTGCGGCCGCCGCCGACATGCGGCAGTCCGGCGTCGTCCAGATGGCCGATCGTATCGAGCAGCCCCTCGACGCCCTGGTCGAGCGTATGGTTGTTGGCGAGCGTGACGACGTCGAAGCCGGCGTCCTTGAGCGGCTTCACGTATGCCGGCTTGCCCTTGAAGACGAACTGCTTGCCCGTGGCAGGATTGCCGCGTGACGTGATCGGCGTCTCCAGATTGCCGGCGGTCAGATCGGGCTTGGACAGCCGCTCGGCCGCGCCGGTGAACGGGTAGTCCAGCCCCTCGCTCTCCATCAGGCCGGCTACCTTGGCGGCCAGCAGGATGTCGCCGGTAAAGGCGAGGCGGATCGTCGGCGCGTCCTTGGGCACGAGGCCCGACCAGCCGGACGGCGAAGCCGTCGGCCGCGCCCCTGCTCCCGAGCCGCTCGGCGGCGTGGAAGGCTCGGACGGCGAAGCGCTCGGCGCAGCCGATGGAGCTGCCGACGGAGAAGCCGACGGCTCGGGCGACGGAGTCGCGGAGGGCGTCGGCGATGCGGACGGCGACGCCGTCGGCGATGCGGAAGGCGGCGCCGTCGCCGGGGCAGGCTCGGACGGCGCGGCCGTCGCCTCGGCCAGCGGAGCTCCGCCGGAATCCGGCCGATTGTCGCGGCTCAGGCCGAAGACCAGCACGGCGCCGGCTCCGAGCAGCAGGGCGAGCAGAATGACATTCAAGACGAGCAGGCGGCGGACCGCGCGCTTGCGGCGCTGGCGCTGCTGCTGTCTGGCTTGGCTGCGGTTGCGGTACAAAAAGACAGCTCCTCTCGCGAAGGCAGGAATGAATGGATGAGGCGAACCGGATTCCGCCAGATGGACGGACCTTACGCCATTATACCATTCTATCCCCGCTCGGAAAGGAGCCGGTTCTTCTTAGCTTAAAGACGCCCAGATTTGCCGCGCCGCCTCGCGGCCTTGGCGGATGCAGTCCGGCAGCCCGACGCCGTCGAACGCGGCGCCGGTCGCATAGACGCCCGGGCAGTCGCGGCGCATCGCGGCGCGCAGCCCCGCGATCGCCTCGACGTGGCCGACCGGATACTGCGGCATCGAGCGGTGCAGGCGCGTGATCTCCGTGAACAGCGGCTCCGCCTCGATGCCCATCGTGTCGCGCACGTCGCGGCGCACGGCGGCGATCAGCTCGCCGTCCGGCAGCAGCGCGCCCTCCTCCGCTCCCGCGCGGCCGACGTAGCAGCGCAGCAGCACGCGGCCGTCCGGGCTGCTGTGCAGCCATTTGGACGACGTCCATGTGCAGGCGGTGATCGTACGCCCTTCGGAGCGCGGCACGAGGAAGCCGGAGCCGTCGAACGCCATGTCGGCGATATCCTCCTCGCGGAACGCCATGACGACGTTGGCGACGGAGACATACTCGACGGCGCGCAGCGCGGCCGTGTCCGTCAGCGGCTCCAGCAGCGCGGCGGCCGCCTGGCTCGGCACGGTCACGACGACCGCGTCCGCGGCCAGCGTCTCCCCGCCCGCCAGCTCCAGCTCATACGCCGGAGCCGCCTCGCCGGAGGAGCGGCGGATCGCCTCGATGCGCGTCTCCATCCGCCGCTCGATGCCGCCCAGCGCCTCGTCCAGCCCGTCGACGAGCGTGCGCAGCCCGCGCCGGTACGTCATGAACACGCCGCCGCGAGCCGCCGCCGGCACATAGTCGGGCGCGGCCGGAGCGCCGCCGGCCTTGGGCGCTCGCATGCCGCGGATGAGGCTGCCATGCTCAAGCTCGGCCTGGCGGAACTGCGGAAACGTCGCCGCGAGGCTGAGCTTGTACAGATCGCCGGCGTAGATGCCCGCGAGCAGCGGCTCGCTGATGCGCTCCACCATCGCCCGCCCGAAGCGCCGCTCCAGCAGGCTGCCGACCGACTCGTCGCGTCCGTCGTCCGGGCGCGGAGCCGTCAGGAAGTCCTGCGAGGCGCGGAACTTCTCCTGCGGGTCCATCAGCTCCGTCTTGAGGAAGCTGGCCATGTCCGCCGGCACGCCGAGCGCGAGCCGCGCCGGCATCGGATGCAGGCGGCCTCCTTGGTAGATGTACGTCTTGGCCGCCTTCGGATTGGTCGTGACGAGCTCGTCCAGCAGGCCGAGCTCCTGCGTCAGCTCCAGGATCGCCGTCTTGCGGCCGAGGAACGAATCCGGGCCTTTTTCGATCGTGAAGCCGTCCTTGCGCAGCGTCTCGATGCGGCCGCCGAGGCGGCCGCTCGCCTCCGCCAGCACGATCCGCGCCTCCCGCCCCTCCTGCCGCGCCTGCAGCTGCAGGTAGAACGCCGCGCTGAGGCCGGTCAGTCCGGCTCCGGCGACGACGATGACCGGCGTCCGTCCGGACGTCATGACGGCAGCTTCGCCGCCGCTTCGCGGATGCTGTCGGCGAGCGTCTCCATGTACAGCGGATCGGAATTCAGCATGCGGATGCGGCCGAACGCCACGCCGAGCTTGTCCGCATGGGCCATCGCCTCGATGTCGAGGTCGTAGAGCACCTCCAGATGGTCGGAGACGAAGCCGACCGGCGCGGCGAGCAGCGCCCGCTCCCCTTCTCCCGCCAGCTTGTCCATCGTCTCGAGGATGTCCGGACCGAGCCAAGGCTCCGCCGTGCGTCCCGCGCTCTGCCAGGTGAACTGCCAGCGCGGCGCTCCGGCCGCCTCGGCGACCGCGCGCGACGTCTCCAGCAGCTGCTCCTCGTACGGATCGCCCGCCTCGCGGATGCGCTCCGGCAGGCTGTGCGCGCTGAACAGCACCTTGACGTCCGCTCCGCCGGCTTTGGCCGACACGGCCTCGACGCCTTCGCGCACGCGCTCCGCGAGCGCCTCGATCAGGCTCGGATGCAGATGGTAGGATTCCACGCAGGCCAGCTCGATGCCGTGCTTCTGCGCCTCGGCGAGCGCCCGCTTGTTGTAGCTGGCGATGCTCATCGTCGAGTAATGCGGCGCCAGCACGATGCCGACCGCGCGCTTCACGCCGTCCGCGGCCATCGCCGCGACGCCGTCCTCGATGTAGGGACGGGCATGCTTGAGGCCCTGGTAGCAGCGGAAGCGGCCCGGCTCGGCCGTATCCAGCTTGTCCTGCAGGCTGGATACTTGGCGGTCCGTGTTCTCGCGCAGCGGAAAGACGCCGCCCGCGATCGCCTCGTAGCGGTCGGTCAGCTCCTTGAGCTGCTCGGCCGACGGCGCATGGCCGCGGCGGATGTGGGTGTAGTACTCCTCGACGGAGTCGAGGCTTTCCGGCGTCCCGTACGACATCACGAGCACGCCGATCGCAGCGTTAGACATGAGGCAGCTCCTCTCCCGTATGGACGGCTGCCGGCTGCGCGCCGGACAGCGCCTTGGACGAATAGTCATGCACGAAGGCCGTCAGCTCGCGCAGCTTGTCGAGCGAGGCTTCGGGGAACAGGCCGTGGCCGAGGTTGAACACATAGCCCGGCTCCTGGATGCCCTGGTCGATGATCGCGGCGGCGTGGCGCTCGATGACGTCCATCGGCGCGGTGAGCACGACCGGATCGAGGTTGCCCTGGATCGCATAGCCGCCGCCGAGGCGCCGGCGCGCCTCGGGAATGCTGACGCGCCAGTCGATGCCGATGCCGCTCGCCTGCAGGTCCCGCAGCTCCGGCAGCAGCTCGCCCGAGCTGACGCCCGGGAAGTAGATGCCCGGCTGCTCCAGATCGGACAGCTCCGCGAAGATGCGGCGGATCGTCGGCAGCACGTACCGGCGGAAATCGGCCGGAGCCAGCGAGCCGACCCAGCTGTCGAACAGCTGGTACGCCTTGCCTCCGCTGGCCGCGTGGGCCCGCAGGTAGGCGATGACCATATCGCCCAGCTTGTCCATGAGCAGGAACCAGGTGTCGGGATCGCCGTACATCATCGCCTTGGTCTTGAGGTAGCTGCGCGACGGCTTGCCCTCGATCAGATAGCTGGCGATCGTGAACGGCGCGCCGGCGAACGTGATCAGCGGCACCGTCAGCTCGCGGTCGAGAATGCGGATCGTCTCCAGCACATGGCCGAGGTCGCCCTCGACGTCGATCGGCTTCAGCCGCCGGACGTCCTCCGCGCTGCGGATCGGATTGTGGATGACCGGTCCCGTGCCGGCCACGATATCGAAATCGATCCCGATCGAGGCGACCGGGTTCATGATGTCGGAATAAAGGATGGCTGCGTCCACGCCGAGCTTGCGCACCGGCATGAGCGTCACTTCCGCGGCCAGCTCGGGCCGGCGGCAGATCTCGAGCAGGCTGTACGATTCCTTGATCTTGCGGTAATCCGGATCGTAGCGCCCCGCCTGCCTCATGTACCAGACCGGAACATGGCCGGTCGTTTCCCTCCGGAGAGCCCGGAGGAAGGAGTCGTTGTTGATCATGTGCGCGCCCCTTCGCTCTCTATGAATTTCCCATCGTTTCCATTATGCCCGTTTTCAAAATCGCTAACAACCTTCGCCCCGCGGAGGCTATGACAATCCTATGACAAACGAGTTTCAACCCCCGATCAAAAAGATTATACTAAGGTAATGAGCAAAAGGCGCCTTACGGCCTGGGCAAATGCTCCGTCAGGGCGGGTTTGCAACTGCGCCCTAGGCCGTCAAAACGCGAAGGAGACCGCTGATCTATGACTCTATATCCCGTTCGCCACGATCTGGCCGCCTCGGCGCTGGAGCAGTCGCCGTTTGCCGTCGCTCTGCTCGATCCGCATGCGATGGAATGGGCCGGCATGAATGCCGCATTCCTTCGGCTGGCCGGATACGGACAAGAGCCGAACCGCCCGGCTCCCCCCGGCCCCGAGCAGCTGCTGAAGCTGGAGTCCGGCACGCTCCGAGACGCCGCCGAGGGCGTCCTTGGAGGAGCGGCCGGCGAGCGCCGCGCGATGCTGCTGACGGCGCGCTCCGGCTCCCTTCCGGTCCGGGCCGCTTTCGCGGACGCTTCCGCAGGGGGAAGTCCCTGCATCGGCGTCTATATCCTGGAATCAAGCCCGGCCGCGGAAGAGCCGCTCGTCGAGGACAACATCGCCGAGCTGATCGCCGACCATACGCTCGATCTCATCACCTGCAGCACGCCCGAGGGGACGATCCTTTATTGCGCGCCCTCCATCAAGGAGATTCTCGGCTACGACGTGAGCGAGATGATCGGGCGCAACCGGCGAGAGTTCTACCATGAGCAGGAGGCGCGCGAGATGACGCCGGAGCGGATGTACGACACCGGCCGGAACTTCGTGCGCCGCGTCCGCCACAAGGACGGACGCTTCATCTGGATGGAGACCTATTCCCGAGAAATCCGGCTCCAGAACGGCCGCAAGCGGGTGCTTACGTTCGGACGCGACGTCACCGGCATGAAAAAATACGAGGACATGCTCGCCGCCGTCCATCGCATCGCCAAGATCGGCGCCTGGGAGTGGGACATTGAGCGCGGCCTCATCACCTTCTCCGAGGATGCCCGGCGCATGTTCGCCTATCTGCTGCCTGCGGAAGCCGCGCCCGTGGACGCCCTCGTCGACTCGCTGAACCTCGACGACGGGCCGGTCGACCGCAGCATGAAGGAGTTCCTCCGCCTCGGCAAGGACAACTCTCCCGGCGAAAAGGTGTGGGAGTACGCGCTCGACCTTCCCGACGGCTCGTCCAAGACGATCCAGGTCCGCTGCGAGCCGCGGCTGAACGAGCAGGGCAAGCCCTACCGGTTCACCGGCATCGTGCGCGACGTCACCGAGCAGCGCCAGCTGCAGCGCCAGCTGCTCGAGAGCGAGCGCAACTACCGCCTGATTACGGAAACCTCGCCCGATCTGATCACGCGCCACAAAGGCGATCGGCAGGTCGAGTTCACCTTTCTCTCCCCTTCGGTCGAGAAGCTGCTCGGCTACAAGGCCGAGGAGCTGCTCGGGCGGACCGTCCTTCCGTACGTGCATCCGGACGACCTGCAGCGGGTGCAGGGCTATATCGAGCAGCAGCTGCAGGCCGACAGCTCGCAGACGGTCGAATACCGCTTTCTCCGCAAGGACGGCTCCTACGTCTGGCTCGAGGTCACCTGCAGCTGCATCCGCGACGGCAAAGGCCGGCCGCTCGAGATCGTCGCCGTCTCGCGGGACATCTCCGAGCGCATCCTCTCCAGCCACAAGCTGCAGGAGAGCGAGCAGCGCTACAAGTCGCTGTTCGAGCATAGCCCGCAGGCGGTCTACTCGATGAACCTGCAGGGCGACTATTTGACGGCCAACGAGCATCTCGAGCGGCTGACGGGATACAAGCTCGACGAGCTGATCGGCATGTACTGGGGACCGATCGTGACCGAGGAATATACCGAGAAGACGCTTCATCATTTCCAGCTCGCCTGCCAGGGCCATCCGCAGTCGTACGATCTCAAGATCCGCCACAAACAAGGTCACGAGCTGCTGATCAATACGATCAACATCCCGATCATCGTGGACGACGAGGTCGTCGGCGTATACGGCATCTCCAGCGACATCTCGGAGCGGGCGCGCTACGTCGAGCAGATCGAAAAGCTCGGCTATCAGTACACGCTCATCCTCAACGCCGTGTCCGAGGGCATCCTCGGGCTGGACAACGAAGGGCGGGCGATGTTCGTCAACCCGGCGGCGATGGCGATGCTCGGCCTGACGGCAGCCGAGTCGAGCGGCGGCTCCTATCTGGACATGATCGAGCAGACGCGGGCCGACGGAACGCCCTACAAGCGCCACGAGTCGCCGATCCATCAGGCGCTGCGCGAGGGCCGCTCCTACCATAGCCCGGAGGCGGTGCTCTGGCGCAAGGACGGCTCCAGCTTCCTCGCGGAGTTCCGCGTCACGCCGATCTTCGACCGGGGCGAGCATCGCGGCGCCGTGCTCGTCTTCCAGGACATGACCAACGAGAAGGAGATCATCCGCGCCAAGGAATCCGCCGAAGAGGCGGACCGCGCCAAGTCGGAGTTCCTCGCCATCATGAGCCATGAGCTGCGCACGCCGATGAACGGCATCCTCGGCATGGCCGACCTGCTCGCGGGGACGAAGCTCGACGAGGAGCAGCAGAGCTACGCCGACATGATCATCCAGAGCGGCGAGTCGCTGCTGCGCCTGCTCAACGAGATTCTCGACTTCAGCAAGATCGAGGCCGGCAAGATGGTGCTCGAAAAGGAGCGCTTCTCCATGCCGAAGCTGGCCGCCGAGGTGGCGAATCTGTTCCGCGCCGTCGCCTCGGAAAAGCAGCTCCGGCTGGAGCTGCGGCTGGACGATTCGATCCCGGCCGCGCTGCTTGGCGATGCGGGGCGCATCCGTCAGGTGCTGGTCAACCTTGTCGGCAATGCCGTCAAGTTCACCGAAGAGGGGCGGGTGTGCCTGTCCGCGCGGCTGCTCGGCCGCGACCGCAGCGCCGCCCTGCTGGAGCTGGCGGTGCAGGATACCGGCATCGGCATCCCGCTGGACAAGCAGAACCTGCTGTTCCAATCGTTCTCGCAGCTGCATCCCGGCCTCAACCGCAAGTATGGAGGCACCGGGCTCGGCCTCGCCATCAGCCGTCGCCTCGTCGAGCTGATGGACGGCTCGATCGCCGTGGAGAGCATGCCGGGCGAAGGCTCGACCTTCCGCGTGCTGATCCGCCTGGAGGTCGAGGAGGACGAGGGGCTCCGGCAGTCCCGGCCTTCCCACGAGGGCCGGCTCGATGCGGTCGAGCCGGCGGCCTCCGCCCGCTTCAGCGGCGTCCGGGCGCTCGTCGTCGACGACAATCAGGTCAACCGCATGCTGCTGAACGCCCTGCTCGGCAAGATGGGCTGCTCGACCGACAGCGCCGAGAGCGGCCAGGAAGCCGTCCACGCGCTGGAGCGGGGGCGCTACGACATCGTCTTCATGGACCTGCAGATGCCGGTCATGGACGGACTGGAGGCGACCCGGGCGATCCATGCCCGCATCCCGGCGGAGCTTCAGCCGGCGATCGTGGCGGTGACGGCGTTCGTCCGCCAGGCCGACCGCGACAAATGCCTTGAGTCCGGCATGAAGGACTTCATCGGCAAGCCGGTGTTCGCTTCGGAGGTCGCCCGCGTGCTCGGCACGCTCGTCTCCGGCGGCTACGGCGCGGAGCGCGCGCGGAGCTGAGCTCGGCTCGCAAGAATGGAACGATAGGTTCAATTGGAATCCCGATCCATGTAAGGCGGCGTTCAACGTTGCTATAGTTTGGATTAGGGTGATCGAAGACATGGCTTATGACTACTCCGTAATCGGCAAGCGGATCCGCAGGGCTCGCGAGGAAAAGGGCTTGACCCAGGAAGCGCTGGCCGAGCAGCTCGACGTGTCCAACGCCTACATCAGCAAGATCGAGCGAGGCCGGACGCCGATCAATCTCGACCGGCTGTCCGAGCTGTGCGTCGTCCTCGAGGAGACGCCGGAATACTTGCTGAGCGGCGCGAACCGCTCCTCCCAGGACTTCTTGCGCGGCGAGATCATGGAGATGCTGGAGGGCTGCTCGCCCGAGAAGATCCGGCTCATCTCCCAGGTGATCCGCCCGATCGTGGATTTCAAGGAAAAGGAATAATCAAAAGGGGGCAGCCCCGCGATCCGATTCGGACCGCGGGGCTGCCCCCTTTTTGATGCCGGCTGCGCACGCCGGCGGGCTGCCCCGCCCAACGAACGCCGCCGCTCCCCTAGCCCCTGGCAGAGGCCCTCATCTGCGAGAGACGCCTCAGCCCCGGGAAACCGCGGCGCGCGCCTGCACCTGCACCTCGTCCGGACGGTAGACGCTCACGAGCGAGCCGTCCTTGGCGGCGGCGAACAGCACGGAGCGCTCGGCTTCGAGGGTGAACGCATACGACGTGCCGGTCGCCGGATCGACGACGCGGATGTCCGCGTCAAGCGCGTATTCGGAGACGAAGATGAAGACGGCTCCGTCCTTGAACTGCAGCTTGCGGCCGTAGACGCCGGCCAGCTCGCCGCCCTGCTCCCAGAGCAGCTCCTGCTCCACGCCGGCTGCCTCCAGCGCGATGTCGTATACCGCCTCGAGCGGCATCCAGCTCTCGGCCAGCTCGAGCGGCAGCGGGCACCAGAGCAGGCGGCCCTGGCCGAGCGCGATGTCATGCAGCTTGGCCGCGGCGGCCGGGCGGCCGTCCTCGCCGAGCGGCGACTCCTTGCTCAGCCGCGCGATGCCCTCCCCGCCAAAGCCGACCGGCAGCAGCTCGCCGTCCAGCTCGAGCGCCTCCTCGCGGCGGACGTTGCCGACGGCCGTCGCTCCGATCAGTCCGCGCGCGCGGGCCGTCGGGCGCCAGTACGCGTCCAGCGACAGCGGGCCGGTGACGAGCAGCGTGCCGCCGGTCCGCTCCGCCCATTCCGTCAGCGCCGCGAACGCCTCGTCGCTCAGCGCATGCGCGGACGGCAGCAGGATCAGCTTCGGCGATTCGTACGACGGATCGCTCAAAATGTCGAGCCCGTACTCGCCGAGCGAGCGGAACGGCACGTTCATCCGATGCGCAAGCGAGCGCGCCAGGCGGGACGTGCTTTCCTCGACGCTGGAGCGGTTCGAGAAATCGCTGCTGTACGGATAGACGACGGCGACCTCCTCCAGCTTGCGGTCCTCGAACAGATGCCCGCATTCGCGGATGAAGCGTCCGAAGTCGTACGAGACGTCCGCCTCCGGCTTCTCCGTGCCGTCGGCGCGCAGCGCCCCGATATGGGACTCGTTCACGTTGTGCATATAGAAGTTGATGTTCCAGATCCACTGCACCGCGCCCGCTCCGCCCGTCGAGAACGCGTAGGCGTACTTGCGCTCGAGGATCGCATGCAGCTCTTCCTCTGTGCGCTTGGCGAAGCCGTCCGGCGTCTCGACGTACATGATGCCCGTCTCCTGGATGACATTCGGCTTGTTCGGCGTCTTGGCGAAGACGCCGTCCAGCACGAGCTGGTCGTTCTTCCACCAGGAATGGACCGTCGTGTAGTCGACCGCCTGCTCGTAGAACAGCGGGGACGGACGCTGCGCCTGCAGGCCCTCGTCCTGGCCGACCGTCACGAGCTGCTTCGGCTGCACCGCCTGGATCGCCGCCCGCAGCTCCGACGCCCAGCGGTTGTGCATATCCTGCGAGAACAGCAGGTAGTCGAGCCACTGGCCGCTGCGCTTCTCGACCAGCTCCGTCGTGGAGAAGCCGATGTCCTGCGGCAGCGGAGGCAGGATGCTCTCGAACGACGGCAGGTCGAGCGGCGACATGTTCCAGCGCTCCTGCAGCGTCCCGATGTCGCCGTGCCGCTCCTGCAGCCACTGCCGGTACGCGGCGACCTCGAAGCGGTCGCGCAGCGTGCTCGCCGCGTTCCACAGCTTCGCCGGGTTGAACATCGTCGGCTCGTTGATGAGGTCCCAGTGCACATGCGCGCTGTCCTTGTGCCGGGAGACGATCGCCGTCAGGAAGCGCTTCTGCGCCTCGACGCTGCGCGGGTCGAGGTACGGGTTCTCCCCTTCCCACAGCTCCGGCGTGAACGCGAAGAAATTGAACACGAGCTCGAGGCCGTGGCGCTTCGCCGTCAGGATGAGCGCGTCGACCGCGCGCAGCATCTCCTCGCTCACATGGCCGTCGACGAACGCCATCTTGCGCAGCGCCGTCCAGAGGCCGGTGCGGATCAGGTTGATGCCCGCCCGCGCCATCTGCTCCATGTCGCGGTCCCAGACGGCCGCGTTCGGCAGATGCAGGTACTTGCGCGCGACGTCGCTCGTCATGTACGTCATGCCGACGATCGGCAGCGGGCGTCCTTCCTTGACGAAATAATCGCGGCCCGCCTGGAGCATCCCGCCCTCGCGCAGCAGCGTCTCGTCGCGGCCCCAGAAGCCTTGCACGAGGCGGCGCTTCTCGCCGCTGCCCGCCGCCGTCAGCTCGGCGTCGATCCGGTAGTAGCCCGGCTCCGCCGCGATCGGCAGCGCGACGCGCTCATAGTCGGCCAGCGCGCCCGAGGCAAGCTCGAGCTCGCCTCCAGCCACGACCTCGCGCGCGCCGCCGCGCTCGCGGCTCACCTCGTAGCGGACGCGCCACGCGCCGTCGGCGCGCTCGTTCAGGCGCTGGCGCTGGAACGTCAGCACCGGCTTCTCGCCCGGCTCGTAGCAGGCGTAGTTGGGCTTGAGCCACCACTCCGTCACGCCGCGCGCGGCATAGTCGCCCCAGGCGGCAAGCGCCTCGGCGCCCCTTCCCTCCGCCCAGAACCTTGCCCCGGCCTCGCGGCAGGCGAAGATCCAGCGGCCGCCGGCAAAGTCGCCCTTCGTATTTTCCAGCAGCACGACCGGCGCGCAGCGCTCGCGGCCGTCCTTGTCCTCGCCCGTTAGCAGCGGGTAGATGTGGGCGTCCATCGGGCCTCCCGAGCCGTTCTCGCCCGGATGGTCATGCGAGCGCGTCACATGCAGCGCCAGGCCGTAGGTCGGCGCCCCGTCGAACAGCTCCTCCGCGCCGTCCAGCAGCGGAATCGCGGAAGACGCCTTCCAGCGGACGACCTTGGAGACGTCTGCGCGCAGCGCTTCGTGGATGCCGATCGCCTGATGGTAGTTCGTCTGCTCCAGCTCTTCCTTCCAGCCGCTATCCGTCGCCGCGACCGGAACGCGCAGCGGAATGCCGCCGATCGTCACGAGGCCGCCGCCGCGCTGCAGATGGCCCAGAATCGCCGGCCACGCCGCCTTGGGGAAATAAGGCCCGTGCAGCAGCAGCAGCGCCTCCGGGCGCTCCGTCTCGAGCCGCGCCGCCAGCTCCTCCGCCGTCGCGACGGAACCGCTCAGCGCCGCGAGCTGCTCCGGCTCGGGGCGAACCCCGGGGAATGGAAAGCCTCCATCGTAAAATGCCAGCCATGTCGCCATGAACCAACTTCCTCTCTATGCAAAAGTTTGGCTTGCTTGAAATCGTTAGGTTTGTTAGGCTAAAAGCATCCGAATTTCAACCAAACTTTAGAGGGTGCATGATGCGATGTCAAGAGGAGGAAAAGTGACGATGCAGCAGATCGCCGATCGGCTGCATGTATCCAAATATACGGTCTCCCAGGCGCTCGCCGGCAAAGGCGGCGTCAGCGAGGCGACCCGCCAGCGGGTCATGGAGACGGCCCGCGCGATGGGCTACGAGGCGCCTTCGTCCCGCCCCCCGCTCGGGGCCGCCGTCTACGACTCGGCTCTCGCCCGGCCGTCGGCCGCCGGCGATGCCGACGGCCGCTACATCGTCGTCTGGATGTCCCGCATCCATCAGGAGGAGCCGATGTACTGGCAGCGCGTGCTCGGCGGCATCCAGGAGGCATGCCGCCTGCACGGGTGGGGCGCCGTCGTGCTCGCTCCCTTTGACGACGGGCATGTCTCCGACATCCTGCCGCCTTACCTCGACCGGACGCGCTGCGTAGGCGGCCTCGCGGTCGGCTCGTTTCCGCTGAAGCAGCTCGCCGCCATGAAGCGCACGGCCCTCCCGGTCGTGCTCGTCGACCATCAGGAGCCGTTCTCCGGACTCGACAGCGTCGCCAACGACAACATCGCGGCGGCGCGCATGATCAGCGGCCTGCTGCTCGACCGCGGCTGCCGCAGCTTCGTCTTCGTCGGGAGCGACCGGTTTTCCGTCAGCTTCCGCGAGCGCTGGCTCGGGTGCCGTTCGGCGCTGGAGCAGACGTTCGCCCAGCGCAAAGACGGCGAGCTGCGCCGCTGGACGATCCCTTATTCGCGCGAATGGATCGACACGCTGCAGGCGCGGCTCTCGCGGACACGCCCGGACGAGCTGCCCGACGCGTTCGTCTGCGCCAACGACGACATCGCCGCCGAGCTGCTCAAGCTACTGCTGCAGCGCGGCGTCGACGTCCCCGGCCGCTGCCGCGTCGCCGGCATCGACAACATCGAAGGCTCGGCCTGGACGCGTCCGCCGCTGACGACGATGGACCTCGGCAAGGAGCAGCTCGGCCAGCGCGCCGTCGAGGCGCTCGAGCGCCGCATCGCGCGACCGTCCGCGCCGGTCGAGCGCGTCGGGCTCGTGCCGGAGCTCGTCCTGCGCGCGAGCACCTGACCGTCAGCCTTTCACGCGCATGACGGCCAGCCCGTCATAGGCGGGCAGCAGCGTGCCCGCTAGCCGCGGGTCCTCCGCGAGGCGGCGGTTGAACTCCCGCATCGCGAGCACGGACGGGCCGGTGCGCGCCGGATCGGCGACGCGGCCGCGCAGCAGCGTGTTGTCGGCCACGATGACCGCGCCCGGCTCCGCCAGCTCGATCGCGGCGTCCAGATAGCGCGGATAGCCGCCTTTGTCCGCATCGATGAAAAAGAAGCCGAAGCGCCGGCCCTCCGCCTTCAGCGCCTCGAGGCTGTCTCCCGCGTCGCCGACCCGGTATTCCGTCCGGCCGCCGAAGCCGGCCGCCTCCAGATGCGCTGCCGCCAGCTCCGCGTATTCCGGGAGCAGCTCCAGCGAGGTCAGCCTGCCGTCCGGAGCGAGCCCGCGCGCCAGGCAGATGCCGCTGTAGCCGCCGAGGGCGCCGATCTCCAGCACCTGGCTCGCTCCGCTCATCGCGACGAGCAGCGTCAGCAGCCGGCCATAGCCGGTCGGCACGGAGATCTCCGGCATGCCGCGCTCGCGGATGCCCTCCAGCACCCGGCGCAGATCGGGATCGGGGGGGAACAGCTCCTCGATGTAGCGCTCCATCTCTTCGGGTCCAAGCAAACGTTCTTTCATGGTTCGTTCCTGCCTTCCTCGTTGTGCTGGATCGGTACGATCGCCTATACTTGATTGTATGATGACAGGCCGGGAGACACAAACGCCCCGGCCGGATATGGAGTGAACGCAAACCGATGCAACAGCTTGAACTGATCGCAACCTCTCCCATGGGCCTCGAGGCGGTCGTCGCCCGGGAGCTCAAGGACCTCGGCTACAGCGAGGCGAAGACCGAAAACGGACGCGTCACCTTCAAAGGCGGCCTGGAGGACATCGCGCGCGCGAACCTGTGGCTGCGCACGTCCGACCGCGTCCTCGTCAAGATGGCCGAGTTCCCCGCCCTCACCTTCGAGGAGCTGTTCGAGGGCGTGCGCGCCATCGACTGGCCGGACTGGATTCCGGAGAACGGAGAATTCCCGGTGAACGGCCGCTCCCAAAAATCGCAGCTGTCGAGCGTGCCCGCCTGCCAGTCGATCGTCAAAAAGGCGGTCGTCGAGCGCATGAAGGACAGCTACGGAACCGAGTGGTTCTCCGAGGACGGCGACCGCTACGTCATCGAGGTGAGCCTGCTGAACGACGTCGCGCTCATCACGCTCGACACGACCGGAGCGAGCCTGCACAAGCGCGGCTACCGCAAGCTCGTGACCGAGGCTCCGCTCAAGGAGACGATGGCCGCGGCGATGGTGCTGCTCAGCCGCTGGAATCCGTCGCGGCCGCTGTACGATCCGTTCTGCGGCTCCGGCACGATCCTGATCGAGGCGGCGATGATCGGCTGGAACGTCGCCCCCGGCCTGCGCCGCGAGTTCAACAGCAGCAGCTGGGACATCATGGGCCAGCGCCGCTGGGAACTCGCCCGCGAGGAGGCGATGGACGCCGTCCGCGACGACGTCCCGCTCGAGATCGCCGGCTCCGACATCGACCCGGAGGCGATCGAGGTCGCCGAGGCGGCCGTGCGCAAGGCCGGCTTCGCCCGCGACATCAAGCTGCAGACGCTGCCGATCGCGCGCGTGCAGCCGGCCGGCAAGTACGGGTGCATCATTACGAACCCGCCTTACGGCGAGCGGCTCGGCACCGAGAAGGAAGCGGACAAGGTCATCCGGCAGCTCGGCTTCATCGACGCCGTCAAGAAGGACTGGTCCGTCTTCGCCCTCAGCCCGTCCAAGACGTTCGAGCAGAGCTACGGCCGCTCGGCGGACAAGAAGCGCAAGCTGTTCAACGGCCGCATCGAATGCCAGCTGTACCAGTACCTCGGCCCGCTGCCTCCGCGCGGCTAGACCCCGATCCCCAAAAAAACCGGCTCCCGCCGGCAGGACCTGAAGCGTCCCGCCGGCGGCGCCGGTTTTATTTCTTGATATGAGGCTTGACCTTCTCCAGCACCTCGTCCTCGGTCGGGGCGGTCACGTAGCGGCCGTTGACAAAGACGAACGCCCGCTTGCCGCAAGGGCCGCAGTACGACTTGCAGCCGACCTTGATGTCCGCCTCCGGGTCCAGCTTCTGCAGCTTGGGCAGCAGCGTCTTGACGCGGGTGAACTTGCATTTGTCGCAGATGCGGATGTCGTTCAGCGAGGTCGGCTCTTCCGTCCCGAGAGGAGCTTCCAGCGTCTCAGTGGTCACCGTGATTGCCCTTGGCAGGGTTCGTCACGACGAAGCCCTCCTCCGGAGAATACAGGTAGTCGACCTTCACGCCGTCGAGCAGGTCGACGCCTTTTTCGAGCAGCACGTCGATCTCCTTGTCGGTGGAGACGAGCTCGTCCTTGTCGCTGCGCTCGTCGATGCCGAGGCCGTAATGCGCGTGGTCGCCGTGCGCATGCGTAATGTAGACGCGCAGGAACTTTCCTTCGTGCTCGGGCTTGTCCAGCTCCGCCTTGAGGATCTTGGCGGCGTTGCGGGTGATCTTGCAGTTCATCGGGATATCCTCCTTGGGTCTATGTCATCCATCCGCCTGCCGGGCGGGGGAATCTCGTCGATTTTCGTCTCTATCATTTTATAGAAAGCCCGTCGAAACTTCAACCCGCCGGATACTTGCCCTCCATCCAGCGGGTGAAGCCCTCGGCGGCCAGCATCGTGACGGCGATGTCGTCGATCGGCATGAACGGCATGACGTCGGGCAGCACCCAGTACAGCGCGACCGGCACCAGGAACAGCAGCTTGTGGACGGGCTTCACGTCCCGCGAGCGCAGGATCCGGAAGATCCGGGCGAATACATGCTTCCAATGGCGAAGCGAGAGCAGCTTGCGCATCGTCATTCCTCCTCGGTTCAGCTTCGCCGGCGCAGCAGGCTTTTAAACCGGCCTTCCCTTATACGAATAGAGATTCCCCGAGGTTGCGAAAGGAAAAAAGAGAGCCCGCAGGCTCTCCCGTTCCGCGGCGGAAGCCGACATCCAGCCGTCCGGCATGCCGCTATCCACCGCCCGGCGATCCTTTCTCCGCTACCGCGCCGGTCCATCCTCCTCGCGGGCCAGCCGCAGCAGCTCCTCCAGCAGAGGACGCAGACGCGCCACAATGTCGTCCTGCTGCTCCAGCGGCAGCGGGTTCGCGCCGCAGCCGAGCTCGATCGTGAAGCCCGGCCGGCGGAACCGCTGAATGAACCAGTCCTTGTAGCCGGCGTCGCTGCCCTCCAGCTCGACGGCCGCATAGCCCGAAGCGCGGGCGAGCCGCTCGGCCATGTCCCTCGCGCAGGCCGGCTCCAGCCCCCTGTAGTTCCAGTAGATCTCCTCGCCCTGCGTATGCAAGGCGGCGACGACGTCGAACGACTCCCGCTCCGTCAGCGCCGCCGCCGCGCGCGCCTCGGGCTCGCTGAGCGGGCTTTCGCCCGGGTAGTCGCGCGGTCCCGGTCCCTCCATGCCCCGCCGCCTGCGCTCTTCGTCCCAGTGGGCCGGGAACTGGTCGTTCAGGTCGACGCCGCGGATGTTGGCCTTCCAGCCGCTGAAGTCGGCGCTGCCTCTATTCCACTCCAGCAGCTGGCGCCCGTACGGATGCCCTTCCGGCACGCCGCGCAGCGCAAGCTCCACGCCGTCCGGGTTGACCATCGGCAGCAGCCAGAGCGACAGCCCGTCTGCCGGGTCGACGCCGGCGGCGCGCCGCTCGAGCAGCTCCTCGGTCCACCTCATGAGCGCCAGGCTGGTGATCCATTCGTTTGCATGGAACGAAGCGTTCAGATGCACATGCCGGCTCCCGCGGCCGATCCGCAGCAGCTCCAGCCGCTTGCCCATGACGCTCGCGCCCGCCGGCTGGCGCTGCAGCTCCGGATAGCGCAGCTGCAGCGCCGCCAGATCCTCGTCCAGCTCCGCCGGGCCGTACGGCCGCGCCTGCACGATCTTGCCGGTCCTTGCCATGCCGCTCCCCTCCTCCGAATCCGATTAGAGATGTATATGCGGCCGCAAACGCAGCTATCCCCGTCCGCTGCGCGGACGGGGATAGCTCTCAGCCGATCTGCGGGATCTGCCAGACGACCGGCGTCAGCTCGATCTGCTCGCCGAGCCACTGCTGGGCGATGCGCTTGAACAGGCGGGGATCGCCGCTGCAAAAGAACTGATGCACCGGCAGCTCCGGCTGGGAGGCGAGCTTGCCGGTCTCCTGCAGGATCGCGCTCATCTCCCGCGCCGTCTCGCTGTCGGAGCTGATCAGCTTCACGCCCGGCCCCATCACCTCGCCGATCGTGTCGGCGAGGAACGGGTAGTGGGTGCAGCCGAGGATGAGCGTGTCGAGCGGGATCTCCTTGAGCGGCTCCAGCGAGCTGCGGATCGTCTCGAACGTCTGCTCGGAGCGGAAATTGCCCTGCTCCACGAGCGGAACGAACTGCGGGCAGGCGAGGCTGGCCACATGGATGTTCGGGTTGAGGCGCTTGAGCGCTTCCTCGTACGCCTGGCTGCGAACCGTGCCGATCGTGCCGATGATGCCGACGATGCCGGACTTCGTGCTCTTGATCGCGGCCCGCGAGCCGGGATTGATGACGCCGATGACCGGGACGTCGACGCGGCTGCGGATGTGCTCCAGCGCGACGGCCGTCGCCGTGTTGCAGGCGATGATGATCATTTTAGGCTTGAACTGCATCAGATAGGTTACGAGTTCATCCGTGAACCGGACCACTTCCTCCGCTGGCCTCGGTCCGTACGGCGTCCGTGCGGTATCTCCGAAGTAGATGACCTTCTCGCGGGGCAGCTGCCGCATCACCTCGCGCACGACAGTCAGGCCTCCCACTCCGGAATCTAGGATGGCTATCGGTCTTTGCACGTACACACCGCTTTCCTTGAACGAATTGACGTCAGCTATTCGCTAAGACAGCATATGAATCCGGGCTGCCGAACGTACCTTCATCTTAGCGGATTGCTAGAGTCGGTTCAAGCAGGCGGACGCCCATCCGGCGCGGAGGAGCCGTCCCGCGGCGGCAGCCGGACCGGCAGCCGCACGGTCAGCGCCGTGCCGCCCTCCTCGTCGCTGCCGGCCGCGATCGAGCCGCCGTGCAGCTCCACGATCTTGCGGCTGATCGCGAGCCCGAGGCCGCTGCCTCCGCCCTCGCGGGTGCGCGACTTGTCGACCTTGTAGAAGCGCTCGAACAAATGCGGCAGGCTCTCGGGCGGGATCGGCGCGCCCGTGTTGGACACCGTCGCCACCGCTTCGTCGCCTTCGCGGACGAGCGAGATCGAGATGCGCTCCCGCTCCGGCGAGAACTTGACCGCGTTGTGGATGAGATTCGTCCATACCTGGCGCAGCAGGTCCTCGTCCGCCTCGATCTCGAGCGCTCCGGCCTGGACTTCCAGCTCCTGCTCCTTGGCGCTCCAGAGCGGCTCGAGCGACAGCGCGGCCGTGCGCAGCTGGGCGTCGAGGCGAAGCCGCGCCGGGCGGAACGGATGATGCTCGGAGTCGAGCGAGGCCAGGCGCAGCATGTTGTCCGACAGGCGCGAGAGGCGCTCGCTTTCCTCCTCGATGATCGCCAGATAGCGCCGCCGCTGCTCCTGCGGCAGCTGCTCGTCCTGCAGCGCGCGGGCGAAGCCGCGGATCGAGGTGAGCGGCGACTGGATCTCATGCGAGACGTTGGAGATGAAGTCCTGCCGCATCGTCTCCATCCGGCCAAGATCGGCCGCCATGTCGTTGATCCCTTGGACGAGCCGGCTGAACTCGTCGCCGCTGTCATGCGGACGGGGAAGGATGACCTGGACGGTGAAGTCGCCGCGGGCGATGCGGCTCAAGGCGTCGAAGATCGCCTTGAACAGCTCCATGTTGCGCTCGTGCATGAAGCGGCCGACGATCGCCATCGACAATCCGAACAGCAGGAATCCTCCCGCTGTCGCGGACAGATGGGCGATCAGCGGCGGCGGCGTCCAGCCGGAGAGGTCGATGGCATAAAACGAGGCGGTCCAGCAAAGGGCGATCCAGGCCAGCACAGCCGCGACGAGAGCGGCCCGCTTGATCCGCATGCCCCAGCTTGCCGGCTGCCTGGCAGGCGAGCCCCGCCTGGCCATGCCGGATGCGGCGCCTCCGCCGCGCGCCGGGGCGCCGCGCTCCCGACCGCTCACGGCCGCTCCTCCAGCCGGTAGCCGAGGCCGCGGATCGTGCGGATCTCGACGCCCGAGCCGTCCGCCAGCCGGTCGCGCAGCCGCTTGATATGCGTGTCGAGCGTGCGCTCGTCGCCCTCGTAGTCGTAGCCCCATATCTGCTCGAGCAGCTGCTCGCGAGGCAGCGTGCGTCCCGGATAGCTGGCGAGCCGGAACAGCAGCTCGAACTCCTTGCGCGGCAGCGTGTCCTCGCGGCCGCCGATCCGGCAGGTGTACGTCTCGCGGTCGAGCGTGACGGCTCCCGCCTTGACCTGCCTGGAGGAGGCGATCCGGCTGCGCTTGAGCAGCGCCTTGACGCGGGCGACGAGCTCCGGCGGATCGAACGGCTTGACGACATAGTCGTCGGTGCCGAGCTCGAAGCCTTTGACCTTATGCATCGTCTCGCCCTTGGCGGTCAGCATGAGCAGCGGCAGCTCCCGGCTGTCCTCGCGCAGCCGCCGGCACAGCTCCCAGCCGTCCATGCCCGGCATCATCAGATCGAGGATGACGAGATCGGCCGGACGATCCTCCAGCCGCGCCAGCGCCTCCGACCCGCTGGCCGCCTCCGTCGTGTCGAAGCCTTCCTTAGCCATGAAATGGACGACCAGCTCGCGGATATGGCGGTCGTCGTCGACGATGAGCAGATGGGGCATGCAGCATTCTCCTTTTTATCTCGCTGATGCCCCTAGTCTACCCCGCCAATGTGAACGGAAGTTGGACTCGCGGAATCAGCGGTACTCCGGCAGCCAGTCTCCGTGCGCCTCGATCAGATCATCGCACAGCGAGACGATGTCGTCCATCGACAGCTCCGCCGACGTATGCGGATCGAGCATCGCCGCGTGGTAGATATGCTCGCGCTTGCGCGTGACGGCCGCTTCAAGCGTCAGCAGCTGCGTGTTGATGTTCGTCCGGTTGAGCGCGGCCAGCTGCGGCGGGAGCGCTTCGACCTGCAACGGCTGGATGCCGCCGCGGTCGACGAGGCAAGGCACCTCGACGCACGCTTCCCGCGGCAGGTTCGGGATGAGTCCGTGCGTATTCATGACGTTGCCGCCGATCTTGAACGTCACGTCCGTCTCGATCGCTTCCATGATGTAGGAGGCGTATTCATGCGAGCGCTCATGCTCGAGCCCCGCGCTTCCGAGCAGCTCGTCGCGCTGGCGGTTCCAGTTCGCGATCTGCTCCACGCAGCGGCGCGGGTATTCGTCGAGCGGAATGTTGAATGTTTCGACGAGCTCGGGATAGCGGCTCTTGATGAAGTAAGGATGGTATTCCGCATTGTGCTCCGACGATTCGGTCACGTAGTGCCCGAATTTCAGCATCAGCTCGTAGCGGACCATGTCGTGGTGCTTCTCTTTCTGCTTCTCGGCCGCGCGGCGCTTGATCTCCGGGTACAGATCCTCGCCGTCCCTTGTCGCCTCCAGCAGCCACGCCATATGGTTGATGCCCGCGATCCGCGTCTTGACGCCGGCCGGATCGAGGCCGAGGTCGCGGAACAGATGCGGCACGCACACCTGCACGCTGTGGCAGAGCCCGACCGTCCGCACGTTGCCGTACGTATTCAGGTAGTTCGTCAGGACGGCCATCGGGTTCGTATAGTTGAGGAAGAGCGCGTCCGGACACACCTCGCGGATGTCGGCCGCGAAGCCCTCCAGCACCGGAATCGTGCGCAGGCTGCGGAAAATGCCGCCGATGCCGATCGTATCGGCGATCGTCTGGCGCAGGCCGTACTTTTTCGGAATCTCGAAGTCGGTCACCGTGCAAGGCTCGTATCCGCCCACCTGGATCGCGTTGATAACGTACTTCGCGCCGCGCAGCGCTTCCTTGCGGTCCGCGTACACCTTGATCTCGCAGGTGCTGCCGCTCGACCGCTTGATCGCGCCGAGCAGCTGCTCCGACTCCTTCACCCGCTGCGCGTCGATGTCGAACAGCGCCAGCTCGAACTCCTGCAGCGCCGGCGTCAGCATCGCATCGCCCAGCACGTTGCGGACGAATACCGTGCTGCCCGCTCCTAGAAACGTGATTTTCCCTTTCATGATCCAGCCTCCCTGACCTTCATGATTGTCTTGCTGCGGCTTCGCGGCCGGCGCCTGCGGGCACCGCGATGCCCGCTTCGGGCCGAGCCCGGATTTGCGCTTCGTGAAAGCGCGTTCCAGGGCAAGCGCATCCGCTTTGCCGCTCCACTCGATCTTACGGAATCGCCGGGGCGGAGCATAGGGCCGGATGAAGGGAAGCCATGGACAGATGTCTTCTTTTCGGCTACGGTAGAGGAAACTAGGCTCGGCCGGGAGGCCGGATTCGGAGGGACAAAGATGGAGACGCCGGCACAGCCCGACCATTACTCGTTCCAAGTGTGGGACAATCCAAGCGAGGCCTCGGCTGGGGAGCTCTACGTGCTGTTCAGCGGCCAGGGCAGTCCGCTGCCAGGCCACCGGAACGGTCCCGGCATCCACGATTACGCGCTTGTCCATACGGTCGCCAGCGGGCGCGGACTGTTCCGCTGGCGGGATGCGGAGCATCGGCTGGAAGCGGGCGATACGTTCGTCATCTTTCCGGGCGAGCTGTTCTTTTACGAAGCGGACGGGCAGGAGCCGTGGACGTACGAGTGGGTCGCTTTCCGCGGCTATGCGGTCTTGCCGATGCTGGCGGCGGCGGGATTGGATCCGTCGAGCCCGGTGCTGGCCGGGCGCGGCTGCGGCGACGCCTCCCGGCTGTACGGGCGGCTGCGCGAGGCGCTCGCCGGCGGCAGCAGCGCCGCCTTGTCCGATCTGGAGGCAGGCGGCTGGCTGCGGCTGCTGCTCTGCGAGCTGGCTCGGCTCCAGCCGGAGCGCGCGCGGCCTCAGGCACGCTCCTCCGACGCGGCGCGCCGCCAAGTCGACCAGGCGGTGCGCTGGCTGCAGACGCATTATGCGGAGCCCGTCTCGATCCAGGATCTGGCGCGCCGCCTCGGCTACCACCGCACCCATCTGTCCAAGCTGTTCCGCGCGTTCACCGGCCTGTCGCCGATGCAGTATCTGGGCCAGCTGCGGATGAGCCGGGCCAAGGACCTGCTCGCCACCGACTTGTCGGTCGAGCAGATCGCTTCTTCGTGCGGCTATGCGGACCCGCTCTATTTTTCCCGCCATTTCCGCCGCAGCTTCGGCTTGTCGCCTACGGCCTACCGGCAGGGGCTGGAGTGAAGCTAGGCCGGAACCTGATGCCGCTTTTCGGAGCGAGAGCTAGGCTGGAACCTGCTGCCGCTTCGCGGAGCGGGAGCTAAGCTGGAACCTGCTGCCGCTTCGCGGAGCGGGGACTCGTTCCGATCTCCTTGGAGCCCAGATTCCTTTGATCCCATTCCCCAGCTGGGGTGGAATCCGGCCTCCAAGGGAACCGCTGCCGCTTCTCCACGAGTTCCCCGTCCACTTCGCTACGGTTTCAGGATCTGCTTGCGCTTCGCGCACGACTCGCGGTTTCCAACGCCATTTAGAGATTCAACCCTACTCATGCATCCAGTTGCTCGGTTTTTCCGCGCAACTTCCTTCGTTCCACCCCTTCCGCACACGAGTTGCTCGGTTTTTCCGCGCAATTTCCTTCGTTCCTCCCCTCCGCACACGAGTTGCTCGGTTTTTCCGCGCAACTTCCTTCGCTCCGCACCCTCTCCGCACATGGGCTACTCGATTTTCTCGATCACCTTGCTGGCGCGACCAGCTAGCTGGCCTGACCGTCGAGTCGGAGCTGGTCCGTGCAGCGGGCGACCCAGGCTGCCGTCTGCCAAGGAACGGGAGACGGCTCCTTTACTCCATAAAAGGGGAGGGCAGACCCGGGACGAAAGGAGCGGAGCGTGACGATGCCTTTCGGAGAAGCGGCAGCGGTCCTCTTGGAAGACGGATGGCCTCCGAATCGGAGGTAGGGCGATCCGGGCATCCGGCTTCCAGTGGAATCGGAAAAAGGCTCGGCTCGCGCAGCACCCTGCATGAGAAAAAGCCTCTCCCGACATCCGCTTGCCGCAAAGGCTCGCATCGGTCGAAAGAGGCTTCCGATCTTGGCGTCGTGTCCGCTTAGAGCGGGCCAGACGGCTTACACTTGCATGATCTTGATCAGGTTCGTCGCGCCGGCCTTGCCCGTCGGCACGCCGCTGGAGATGACGACGAAGTCGCCGTCCTGCAGCAGGCCCGTCTTGCGTCCGCCGTCGACGGCCGACTCGAACATCGCGTCGGTCGATTCCGCGCGCTCGCCGAGCACCGGGATGACGCCGCGCAGCAGGCAAAGCTTGGCGATCGTCGTCGGCTCCGGCGTGATCGCGATGATCGGCGCCTTTGGACGATACTTGGACACCATGCGGGCCGTGAAGCCCGATTCCGTCGGCGTCAGGATCGCCTTGGCGTCGAGGTCGAGCGAGGACCCTACCGCAGCCTGGCTGATCACCTCGGTCGTCGTCGTCGCATGCAGCACCTGCCGCGTGCGGAACTGCAGGCGGTGATCGGCGAGCGACTCGGTCTTGGCGGCGATCGACGCCATGCGGCGCACCGACTCGACCGGGTACTTGCCCGCCGCCGTCTCGCCGGACAGCATGATGCAGTCCGTGCCCTGGATGACGGCATTGGCGACGTCGCTCACCTCGGCGCGCGTCGGACGAGGGTTCACCTGCATCGACTCGAGCATATGGGTCGCGACGATGACCGGCTTGCCGGCCAGGTTGCACTTGTGGATCATCTCTTCCTGCAGGGCCGGGACGTCCTCGACCGGGATCTCGACGCCGAGGTCGCCGCGGGCGACCATGATGCCGTCCGACACTTCGATGATCGCGTCAAGGTTCTCCACGCCCTCGTCGTTCTCGATCTTGGAGATGATCTGGATGTGGCCCGCCCCCTGCTCCTCCAGGATCTGGCGGATCTCCATGATGTCCTCGGCCTTGCGGACGAACGAAGCGGCGATGATGTCGACCTGCTCCTTGATGCCGAAACGGATATGGTTCACGTCCCGCTCCGTCACGCCGGGCAGGCGGGTGCGCACGCCGGGCAGGTTGACGCCCTTGCGAGGCTTGAGCGCGCCGCCGCTGACGATTCGGCAGCGGATTTCCGTGCCGCCGGACTCCAGCACCGACAGCTCGATGAGGCCGTCATCGATCAGAATCGTGCTGCCTTCCGTTACGTCCTCCGGCAGTCCGGCATAGTTGACGGAGATTCGCGATGCGTCGCCTTCGAGCTCCACGGTCGTAAGCGTCAGCTCCCCGCCGGGCACGAGCGTCACGTAAGGCTCCTTCAGCTTGCCGATCCGCACCTCCGGACCTTTGATGTCCATCAGCACCGGCACGACGGCTCCCGATACGCGAGAAGCCTCCCGGACGGCGCGGATGCGCGCGGCATGATCCTCCAGCTCCCCGTGCGCCATGTTGATGCGCGCGACGTTCATGCCGGCTTCCATCAGTTGGACGAGCACTTCCGGCGATTCGCTCGCGGGGCCGAGCGTACAGACGATTTTCGTTTTGCGTAGAGTCACAGCAATAGCCTCCTCATCTTCTGCCCCTATTGTACCTTTCTGTTCGCCAGGATTCGACATGCTATAGTATGATTAGAAAACTATAGTACGATTTAGGGGTTGCAACAGAGGAGGAATAGAATGGATTGGACCATCAGGAGGCTGCAGGGAAAGCTCGACGGCATGCCGCTGCGCGCGAGTTCCGGCAACACGCTTCAAGCGCAGCGGCACGCGAATACCGACAACCCGCTTCAAGCGCAGCTGCATGCGCATTCCTACAACCCGCTTCATGCGCCGCTGCATGCGCATTCCGACAACACGCTTCAAGCGCCGCTGCCAGGTAGCTCCTTCGAACCGCCGCTCGCAAGCTCCGGCACAACGCAGCAGGCAGGCTCGGGGATGGGGCTGCTGCTTTTGATGGCGTACGGGAGCCTTGCCTTGCGCTTGGACGCGGATGGAACGGAGCTTGAGCTGAAGCGGGGCGACATGGCTTATGCTCCGCCGGGCTCCCTGCCCTCGGTTCATGCAGGCAGCGGCCGCATGCAGGAGCTTTACCTGCTTGGAATCGAAGCGGACTGCGCATCCGTGCGGGAGCTTGGCCTGCCGTCGCAGGGAGCCTTGCTGCATACGCTGCGGCTCGACTGGATGGTAGGCCGGCTGCGCACGCTCCTCGAGGAAGACAGCGACCGCGAGCCAGGCTACCGCGTGCGCGGAGAAGGCATCGCGCTTGAGATCGCGGCGCTTTGGAGCCGCGAGGCTCATGCCGGTCGGCCGACACCGGTCGCCGAACGCCATCTGGAGCGGATGAAAGCCTACATCCAAGACAAGTATCGGGAGAAGGTCACCAAAGAAGACCTCGGGCGCTGCATCGGACGCACGCCCAACTATGCCGCCACGCTGTTCCGCCAGGGGACCGGACAGACGATCAGCGGGTACGTGCATGCCCAGCGCATGCGGACGGCGGTCTACATGCTGTCGGAATCGCTTTTGACGATAGAAGAAATAGCCGATTATCTCGGCTATGGGGAGGTTTCGTATTTTCAGCGGATATTCGGACGAACGTTCGGCATGCCGCCTTCCCGCTACGCCGGCCGCTCGGATTAGGACGCAGCCCGAGCCGCATGGACGACGCTCCGGCTCCGCCCCGATTCGCGATCGGCTCTCAGATCTTGTCGTCTTCGCCGTTCGTCTGGATCGCAGCCGCTTCTTCTTCGTCCAGGATGTCCGCCGCCTGCAGGCTGCCGGCCAGCTCCTCGATCGTATCGGCCCCTTCGATCGCGGCCGAAGAAAGGTTCGCCGATGCGATGGACACGATCGGCTCCTCCGTCTTGCGCTCCCAGAACTTGATGCCGGAAGCCAGATGATCGGCCGTGTGGATCGCCTTTTCCTTCAGCGCCGAGGCGCTTTCGGCCGTGTGGCGCGCCGCTTCGGCCGCCGAGCTGCCGATCCGCGAGCCGATCTCGCCTGCTTTGTCGGCCGCGCGCGATGCGCGCTCGCCGATGTCGCTCCGCAGCTCGCTGCCGGATTTCGGGGCGAACAGCAGCGCTGTCACCGAGCCGATGACGCCTCCGGCCAGGGCTCCGAGCAGGAAGCCCCCGCCGCGTTTCTTCGTTTGCCATTTGACCATGTCAATCTCTCCTTTCGTCATTAGGGTTCCCTTGTTCCCCGCCGGAACATGCAGGCGATCTGAGCCGGGAAGCCGCCGAGCGCACATACATCCAGCCTTCGAGCGCGGCGTCGGCGATGGCGATCGCTTCCTCGAGCTGAGGCCGGTACTTGCCGGCCGCCGAGCGGACTCTTGCTGCGGCCGCATCCGCGGTGCCGGCCGCCTGCTCGGCGATCCGCCGTGCGGCCGTGCCGGCCGTGTCCGCCGCTGCCTGCAGCGAACCGGCCGCTTCCGCAAGCGGCGCCAGCTTCTCGAGCTGCCGGCCGGCCATGACGGCCGCCTGCTCCGCCTTTCCGACGAGCGCGCGAAGCTCGCCGGCCAGCTCCGCCGTTTCGCCGAGCGTGCGCGACGAAGCCTTTTCCAGCTCCGCCGCCGTCTCGGCCAGCCGCCGCATCAGCGCCCGCGCCTGCCAAGCGGCCGCAGCCGCCGACAGGCATAGCAGCGCCGCGCAGCCCGCATACCACCATTCCATCCGCCTCGCCTCCCGCTGCATCTGTTGCCGGACCGGGCGGGAGCCCAGTTCCTGCTCTCAGTAGATGCGCCGCGGGCTCCAAGTGACACAAAAAAAAGCCAGCCCGCGAGTCCGGGCTGACGGAACGATGAAAAAAGCCGCATCCTGCGCCTTCATGGCGGCGGATGCGGCTAATGATGCTACTGTTCTTTTTGCAGATAGTGCCCGACCTGATCGCTGAAGCGCCGCAGCCAGCCGGCCAGCTCCGGCGTATACGGATGCAGCTCGCCGCGAGGCCAGCTGTAGAACTCCTGCACGAGCGGGCGGCGCAGCGCCGTCAGCGCTTTGAGCCGGTCGGCCAGCTCCGCGTCCACCACCTCTTCGCCGCCGATGATCTCGATGATGTCGCTGTAGCTGCTCGCTTCCCGCATGATGTAGCCGTCGATGAGGCAGCTGCCGACATCGGTGACCGTCTCGATCGCGAGATGGAGCAGCCGCTCCTGCGCGAGTCCGTGGAGCGTCGAGCCGTTCCAGGATGCCGCGAGCTCGTCGAGCGCGTCCGCCAGCTCCGGTATTCCATCCAGCCGCAGCCGGATGTCCTGCACGTTCACATAATACATGAAGCGCCTCCGTGAATGCTTATTTCTTCTTTTTGCCGCGACGCTTCAGCCAGACGATCATGATGATGCTGCTGATGACGACGACAAAAAGATAGGTGATCATCATATAGAAGTCTTCCCCGAGCGACTGCTGCTCTTCCATGAATGAATGCTTCCTCCCCGGCTCCGCTTAGGATTCGTAATCGACGGCGACGGACGATTCCCGCGCCTCGTTCATATGGCGGATGACATCCTGATGGACCGGATGGACCTGATACTCGCCCAGCGCCTCGAGAGAGTCGAACTTCGTCACGAGCGCGATGTCGTAGGAGCGCTCCGAGTGGACGACGTCCTTGCCGACCTCCAGATGGCGGAGAACCTCGATCTTGCCCTCCATGGCGCGCAGGACGGCCGCCGTGGCCTCGACGCTCTCGGGAGAGCGGTCCTTCAGGCGGAAAAAGACGATATGAGTCAACATTGCCGCGTATCCTCCAATCCAGTTGTGCCCGCAGGCGGAAGGGCCTTGTCCGCCGTCTGCATGTCCGGCGCCCTTTTGACCCATAATAACGCAAGCCGTACGATTCGGCAATGCCGGCGGAAGGGAGCTTTGCCCATATGCGCTATCCGGTCACGCTTGCTGCGACAGCCCTCGGCCTGATCCTGTGCCTGTTCAGCTCGACGGGCTACGACCCCCATAATGTGTTCTTCTTCATGTTCAGTCCGGTCGCTTGGATATCCGACGTGTTCTACGACATCCACAAGACGCCGGTCATCGTCATGTACGCCTTGACGGTGCTGTGCTACGCCGTCATCGGCTATGCCTGCGACCGGCTGATCGCGGCTGGCCGCAGGCGCAGGCGCGTCTGAAGCCGCATCGGCGGACGCCCATGGACGCCGCGCTCCGCGCGCGAAGCAGCCCGGCAGCGAAGCTCCCCCTCTAAAAGAAGGAGCGCGCCGCCGGGCTGCCGCCGTTTCCGCCGCCGTCAGGCCGGCTTCAGCCTGCCCGCGTCCAGCACGAGCACCCGGTCGCAAAACGGGAGCACCCGCTCGTCATGCGTCACGACGACGCCCGCCTTGCTGCGCGCCTTCACCTCTGCGCGAAGCATCTCCATGACATCCGCGCCGCGCGCCGCGTCGAGGCTCGCCGTCGGCTCGTCCGCGAGGATGACCTCGGGCCCGTTCATCCAGGCCCGGGCGATCGCCGCCCGTTGCTTCTCCCCTCCCGACAGCCGCTCCGGATACGCCTTGCGCCGGCCGCCGAGGCCGAGCCGCTCCAGCAGCTCCCGCGAGCGCGCCGCCGCCTCCGCCCGCGGCATGCCGGCAAGCCTGGCGACGAGCAGCAGCTGCTCCTCCACCTTCAAGTAAGGGATCAGGTTCGCCGATTGAAAGATGAAGCCGAGCTTGCCGAGACGCAGCTGCGCGAGCCGCATCGCGTCCATGCCGGACAGCGGCTGCCCGTCGATGCGCACCTCGCCGCCGTCCGGCGACAGCAGCGCCCCCGCGATCGACAGGAATGTGCTCTTGCCGGAGCCGGACGGCCCGGTCACCGCGACCAGCTCGCCCTCCCCCACCTCGAGCGACAATCCGTCCAAAATCGTCCTTTCCTTCTCCCCGTCCGTGAACGCATGCGTGATTCCGTCCAGCACGAGCTTCGCCTTCGTCCTGTTCATGCCGTTGTCCTCCCTATCGCTTCCAGCGCATCGGCGCGGGCTACTTTGACGATCGATACGAGCGAGCCGGCGGCCGATGTCGCCAGGAACAAGCCGCAGGTGGCGAGCAGCGTCATCTCGTCCAGCCGGAACGGCAGCGAGGCCGGCAGCACGGCGCGGAAGCCCGCGATCAGCAGCAGGCTCGCGGCCAGGCTAGCCGCCGCCAGCAGCAGCACCTGCCCCGCGACGCTGCGCGCCAGATAGCCGGTGCCGGCGCCGATCGCCTTGAGGATGCCGAACTGGCCGAGCTTCTGGAGCGTCATGACATAAAAGAATACCGCCAGCACAAACGCCGAGATGACATAGAGGAACGCGATCATCATCGACAGCGAGCCTTGCTCCGCCGAGTAGCCGGGGATCGCCTCGATCACCTGGCGCTTGCTCAGCAGCGCCGTGTCCGGCAGCTCTGCCGCGATCGCCTCCAGCCGCTGCGCGTCGCCCTGCAAGGCGATCGCATTGTACGGCGCCGAGCCCGCCGGCTCGCCGCCGCCGCTGGCAGCTCCGCCGCGGACCGGCCGAGCCAGCTCCGCCCATTCGGCCGGACTGACGAACAGCGCCGGCGTATGGCTGAACGATTCGTCCTGCGCGAAGCCGACGATTTCCCAGCTCCGTCCGCTGGCCGTATCGGTCAGCACCCCGCCGATGCGCGCCCCCGCAGCCTTCAGCTGCGCGTCCGCCAAGGCCTTGCCCGTATCGCCCGGCGCAAGCGCAGCGCCCTCTACCACCGGCGGAGCGAGCCAGCCCTCCGGATCGACGGCGAGCACCGCCGCGTCGGCCTTGCCGGCTCCGTCGACCTCGACCGCAGCCATCCGCACGCCGAGCGCCTCCGACTTGCCTTCCCCAGCCAGCTCGCGAATCCGCTCCGCCTGCGGGGCGGCCAGCTCCGAGCGCGCCAGCCGATGCTCGGCATCCGCCGACAGCAGAAACGCGTCCGCCGGCATGTTGACGACCGAGGACGCGTTCGCGTAGCTCAGTCCTTTGGCCAGCCCCGTCACGAACAGCACGAGAAAGGACACCAGAATCAATATCGCCGCCATCAGCGCGTACCTCAGCTTCGAATGCCTCATTTCCCGAAGCGCCAAAAACATCCTTCATCGCCTCCTTGTCTCGATGCATTCAGCTTAGGGACGGCGTATGAACGGAGCGTGAACCGCTGGTTACATCGGCGATGGCGCACGAAGCGCGCAAAAAAAGCGCCCCCCGAAGGGAGCGCTTGATCCGGCGGCGCCGATTATTCGACGACGAGCGTCGATTTCATGTCGGCATGGCCGATGCCGCACATGACCGAGCAGTGCATTTCATAACGGCCTGGCTTGTCGAAGGTCACTTCCTGCTCCATCGTATCGCCTTGCAGGTCGATGCCGAGCTCCTCGATGCCGAGTCCATGGATGCCGCTCTTGTTATGCAGCACCAGCTTGTACTTCTGGCCGGCTTTGACGACGTATTCCTGCTTGTCGAAGACGAAATCGTTGGAGGCGGTCACCTTGAGCAGCTCCACGCCTTCCGGCAGATCCGCCGTCTCGTCCTTCGGACCTTCCGGCAGGCCGAGCGTAAGCATGTAGATGCCGACGCCAGCGGTAATGACGAGCAGAATTGACATAATCCATTTCATGAGGTTCTTGCTCCCCTTTGCATTAATGATGATCCAGTTTTGTCCATAGCTATTTCTTACTATAACGAATAAAGGGGGTCCATCACAAGCTTCAACCGCTTCCATGCGGACATCGAGGGCAAGATTTTGACAATTCATTGAACATTCCGTGTCGTTCACTCGTCCTTGCGGCGGAAGATTTCGATCGCCGACCGCAGCTTTTCCGGCAGCGGCAGCCCGATGCGTCCGCAGTTCTCCACGATGGACAGCAGCTCGTTGCCGATGTAGAAATAGATCGCGGCGCCCATCACCGCGCTTCCGCCGCCCAGCAGCTCGTCGATCCGATGCGCGATCAGAATGATGAGCAGCGTCAGTCCTTTGCGCGCGAGCCCCCAGGAGCCGACGATGCTGCTCAGCCCCCGCCGCTCCTTGAGCGAAGCGGAGATTCCGGTGATATAGTCCACCGCCATGCAGACGAGCAGCAGCGTCAGCGACTCGTGCCAGATGCCGAAGGCAAAGCTGACGATCGAGCCGATGACGGCGGCGAGCGGCACGGCCAGTCCGTCTTTCATGGCGCATTCCTCCTCTATCGGGTTCGATAGAACAGTTTATGCGCCGTCTTGTCCTGCGGACTGTTTGTCCGCCTGCACGCCGCAGGTCAGCTGAGGTTGAATTTGCCCGTGTGGATGAGCTCCAGCTTCACTACCGCCTCGAGCTGGCTGGGCTTCGGAATCCATTCCCGCCCGCTGTTGAGCCGCTTCCAGAACGGGTAGTCGTCCCGATACAGCTTATCTCCGAGCAGCAGCACGTCGACGCCGGTCTCGCAGCCTTTGCGGAACGTGTCCATGATCTCGCTTCGGATCGCCTCCTCCACTTGCCGCGTGATCTCCTGCTCGTCCAGATTGCCGTCCAGCTCGACGACATGGCCCTCCAAGCTCACCTCCATCCGGAAATGCGGTTCCCCATCGGATACGTCCATGCTGACGCGCGGCCGGGAGCGGGTGATGCTGACGCTCGCGTTCGGCTGGCCCTGCTTGTCCCCGTCTCCCCCGTCCTCTTTCGATTTCGTATTCACCACATACTGCAGGAAGGAAGGATCGATCCAGCGGAAGCCCTCCGTGTCTTCCAGCGGCAGGAACCGCTTGAACTTGCGGTGGTTGAATGCGAACAGCCCGTCGTACGCCTGCACCTTCAGCTCCCGGTCGGACTGCAGCCAATTGCCTTTGTCCAGCTTCAGGGAAGGAAGCATCGCCGTGAAGCCTTCCTCGTCGAGGAAGCGGACGAGCTCCTGCATGCTGATCGGCCGGATATAGCTGCTCTGCGCGTACTGGCTGCTCGGGTTGTACAGCACGCTGAGCAGCGGCGAGGAGCCGAAGAACGATTCCGTCTGGAGCAGCTCGGCGATCGGCCCCCGCGTGCCGAAGACGAGCGTCGTATAGCGGGAAGCCCGCTGGCGGTTGTTCGCGTCGAGAATGTCGCTCATCAGCGGCAGCGCCCGCTCGTGGACGATCATCGCCTTCAGGTGCTCCATATTGAGGACGAACTGGCTCGTCCGCTGCAGGTTGCCCATCGCGGTCAGCAGCGTCTTTCCTTTGGCGGTTCCCACCCATACGTTGCCGTTGCCGGGACCCGCGCCTTTCTGCTTGGCGATCGCCTTGAACTGGATCAGCTGCGTGTAGACGACATACTGGCCGTCGACGTAGTCGACTCCGAGCGCCGACACGTACCCTTGATCGGTCATGTCGATCTCGTCCCAGCATCCCTGAAGCAGCAGCGCCGGCAGCAGCGCCGCGACGAGCCGGAGCCAGGCGGCGCGGGAGGCGCGCCGGCTAGTCATGGCTTCCGCCTCCGCCTTGCAGCCTGCGCTTCTTCCACGGCAGCTGCAGGAAGCTCGGCAGCATGTTCTTGAATTCCATCGTCGCGAGCGGAGCCATGTAGGGGCGGCCGAACGACTCCAGCGAGCACACATGGACGACGATCGCCAGCAGGCTGATGAAAAAGCCGAACATGCCGAGCACGGAGGCCGCGGCGAGCACGGCGTAACGCAGCACCGTGACCGTCCCGTTCAGCGTCTGGTTGACGAGCGAGAACGTCGCGACGGCGGTGACGGCGGCGACGACGAGCATCGTCGGCGACGTGAGGCCGGCTTCGATCTCCGCGTTGCCGACGATCAGCCCGCCGACGACCGACACGGTCTGCCCGACCGCCCGCGGCAGCCGCACCCCAGCCTCGCGGAACAGCTCGAACATCGTCAGCATGAGGAACATTTCCATCGTGCTCGAGAACGGCAGTCCGCTGCGCGAAGTGGAGATCGTCGCCAGCAGGTTGAACGGGATCTGGTCCGTGTTGAACGAGCAGAGCGCGATCCAGAAGCCGGGAGCGAACAGGCTGAGGAACAGCCCGATGAAGCGCAGCGTCCGCTCCAGGGAGACATAGAAGTACGGCATGTGCAGGTCTTCGGGCGACTTGAGGAGGAAGGCGAGATCCGCCGGCGCGATGACGCAGGCGGGATTGCCGTCGACGAGGATCGCGATGCGCCCGGCCATCAGCGACGAGGCGACGAAGTCAGGGCGTCCGCTGTAGTGGACGAGCGGGAACATCTTTCCCTTGCCGTCGGAGACAAGCGCCTCGATCTGCGTGCTGCTCTCGATGGAGACGACCGAATCGGCGATGTTCTCCAGCCTGCGCCGCGCGCTCTCGACGATCGCCGGCTCGGCGAGGCTCGCCATGAACAGAAGCGCGATCTGCGTGCGGGACTCGCTTCCCGCCGTCAGCAGGTCGATCTGCAGGTCCGGCGTCTTCAGCCGCCGGCGCACGAGGCTGATGTTCTGCTGGATGTTCTCGACAAAGCCGTCGCGCGGCCCTTTGAGCGATACTTCCATGACCGACTCGTCGGGCTGCCGGACCGACAGGTTGGCGATGTCCGACAGGTAGATCCGCTGCTCCTCCCCCTCGCCGGCGAGGATAAGCACCGCTCCGCTGAACAGAGCCTCGAACAGGTTCTGGACTTCGTCCGCCGGATCGAAATGGAGCAGCTTCGTGTCCGAGCCGGCTACGATCCGGCCGCCATGCTGCCTGAGCTCGCTCAGCACGGACAGCTGGAACAGCGTGGAGTCGATCAGGTTCGGACAATACAGCAGCACGACATCCTTCTGCCCGCCTTGCTCGGTCATCAGCCCCGAATCCAGCATCTCGACGTCGCCGCAGCCTTCCAGCTTGTCCAGCAGCTCTTCCTTCGTCCAGCGGCGGCGCCGGACGCCGTCCCGCTCCCGGGACCGGTCCTGGCCGCTGCCGCGCGCGCGGCCGACCGAGAACGCCGACCGGCTGCCCGATTTTCCTTGTTGGGTCATGTCTGTCCTCCTTTGCTTCCGCCAGCCGGCTTCGAACGGCTGCTTCGCGCCAGCGCCGCCACGAGCCAGCTGCCCAGGCTGACCAGCAGCAGCAGCAGTCCGGATGCCGGGAAATAATACACCATCAGCTCGCGATACGGAATCATATGGTCCGTGACCAGCTGGGCCAGCGGGGTCAGCGCTGCGAACAGCAGCCAGCCGTACGCCGCCTTCGCCTTGGGCCGCCGGATCCCGAGCAGCTCCTGGACGAGATAGAGGCTGATCGCGATGCGGATGAGCGACCCGGACAGCCACTGGTAGACCGCGAAGAAGTCGAGATGCTCGATGTACTTGCCGATCTGGACAAGTCGCCACTGCGAGAAGGCCGGATAGCGCATCTTGGCCGCCTCGGTCGGCCCGAACTGCGTGATCGCTCCAAGCAGCGGCCCCATCGTCAGCAGCACGAGCGCCACCATGAGCAGGAGGAGCTGCCACAAGGCGAACTTCTGCCGGATATGGTGCTGATACAGCACGAGGATGTAGATCTCGACGAGAGAGCAGCCCGCAAGCAGCGCCCCGTGCCACACCGGGGTGAATCCCTGCACGAGGAACGGCTTGAGGAACTGGTAGTCCTTATGCGGCATGTTCGCTCCCATGACGAAGTCTCCGAACAAGACGACGAACGGCAGCAGGACGCATGAGGCGAAAGCGATCGTCCGCAGCCCTTTGGAGACGGCATAAAGCGAGACGCCGAGCAGGCAGATCGCGAACATGAAATTGGGCGTAGCCGGCAGATAGGTCGACTTGCTCCAGGAAATGGTGTCGATGAGCGAATTGAATGCGGTCGCCAGCAGCACGACAAGCACCGGCAGCTTCAGCGCCCATGAGCCGGCCTTGCCGAGCGTCCGCTCCGCCGCCGACCAGAACGGCTCGCGCAGCCGCTTCATCGTGCCGTAGACAGGCAGGCATATCCACAGGACGCCGAGCACGCAGGCGAGCAGCGGACTGATCCAGCTGTCGCGGCCGGCGACACGAAGGATAATGGGCAAGATCAGGACGTGATTGACGAGTCCGACCGACAGCACGAGAATGAACACGGCCGGCAAGCGGCCGATCTGGTTCGCGGCCTGCATGCGATCCCCTCCTTTTGGGGTTAGATTATCCCTCTATCGGCAGGAATATCCAAAAGCGAGGCCGGCAGGCTTCAATTCAAAAAGCCTTCCCGCTCCGGCAGCGCCGGGCGGGAAGGCTTTTGAATGATGCGGCCAGGCCGCGGACTCGGCGAAGAGCCGAGCCTATTCGGCATAGATCATCTTGCGCGTCATGCCGCCGTCGACCGTAATGTTCTCGCCGGTGACGAAATCGTTGGCCGGATCGGTCAGATAGAAGCAGGCGCGGGCGATGTCGTCCGGACGTCCGACGCGGCCGGACGGATGCTGCTCATGGTCGCGGACGCTCAGCTTGGCCGTGTCGCCGGTCTCGATCCAGCCGGGGCTGACCGAGTTGACCCGGATGCCGTGCGGAGCAAGCGAGAGCGCGAGCGCATGCGTCAGCGCGAGGATGCCGCCCTTGGACGCCGCGTACGCTTCCGAGTCGGGCTCGGACATGAACGCCCGCGTCGAGGCGATGTTCACGATCCGTCCCCGCACGCCCTTCTCCCGCATCAGAACGGCCGCCTCGCGGCTGCACAGGAACGTGCCGCGCAGATTCGTATCCAGCACGACGTCCCATTCCTCCACCTCCAGCTCCCAGAGGGGCTTGAAGGCGCTGATGCCGGCGTTGTTCACCAGCACGTCGGCCGCGCCCCAGCTTTCCCGGACGCGCCCGAACAGCTCCTTCACTGCTTCCGGGCGGCTCAGATCCGCCACATGGACCTGCGCTTTTCCGCCTGCCGCCTCGATCAGCCGCAGCGTCTGCTCCAGCCCTTCGTGGCTGCGGTCGACGAGCAGCACCTCGTCCCCTTTGCCGGCATAGGCTTGAGCGAGCGCCCTGCCGATGCCGGAGCCCGCTCCCGTGATGATCGTCCTGTCCGTCTCCGTCCGCCTGCTCTCCATCGCTCTCATCCTTTCGCTTCGGGCCGGCCGCCAAGCCGCCCGGGGTATCTACCTCTATACCCCGCTGCCCTCCGGATCTATCGGCCGGCATCCGGCCGAGCGTCCGGGGCCAAGGCCCGTCCTGCCTCCATTTTAACCGGTCGAGGGCTGGTTCGGAACATGTCCCTTCTGATTGCGGTTCTCGTCGCTGCCGGCAGCGGCCCGATTTTCCGCTTCCTTGGACCGCTGCGCCAGCGACTGCTGCTTGCTGTCGAGGCTGATCTTGCCGCCTTTGGCCATTTTCCATCCGCCTCCTTCCGCGGGCTTGATCCGGCGGTCCCCGCAGGGCCGCCGCGCCGCATCCGGTAGCTTGCCCCTCCCTCCGCTTCTCCATCAGGCGCGTCCGCAAGGTTTCCCTTTTCCCCTGAATCCCTTACAATGAAAGTCGGATGCCGGCATCCGCCGCTTCCCAACCATTCGATCCCGCCGCTAGGAGAAAGGATGCCTGATCATGATCATCAAACCGAGAACACGCGGCTTCATCTGCACGACCGCGCATCCGGAAGGCTGCGCGCGCCAGGTCCGCGAGCAGATCGAGTACATACAGCAGCAGCCACGCCTGGAAGGACCCAAGCGCGCCCTCGTGCTTGGCGCGTCGACCGGCTACGGCCTGTCCGCCCGCATCGCCCTCGCTTTCGGCGCCGGCGCGGCGACCGTCGGCGTCTTCCGTCCGTCCGCCGCGACGGACAAGCGCACCGCATCTCCCGGCTGGTACAACTCCGCCGCCTTCGAGCGCGAGGCCGCCGAGGCTGGCCTGACGTCCATCAGCGTCACGGGCGACGCCTTCGCCGACGAGACCAAGGACAAGGTCATCGAGACGATCCGCGAGGAGCTCGGCCAGGTCGACCTCGTCGTCTACAGCGTAGCCGCTCCGCGCCGCACCGATCCCGACACCGGAGAGACGTTCTCCTCCACGCTCAAGCCGATCGGCGATCCATATACGAACAAGACCGTCAACTTCCACACCGGCGAAGTGAGCGAGGTGACGATCGAGCCGGCCGAGGACGACGACATCCGGCAGACGGTCGCCGTCATGGGCGGCGCCGACTGGCAGCGCTGGATCACCCGCCTGCAGCAGGCCGGCGTGCTCGCCGAAGGCGCCGTCACGATCGCCTACTCCTACATCGGCTCCTCGATTACGCAGGCGATCTACCGGGAAGGCACGATCGGCAAGGCCAAGGACGATCTCGAGGCGACCGCGCTGGAGCTCCAGCGGCAGCTCGCTCCGCTCGGCGGACGCGCCTACGTCAGCGTGAGCAAGGCGCTCGTCACCCAGTCCAGCTCGGCGATCCCGGTCGTGCCGCTGTACGTGTCGGCGCTGTACAAGGTCATGAAGGACAAAGGCCTGCACGAGAATACGATCCAGCAGACGGCGCGCCTGTTCGAGCTGCTGTATGCGGATGGCGGCACCCCGCTCGACGAGAAGGGCCGCATTCGCATCGACGACTGGGAGCTGCGCGCAGACGTGCAGGACGAGGTCGCGCGCATCTGGGCCGAGGTCGACAGCTCCAACATCGACGAGCGGACCGATCTCGAAGGCTACCGCAAGGAGTTTTTCCAGCTGTTCGGCTTTGAAACGGCCGGCGTCGACTACGAGCAGGACGCCGATCCCATCGTCGACATCCCGTCGGCCCGCTGAGCGTTGCCCGGCGCCGATCCCATCGTCGACATCCCGTCGGCGCGCTGAGCGGCGCCCGGCGACGATCCTTATCGTCGACATCCCGTCGGCGCGCTGAGCGGCGCCCGGCGACGATCCTATCGTCGACATCCCGTCGGCCCGCTGAGCGCGGTCGGAGCTTAAGAAGAAGCAGCCCGTCCTGGGAGCCAGGGACGGGCTGCTTTTAGGTTTGCCGCGAGCTGCAAGGAACCGGCGGATGGAGCGTCCGGCCAAGCCGGAGCGTGCGCGGGTCCGCGCACGCCTTATCCGTCAGCGGCGGGGTCCTCTCCCTGCCCGCGCTCATGCCGCCGCTTCGCCGTCTCCGTCCGGCCGAGCCCGCCCTCCGTCAGGCCGAGCCTCCTCGCCCTCCTCCTCGCGCAGCAGGAACAGGCGGATATCCGCCGCCAGCCGCTCCGACAGCTCGTGCACGTCCGCCGCCTGGCGGGCCATCCGGCGGATCTCCTCGTCCTGCACCGTGCCCGACGCGAGCACCTGCTGCGCCGCCGCGGCCGCGCTCTCGGCGATGCCCGACACCTGGGCGGCGAGCTGCCGAAGTCCGCCGCAAGCGTCGCGCGTGCGGTCCACCTGGGCATGCACCTCGCCGATGCTCGCGCTGATGCGAGTCATCGACCCGCCGATCGCCTCGAAGCTGCCGAGCGTCGCCGCGACCTGCTCCTGCTGCTCCAGGAGCAGGCTGCGGCTGCCTTCCATCGAGGAGCGGAATTGCTCCATGCCCTGCTGCAGCCGGCCGATCAGCCCTCCGATGACCGTCGTCGACTCCTTCGTCTGGTTCGATAGCCGCCTGACCTCCTCGGCGATGACGGCGAATCCTTTGCCGTACGCCCCCGCCTGCGCCGCTTCGATGGAGGCGTTCAGCGCCAGCACATGCGTCTGCGAAGAAATCTCGATCATCGACTTCGTAATGCCGGAGATTTGGCTCGAGAATCCGCTCAGCCGCTCCAGCTCCTCAAACATGCAGGCGATGCTCTCCTCGGTCTGCCGCGACGTCTCCCGCAGCCGGCCGACCGTCTCCTGTCCGCGCCGCGTATCGCCCTCCGCCGTGCCGCGCAGCTTCAGCATCCCGTCGGCCAGGCCCGCGATCGCCTCCACATCCGCGCCCAGCCCGTCCATCAGCCGGCTCGTCTCCTCGGACAGCTCGCTCTGGCTCTCCGCGCCGGCGGCGATGTCCCGGATCGAGCGCAGGATCTCCTCGTTCGCCGCTGCCGTCACGTCGGCGGACACACGGAATGCGCCCGACCGGCTCTCCAGCGAAGCGGCCACGGCGCGGCTCCGCTGCAGCATTCCGTGCACCCGGTCGACCATCACGTCGAACTGACGGCTCAGCCGGCCGAGCTCGTCCGTCCGCGAGGAGCCGATCCGCTCCCGCAGATCGCCCTCGGCGAGCCTTCCGACGGCCCGCTCCAGCTGTCCGACGCTCGCGCGGAACGAGCGGACGAGCAGGAACGCGACGACCACGGTAAGCGCGATGACCGCCAGCGCGGCAGCGCCCGACATCGTCAGCGTGTCCTGCAGCCGCTCGAACGAGAGCGCCTGGGCGGCGCCCGCATTGCGGTCGGCGGCCGCGCTCAGCCGGCTGCTGATGTCGAGCATCGTCACGTTTTCCGCGGCGGTGCGGGTATGGAGCAGATCCATCTGCTCCAGCAGCTCCAGCGGATCGGCATTTTCATCCAGGAGCAGCGCGGCCATCTTCTCCACCTCGCCGGCGTAATGGCCGGACTTGGTCCGCAGCGCCTCGAGATCCTCCTGCGCGGCGGTGCTGCCGGAGAAGTCCAGCCGTCTCAGCTCCGTCTCCATCGCCTGATGGACCGTGCGGAACGGCTCGATGCGCTCCGCGTCGTTCTCCCGCTTCAGCTCGCCCTCCAAACGATCCAGCTCCTGCAGGAACTGGCTGATCTTCGCGGTCGACAGCCGCTTGTCCATCTCCCGCTTCTGCTCGGTCATCGAGCTGCGGACCTGGCTGATCCGCTCGAATTGATAGACGGCGAGGCCGACCAGCAGCAGCGAGACGATCGCGAAGCTCGCGATCAGCCTCGTCTGCATGTCCGACCAGCCGCTTCCCCTGAAAATGCGCATTCTGTCTTCCTCCTCCGAAGTCCCGCTTGCATTCGAGTGGCTCAAGTCTACGGAAGGACGATTAAAACCAGCCGGTCGAATCGTCAACGGAGCGTTAAACAAAGGAAGGAGCAGGAAGTCGCTATCGACTTATCGCAGAGTAGAAGCGCGCGAAAAAGGCCGTCCGCATGCGGATGCGGACGGCCTTGATGACGGCGAAGCGGCGTTCAGCTGTTCAGCAGCTGCTTGACGATTTCTTTGTTGCGGCCGCTGAACACGTCGTTGTGCGAGGAAACCATGGCGTAGCTGTCGGCATCGGGATTCAGATGCATCTTGGCCCGGTTGACGGCGTTGGCCGCGTCCTGGAACGTGCCGGCGATGAGATGAAGCTTGCCTTCCTGCATGAGGATGTCTCCCGCGGCGTAAAGCCCCGGCACCGAGGACTCGCCGCTGCCGTTGCCGGCGATGTAGAAGCTGTCGATGCGCTTGAGGTCCAGCGGGCTGTTGTCGAGCAGCGAGCTGTCGCGCTCGTAGCCGTGGTTGATGACGACCTCCTCGACCTCCACCTCCGCGATCTCGCCCGTTGCGATATGGGTCAGCTCGACCTTGCCGATGCGGTCCGATCCGGGCTCCGCAAGCAAGCGCGTGATCGACGTCTGGAACAGGCATTTCGCCGAGCTGCCGAGCAGCTGGGCGACCTTGGCCTCATGGCCGGTGAGCGATTCCTTGCGGTGCACGACGTACACCTGGCGGGCGACGGCGACCAGCTCGTTGGCCCAGTCGACGGCCGAGTTGCCCCCGCCGGAGACGAGCACGACTTTGTCCTTGAACTGCTTGAGCGACTTGACCGTATAGTGGAGATTCGACACCTCGAAGCGGTCCGCTCCCTCGATCTGCAGCCGCTGCGGATTGAGGATGCCGCCGCCGACGGCCACGATGACCGTGCGCGAGCGGTGGATCCGGCCCGAAGAGCCCTCGAGCAGAAAGATTCCTTCCTCGTCCTTCACGATGCGCTCGATCTTCTCGCCGAGCACGACCTCCGGATCGAATGTCAGCCCTTGCTGCACAAGCTGCTCGATCAGCTGCGCGCCCGGCACGGGCGTCAGCCCGCCGACATCCCAGATGATCTTTTCCGGATAGATGTGGATCTTGCCTCCCAAGCGAGGCTGATACTCGACGATCTTGGTCCGCAGCCCTCTCAGTCCGCTATAAAAGGCGGAATAGAGCCCGGCCGGCCCTCCGCCGATAATGGTCGTATCGAACAGCTCCTCGGTTTCCCGACCTTCGCGATTCCCGTTCAATCCGGTTCCCCCCGCTCCATTGATTATCATTCTCATTTACTTTACCGTCTTTTTTCTCCCTTGGCAACGCCCGCTTCGGCAAGGCGGTTTTCTCGCGCCATCTTCGACTCCAGGCTTGACAGATCCCGCCGACGGCTCTATAGTGAAGAACGTCATTGATAATCATTATCATTCATTTAGGGAGAGATCATCGTTGAAAAAGATATGCCTGCCGCTCATCCTGTCGCTCCTCCTTCTCTTGACTGCATGCGGCGGTCAGAAAAGCTCCAACGCCGGCACGAACGAAGGCGCCGCCGGAGCTGAAAATGCCGCTGCGGCGAATGCGAACGGCTCCGCAGCCGCGACGGAAGGAACGATTACATACGAGTCCGAGAACGGACCGATCGAAGTGCCGGCGAACCCGCAGCGCGTCATCGTCGTCGCCTCTTATGCGGGCAATGTCATGGCTCTCGGCGTGCCGCTCGTCGGCGTCGACAGCTGGTCCAAGATGAATCCGCGCTACCAGGACCATCTGGCCGGCGTCGAGGAGATCAGCGAGGAGAACATCGAGAAGATCATCGAGCTCGATCCCGATCTGATCATCGGCTTGTCCACCACCAAAAACCTCGACAAGCTCAAGGAAATCGCCCCTACCGTGACCTACACCTACGGCAAGGTCGACTACCTGACGCAGCAGCTGGAGATCGGCAAGCTGCTGAACAAGGAGAAGGAAGCCCAGGCATGGATCGACGACTTCAAGGCTCGCGCCGCAGAGGCCGGCGAGCAGATCCGCGCCAAGATCGGCGACAAGACGGTTTCCGTCATCGAGAGCTACGACAAGCAGCTGTACGTGTTCGGCGACAACTGGGGCCGCGGCACCGAGGTCCTTTATCAGGCGATGAAGCTGAACATGCCGGAGAAGGTCAAGGAGATGGCGCTTCAGGACGGGTACTACGCCCTTTCCGCCGAAGTGCTTCCGGAATATGCCGGTGACTACCTGATCATCAGCAAATACCTCGACCAGGAGAACGCGTTCCAGCAGACGGAGTCGTACAAGAACATCCCGGCGGTGAAGAACGGCCAAGTGTTCGAAGCGAACGCCAAGGAGTTCTACTTCAACGATCCGATCACGCTCGACTACCAGCTCGACTTCTTCAAATCCCATTTCCTCGGCAACTGACCAAGGATGATCCGACTGGAACTCTTGCTCGTTCAAGGGTTCCTTTCGCTGTTTAGCCGACCGGCTCGAACCGCCGGACGATCGATCAAGGAGGTTCCCCCATGCAGCAACCATTGTCCCGGCGAAGAGGCGCTTATTTCGGCTGGAAGCTCGCGGCCTCGCTCGTCGCTCTCGCCTTTTGCTTCTTCTTCGCCCTCACCTTCGGCGCGGCCGACACCAGCTTCCGCGACGTGCTGATGGCCCTGTTCACTTCCTCCTCAGAAAAGGCCGTCCTCACCATCCGCGAGCTGCGCTTGCCGCGCGAGCTGGCCGCCATGGCGGTCGGCTCCGCGCTCGCCGTAGCCGGCGCGGTCATGCAGGGCATGACGCGCAATCCGCTCGCCGATCCCGGCCTGCTCGGCCTGACGGCCGGAGCGAACCTGATGCTCGCGCTGACGATCGCGCTGTTTCCGAACATCGGCTACATCGGCATCATGATCGGCTGCTTCATCGGCTCGACGGCCGCCGCTCTGCTCGTCTTCGGCATCAGCGCCTCCCGCAGCAACCGCTTCTCGCCGCTGCGCATCGTGCTCGCCGGCGCCGCGATCTCCGCGCTGCTGTTCGCAGCCTCCGACGCGGTCAGCCTGCACTTCAAGATCTCGCAGCAGGTCAACCTGTGGAACGCCGGCGGCGTCATCGGCACGACCTGGAAGCAGCTCGCCCTCGTCACGCCGTTCATCGGAGCCGGCATCCTGGGGGCGCTGCTCCTATCCCGCCAGCTCACCGTGCTCAGCATGAGCGAGGAAGTCTCGACCGGCCTCGGCCAAAATACCGCGCTCGCGAAGACGCTGCTGTTCGTCGTCGTCGTGCTGCTCACCGGCGCCGCGGTGGCGCTCGTCGGCAACATGGCCTTCGTCGGACTGCTCGTGCCGCATGTCGCGCGCGCGATCGTCGGTCCGGACTACCGCTTCGTCCTGCCGGTGTCGGCTGTCGGCGGAGCCGCGCTGCTGCTGCTCGCCGATACGTTCGCGCGCACGGTCAACTCGCCGTATGAGACGTCGCTCACGGCGATCGTCGCCATGCTCGGCCTGCCGTTCTTCCTCTGGATCGTCAATCGGAAAGGAGGCGCGTTCCGATGATCCAATCGCTCGCGCGCCGGCGGCAGCGCATCGCGCTGATCGTCCTGCTGCTGCTCGTCGCCGTCACGATGCTCGTCAGCGCCAGCTGGGGCTATTCCAATCTCGGCATCAAACGGGTGCTGCCCGTCCTGTTCGGCGACGGCTCGCGCAAGGAGGAGTTCGTGCTCTTCTCGATCCGCCTGCCGCGCATCGCCATCACCTTCCTGGCCGGCGTCGGCCTCGCCCTCTCCGGCGCGATCCTGCAGCGGGTGACGCGCAACGACCTTGCCGATCCGGGCATCATCGGCATCAACACCGGCGCCGGCCTCGGCGTCGCCGTATTTTTCCTGTTCGCCCCGATCGAGCCGGGCAGCTTCGTCTATCTGCTCACGCTGGTCGCCTTCGCCAGCGCGATGCTGACCGCTTTTTTCATCTATCTATTCTCGTATCGCAAGGGCGAAGGACTGAATCCGGTCCGGCTCGTGCTCATTGGCGTCGGCTTCTCCCTGTCCATCTCCGGCATCATGACGGTCGTCATCTCCTCGGTCTCCGACCGCGAGAAGGTCGACTTCATCGCCAAATGGCTGTCCGGCAGCATCTGGGGCACCGATTGGGTGTTCATCTGGGCGCTGCTGCCGTGGCTGCTGCTGCTCATCCCGTTCACGCTGTACAAAGCGAACCAGCTCAACCTGCTTGAGCTGAGCGAGCCGGTCGCCGTCGGCATCGGCCTGCCGGTGCAGAAGGAGCGCATCTGGCTGCTCATCGCGGCCGTCGCGCTCGCCGCCTCCTCCGTCTCCGTGACAGGCGGCATCAGCTTCATCGGGCTCATGGCGCCGCATATCGCCAAGGCGCTCGTCGGCCCGCGCAACCAGCTGTCGCTGCCGATCGCGATGCTGATCGGCGGCTGGCTGCTGCTCGCCGCCGACACGATCGGCCGCAATCTAGCGGACCCGAACGGCGTGCCCGCCGGCGTCGTCGCCGCTTTTATCGGCGCGCCTTACTTCGTCTACCTGCTGCTTCGGCGGACGACTTCCTAGTCCGGAGCTGGCCGCTGCGCTCCGGGTACGACAATTCCGGTTCGGCTGGCCGCTGCTGCGCTCCGGGTACGGCAATTCCAGTTCGGCTGGCCGCTGGCTGCGCTCCGGGTACGGAACCTCTTTCCGATTCCGCTGAAGCCCAGATTCCTCTGATCTCCCTTCCCGAAACGGAAGGAATCCGGCCTTCAAGGGAACCGCTCCCGCTTCTCCAAGAGGTTTCCGTCCCCTCCGCTCCTGCTGAACGCCCCACACCATCTAGTAAATGCCCTGAAGAGAGCGGACTTTGTAGCCGCTCTCTTTTCGTATGTACATCTCGCAAGGTTTTCCGCGCGTAGAGCGCCGCGTCGCGTCGGCTTCGCTGGCTACGCACAGTTTTTCCGCGCGTAGAGCGCCGCGTCGCGTCGGCTTCGCTGGCTACGCACAGTTTTTCCGCGCGTAGGGCGCCGCGTCGCGACTCCTGCTCCGGCTACGCACAGTTTTTCCGCGCGTAGGGCGCCGCGTCGCGTCTCCTGGGCCAGCTACGCACGGTTTTTCCACGCGTGTAGCGCCGCGTCGCGACTCCTGGGCCAGCTACGCACGGTTTTTCCGCGCGTAGGGCGCCGCGTCGCGACTCCTGCTCCGGCTACGCACAGTTTTTCCGCACGTAGAGCGCCGCGTCGCGACTCCTGGGCCAGCTACGCACGGTTTTTCCGCGCGTGTAGCGCCGCGTCGCGACTCCTGCGCTGGCTACGCACAGTTTTTCCGCGCGTAGAGCGCCGCGTCGCGTCGGCTTCACTGGCTACGCACAGTTTTTCCGCGCGTAGGGCGCCGCGTCGCGACTCCTGCTCCGGCTACGCACAGTTTTTCCGCGCGTAGAGCGCCGCGTCGCGTCGGCTTCGCTGGCTACGCACAGTTTTTCCGCGCGTAGGGCGCCGCGTCGCGACTCCTGCTCCGGCTACGCACAGTTTTTCCGCGCGTAGGGCGCCGCGTCGCGACTCCTGCGCTGGCTACGCACAGTTTTTCCGCGCGTAGAGCGCCGCGTCGCGTCGGCTTCGCTGGCTACGCACAGTTTTTCCGCGCGTAGGGCGCCGCGTCGCGACTCCTGGGCCAGCTACGCACAGTTTTTCCGCGCGTAGGGCGCCGCGTCGCGACTCCTGCGCTGGCTACGCACAGTTTTTCCGCGCGTAGAGCGCCCCGCCGCTCCTTCAAGCGCACCGTGCCCATCACGTATAGCTCAGCAACTCGGTTTTTCCGCGCAACTCCCCCGGTCAGACTCCTTTTCAGCCGCTCGTAAGAGCGGCTCCCCTGCACTTCAGGCGGAGAGTAGCGGCTCCGTCAGCCGTCCGCTATACTAAAATGGTCGAAGAGTTTAAACGCATCAACGTATAAGCCTGACTTTCTCTACCTTAAGGAGGCTCTGCCATGGGCAAGCTCGCCATTCAGCTGTTCCGCCAGTGCCTGCCGGTGTTCCAGACGCTGTCCGATCCGCATCGGCAGGACATCCTGCTGCATCTCCACGAAAACGGCCCGCTGTCCGTAAGCGATCTGACCGCGCGGCTCAGCTTGAGCCGGCCCGCCGTGTCCCATCATCTCAAGCTGCTGCTGCAAGCCGGCCTGCTCGCCTGCGAGCAGCAGGGCACGCAGCGGATCTACTCGCTGCGGCTCGAAGAGCCTGCCGCCCTGCTGCGCGAGCTGCTGGAGACGGTCGAGCGCGAATGCCTGGCTCCCGGAGCCGGCGGCGCATCCGTTCCGCCAGCTCGATCCCCCAACGCATCCGACACCCCATCCGACAAGGAGGAACGATCATGAAGCCCGTCACCCCTGCCGAGGTCGCGGCGATGCTCGCCGAGCACAAGCGCTTTTTCGATACTGGCGCCACCCGCCCGATCGACTGGCGAATCGAGCAGTTGCATCGGCTCGCCGCCGCGCTCCGCAAGTTCGAGCAGCCGTTGCTCGATGCCGTGTTCAAGGATCTGCACAAAGGCCCTGCCGAAGCATATATGAGCGAAATCGGCTTCACGCTCGCCAGCATCAAGGACACCGCCAAAAAGCTGCGCCGCTGGGCGAAGCCGGAGCGGACCGGGAGCAAGCTGTTCCAGTTCCCCGCCCGCAGCCGCATCTACCGCGAGCCGTACGGCACCGCGCTCATCATCGGGCCGTTCAACTATCCGATCCAGCTGCTCGTGGAGCCGCTCGTCGGCGCCATCGCGGCCGGCAACTGCGCCGTGCTCAAGCCGTCCGAGAACACGCCCCATGTCTCCGCCGTCATCCGCGACATGATCGCCGTTACGTTCGAGCCGGGCTTCGTCCGGGTCGTGGAGGGCGAGCGCGAGACGACGACGGCGCTGATCGAGTCGCCGTTCGACTACATCTTCTTCACCGGCAGCGTGCCGGTCGGACGCATCGTCATGCAGGCCGCGGCCAAAAATCTCGTGCCGGTCACGCTGGAGCTCGGCGGCAAGAGCCCGGTCATCGTCGACCGCACCGCGGATCTGAAGATCTCCGCCCGGCGCATCATGTGGGGCAAGCTGATGAACGCCGGCCAGACCTGCGTCGCTCCGGACTACATTCTCGCCGAAAAGGAGATCAAGGAGGAGCTAATCCGCCAGATGCGCGAGGCGGTCCGCGACTTCTACGGCGACGATCCGTCCCGCGCCGAGTTCGGCCGGATCGTGAACGAGCGCCAGTTCGACCGGCTGGCGGACATCCTGGAGCGCGATCGCGAGAGCATCGTCTTCGGCGGCAGGATCGACCGCGCGACGCTGTACATCGAGCCGACTGTGCTGAACGCGGACTTCCACCACTCGGCGGCGATGGAGGAAGAGCTGTTCGGACCGGTGCTGCCGATCATCGGCATCGACAGCGTCGACGAGGCGATCCGCCTCGTGAACGGCAAGCCGAAGCCACTGGCGCTGTATCTTTTCACCAAGGACGACGAAGCCGTGGAGAAGGTCATCGCGCGCTGCTCGTTCGGCGGCGGCACCGTGAACGACACGATGATGCATCTGATCAACCCGGAGCTGCCCTTCGGCGGCGTCGGACCTTCCGGCATCGGGGCGTATCACGGGCGGCACAGCTTCGAGCTGTTCTCCCACCGCAAGAGCGTCGTGCGCCGCAGCTTCCGGTTCGCGAGCAGCCTCACGTTCCCGCCGTACACGCCCGAGAAGATGAACATGATCCGAAAATTCCTCGGCTAGGCCGCCGAAACGGCGGCGGATCGCCGAAACGGCGGCGGATCGCCGAAACGGCGGCGGATCGCCGAAACGGCGGCGGATCGCCGAAAAGACCGGAGCGGGCGCTCCGGTCTTCTTTTCGTCTGCAAGAGGGCCAAGTGGCCGAATAGCCGACAAGGAAAGCGGCTGCCCCTCGCCCGCCTGCCTATGCCTACGCCTTGCCTTCCCGCCGAGCCGCGCGGCTTTCCCGCCGCCCGCTCAGCCCCGCGCCTCTGCCGGCCGTCGCACCGGGATCCAGATCTCGCTGCGATAGTCCGGCTTGGACGTGTCCGCGGACTCGTTCCAAAGCATCTCCGGTCCCGGGACAAGCTCATAGCCCGAGGACGGGAACCACTCGGAGTAGATCCGTCCCCAGACGTTTTGCAGCGCGGCCGGGAACGCACCGACCGCCTCGAACACCGCCCATGTCGACGAAGCCACCTCCAGCGTCTGCCAGCCTGCCGGCGCGCTCCTTGTCGTGGCCGCTCCGATATGATGGTCGAGCTCGCCCTTCTCCTCCATGCGCTCCTCGGAAAAATTCGTCGATGCGCTGACGAGTCCGGACGGCTCGCCGTCACTGAGAGCCTTCAGCTCGGCGACGCCTTCCGGAGTCAAGCTGCCCCACATCTCCTGAATCGCCGGATTGACGCCTTCAAATTGAATCGGCACCCGCCGGCCGAGGCCGACGATCCGAAACGCTCCTTTTTCAACTATCCGCACCTTCATCTCCATGCCGCCTCTCAAGCTCAAGTGAAAGGTCATCCTCGGAAACGCCTTCAGCTGGACGCCGCCCGAGCGCGCCTCGCTCGGCGTCGCTCCGTGCTGCGCCTGGAACGCGCGCGCGAAGGCGTCCGGCGACGCATAGCCGTGCTTGACGGCGACGTCGATGACCTTGGCCCCCCGCTGCCGCAGCTCATCCGCGGCCAGCGTCAGCCGCCTGCGGCGGATGTACTCCGCAAGCGGGACTCCCGACAAGTAAGAGAACATGCGCTTGAAGTGATGCTCCGAGCAGAGCGCGATCCGCGCCGTCCGCGCCAGGTCGATCTGTTCGCCGGCGAAGAGGCGTTCCTCCAGATCGTCGAGCGCCAGGTTCCAGGCTTCCAGCATGCCGATGGACCTCCTTTCCTTTCCCTAGGATAGCGACTGCAAGACGAGAGCGCCCGACCGGCACGGTTCCGAAAAAGTCGGATCGGGACGCTCGGACGAAGGCGCCGCCAGCGCCGCATAAAGGGTGGAGCCGGATGCGGATCGGCGTCGGAGCGCTTGCGCCGGCTCCGGAGCCGGCGCAAGCGCTTCGACGCTCAGCCGGGCAGCTCGTCGGCGAGCCGGCAGGCGGCGTCGTGGAACTCGCGCCGCAGCGGACCGAGGTCGACGCCGCGCCCGAAATGGACGCGGTTCGTCAGCAGCACGACGGCGAGGCCGCGCTCCGGATCGACCATGAGGCTCGTTCCGGTGAAGCCGGTATGGCCGAACGCGCTGCCGCTCGCCAGCGAGCCGAAGCAGTCCGCCTTGTCGCCGCGCAGCACCCAGCCGAGGCCGCGCCGCTCCTCGTCCCGCCCGGACGTCTGCAGCCGCAGCGCCTCGCGGCGGATCGGCTCCGGCAGCACCTCCGCCGCGGCAGCTGCGCTCGCCGATGCGTCGCCGGAAGCAGCGGCTCCGGCCGGCGGCTCACCCAGCCACATCGCGGCATAGCGCAGCAGATCCTGCGCCGTCGAGAACATGCCCGCATGGCCAGCGACGCCTCCGAGCGCGCGAGCGTTCTCGTCATGCACGACGCCTTGCCAGAAGCGGCCGCTCGCGGCATCGCGCTCGGTCGGCGCGCATACTGGCCGCTCCTCCGCGCGCAGGCCGTAGGAGGTCCGCTCCATTCCGAGCGGCTCCCAGACGAGACTCCGGACCGCCTCGTCCAGCGGCAGGCCGGCCGCCCGCGAGGCCAGCTCGCCGAGCAGCAGGAAGCCGATGTCGCTATAGACGGCCGACGTCCCCGGCTCCGCGCGCAGGTCGCGGGCCGCGATCCGGCGGAGCGCCTCCGCCAGCGGCGCCGGCGGCGAGTGCAGGTTCTCGCTGGACGGCAGCCCGGAGGTGTGGGCGAGCAGCTGGCGGATCGTCACGCCGCAGGACGGTCCGGCGGCGAGCTCCGGCAGCAGCCGGCTCGCCGGCTCGTCCAGCCGGAGGCGTCCCTCTGCCGCGAGCCGCAGCGTCAGCGGCAGCGTCGCGGCCACTTTCGTCAGCGAAGCGCAGTCGTAAAGCGTATCCGCTCCGACCGGCCGGGCGTCCGGCGGCTCGGACGAAGTCGCCCCGACCGCGACGCTCCAGCTTGCTCCGCGGACATGAACGGCGGCCGCGGCTCCCGGCGTCCATTTCCGCTCCACCGCCTCGCGCAGCGGCTTCAGCAGCCGCTCCAAAACAGCGTCTTCCGATTTTTCCGACATAGGCGATTCCTCCTTTTGCTTGCCTCCATTGTACCGGATCCTCGCGGACGGCAGAACCCTTTTCGGCTGAGAGACGTATAGAAAGCATTCCAGCCTAGCCGGGAGGTACGATGAACCGATTGCTTCTGCAAGGAAAAAGGCTGCTCGCCGACTGGCTCGACCGTCCGCTGCGCGGCGGCGTCATCGTCGGCCGCCGCTATCGGATCGACGAGCTGCTCGGCATCGGCAGCTACGGCCTGACCTATCGCTGCACCGACCTGCTGCGCGGCCGCCCGGCCGCTCTCAAGCAGGCCAAGCCGAGCAAAGGCGCGGCCGCCCGCGAGCTGCTCCGCCGGGAAGCCGGCATGCTGGAGCGGCTGGACCATCCGGCTATTCCGCGCGCGCTCGCGCTGCTGGAGGAGCGGGGGCAGCTGTTTCTCGCGAGCGAGCTGGCTGCGGGGGTGACGCTCGAGGATTGGATCTTCGAGCAGGGACGGACATTCTCCGAAGCGGAGGCGCTGCGGCTCGTCCGCAGCCTGGCGGAGATCGTCGGCCATGTCCACAAGAGCGGCTATGTCCATCTGGACGTGCGTATCCCGAATGTTTTGGCCAAATTATCCAGCAGCGAATTCGGAGCGCCAAACAGCGCAGCGCGGGCCGGATTCGCCAGCGGAGACAGCCTCTCCCTCATCGACTTCGGGCTCGCCCGCCGCATCGGCGAGCCTCCGCTCGCGCTCGCCTCCGCGGACGAGCATGACCGGCGCCGCGCTCCGGCCGAGCCGGCTTCCGACCTGCATGATCTCGGCGAGCTGCTGCTGTTCCTGCTTTACTCCTCCTACGAGCCCGCGCCCGGCGCTCCCGAGCGAGGCTGGGAAGAGGAGCTTGAGCTGACCCCGCAGGCGCGCCGGCTGCTGCGCCGATTGCTCGGCTCCGATGGCCCGCCGCTGAGCGGCGTGCCGGAGCTGCTGGAGGAGCTGGACCGGATGCTCGCGGCTCGCTGAGCGCAGCGGACGATAACGGCCGCTCAAGCCGGCGCCGCCCGCCCGATCGGACAAAAAGACCGGCCCGAACCCCCGCATCGCGGAGATTCGGGCCGGCCTTCTTGGATCGCCGATCGGCGGGCGGCCTCCTCAGCTTGAGCTATGCTTGCGGCCCTTGTAGTAGCCGTGGCCGCGGCCATGCCCGTACTTGCGGTCCGAGGAGCTGTAGCGCTTATGGCTGTAGCCCCTGCGGCCGCTGCTCGAGCTGTAGCGCTTGTAGCCGCCGTAAGGCTTCCGATGGCGGGACGAGCCGAGCAGCCGTTCCAGCAGACGTCGGATCATAAATCATTCCTCCTCGCTTTTTCCCGTTCTACGAAGAAAAAGCGGCTTGGTTTCAGACGGCTGCCTGCGCGCCGGCGGCTCGCGTCTCGAAGCGGTACGTGCCGGAGCCGAGCCGAAGCTCCAGACCTTCGTCCGCTTGAACGACCTCCGATACGCCCTCGGCCTCTCGCACCGGCCGGCCGGATTCGGTCGATCCTTCCTCCGCCGCGCCCGGCAAGCACACGCGCGCGGTCGCGCCCGCCGGCACCTCGAACTCGTAGGCGAAGCCGCCGTCCGGGCGGCGCGACCAGGCGGAGCGGATCGGACCGTACGGCGAGTCGAGCTCCGCTTCGGCGAACGAAAGCGTGCCGCCCGGCACCGGGCGGAGGCGGATGCTCCGGTAGCCCGGTCCGCTTTCGTCCGCGTCGATGCCCGCCACCGAGCCGAACAGCCAGTCGCCGACCGCTCCGTAGGCGTAATGGTTGTACGAGTTCATGTCCCGGCTCCAGAAGCTGCCGTCCGGCTTGATGCCGTCCCAATGCTCCCAGATCGTCGTCGCTCCCTTGGTGACCGGATACAGCCACGACGGATATTCGCGGCGCTCCAGCAGGCGGTAGGCCAGCTCGGCATGGCCGAAGCGGGTCAGCACATGGCAAAGGTAAGGCGTGCCGACAAACCCGGTCGTCAGCTGATGGCCGCTCTCCTCGACGAGCGCGGCGAGCCGGTCCGCCGCTTGCTGCCGCTGGCCGGGCTCCAGCAGGTCGAACATGAGCGCCAGCGCATAGGAGGTCTGCGTCGGCGCCGCGAGCCGGCCGCTCGGGGTGACGAACTCCTTGCGGAAAGCAGCCTCGACCTGCTCCCGCAGCTTGCCGTATCCGGCGGCATCGTCCGCCTTGCCGATGACGGCGGCCGACTTGGCGAGCAGGCCGGCGGCATGCGCGTAAAACGCGGTCGCGATCAGATCGCGCGGCGTCGCCCCGACATAGCTGTTCTCCTTGGCGTCGAGACCGAGCCAGTCCCCGAAATGAAAGCCGGTATTCCATAAGAACTCGTCCTCGCCTTGAGCGCGGATATACTCGACCCAAGCCTTCATGCTGGCATACTGCTCCTCCAGCATCCGCTTGTCGCCGTAGCGCTCGTACAGCACCCACGGAACGATGACGGCAGCGTCTCCCCAAGCCGCCGAGCTCGCGCCGACGCCCGGCACATCCGGCACGACGAACGGCACGCCGCCGTCCGGCAGCTGGTCCGCCGCCAGATCGCGCAGCCACTTGGCGAAAAACGGCAGCACGTCGCGGTTGTACGTCGACGCTCGCACGAACGCCTGCGCGTCGCCGGTCCAGCCGAGGCGCTCGTCGCGCTGCGGGCAGTCGGTCGGGATGTCGACGAAGTTGCCGAGCTGACCCCAGACGATATTGTCGACGAGCTTGTTCACGAGCGGATCGGAGCAGCGGAACCGGCCTGCCGGCCGCAGATCGCTCGTGATGACGCACCCGATGAAGCGGCCCGGAATCTGCTCCGGCGCGACGCCCTCGACCTTGACGTAGCGGAAGCCCTGGAACGTGAAGCTCGGCTCGAACGTCTCTTCCCCTTCGCCGGAGCAGATGTACGTCACCAGCTGCTTCGCGGAGCGCAGGTTGTCGGTATAGAAATTGCCGGCCGCATCCAGCACCTCGGCATGGCTCAGCGTGACGGCGGCTCCGGCTTTCCCGCGGACGGTGAAGCGGACCCAGCCGACCATGTTCTGGCCCATGTCCAGCACTGTCTCGCCGCTCGGCGTCGTCAGCACCGAGACCGGCACGATCGTATCGACGACGCGCACCGGCTCGCTCTCCTGCGCGACGAGCCGCCCGGCGGCAGGCTCGATCGGCGCGGCCGCCGTCCAGTCCGCGTCGTCGTAGCCGGGCAGCGCCCAGCCTTTCTTTTCCCGCCTCGCGTCATAGCGCTCTCCGTCGTAAATCTCCGAAGCGCGGATCGCGCCGTCGCTCCCTTTCCAACTGCCGTCCGTGCCGATCGTCTCCTCGGTGCCGTCGGCATACCGGATGCGCAGCAGCGCCAGCGCCGCGCGCTCGCGGCCGTAGATCGGCCATTCGCCCCAGCCGATCCTCCCCTTGTACCAGCCGTCGCCAAGCAGGATGCCGAGAGCGTTACCGCCCGAGCGGAGCTTTTTCGTCACATCGTACGTCTGGTACTGCAGCCGCTTGGCGTAGCTGGTCCAGCCGGGATGCAGGCAGGCGTCGTCGGCCGGCTCGCCGTTCACGAGCAGCCGGTACATGCCGAGCGCCGTCGCATAGATCCGGGCCGAGGCGATCGGCCGGTCGAGCCGGAACTCGCGGCGCAGGCAGGCGGCCGGCTCCTTGCCTTCCTCGTCGGCCGGCAGCGGATGCGAGATCCAGCGCGCTCCGCTCCACGGAGCATCGCCGAGCAGGGCGGTCTCGAAGCGCGCCGGCTCGCTCCACGGCGACTCCTCGCCGTCGACTCCCCAAGCCTTGACTCGCCAGACATAAGCCGTGCAGGCTTGCAGCGCCGCTCCTTCGCACCGCGCATGCAGCGAGGAGCCGCCCTCTTGGCGGCCGCTGTCCCAGACGAGGTCCTTGTCCGCGAACTCCTCCCCTCCAGCCGCAACCGCGACCTGGATGCGCCAAGCCTGCTGCAGCCAGCCCCTGCGCTCCGATTTGATTTTCCAGCTGAAGGACGGGCTCGGATCGTCGATGCCGAGCGGGTCGATGCGGTTGTTGCAGGTCAATCCATGCACGTCGATGATGGCCATTGAATTCTCTCCCCTTTTAGGCAGCGCTTACTTGCTACCGTCAGCTTACCTCGCTGCCAGCCGCTCTCCCATAGCTGATCCGGACGAAAAACCATGGTAAAATGGACATAACCATCGACCATTCTATGGCTGCCGATGCCGAAAGGAGGCCGCGCATGAAGCGAAGCCGGCTTACGATGAAAGCGAGCGAGCTGTTCCGTCCGGGGTACCGGATTTTCGTCAACCGGATCGAGGAGCGGTTCGAGACCGCCCTGCACGAGCATGACTTCATCGAGCTGAACTATGTGGCCGAAGGAACCGGCTACCAGTATTTGGGCGGCACCGCCCATCCGGCGGGACGCGGCGACTTCTACGCGCTGCCGGTCGGCGCGTCCCATGTGTTCCGTCCCTACTCGGCGGACAAAAGCCGGCGGCTCGTCGTGTACAACGTCGTATTCCAGCCCGAGCTGCTGGAGGAGATCGCTGCCGCCTCGCCGGAGCTCCGCCTGCTGGAGCGCTGGCGGGACATCGAGGCCGGTCCGCCGGGGGCCGGCCATATCCGCGACGCGCGCCTGAAGCTCGAGCCGCTGTTCGAGCGGCTGCACGAGGAGCATGCCTCGCCGCGCGCCGGCACGCCCGCCATGCTGTCCGCGCTGCTGACGCTGCTGCTCATCGAGTGGCTGCGGCTGCGGGAAGCGGACGCGAGCAGCGGATCCGGACAGGAGCCTTCCCCGATCCATGCGTTCGCCGAGACGATCGAGCAGGTGCGCGAGCAGGCGCTCGGCCCGATCACGCTGCATGAGGCGGCAGAGCGGTCCGGCATGAGCGAGCGGCATTTTCAGCGTCTATTCCGGCGCCATGCCGGCCAGACGTTCCATCGGTTCGTGCAGCGCCAGCGGATCGCCGCCGCCAGCGAGCTGCTGCGCGCGACGGACCACAAGCTCGACACGATCGCCGGCATGGTCGGCTATCGGGACATCGCATCGTTCAGCCGCGTGTTCAAGCAGATCGAGGGGCGGACACCGGGGAGATATCGAAGCGAGGCTTTCAACGCCAAAAAACCCCTCCCAAGCGAGAGGGGGTGAAATCGAAGCTATTTTACGACTGGGAATTCGGCCCGACGGGCTGCAGCCACTCCAGCTTGATCGCGTCGCCGACGGGACGGGTCCGCAAGCCGAGCGACTTGAGCCGCACCACTACCTGTTCCTGGTACTCAAACAGTGGAGCTCCTTGAAGATAGGCGGAGGAGCGGTCGAGCGTCACCGGCTCCCTTCCCGGAAGCTCGAACGTATATCGCGTATCTACTTGCTTGATATACGGCAAAAACGCACGAGCGCGCACGTAGGGCTCGCCATTCAAATAATAAAGCGGGTATTCATTGCCGCCGCTGGCGTTCGGGTGCACCTCGAACAGCTCCGATTCCAGACGGAAAGCTCGTGATCGCTGCATGATTTTTGCCAGCTGCTCCCGCGAGTAGGGCGCATCGCTTGCGTTTCTCAGCAGCTCCTCCAGCAAGTCGATGATTCGAGACAGAGCCATCAGCAGCAGTCCGCCGAACAGGCCTCCGGCAAAGGCCGGCCATTGCCCCGAAAGGAGGGCGAACGCCCCGAATGCCAGGAGCACCACGCCGCCGACGACGAGTAAAGCTTGCATCGCGCCACCTCTTCCTTTTATTTCCTATTGGAAGTGTAGCATGGCGAAACAGCAGCCGTACAGCATCCGCTGCGCCTTTTGTCCCCTCGAGAGCTGCTTCGATCCGTCTAAGCCCGCATGCTTTCGTCCCCCAGCTGCACCAGCACCTTGCCGAAGCGGCCCCCTTGGCGGACCCGAACACGGCCCGACGGATAGGCTTTCTCTAGGTGGCCGGCAATCGCCCGCTCCACCTCGTCATCCACGGTCATGCCGCGGCCTCTCAGCAAGCTTCTCATTTCCTGCAGCGCCTCGCCCCATGACAGCTCGCTCATCTTCGATTCCCGCGTGACGAGCGAATGATAGGCATACCCCTTGAGATAAAGCAGATGCTGGAGGAAGCCCATCTCCCGATGGAGTCCGACCTGCAGCGGCTCGCCGGTGACGAGCGGCCAGATCTCCTCGGCGAGGCTATGCCCTCCCGCGCTCGCGGGCAGGCTGATGTAGGCATAATGCCTCGCGCAGGACAGGATCTTCTCCACCGCGCTCCAATCGTGCAGGACGGGGCACATCGAGACGAAAACAAGATCGAACGCGCCCTCCCAGCCCCGCTCGCGCACGTCGATCTCCTCGAACGGGGCAGCCGCGATCTCCAGCCCGCTTGCGCCCGCGCGCGCCGCGTTCTCTCTCAGCAGCCGGACGAGCGGCGGGGAAGGCTCCACCGCCGTGACGGCGGCTCCGCGCTCGAGCATCGGCACGGTGAACACGCCGGACGCCGCGCCGACATCAAGGATGGACATCCCTTTGAAGTCGACGCCCTGCCCCTCCAGCCATCCGAGGATGCGCTCTGTCCTTCTTCTTCCTTCCTCGCTGAAGGAAGATTGATCGAACGTCTCCGCTTTGTCGTCAAAAGCTCGGGACGGCTGGATGCCGGCTTTTTCCTGCTTTGCCCGCACGAGATCCCCTCTTTCCTTCCACGCCTGCTCCCACACCTTGGCATCATCAAGCTCTTTCATCGTCAAGCCCCTCTCATTGATTCTATTATGGATATCTAATATCTATAATAGATGAGTTCATTCCGATGAGCAAGCGCCTCGCTTCGAAACAAGCCGCAAAAAGCCGTTTCCAAAGCTTTGGCAAGCTTCGGAAACGGCTTATTTTTTCGCAATCGGCTGCCCTGGCAAGCCTTCTTGAACGCGATGATCCCTTTCGACGGTTCTTTATTCTCCGAGGAACTTCTCCGTAAAGAAGTCGAGCTGATACTCCAGGCTGAGCGGATCGTTGAAGTAGAACGCCTTGGCGTCGGCCTCGTACACATGCCCGTTCTTCACGGCCGGGATGTTCTTGTACGTTTCCGTCTCCTGGAACGAGTTGTCCTCTTCCGAGTTTTTGCTGAAGATGATGTAGTCGCCCGAGTAGTCGCCCAGCACCTCGGTCGATACGGCCAGGTAGCCGTCCGTCTTCGTCGCTTCCTTCACCTTTTCAGGGATGTTCAGCCCGAACGGCCCGTAGAGAAGCTCCGTGCCGCGGCCGAAGTTGTAGCCGTATACGTACAGCTGCTTGTTGAACGTCTCGAGCACGGAAACGGTCGCCTTGTCGCCGATCTTTGCCCGAATCTTCGCTCCGGCTTCCTTGGAGCGCTTGTCGAAGTCCTCGACCCACGCCTTCGCCTCGGCTTCCTTGTTCAGCAGCTTGCCGACCTCCAGCTGCAGGTCCAGGTAATCCAGCTTGCCGTAGGTGAAGGTGACGGTCGGCGCGATCTGCTTGAGCTTGTCAAGGTTTTTGGCATCCGTCGTGCCCAGGATCAGGTCGGGCTGCAGCTCGATGATCTTCTCCACGCTTTCGTCCGATACCGCCTCGACATCGGCCAGCTTGTCCTTGAAGTTCGGATTGTCCTTGGACATCTCGTCCGCGCCGACAAGCGGCACGCCCAGCGCCATGACGTTGCCCGTCAGGAACCGGGTCAGCACGACGACGCGCTGCGGATGCGCCGGCACCTCGACCGGGCCGCTCTCGGATTGATAAACGATCGTCTCGGAGCCGCTCTCTCCGACAGCCCCCGCGTTGGATTCGTTATCGGCCGCCTCCTTGCTGCCGCAGGCTGCCAGCAGCAGGATCGCGCTCAATGCGATCGGCATGAAAAGCTTCTTCATGATGACTCTCTCCCTTTTCTCTCGCTGTCCAAACTGACGATGAAAATCATTATCAGTCGCTATCGCTAGTATAGGGAGACTCCCTCGGCCATGCCATAGCTTTTTAAGGGAGGAACCGCATGCACAATTGGCTCACTGGCGCCAGTTGGACATTCAGGCTCGGAACGGCTCGCCGAGCAGCAGCTGGACCGCGCGGCGAAGCTGCAGCTGGATCGAGACCGGATTGTACGGAATCCAGTCGTCCTCCTCCGCTCTATAGACCGCTTGCCGCTGCACGGCTCGCAGCCCTCGCCACGCGTCCGATTGCAGAAGCTCCTCCACATGGCCGATAGAGCCGTGCTTGTCGGGCACGGAGATGAGCAGGAGCCGATCGCCGTCGCACCGTCCCAGCTCGGACAACCCGACCTCCATCGAATGGAACTGGTCGATTCGGCGCTCCATCTCCTCGCGCACCGGAGGCGGAGGAAGCATTCCGAGCGAACGGTAGAACACATACCCCGCATTGCGCGCGCCGTAAGCCAGCAGCCGCCCGGGCTTGGCGACCAGGATCGAGACGGTCTGACCCGCCAACCCCCGTGCCTGCACGAGCTCCCGCGCCGCCCGCTCCTCCCGGTCGAACGCCTCCAGCCACGCATCCGCCCGCTCCGTCCGCTGGACCGCGCGGGCAATCAGGCTCAGCTGATCCTTCCAGCCGATCTCCATCCACGGAATATCCGCGAGCGGCGCGGCGACGCGCAGCCGGCTGGCGCTCTGCCCGTACCGCTCCAGATGCGGCGAGGCGCCGACGATCAGCTCGATCCGGCTGTCCAGAAGAGCCGCTCGGATCGTCTCGGGCGGCTCGTCGGCGGCGATCAGCCGGGAAGCTCCCGCAGCCGGGACCTCCGCCTCCGGCTTCAGGAACTCGCTGCTGTCCGCGATCAGCAGCTCCGGCTCCACGCCGAGCAGCCGCAGATGGACGGCGTAGGGAGCGAGCCAGGCGGCGACCCGTTCGACCTTGCGGCTGCGGAATTCGCTCGGCGAGCGCCCCTCCTGCAGCTTGAAGCGCCGGCTCAGGTAGAATTCGTCCTTGTAGCCGACCTTGTGGGCGATGTCGCGCAGCGAGTCCGCGCCGCCAAGCAGCAGCTCCTTGGCCCGGTTGATCCGCAGGCGCGACCAGTAGTCGCTCGGGGTGAAGCCGGTGTGCAGCTTGAACAGCCGGGTATAGTGGGACGCGCTCACGCCCGCGATCTCGGCCAGCCGCTCGCGCGTCACTTCCTCGGCGAACCGCTCCTCCAGATAAGCGACGCTGCGCTCCATCGAAGGCAGCTCCGCATCAGGCGCCTGCTTCGCCTGGCCGTGGGGAAGCAGGCGGAGCAGGAGCTGGTGGAACAGGAGCTGATTCTGGACGTGGCGGATTTCCGTGCGCGGCAGCCGGTGGACAAAAAGCTCCTCCAGCTGAGACGCCAGCCCAGCATCGCCGGAGATGCGCCGAGGCTGCCGGACGGCGTCAAGCGAGCTGGGGCGCAAGCCTCCCGGGCCATCCACGGCTGCGGCTCCAGCCATCCCCGTGCCGATGACGAGCAGGTAAGCATGCAGCGGTCCGCCGGGACCTCCTCGGAGCTCGGCAGCCTCCTCTGCCGGCAGCAGCAGCGCCTCTCCCGCGCCAAGATCGTAGGCGTTCCCGCCCGCCTGCAGCGTCCCGCTGCCGTCCCGGACCGCGAGCAGCGACGGCGACGCTTCCTTCCACTTCTGGACGGGCGTATTCGCCGTGCAGTAGACGGACCGGATCCGCTGCGCGGAATAGAGCGGAAAACGGAGCTTTTCCCACTCCGATCCAAATGTCTGGTCCACCGTCAAATCCCCTCTTCAAGCCGGGACCGTGGCGCCGAAAGCCGCCCTTTTCCCGCGTTTTCCCCTATCGTAGCATATCAAGCGCCGGGAACAAACCGAGCGCCAAAAAGGAGCCGGCATCCCGGCTCCTCGGTCGTTCCTGGCTCTAGTGTTCTCTCGGATGCCGCTTCCGCAGCTCGCCGACGTATTCTCCCCGTCCCGTCTCCGCCAGCCGCTTGGCGTAGCGGGCCAGATTCCCCTTGGCGTGGTACGGGCCGCCTTCCTTCATGACGGTCCAGAGTGGATCGACGTCATGGTCCATCGTCATCATCATGCCGTCGTGCCAGTCCAGGAGCCGATGAGCGGCTTCCCGGCACAGCTCGGGACGCTCCGCTGCGAGATCGCGCTGCTCGTGCGGGTCCTCCTTGACGTTGAACAGCATCTCCTTGGCGAAAAGATGGTAGCCGTCGTGGTACGTCCGAATGTACAGCCAGTCCCCGAAGCGGACGCTGCGCTGGCACACATGCGCGCATTGGGACAGGACGAGCGCGTCGCGTCCCGTCTCCTCTCCGTCCCGCACGGAGGCGGCATAGCTGCGGCCGTCCCACGACGGCGCCGGCTCCAGCCCGATCAGCTCCGCCATCGTAGGCGGCAGATCGAGATGATAATGAAGCCCCCGGTCGACCGTGCCGCGCCCGCTGACGCCCGGCCAGCGGACGATCATCGGGATCCGGCATGTGGCCTGGTCCGCCGTGCCGTGCTCGCCGTAAATGCCCAGCTCGCCCAGGCTCTCGCCATGATCCGCCGTCACGATGATGACGGCATCGTCCAGCACGCCTTTGCGCCGCATGGCGTCCAGGATCAGGCCGATGTTGTCGTCCATGTGGCGCACGCCGCAATCGTAGCCGTCGATCATGCGCCGCAGATCGTCCCGGTCCTTCAGCTCGCCGGGATGCCGAGGATACTCGGGGAAGGTCTGGCTGTCATACATGTTGATTTCGCGGGCGCCGTGCGGTCCGACCTTCTCCCGATGCTTTCGGAACGCTTCCTCGGTAATCCAGTCCGGCAGCGGCTCGTCGGCGAAGGGGTTGCCGAACGCCTCCGGCGCCCGGTAGGGCGTATGCGGGTCCCAGTAGTTGACGTACAGCATCCAGTCGTCCTGCTCCGCATGGCGCTCCAGCCAGTCCAGCACGACCGGCGTCACCTCCTCGGCGGACTCCATGCCGCCTTTGCCGGTGTTGTGGATCTCGTTGAAGCCGGCATAAAACGTCCACGCCGAATGCCGCTCGCCGAACGGGCTGACGAGCGCGGTCTTCATGCCCGCCTTGCGGAACAAGGCCGGGAAGCTGTCGCTTGCCAGCCGGCTGCGGAAATCGCGCGACTCCCCGTCATGGCGCACGTCGGCCGCCGTGCCGCCATGCCCGACGACGCCGTTGTGGATGCCGAACCGTCCGGTCATGAGCGCGGTGCGCGAAGGAAAGCACGGCGCGTCGGAAGTGTAGTAGTTCTCGAACCGCACGCCCTCGGCGGCGATCCGGTCGATATGGGGCGACGTATTCCGAGGGTACCCGTAGCAGCCCAGATGGTCGGGGCGGGTCGAATCGAGGTCAAGCAGCAGGATGCGCATCGTCTTCTCTCCTTTTATCGGGCTTGGGCGAGCTTTCCCTATGGCCTGCTCCGAGTATAGGAGACGAACGCGGAGCACGTCGATGTAAGATCCGATTCCGGGAGGTACGATTCAACGATGACCTTTTTTCGAGCTCGGACCCGCTCATGCGGAAAATGGTATACTGGCAAGGATCGATTACGCGATGAAGGTGATTCCATGCTGCGTTCCTTGTCGGTACATTTGGATGATTTCATTCCGGGCTGGCGCACGCAGTCCGAGCGCATCCCGTACCATGTGCTGATTCTTGTCCTGGAAGGAAATGTATCCTATCGCATCGACGGCCGGGACTATGTCGCCGAGCCGGGAGACCTGCTGCTCGTGCCCGCAGGGACGCGCCGTGCCGGCAGCACGCATCCGTCCGGGCCCCATCGGAAATTCACCGCTACGTTCACCTTCGATGCCGAGGCCGGGGGCGCGGTTCCGCTGCTGCGGGAGAACCGCTTCATCCGCTTCAAGCCGCGCCACTTCCCGTATCTGGAGCAGCGCTTCGAGCGCCTGTTCGAGGAATTCCGGAGCAGCGAAGCCTACGGGACATTCGTCTGCGAGGCCATCCTGCTGGAGCTGCTCGGCCTGGCGGCAAGGGAGCTGGACAAGCCCGAGCTGACGCCGATCCAGGCTCGGTACGCCGAGCGGATGAAGCGCCACCTGATGGAGCATTACCGGGAGCAGGTGGAGATCCGGGACCTGGCCCGGCTCATCGGGCGGTCGCCCAACTATGCCGCCTCCGTCTTCCGGGAGACGATCGGCCTGTCTCCGATCCGCTACGTCCATCAGCTGCGGGTGGCCGAAGCCGGACGCCTGCTGCTTCATTCGGATATGACGGTCGCCCGGATCGCCGAGTATCTCGGCTATTACGACACGTCCTATTTCTTCCGGATGTTCAAAAAGCATACTTCCCTGTCGCCGACCGACTATGTCGCGCGCGGCGGCCGGCGGGACGGGCGTCCTCCGCTCGCCGACTGAATCCGCGCAGCGCCAAAAGACCCGCCGCGCGTAAGGCGCGGCGGGTCTATTCGGCGTGACCGGCCTCAGGGGAGGACGTCCGCGGCGACGCGGAAGCCCATGTTGCCGGTGGAGCTGTCCGGCGTATTGCCGCTTCGCGCGGCGACCCGGTAGCGGTTGCAGTAGGAACGGTGGCACAGGTACGAGCCGCCGCGCGTCGAGCGCTTGCCGGTCGGCTCCGTCTGATGCGGGTTGACGGGATCGGTGCTCGCGTGGTAGCTCGGGCTGAACCAGTCCGCGCACCATTCCCAGACGTTGCCCGACATGTTGTACAGGCCGTATCCGTTCGGCTCGTAGGCGTCGACGGGAGCCGTTCCGACATACCCGTCGGAGGCGTTGTTCTTGACGGGAAACTTTCCTTGCCAGATGTTGCACCGGTGCCGGCCGTCCGGCCTCAGCAGGTCGCCCCACGGGTACGTCCTGCCCTGCAGGCCGCCGCGGGCCGCATACTCCCATTCCGCCTCCGTCGGCAGCCGCGTGCCCGACCAGGCGCAGTAGGCCGCCGCGTCCTGCCACGAGACGTGGACGACGGGATGGTCCAGCCGCTCCTTCCCGATCGACGAGTCCGGCCCTTCGGGCCTCGACCAGCATGCCCCTTCGACGACGAGCCACCACGGGACGCCTTGAGGCACGCTCGCCACCCGCCGACGGGTCTGCTCCGAGACGAGCAGATGAAAAACGAACGACCAGCCGAAGCGCTCCGCTTCGGTCCGGTAGCCGGTCGCCTCGACGAACTCGGCGAATTCGCGGTTGCTTACGGCGCAGGGCGCGATCCGGAACGGATCGACGCGCACGAGCCGGGGCGGCCCTTCGCCGTCGGAGGCGAATCCGTCGGCATCGCTGGCCCCCATCTGAAACTCGCCGCCCTCCAGCCGCACGAGCCGCTCGCTCCGCGCCGGAACGACAGGCGAAGGCGTGCGCTCGAGATCCGGCCCGGCCGCCGCCTGAGGCCCGGAGGCCATGCGCGAGGCGCTGCAGCAGGACGAATGCATGTCCATCGTGTGACCTCTCCTTTTGTCCGATTCCGTTGCCCGGATTCCCGCCGGCGCCGTCAGCTGTAGAGAGCGACGCCGACGAGTCCTGACACGATCATAACGGAAACCGGATGCTTGCGGTAGACGAGAAGCGCGATCAGCGCTCCGGCGAAGAGCAGCAGCTGCGAAGCCGCGAACCAGGAAATCGTCTCGAGCATGCCGCCGCTCTTGGCGAACGATACGGCCGCATAGGCGATGAGTCCGGCGACGGCGGGGCGCAGGCCGTATAGGGAGGCTTGCACCCAGCGATTGTCCCGATACCGGAAAAACAGCGTGCCGAGCAGCAGGATCAGCAGCAGCGAGGGCAGGACGATGCCGAGCATGGCGACGATCGCTCCGGCGTAACCCGCGACTCGATGGCCCGTCAGCACGGCGATGTTCGCCGCCATCGGTCCCGGCGCGATGCCCGCTAGGCCGACCTGATCGGCGAACTCCCGGGCCGTCATCCAACCGTGCCGGTAGACGATCTCATGCTGCAGCAGCGGCACCATCGCATAGCCTCCGCCGAAGGAGAACAGCCCTGCCAGGAAAAACGCGATAAACAGTTCGATCAGCTGCATGGCTGGCCTCCGGTCAGATCATGTATTCAATTTCATGCTCATCGGAACGCCGGGCCGGAATCCGGCCTTTGTTCAAGCGCATGGCCGCGATTCCCGCGGCCGCTCCTCCCGCAAGCACGAGCAGGGGATGGACGAGCGGCTGTCCGAGCAGCATCGCAGCGGCTGCCGCGACGAATATAAGCACGGTGATCCAGTCCACGAGCGCCGTTCGGCCGACTTTATAGGCCGCATAGACGATCAGCGCCACGACGGCCGGACGCATCGCCGTCAGCGCCGCCTCGACCTTGGGATTGCCCCGTCCGGCCAGGAACGCCATCGACAGCGCGAGCACGATCGCGAACGTCGGCAGCAGCATGCCGGCCAACGCGGCGACGGCTCCCCGCACGCCGGCCATGCGGTACCCGATGAGCGTCGCCGCATTCGCTCCGATCGCTCCGGGCACCGTCTGGGCGACCGCGCACAGGTCCGCCACGTCCTCGGAGCTCAGCCAGTGCCGCCTGTCGACGACCTCGCGCTCGATCAGCGCGACCGAGGAATAGCCTCCGCCGAAGGTCAGCGGTCCGATCTTGAGGAAACTGACGAAAAGCTTGCCCGGCAGCTTGAATCCCGGTTCGTTCATCGTCTTCACCTCCATCCGCATCAGTATATCATCTTAATTCCATTTTGGCATTAAGTTATCAACGAGAGCTGATTCTTCGTTCCAAACCCCTCTGAAACAACTCCCATTCCGGCCTTTTCCCCCTTCTTTCGCTTTTGGACGACTCCACTTTATTTGAAATTAACCTAAAGTTGCATTTTTCGGCGGATGCTCGTCGTCTTGCACGATGGTCTTCCCAAGCGAATTCCGTTATACTGACCTTAATCCCATCCCGATACAAGGAAAAAATCCATGAAAAACTCTTCCGATCGCCGTACCGATCCGCCAAAGAAGCGGATCCATGCCCTCGTCTCCTCGATGGGCACCGCGTCGAAAGCCGAGCTGCTGCCCGCCTCCGGGATGACCGGCAGCTCGCTCACCCGGCTGCTGGACGAGATGGTCGCCGAGAAGCTGCTGAGCGCTTCCCGGCTCGGACCGTCCAGCGGCGGCAGGAAGCCGATCCTGTACGAGATCAATCCCGAAAGCGGCTATTTTTTCGGCTTGGAGATTTCCCGCCGCACGTCCTCGCTCGGCTTTTTCGATGCGAGGATGAACGCCAAGGCGCTTCTCCACTGGCGGATGGACGAGGCCATGACGCCGGAGCAGCTCGTCGATTTTGCCGCCCGCAACATCCGCTCCATCCTGTCGGACCACCGGATCGAGCCGAGCCAAGTCCGAGGCATCGGCATCGGAGCCGTCGGCCCTCTCGACCGCAAGCAGGGACTGCTCATCGCGCCCCTTCATTTTCCGGCACCGGGATGGAAGGATGTTCCGATCTGCCGCTTGCTCGAGGAGCGGACCGGCATTCCGGCCCGCCTGGAAAACGGCGCCAACGCCGCCCTGCTAGGGGAGCGATGGGCGATGCGCGGCGACAATCCGCAGCATCTGCTCCATGTGCATGCCGGCATCGGCATCCGCACCGCGATGATGTCCGGCGGCAGCCTCGTCCACGGCTCGGTGGACATGGAGGGCGCCGCCGGACAGATGATCATCCATATGGACGGTCCGCGCCTGCACTCGGACGGCAATTACGGCGCGTGGGAGGCGTTCGCCTCCGTGCAGGCGATCGAGCGAAAGGCGCAAGCCGACGCCAAGGCCGGCCGGCGCGACGTTCCCGGCGCCGCCGCGGTTCCTCCGGAGCGGATCACGTACGACATGGTGCTGCAAGGGCTTCATGACGGCAGTCCCTACGCCCGCGAGATCTTTCTGCAAGCCGCCGTTCATCTCGGCATCGGGCTCGCCAACCTGATCAACGTCCTCCACCCGGAGACGGTGCTGCTCGGCGGCGCCCTCATCCGCTCCAGCGACCACGTCTACCGGACCGCCATCGAGACGGCCCGGCGCAACATCTATTACTCGCCCCACTACTCGCCCGTATTCTCCAAAGGCGTCCTCCAGGAGGACGCCGTCGTCGTCGGAGCCGCCTTGACCGTATGGCAGGAGGAGCCTTGAACCCGAAACGCCCCGCCGGAGCCGCTGCATACGCGGCTCCGACGGGGCGTCGTGCGTTATGGTTTAGGCGCGCCATGCGCCGCTGCTGCGGACGACCGGCTGTCCGCTCGGATTTCCAGGCTGAACGGGGCAAGACAGCACGGCCCGCCGCACCGCTTCGTCTCGCTTCTTTTCGTTACGGTCCTGTGCTAACCGACGGCTCGGGCGGCTCATTCCACCGCGTTCCACGCCTCCAGCATGAGCTCGCCCACAACCGCCGCGCCGGCGATCGACCCGAGCGCCGCCGCTTGAATCGCCTGATAGCGCGCCGTCATCGCATCTCCGGCGCAGTAGACGCCGGGCACGCTCGTCTGGCCCATCTCGCTCGCCTCGACCGTGCCCGCCTCGTCGGCGCGGCAGCCGAGCCGCTGCGGCAGGTCGGAGCCCGCCGCCAGCTGCGGAGCGAAGATCATGCCTCCGAATGGCTCGCTCGTTCCGTCCGTCCATTCCACCCGCTCCAGCATCCCGTCCCGCGCCTGCAGCCGGCGGATCGTCCCGGTCCGCACCGCGACGCCATGCGCCTCCAGCTCAGCAATCTGGACTTCGTCCAGCCCTCCCTGGCCGTTCGTCAGCACCGTCCGCCGCGGCGACCAGGCCGCGAGCAGCTTCGCCATGTGCATCGCATGCTCGCCGCGGGCGAGAATCGCCAGGCTGCGCTCCCGCATCTCCCAGCCGTCGCAGAACGGGCAGACGAAGGCGCTGCGGCCGTAAACCTCCTGCAGACCCGGCACGTCGAGCGGAAGGTCCTTTTTGCCCGTGGCGAAAATCAGCTTGCGCGCCTCATATGTCTCGCCTTCCTCCGTGACGATCCGAAACCGCCCGTTCTCGCCTGCGGCCTCGACCGCCTTGCCCGCCCGCACGCGGACAGAAGGATACGGAGCGAGCTGCTCCAGTCCGATGCGGCGGAATTCCGTCGGCGAGATGCCGTCTCGCGTCACGAAGCCGTGGCTCTCCCGGGTCACCCGGTTGCGCGGCTTGCCCTCGTCCAGCAGCAGCGCGTCGCGCCGCGCCCGCCCCAGCACGAGCGCCGCGCTCAGACCGGCAGGACCTCCTCCGATGATGATCGCATCCAGCCTCTTGTCCGCCATTGCTCAATCGCCTCCATTGTAGAGTAATAATATCTATAATTGACCCGAAACGATCCCGCCTCTACTCGCGCTCGAAGCGCCTGCGAGGCGGGAATCGAATCAGGATAATGCCCTCTGCTCCTGCTGACGGGCGAGATCGGCGATCGTAACGGAGGCGAGATGCGCCTCCATCCTATGCTCCGCTTCTGCCATCGCCTGATGGATGAGGCAGCCGGGATGATGGTGGACGCCGCTGCACTCGTACAGCGACGTCTTGCCCTCGATCGCCTGGATGATGTCGAGCAGGGCGATGTCTCCTGCGCTGCGCCGCAGCCGGTAGCCGCCCGATACGCCGGGCGAGGACTCCACGAGTCCGTCCTTGACGAGCTTCGTCAAAATCTTGGACAGATACGTCGGGGATACCTGCATCCGCTCGGCCAGCGGTCCGACGCCGACGCGTCCTTCCCGTTCGCCGAGCGCGAGGAAAAGCATCGTATGCAGCGCGTAATCCGTCGCTTTGGAATATTTCATTCGCTATCGCCTCTTTATTACAGACTTCACGGGTCTATATTAACCCGATTTTGGCAAAAGCGCAACTTAAAAAGCCGGCAAGGGGGCTTTCGCATCCCGCTGCCGGCCCATCCGAACCTTGCACGAGAAATCAGTCCCCAGCGGTCCCCGGCTGCGCTCCTTGTCCTCCGCTCCCCCAGCGGATCGCCCAATTCTCCATTTCCCTCAGCGCCGCCTGGAAATCCCGGCCCTTATCCGTCAAGGAATATTCCACCGTCACGGGCACGCTTGGATATACCTCGCGATGAACGATTCCCGTGCTTTCCAGATGACGAAGCACGTTCGTCAGCGACTGCGTGCGCACGACCGCGACATCCCGCTGCAGCTGCTGGAATCTCCGCGGCCCTTTATAGAGCTCCGCGATGACAAGGATGGACCATTTCGCCCCCAATATTTCGAGCACCGAGCAGATATGGGGATGATGCGATTCGTCCTGGCTCCACCCTCCCTCCTCAAGCTCCTGCTCTTCGATTCCTTCCTGCTTTTCGATTCGCTCCTGCTTTTCGAGTCGCTCCTCCATTGCCTTTCCTCTCCTTTGCCGTTTCGAAAGGAAGTCCATTCCGGTGGACTACGTCCAAACGCTTTGCGAACTTACCTAAATAAAGAAACTTAATTATAATCCAATCAGACAAAAGGAAGGGAACGATCTCCATGAAAACAAACGCGTTTACGATCTACCTGCTTGCCCTCGGCGTGTTCCTCACGGCGACGTCGGAACTGGTCGTTTCTGGCATTCTACCCCGCATCGCCGAGGATGTAAATATTTCCTTGGCCGTCGCCGGACAGCTGATCGCCGCTTATTCCTTGTCGTTCGCGATCGCGACGCCGCTGCTCATCGTCGCGACGAGCCGCATGGACCGCAAGCCGCTGCTGCTGTGCTCGCTGGCCGTCTTCATCGCCGGCAGCGCCTGGTCCGCCTCGAGCTCGAGCATCGAGTCGCTGATGGCGGCCCGAGTCGTGCTCGGCGCCAGCTCCGGCATGTTCCTCGTCGTCTCTCTCGGCATCGCCGCCAAGCTCGTTCCGGCCGACAGGCTCGGACGCGCCATCGGCACGATCATCCTCGGCTTCAGCAGCGCGATGATCCTCGGCGTGCCGCTCGGCGTCGCCATCGCCGACTGGCTGAGCTGGCAGGCGATCTTCATCCTGCTCGGCGCTCTCGCCGCAGCCGTCGGCGCCGTCATGTTCCGCCTCATGCCCGGAGTGGAGGGCGACGAGCCGGTTCCGTTGTCTCGCCAGCTGAAGCATGCGGGCAGCGCAGTCATTTTGACGGCGTTTTTGATCTCGCTGCTCCGTGAAGGAGGAAATTCCGTCTTCCTCACCTATATCTCGCCTTACCTGCAGCAGATGCTGGAGTTCCGAACGGCGGATATCGCGTTTTTGATGCTCGCTCTTGGCTTGGCCGGCGCTTTCGCCTCCCGGCTCGGCGGCGGCCTCGTCGACCGCTGGGGCGCCGCTCGTACGCTTGGAGCTTTCCTTGTCCTGCATGCGCTGGGCATGGCGCTCTTGCCGTTCTTCGCGTTCTCCACGCCGGTCGCGGTCGGACTGATCGCGATCGTGTTCATCGCCTTGTTCGCATCGGGCCCTGCCGTCCAAAGCTACATGATCCAGCAAGCGCCCAAGTCGGCCAACCTCGTGCTCAGCCTGAACACCTCCGTCATCCATCTCGGCATCGCCGGCGGCGCCGGCGCGGGAGGATGGCTGATCAATCGAACGGCCGAGGTGGAGTTCCATCCTTGGCTTGCGGCATCGCTGATCGCGCTCGGCTTCGCGGCCGCGCTGGCCAGCTTCGCGCTGGGTCGCAGGGCTCGGATTCGGGCGGACCGGCGAAGCGCGGCTTGAATTCAAATAAGGGCAAGGGCTTGTCCCTTGGCTGCCCTGCTTGGATGGACGGAACAGGCGCAGCGAAAAAAGAGCCGAAGCGAGGGCAGCCTCCGCTTCGGCTCTGCTCGTCGATCTGACCTAGGGCGTGTTTGCAAACCCGCTCCGAGCCTCTCTCCCGCTTTTTCGCCCCTTGCATCCTTAGCAGGCTGCAGCACGCCCTAAGCTTTGGGCCGGGCCCGTTTCGCTCGCAGCGCCGTTCCTGCCTTGGCTGGCGGAATGCTCTGCGGATTGCGGAATACGTTTTCCGGATCGTACTTCGCCTTCACGCGGCGCAGCCGAGGGTAGTTCTTGCCGTAATAGACCGGGCCGGAAGCTTTGATGCCCTGATCCGGGACGTTGATATAAGAGCCGACGATGTAAGGCTGCAGCCTCCGGCGCGTCTTGCGGACGATCGCGATGTTTTTGGCCGCCTGGCTCGGCTGCACCCAGGAGCTGTTCCACTCCACATAAAACTTCGCATCGCGCCAGTAGAAAGCCGTCGAGCGAGGCGACGGACGGCTGACCGCTCCGCCCCAGTTGAGGAAAAAGAATCCGGCGAACTCGCCCTCGATGTTCTCCAGGAATTCGCGCATCGGCTTCAGCGCCGCGGTCGGGAACGGACGGCGGGCAAAGCCGGAGGAGAACTGGTTGCTCTCCCGATTCGTCAGCACCGGGTCCGGCGGCAGCAGGAACGTCACCGCCTCGTCATACGGCAGCAGCCGGATGATCCGGCTCGTCGGCGTTCCGATGCTCGTCAGCGGCTTCAGCAGCCTTGTCGCTGCAGTTTTGGAGCCGAGGAACAGCCCTTCCATGCTGACGTTGCCGCCCTTTTTCGGACCGATCGACAGCTCGCTTCCGAGCCTGTCGTCCACGCTCGGCGCCCATTGCTGCCAGGCGAGAAGCACTTCCTCGAACTGCTCCCACGGCCATGTGATCCGGTAGACGGTCGCCTTCGCCGGAGCCTTGCGAACCTTGAACTTATACCGGGTGCAGATGCCGAAGTTGCCTCCCCCGCCGCCGCGCGAAGCCCACAGCAGATCCGCGTTCCGCTTCTTGGTGGCGTGGAGGATCCGCCCCTTGGCATCGATCATTTCCAGGGCGGTCAGATTGTCGCTGATAAGGCCGATCGTCCGCTGGAGCGGGCCGATGCCGCCGCCAAGCGTGATGCCGCCGATCCCGACGGACGGGCTGTCGCCGAACGGAGCGATGAAGCCCCGCTTCGCCAGCGCGTGGGCGAGCCGCCCCACCCGGTTGCCGGCGCCGACGACGACGGTGCCTTTGGCTTTGTTCAGCTTGATCTCGTTCAGCTTGCTGACATCGATGACGATGCCTCCGGTTACTTGGGACAGATCGCCTTCCAGCGCATGGCGGCCGCTTCTCGGCCGGATCGGGACGTCGTTCTCCCGAGCCCATTGGATCGCATTGGACACGTCTTTGGCCGTCCGGGCAAAGACGAACACCTTCGGAAAGCGGTCCGTGTGCGGATCCCAGTTTTTGCGCGCGGCATCATAGCCCGATTCGCCGCGAAAAATGACTTTTCCAGTCAGCTTCGTGTTGGATTTCATGGATCCAGCTCCCATCGGGACAAGTGGGCCTCTCGCCTTGGCGCGGCCAGATGCCCTCTATCCTATGCGGGACATTCGCGGACGGAATGGGCCCATGCGGCAAGCCAGACAGGCGACCGGAGCGTTCCTGCTACATCTCTCTATGCTCCCGCCACATTCTTCTATTCGCAACCGGCTGCGATTCTGGTTTAATCCGAATAGACGACATCATGCGGCGAGCGCTCCTCCCGATAGGATCGACGGCGCATGATAAAGAGAGGATGAAGGAAATGGATGCTAACAAGCCGCTTGGCCTGACGCCCGCTTTGGGCTGGAATTCATGGAATACGTTTACATGGGATATCAACGAGGAGCTGATCCGCAACGTCGCCGATCTGTTCGTGACGGATGGCTATAAAGATGCCGGCTACGAATATATCGTCATCGACGACTGCTGGAGCTTGAAGGAACGGGATGCCGACGGCAATCTTGTGGCCGATCCGGCCAAATTCCCCAGCGGGATGAAAGCGCTGGCCGATTATATCCACGCCAAAGGCTTGAAGTTCGGCATGTATTCCTGCGTCGGCACCCACACTTGCGCCGGCTATCCGGGCAGCTTCGAGCATGAGTTCCAGGATGCGGCGCTGTTCGCCGAATGGGGCGTCGATTTCCTCAAGTACGATTACTGCTTCAAGCCCCGCCATATTTCCGGCGAGCTGATGTACAAGCGGATGAGCCTCGCCCTCAAGAACAGCGGTCGCGACATCCTCTTCTCCGCGTGCAACTGGGGCGAGGACAAAGTGTACGACTGGATCCGCGAATCCGGCGCCCATACGTACCGGTCGACCGTCGACATCCGCGATTTCTGGGATTCCATCAAGGACCTCGCCATCTCCCAGCTCGACAAGACGCCGTTTACGGGACCGTTCAGCTACAACGACCTGGACATGCTCGTCGTCGGCATGAACGGCGGCAGCAACGACGCCTTCATCGGCAGCAAGATCGGCGGCTGCACCGACATCGAGTACAGGACCCATTTCGCGCTCTGGGCCCTGATGGGGTCCCCGCTCATGATCGGCTGCGATATCCGCAACGCGAGCGAGGCGACGAAGGACATTTTGCTGAACCGGGATCTGATCGCCATCAATCAGGACATCGAAGGGCGCGGCGCCTACCGGATCAAGCCGGAGCCGAACTGGTTCCATAACGACGAGGTGTTCATCCTGGTCAAAGTGCTGACGGACGGCGATCTGGCGATCGGCTTCTTCAACCTGAGCGACACCCCGCGCGAAGTGCCGGTGCTGTTCTGGGATCTCGGACTGCCGCATGCAGCCGGCTTCTCCCTGTCGCTGTACGACTGCATCGAGCATGCGGAGCTGGGATCGTTCAAGGAACGTTTCGCTCCGGTCGTGCCTGCTCACGATTGCCGCGTCGTGCGCGCCAAGCTCGTCCGCTAAAATGGCCGGCCCCCGCATCTGCACCAGCTGCCGCGTGCCGCTCCAGACGGATGACGTCGCCATCTACCTGAAGCTCGTGTCCCGCTTCGCGCAGGACTTCCTCTGCATCGACTGCCTCGGCGTCAAGCTGAATTGCGGCCGCGAGCCGATCGAGAAGCTCATCCAGCATTATCGGGCTTCCGGAAAATGCGTGCTGTTTCGTTGATGGATTATGGATTTCACGACGAAAGCAATCGGGAAGAAACGGATGCATCCGTTTTAGGTTAAACTCAAGGGGATGAACCTAAAAGGAGGCCGTTTACGATGAGCATGCACCAATCGGGTCTGGATCGGGGAATCGTTCCGCATCTGTGGTTCGACAAGGAAGCGAAAGAGGCGGCAGAGCTCTACAGCAGCGTCTTTCCGGATTCCAGCATCAACAGCGTAACGCCCTTGAACGACACGCCTTCCGGCGATGCGTCCCTCGTCTCGTTCCAAGTATGGGGGCAGCCGTTCATGGCGATCTCGGCAGGACCGCATTTCAAGCTGAATCCCTCGATCTCGTTCTTTGCCAATTACGATCCGTCGCGGGAACCGAAAGCGAGGGAAATGCTTGACGAGGCATGGGAGAAGCTGGCTGATGGAGGAACTCCTCTCATGCCGCTCGGCCAATACCCGTTCAGCGAACGGTTTGGGTGGATCCAGGACAAATTCGGCGTCAGCTGGCAGCTCATCCTGACGAATCCGGACGGGGAGCCGCGTCCGCCGATCATCCCTTCCCTGCTGTTCGTCGGCGCCAACTGCGGCAAGGCTGAGGAAGCGCGCGATTTCTATCTTTCGGTGTTCCGCGACTCGCAGCCCGGCGAGCTCGTTCGTTATGGACCCGGCATGGAGCCGGATCGCGAGGGAGACGTCATGTTCTCCGACTTCAGGCTGGGAAGCACCTGGCTCACGGCGATGGACAGCGCGCATGACCACTCGTTCCAATTCAATGAAGCGACTTCCTTCGTGGTCCGTTGCGACACCCAGGAAGAGATCGACTTCTACTGGGACAAGCTGTCCGCCGTTCCTTCAGCCGAGCAATGCGGCTGGCTCAAGGACCGCTACGGCGTGTCATGGCAGATCTGTCCCAGCGCCATGGACAAGATGATGGCCGAAGGAACGCCGGAGCAGCGGGTCCGCGTCACGAAAGCTTTCCTGAAGATGAAGAAGTTCGATTTGGCAGAGCTGGAGCGGGCTTATCGGGGAGATTGACGAGGGCAGCAGCTTTTCTGAAAAAAACGCCATCCCGGTCGGGAGGGCGTTTTTTGGGTTCAACCTGCGTCAGCTTTGTCTTTATGGACAGAGCGTCTCGCCTACCGCCGCCGGGGAGCCGGCTTAGCGTATTTTCGGCTATGGCCTCAGCTTTGCCGCTCTTTTTGGAAAGAGCGTCTCGCCCACCCGCGATAGCCGATCAGCGTCACGGCTAGAAAGACGCCGTAAATGGCGGCCGCCGCCCAAATATTCCGCGCGTCGTAGACAAGGCCGTCGCCGATGACGACAAACAGCAGCATCGACGGCACCTTTCCGAGCGCCGATGCGACGGCGTACACGCCGAACGACACGCGGCTCAGCGCCGCGTAAACGTTGATGACGATCGACGGGATGACGGGAATGAGCCGTGCGAACAGGATCATCAGAAAGGCATTGCGCTCGAACAGCTGCGTCATCCGATCGAGCCGGCCATAGCGTGCCAGCATGCGCTTTCCCCAGTCCTGAAAGACGTAGCGGATGAACAGGAACATGAGCAGGGAAGCGGCGGTCGAGCCGACCCAGGTGACGATGCCGCCCTCGATCGGGCCGTATGCCGCGCCGATGACGGCGCCGACGACCGGATACGGGATGACCGGAAACAGCGCCATCCCGGTCGCTGCCAGCATGACGGGCATGGCCGATTCCCGGCTTTCGATCCAGCCGAGGATCGGCTCATGGTACAGATAGACGACGACCGCAATTCCGGCGTACAAAATCGTCATCGTTAGCTTTTTGATCATGGATGCGCTCTTTTCCGGTTCGTCATTAGCGTGCTTGCTTCTATGATACGGAATGGGCGGGGTGGATACAAATGCGGGGCGAGGCCGTCGATCCATGAATGGGTTTTTCTGGTTCAGATCAAGTCCCCGCTTTGGACAGAGCCTAAAAGCTCATACGAGTAGACTTTTCCTGATGGTCCAGCCGGGACAGGCCTCAGCTTTCCTTTTTGCGCGAGCTCGCGACAGTACTTGATGACGGTCTGCTTATGCAATTCCAGTTCGACTGCCGCTTGCGCCGGCCGAATGATTCGGTGATGACGGACCGCAAAAACGCATCCATTCGCGCTCTATCTTCCCATGCCGCCGATTTCCTGTTCCCGAATGATCTATGCCGGAATTCAAGTATGGGGCCAATATATTCCGTAGAACGGCCTCAATGTAAGCTGGATTTTCTTTCAACTCGTCGAATGAAATCGCGATCAAGCGGCATGAATAGGATTGCAGGAACATTCCGCGGTTCAGGTCCATCCGATACTTCGTCCGGTCCTTGCCGTGCGAGCCATAGTCCATGATTTCGATCGCAAAGCGAAGAGTCCCCACGATCCACATGAAATCGACGAAATACGATCGCCCGCGCCAATCCATCACTTCATACTCGGGGTGCAAGTCATGAAAATGGCCCACGAGCGGCCACCATGTTTTCTCTGCAAAGAATCGATTTCCATACCCATGGCCTCGCTTCAACGCATCTTTCCGCTCCCCTTCGCGTCGTTTCAAATGCCCTTTGATCCATTTTTCATGTTCAGCTTTGAAACTCATTCTTGTCCACTCCCTCTGTTAGAATAAAATGAAATACGAGAAGAAAAGGCGTTCTGCCGGAGCGTTCTTCCAAGACAACGATCTAATCATATGTACCAAGATTGGAACCCCTGTCAATCCCCGCAATCTCCTCCGCACGTTTTATGACCTTATGAAGAAGGCTGATGTTCCCAAAATTCGCTTTCACGATCTGAGACATACTGTGGCTACTCTGATGCTCAGCCGCAACATCAATCCCAAGGTAGTAAAGGAAATATTGGGCCATTCCGATATTCGCGTCACATTGGATACGTATAGTCACGTACTACCTTCTGTTCATAAGGAAACGGCACAGCAGTATGGCAACATGCTCTTTGGGACGGAGCAAAAGAGCAAGGGACATGAAGTCTCATTTACCGTCCCGCCAGAGAGACTATTTGATACCGACTCTGAATCGTCAACGACGATTCAATAATTCGCTCTCAAGCTACTGACCGCCTTTCAACGTAGCTTTCGGAGCGGTACAAAATGAATCGCCCTGCCTTTAACAGAAGACAGGGCGATTCATTTTCTTAAAAAATATTGATCTGGATGAAGCGCGTTAGCTTTTGAGGTCCAAAATGCTACGTTGGAAATATCCTGCCTGCCGTAAGAAATTATTATGAACTTTGGTCTGTCAACATTGCTTCCTGCTCCAATTTAATACGTTTTTCAATCATGTAGTCGATGCAGGCTTGACAATCGTCAAGCTCTTCACGTAATTTCAAGGTGCCAAGTTTCTCAAGATATTTTGGCGTGAATGATGCTGTCAATGAAGAATGTTTTATCAACTCCGATTTATTCATACGGTAAGGAATGACATTATGCTTAATTTCCCGTCTCAATCTTGCTAACATTGAAAATCCACCATAATCGATATCGCTCCAATGATACCAGTTACAAGTGTTTGGTATGTTATTGGCAATGCTTTGTAAAAACTTCCGCTTTGCCGGACTGAATTGTCCTCCATGAAATACAACCAATTCATGCTCACTTTTTTGCTTATAGATGTAATCAATGTAATTTGCCCGATTTTCGATAGAGATCACACTTTTTATTTCAGGAGAAACGTTTAGGTGTCCTCTTTGGAAATCAGTTATGCTCACAGTCCCCCCGAAAGTTAACGGTGAAAAATCTACGGATTCATTATCAAATATGATTTTGACGTGCCCACAAAACTCCATTTGCTCAGGATATTTGGAAATCCCTACCTGTCTAAGAAGCCCCTCTTCAGATTCATCTACGGAATCCAAATATTTTGACAATATGCCAAGCAGCCGAGTTTTTACCGTCTTCTCAAATCTCTTTGAATCACCGAAACATTGTATCGAAAAAACACGCTCAAGTATTTCCACCGTGCCCAATTGTTCCACAAAGCATATTGCATGAATAAGATCTGTGCGCTCCTTTTTGTCGGCGGGCAATCTCTTTCCAATAGAGCGTCTGCTAGAAATAGCTTCATAAGCATCAGCTAGGAACTGTTTGGCCCAATCACTTTGGACAATTTCCATGGCAGCCAACAGTTCAAGACACACGTCGTCTATTTCATCACCTTTAGGCTTTCTACAAATCAAGGCATATGCTGAGGATATATTCTCAATATTTAACCACACCTTAGCAATAATGTGGTGTTCTTCTCCTCGCATCCACTGATAGGAAACGAGTTGCTCCTCATTCAAAGACAGTACCGCATTATTAATCATCGTACGTTTTTCAAATTGTTCAATATCATATTGGGGGAAATCTGTCTGCCCACCATCGTATAGATTCAATATGATTCGGCGTGAAGGCTGTTTTCTCTCAGAAAAATAACTACTGCGTTCGTATTTGTCTAGCAATGCTGCTATCAGTTGGTACCTGTACCGTTCACTCATATTCAAGGTCCTCTAGTTTTCTAGGATCAAATTTGCGAACACAAGCCTGTTTGCCTTCACGTAACACTAGTAGATTACTGTCGACGAGAGTGGCAATATCTCCAATTTTATCAGGTGGTGCAGAAATCACCACTTGGAAATTGAATTGACGTAGTAGTTCAACGCTACGTACGATACGCTCTCCGTCCATTTTAGAAAAAGCCTCATCAAACAGAATTATGCGAGATGTGTTTGCAATCTTATCCCTACCAACCCGATATAATTGAGTGAACGATGCCAATACAGCTATATAAAATGGCGTCTGCGTTTCACCGCCCGACTTTTTACCTAGCGTTTTCGAAAGACGTTGTGATTCGCCCTCACTGTTCATGACCTCCAAATCGAAAGACAAGTATGTACGGTAATCTGTAAAGGCTTGAACACGTTTTTCATAATCTTCGCGCTCCTGAGTTTTGGATCCAGTTCCTTCATTCGTTATGATGGCAAATAGTTCTGCTATCTCGTCCTTGTATTTTGTATTAAACTGATCGGATAATAGATTGTATCCACCCTCCAGAAGCATTGGATCAACGATCATATCATAATACCGCTTGTATTCAGGCTTGGGAATAATCCGGAATCGATATGTATCCTCACCAAAGGAACTTCCACTTAAAGCATTATTGAGTCCGTCAATTTGTCTTTTGGCATCATTAATGTTGTTTTGCAAGCGACTTAAAAAATCTTCTTGAAACTGCTCAAAGGCTTTGTTCCTTGTGTCCTGGATCAGTGAAAGATACTCTGGAAGCTTATTATCACTAAGCTCGAGCCACGCGTTATCGTAAACTTCGTTATGCAAGTCATTAATATTGTAACCCATAAGATACATATCGTTATATTGTCGGCGCAAGTTTCGCAACTCGTCCCATGTCGCAGTTTTGGCGTTTGTTGAGCGGTTGAGCTCTCGCGGAAAAGCCCTTTCAATATCGATAGCGTTGCCTCTACTAAGTAGCTCACGTTCATACCTCATTACCCCTGTATTTTCCAGCCACTCCATTTCGAATTTTTCGGATAACTGCTTTTCCATGGCGTTGAGTTCTTCGGACAATTTCGGTATCGTTTCGTCTTTGCATACTCGCAAGCGTTCTTTGATGGTGCTGCAATGGTCTTTATATCCATCAATTTCTTCACGCAACTTATTCAACATTTGATCTAAGCCTCGAATACGCTCCTGTAGGGCTTCAACAACGCTCTTATCAACGGAATTCAAATCGTGTTTCAATTGGGTAATATCCCGCTCAATCTCCGGAATCAACCCGACATTTTTCGCGGCTGATACTATTTGTCCTACTTCTGATGTGCTTATGGACATTAGGCTGCTACCCAGTTGAAAGGCAGTCTTGATGGAAGAGCAGATGCCTATTTTATCGGTTAGTTCTGCTATCTCTATTCTCACATCTTCCAATCGTTGCCGAATCGCGCCTTGACCTATAGCTGGTTTCGCCCATCTTTCAGGATTCATAGCTCTTACAACGAAATTCTGATAAATCATGCCTTCGTCAGTAATTGATGTTCGATGACGACGCAAGTCACCGACGCGATCACACTTTTTCACACGGCCAAGAGTATAATCCAAAAATAGTCGCACATTGGCATCATTGGTGTCGAGTTCTTCTGCTAAGCTACCGGGGTCCGCAGTAGGATTTATTTTCTTAATACTTTCAATATCTACAATTCCGGTACCATAAATACTACGCTTTCGTTTGATTTCGTCATACACATGTAGCGCAGTATCGAAATGTTCTGGAGGGACTATAAGATAAAATTTTTGCGTATGAAGATACCCTTCTATGACATTACGCCAGCGATTATTCCTTATTTCCGCCGCTTCCGCCACGATTACGACTTTGACACTTGTCCCCGTTTTAGCACGTAAACGACCTGATACCGCTTCTTTGAGATCCAAGACATCTCGTGGAAAGCGATAAACACCACTCTCAAGGGATTGTAGTTCTGTCTGTAATATTTTACGTTCATCAGCAATCTTCTGCTGTTCCTCAGAAAACCGGGAAACGAGTCCACCGGACTCTATTCGCATTGCATCCGCAGTTTGTGCGATGCGGATAAGCCCATCCTCACCAACTGACAAAATAGCTTCAGCATCACTATTACCGATTGTGTCAAAATTGACGAAGAATTCTTGACCTTCAGCAACCAAATCATGAATACGAGTAGTCAATAGAGGGTTTAGAGAAGAAATATCGATTTCATCTATCTTCCGGATCATTCCACCCAAATTAATACGCCACGACGCCACGCTTTTTGTAAGCATTGCCGAGGTCCTGTCATATTCCTTCTGTAATTCGTCTTTTCGTAGTTCTTTTTCTTCAATCTGCCCCTGAAGGTGTTTCAGGGTTTGAGTCTGCTCATTATTCAGATACTGGGCTTGTAAAATATCACGTTTTTCCTGCATTTCTATTTGCCGTTCATTTTCCACTTCCAATTTACCGTTCAGAGTGAATACCTGCGCTGTATATTCTATTGCCTTTTTCTTTTCAACTTCTAAGTCCATCGTTTTGATATCAGCCCGAGCACGGTCCACTAAATAAGAATAGAGCATTTCATTTTGTTGGTGAGTTACAAAACTCTGATGAGAAGTAACGATTTGATCAAGCAAGGCAATACGATCCTTAAGTACATCAGCTTCTTGTTCCAATCTTTTATAGCTTCTAATATTCTCTTGCATTCGGCTGACATCGACTGTTTGTTGCGTATCGCATACGAATTCTGAAATAAACTGCTGGATGTCCACATCCGGATTAAATGAAACAGCTTTTTTCAATAATTGCCCGAAACGATCACGCAATCCCCCGAGCTTTCCATACAGATCATTCCTGAAATCCCGGTTTACATCAGTGGTATAGCTATGTCCTGTATAACTTTCTTTGATATAAGCCCTAAGTGCTGTAATATCCATTGGCTTACGGTTAACGACGAGAGCATTGGACGGTATGGATCCATCAAATCGGAAGAACAGTTTTTGCATGTCGTTTTCCGAGTAGGTATCAAAGCAACACCCGGCAGTAAAATATTTCTTCTTTTCCTCATCATAAAACTCTATGGCAATGTAACTTGTAAACCGACCGTCTCGCAGGTATTTGAAACCAGCGTTCTCATCGTCCCCCAATTCTCCACGCAAATATCCGCTCAAGGTTCGATTCCCGCGTCCGCTAGCAGCTTTGTTGAAGAAACTGCCACTCGTATCGGCCAATAGCAATAACTGAAGCGCATCCATGATTGTGGATTTTCCAGAGGCATTTTTTCCGGTCAGAAAATTCACTTTATCAAACTCAATCATTTCATGGACAAAATAGTGCCAATGAATCAGCAGTAGTTTAGTCATCCGTTTCATTTCGCATCCTCCAGTCCCGGCTCCGTCTTGTCGACATCATCTTTGCGAAGTTCCTCTAATTCTGCCATCATATCATTAATTCCCTGATTAGAGACAATAGACAAAATGGAAGGAAGAATGAGAACTTGGTTTCCTTCACTGTTCCATGCAGAAGTATCCATTTTCTGTATGATGTTATGATGAGCAAGTGTTCTCTGAGCATCCATCCGTTCTTTTTGAGTCGTTTTCCCTTTTTCCAGAAGCCCAAGCATCTGCATCTTCTCTACGATTGCCTGAGTATCCGTTTTCACAGTGTGGAAGCTGCTCGCTTGTTCTCGTTCTTCCTCATAAATGAGACGACATGTATATAGAAAGAGTGTGGTGAATCGATCGATTCTAAAGCGATTATGGTCGTAAATGTTGATTAAAGACATAATGCCGTAATGATCATCTTTCTCAAGACGCCAACCCGTGACAGCAAAGTAATCCCGTAAGACTCCAAAAAAACGTGACGCATTCTGGTAATCATAGCTAGGCAATGTCATTTGCTGCGATGGCTGATATTCATATCGCACCATATAAGTGTGGGATAGCAGATAATTCGCAAGTCGTCTAAACTCGCCCTTCTCGTAACTAGTAAGTGCTTCATATTTCTCACTCCACAAGATGCTTTGCCACCTTTCTGCTGATTGTCAGATTCGGAATGGTGTATCCATTTTTCTCATGGCGCCCTTCCTTCATTTGAACCTTATATGTCATACCACGTTCATTAGCGCGGACAATAGCTAAAATCAGTAAAATAAAATCGGTATCATTATCCACTGGAATCGTCTCACTGCTGACCTCGCTGTTACCCGAAGCAAATAGGCTATCTACATAGGCTCGTATTCTTGCTATAGGATACCCCTTTTTAATTTGTTGCAACATGCCAGCCATTGCCGAATCGGAGAAAGTTTGATTATCCGATATTTCTAGAGGGTTTAAATTAACTCTCCGACTGCGTACATTTTTATGATAAAGAGATTTTCCATCTAAAAATTCTTGTCGATTAACTCGAACATTTCTTTCAAGCATCTCTCCAATTTTACTTCTTGCTGTATTCGTGGACTGTGCATATCCCTTCAACAATTCAACTAATTTTCCCTTGATACTTTGGTCGGCAGTCATCAAATACTGGATTTTGTCTATGGAGCTTTTGGTATAGGTACTGTGCTTTCTATCGATTTCGTTTACAATACCACCTACAGACTGATATACATCCAAAACATAATCAATCAACGTTATAATTTCCTGACTAGCTTCTTCGTGACTTTCATATTTTCGTATAGTCATAGCTCTTGAACGCATGTTATCCATAAGTTCCTCATCCGCAAGAACATCTGACAAAATCCCTTGAATTGGAGCCATATACCTATGAATAGAATCCATCGTTTTGATAGGATGATAGATACGATCGGACATCCGTTTATACTCTTCGAAATGATTTTTCAAGAGTATGTTCACATCGCTCTGCTCTTGGATCCGCCGCAAATAACTTCGAATACCATGATAGAGACTTTTCAATTCGAATGTAAGCCGCTCTGTATTTGCCTTCGCCGATAAAACCGCCTCGTACATTTGCCCGCGGTGTTCTTCTTTTGCTTGTTTAAGACTAGAGTAAGTGGCAAAAACGAGAGAGTTATACTCGTGTAACGTGTGGTCGTTCAGTTCACTTAAAAGTTTCATTACTTGAATGGCATAATCTCGCGGCGTAATTATCTCGATGAATGATCCGTCCAGAAACTCTTTATCAACCCAGCCCGTTTTTACCAACCGATTCAAGATCAAACGCGCCTTAACATTTGGTGTTAAACTACCCTCAGTAGCATCGTCATCTGCTTCAGGTGTAAACTCCTTATCTTCAATCTGTGCAATTAAAGAAGTTAAATAGTCATCCACGCGTATATTGAGTTCATATTTAAACATCTGATGTAAAAGCATGATCGCATCAAGATATATTTCTTTGTTTCCAGATGAAAGCACGGAAAAAAAGCTTCCGGGAATAGTGGCAAATAGGCTCATTTTTATACCTGCCTTCTTATACATGGTATAGATACAGCATGAATTAATTTCTTTTATGCCATACCATTTTTCATACATTCAGAAATTTCATCCAACGAAAAAGATGAGTATATAAATTAAAGTTTTCGACAAAAAATGAGGAAATTCCTTCCTAATGACAAGAATTTCTATAAGTTACCCATCCGATTGTAACTAGCCATTTTAGGCATAGTGGGCTACGAATGAAGCCGAGACGCTTTCATACTATTTAAAATGTTGAATCTCACTGCAATTAGCTGACCGCCTTTCATCCAAGTGTTGATATTTATCATAAAAGTCGCCCTGCCCTTATGAAAAGGACAAGGCGATTTTTTTTATCGAGGGATACGATGCTCTGGAATTCTCACAAGAAATTCGAAAATCCTGATTTTACACCAAAAAAATCGTCAGCGTGACCAAACGTGTGACCACGACCCAAAATCAGCTCCGTTTCGGGCATAGAAAAAACCGCCAAACACCCGGAATCCCTTGTGTTTAGCGGTTTTCTTTTGTATGGAGCCTAGGGGGATCGAACCCCTGACCTCATCGCTGCCAGCGATGCGCTCTCCCAGCTGAGCTAAGGCCCCGTATGATCATGTCGTATGTATGTCATCTGCTTCGTTAGAAGAAGATTTGCTTACCGCGACAAGAAAGAATATACCATGCTACCGAATAAAGTGTCAACACTTTATTCAATATTCTTTTCACCGCTCCGTGCGATGTGTCCAGCTGCTGCGTCATCCACTGGCTTTTCCGGCGAATGCCAGTTGCAATCCGCTAAAAAATGTTCTAACCTATTAATTGTTAAGACCTTTTAACTATTATTGAAATGAACCTATTCGACATGCGAGGTGAATGCCGCTGAACCCTCAGCATCCCCTCTCCCGACTGGTCGGAGAGTACATGCAGACGCTCGTCGAGCGCTTTACCAAGCTGCAGGACCCCGCCTTGTCGGCGCCGCAGTATTCCATCCTGCAGACGCTCGCCCGCGAAGGCCGCAAAACCTCGTCCGAGCTGGCCGCCCGCCTCGAGGTGACGCCCTCCGCCGTGACGAACCTCAGCACGAAGCTCGTGCAAAAGGGATACGTCGAACGGATCGTCTCCGAGCAGGATCGCCGAATCATGTTTCTGCAGATTACGGAATCCGGCATGGCAGCCGAAAAAGGACTGCTGGACCGATTCGAAGAGCTGATGGACGGAGCCTGGGAAAGCTTCACCGAAGAGGAGCGGAAGCTGCTCGAACGCTCCTATCGCCATCTGATCGACCACCTGCGGCAAGAAAAGAACTCCACCGGGACATCTTAGCATGGGCAGCATCCAGCATCCCAATTCATCGAATGCGGAGGAATCAACTATGGATCGACTCAAAGGAAAAGTCGCGATCGTAACCGGCGCAGCCGGAGGCATGGGCAAGGCGGACGCGCTGCTGTTCGCCAAGGAAGGCGCGAAGGTCGTCGTCACGGATTTGCAGGAGGACAAGCTCCAAGCCGTCGTCGAAGAAATCAAGGCGGCCGGCGGCGAGGCCGCAGGCTTCAAGCATAACGTCGCCTCCGAAGAGGACTGGCAGCGCGTCGTTTCCGAAGCGAAGAACGCTTTCGGCAAGATCGACATCCTCGTCAACAACGCCGGCATCTCGGACGCCACTCCGTTCATGGACCAGACGGTCGACAACTGGGAGCGCGTCATGAAGATCAACGTCACGAGCATCTTCCTCGGCCAAAAATACGTCATCCCGCATATGATCGAAGCCGGCGGCGGCTCGATCATCAACATCTCTTCGATCGCCGGCCTGACCGGCGGCAGCGGCACCGGACCCTATACGGCCAGCAAAGGCGCCGTCCGCCTGCTGACGAAGGCGACTGCGGTCGATTATGCGAAGCACAACATCCGCTGCAACTCGATCCATCCGGGCTTCATCGAGACCCCGATGACGGTCGACATGTTCAAGGATCCGCAAATGGTGCAGTGGTTCCAGATGCAGACGCCGCTGCCGCGTCTCGGCAAAGCGGAGGACATCGCGAACGGGGTGCTGTTCCTCGCCTCCGACGAGTCCTCCTATATTACCGGCGTGGAGCTGCCGATCGACGGCGGCTACTACGCGAAGTAATCCTGCCTGCCGCGGCTGACTGCCGCCTTGTAGCGGCTGCTGCCTCATAGCGGCCGGCGCTGCTCCGGCCCCCTGCCACGCGGACTAGCTGCGCGGACAAGCCGCGCCAAAAAGCCCGAGCCGCTTCGCAGCATGCGAAGCGGCTCGGGCTTTGGGCCGTCCATCGGATGCCAAGCTTGTTCCGTCTCAGCCTTCGACTGGATTTTTGGACAGCAGGCTCGACAGTTCCTTCATGAACATGTCGATATCCTTGAACTGGCGGTAAACGGAGGCGAAGCGCACGTAGGCGACCTCGTCCACCGGATAAAGCTGCTGCATGACGAGCTCGCCGATCGCCCGGCTGTCGATCTCGGCCTGGGCTGTCGTCCGTAGCTCCTTTTCGACCTCGGAGACGATCTCCTCGAGACGCTCGACCGGCACCGGACGCTTCTCGCAGGCGCGGATGAGGCCGCGCAAGATCTTGTCGCGGCTGAACTCCTCGCGGCTGCCGTCCTTCTTGATGACGATCAGCGGCGTTTCCTCGATCATCTCGAACGTCGTGAAACGGCGGCTGCACTTCTCGCATTCACGGCGGCGGCGGATGGACTTGTCCCCGTTGGCGGGACGCGAATCCAGCACCTTCGTGCCGTTATGCTCGCAATAGGGGCATTTCATCGTTGGTCCTCCCTTTCCTCGGCTGGTTGCGCGGAGGCAAACCCGCTTCCCGCATGGACTTGCGGGCGTTTGTACAAATTTATCTTCTCCTTGCGTATGAAGCCGGCATTTCGGCACATAATACTTTTACCAACCGCGAGGAGGTGAAACGACAATGGCACAGAACAACGGCAGCAACAAGCTGGTCGTAACGGGTTCCCACGCAGCCCTGGACCAAATGAAGTACGAAGTTGCTCAAGAGCTCGGCATCGCCATCCCGCAGGACGGCTACTACGGCAACTTCACGACGTATGACGCAGGTTCCCTCGGTGGCTACATCACGAAACGCCTCGTAACCATCGGCGAGCAATCCCTCGCAGGTCAATATAAATAATTGACCTCATACCGAAAGGCCCGGAGACGCTCCCGCAGCGGACGCTCCGGGCCTTTTTCCTTCTCTCCCCCATTATACATAACGGGACCATTCGGGATAAAGGCTTTTGTACTTTTTGTAGTAATAATTGACTCTTTGCACATAATGACGAGTCTCTCCGTACGGCACCTGATCGAGCCGCGCCATCGTTCCGTCCCAGCGGCCTTCCTTGAGCCATTGGCCGACCTTGCCCGGACCGGCATTGTAGGCCGCGACCGATGCCGCCTGGTTGCCCTTGAACTGGTCCTGCAGCGAATGCACGTACCAGGAGCCGGCGCGGATGTTCTCCTCCACGCCGATCATGACCGTCTCGCGCGACATCGACTTGAATTTCGCCGTGTCGATGATCCATTCGGCCGTATCGGGCATGAGCTGCATGACGCCGCCTGCGCCCTTGCGCGACACCTTGTCCGTGCGGAAGTTGGACTCGACCCGGATGATCGCCGCGATCAGATAAGGATCGACCTGCTGCTCGGCGGCCGCCTGCTCGATGCTGTCCTTGAAGGCGATCGGATACATCAAGCGGCCGAGCCAGTCGGACTTCAAAAACAGCAGGGCGATGAAGCCGGCCAGCACGATCAGCAGCACCCGCTTGCGGACGAGCCAGCCCCAGCTCATGAGATCCCCCGCTCAGCCAGGAATCGCTCCGCCTGCCGCATCGTCTCTTGCTCGCTGCCGCCGTTGTCGATGACCCAGTCCGCACGCCGCTTCTTCTCCTCGAGGTCGAGCTGCAGCCCGATGCGCCGCCGCGCCTCCGTCTCGTCCATGCCGCTGCGCTTGATCAGCCGCTCGAGCTGGACATCGGCCGGCACGTAGACGACGAGCACGCCGTCATAAGCCGCGTCCTGTCCCGTCTCGTACAGCAGCGGGATGTCCGCGACGACGAGCCTCTCCGGCCGCTCCCGCTCCGCCTGCTCCATCTCGGCTTGCATATGCCGCCGGATCGCCGGATGCAGGATGCCCTCCAGCTGCCGGAGCTTGTCCGGCTGGCCGAAGACGATGCGGCCGAGCGCAGGCCGGTCGAGCCGGCCGTCTGGCTGCAGCACGCCCTCGCCGAATGCGGCGGCGATCGCCGCGAGCGCGGGCTCTCCCGGCTCGACGACGGCGCGTGCCGCCTCGTCGGCGTCCGATACGAAGACGCCTTTCTCCCTCAGCATGCGGGAGACGGTGCTTTTGCCGCTGGCGATGCCGCCTGTAAGGCCGATTCTCATGCGAGGTCCTCCTCCCTGTTTGCTTGTCCCGGATCTGGCCGGGCAGCGGATAAAATCCAAAATCCCCCCGTCGCGGGAGGGATCGATGTCAGTCTGGATCACGGGGCGGGCGTCGGCTCGAAAGCCGGCGTCACCAAAGCTTGCCGAGGCCGATCAGCAGCAGCAGCGTGCCCGGCAGCACGCTCAGCAGCTTCATGCGCTTGCCTCCGGAAAATCGGAAGCCGAAGCGCAGGCCGGCCGCCAGGAACAGGCCGCTGGCCAGCATGATGCTGAGCGCCGTCAGCCACGGCTCGAGGCCGACCATCGCCGCGCCGAGCCCCGCTCCGAACGCGTCGAGCGACAGCGCCGAGCCGAGCAGCAGCGCTTCGCCGGCGCTGATGCTGCCGGAGCTGTCGACATCCGCCGTCTGCGGCGAACGCAGAATCTGGATGACGATGCCGAGCTTCTTGATCTCGAGCGTCAGGACGGCGATCGACGGCACGGCGAGCTCGGCGGCGGCGCCCGAGCCGGAGCCGGCGGAAATCGCCGCAGCGGAGCCGCCGGCTCCCGCGGCAGAAGCGGCGCCCGCATGGCTGCCGTCTGGCGAAGCGGCAGCCTCGCCCTTTCGCTGCTCCTCGCCAGCCTCCGCCTCGGCGGATGTCCGCTTGGGGCGCAGCTGCTGGAACAACGTGAAGCATCCGATGCCGATCAGGATGAGCGCGCCGATGCGCCTTGCGTCATCGGGGTCGACGAATCCCGTCAGCCAGGTTCCGACTTTCATGCTGAGCAGGATGACGACGCCCGAGCATCCCGTTATGATGAGCACGGACAGCAGCGGGATGCGGATTCGCCTCAGTCCGTACGTGATTCCGACTCCGAATCCGTCTACGCTAACGGCAAAGGACAGCAGCAGCAGCGGCAGCAGATGGGAAAGCATAGCCGAACAGTCCTCCCTGCGAATGGCTTTGCTCCATCCTATGCAGGGGCTGGGCATCTGTTCCTATCCGGCCGCCGATGCAGGCTTCGCCGCAGCGGACGGCAGCCGCTCGAAGCTAGCGGATCGCTGCCTCGGAGCGCTTGCGGCGCACGCTCGGCAGCGGCTGGCAGGCCGCGCAGAAATGGGTGCCTCGGCCGCCGACGACCGTCTTGACGATCGGCGCCCCGCAGCCCGAGCAGGGCTCGTTCTTGCGGCCGTAGACGAGCAGCTCATGCTGGAAGCGGCCTGCGTCGCCCTGGCCGTTGACATACGACTTGACCGACGAGCCGCCCGCCGCCACGGCGCGCTCCAGCGTCGCCCGGATCGAAGCATGCAGCTTGCGCCACTGCTCCGGCTTCAGCCGGTCGGCCGTCGTCTCGGGATGGATGCCCGCGAGATGCAGCGCCTCATCGACATAAATATTGCCAAGCCCGACGATGTATGCCTGGTTGAGCAGCAGCGGCTTGATCATCGTCGTGCGCTTCGCCAGCAGCCCGCGCAGCGCTTCGAGCGTGAACGTCTCCTCAAGCGGCTCCAGCCCGAGCTTCGCGAGCGGCGGCTGCGCGAACTCCTCGCCCGGCTCGAACAGATGCATCGTGCCGAACTGGCGCACGTCCTGGTAGCGCAGCTCGGTGCCGTCGGTGAAGCGGAAGCGCACATGCGTATGCTTGGCCACCGGCTCGCCGGCGTCATAAAGGCCGTAGCGGCCTTCCATGCGCAGATGCGAGACGAGCACGAGCCCGTCGAGCACGATGCGGATGAATTTGCCGCGGCGCTCGACGGTTTGGATCGTATGCCCGGCCAGGGCGGCGGCGAACGCCTCCGGCTCCTGCGGGCGCTGTATGATGCGCGGCAAGCTGACGACGACGCTCTCGATCGTCTTGCCCGCCGCGATGAGGGTGAGCGTTCGGGTTACAGTTTCTACCTCCGGCAGTTCCGGCATGGGGATCAGCACCTTTCTCTATCCTCACCATTATAACGGAGATAAGCGCTTCCTGCATGCCCAGCGAGCTGGGAAAACAACCAAGCCGCCTCCCCCGCCTCGCGGGAAAGGCGGCTGAAGGCCGTCCGTTACTTCGCTTCGTACCAGTTCGCTCCGTAGCTGACGTCCGCGCGCAGCGGCACGCTCAGCTCCAGGGCGCTCTCCATCACTTCGGGGACGAGCGCCTTCATCGTCTCGAGCTCCTCGGGATGCACCTCGAAGACCAGTTCGTCATGCACCTGCAGCAGCATGCGCGAGCGCAGTCCCTCGGCGCGCATCCGCTCCTGCATCTTGACCATCGCCAGCTTGATGATGTCGGCGGCCGTGCCCTGGATCGGCGTATTCATCGCCGTGCGCTCCGCGAACGAGCGCAGGTTGAAGTTCGACGCCTTGATCTCCGGCAGGTAGCGCCTGCGCTCCAGCAGCGTCGTCACATAGCCGTCGCGGCGCGCCTGCTGCACGATGTCGTCCATGTACTTGCGCACGCCCTGGAACGCCTCGAAATACTGATCGATGAAGCGCGCCGCCTCCTTGCGCGTGATGCCGAGGTTCTGCGAGAGGCCGAAGTCGCTGATGCCGTACACGATGCCGAAGTTGACCGCCTTGGCGGAGCGGCGCATGTTCGCGTCCACGTCCGCCTGCGCCACGCCGAACACGTCCATCGCCGTCTTCGTATGCACATCCAGATCCTGCGTGAACGCCTCGCTCAGTCCCTCGTCGCCCGAGATATGCGCGAGCACGCGCAGCTCGATCTGCGAGTAGTCGGCCGCGAGGATGAGCCAGTCCGGCTCGGACGGCACGAACGCCTTGCGGATCTTGCGCCCTTCCTCCAGACGGATCGGGATGTTCTGCAGGTTCGGGAACTGGCTGCTCAGCCGGCCCGTCGCCGCGATCGTCTGGCGGTAGTACGTGTGGATCTTGCCGCTGTCCGGACGGATCTCCTTGAGCAGCCCCTCCACGTAGGTCGACTGCAGCTTGTGCAGCTGGCGGAAGTGCAGGATGAGCGGGATGATCTCGTGGTACGGCTCCAGCTTCTCCAGCACGTCGGCGTCGGTCGAGTACCCGGTCTTCGTTTTTTTCATGACGGGCAGGCCGAGCTTGTCGAAAAGGATCTCGCCCAGCTGCTTGGGCGAGTTGATGTTGAACTTCTGGCCGGCGTGGCGGTAGATCGCCTCCATGTCGGCCTTGATGCCTGTCTCCAGCTCCGCTCCGAGCTGGCGGATCGTCTCCGCGTCGACGGAGATGCCTTGGCGCTCCATGTCGGCGAGCACGCCGGACAGCGGCTGCTCCAGCTCGTAGTAGAGCCGGTGCATGCCCGTCTCCTCCAGCTGGGCCATCTGCAGCGGCGCGGCCGCGCGCACGGCGTCGGCCTTGACCGCCAGCTGCGCGTACAGAGCCTCCTTGTCCGGCACCTTGAACTTCGCGCCCTTGCCGTAGACCGACTCGTCGGTCGGCACCGACGGCAGGCCGAGGCGCGCCGCGATGCCGCTGACGCTCTGGTCCGTCGCGGTTGGGTCGAGCAGGTAGGCGGCCAGCACGATGTCGAACGCTCCGCCCTGCAGATGCACGCCGAGGCTGGCGCTGAGCGCCAGCTCCGCGCGGTGCAGGTCGCAGCCGGTCTTCGGCGCGGAAGCATCGGCGAGCCACGCCTTGAACTCGGCGGCATCGCCGCTCGCCAGCCATTCGCCGGACATCGCATAGACGGCGTCCTCGGCCGCGTAGGCGGCTCCGATCAGCTCGGCGTGATGCGGGTTGTCGCCGATCGCCTCGAGGTAGAACGCGCCCGGAGCGCGGAGCGCCTGCTCGAGCGCCTCGCACGCGGCGGCGTCGCCGATCTCGACCGGCCGGACGTCGAGCTCCTTTTGCGGCTCGGCCGATACGGGGGCTGCGGCGCCGAGGCCGAGCCGCTCGATGAGCGACTTGAACTCCAGCTTGCCGAACGCCGCGGCCAGCGTCGACGGCTCGTATCCTTTGTAGGCAAAATCGCCCGTCTCGCCGGCAAGCGGCACCTCGCGGAAGATCGTCGCCAGACGCTTGCTCAGCCGCGCCGACTCCTGATGCTCCTCGACGCGCTCCTTGAGCTTGCCCTTGAGCTCGCCGGAGCGCTCAATCACCGCCTCGACGGTGCCGTATTCATGCAGCAGCTTGAGCGCGGTCTTCTCCCCGACGCCGGGGATGCCGGGAATGTTGTCGGACGTGTCGCCCATGAGCCCCTTGAGGTCGATGATCTGCGCCGGCTCGAGGCCGTAGCGCTCGCGCACCGCCGCCGGATCGTACAGCTCGATCTCGCTCACGCCCTTGCGCGTGACGGCGATCGACACCCGCTCCGAAGCGAGCTGCAGCATGTCCTTGTCGCCGCTGACGACGATCGCCTGCACGCCCTGCTCGTCCGCCATGCGGGTAAGCGTGCCGATGATGTCGTCCGCCTCGTAGCCCGAGAGCTCGAACTGGCGGATGCCGAACGCCTGCACGACCTCCTTGATGAGCGGGAACTGCTCGGACAGCTCGGACGGCGTCTTGTCGCGGGTTCCTTTGTAGTCGGCGAAGCTTTCCGTGCGGAACGTCACCTTGCCCGCGTCGAAGGCGACCAGCACATGGGTCGGCTTGTGCTCCTCGAGCACCTTGAGCAGCATCGTCGTGAAGCCGAAGACGGCGTTCGTATGCAATCCAGCCGCGTTGGTGAGCGGCGGCATGGCAAAAAACGCCCGGTAGGCGATGCTGTTGCCGTCGATCAAAATCCACTTGTCCATATCAGGGCACCTCGTCGTCGTTATGATTGCTTCTACTATACCACACTCCGCTGGAAAACCTTGAAACCTTAGCGCTCAAATGTTCGTATTCAAAGAAAATATCAAACGAAAGCGAGGCATGGCTATTGATGGCAGGCATCGGCATCATCGGCGTCCTTTTCTTGCTTATTGCGCTCGGACTGTTCGTGCTTCACATCGCGCTCTGCGTATGGGCGTACCGAGACGCCCGCGACCGCGGCTACAGCAGCGAGTTCGCGCTGCTCGTGCTCCTGGCGCTGCTGTTCTTCCCGGTCGTCGGGCTGATCGTCTACCTGATCATCCGCGAGGATCGGCGCGGGAATCGGCTTCGCTGAATGGCAAAAAGGCATGGCTCCGGCGATCCGGAGGCCATGCCTTTTTCGTGCTTGCTCTAGCCTTGCTCTGCCGCTGCCGCCGCCGGCAGATGCGATGCCGCGACGCGGTAGATCGTCACGCGGTTGCCGACGATCGGTCCCGCGCCTTCGCCGGCAGCAGCCGGACGGCCGTGCGCGGAGCCATGCGCGCCGTGGCCATGGGCTTGACCGTGGCCGCCATGTCCGTGAGCCGGCTTTTCAGCCGCCTCGCCTTCGGCTTGCTGCTCCTGGCGCTTCGCATGCGCGCCGCGGAACGAGTCGCTCGACGCCCAGGCCTCGAAGTCGGCTTTGGCTCTCCAGGTCGTGCAGACGCGGATTTCCTCTTCGCCTTCGTTCTCGCTTTTGCCATGCAGCACGTCCATCCGGATGAACCCTTCGAACGTGTGCACCTGCTTCGGCTTCGCGAACCGCTCCAGCACCGCTTCGGCGAATCCGGCCTTGACGACGATCCGGTTCTCGACGAGCACCGGGCCGGCCAGCTCTTCCTTCGCTTCTCCCAGCTTTTCCTTCAAATAAGCCACGACCTCTTGCGCGTCCGGCCCGCCCATCAGGGCATGCTGCAGCAGCGTGATGCCATGCGGTCCCTTGGCATGCAGCTGAGACGGATGGCGCTCGATGACCGAGCGGACGAGCTCCAGCTCGCCGAGCATCGCCGCGCCGAACAGATCCAGTCGCGCTCCCTGCTCGAGCAGCCAGTTCAGAATATCCTTGCGGCCGACGTGAGCGGCCGCTCCGGCCGCCGTCTCCCAGTCGCCGCCGCCCCAGTTCATGGCGGCATGCAGCAGTCCCGGCTCTTCTTGCAGCAGCTGCTGCACGCGCTCCAGGTCGCTATGGGCCGAGCCGACGAAGGCGCGTACCAGTTCTGGATTCAATGCTTGCTCAGACATTTGTCATCTCTCCCGTTTCCTGTGGTTGAATCGCTTCATGGCTCGAATCCGCGCTTGCGGATTCGGCCGGCGCCGCCAGCCGGCGCGCCGTTGTCGCACGCCGCGCCTGGAAGCTCGGCACGCCTTCGTCGGTCCGGATGCTGCCCTCGACGCCGAATACGTCGCGGAAAAACGCATGCGTAAACAGCTCGGCGGGCCGGCCCTGAGCGGCGACTCGGCCGTCCTTGACGGCAACGAGCCTGTCGCAGTAGCGGGCGGCTTGATTGAGGTCATGCAGCACGGTCACGACGGTCATTCCCTGCTCGCGGTTCAGCCTTTGGACAAGCTCCATCAGCTCGAGCTGATGGGCGATGTCCAGATACGTAGCCGGCTCGTCGAGCAGCAGCACCGAAGGCGTCTGCGCGATCGCCATCGCGAGCCAGGCGCGCTGGCGCTCCCCGCCTGACAGCGCAGGCAGCGGCCGATGCTGCAGCTCCTGCAGCGAGGCCGCCGCGATCGCCCAGTCGACGATGCTCTCATGCTCTTCGGCGCTTCCATCCTGGTACCATTTCAAATGCGGGTGGCGTCCCTTGCGCACCAGCTCGCGCACGGTCAGCTCCAATCCCGACTCCTGGGCTTGCGCCAGCATCGCGATTTGTCGCGCCACGGCTTTGGGCGGAATCGCCGCCAGATCTTTGCCGTCAAGCAGCGCCGATCCGCCGCGCGGCTTCATCAAGCGGGCAAGCATCCGCAGCACGGTCGACTTGCCCGAGCCGTTCGGGCCGATGATGCCGACCCACTCGCCTTTGACGATGTCGATGTCGACGCCGTGCACGACAAGCCGGTCGCCGTAGCCGTGCACGAGCGCTTCTCCGGTCAGACGGCTCATCGTTTCGCCCCCTTTCGCAGCAGATAAAGGAAGAACGGAGCTCCGAGCAGCGCCAGCAGGATGCCGACCGGGAACTCGATCGGATCGAACAGCGTGCGCGCCGCCGTATCGGCCAGCGTGACGAGCGCCGCGCCGCCGAGCGCGGACGCCGGCATGAGAACGCGGTAGTCCGAGCCGACAAGCATGCGGACGATATGCGGCACGACAAGGCCGACGAAGCCGACCATGCCGGCCTGGCTGATCGCCGCGCCGGCGAGGAATGCCGCGACGCCGACGATGATGAGGCGGTACAGCTCGACGCGCACGCCGAGCAGCTTGGCCGCGTCGTCACCGAGCGCCAGCAGGTTCGCCGGCTTGATCAGCAGCAGCGCCGCCGCAAGTCCGGCCAGCGCGTAAGGCAGCAGCGCGTCGGCATGCGGCCAGCTGCGGCCGTTCAGGCTGCCGCTCATCCACGGCAGCACCGATTGCACCTTTTCGCTGTTGAGGATCATGAGCGCCGACATCGCCGCGCCGAGCAGCGAGTTGACCGCGACGCCGGCGAGGATGAGCCTCACCGGAGATGCTCCGCCCTTCCAGGCGAGCCCGTAGATGACCGCGCTGGCCGCCAAGGCGCCGATGAACGCCGCCGCGGGCAGCAGCGCGATCTGCGCTGGGAACAGGATCATGATGGCGACAGCGGCGATGCCTCCGCCCGACGAGACGCCGATGATGCCGGGATCGGCAAGCGGATTGCGGAATACGCCTTGCAGCAGAGCGCCGGAAAGGCCGAGCGCGCCGCCGACCATAAGGCCGGTCAGCACGCGCGGCAGACGCAGGTTCCAAACGATTTGCCACGCCTCGGTGTCGGAGCGCCCGAGGAGCGAGGCCCACACGTCGGCGATCGGAATCCGGATCGATCCGAGCGCGAGACCGCAGACGACGCTGGCGACGACGAGCGCCGCCGCGCCGACGAGCACGGCCGCATGCCGCGCCGACGCCGGGCGCCTCGCCCGCTTGACGTCAGCCGGCGACAGGACGGCCGCCATGTCAGTTCACCTGCAGGAGCAGCTTGTTGATCGTCTTGATCGCCTCTGGAGCGCGCAGGCCCGGGTTGGCGGCGAACAGGTTCTGCGGCAGGATCTCGAACTGGTCGTCCTTGATCGCCGACAGGTTGTTCCAGGCCGGATTCGACTCGAACTGCTTTTTGAACGCCGACTTGACTTCTGCGGCGTCGCCATGGGCGATGAGCAGGATCAGGTCCGGGTTGGCCGCGACGATGCGCTCCATGCTGAGCTCGGCGTATTGCGGCATCGTGTCCATTTTCGGGAACTTGGACGCTACGTTCTCGCCGCCCGCCAGCTCCAGGAAGCTGCCCGGGTAGCTCGTCGGCAGAGCGACGACGAAGCTGCCAGGAGCGCCGTACACGATCAGCGTCTTCGGCTTGGTCGCCGGCTTCTTCAGGCTGCTCACCGTGCGGTCCATGTTGGCTGCGATTTCCTCGGCCTTTGTCTCCTTGCCGAGCAGCTTGCCGTACAGGCGCAGGGAGGACTTGATCTGATCATAGGAGTTGTGCGAGTTGAGCAGCACTTGCGCGCCGAGCTTCTCGATCGTCGCCTTCTGGCTGGCAAGAGACGGGCTCGCGATGACCAGATCCGGCTTGACGGATGCCAGCTTCTCGAACAGGATGCCGTGCGTGCTGCCGACTTCGACCGCCGATGCGGCTTCCGGCGGATTGACCGCGCCCATCGCCGTCGGACGGCCGACAACCGTGCCGCCGAGCGCGTAGATCATCTCGGTGTCGGACGAGGAAAGCGTGACGATGCGCTGCGGACGCTTGTTCAGCGTGAACGGTCCGGTGCTCGTCGTCAGCGTCAGCTTGCTCGAAATCGCGACCGTGCGGCTCGATTGCGACCAGGTGACCCACTTTCCGAACGCTTCCGTGATGAGGCGCAGCGGAACGAACGTCCTGCCGTTCTGGATGACCGGAGCGGCCTCCAGCTTCGTGGCTTTGCCGTTTATGTATGCCGTCGCAGAGCTTGCCGTCAGCTTGACGGTATCGCTTCCGCTCGTCGCCGTCACCGTGCGCGTCGAGCTGTTCCAGGTTGCCTTGCCGCCGAGCGACTGGACGATCGAGCTGTAAGGCACGAGCGTGCGACCAGCGGTTACGATCGGCTGCGCGTCGAGCGACAGCTTTTTGCCGTCGAGCGTCACCTGGATCGGCGCGGCAGCGGCGCGCGCCGTCGACGGCACGCCGGAAGCCGAGACGAGAATAAGTGCTGCCGCGGAAGCGGCGAGAAGCGATTTGGTGCTGCGGAACATGAAAGAAACCTCCCCGGTTGGATTAAGAATGAGAATCAGTATCATTTACTGAATCTATAATACTGATAACGATTCTCATTGTCAACGGGGTCCGACCATCTTTTTCCGCGCCATGGTAAAATGGAGAAATCGACCCGAAGGAGATGAACATCGACTATGACTTTCTCAGCTACGCCCGCCTCCATCCCGTCCGTCTACCTCGCCGGATTCGAGGTGTTCCGACCCGACGCGGCCGATACCGGCCGCGCGATGAAGGCGCTCTGCGCCGAATACGGCTTCCGCGGCATCTTTCCGCTCGACAAGGACATCCGTCCATTGCCCGACCGGCTGGACACCGCTCGCGCCATCTTCGAAGGCAACGTGCGGCTCGTCCGCCAGGCCGACTTCGTAATCGCCAATCTGAACGCGTTTCGCGGCGCCGAGCCGGATGCCGGCACCGTCTTCGAGTGCGGGCTCGCCTATGCGCTCGGCAAGCCGCTCTACGCTCATCTGGCCGATGCGCGGGACCAGGCCGAGCGTCTCGCGGCCGAGATCGATCCGGCTACCGGCCTGCATCGGGACGGGATGAACGTCGAGAACTTCGGCCTGCCGGTGAACCTGATGCTCGCCATCCCCGCCACCGTCGTCGAGGGTGGACTGGAGGACGCGCTGCGTCGCGCCTCCGCCGATCTGGCCGCCGGCGTGTTAAGCTTCGGTTAAACCCGACGAGTCGGGCAGACAAGCCGCTGCGCGAGGCTTATAATGGCAGGGAAGCGCCAGCGGCAGCTACGGATGCCGGTGTATGGCGCACCCGAGCCTGGCGCGACCGAGCCTGATGCGGCCGAGCCTGGCTCGACCGAGTCTGGCGCGGACGAGCCCTGGCGCGGCTGTTCGGCCGATGCGGCCGGCAGCCGGCGGCTTGGGCCGACCCTGCTTGCCGCAACCCATTTGAGAACCCGAAAGGATGGTCAAGATGAATTCCTCCCTCCAGCCGCTCGTCATTGGACATCGCGGCGCCGCAGGTGAAGCGCCTGAGAACACGCTCGCCAGCTTCCGGCTCGCCGCAGAGCAAGGCGCGCAGATGGTCGAGCTCGACGTCCATCTGTCCGCCGACGGACAGTTGATCGTCTGCCATGACGATACGCTCGATCGAACGACGGATGGCGCAGGCGCGATTCGCGACCAGACGGCAGAAGAAATCCGACGCGCCGACGCCGGAGCCTGGTTCGGTCCGGCATTCGCCGGCGAGCGCGTGCCGCTGCTGAGCGAAGTCTACGAGCTGCTGCCGTTGACGGTAGAGATCAACGTCGAGGTGAAAGACGCGGCCGGAGAGCAACTCGACGCCAAGCTGCTCGACTTTCTCCGTCAAGGAACGAACCTGTTCCGCACCGTCGTCTCCTCGTTCGACCACAAGCTGCTCGTCCGTCTCAAAGCTGCCGAGCCGGAGCTGCGCATCGGGCTGCTCTATGCCGCCGATCTGTATCATCATGCCTCCTACGCAGCTCTGCTCGAGACCGAGGTATGGTCGCTCCATCCGCATCACGGGCTGATCGGCCGCGAGGACGCCGAGGACGCGAAGGCGGCCGGCATTGCCGTCTACCCTTACACCGCCAATCGGCCCGAGGAATGGGAACGGCTGGCCGCGATCGGCGTCTCCGGCATCATCACCGATTATCCCGGCCGGCTGAACGACTGGCTGGCCCAGCGGGCCGGACGCTAAAGGCCCGGCGGGCGGGACGCTAAAGGCTCGTCAGGCGGACCGCTATTAGTCCGGCGGGCGGACCGCTATTGGTCCGTCACTCTCAGTCGCCGTCGAGCCTACGCCCTGCCTGCGGCTTGATGGCCGATCCGTGCATCCCCTTGCGGATGCCCCGGCTCACTGAATCTCGACACGATCCGAATTACGGCCTAGGCAGCATAAGACAGCTGATCGTACTCAACTGAATCCGGCTTCTCGAACTTGAGACACCTCAATCGGCCAACGCACGCTTAGGCGGAGCGAACCGGCTGAACGGCGTGTCTCTTTTTCTTGCCGGCAGCTTGAGGCGGCACATCGAGCCCGATCGCGTTTCGCGTTTTTTGTTCTTCTTGGTTTTCCTTGTCCGCTCCCCCCGGCCGCCCCGAAGTTCGACATCTTCGCGGCTAACGACTCCTGAAATCGTAAGAAGTCCCCTACGCGGCGTTGTGAAAATCTAACGACTCTCACGAATCTTAGCGAACGAAAAATAGCATTTTTTCGATAGAGAAACGCAATATCCTCAACGCTAAGCACTTGAGGCGTCGTTAGGTTTTTGAATCCACGACTAAAAGGCGTCTAAGCGTCTGACGAATCGTTAGCTTTCCAGCTGCAAAGAACGAAGCGGTGGTGCTGGGATAGCTGGGGCTGCCGGGGCTGCTGGGGCTGCTGGGGCTGCTGGGGCTGCTGGGGCTGCTGGGGCTGCTGGGGTTGCTGGGGTTGCTGGGGTTGCTGGGGTTGCTGGGGTTGCTGGGGTTGCTGGGGCTGCCGGGGTTGCCGGGGTTGCCGGATGTACCGGGGGCGGGGCTACTCTACCTGTCGGGGTTCGGGGGTTGCATCTAGCAAAGGTCCAAGCAGGGAGCGGAGGGGACGGAAACCTCTTGGAGAAGCGGCAGCGGTTCCCTTGAAGGCCGGATTCCTTCCGTTTCGGAAAGGGAGATCAGAGGAATCTGGGCTTCAGCGGAATCGGAAAGAGGTTCCGTCCCCGGAGCGGGGCAACTCTTGACCCACGGCCCCACAGATTCCACAGGCTCCCCGGGCTTCCCGAATTCCCCGCTCCCTAGGCTCCCAGACTCCAAGCTCCCCGATCCCGAGGCTCCCCAAGCCCTCCCTGCGCTCAAGGGAACGCCAAAAAGCGCCTCCCGCTCCGGAATTCCGAAACGGTCAAGGCGCATGCAGCAGCCGACGCTACAAAAAAGCTAGGCGTTCAAATCCGGACGGCGGCCCGTCACGAGGTAAACGACGCTTTCCCCGATATTGGTCGCATGGTCGGCCAGACGCTCGATATAGCGGCCGACGAAGCTGAGCAGCATCGACTGGTTGATCGTGCGCGGGTCCTGCACCATGAGCGTATACAGCTCGCGGATGATCTGCGAGTACAGCGCGTCGACGGCATCGTCGTCCTTGGCCATCTTGTAGGCGAGATCGACATTCTCCTGCACGAACGACTGGATCGACTCGAAAATCATCGTCTGCACGATCTCGGCCATGCGCGGCAGGTCGATCAGCGGCTTGATGAGCTGCTGCCCCTCGAGGCGCAGCACGACCTTGGCGATGTCGACCGACAGATCGCCCATCCGCTCCAGGTCGCCGGAGATGCGGAACGCGACGAGCACGCGCCTCAAATCCTTGGCGACCGGCTGCTGCGTGGCGATCAGCTTGGAGCCGAGCTCCGTAATGCGCTCCTCCAGCCGGTTCAGCTCCGGGTCGCGGCGGATGATCGCGGACGCCGCCTCGGTGTCGACGCTCATCAGCGCCTGCATCGATCCCGCGAGCGCCGACTCCACATGCTCGCCCATTTCCTGCAGCATCTTGTCGAGCTGCTCCAGTCCCTCGTCCAGTTCCTTGCGTTTGATCATGACGGTCTCTTCTCTCCCTCTCGCCGGCGCTTCAGCCGAAGCGTCCTGTAATGTAGTCTTCCGTGCGCGCGTCGCTCGGGTTGGAGAACAGCTTCTCCGTCTCGTCGGCCTCGACAAGCTCTCCGTTGAGGAAAAACACGGTACGGTCGGATACGCGCGCCGCCTGGTGCATGTTGTGCGTCACCATGACGATCGTGTACTCCTTCTTGAGCTCGCGCACCAGCTCCTCGATCTTGAGCGTCGAGATCGGGTCGAGCGCGGACGTCGCCTCGTCCATGAGCAGCACCTCGGGCTCGACGGCGAGCGCGCGGGCGATGCACAGCCGCTGCTGCTGGCCGCCGGACAGGCTGAGCGCCGACTTGCCGAGCAGATCCTTCACTTCCTCCCACAGCGAGGCGCCGCGCAGGCTGCGCTCCACGATCTCGTTCAAGGTCGCCTTGTCGCGGATGCCGTGCAGCCGCGGGCCGTACGCGACATTGTCGAAGATCGACTTCGGAAAGGGATTCGGCTGCTGGAACACCATGCCGACCCGCTTGCGGAGGGACTCGACGTCCGTTTCCGCACCGTAGATGTCCTCGCCGTCCAGCTTGACGCTGCCGTCGATCTTGACGCCGGCGACGAGATCGTTCATGCGGTTGAGCGTGCGCAGGAACGTCGACTTGCCGCAGCCCGACGGGCCGATAAAGGCGGTGATGGTCTTTTCGGGAATGTCCAGCTCGATGTTCTTGAGCGCGTGGAACTCGCTGTAATGCAGGTTGAGCCGGTCAATCTCCATGATCGATGTCGTCATAACGTTCCCCTTCTCCCATGCGTCGATAGTCGGATTGCCGCCGCGACGGCCTCTCCCGGCCGAGCGCGGCTTGCCTTTCGGATCAGCCGAAGCGGCCCGAGATGTAGTCGTCGGTCTGCTTCTTCTCCGGATTGGTGAAAATGACGTTCGTCTCGTTGTGCTCGATCAGATTGCCCATGTAGAAGAACGCCGTCTTGTCGGACACGCGGGCCGCCTGGCCCATGTTGTGCGTCACGATGACGATGCAGTACTCCTGCTTGAGCTCAGAGATGAGCTCCTCGATCTTGGACGTCGACACCGGGTCGAGCGCGGAGGCCGGCTCGTCCATGAGCAGGATTTCCGGCTGCACCGACAGCGCGCGGGCGATGCACAGCCGCTGCTGCTGGCCGCCGGACAGCGCGAGCGCCGACTGGTTCAGCCGGTCCTTCGTCTCGTCCCACAGCGCCGTGCGGCGCAGGCAGGACTCGACGATCTCGTCCAGCTCGCGCTTGTTGCGCACGCCGTGATAGCGCGGACCGAAGGCGACGTTTTCATAGATCGACTTGTAGAACGGATTCGGCTTTTGCCACACCATGCCGATCCGCTGGCGCAGCGAGACGACATCGGTGCCCGGCGCGTTGATGTCCTCGCCGTCCAGCCAGATGCTTCCTTTGGCGCTCGCGCCGGCGATCGTGTCGTTCATCCGGTTGAGGCTCCGCAGGAACGTGGACTTGCCGCACCCGGACGGGCCGATGAGCGCCGTCACGCTGCCTCTCGCGAAGCTCAGGTCGACTTTTTTGACCGCTTCCTTCTCTCCGTAAAAGATGCTCAGCTGCTCGGCGGCCAGCGCCGCGCTGCCTCCCGGCCGCGTGCTCGCGCCGATTGCGCTCGAGGGAGCTGCGATTGCCATCTTGGGGTCCTCCTCGTAGTCGGGTTTAGCGGGATGCCGTCAGCTTGCGGTACAAGAAGCGGCCAAGCCAGCGGGAGCCCAGATTGAACAGCAGCACCGTCAGGATGAGCACGGCGGAAGCGCCGGCCGCGATCTGCGCGGCGTCCGGAGCGATGCCTTCGCTGTTGATTTTCCAGATGTGCACGGCGAGCGTCTCGGCCGGACGAAGCGGATTGAGCGGCGACACCGGACTGAACGGATTCCAGTCGGTGAAGTCCAGCCGCGGCGAGCTCATGCCGGCGGTGAACAGCAGCGCGGCGGCTTCGCCGAAGACGCGGCCTGCGGCCAGGATCGTGCCGGTCAGGATCGTCGGCAGCGCGACCGGCAGCATGATCTTGACGATCGTTTTCCAGCGCGTCAGGCCGAGGGCGAGTCCCGCCTCCTTCTGCTCGCGCGGCACGCCGCGGATGCCCTGCTCGGTGATGCGCACCATGAGCGGCAGGTTGAATACGGTCAGCGCGAGCGCGCCGGCCAGCAGCGAGAACTTGAGGCCGAAGTAGTTGACGAACACCAGCAGGCCGAACAGGCCGACGACGATCGAAGGGAACGAGGAGAGCACCTCGACGACGAGCCGGATGAAGTCGGTGAACCGGCCCGGGCGGGCGTACTCCGCCATGTAGATGCCGGCGCCGATGCCGAGCGGCACGGTGATGATCATCGTCAGCACGAGCAGGAACAGCGAGTTGAACAGCTGCGGCCCGATGCCGCCTCCGACCTTGAACGTCTGCGGCGGCGACGTCAGGAAGCCGAAGCTGATATGGCTGAGGCCGCGGTACAGAATGAATCCGATCAGCCCCGCCAGGATGAGGATGATGAGGAAGGCGAAGAAGTAGAAGACGGCCGTCGCTACGCGGTCGGCGGTTTTGTTGGACATTCTCATCGCAGGCTTCTCCTTTCCAGCACGCGCACGATCGCGACGAAGACGAATGTCATGACGAGCAGCACGAGCGCGAGGCTCCACAGCACGTTGTTCTGGACTTGGCCCATGATCGTGTTGCCCATGCTGAGCGTGATGACGCTCGTCAGCGTGGACGCCGATTCGAACAGCGAGCTCGGAATATGCGGAGCGTTGCCGATGACCATCTGCACGGCGAGCGCCTCGCCGAACGCGCGCGCGATGCCGAGCACGACGCCCGTCAGCATGGACGGGATGACGGCCGGCAGGATGCTGCGCGAGATCGTCTGCCAGCGCGTCGCGCCGAGCGCGTAGCTGCCTTCCTTGAGGCCGCGCGGCAGGTTGCTCATCGCATCGGTCGCGATCGTCGTGATCGTCGGCAGGATCATGATCGAGAGCACGACCGCGCCTGCGGCGAGGCCGAGGCCCTGCCCGGGGAAGATCGCGCGGAAGAACGGCACGATAACGGTCAGGCCGACAAAGCCGTACACGACCGACGGGATGCCGGCGAGCAGCTCGATGACCGGCTGCATGACCCTTTTGCCGAACTTCGGCATCAGCTCGGTCATGAAGATCGCCGCGCAGAAGGCGAGCGGAGCCGAGATGCAGGCGGCCAGAATCGAGGTGACGAACGAGCCGGTGATGAACGGCAGCGCGCCGAACGACTGCGGCTCGCCGTCAGGCGCCCATTTCGTGCCGAACAGGAATTCCTTCAGGCTGACGCCGTTGACGAAGAAGGTCGACAGCCCCTTGGACGCAACGAAATAAACGATCGAAAAAATCGTGACGATGAGCACGGCGACGCAGATGAGCGTATACGTCTTGCCGAACCATTCTCCGCCGGAGCGCGATTTGCGGCGCGCGGTCGGACGAGGCGGCGTTCCGCCGGAAGGGGCGGCGGATGCCGGAGACGCCTCAGCGCGCGGCTCGGACGAAGCCTCGGCCCTCGAAGTCGGCTCTGCGCCCTCGGAGCCTGGCCGGGCAGGGTCTAAGGTTGCTTTCATGAATTGATCTCTCCTTACGCCGAATACTCTTGGCATGGCGCAAAGCCAAGAGGGGGCATGGGATGCCTCCTTCTTGGCCTGCCGCTGCGCCATGATGCGCAGCTGGTGATGACGGTGTTATTTTTTCGTGATCGTGCCGGCTTCATCGCGCGTCACTTGCATGTCGTTGATGGAAATGTAGCCCAGATCGGTTACGTCCGTCTTTTGGATGTCGTCGCTGACCATGTAGTCGAGGAACGCTTTGACGACTTCGTTCGGCTCGCCCTTCGTGTACATGTGCTGGTAGGCCCAGATCGGATACGCGCCGGTTTTGACGTTGTCCGGAGTCGCTTCGATGCCGTCGAGCTTGAGCGTCTTCACCGAATCGTCGAGGTAGGAAAGCGCCAGGTAGCCGATCGCTCCCGGCGTTTCGCCGACGAGCTTTTTGACCGTGCCGGAGGAATCCTCTTGGATGTTGCCCGGGAGATCTTCGGATTTCGTGCCGAGTCCGTATTTTTCAAACGTCTTGCGCGTGCCGGAGCTCGATGGACGGTTGACGATGACGATCTTCTCGTCGGCTCCGCCGACTTCGCTCCAGTTCGTCACTTTGCCGGTGAAGATGTCGACCAGCTGCTGCTTCGACAGGTTGTCGATGGCGATATTCTTGTTGACGACGGTCGCCATGGCGACGACGGCGACTTGATGGTCGATGAGCTCCTTGCCTTTGTCCGCGTCGGCATCCGTGAACTTCTCGCCGGCGAAGATGTCCGAGTTGCCGATGTCGGCTTGTCCTTCCGATACTTGCGTCAGGCCAGTGCCGCTGCCGCCGCCTTGAACCTGCACCGTGACTCCGCTATATTCCGATTCGGCCATGAATTTCTGGGATACTTGCTCAACCAGCGGCTGCATCGCCGTGGAGCCTGCCGCGAGGATCGAGCCGCTCAGGCTTGCGCCCTCCGCTCCTCCGCTGTTCGCGTCGTTCTTGCTTCCGCAGGCAGCCAGCGTCAAGGCAAGCACCGTCGTCATCAGGACCAGCATCGTCTTTTTCATCTTGTTTTTGTTTCCCCTTCCGAAGATCCGAGTTTTGATCTGCCTTACGAGATTCATTGTACGAGCCGGTTGTTAATGCCGTATGTTCGCTTTGTAAAGGTAATTGTAAAATTGCATTTATTTTATCTATAATAAAGCAAGCATATTCACATAAAATATCTATACTTCATGGCGAAAGGGAAGATCCATCATGACAATCGTTAAATGGAGGCTGCTCGTCCTGCTGGACAAGCATAAGAAGGTGACTCCCGCCGCCCGCGAGCTCGGCCTCAAGCAGCCTACGGCAACCTTTCATATGAAGAAGATGGAGGAGGAATGGGGGACGGAGCTGTTCGAGTCGAAAACCGGCCGCATCCTGCTGACCGATGCCGGCAAGGCGCTGCTGCGCTTCGCGCGCGAGATCATCCGGCTGCACGAGGAAGCGCGGCTGGAGATGCGGCTGCTCGCGGCAGCGGGAGAGCGGCTGGCGGTGCGGATCGACGCGCCTTGCCGCGAGCAGGCCGCCGCGCTTGCCGCCTCGTTGCTCGAGCCGTTCGGACGCGCGATCGACTTCACCGCCGAGCGGCGGCTGGAGGAGCCTGATCTGATCGTATCCGAGCGGGCCGAGCCGCCTTCGGTAGCGGGCAGCGTCTACTGGCAGGCCGAGCTGAAGCTGGCGGTATCCGCCTCTCATCCCGCTTATGCGGGAGCGTCGGCCGATTCTCTGCTCGCCTCGCAATCGCCGTGGATCGCTCCGCCTGCCGGCACGGAGCTGCGCCGGCTATGCCTCGAGTGGAGCGAATCCCGCCGCGGCGCTCTCCGGGAAACGTACACATCCGCCGATCTCGGCACGGCCCGGACGCTCGCGGCGCAAGGCCTCGGTTTTGCTATCGTGCCCGACTTCAGCCGGCATCATCCGGCGGCGGCGGCCAGCGGCGCGGCCGGACTGCGGCTGATCCCGCTTCCCGGAGCCCCTTCCTACGGCCTCGAGCTCGCACCCGGACCGCTGCTCGCGCGCAAGGACGAGCCGATGCTGCTCGCTCTGTTCGCCGACACGAGGCGCGGCGGCTGACTCCCTCCTGCGGATTCCCATTCGAAGCGATGAAGCATTCGTTCCGAAAAAACACAAGACGGGATGGAGCGTCTGCTCCATCCCGTCTTGTGTTTGGCCGGAAATGCCGCCCTTCCCGCTAGGGAACGGCCGATGAACCTGAAGCTTGCCGGCGTCACGCTGCTTCTATTAGTAGAATTCGTCCATGCCGCCGATCGTATCCTTCACCCGATCGAGCGCTTCCGTCGCTTTAGACCGCCTGGCCGCGATCCGGCATCAGACGTTGAAGCCGTTCCAATGGGTGATCTCGTCGACATGCAGCCGGACGGTTGGATGGCCGGGCTGAGCCGCCTTGCCGAGCGCGATCAGCATGACGTTGGCGTAGCGGTCGGAAATCTGCAGCAGCTCGCGGAACTGGTCGACGTTGTAGCCGGCCATCGGCACGGTGTCGAGGCCGCGGGCGCGGGCGGCCAGCATGAGCTGCTGGGAGACGAGGCCGCCGTCGATCAGAGCGGACTGGAGCGCGCGCTCCTGCGGCAGGGAGCCGTAGAAGCGGTTCATGTTCTCGACCAGCTTGGCGGCCGTCTCCTCGTTCATATAGCCGGCCTCGACCGCTTTGCCGTAGATGCGGGGAGCTTCCGTATACGCCTGGAGATCGACGAGCACGGCGATGACGGCCGAAGCGGCGACGACCTGCTCCTGGTTGAAGGCGATCGGAAGCAGCTTCTGCTTGAGCTCCGAGTCGGTGATGACGATGAAGCGCCACGGCTGCATGTTGCTTCCGGAAGGGGCGAGCGTCGCCGTCGTCAGAAGCTCCTTGATCTCTTCGTCCGTCAGCTTGAAGTCCGGATCATACTTGCGGACCGATCTTCTGCTTTTGATCACCTCATGGAAATCTGCGGCCGGCAGGCTCGCTTGTGGATTCGTCGTCGACATGTCTCCCACTCCTTGAACTGTTATGATAATAACCACAGTATAGGGAGGGGATTAATCCCTGTCAATAGGTCGGAATAAACTCCCGTGCTTAGCCGCCGCTGCTTGAGCTCTCAGGTCGGCAAGAAAAAACCGTCCCTTGGTTTCCAAGGGACGGCGGGATGAATCGATCAAGCGTCCAGCCCATGCTCTTCGCGGATTTTGTACAGGCCGGTGATGAGCGGGTCGGCCGTATCGCGATTCAGCAGATGCAGCGCGAGCAAGTAGTGGAACGGCATCGCGACGACGTTGTTGCCCTCGCGGATCGACGGGAAGCCGGCCTCGACGACCGGACCGTGGTCCGGATGGATGTCGATGTCGACATGGACCGGCTCGTCCTCGAACTCGGCGCGGCACATCTTGGCGCAATGCGGAACGATGATCTGGTCGAACAGGTATTTCGCTTCCTCTTCGTTTTGCGGCGGCGGCGGCAGCAGGCGGCTGCGCTCGCCGCGCAGGATGTCCACGAAGAACGACGACATCCAAAGAGCCGGATCCTCGTTCTTTTGGAAATTGTGCACGAGCTCGTTCATGAAGAAGCCTACGGAATGGGGATTCTTATTGGCATCGAGCAGCCGGTAGGTGAACAGCGGCCCGTACATCGGGTGATTCACCACTTGTCCGTCTACTTCGTATTCGTCCTGATAGAAGCTTCTGAGCGCGAGCTCGCCGTGCTGATAAAGCGCAGCGATCATCTGCTGCAGCTCCTCCTCGGTCAGCTGAGGCTGTCCCGGCGTCGCCGCTTCGGCTCCTTGTCCTGGCTGGAGCTCGTCGGTATTTTGATTAGTCGTCATGAACGCATCCTCCTCATGCGTCCATCTTACCATTCCGTCCAACAAAGGGAAAGCGTTTGACAAACTTCGAGGCGGCTCGCGCCCGCCTCTCGACCGGTCAACGGCCGGCGGCGGGGTATGCCGAGCGGTCCCAGCTGTGGTCGGCCGCCATGGCGGCGTCGGAGCGGAGGAAATAGGCGAGCTTGCTTTTGCCCGCTCCGGGATCGTCCAGCGTCGCGTCCAGATGCTGCCAGACGCCGTCCAGGCGGACCATGTTCCAAAGATGAAGATCGCCCTTGGACTTGCCGTACACGATGCGGCTCTCGTAGCCGGCCGCTTGCAGCAAGCGATGAAGCATGAGCGCATAGCCCTGACAGACCGTTCCGTTCTTGCCGTACAGTCCCGCATATGCGGAATGCTCCTCCAGCGTGCGGTCGTAGCGGAACCGGTCCATCACCCATTCATAGATCGCCAGCGTCTGCTCGCGGCCTTCCTTCTTGCGGGCAATGGCCGGCGACTGGACGGCCTTGCGCGCTTCTTCGTTGACGGCCTCGGTCTGCTCGGACGTCTCCCAATAGGACATGCGATAGTCGATCGTCGCGGAGTAGGCCGTGCTTGTCCAGTTCCAGGTCATCTTTTTGAGGACAAAGCGCAGGTCGTCATCCTTGGCGCCAATCGCCTTGAACACCTGCTGCAGCTTCTGGTCCAGCGATTCCGTGCTGCCGCGGTACAGGACCGTCGCCCGCTCGCCGTATCCGTCCTTCATGACGCCGTAGATCAGCTCCGCGATCTCCTCGAACGTCGCAGCCTCGAGGACAGGGGCGGCGTCAGGCGCGGCGACGGCCGCTGCCGGCCGGGCCGTCGCGACGGCAGGATCGGCCGCGTAGGCGGCATCGGCCTTGCCGGCGCCGCTCCTTCCCTTCGCCGCTTTCGCGATCGGCGCATTTGCCGCCGCAGCGGCCGGCAGCGCCGCGCCGAGCAGCAGGCTCGCGGACAGGATGGCGGTCAGCGCACGCCTGCCCGTACGCCGGAACGGCTTCCTTCCGATCCGCCGCCTTGCCTTGCGGCTTCCGTCCTCCATTGCCGCTGACTGAGCTTCGCCGATTCCACGTCCGATCATATCCGATTCCTCCCTTTCACCCGCGCCACATTGCGATATAAGACTAACGGACGATCAATATATCGTTTTGTAGTTCTTATGGCACGGGTATTTAGTTAGGTATTTCTTCGGATCGAATCAGGATTTATTGAATATCCGCCAAATGAATTAGTTCTATAGAACTATTTATGCAGATCGCGCTTCCCTTATAAATAAAGGCGGCTGCGTGCGGACATCCTAAGCGAAACAGGATCCGGGCTGCGGACAAGGTGATTGGAGCGCTGCCGGCACGGTTACTTAATAGCATGAGCGAGACCAAAAAATACGAAACGACTAAGGGAGGAAACACATCATGGCATGGTTATGGGCACTTATCGTCGGCGGCATCATCGGTTGGCTGGCTGGCATGCTCGTCGGACGCGACGTTCCGGGAGGCATCATCGGCAACATCATCGCCGGCTTCGTCGGCGCTTGGCTCGGCGCGCTGCTGCTGGGCGAATGGGGTCCGGTCGTAGGCGGATTCTTCTTCATCCCGGCGCTGATCGGAGCCATCGTGCTGGTCGCGATCGTCAGCCTCATCCTCGGCAGCATGCGCCGCGCCCGCTAACACTGGCCGCGCGGCCGTCTGGCCGGACTGGCGCAAGGCTAGGCGCGCCAGACGCAAAGAAGCCGTTTCCCCGATCGGGGAAGCGGCTTCTTTTTGCGTGCGCGCTTGCAGCGGTCCAGCGAATTATTCCTCGTAAATTTTCGTCAGCATCTCGCCGAGCTCGCGGAGCGCCTGCTCTTCCTGCTCGCCTTCGGTTTCGAGGCGGATCTCGCTGCCGGCGGAAATGCCCAGCGTCAGAAGGCCGAGCGAGCTTTTGCCGTTGGCCTTTTTCTCGCCTTTGTACAGCGTCACCTTGCACGGGAACGCATTCGCCTTCTCGACGAACAGCTTGCTCGGACGGGCATGGAAGCCCTGCGGATGAATGACGGTGAATGTACCGGATGCCATGATTATGCTTCACTCCTTGCGGTATAGTGGCGGACGAGCTTCAGCACCTCGTCCTGGGACTCGAGCTCCAGCGCTTGGCGGGCCAGCTCCGCGCAGTCGGCGCGGGACAGGCGGGAGATCTGCTCGCGGGCGGACAGCACGGTGGACGCGCTCATGCTGAATTCATGCAGGCCGAGGCCGAGCAGCAGAGGGATCGCGTCGGGATCGCCGGCCATCTCGCCGCACATGCCGGTCCAGCGGCCATGGCGCTCCGAGGCGCGGATGACCATCTCGACGAGGCGCAGGATCGACGGATGATGCGGCTGGTACAGATAGGCGACCGATTCGTTCATGCGGTCGGCGGCCATCGTGTACTGGATCAGATCGTTCGTGCCGATGCTGAAAAAGTCCGCTTCGCGGGCCAGCGCGTCGGCATTCAGCGCCGCGGCCGGAATCTCGATCATGAGGCCGACCTCGATCCCGCTCGATACGGCGACGCCGTCCCGCTCCAGCTTGGCGCGCTCCTCGGCGAGGATGCGCTTGGCGTCGCGGAGCTCCGAAGCGACCGCGATCATCGGGAACATGATCGCCAGGCGGCCGTAGGCGCTGGCCCGCAGCAGCGCGCGCAGCTGCACGCGCAGCAGCTCCTCCTCGGCCAGGCAGAGGCGGATCGCCCGCCGGCCGAGGAACGGATTGCTCTCCTTGGGCAGATCGAGGTAAGGCAGCTCCTTGTCGCCGCCGATATCGAGCGTGCGGATGACGACGCGCTTGCCTTGCATCTTTTCCAGCACATGGCGGTAGACGGAGAACTGCTCCTCCTCGGTCGGCAGCGAGCTGCGTCCCATATAAAGGAATTCCGTGCGGAACAGGCCGATCGCGTCCGCCCCGCTCTCCAGCACCTTGGCCACATCGGCGACGCTGCCGATATTGGCGGCCAGCTCGATCTCATGGCCGTCGGCGGAAACCGACGGACGGTCGACGAAGCCGCGCAGCCGCGCCATCTTCTCCTCGTACTCGCGCTTGAGCAGCCGATAGCGCTCCAGCTCCTCGGCGGAAGGATCGACGAGCACGACGCCTTCGACCGCATCGAGCACGAGCATCGTGCCGGTCTCGATGCGGCCGGCCTCGCGGCCGGCGCCGACGATCGCCGGCAGCTCGAGCGAGCGCGCCATGATGGCGGAGTGCGACGTGCGGCTGCCGACTTCGGTCAGGAAGCCCTTCACATAGTCGAGATCCAGCTGCGCCGTATCGGACGGCGTCAAATCCTCGGCGACGAGGATCGTCTCCTCGCTGAGGCCGGACATCGTGCCGCCGTCGCGGCCTTCGAGGATGCGGACGACCCGACCCGCGACGTCGCCGACATCCGCCGCGCGCTCGCGCAGCAGCTCGTCGTCCATCGAGCGGAGCAGCTCGGCGATGCCGGCAGCCACTTCATGAAGCGCCGATTCGGCGTTGATGCGCTCGTCCCGGATTTTGTCCTCGGTCGCTTCGATCAGCTCCGGATCGTCCAGCAGAAACAGATGCGCCTCGAAAATCTCGGCCTTCTGCTCGCCCATCCGCTCCAGCGTCGAGCGGCGGATCGCCTCAATCGCCTCTTTCGCCTCGGCGACGGCCGCCTTCAGGCGAGCCGCTTCCGCCTCGGAATCGGCGACGGCGCGCCGCTCCGGGATCGCCGCGGCCGGCTCCAGCCGCAGCGCCTTGGCGATGGCGATGCCCGGCGATGCCGCCGTGCCTTTCCATGCGATTGTCGTCATGATGCTTGCGCCTCCTGTTCGTAGCTCGCAGCCGCAGCCGCGAGGAGAGGATGGCCGGCGTCGAGGCCGCTCGCCTGCGCCAGCGCGCCGGCCGGGCCGAGCTCGCGCAGCGCCTGCTGCAGCTGCACCGCCTCGGGATCGCCGGCGACATCGAAGCGCAGCGCAAGGCCCATCGCCTCGGCGAGCCGATCCGCCGGCAGGCCGAGCGCGAGCGCGAGCAGCGCCGGCCGGACGAGCCGGTCCTCGCGGGACAGCTTGCGCAGCGGCGAGCGGCCGACGCGCTCGACCTCGTCCGTCAGATGCGGGTTGCGGAAGCGGCCGAGAATCGTCTCGACATAGGCTTCATGCTCCGCCGGGTCGAAGCCGTAGCTGCGGACGAGCATGTCGCCCGTCTCCCGCAGCACGGCGCGCACGAACGCGGCAACCTCTTCATCCTGCATCGACTGCTGGATAGTGGCGAAGCCTTTTGCATAACCGGCGTAGGCCGCCGAGCAATGGCCCGTGTTGACCGTGAACAGCTTGCGTTCGATGTACGGCGCCAGATCGTCGACATAACGGACGCCGGGGATCTCCGCTGCGCCGGGCAGCAGCTGCGAGCGGTCGACGACCCACTCGTAGAACGGCTCGACCGTCACCGCGAGCACATCCTCGTGATGCTGGATCGGCACGATCCGGTCGACCGCCGAGTCCGGAAAAGCGGTGCAGGCGGCAAGCGCCTCGCGCTCTTCGCCGCTCAGCCGCTCCATGACCTGCTGCTTGAGGATGGAGCTGGCGCCGATCGCGTTCTCGCAGGCGATCAGCTGCAGCGGAGCTGCGCCCCGCTCCAAGCGGAGCCTCAGCCCTGCGGCGATGCCGGGGGCGATATGCCGCAGCACGCCGACGCCGACGGCCGTCGTGACGAGGTCGGCCTCCGCGACCGCCTCCGCGACCGCCTGCGGGTCGCGGCCGTCGATTGCGCTCACGCCGCCGACGCGGAACTGCCGGCCCTCCTCCTCGGCCAGCGTCACCGTGTACTCGCCTCGGCGCTGCAGCTCGCGGACGAGCGGCTCGTTCACGTCGGAGAAGACGACCTCGTAGCCGGCTTGCGAGAGCAGGAGGCCGATGAAGCCGCGGCCGATGTTGCCCGCTCCGAAGTGGACCGCCTTCATTCTTCCATCCCGCTTTCGAAGATGTCGATGATCTCCTGGGCGCTTCGGGCCGTGCGGATGCGCTCCATGCTCTCTTCCTCGGAGCACACCATCGCGACGCTCGTCAGGATGTCCATATGCTCGCCGCCCTGCGCGGCGATGCCGACGACGAGCACGGCCGGCTCGTCGCCGCCGAAGTCGACGCCGCCCGGAATTTGCAGCACCGACAGCCCCGTGGAGCGGATGAGCGCCTTCGCCTCGTTCGTGCCGTGCGGGATCGCGAGTCCGCTGCCCATGTAGGTGGACAGCGCCTGCTCGCGCTCGACCATCTTCTCCACATAATCGGCATCGGCATGGCCGGCGTCGACGAGCAGCTGGCCCGCCAAACGAACGGCCTCCCATTTGTCCTTGACGGCTACGTTCAGTCGGATGAGTTCAGATTTCAGCATGTGGGTCAAGCACTCCTTTATTCTCTTTCTAATTTATGATTCAGATACGCCTTCAAATGGACGGCCAGATCGGCGCGGATGCGGTTTTCGCGTCCTGCCGCCAGCACCTCGATCATCTCGCTGTCCAGCAAGGAGGCGCTGATCTCGCTCAGCACCTCGAGGCTCTCGCGCGCCAGCGCCAGCGGCGCCAGCATGAGCAGGAACCTGCGCAGCGCCGGCGCGTCCGGATCCGGATCGAGCCGCAGCGGCTGCTCAAGCTCGAACAGCGCGAGCAGCGGCCGGGAAACGTTCCCGCTGCGCGTATGGAACAGGGCGAGATCGGTGCCGGGAAGCATCTGCGTGCCATGCGCCTCCCGCTCGATCAGGCGGTCGACGACTTCTTCCGCGTCGCGCACCGATGCGGCAAGCTCCGGACGGCGGCAAGCCTCCAGCAGCATCGGCCGCAGGCTGGCGGACGCCGTCCGCAGCTGCAGCACGCGAAAGTCCTCCAGCAGCCGCGCGCACTCCGCGGCCGCTCGGCTGACCGAGAGCAGCGACTGCTCCGGCCCGCGGCCGTCTGCGGGCCCGTCTGCGGGCTGCGGCTGAGGCGCGGCGAGCGTGGCGTCGAACGGCCCTGCCTCCGCTCCGTCCTGAAGGGCCGGCTCGCCGGATTCCTTCTCGCGCGGACGAGAGCGGATGAACTCGCGCAGCCGCTGCGCCTCCCCGGAATCGAGCAGCGGACTGAGCTTGATGTAGCGGCTCCCCGCGATCGGCAGGTCAACGGTGCTGATGATGATGTCATAGGCCGACGGCGGGATTCGGCTCGCCTCGTACCAGGAGGCTTGCTGGACGAGGTCCAGCTGCGGGAACTCCTTGCCGAGGCGGGTCGCCAGCATGCGCGAGGAGCCGATGCCGCTCGTGCAGACGATGATCGCCCGCAGCGGCTGGCTCAGCTGCTGGCGGCGCTCCAGGCTCGCTCCGAAATGCATGACGAGGAACGCGATCTCTTCCTCCGGCACGGTCCAGTTGCGCAGCGCCGCATCGCTTGCCGCCCGCACCTGCGCGAACAGCTCGGCGTAATCCTTGCGCACCGCCTCCAGCAGCGGATTGCGGATGCGCTGGCCGGCGGCGATCCGCTCGAGGGCGGCCTTCAGATGGGCATACAGGCCGTCCCGCAGCGAGCGGTCGGACTCGTAGTCCCCGCCGCCGATCTCGTCCATGCGGCGGATGAGCTGACGGACGATCGCCGCAAGCTCCAGATCCTCCGCCGGCAGCGGACCGGCGGACCGGCGCGCCGCCCGCTCGAGCAGCAGCTGCGCATAGTGGCGCTCCGACTCTCCGTAGGTCAAGCCCGTCTCTTCCTGCAGCAGGTCGCATAGCCGCTCCGTCTCCGGAGCCGGGCGCCGATAGTAGCCGCGCAGCTCCTCCAGCTCGGACAGCGGCGCGACATGGCCGCGGCCGATGCGCTCGGCGGCGATCGCCAGCCGGACGAGCAGGTCGGTATACGCCTGCTCGCTCAGCGGATGGTCGTCCTGCTCTTCTTCCCAGCGCCAAAGCACGTCCTCGATCTCGGGCATGCGGGACGTGCCGGACAAGTCGGCGATGCTCTCGTCGATCGGATGCCGCAGCCGCTCCTCGTCCAGCGACAACAGCGCCAGATCGTCAAGCCTCAGCCGCTGCAGCGCTCGGACCGCATCGCGGCGGGCCGTTTCGGCGCCGGCCAGCTCGATGCCGTAGCCGCGGCGGCGCACGAGCTCCAGCCGGTTCGCCGCGATCCACGCCTCCAGATCGTCGAGGTCGGCGCTGACGGTCGGCACGGTCACCTTCATCTCGGACGCCAGCCCGAACAGCTTGATCGGCTCGGCGCTGCCGAGCAGCCGGGCGAGCAGATGCAGCTGCCGCTCTTCGGCGGAAAACTCCGCCTCCTCCGGCGCGTCCAGCTCGCGCTTCAGCCGGAGGAGGCGTTCTTCGTCCGCTTCGAGCCGCAGGCCGGAGCCTGCCTTGCGCAGCAGCCGCGCGCCTTTGCGATGCAGATAGCCCTCGAGCGCGTCGAGCTCCCGATGCACCGTGCGCGAGCTGACCTGGATGCGGCGGGCGATCTCGGCGACGGTGATGTCATCGGCATCGGAATGAAGCAGCAGATCGAGCATGCGTCTCATGCGATGCGTCAGCTCCATGCGTCCCTCCTCCTCCTCGCTTCTGCTTTTCGGACAAAATGCCGGAAAGGATGCCGGGAGCGCGCGGCTCCGGCATCCATCCGTCTTGTCAGGTCAAGCGCGAATCACGGCTTCAGGCGTTCCGCCAGCTTGTCGTATTCCGGGCTCTTGAGGAAATTGTCGATGGAAACATGCTCCGCTGCGGGAACGACCGAGCGGGCGCGGTCCGTCAGCGTATGATGCGTGATGACGACGTCGGCGTCGGACGGAAGGTCGCTGATCGCCGTGTTCGTCACCTCGACATCGGAGCCGATCGACTTGAGCTTCTTGCGCAGCATCGAAGCTCCCATCGCGCTCGAGCCCATGCCGGCATCGCAGGCGAAGACGATTTTGCGGATGTCCGAGCCTGCCTTCGCTTCAGACGCGGAAGCATCGATCGAGGCCGATGCGCCCGCAGCCGCTCCGGCAGTCGGCGTCATGCCTTGCGCCTTCATGTCCTTCATGCGTTGCGCCGCTTCCTCCAGCGACTCCTCGTCGTCCTTCTGCTTGGAGGTCTTGAGCAGCAGCGCTGCAATCAGGAAGGAGACGACCGCCGAGGTAAGCACGCCGCTCAGCACCTGCAGGATCTCGCCGCGCGGAGCCATCGCGAGGTACGCGATGATGCTGCCGGGAGACGGCGGTCCGACAAGGCCTGCGCCGACGATCGAGAACGTCAGCGTGCCGGTGACGCCGCCCGCGATGACCGCGAGCAGCAGGCGCGGATTCATGAGGATGTACGGGAAGTAGATCTCATGGATGCCGCCGAAGAAGTGGATGATCGCCGCTCCCGGAGCCGACTGGCGGGCGGAGCCGCGGCCGACGATCATGTAGGCGAGCAGGATGCCGAGGCCCGGTCCCGGGTTCGACTCCAGCATGAACAGGATCGACTTGCCGGCGCTCGCCGCTTGCTCGATGGCGATCGGGCTCAGCACGCCGTGGTTGATGGCGTTGTTGAGGAACAGCACCTTGGCCGGCTCGATCAGAATGTTGACGAGCGGGATGAGGTGATGGGCGACGAGGAAGTCGACGCCGGCGGAAAGCACGTTCGTCACCGCTTCGATCGCACGGCCGATCAGCGAGTAGGCGACCAGCGCGAGCGCGCCGCCGATGATGCCGAGCGAGAAGTTGTTGACGAGCATCTCGAAGCCCGAGCGGACCTTGCCTTCGATCGCCTCGTCGAACTTCTTGAGCACCCAGGCCGCGGCCGGGCCGACGATCATCGCGCCGAGGAACATCGGGATGTCCGCGCCGACGATGACGCCCATCGTCGCCAGGGCGCCGATGACGCCGCCGCGCTGCTTGTGGATCATCGTACCGCCGGTATAGCCGATCAAGAGCGGCAGCAGGTAGGTGATCATCGGACCGACGAGCTTGGCGAAGTATTCGTTCGGCCACCAGCCGGTCGGGATGAAGAGCGCGGTGATCAGGCCCCAGGCGATGAATGCGCCGATATTGGGCATGACCATGCCGCTGAGAAAGCGTCCGAACTTCTGCACGCCTACGCGTGCGCCTCCGGATGCGGATTTGGTGGATTGCGCCACAGTGGATTCCTCCTCGAGTTGACTTGCCGAAGGAGCCCTGCGCGCTAGGCCCTTCGTTCTGGTTCATTCTATGCTACGAAACGCAAGCTCTCAATAAAATGAAAACGCTATCTTGTCATCAATGCTCCTGCCATTTCTTTAAAAGGGAAGAAAGGCGCCCTAAAAAGGGGGCTTCGGCCACTGGACGCGCCTCCACCCGCCATCCTGCGGTATACTGGAGGAATGATGGCTTCGCCATCCTACATTGTCTGTTTCGGGAGGAATCGCTATGCCTGATTTCGCGTCTATTTTCCAAGCGGCCGCAGAACGCTGCGGACAAGGCTGGAAGCAGCTGTCGAGGGCGATCGGGGAACGTCCGGAGCTCGGCCATGAAGAGTTCTACGCCTCGGCGCAGCTCGCGGACGAGCTGGAGAGGCAAGGCTTCGACGTGAAGCGCGGCGTGCTCGGCCTGCCGACGGCGTTCGTGGCGGAGTACGATACCGGCCGGCCCGGCCCGGTGGCCGGACTGCTGTGCGAGTACGACGCCCTGCCGGACATCGGGCATGCATGCGGGCATCATCTGATCGGCGTCATGGGCGTCGCCGCCGCCGCGCTGCTGAAGGAAGCGCTCGACGCATGCGGCATCGGCGGACGCATCCGCGTGTACGGCACGCCGGCCGAGGAGACGCGCGGCGCGAAGGTCACGATGAGCGAGGCCGGCTGGTTCGACGACTGCGGCTTCGCGCTGATGGCGCATCCGTACCACGCGCATGAGCGGTCGGGCCGCTCGCTGGCGATGCACGCGCTGCAGTTCGATTATTACGGCCGCACCGCCCACGCCGCCGCCAGCCCGCATCTCGGGGTGAACGCGCTCGACGCCGTGCTGCTGCTGTTCGGCTCCGTGAACGCCCTGCGCCAGCAGATGCGCAGCGATGCCCGCGTGCACGGCATCGTCAGCGAGGGCGGCCAGGCGCCCAACATCATCCCCGGCCATGCCGCGGCCCAGTTCTACGTGCGCGCGGCCGACAGCGCCTATCGCGACGAGCTGACGGAGCGCGTGCGGGCCTGCGCGCAAGGCGCGGCGCTGCAGACCGGCTGCCGGCTCGAGATCACGCCGTTCGAGTTCAGCTACGACGAGCTGCGCACGAACGAAGCGCTGTCGGAGACGTACCAGCGGATGCTGCGTCTCGAGGGCGTGCCGGACGAGCAGGTGCTCTCGGGCAGCGACCACGGCTCGCTCGACCTCGGCAACGTTTCGCTGCGCTGCCCGGCGATCCATCCCTACCTCAAGGTCGTGGAGGAAAAGCTCGGGCTGCACACGGTCGAATTCCGCGATGCGGCCATGCGCGAGGAGGCGCTGGACGCGATGCTGGCCGGCGCGCGGCTGCTCGCGGCGACGGCGCTCGAGGTGATGGCGGACGAGTCGCTGTACCGGGCCGTCCGCGAGGAGTTCGAGGGCGGCCGATAGCCCGATTGGACCGTCATGAACGCCAAAAAAGCCGGCTGCGGATTCGTTCCGCAGCCGGCTGTTGAGGTTTTTGGGGCTTTAGTCGAAGTAGACGGCCTTGCCCGTCTTGGACGACTCGTAGATCGCTTCGAGAATCTCGGAGACGACAAGCGCCTGCTCCGGCGTGACGACCGGCTCCGTATCGTTGATGACAGCCTGGATCCAAGCGCGGGCCTCCAGCTCGCCCGGATCCTCGGAGGCGCCCTCGTAGAAGGCGACGCCGCCGCTGTTCAGCTCGATCTCCTTGACGTACAGGCGGGAGTTCTCCTCGCCGTTGAAGCGCAGGCCGCCCTTCATGTCGGCTCCGGCCTTCGTGCCGCTGAGCGACACCTTCGCCTCGTCGACTTCGAGCGAGTTGAGCGCCCAGCTCGACTCCAGCACGATCGAAGCGCCGTTCTCCATCGTGATCATCGCGAACGCCGAGTCCTCGACCGTGAACTTCGCCGGATCCCAAGGTCCCCATGCGTTGGCGGCGTTCTCGGTCTGCGACAGCTTGTGGTAGGCGCGGCCGAGCACGACCTTCGGCTTGTAGTTGTCCATCATCCACAGCGCCAGGTCGAGCGCATGCGTGCCGATGTCGATGAGCGGGCCTCCGCCTTGCTTCTCCTCGTCGAGGAAAACGCCCCAGGTCGGCACCGCGCGGCGGCGGATCGCATGGGCCTTGGCGAAGTAGACCTCGCCCAGCTCGTCACGGACGCAAGCGTCCTTCAGGTAGCGCGTATCGCCGCGGAAGCGGTTCTGGTAGCCGATCGTCAGCTTCTTGCCCGTGCGCTTCGCCGCTTCGAGCATGCGGCGGGCGTCGTCGGCCGTCTTCGCCATCGGCTTTTCGCACATGACATGCTTGCCCGCCTCCAGCGCGGCGATCGCGATGTCTGCGTGAGAGTCGTTCGGGGTGCATACATGCACGACCGCGATCGACGGATCGTTCAGCAGGTCATGGTAGTTTTCGTAGACGGCCGCCTCGCTGCTGCCGTACTTCGCTTTCGCTTCCTCGGCGCGGCCGCGCTCGATGTCGCAGAACGCCACCATTTCCGCTTCGCTTACTTTGGCCAGGGACGGCATATGCTTGCCATTGGCGATGCCGCCGCAGCCGATGATTCCAACACGTACTTTGGACATGTGTTCATTTCCTCCCGGTATCCTTAACGTGGATCGAAGTTGGTTTTTTAGGGGAACGCTTGAAGGCGCATGCTTCAAACACTAAAATAAGTATAAGAGAACCGATCGGCAAAAATAAAGCTTCTTTCTAGCGCTCGTTTTATGCGATCTTGGTATTGGAGGCCTCTCCCCCTTGGAAGTCTATAACGAAAAGGTCCTTTATGAAAACCCTCTTTTGTCGCTGCGCGTCTTTCGGTCGCAGCGCGACCATAATCTGCACATCAACTGGCATTATCACCGCGAGCTGGAGCTGCTGCTCGTCCTGAGCGGCAGCCTGGAGGTCCATGTCGAGGAGGAGCGCTTCGATCTCGCCGAGGGCGACGTCGCGATCATCGGCGCCAGCCAGCTGCACCGGGACCGGAGCAGCTCCGGCTCGCTCGACTATATCGTGCTGCAGTTCGACCTCGAGCAGTTTTTCGACCACAGCACGATGCCGTACATGCGCTTTTTCATGGAGACGAACCACCCGCTCAGCCAAGTGAACTACATCTTCCAGGAAAACTCCCACGTCAAGAACGAAATCGGGCAAACGGTTCGAGACATTCTTGCCGAGACGACCGTCAAGGAGATCGGCTACGAGCTTGCCGTCGGCATGCTCGTCAAGCGCATCCTGCTGCTGCTGCTGCGCAACGACAAGCGCAAGATCCTTTCCGACCAGGACGACTTCGACCGCCTCCGCTTGAAGCCCGTGCTGACGTTCGTCGAGCAGCATCTCACCGACCGCATCCAGGTCGAGGAAGTGTGCAAGCTGGCCAACATGAGCTATTATTATTTCGTCAAGTACTTCAAAAAAACCATCGGACTGAGCTTCACCGAGTATGTCAATTACCGGAAGATCAAATGGGCCGAGCGCATCCTGCTGACGAAGGATCTGAGCATCTCCGAGGTCGGCGACCGGATCGGCATGCCGAACATGGCCCATTTCTACAAGATGTTCAAGAAGTACAACGACTGCTCGCCCAAGGAATTCCAGAAGAAGATGCTCGCCTGGGGACGCAGCTGACCGAAGCTTCGACGAATTGAAAAAGCTGTCTCGCCCGTTTCTCGACGGGGAGACAGCTTTTTTGCGATCGCGGCGGGCGCGGAGCAGGCTTGCGGCAGCCTCATTTCCCGAGGCGGCCAAGCCGGGCGGCCGGCCCGAAAGCGAGGCAGCCAAGCCCGTCGGCGGCCCGCCGGCGCATTCTCTATGCCAGCGCTCAGCGCTGCCCGCTCAGCCTGCGCCGACTTTTTTGGGCAGCACGAGCTTGTAGCCGACGCCGCGGATCGACTCGATGCAGACCGAATTGGCGCCCAGCTCGAGCTTTTTGCGGAGGGAGCTGACATGCACGTCGACGGTGCGCTGGCCGCCGATGTAGTCGAAGCCCCAGACGACATTCATCAGATCGTCGCGCGTGATGACCATGCCGGGCCGCTGGATGAGATACAGCAGCACCTCGAACTCCTTGGGCCGCAGCGGCACCTGCTCCCCGGCCAGGATGACCTCGTAGCGCTCGGGATAGATCGCGAGGTCTCCGGCTCGGATGACCTTGTCCTGCGGCTGCGCCGTATCGGCCACCGCATGGCCGGAGCGCCTCAGCACCGCCGAGACGCGGGCCAGCAGCTCGGCGACGCCGAACGGCTTGGTGATGTAGTCGTCGGCTCCATGCTTGAGGCCCTGGACGACCTCCTCCTCCGCCGTGCGCGCCGTCAGGATGATGACCGGCGTCTTGATCCCGCTCTGCCTCAGCTTGCCCAGCACCTCGAAGCCGTTCATCCCCGGCAGCATGATGTCGAGCATGATCAGGTCGAAGCTGCGCTGAATCGCCGCCTGCAGCCCTTCTCCTCCATGATCGCAGACCGTCACGTCGTAGCCTTCTTGCGTCAAGTTGTACGAGAGCAGCCTCGAAAGAGTGGGCTCATCCTCGATGACAAGCACTTTGTGCGACATGATCGTCAAACCTCCAGCCGTCCGGAACGGATGCCCGTTCTCGGTATTGTTATCTCTATCTTAACATGACAAGCCCTGCGGCGAGGCAAAAAGATCATTTTTCCCCCTATGGCTGAATGACCGGCAGCTCCAGGGTGAACGCCGTGCCGATGCCGACCGTGCTGTCGACCGTGATCATGCCCTTGTGCAGCTCCACGAGATGCTTCACAATCGACAGGCCGAGGCCGGTGCCCCCGCTGACGCGCGAGCGGGCCTTGTCCACCCGGTAAAACCGCTCGAAAATGCGCGGAAGATCTTTTTTCGGAATGCCGATGCCCGTGTCGCTGATGCGGATGCGCACGGCCTCCACGCCGTCGTCGCGAGTCGCGAGCGATGCGGAAAGCGTGACATGGCCGCCTTCGGTCGTATAGTTGATGCCGTTCTGCAGCAGGTTGATGATGATCTGGCGCAGCCGGTCCTCGTCCGCCTCCAGGAAAATGCCATCCGCGATCGACGATTCCAGCGCGATCCTTTTTTTGGCGGCCTCCGGCTCCATGACCTCGATCGAGCGGCGCAGGAACGCGGTCAGGTCGACCGGCGACAGCTGCAGCGGCACTCGCCTCGACTCTACCTTGGACAGCTCGAGGATGTCGCCGATGAGCCGGTTGAGCCGCTCGCTCTCGTCGTAGATGATCTGCATGAACTGCTGCGACATGACCGGATCGTGCACCGCGCCGCCGAGCAGCGTCTCGGCGAAGCCCTTGATCGCCGTCACCGGCGTCTTCAGCTCATGCGAGACGTTGGCGACGAACTCGCTGCGCATCCGCTCAAGGCGGCGGATCGCCGATACGTCATGCAGCACGAGCAGCGCTCCGCCGTAGCGGTCGTCGCTCGCGTACACGGGGACGAGGTTGAGCTCCAGCAGCCTTTCCTCCGGGAAATAAAACGTGATCTCGTCGTGCATCGGCTCCTGGTTGTCGATGCCCTGCTGGATGAACTGCGACAGCTCGTACTGCTGCTTGACCTCGCTGTAGTGCTTGCCGACCATCTCGCGATGCTCGAAGCCGAGCACCTCCTCCGCACGGCGGTTCAGCAGCACCATGCGGCCGTCGGGATGGATCATGACGATGCCGCTCGTCATGTTGTCGAGGACGCTGTACAGCTGCGTCTCGTTCTCCTGGATGCGGTTCATCTGCACCTGCAGCCCTTCGGCCATCGCATTGATCGCCGTGCCGAGCTCGCCGATCTCGTCCTTGCTGCGGATGTCGACCCGAACCGAGTAGTCCATCGCCTTGATGCGGCGCGCGGCGCCGGTGATCTGCTCGAGCGGCCGCGTCAGGCCGAGCGCGACCCGGTAGCTGACGGCCGCCGACAGCAGGAAGAGCAGGATCAGGCCGCCGATAAGCACCGTCCATAGCTTGTTCACGCTGCTCTCCACCGATGCGAGGCTGTAGGACAGCCGGATCAGGTCGGACGGCAGCTGCTCGGGATCGGCGGCGACGGCGACGTAGAGCATGTTCTGCCGAACCGTCTCGCTGTGGCGGATCGCCCGGCCGGAGCCCTCGGCTTCCGCCTCGAGCACCTCCTTGCGCCCGCTGTGGTTGTCCATGGCGTTCGGGTCGGAGTCGGAGTCGCCGAGCACCTTGCCGTCCTTGCGGATGAACGTCACGCGCGCGCCGGTCAGCTCCTTGAAATCCAACGCCCGCTGTCTGAAATACGCCTGCCCCTCGTCCGGCTTGTCCGCGAGGCTCCAGTCGAGGTGGGCGTTGATCACCTTCATCTCGCGGAGCATGCTTTCCTCGAGGGCGGAGATATGGTTGTCCTTATAGGTCTTGCCCATCAACAAGCCGGCTGCCGTGACCGACAGGCCGATCATGACGATCATGATCCACGTGAGGCGGACCCGAAAACGCTTCATGCCAAAATCTCCCCGCTGTCATCTGAATTCGTCCATTTATCGTACCTCCCGCGAGTCAAAGGCGCCATAGCAGTATTGTAAACTTTGTGTAAAATTTCATACGGCCGGAAATGCAGCCGAGATTGCATCGCTTCTCGGGAGGCGGAGCGGAGGACCGTATCGCTTCGCGGGGAGGCAGAGCGGGAGGAGCGTATCGCTTCGCGGGGAGGCAGAGCGGGAGGAGCGTATCGCTTCGCGGAAATGGATGGCAGGACCGTGCCGCTTCGTGGATTTGGAGGGCAGGACCGTGCCGCTTCGCGGATTTGGAGGGCAGGACCGCATCGCTCCGCGGAAATGGAGGGCAGGACCGTACCGCTTCGCGGGACGGGGGCTCGTTCCGATCTCCCTGGAGCCCAGATTCCTTTGATCCCATTCCCCAGCAGGGGTGGAATCCGGCCTCCAAGGGAACCGCTGCCGCTTCTTCACGAGCTCCCCGCCCGCTTCGCTCCTGGTCCTTGATCATGCACCGCTTCGCGGGAAGGCTCCGCTCCTAAAAATGGACTCTCTCATACAAGACGCTCCGCTGACCAATGGCTCCCCAATCCTCCGATTGACTACGTACCCGAGTTACTCGGTTTTTCCGCGTAACTCCGCCGTTTCTCACGCTGCGTACCCGAGTTACTCGGTTTTTCCGCGTAACTCCGCCATTTCTCCCGCTGCACACCCGAGTTACTCGGTTTTTCCGCGTAATTCCGCCGTTTCTCTCGCTGCACACCCGAGTTACTCGGTTTTTCCGCGTAATTCCGCCGTTTCTCTCGCTGCACACCCGAGTTACTCGGTTTTTCCGCGTAACTCCGCCGTTTCTCTCGCTGCACACCCAAGTTACTCGATTTTTCCGCGTAACTCCGCCATTTTTCCTTCTGCGTGCCCGAGTTACTCGGTTTTTCCGCGCAACTCCACCCGTTTCTCTCGCTGCATGCCCGAGTTACTCGGTTTTTCCGCGTAACTCAGCCCGACCTTCCCCGATCGCCTTCCACCTAACTCGATTTTTTCGACTTACTGCCTCGACTCCGCCCCTGCAAGCGCCTATTAACTCGATTTTTTCGACTTACTGGCCCGCCCTCATGGCGTGGCCAAGCGCTGGGCGCAGTTAGGACTGCCGTCTCCCAGGTATGCGGGAGACGGTCCACCCCCTATAAAAAGGGGGTGGAGGCGGGCGGCGGGACGAAGGGAGCGAAGCGAGACGATGCCTTTCGGAGAAGCGGCAGCGGTCCTCTTGGAAGACGGATGGCCTCCGCATAGGAGGTCAGGGGATCAAGCCATCCGGCTTCCAGTGGAATCGGAGAAAGGCTCGGCTCGCGCAGCGGGCTTCTCGTCCCAGTCAGCTCGGCCTGCGCTGCGGCCTGTTCGACTCCAGCCTTCGGCTCGCGCTGCGGCCTGTTCGTCCAATAAAAAAAGTCCCTCCCGAAGGAAGGACTTTTACACAATTCAATTCCGGCCTACAGCCCGAATCCGAACGGATACGCCTTGCTCAGAGCCATCGGCAGCTTGCCCGACGGCGTAAGCTCGCCGGCCAGCGCCTTGGCCGCCGACCGCAGCGCCAGCGGGCGGCACTCGTACACGGCGAGGAACGCCTGCACCGACGGGAACCGGCCCAGGTCCAGCGGATTGCGGACCGAAACGGCGACCGTACGGTCGCTCGCCGCCGCCAGCAGCCGCTCCGCCAGCTCAAGCTCCTGCGGATGCTTGGAGGCGTCGTAGCTGACGAACACGATGCGGTCGAACGCCTCCAGCCCGTCGAGAGCCTGCGGGTCATCGTGGCGGCGCTCCTCGACGTTCGGCAGCAGCTTGGTTAGCCAGCTGCCGAGCGTGCCGTCGCCCGACAGCATCTCGTCGGCGACCGAGACGGCCTTGATCTCCGGCCACAGCACGAGCGTGCGTCCCTCGGCCGGCAGCGGCAGCAGGCCGCCCTCGTTTTTGACGAGCGTCACGGACGCCTCGCTCCAGCGCTCGGCGACGGCCCGGTTGTCCGCCGTGCCGATGCGCGGCGCGCTCTCTTCCCAGGAGGCGAGGGGCTCGCCGGCGCCGAGCTTCTCTTTCAAGGAAAGGATGCGGTCGAGCGACTTCTCCAGCCGCTCCTCGGACAAGCGGCCTTCCTCGACGGCCTGCACGACGGCGTCGATTCCGGCGAGCTGCTTGCCGATCGTATGGCTGATGAGCACGAGGTCGGCTCCCGCCTCGATCGCGCGCACGGAGCCTTCGCCAGGCCCGTACGTCTTGTCGATCGCGTCCATCTCCAGGCAGTCGGTGACGATGACGCGATCGTAGCCGAGCTCGCCGCGCAGCAGGCCGGTCAGCACCGGCTGCGACAGCGTGGACGGCACGCCGCTCGGGTCGAGCGCGGGCAGGCAGACATGCGCGGTCATGATGACGTCGGCGCCGGCCGCGATGGCGGCGCGGAACGGCGGCAGCTCGATCTCCTCGAGCCGCTGGCGGTCATGCGCGACGACCGGCAGCGCGTGATGCGAGTCGACGCTCGTATCGCCGTGGCCCGGGAAGTGCTTGACCGTGGCGGCCACTCCGGCCGACTGGAAGCCCTCCACAGCCGCCGAGCCGAGCTCGGACACGAGCTCCGGACGATCGCCGTAGGAGCGGACGTTGATGACCGGATTGTCGGGATTGTTGTTGACGTCGATGCAGGGCGCGAAGTTGAGGTTGACGCCGAGCAGGCGCAGCTCCTCGCCGCAGATGCGCGCCGTCTCGTAGGCGCCTTCGCGGGATGCCGCGGCGCCGAGCGCCATGTTGCCCGGCATGAGCGTCACGCCGTCGACGATGCGCGCCACCATGCCGCCCTCCTGGTCGATGCTCACGAGCAGCGGCGGACGTCCCGCCTCCGAGGCGGCCCGGTGCAGCTGCGAGGACAGCTCGTGCACCTGGCGGGCGTCGTCGATGTTGCGCGTGAAGTAGATGACGCCGCCGACGCCGTGCCGCTCGATGATGCCGAGAATATCGTCCGACGGCTGCTTGCCGTGGAAGCCGAAGACGAACAGCTGGGCCGCCTTTTCCCGCAGCGACCACCCGTCATACGGTTTCGGCGCCGAATTGCGCGATTCAATCATAGACATGATTATTTCTTCCTACCCCTCTTCGAAAAATGATCGAAATAAAGTTCATCACGATTAATTGTACCAGCACTCGCGATCATAATCTAGGAAGAGTTAAGCCTTTTCAACCCGGCTGCTGCAGCCTCGCGCGGAAGTCGGTCGGGTTTTCTCCCGTATATTTCATGAAGACCTTGGTGAAGTAGCGGCGCTCCGAGTAGCCGACCTCCTTGGAGATCTGGGCGACGCTCTTGGAGGTGTTCTCCAGCAGCTGCTTCGCCTTCTCCATGCGCTGGCGCGTGACGTACTCGATGAACGTCTCGCCGTACGTCTGCTTGAACAGCAGGCTGAAATACGAGGTGCTCAGCCCGACGCGGGTCGCCGCCTCCTCGACGCCGATGTCGCGGTACAGGTTGCGGTCGAGGTAGGCTTTGGCCTCGGCGATCGTGCGCTCGGAATGCTTCTTCTTGTCGCTCGAGCCGGCCAAGCCGGCGTCCGCCGTCTGGCGGATGACGCTGAGCAGGTCCTTGGCGCTGATGCGCCGGTCGAGCTTGCGCCAGAGCGCCTCCTCCTGCTCCTTGCCGAGCAGCTGCATCTCCTTCATCTCGCGCATCAGATGGAGCGCGAAGTAGTGCAGCACCGGCTTGATGCGGCCGAGCTCGGGCGTGCCGAGCGACTGCAGGCGGGAGGAGAGCAGCTTCATCTCCTCGTTGACGTCCTGCGCATGGCCGCGCTTGAGCGCCTCGAGGATCCGCTCGGAGCTCGACCAGAGCACCTCATGCGAGACGTTCTGCAGCAAGGTCTCCCCCGTAAAGAAGCGGATCCGCTCCGCCTCGGGATCGAGCTGCATCGAGCGATGCACCCGCTTGTACGCGGTCGACAGCCCCTTCATGTCGACCAGATCGCCCCAGACGCCGGCATGCAGGCTGAGCTTGACATGCTTCCGGATCTCCTCCAGCAGCTTTTCAATCCACTGGGAGGTCTCTCCCCGATCGAACCGATAGCCCTCCTTCATCGCGGCGAGCACGCACCATTCGCCGTCGCGCATCTGGATGACGGCATGGCGCATGCCGCTGCGCCGCAGCGACTCGCGCAGCACGTTGGCGACCGCGAAGTTCCACAGCTTGCGCTCCTTGTCGTTCCACTCCCGCCAGTCCTTGGCCTCCTCCGCGCCGGCGTCCATGTCGAGCACGAGCAGCAGGTAGGAGCGGCCGCTCAGCTCATGCTCGTCCTCGGCGACGAGCCAGTGGTTGTGCGACACGTCGGTATAGTCCTTGAGCACGTCGAACAGCACCTTTTCGTTGGCGAGGTCGAGCACGGCGTTCATCCGCACGCGCTCGTCCTGCTGCTGCCGCTGCCGGGCCCGCCGCTGGCTCATGACGCGGGCGATGACGCCGGTCAGCTCGTCGTACGGGATCGGCTTGAGGATATAATCCTGCACGCCGTACTGGATCGCCGTGCGCGTGTAGCTGAAATCCTGGTAGCCCGACAGCATGATGATGTCCAGATCCATGCCGGCATCGCGGATCGTCTTGACCAGCGTCATGCCGTCCATGACCGGCATCCGGATGTCGCAGAGCAGCAGGTCGATCTCGCCGCCCTGCAGCGCCTCCAGCGCCTCCCTACCGTTCTTGGCCGTAGCCGCCACCTCGAGGCCGAGCATCTCCCAGGGGATGACCTTCTCGAGGTTGCGCGTAATATGCGGCTCGTCGTCGACAATCATGACCTTGCCCGTCATTCGAGATCCCCCTTATTGCGCGGTATCGTACAGCGGATGATCGTCCCCTCGCCGGGGCTGCTGCAGATCATCATGCCGTAGGAAGGGCCGTAGTGGATCCGCAGCCGGTCCGCCACGTTGCGCAGGCCGAGTCCGCCCCGCTCCCCGTCTTCCATCGGGCTCCACTTCTCGTCCTTCTTGCCCTCGGCCACGCGCCGCAGCGTCGGTCCGTCCATGCCGATTCCGTTGTCCTCGACCGTCAGCACGATGGCGTTCGGACGCAGCTCGACCCGCACCGAGATGACGCCGGGACGCTCCAGCCCGTCGAAGCCGTGCTGGATGCTGTTCTCTACGAGCGGCTGCAGCGTCAGCTTGAGGATGCGGTATTCGCGCGCGTCCTCGTCGACTTCCATCCCGTACGAGAACAGATCCTCGAACCGGTATTTCTGGATCTCGAGATAGCTGCGGACATGCTCGAGCTCCTCGTGCACGGTGATCTCTTCCTTCTGATGCATGCTCGTGCGCAGCAGCTGGCTGAGCCGGCGCACCATGAGCATGATCTTGCCGCCTTCGTTCTGCGCGGCCAGCGCGTTGATCGACTCCAGCGTGTTGAACAGGAAATGCGGCTTGATCTGCGCCTGCATGAGCATCATTTCCGCCCGCTGCTTGCGGATCTGCTCCTCCCGCACCTCGGTCAGCAGCCGGCCGAGCCGCTCGGTCATGCTGTTGAAACTGTTGCCGAGCAGCACCGTCTCGTCCTTGCCCTGCACCGGCACCCGGATGTCGAGCAGGCCCTGCTCGACGAGCCGCATCTTGCGCACGACGCGGATGATCGACTTGGCGACCCGGTTGACGAAAAAGACGTTGAACAGCACCGCGGACAGCAGGCTGAGGCCCGTCAGCAGGCTGATCCATTTGACAAAGGCGACGTTCTCGCTCATGAGCGAGCTCCACGGCTTGGCCGACACGAGCATCCAGTCGTTGATGCCGAGCCAGTACGAGGAGACGAGGCTGTCGGTATGGAGGAACTCCGCCCGCCCGCTCACATAAGGCGTGCCGGGGCTCGCCGACGCGTAGCTGGAGCTGCTGATGTAGCTGCCCTCCATGTCCGTCTCGCTGTCGAGCAGCACGAGCCCGTTGCGGTTGAGGATGTAATAGCGCGAGCCGTCGTCCTCGCTGCCCTTGAAGTCGGTGAGGATCTCGTCCACGCCCGACGACTTGAACTGGGTGACCATGATGCCCAGATCGCTCAGGCTTTCCCGGTCCTTGACGAGGCGCATCTGGGTGAACAGAGTGAACTCCTTGCCCGTCAGCTCCTCCTGCTCGTAGGGGCCGATCCAGAGCGGCTTGGCGTTGAGCTTGACCGCCTCCTCATAGGAGGGATGGAGCCTCAGCTTGTCGTAGGCGATCGGCTTGAACGTCGTCGGATCGTTCCGCGTCGAGCGGAACAGCGCGCCGTTGTTGGCGTAGAGGGCGATATAGCTGATGGCCGGATTCTGGAACAGCAGCGGTCCCATCTCCTTCTCGGCCATGCCGATCGCGATCAGGGAGCTGGCTCCTCCGTCCGGATCGGCGTTGATCTTAAGCGTATGCTGGACGACCGAGCTGGTCAGGTTCACGTCCGTCAGGCGGTTCATTTCGTCGAAAAAGTTCGTGATGTTGCGGCCGACCGCATTCATCGTCAGCTCCGTCTGCTCGTTGTATTTTTTCTCGATCAGATGCTCGTAATACAGGAAGGACACGACGCCCGACGCTGCAACCGGCACGACGATGAGCAGGATGAAGGCGAGCAGCAGCTTCGGTCTCAGGTTCACGGCCTCTCCAGCTCCTCTCTAAGATGTTCGTCAGCTGCCGCCGCCGGGCGAAGGCTCGCTCTCCTGCAGCTGCTGCAGGTCCTTGGCGACCTGCTCCGGCGTCTTGACCTGCCCGATCAGCTCCTGCAGCCCGATGCCGATCTCCGCGTTCATGCGCGGGGAAAAGATGGAGTCGAACGCCGGGAACGAGCGGCTCGCGTTGCCCACGACCTGCAGCACCTCCGAGATGAGCGGATCGATGCCCGCGTAGTCGCTCAGCTTCATCGACGGCAGCGTCTTGTCCTCCAGCAGGATCCGCTTCTGCACCTGTTCGTTGAAATAATTGCGGATGAAGCTTTTGACCATCTGCCGCTGGTCCCCGCTCAAGCTCGACGAGAAGCCGAAGCCGTTGGAGTAGCCGGCGTTGAGCGCGCCGGGATCGCCCTTGCCCCCCGTCACCGAAGGGAAGCTGAAGTAGCCGATGTCGTTTTTGTACGGCCCGGCGTTGTCGTCGGTCAAGCCGGCGAGATCCCAGGTGCCGGTGAACAGCATCGCCGCCTTGCCGGTCAGCAGGTCCTTGGCCTGCTGCTTCTCCTCCTGGCTGAGCGCGTCGGCCGGGAAATACCTCTTGTCCACGATCTCGGCATACGCCTGGAAGCCGGCGAGCACGTCGGGATCGGTCCACTTGGCCTTGCCGGAGGCGATCGCCCGCAGCTTGTCCGTGCCCGCATGCCGGTCCATGATCGTGTTCCACATCATGCCGGCCAGCCAAGGATCCTTGGCCGACAGCGCGAACGGACTGTAGCCGGCCTGCCGGATGCGCTCGCACGCCTCCATCAGCTGCTCCCACGTCGCCGGAACGGCGAGCCCGAGCTCGCGGAAGATCCGCTTGTTGTAGTAGATCGCCTCGCTGTAGCCGCCGAACGGCAAGCCGTAGACGCGGCCGTCGACCGTGAACTCCTCGAGGCTCTGGAACTGCTGGCCGATGCCGAGCTCCTCGATGATCGGCGTCAGGTCGAGCAGGCGCTGCGCCTTGACGTACAGCCGCAGGTCCGAGCCGCCGAACACCTCGAAGATGTCCGGCGTGGAGCCCGTCGCCATCTCCGCCTTTAGCTTCTGATCGCGATTGATGATCTCGTCGATGCCCTCGAGCTGGAACTTGAGGCCCGGATTTTGCCGTTCCGTCTCGTCGAGCACGTCCTGCAGAATCTTCAGCCGGGCTTTGACCGACTGCTTGATCTGCGTATGGCGGATCGTCAGATTGACATGCGTCGCGCCGCCCTCCGCCGATCCTTCTCCGCCTTCGGCTTGATTGGCGGACTCGCCCGCTCCGCCGCCGAAGCAGCCGGCCGGACCGAGCAGCAGAACGAGCGCCAGCAGCGCTTGCAGCCCTTTTTTGCCCATAGACAGACCTCCCCTTGTCTGACCGCGTGACAGTCTATGTCTTGTATTCATTATAGGCGAACGGCAAGCGGCTTGCAGGATGAAAAATAGACTGTCAAGGGATAGATTTGTATTGTAAAAAAGGCCTCGAACGCCGGCTCAGCCGGCATTCGAAGCCTTATTGCAGTCCTGCGCGCTAGCGCTGCCCGAGGCGGCGCGCCGCCTGGCGGACCGCCTCGTAGAACGCCTCCCACTCGGGGGGAAGCGCTTCGGCCGCCGCCAGCTGCGCCTGCGCGTCCGGCCCGGCTCCGTCCTGCATCGGAGCGGGACGGCCCGGACGCGGATCGAGTTCGTCTTCCATCATGCTGCCCCCCTCCTCTGGCCGCTGCTCAGCTCTCGAGCCACTCCTTGCGGAGCGTGAAAATTTCCCGCAGCTCCTCGTTCGACAGCTCGGTGATCCATTGCTCGGACTGGCTGACGACCTGCTCGCTCAGCGACTGCTTGCGCTCGATCATCTCGTGGATTCGCTCCTCAAGCGTGCCCAGCGCGACGAACTTATGCACCTGCACCTGGCGCCGCTGGCCGATCCGGAACGCGCGATCCGTCGCCTGGTTCTCGACGGCGGGATTCCACCAGCGGTCGAAGTGGAACACATGGTTCGCCTCCGTCAGATTGAGGCCAGTGCCCCCGGCCTTGAGCGAGAGCACGAACGCTCCATGCGGCCGCTCCGGATCCTGGAACGCCTCGATCATCTCGTCGCGCCGCGCCTTGGGCACGCCGCCATGCAGATACGGCACAGGCAGGGCGAGCCGCTTTTCAAGCAGCCGCTGCAGCGCCGCGCCCATGTCGACGAACTGCGTGAAGATGAGCGCGCGCTCGCCCTCGGCGGCGATCTCCTCGCACATCTCGACCAGCCGCATCAGCTTGGCGGAGCGCTCCGGCGACCAGTCCCCGGTCGCCGCGTCCTCTCCGAGCAGCAGCGCCGGATGGTCGCATACCTGCTTGAGCCTCGTGATCGAGGCGAGGATCAGGCCGCGGCGCTGCATCGGCGCGAGCGTGTCGAGCTTCTCGAGCAGCTCGGAGACGATCGTCTCGTACAGCGCGCCTTGCTCGGCCGTCAGCGTCACGTACACCTGGCCTTCGTTCTTCTCCGGCAGCGACAGCTGGATCGCCGGGTCCTTCTTGAGCCGGCGCAGCATGAACGGCTTGATCCGCCGCTGCAGCGAGGCGATGCGCTCCGCGTCGCGGTCCCTCTCGATCGGCAGGATGACGGCTCGCCGGAACTCCGGCAGCGTGCCGAGATAGCCCGGATTGGCAAAATCGTAGATCGACCACAGCTCGCTCAGCCGGTTCTCCATCGGCGTGCCGGTCAGCGCGATGCGGTGGCGGCTCGGCAAGCCGCGGATCGCCGACGACTGCTTCGTATAGACGTTCTTGATGTTCTGCGCCTCGTCGAGGCAGAGGCTCTCCCATTCGAAGCCGCTCAGCTCCTCCTCGTCGAGCGACGTCAGCGCGTAGGACGTGATGACGAGATCGGCGCCGGCCGCGAACTCCTGGAAGGCTTCCTTGCCGCGCGCGCGGCGCGGACCGTAATGCAGCCGCACCTCGAGTCCCGGCGCGAAGCGCTGCAGCTCCTTTTCCCAGTTGCCGATGACCGACGTCGGACAGATGAGCAGCGACGGCCGCGCCGGCTCTCCGGCCGCGGCGCCGGATTCCTTGACATGAAGCAGATAGGCGGTGAACTGGATCGTCTTGCCCAGGCCCATATCGTCCGCCAGCGTCGCGCCGAGGCCGAACCGCCGCAGGAACGCGAGCCACGACACGCCTTGGTGCTGATACGGCCGAAGCTGCCCGCGGAACGAGTCGGGCACGTCGACGAGCGGCAGCTCGGACGTGTCCTGCAGCCGGTTCATCAGCTGCTCCAGATGGGCGTTCAGCTCCACCTCCGCCTTGAGCAGCTCCTCGCCTTCCTCGGCCTCCTCGTTCAGGACGATCCCGCCCTGCAGATGCATCTGCATGATCTCGCGGAAGCTGAGACCTTTCTTGCCGCCGTTCTTCTTGATCCAGCTGCGGATGCGGGTGATGTCCTCCGGATGGAGATGGACCCACTCGCCGTCGATCTTCATGAGCCGCTTGTTCTGCGCCGCGAGCTGCATGAACTCCTCCTCCGAAAGGTCGGCGCCGCCGAGAGCCAGCTTCCAGTCGAACTGCACGATCTGCGACAGGCCGAACATCGGCTGCTCCGCCGAGCCGGCGGCGGAGCGCAGCTTCGCCTTGAGCCGCACGCGGCGCTTGCGCACCGATTCCCACCAGCCGGGCAGCAGCACCGCCGCTCCGGCATCGAGCAGCTGCAGGCTCGCCTGCTCCAGGAAGCGCCACGCCTCCTCGTCCGCCAGCTCGCGCTTGACCATCTCGTCGTCGCCGCTCCAATCCGGCAGCGCCGTGCGCCACTTGCCTTCTTCCTTGGCGAGGCGCTCCTCCAGCAGCGGCAGCCATTCCTCCGGCAGGCTCAGCTCCGAGCCTGCGGCCGGACGCCAGCTGCCCGGTCTGGCGCCGCGCTCCAGCGGGATCCAGCCGGCGTCCGCCGCGCGTCCGCGCAGCGCGGCTCGCAGCCGCCAGACGCCGTCATCGCCGGGCTCAGCGAGCTGCAGCGCGATGCGGAACGGGAACCGGTCCTGCTTGAGCCCGAGGCCGATGTACCAGTCCTCCTCGTCCGGCGACCGGCGCTCCAGCGCCGGGCCGAGCGCCCGGGCGAGGCCGCTCCAGGCCGCCTGCGCGCCCGCATCCTCGTCGAGCAGCTGCTCGACGCAGGCGCCGAGCCAGGCGGACAGCCACGACGGAGCCTCCGCCGTCCGGCCCGCTTCGTCGCGGAAGCGCCAGCCGCGCGCTCCGTCCGTCCAGCGGCTCCAGTCCGGCTCGAAGCCGCCGCTCTCGAGCGCTTCGCGGATGCGGATCGCGCCGGCGCGAAGCTCCTGCGCCTGGCTGGACCAGCCGAGCGAAAGCATGCGCACCGGCCGCGGCGACAGCAGGTAGTCGAGCGCCGTCAGCGGCCGCAGCAGCATCGGCTTCGCCTTGCGCGTCGGGTCGGACTCGACGTAGTCGATGTCGGCGCCGTACCAGGAAGGCACATGCCAGGCGAACAGCAGATCCTTGAGCCGGGCTTCGAGCTCGCCTGCGTCCTCGGCTTGAAGCACGATGCCGCTGCCGTTCCAATAGCCGTCCACGACGATCGGTCGCGCGGCAGAGAATCCCTTCATCATTTCAGCATGGTTCCTTTCCGCAGTTCTTCCTGGAATGCCCGCATCCGCTGGTACTTGGAGACGGTCCGGTCGAGGTACAGCTTCCACTCCGCGGTCCGCTTCTCGGCCGCGTACAGCTTCTCCAGCTTCTTGAGCTGCTTGACCGCCATCCGGTAGCTCTGCCGGTTGCGCATCGCGATCCAGCCCTCCACCGCCTGATGGTACAGCGGAATCATGACGGACGGCGCGCGTTTCGAGACGAGCCGCAGGTCCGCCGGATCGAGCTCGTCGGGCCGCAGCCCCATCGCCAGCTGCAGGTCCGCCCATTCCTCGAAGCAGCCCTTTTCCAGCAGCAGGTCGGCCAGCGACATGTACGAGTAAGGCAGCTTGTCGGCCATGCGCCGCTGCCAGGACGGATCGTCCGGCCGGGCGAGATCGGCGTCGCGGCACAGCTGCAGGTACGAGGTCAGCAGATTGCCCCGCTTGCTACCGGCGATCGGATCAAGGAAGTCCATCCAGATGGCGAAATCATTCCAGCCGCGCTGCTCCAGGCGGATGCGGGCATAATCCAGCGCGAGGCTGGCGACCGCGTCCGGCGCCGCCTGCCGCAGCCGCTCCACCGCCTTCGCGTCCTCTCCCTGGGCGGCGTCGAGGCAGGCGAGCGCCGCGTTCGCGAAAGCGAAGCCGCGTTCGAGATCCGCCGCCGCAGGAGCGCCCGCTTCGCCGGCAGGCTCCGATTGCGCCGCCGCTTGCCGCGCGGAGCCCGCCTCCAAAAGCATCCGCTCCAGCTCCGCGCGCTCGCCCTGCAGCCAGGCCGGATCGGCCAGCAGCGGCGAGATGAAGCCGAGATAAAGCTGATCCCAGCGGAACAGCTTCGGCTCGGCCGACGCGGCTTGGCCCCGCAGGTAGGAGGCCAGCTCCGCCTGCCAAGCCAGGCCTGCTTGACCGGCAGGCTCCGCCGCCTGGCGCTCGGCGAGCGAGTAGTAATGCTCGATCCACGGCTCCGCCATCCGGGCGAAGCTCATTTCCTGATAATAGCGGCTGAACGGATCCGTCAGCTTGATCGCCCGCTCCGCCTGCTCCAGGATGAACAGAATGCTGTACATCCAATGCATCGCCTGGAGCGGCTTGGGCCAGTCGCGCGCCGCCCCCTTGAGCGCCGACAGCACCGGCTGCAGCGGATGCAGCGTATGCCGGCAGCCTTGCCAGGTGCGGCCGAACCGGCGCTCCATCCATTCCATCCATTCCTGCGGGCTCGACTGCTCGTCGATGCCTCCCGCCGCCGCTTGCGCCGGCGATTCGGCCTGCTCGGCGGGCGCTTCTCTTTCCAGCCGGCTGACCGTCACCGGCCCGGCGCCCGTCAGCCGCTCGAGCGCCCGCTTCGGCTCGCCGCCCTGCAGCTCCAGCGCGGCGAAGTACGAGGCCACTATATGCTTGCACCAGCCCGAATACGGGCAGTCGCATGTGTTGTCGTCGAATTGCGCGCCGAGCACGACGTGGTAGGGCTCCGTGCCCTTGACGGCGGCCAGCAGCCGCGAGCCGGCCTCCTGCACCGACTTCACTCGTCCTTGGGCGTAGTAATCCCAGCCGCGCGCGATGATGTCTTTCCGCGTGTAGTCGGAGATCTTCCGCTCGATATCGTTCAGCAACGTTTCCGAGATCCCGTCCGCTCGCATGGCTGTCCCCCGCTTTTCTGTTTCGGCATTCTTATCATTATACCAAATAAAAACGGAAACCGTCCTGCCTCGCCTTATAAAAATGCATGGGCTCGCTCCGAAAACGGAAAACGGGGCTGCTCCCGGCCAAAAGCTGCTGGCCGAACGGAGCTGCCCCGCTGCGCGGAATAAAGGTTCGAAACAGGCGCGAGGACGGATGGAGCGGCGTCCTTCCACGCGCAGCCGGAACGATCAGGAAGCGTTTTTGCCGAGCGAGCAAAGCAGCGCCCAGCGCCGCTCCTGACGGCGCTTGTATTTGGGCAGCTGGCGATACAGCCGCAGCCCTTCCTCGAAGGCGGCCTTCGCATCGGCCTTGCGGTCGAGCCCCTGCAGCAGCTTGCCCATGCGGTAGTAACCTTCGCAGGAGGAGGACTGGATGCGGGAGAATGCCTCCAGCTCGGCAAGCGCTTGCGTCTTGTCGCTCTTTGCCTTGAGCGCGGCCAGCCGCAGATGCGGCGCGCCGTATTTGACGCGCGGGTTGAGAGCCAGCGCCTTGCGGATCGCCGCCTCCCCCTCCTCCTCGCGGCCGGTATGGAGCAGGCTCGTGCCGTAGTCGTCCCAGAATTCGGCCGAATCCTCCATCAGCAGCGATTCGCGCAGCGGCTCCAGCGTGCTGCGCGCTTCCGCATAGCGCTTGCGCTCCAGCTGCAGGCGAGCCAGCTCCAGGCGGGAGCCGCTGTTGCTCGGGTTCGCGTCCAGCTCCCGCCGCAGCGCCGCGATGCGGCTGCGGCGGCGCAGCGGCTTGGTGAAGCTCGGGGTCAGGCCGACGAAGCGGCGGTCAAGGAAGTAAAGGACGGCCAGCAGGACGAGCAGGGCGAGAAACGGGTTGCCGAGCAGCGTCCAAAGGAGGCCGAACAAAAGCGCGATTTTCATGATAGCGGCTCCAATCTCTAATAAAATGGACGCTCCTATTTTAGCACATGAAAACAAGGGTGAAAACGGAATTGATGGAGGTGTCTGGAAGGGCTGTCCCGGAGCCGCCGGCATTATTCCTCTTGACCCGCGCCCAAATGAAGAAATGACCGCACCCATGAAGAGGCGGATTCATAAGATACGTTGACTGTATCCCTTAACCTTGTTGTAACCCACAAAAACCCGTGCAAGGAGGGGGGACGAAATTGAAGGGCTCTGACCACAAAAACAAGTTTCTGCTGACTCACCGGGAACGTGAAGTCTTCGAGCTGCTGGTCCAAGACAAAACGACGAGGGATATCGCCGGGCAGCTGTTCATCAGCGAAAAGACCGTCCGCAACCATATCTCCAACGTTATGCAGAAGTTGAACGTGAAAGGCCGCTCGCAGGCTGTCGTCGAACTGATCAAGCTTGGAGAACTGACGATCTGATCCGCCTGGTCGGCGCTCTTGATAAGCCTTCCCGCTCCGCATCCGCTTCGGCGCATGCGGCGGGAAGGCTTTTTAAGCTACATAAACCATGCCCCGAAAAGCTTAGCTCCCGATGTCGGAACCCTCCATGGAATCGTGCAGGGGTTGGAAGAATTATGGTACATTTAAGGCAAAATACTTGACGAAGGTGGAACAAGCCTATGCGCACGAATGCTCCTTCGGAAATAAGCTCTCTCACTTCTCAAGAGAAGCAAAGCTTAGTTCGTCTGAAGCAAAGACTTGCTGCTAGCTTTCGACTGATTGAACTGATCCTTTTCGGCTCCAAGGCAAGGGGAGACCATGACGAATGGTCTGATCTGGATGTATTGGTTCTCGTCGAAGACGAAAAAAATTGGCGAAACCGCGAGCTGCTTTCCGATATCGTTTATGAATTGAACCTGCAATACGGCACCCATTTGACGTGCATCTTGGAAAATGCGGATGACTGGCGGTCAGAGGAAACGTCCATTGGGCTCCCCTTGAAAGACAATATTGTCGAGGAGGGCATTGTCATTGCGATACCTTAAGGCTGCCGAAGTCATGAAAGGCAAGGCGGTTGATGGATCATCGAGCAGAAGCTGACTATAGCGCCACCGTGTCTTTCTCAAAAGATGATGTGGCCCACCTGCTCCATCAGGTCCGGTCGTTCAACGAAGCCATCGTGAAGATCATCGATCAAGAAGCCGCTAAGTAAGAATCGATGTGGTAACCTCCATTTTACACGAAGCCCACATGGGCTTTTTTTTCTAGGTGTCGCACTTCATATACAATCCGTCATACCTTATACCGGAGAGGAATTAGTCAACTATTTACTTATTACGCCGATATATTACAAATACCATATATTTCAATGAAGAGAGGTCCGCGATGCAAACGAATGGCATTTACGCGTCATCAACTCCGAGCGCTATAGCAGCAAAGAATAACCCGCTTCCTGCAAAAGTGCCCGTACCTGCAAGCAGCCATGCTTCTCATGCCGTAGAGACGTATACCCCGAGCGTGATTGATGAAGGACAACAAGGGCTTCGTGCACTGGGAGGCCAGTGGATTGTTGGCAGGGAATTTACATCCGTGCAAGGTACGGACTACTCAAAGAATTTTCTGGATGATGTAAGCGGGTTTCTGGTAAAAAGCGCCTATGAGCGTGATCTCCTGCTTCAGCGTTACGCAGGAGACGAATTGAATCAGCAGCTTGAGCAATACGATAAGCAAGTTCAACTCAAGCTAGAGGATATCGCGCAGACAACAGCGAGCACTTTGTCTCAATATTTGAATTTTGAAAATGATTCTATTTTTGGAGGCAGCAAGGAGACGCAAGGAGAGTTCCTCTCCGCCTATAAGCCGCTCTTCGACAAAAATGAGTTGACCGATCGCATCAAGAATATGCTGCAGGAACAGTCCCGGATTCTGGACAAGTTGCAGGAGGAGCAGGGGGACCAATGGAAGCAGGTCATGGAACAAGGCGGCAAGGAGATTACAGACTTTCGGGATTTACTGAAGGAGGAGGCAAGTAAAGCCTCTGGAGGAGAATCGACCTCTTTTCAAGATATTAGTTACCGTGATGTAGCAGCAGTATTCGATGCACTTGTACACACAACAGCTAAAGCTATGAACACGTCTACTTTTGATACGGAATGGATGGCGAACAATTTAGGGACCGCACGTCTCAAGCTGGAACTTTATTTGCAGCAATCGCCTATGTCGTCAGCGATTAAGGAGCAGCTCACTCAGTCCGTAGATAAGGCAATGAGTACCAAGATGGGAATCGCAGAATATGAAGACTATAAGTCCTCTCTTGTCTCAACGCCTTCCTTCCGCAAGCAATTTGCTTCACATCAAGAAATGACCTTGGAAATAAAGCGAATGTACAGCGACCATCTACAAGACCCTAATGCCAAGAAGTCTGTAGGAACGATCATGTGGGAGAGCATGAAGGAATTATTGAATCAGAAGCCGGAGCATCTTCTCAGTGGCCTGATGGACTCCTTCAATAGACTGCATCACAGCCTCATATCCTCACCGAGTATGGAAGGGGATGTAGGTCCAAAGGCCAAGCTTGAATTTGCCAACCAGGTACGAGATGCGAATCTAGAGGACTGGAACAGCTTCATTTCTTCTCTGAATATGGGTCAACAGCAGAAGAGCGCGCTTACGATGCCCAAGAATAGTATCGACATTAAAGTATAGCAGTAACGTAGAGCTTCTGTCCGGAAATCAGCCGGGCAGAGGCTCTTCTTCTGTGTACTGGTTCGCAGCTTCTATATTTCCAACGTAATGCTCTGGCGATCCGGCTCCGTTTTCACAAAGACACCGTTCTCCGGTTTATTTACGATGCCGCGATCCCCTTTGACAACAACCAGGGCTGCCAACGACGAATCAGATCGTTAAAAGCCCCAAATCGGCCAGCAAAAAAATCTAACGACGCGTGAGGAGCTTAGCCATGCAAAAAGGCCGAAAAAACGTGCGGAGAAACGCAAAAGACGGCTCTAAGCGTCTGACTCGTCGTTAGATTTCGGGAGACTCGGAAAAAGGGATTCTAAGCGTCTGAGGAGTCGTTGGCAACGGATGGTGAGTGCATGAGTCCCGCGAAACAGCAGGAACCGGCGATTCAGAAGCCGCGAGACGACCGATCCAGGCAGCCCGATGCCGCTCCAGCCGCCGACCTCGCACGGGCCGTCGTCGTTGTCGCCGCCAGCGACGACCTTTCCGTCCGATCTCAGGCCAACCGTATGCCGTTGGCCCGCCGCTGCGGAGCCCGCTGGCCGACCGCCACCCTTCATCGGTCAAGGCTCTTACATTCAAATCAAAAAAGGCCTCGATTCCTCATGGAGGAAAGCGAGGCCTTCTTCGGGCAAATCCGGTCGGGAGCGCGATCGCTCCCCCGCCGGCGCCGGTCGAAACGTCATTTCACCGCGCCGGCGACAAGGCCGGACACGATATGGCGCTGCGCGAACATGTAGACGATCAGCACCGGCACGATCGTGAACAGCAGGCCGGCGAACAGCGGCCCCCACTCGGTCTTGTACTGCATCTCGACCTGCATCGCGGCGAGGCCGATCGGCAGCGTGTACTTGGCCGGGTCGTTGACGAGGATCGTGCCGACGATGAACTCGTTCCAGATGTCCAGCACGTTGATGATGCCGACGCTGATCAGGCCGGAGCGCGACAGCGGCAGCATGACGCGGAAGAACGTGCCGAAGTAGCCGGCGCCGTCGATCGCGGCCGCCTCCTCCAGCTCCTTGGGCAGCGTCTTGAAGAAGCCGATGAGCACGAAGATGCCGAAGGCGAGCGTGTTGGAGGCGTAGACGAAGATGAGGCCGAGCGGCGTGTTCGTCAGCCCGAGGTCGTTCACGAGGAAAAACAGCGGGATGAGCGCGAGGCTGAACGGCACCATCATCGAGGAGATGTAGATCAGATACAGCACCCTGCTGCCGATAAAGCGATAGCGGGCGATCGTATAGGCCGTCATCGACGCCAGCACGAGGCCGAACAGCGTCGCGCCGGTCGTGACGAGGATCGAGTTGACGAAGTACTTGCCGAAATTGTAGTTGTTCCACACATAGCCGAAGTTGGACCATTGGAGCGGCAGCTCCGGCAGCGCCCACGGCATGTTGAAGTAGAACTGCTGGTTGTCCTTGAGCGAGTCCATCAAGGTCCACAGGAGCGGATAGAGGACCGAGACGCCCCACAGGACGAGCAGCAGCATGAAGAATCCCTTGATGACGGGATGGACGGTGCGTTGAACCATGCTCGCTTCTCTCCTTCCTTAACTCTCGTGCGCTAGCTGACTTCCACCTGATCCTTGCGCAGAAGCCACTGCAGGAAGACGGTGGTGACGAGCGAGGTGGTCAGAATGGCGATGCCGATCGAGGCGCCGTATCCGAAATGGGCCTGCTTGAACGCCTGCTGGTACAGGTACGAGCCCATGACCTGCGTCGAGTTGTCCGGTCCGCCCGCCGTCATGATCGTCACGATGACGAACGAGCCGTTCAGCGTCGTCATCATGATGTTGATGACGGAGATCTTCATCTGCTCCCAGACGAGGGGCAGCGTGATGTGCCGGAACTGATGCCATTGTCCGGCGCCTTCTATGTCGGCGGCTTCGTAAAGCGACTCCGGAATGTTCGTGATTGCGGCGATCAGAAGAATCATGTAGAATCCGATGCCGGCCCAGATGGTCGGAGGCAGCAGCATCCAGATCGAATGGCTTTCGAAGCCGAGCCAGTTGATCGTGACGGGCTCTTTGGTGAACAGCGACAGGAAGCCGTTCAGGAAGCCGATCTGCGGGTTGTAGATGAAGCCCCACAGGATGCCGACGACGACGACGGACAGCACGTTCGGAATGAAGAAGATCGAGCGGAAAAACCCGGCGCCCCGGATGCGCAGGCGCGTCAGCGCCACGGCGAAAAAGGTCGCGATGGCCATGATGCCGATCATCTTGCCGGCGACGAGGAAGTAGTCGTTGCCGATGGCCGTCAGCATGATCGGGTCTTGCAGCAGGTCCTTGAAGTTCTGCAGCCCGACGAAATCCTTGTGCTGGGACATGCCGGACCAGTCGTAGAAGGAGTTGTACAGCGCCTGGACGATCGGATAGATCGTGAACAGGCAAAAATAGAGGAATGTCGGTATGATGAACGCCGCAATGAACAGCTTGCGTTGTCCTTTGGCTCCTCCCAGTCTCATCTCAAGCTCACCGCCCCGTTCGTTCTGCCATCAGAGAGCATCCCCGGAAGCTTCCGCTCCCGAGGATGGCCTGTGCTGGTTCTATCTTGATCCTCGACGGCCGACCGTTACTTCGCGACTTTTTCGACGACCTTGACGACGCGGTCGACCCAGCCCTGCGGATCGATCTTGCCGATCGTCAGCGCGACCGTCGCGTCCTGCATCGCCTTGTCGACGTCCTGGTTGAACGTGACCGTCGGCACGACGACCGTCGTATCGGCCGTCAGGTAAGCCGCGGCTTGCTTGACGAAGTCCGGCGCGGCGGAGCTGCTGATGTCGCCTTTGATGTTGGACGGCGCGCCGCTCAGCTCGGCGAACTTGGACGCCTGGCTTTCGGAGAAGATGAACTGCAGGAACGCTTTCGCGGCTTCCTTGTTCTTCGCGTTTTTGGCGATCGCGACCGTGGAGGTCGACGTGTTGGCGACGACCTTGTCGCCCGCTTTTTGCGTGACGGATGGAATGAAGCCGAACTTGAAGTCGGCCGGAACGTCCTTGCTCATCTCGTTCGGCAGCCACAGGCCGTTCGGGATGTACGCGTCCTTGTTTTGCAGGAACAGCATTTGCGAGTCCGTATGGTTGATGGAGACGGAAGCCTTGTCGATGAAGCCCTTGTCGCGCAGCTCGACGATCTTGCCCAGCGCTTCCAGCACCTGCGGCGACTTGAACGCCTCGACCTTGCTGTCGCCCATGTCCTGCAGCAGCTTGTAGTCGTTGCCGTTGGCGGAGACGATCGCCGGGAACAGGAAGGAGCTGTTGATGTAGTACGGATATTTGCCGGTGTGGATGAACGGAGTCGTGCCGGCCGCCTTGATCGCCTCGGAGGAGCTGATGAACGTGTCCCAGTCCTTCGGCTCGGTCCAGCCGTTTTTCTCGAACAGCGCTTTGTTGTAGAAAATGCCCCACGAGTTCAGCACGAGCGGCACGTTGTACGTCTTGCCGCCGTATTGCGGAGGCTGCTGCGCCAGCAGGTCGAGGATCTTCACGCCGTCGACGTTCGTCGCCGTCTGCAGCCAGTCGGTCAGGTCCTCCAGCTGGCCGTCCTCGGCCATCTGGCGGTCGTTGAGCTCAGGACCGTCGATGTAGACGAAGTCCGGCGGCGTGCCGGCGATCCACTTCGGCTTGTTTTGCGTATTGATCTGAGGGCCGGCTTCTTCCTTGATGTTGAGGTCCGGGTTGGCCGCCTTGAAGTCGGCGATGACCTGCTTCCACCACTTGTCGCCATAACCGCCGACGAAATATTGGACCGTGAAGTCGCCGCTCAGCTTCGTCTCGCCGCCTGTGGCCGACGTGTTTTCCGCCGCCGCGTTCGTCGCCGAGTTCGTCGCCGGCTCATTGGCCGCTTCTCCTGTATTGCCGCTGTTGCCGTTGTTGCCGCCGCAGCCGGCGAGCACAGCCAGGGACATCGCGATCGCCATGGCGCCCGCTGCCGTTTTCTTTACCGTAAACGTCATCTTGGCTTAACCCTCCCGAATGAATTCTATTTGGCCGATGCCTCGTTGCTCCGACCGTTGCCGGCGAGCCATCCGCATACTTGTATCGTAAAGGGGATCGTCTGCACGCTCTATGGAATATCTTCCGTAAAATCTTTAGTATTTTATGATTTTTCATTTCATGATTTTGATGATAATCGTCATTTCATGCGAATCTATCGCTGGTTCTCCCGATTTCGGGTTCAAAAAAAGCCGTTCCCATAACCGGGAACGGCTCTTTCTCTCGTCTTCGTTCAGTCCTGCTTCACCGCGATCGTTTGAAGCTCCTCCAGCGCCGATTGCGGCGAGTATCGCCCTTGGAGCACGGCGCTGCCGAGCTTGCGGGCCGCGTCCATCACGTTGCTCCAGCGCGGCTGCTCGATCGGCACGAAGCGCGCGCCGTCAAGGTCGTCCAGGTTGGCGCGCATCTCCGCATCGGCTTCGGACAGCAGCCTTCCCGCCGACAGCGTCACCGGCAGGAACCCTTCCTGGCGCACCATGTCGGCATAACGCTCGTCCTCGTACAGATACTGGATGAAGGCGGACAGCGCGGCCGGGTCGGTATGGCCCGTCTTGAACGAGACGAGCACGTCCTGCACGCCGAACGTCATCGGCGGCTGGCCGTCCTTGACCGGAATCGGTCCCCTGCCCCATCGCAGTCCCGGGAATTCCTTGGGCACGACGGAGCTGAAATAATTGCCCGAGATCATCATCGCGAGCCCGCCGCCGCCAAGGATCCGCTGCTTCTCGTCCCGCGTCTTCAGCCACGGTTCGGCATCGGTGAGGCCGGCGTCGTACATCGACTTGAGCAGCTCCAGCCCCTCCACGTTGGCCGGCTGGTCGATCGCCCACCGGCCGTTCTTGATCCAGCCGCCGCCCGCTCCGTAAAAGAAATAGCTCAGGTAGGAGTGGATCTCGTTGTCGGTCATGTCGATGCCGAAGCCCTCTCCGTGCCCGCCCTCCCGGACGAGCCGCGCGTCCTCGACGAGCTCCGACCAGGTGCGAGGCGGTCCCGCGATGCCGGCTTGCTCGAGCAGATCCTGATTGTAGTACAGGCTGCGGACCGAGGCGACGTACGGAAGCGCGGCCAGCTGTCCTTTGTAGGTGTCGCGGGAGAGCAGCGAAGGCTGCAGGTTGTCGAGGAACGAGTCCGGCAGGATTTCTCCCAGATCGTTCAGCAGCCCGTCCGCCGCGAAATGCGCGTAGAAATTGGCGTTCAGCAAATCGGGCGGCTCGCCCTGCGCGAGCATGTTCGTGTAGACGCCGTCAAGAATGTCCCAATTGACGACCTGGAGCTCGACGCGGATGTCGGGATGGAGCGACTCGAAGCCGCTTACGATATCCTCGAGCAGCGGCTTCGTCTCCGTGCTGTATTCGGAAGCGACGAACTTGATGAGCGCTTGCTGCGGCTCCGGCTCGGTCACCTTGGGCGCGGGAGAGGACGAGGAGCAGCCTGCCAAGAGCGCGGCCAGAGCGAGCGCCCAGGCGGTCCGCTCGCTCCGCCGCCGGGCCGTCGTCCGCCGCGGAGCGGCAGCACCCGCCTGCCGCTTCGGCGCATGTTCGGGACGCTGCGGGCGCGCGGACCGCGGCGATGCTTTGCCGGCGACGTCATTCGTCATGGCATAGCGCCTCCTTTTCAACGGACGATGGATTCAAGAAACGAACGGAAACAGCAGCTTCTGATTCTCGGGCTCGTACATGTTGGCCGACGTGACCGTCGCGGACGGGATGTCCACCCACTGCGGACGCTTCCTGCCCTGCATGACGGCGCTAGCCGTCTCGACGCCGAGATACCCCATGTTGAACGGGTTCTGAACGATCAGCGCATGCATCCGTCCCCGTTCGAGCAGCTGGATCTCCGGCAGCGAGCTGTCGAAGCCGATCAGCTTGACGCTATGAGACAGTCCCTGATCCTCCAGGGCGCGAGCCGCGCCGCTCACCCCGACATCGGTCAAGGCGACGATGCCGTTCATGCCGGGATAGGCGACCGTAAGCGACTTGACCGTCCGATACGCCTGCTCCTCGGACTTGCCGACGTCGATCGTCCCGAGGCTGAACGCCTCTCCCGGCGGGAGCTTCTCCAGCACGCCCTGGCGGCGCTGGCTCGCCACGACGGAGTCGTCGTCGCTTGTGATGAAGGCGTAAACGGGCTTCTTGCGCTTGTCGGGAGCGAGCATGTCCGCCGCGACGCGGCCTTCCTCGACATGATCGCTGGAGACGTAGCTGTCATACGGATGGCTCAGCAGCGGCGTATCGATGACGATGAGCTTGATGCCGGCCTTGCGGCAGGCGTCCAGCTCCTCCGACAGCCGCTCCTCGGCTATCGGCGCGAGCACGATGGCCTCCGGCCGGGCCGCGATCGCCCCGCGCAGCAGCTCCTTCTGCTCCTCCGCCGCCTCCGCTCCGGTCGGACCGAGCAGCTCGAGCGCCACGTTCAGCTCCTTGGCCGCCGCCATCGCGCCCGAGCGCACCGTCTGCCAGTAAGAGCTGTTGACGTCCTTCGTCTGCAGGATGACGATGATGCCGCCTCCGGCATCGGCAGGCTCCGAGCGCTTCAAGCCGTTCCAGACGACGAGCGCGGCGAACAGCAGCAGCAGGAGCGGCAGCCACAGCTTCTTGCTTCCCATCGGCATGACCTCCTTCAACGGACCTTCGGTATCGTGACGGCGACGCAGGTTCCTTCGCCGGGCTCGCTCTCGATCGACACGCCGTAGCCGGCTCCGAACGTGAGGACGATCCGCTCGTTGACGTTGCTGACTCCGATATGGTCGCGTCCGTCGTTGTCGCGAGCGCTCGCGTTCAGGACCGCCTGCACCGTCTCCTCGTCCATGCCCTTGCCGTTGTCCCTCACCGTGAATCGGATGGAGTCTCCGTCCACCTCGGCGGCAATCTGCACCACTCCGCCTTCCGGCATGTTCTTGATGCCGTGATAGATCGCGTTTTCCACGAACGGCTGAAGCAGGATGCGGGGCGACTTGTACAGGTGCAGCTCGCGCGGGATGTCGATCTCGTAGTCCAGCATGTCCCGATAGCGCATCTTTTGAATCTGCAGGTAGCTGGCGATATGCTCCTGCTCGATGCGGATCGGCACGAGCTCGTCGTCCTTGGCGATGCTGGCGCGGAACAGCTTGGCCAGCGCCGAGGTCATCCGCACGACCTCCTCGTTCTTGCGCTGCTCCGCCATCCAGATGATCGAATCGAGCGTGTTGTAAAGAAAATGCGGATTGATCTGCGATTGCAGCAGCCGAAGCTCCGTCCGGCGCTTCGTCTCCTCGGTCTGGATGCGCTCGTCCATGAGGCGCTGCGTCTGGCCGACCATCATGTTGAACGTCCGCTCCAGCTGTCCGATCTCGCTCTGCTGCTCCACCTCGGCGCGCACCTCGAAGTTGCCTCGCTCGACCTGGCGCATCGCCGCTTGCAGCCTGCGGATCGGGCGGGTGATGCGATGGCTCAGCAGCAGGCTGATGAGCAGCGTTCCCGCCAGCGCGGCCGCGGCCCAGAGCAGGAAGGAGTTTCGCATCGCGTCCGGTTCGGCGATCAGCTCGCTGCGATAGGCGACGCCGACGATTTTCCAGCCGAAGTTGCTGTCCTGCACGGAATACAGCCTCTCGCCGGCGCCGTCATCGACGAGGAAGCTGCTTTGACCCGCGGAGAGGATGCGCTCGATCGGCTCCTCGCGCAGCTTGCTGTACAGCAGCTGCTGCTGGGGGTGGTACACGATGTTGCCGGCGCTGTCGACGATGAACACGTAGCCGCGCGAGCCGAGCTTGACGCTTCGGCAGATGTCGTTGATGACGTTGAGCTTGAGGTCGACGAGCGCGATGCCTTGGCCGGTCATTCCGTTGCTGTTCTTCAGCTCGCGGCTGAGCGAGACGACCCATTCGTAATCGCCGGAGACGACGTTCTGCACATGCGGCGCCGAGATGACCGAGCGTCCGCCGGCGCGCGCCGCTTTGACATACCAATCCTGCTCGCGCAGCTGCACGTACGGATTGAGCGTCGTCAGCCTGCGGTCGGATACGTTGCGGCCGTTATAGCCGAACACCATGATCGAGGCGATGTCCTTGCGGGTGTACAGCAGCGATTGGAACAGGTCGGAGATGCTTTTCTCGTAGGTGCGGATCTCCTCCCGGCTGAGGAAGGGATTGTCCGACAGATAATACTTGACGTCCTTGTTGGTGAAGATAAGCAGCGAGATGTTCTCCATGTTGTCGATATACGACTGGATGTTCTGGCCGACCTGCTGGATGACCTCGCCCAGATAAGCCTGGGAATTGCTCAGCACCGCCTCTTCCGACAGCTTGTAGCTGTTGAGGCTCGTGATGCCGATCGCCGCGAGGATCAGGATCGAGAACGCGGCCGAGATCGTGCCGTGGATCGTGCGGAGCGGCCGCAGCCCGCGCTTCAGCCAGTCGGGAGGCCGCAGCCTCGTCATGCCTGCCCTCTCGCCTGCTCGCGGTATTCGCGCGGGGACAGTCCGGCATGCTTCTTGAAGGCGAGGCTGAAGTAGTTCGGATCGGAGTAGCCGACCTGCGCGGCGATCTCGTACAGCTTCAGCGGCGTGTTCTCCAGCAGCTCCTTGGCTTTGGCCATGCGGATTCGCGTCAGGTATTCCACGAACGTCTCGCCGGTCTCCTGCTTGAACATCTGGCTGAAATAGCTCGTGCTCATCAGTGCCTGCCGCGAAATATCCGACAGGCTGAGCCGCTCGTCGGCGAAGTTGCGCTCGATGTAAAGCAGCGCTTGCCCGATCTGGCTGCGCCCGAGCCGGCTGCGGCTGTCCGCCGCCGCTTTGGCGCCTCGCGTCGCGAGGTCCGTCAGCCACCCGCCGACCTCATCCAGCGTAGAGAGGCGCTGCGCCTCGGCGAACAGCATGCCGGGGCTGTCGCCAAGTTCCTCTACGCCCATCTCCTGCAGCACGCTCAGCATCGTGACGAGCGCCCGCTGGATTTCCAGCTGGCAGGAGACGAGCGGAGCCCTGGACTGCTTGAGCCGTTCGGTGAAATCGCCGAAAAGCTGGCGCAGCTCGCCCGCCGACCCGGTCCGCAGCGCCGCTCCGAGCTTGCCGCTCCAGTCCTCGCCGGCTGCCGGCGGCGCCGCGCGCTCGCCTTCGAGCTCGACGATGCTCAGTACACGGTCGCGGCCATAGTGGAATCGGTAATCGAGCGCGGCGATGGCGCTCCGATATGATTCCGGCAGCTTCGCGAGGCTGTCCGCGGCCCGGCCGAACGCCGCCGACATCGCGTAGCCAAGGTAATGCTCGATCTCGCGGCGGATCGACCAGGCGATGCGCGAGGCTTGCTCGTACAGATCCGCAGGCGGCTGGCCCGACAGCAGCACGGCGATTCTTTCCTCGCGGGTGCGGAAGCAGATCGCCCCTTCGCGGGCGGCGATCTCCTCGGCGATGTTGAAGCCGGCGAAGCGCAGCAGCTCCCGATCCGGCTCGCTGCCGGCGGCAGGCCCGCCGTCGAAGTCGAGCAGCAGCGCGAGCAGCGGCGGCTGCAGCGGCGGCAGGCCGAAATAAGCCAGCCGCTCCTCGGCGTCCTGAGATCCGGCGCCGGTGGCGGCAAGCCGGTCCAAATACCGCTCCCGCAGCAGCGGCAGGCTCTGGCTCAGCTGGCTGCGCAGGCGGTCGACATCCTCCTTGCGGCGCCGCTCCTCGTCAAGCTCCCCGCGCAGCCGGTCGAGCAGCTCCCTGGTCTCGCTCGCGGTGATCGGCTTGAGGATGAAATCGTACACCTTCATGCGGAGCGCCTGCTGAGCGTAATCGAATTGGTCGTAGCCGGTGAGGATGATGATTTTGACGTTGGGATGGCTGGCCGAGATGGCCGCGCTCAGCTCGAGTCCGTCCATGAACGGCATGTTGATGTCGGTCAGCACCAAGTCGGGACGGAGGAGCTCGACCGCCTCCAGCGCATCCCGGCCGTTGGCGTAATCGCCCGCGAGCTCGAAGCCGTGGCTCGCCCAGTCGATCGTGTTCATCAGGCCTTCGCGGACGATCGGCTCGTCATCCACCAGGATCAGCTTGTACATGGCCGGCGCCTCCTGCAGCTGCTGTCGCTTGAATTTTTGATCGAATATGTAACCATACTGATCGTGACGATCATTTTTGTCAATATCGCGAAAAAAGCCGCCCGTTTGGGGCGGCTCGGAAGATGGGGTCGGCGGACAGGTCGGATGGAAGGTTCTACTTGAAAATATGCGCATCCAGTCCGCTCAGCTTCTTTTGCGTGCCGGCGCTGCCGTCGTCCACGTTCGGGAACACCCTCTCGACCATAGCGTTGAACTCCGCCAGATACGGCTGGATCGAGTGGCCTTGCTTCGCATCGTTGTCGTATTCCCGCATCCGGCTGAAGAAGTCCGGGTTGGCGGAGACGAACACCTTGTCGATGCCCGGCATGCTTTTGCGGACGGCGTCCGCGACCTGCGTCTTGAAGCCTTCGTTGAGGCTGCGGGCCATATAGATGTTGTTGTTGTCGGCGAGGCCGTTTTCCATATGGCCTCGGCGATTCGTCGCCGAAGCGCCGCCGTAGCCGTTGTAGCCGTTCGACAGCGAGCTGTAGCCGTTGTTTCCGCGCGACTCGCCCATGCGCCCATATTGGTCGATCGTGTTGTCGAACTTCCCGTCCATGCCCCGGCCCAGCCGTTCGTTCATGCGTCCCATGCTGCCGTCCAGCCGGTTCATCCCGCGCTCGAGGCTAAGTCCGTCGCCGCTTTTGGCAGACATGCGGCCGCTGTTCGAGCCCGTTCGGCCCGTATTGGAGGCGGCGTAGCCCATTTCGGTGCCCGAACGGGTATTGGTGCTGCCGACGATGCTCTCGCCTTTGAGGCCGACTGCGACATAGGCGTTGTCGTTGGTCGTAAGCACATAGGCGTCGCGCACGCCTTCAAGCTTCTTGACCGTGCCGGCGATCTGCCGATTCGATTTGAGGTTATAGTTGCGATGATTGCCGATGATGTTGTTGCCGTTCAGCTGACGCCCGTCGACGCGGTTCATCTCGTTCATGTTGTCGTCGGCGAAGCGCTTGTCGAGCAGGCGGTAGTTGCCGATGTTGTTGTTCCGGATGTTCTTGTTGCCGAGCTCGCCATGATGCGTTCCGCAGCCCGCCAGAGCCGTGCTCAACGCAACGCCGGCTGCAAGCACTTTCCAGGGATGCTTCATTCGAAAACCTCCATGTCATGGGCGTCCGCTCCGCTCGCGGAGACGGCTGTAGTAGTGTCGCCCCGCGGAGGCGGCCGTATCCGGGACAATCGCTGGGAAGGCGGCCAGTCCGAGCGAACTGGTGCACCCACGACCGAGTTGCTCGGAAAAACCGAGTAACTCTCCTCCAAATGGAGCGGATAACACCGAGTTGCGCGGAGAAACCGAGTAACTCCCCTCCAAATGGAGCGGTTAACACCGAGTTGCTCGGAAAAACCGAGTAACTCCCCTCCAAATGGAGCGGATAACACCGAGCTGCTCGGAAAAACCGAGTAACTGCAGCTGTAGGCCGAAAAAAACGGTTTGCCGCTGTTCTGAAGCTTGTTTCTCAAGCTGTAACCCGAATTTATCGGGTTGCGGCTGCTCGGAAGCTCGTTTCTCGAGCTGTAACCCGAATTTATCGGGTTAGGGATGCTCGTCAGCCCGTTTCTCGAGCTGTAACCCGAATTTATCAGGTTACAGCTGCTTGAAAGGGCGAACCTGTGAGCGGCGGTCTCGAAAGAGGATGGTGGAGGGTAGACGGTGGGAAGGTAGAGGATGGCGGAGCGAAAGGGATGGACCTTCTTGGAGAAGCGGAGCGGTTCCCTTGAAGGCCGGATTCCTTCCGCTAACGGAAAGGGAGATCAGAGGAATCTGGGCTTCAGCGGAATCGGAAAGAGGGTCCGTCCCTGGAGCGGCTCCAGCCACCTCACAGCGGCTCCAGCCCTCCTCCCAACAGCTCGCAAAAAACAGCCCTCCATAAATGGAGGGCTGTCCAAGTGGCCAAGCTACATCCGGCTCGGTTCAAGGATGAATTCAAAGGCATAATCCCGGTCGGAAGGAATGCGGAACTCCGGATGGACAGGCGCGCCCCAACTGTCGTCGCCGCCGACGCCAAGCTGCTTGGCCGCGACCGTCACGTTCGTGTAATGGACCGCAGGCAGCTCCCAGACATGGGCGGCGTTCTCCAGCTCCATCGCGCTGTGCGGGGAGACATTGCATTCCAGCGGCTCGGAAACGGCTGCGACCGCAAAGCCATTCCCTTGGGCATCCAGAACGTCCAGCCGGCGCACGCCGGTGCGGTTGCCCGACTCCTGCGGCACGAGGTAGCGGGACGGCAGCTCCGCCACCGCTCGGCTGAACGTGCCGAGCCGCGCGCCATGGCAGCGGTCGGAATAGTTCTCCTCCGGACCGAGCGCGTACCACTTCGTCTGGCCGTAGTCGGCCGACGTCTTGAACGTCAGCGCCAAAATCGGCAGATCCGCCAGTCCTTGCGCTCCCTTGTACTCCGTCCGCACGCGGATGCTGCCGTCGGCGCGGACCGTGTAGGCGACGGTCAGCCAGGCGCCCGGGGCCGTGCTGAACTCATAGCGGTAGGCGACCGTGACCGTACCGGCCTCCTGCGTCAGCTCCCAGCCCGTGCAGCGGCGGGCGACGCTCGCGGCCAGCCACGCTCCGTGCGTGTAGGCCAGCGCCGTGCCCTTGTCGTTGTCCGTCGTCGCCCGCCAGAACAGCGGCATCGGCGGCGACTCGATCACCTCGCGGCCTCCATAGCGGAGCGAGACGAGGCTATGCGCCTGCTTGGAGAACAGCGCCTGCCAGCCTCTTCCGAAAACGCCGATGTTCACGTCGCCTTCGACGACGTCGATCTCCCCGGCCGGCAGCGGCTCGGCAGCCTCGCGCTCGACGCGCGCCACCGACTGGCCGAACGCCACCTCATGGCCGGCTGCGGCCCAGAGCTGATCGTCCCGCAGCCGCAGCGACGCTTCGATGACGTATTCGCCCGGCGCCTCGGCGATGCCTTGCGGCAGGCCGCTCGGCACCTCGGCCTCTTCGCCCGGACCAACCTCGAGCGGAACGATCGCTTCATGGACCAAGGCTCCGTCGCGCAGCAGCCGGCAAGCCAGCTCCAGATGCCCGGTGCCGGCGAACAGCGAGCCGCTGCGCACCGAGATCGAATCGAGCGACGGCGTCAGGCGGTAGTTCTGGTAAAGGAACTTGACCTCCTGCATCTTGGGCGAGACGGTGCCGTCGGCATGCACGATGCCGTTGCCGCAGAAGCTGTAGTCCGTCGGACGGTCGCCGAAGTCGCCGCCGTAGGCGAGGTATTCTTTTCCGTAACGATCCTTGCGAATGAGCGCCTGGTCCAAGTAGTCCCAGATGAAGCCGCCCTGATAGAGCGGATACTTGTCCTCCAGCTCCGTATACTTGTGCATGCCGCCGACGGAGTTGCCCATCGCGTGCATGTACTCGCAGCTGATGTACGGCTTTTGCGGATCGTCGTTCAGATAGGCTTCGATGTCGGCCGGCTTGGCGTACATGCGGCTCTCCATGTCGCTCGTATCGTTGAACGCGCGGTTGTGGAACACGCCCTCGTAATGGACGAGGCGGCTCGGATCGCGCTCGCGGAAATAGTTCGAGACGTTCAGGATGACTTCGCCCGCGTACGACTCGTTGCCGCAGGACCAGATGACGATGGACGGGTGGTTCTTGTCCCGCTCCAGCATGCTGGCCGCCCGGTCGAGGACGATGTCCTGCCACTCCGGCAGGTCGCCCGGCACGTTCCAGGACGGCTCGACCGCGCCCATCTTCTGCCAGGAGCCGTGCGACTCCAGGTTCATCTCGTCGATGACGTAGATGCCGTATTCGTCGCAGAGCTCGTACCAGAGCGTCTGGTTCGGATAATGGGACGTGCGCACGGCGTTCAGGTTGTTCTGCTTGAGGATGCGGATGTCGCGCAGCATGTCTTCCTTGCCGATCGCCCGCCCGCTCCGGCTGTTGAACTCGTGGCGGTTGACGCCCTTGAAGACGATGCGCTTGCCGTTCACGAGCATCAGCTTGTCCTTCAGCTCGAAGCGGCGGAAGCCGGCCTTCTGCACGATCGCCTCGACCAGCTCGCCGCCGGGACGATGGATCGTGACGAGCAGCGAGTACAGCCGCGGCAGCTCGGCGCTCCACGGCTGCACCTCGCCCGCTTCAAGCACGGCGGCGATGCGGCCTGCTGCGTCCAGCGCGACCTGTCCGCTCTCGGCGACGACGGCTCCATGCGGGTCACGCAGCCGCAGCAGCGCGTAACTCCCGGCAGGGGCGGCGTCGGCCAGCCGGATCGAGGCATGCAGCGTGCCGAGGCGGTACGTATCGTCCAGATCGGCGCGCACCTCGAGGTCGACCGCATGGATGTCCGGCGTCGTATAAAGGTAGACGTCGCGGAAGATGCCCGAGAACCGCCAGAAATCCTGGTCCTCCAGCCAGCTGCCCGTGCTCCGCTGGTATACCGCTACCGCGAGGCGGTTCGCTCCGCCGCGGATATGCGGCGTCAGGTCGAATTCCGACGGCGTGAAGCTGTCCTCGGCATAACCGACGAACTCGCCGTTCAGCCAGACGTAGAAGGCCGACTCGACTCCCTGGAAGGAAATGAACGTCGGGCGGCCGTCCCAATCGGCCGGCAGCTCGAACTCCTTGACATAGCTCCCGACGGGATTGTGCTCCGGCAGCTGCGGAGGGCGGATCGCCTCCAGGCCGTCCCACGGATACATCGTGTTTACGTATTGCGGCTGACCCCAGCCTTGAAGCTGGATATGGCCCGGCACCTGGATGTCTCCCCAGCCGGCCGTGCTGAAGCCCTCGGCGTGGAAATCCGCCGGACGAGAAGCCGGATTGGCCGCGTAATGGAAGCTCCAGCTTCCATTCAGGCTATGGCGCATCTTCATCGGCGCCCCTGCCTCCGCCTCCTCCACCGTGGCGTAATAGCGGTGGTCCGAATGGGCATCCAGCCGATTCACCTTGAATACGGCCGGATCGGCCAGCCAATCCAGCGATGCTTGACGATCAGACATGTAGCGGATTCTCCTCTTCGGTTTACTTGACGGAACCGACCATTCCGGCGACGAAATGCTTTTGCATCAAGAAAAACACCAGCGCGGTCGGCAAGGTGGAAACGACGATCGCCGTCATGATGATGCCGTAATCCGGCGAATAGCTGGAGCCCAGATTCGAGATCAGCAGCGGAATCGTGCGCTTGTCAGGCGTCTGCAGCACGACGAGCGGCCACAAATAGTTGTTCCAGCTCGACATGAACGTGATGATGGCGCCTGCGGCGTAGCTTGTTTTCATCGTAGGCACATAGATCCGAAAAAACAAGCCCCATTCGCTCAGTCCGTCCATCCGCCCCGCCTCGAGCATGTCCTTCGGGAACATCTTGGAGCTCTGGCGGAAATAAAAGATCAGAAAGGCGGTCGTGAACGTCGGCAAAATGACCGAGGCGATCGTATTGATGCCGATGGCGGGCGCGAAGCCGGAGATGCCCGCGAACATCTGGAACAGCGGCACCATGATCGCGGCGAACGGGATCATCATCGAGACCAGCAGGATGTTGAAGACGATGTCCTTCGCCTTGCTGCGGTAGATCTCGAAGCCGTATCCGGCGAGCGAGGCGATGAGCAGCGCCAGCAGCGTCGTCGTGACGGAAATCTTGGCGGAATTCCACAACGCCTGCCCGAGCTCGACCTGCTCCGTCAGGTTGCGGAAGTTGTTCAGCAGGTTCGAGCCGGGCAGCAGCCGGCCGCTGGAGACGTCGATCGACTTGTTCGTCGCGCTGGAGAGGATCCAGAGGAACGGGAAGATCGAGACGCCGGCCGCGAGAGTCAGGAACAAATAAATCGGCGTTCGTTTGAGCGATTTCATCGTTTATCACCTGCCGCTTTGAACTGGAGGATGGACAGCAGCACGATCAGAATGACGATCGTGTAGGAGACGGTAGCCGCATAGCCGAAGTCCGGGGTGTACTTAAAGCTCAGGTTGTAGATGTACTGGGAGATCGTCATCGTGGCGTTGCCCGGTCCGCCCTTGGTGATGTTCATGATCTCGTCGAACAGCTGCAGCGTGCCGATCGTCGACGTGATCGAGGTGAACAGGATGATCGGCTTCAGCATCGGCGTCGTGATGGAGAAGAACTGCCGCACCGGAGAAGCGCCGTCGATGCGCGCCGCCTCGTAGATGGAGGCGTCGATGTTCTGCAGCGCGGACAGGTAGAAGATCATGTTGTAGCCGGTCCAGCGCCAGGTGATGGCGATGATGATCGTAATTTTGGCCAGCACGGGATCGGTGATCCACTGCAGCGGCGCGTCGATCAGATGCAGCTTCAGCAGCGCCTGGTTGACGAGCCCTTCCGCGCCGAACAGGTACTTGAACACGACCGAGTAGGCGACGAGCGAGGTGATCGCGGGCAGGAAGATCGCCGTGCGGAAAAAGCCCTTGAAGCGCAGCTTGCTGTCGTTCAGCAGCACGGAGATGAACATCGCCAGCAGGATCATGACCGGAACCTGCACGATCAGGTATAGAAATGTATTTTTAAGCGCCGTCCAAAACACCGGATCGCTCGTCAGCCGCTTGTAGTTGTCGAGCCCGGTCCAGTCGATCCTGGCCCCGGTGCCGGACTTGAACGACAGCAGCAGCGCCTGGAGCATCGGGTAGAAATAAAAGAGGAGGATCATCAGCACCGCGACGGAGATGAACATCCATCCCGTCCAGCGGGGCTGAAGACGATTGCAGACGATGGCCGTTTGTTTCATCCTTAGGGCTCCTTTCTCGGGAAAAATGGACCGTGACGAAGCAAGCCGTCCTCGCGGACGGCCTGCTGACGGACGGATTCGGTTAGCCCAGCTGGGACTCCGCCTGGGACTGCGCGTCGCTCAGCACCTTGTCGAGGTCCGCGCCGCCCAGATAGCTCTGCATCGCGCTTACGAGGATGTCCTCGATCGCATACGTATGCATGCCGTAGTTGACTTGCGGAATCTTCTGCGTCCAGGCCGCGAAGTCGCTGACGATCTTCTGGCCGCCGAAATACGCATCTTCCTGGTTGTAGGCGTCGCCTTCGGTAGCCGCCTTCAGCGTGCCGATGACGCCGATATCCGTCACGAGCTTCTGATACAGCTCCGCGTCGGAGCCGAGCGTCTTGGCGAGGAACTCGGCCGCCTGCTCCTTGCCGTCGACGTTGAGCACGTACCAGGAGCTGCCGCCCAGATTGGAGGCGTTGACCGAGGAAGCGGTATTTTTCAGCTTCGGCATCGGAACGACGGCCCATTGTCCGGACTGGGAAGCCTCGGCCTTGACCGACGGCGTGATCCAGTTGCCGGTCGGCACGGTCGCCACGTCGCCGGTGTTGAATCCGGCCAGGAACTGGCTCCAGTCGGAAATCATCTTGACGGTGTCGGACTCCATCAGCTTCTTGTAGGTCGCGAACGCGTCCTTCAGCGCCGCGTTGTCCTTCAGGTCCGGCGTCGTGCCGTCCTCAGCCGTGTACCAGGCTCCCGCCGACTGGATCATCATGCGGATGAGCCCGAGGTCGTTCGGATCCTGCGTCAGCATCGCCTTGCCGGTCTTTTCCTTCACGGCCTTGCCGATCTCGATGAACTGGTCCCAATCGATGTTCTGCAGGTCATCGACCGAATAGCCGGCTTGCTCCATCAGATCCTTGCGGACATAGAGCCCGGTCACCCCGGAGTCGAACGGCACGCCGTACTGCACGCCGTCCAGGCTCGTCGAGGAGAGCTTGTAGTCGGCGAAATCACCCGGCTTGATCAGGTCGGACATCTTGTAGAACGAGTCGGGATAAGCCTGCAGGAAGCTTTGCGCCCGGTAGTCCTCGATCAGCACGACGTTCGGCAGGCCGCTCGTCGTGCCGGAGTTGAGGCCCGTATTCAGCTTCTGGATGATGTCGGCCTGGGCGTACTCGATGATGTCGACGTTCACGTCCGGATTTTCGGCCGCATAGGCTTCCTTCGCCAGCTTCATCGCCGCGATGTTGAAGTTCGGATCCCATGCCCATACCGTGACTTTGCCGCCGCCCGAGCTTTGGCCCTCCTGACCGTCGTTGTTGCCGCTGGAGCAAGCCGTGAGCGCCATGACGCCGGCGAGCGCAGCGAATGCCATCTGTTTCTTCATCGTAAAAGGTCCCCCTTCGCATGCTTTCGGAAAGCGCTTGCCTTCACCAAAAATGGTATCAAACGCGGGCGTTCCTCCGGTAGGAATATCTTTGCCCCGTTTGGTCCTTTCAATGCCAATCTTTCGGGGAAGGGGGAGGAGGCGTTGTCTTTTTTAAAGCTTTTTGGATTATGTTTAGCTTTCGCGGCCGGTCAGCCTTCGGATTTTTCCGCGAACGGCAGCCGGACCTGCACCCTCGTGCCCTCGCCCGGCTTGCTGCGGATCGTCACGCCGTAGTCCTTGCCGTAGAGCAGCAGGATGCGGGCATGGACGTTGCGGATGCCGATGCCGCTGAACAGCTGGCGGTTGCTCTGCGAGTCGGGCAGGCTGTCCTGGCCGTCCTGCAGGTCCATGCCGTCGCCGTTGTCGACGATCTCGCACAGCAGCGATTCGCCTTCGCGGGCGACGATGACGTAGATGTAGCCGCTCTCCCTTTCCTTGAACGCATGGAAAAACGCGTTCTCCATGAACGGCTGCAGGATCAGCTTCGGCACCTCGGCCTGGAGGCAGTCCGGCGAGATGAAGTAGTCGACCGCGATGCCGCTGCCGTAGCGGATTCCGTTGATGAAGGCGTAATCCTTCAGGTTCTGCACCTCCTGCTCCACCGGGATCGTCTCCTCCACGTTGCCGATGGAGTTCTGCAGCAGCGAGATGAGCGCATGGATCGTCTCGGTCGCCTTCTGCTTGTCCTCGCGCTGGACGAGGAAGTTGACGGAGGCGAGCGTGTTGTACAGGAAATGCGGATTGATCTGCCGCTGCAGGGCGGCCAGCTCGGCATTGCGCTGCTCGCGCTGGGTCTGCACGAGCTGCATGATGTAGGCGTTCAGCTCGTCGAGCATGTAGTTGAACGCCGTCCCGAGCTGGCGCGTCTCGTAGCTGCCGCTGACGGGCATGTAGTTGTGGAAGTTGCGCTTGGTCACGCTCGACATCTGCCGCACGAGCAGCCGCAGCGAGCGGGTGAGCCGGCGCGAGATGAGCAGCAGGATGAGCAGCGCCGCCGACACGATGGCCGCTCCGATGAGCACGATCTGCGTCACCGGCAGCATGTCGCGGACGAGCTTTTTGTCGACGAGGTTGACGATGTAGAAATCGTATTCGGGCAGATGCTGCGACACCATCAGCTGGCTGCCCTCTCCGCTCCCGATCGAGATCGAGTCCAGCCCCTCCGCGCGGATCCTCTCCGCTCCGGCGAGCAGGGCCGCGTCGCGGCTGCCGATGCGGCCGGTCAGGTTGCTCGACACGATCATGCCGTCGCGGTCGAGCACGAGCACGTCGTTGCCGGTGCTGGTGAACGTGCTGTAGAAGCGGCTGAAGTCGCGCTCCGGCAGCATGAAAAGCATCGTCCCGTACGGCAGTCCGGTCGTCCGCGAGATGAGCTTGCGGGAGGCGGTCAGGATCGGCTCGCCCGCCGTCCCGTCCTGCTCCAGCAGCAGCCGGTACGTCAACCGGCTGGCGTTTTGCGGCTGCTCGGCCGCCAGCTCCTGGCGCTTCAGCGCGGCGGCCGACTTCGTCCAGTAGGAGCGGTCGCTGAAGTAGCTCCGCTCGCCGTCGCCGAGGATGATCGTGCCGACCTCGTTCTGGTCGAGGCCGGCGGCGATCCGCGTCATCTGCGCTACCATGGCGTAGTAGGCCTTGTTCTCGCTCAGCGAATTCCCTTCCTCCTCCGTCAGGAAGCTGCGGATCGTGCTGTTTTGCATCGCCTCGTTCGAAGCGGTCAGGATCGAATAATGGAACGACTCGAAATTGCGCTTGATCTGGCTGACGACCTTGGCGTTGGTCAGGCTGAACGTGTCGAGGAACAGCTGCTGCGACACATGCACCGTCACCCAGGAGGTCATGCCTCCGACGGCGATCGTGCTGATGACCATGATGATGAACATCTTGCCGAAAAGGCCGAGCCGCGACAGGCGGCCGCCCGCTTCCTTCATCGGAGGTCCTTCCCTTCCTGCGCCGATCGGCGGTACTGGCTCGGAGACTGGTCCATGTATTTTCGGAACACCTTGGTGAAGTAGCTGTTATCGGCGTAGCCGACGCGGGTGGCGATGTCCGCGATCGCGTCGTCGGTGTCCGCCAGCAGCCGGCATGCCTGCTCGATGCGCACGCGGTTGACGTACTCGCTGAAGCCCTCCTTGTTGCGGCTGGCGAAGTAGTTGGACAGATACGACGGGTTGAAATGGAAATGCTGGGCGACGTCCGCCAGATGGAGCGGCTCGGCATAATGCTCGTGGATGTAGGCGAGCAGCTTCTGCATCGCCTGGCTGCCTCCGGGACGCTGGCGCGCGGCGACGCAGCCCTCGGCCTCGTCCAGGAAGCGCAGCAGCGTCCGCTCCGCTTCCTGCACGGATCGGGCTTCATGGATCTCGCGGAAATACTCGTACTTGCGCTCGTCGAGAGACGCGGCCGGATACTGATGGCGGAGCAGCGCCACGATCACATGGAACAGATGATGGCCGAGGAACGACTTGAGCTCCTGGACGCGCATGCCCTCGCAGCCTTCCATCGACGAGGCGAACTGCCGCAGCCGGGCGAACGCCGCCTCGAACTGCTGGCCGCCGAGCTCCGCCTCGAAGGCGGCGGCGTCGAAGGCCGAGCCGCCGCTCGCGGCGGCAGCTTGCGCCGGCGGCGCGAAGAAGCGCCGCTCCGGCCGGAAGAAGCGGCGCTCCATCAGCGCCGGCAGCTGCTCGATCGCCGCGTGCAGCCCGCCGAGCGAGCCGAACGCCGGGCCGAGCGCGCCGAGGACGGGCCAGCTTCCTTCGGCCGCCGACGCTTCGAGCCGCTCCAGCCAAGCCTCCAGCAGGGGCAGGTCCGCCGCGTCGAAATTGATCAGCGCCCGCACGAGGTCCCGCCCCTCCGCCAGCTCCGCCGCAGGCGCGAACCGGCCCGCTGCGGGCAGCTCGGCGAGATGGGCTTCGAGCCGCTCCTTCCACGCGGCCGTGCCGGCGGCGGGACTGTCGCCATCGAGCCTGGCGCCGAACACCGCATAGGAGCGATGGGGCAGCTGCTCCTGCAGCAGCCTCGCTCCGTCCATGCTGTCGCCGAGCGGAAAGCCGGCGGCCGCCTTGTCGAGCAAGGCGCGCAGCGACTGCTGCTTGGCTCCGCCGAGCCGGATGCCGCTCAGCTCGGGGATGCCGGCGGCCATTTTTTTCAGCGTCGCGAGCAGCTTGCCGGCATCGAGCTTCGGCTTGAGGATATAATCCTCGACGCCGCTCTGGAACGTGGAGCGCACGTAGTCGAACTCGCTGAAGCTGCTGAGCACGATCATGCGGATTTCCGGATGGCGGATGCGCACTTCCCGCGCGAGCTCCTCTCCGTCCATGACGGGCATGACGATATCGGTGATCAGGATATGCGGGGAGAGCCGTTCGATCAGCTCCAGCGCCTCCTTGCCGTTGGCGGCCTCGCCGACGATGCGGAAGCCCTCGCTCTCCCAGTCGAGCAGATGCTTGATGCCCTGGCGGGCCAGCAGCTCGTCATCCACGATCAATACGTTGCAGGTCAGTTCGCTCAAGCCGACGCCCCCTTTCTACGATGCTTGCGTTTTTTTATTCGTCTATTCTAACGGACAAGCATGCTGACGTAAAACGAGGCTGGGCCGAGGCCTTCGAAGGAAGCGGACGATGCCGAGGCGGGCTTGCAAAAACGCCCCTGCTCTGGCCGCCGGAACGCAAAGAGGGCGCAGCCGATGCGGCTGCGCCCTCTGGTTACCCTGATTTTCGGTTCCGGCCGGCGGCAATCCGCCTCACACCCGGCTGAGCCGGATCCAGACGGCCATCTCGCCCGGCTCCCGGTTGCCCCACAGGAAGTACGGGACCGCCCTCAGCTCGGCCGCCGCCGGCTCCGGCGACTGGCCGAGCGGACGATACGGCTGGTCCGGATCCCATCCCGCCAGGTCCGCGCGGCGGCCGGCCGCCTCGAGGGAGACCGCGCCGCCCGGCAGCGCGGCGTCGAAGGTCGGGATCAGCTCGGTGTCGGGATCGATCGAGAGGGACGCGATCGGAGCGCCGTTGTCGACCTCCTCCAGGCAATAGACGAGCGGCCCGCGCTCGATCGCCGCCTTGCCCGCGTCGGCGCGGATCTCCGGATTGGCGGCGATCAGCCGCGCCTCCAGCCTCGGCTCCCATTCCACCACATCTCCGGCCGCCCAGACGCGGGTCAAGACCGCATAGCCGTCGACGGTCCGATACGCCGATTCGGCGCCGTTGATTTTCAGCAGCGCCTGCCCGCCGCACCAGGACGGGACGCGCAGCGCCAGCGAGACCGCCGTCTCCGGCGCTTCGGTCCACTCGAACCTCGTGCCGCCCTGCCAGGGCAGGAGCGACGTCTGGACGAACGCGGCCGTGCCGCTTTTCAGCTCGAACCGCGCCTCGCTGCCGATGAACAGATGCGCGTAGACAACGTCGTCCTCGGCGGACGCCGTGTACACATAATCATGCAGCGAGCAGAGCAGGCGGGCGACATTGGGCGGGCAGCAGGAGCAGCCGAACCATTTTTGGCGGACGGCCTTCACATGCCTGCGGTCGGGGCTGCCCTCGGACGCCTTGGGCCATACCTCCAGCGGATTGACGTAGAAATAATGCTTGCCGTCCTGGGACATGCTGCCGATCACGTTGTTGTACAGCGCGCGCTCCAGCACGTCGGCGTACTCGCTCTTCGGCTCCAGCTGCAGCATGCGGCGGGCAAAGAAGATGAGCCCGATCGACGCGCATGTCTCGGCGTAGACGGTGTCGTTCGGCAGATCGTAGTCGAACGAAAAGGCTTCGCCATGATGCGTCGAGCCGATGCCGCCGGTGATGTACATCTGCTTGCCGGTCATGTTGGCCCACAGGCGGCGGCAGGATTCGAGCAGCTCGGCGTCTCCGGTCAGCCCGGCCAGATCGGCCATCGCCGTGTACATGTACACCGCGCGCACGGCATGGCCGACCGCGACGTCCTGCTCGCGGACCGGCTTGTGCGCCTGGTTGTAGGCCATCTGGCGCACGCTCGGAATCGGCTGCTGCCTGCCCGTCCAGTGGCTGACGCCATCCCTGCGCCCGCATTCCTCCACGAGGAAGTTCGGCTCCGCTCCGCGCTCGTCGATGAAGAACTTGGCGAGGTCGAGGTAGCGCCGCTCGCCCGTCGCGCCGTACAGCTTGACGAGCGCCAGCTCGATCTCCTGATGCCCGTCGTAGCCGCGCAGCTGGCCCTCCTCCCGGCCGAACACCGAGTCGATATGGTCGGCGAAGCGGGAGACGACGTCGAGCAGCCGGCGCTTGCCGGTGCTCTCGTAATAAGCGACGGCCGCTTCGATCATATGGCCGGCGCAATAGAGCTCATGCGCCTCGTACAGGTTCGTCCATCGCTTGCCCGACTCCTTGATCGTGAAATACGTGTTCAGGTAGCCGTCCTCCTGCTGGGCCGCCGCGACCAGCTCGATCGCCTCGTCCGCGATCCGCTCCAGCTCGGGGTCCGGATGCGTGCCGAGCGCGTAGCCTACCGCCTCCAGCCATTTGGCGAGGTCGCTGTCCTGGAACACCATGCCGCCGAACTCCCCTTGCTCCTGGCCGGCCGCGATGCGGAAATTCCGGATCGCATAGCTCGGCTCGGCATCGGCGATGCGGTCGTTAAGCGCTTCCCATTGATACGGAATGACGGTGTCCCGGACTAGCGCCGCATAGGCATCCCAAAATCCGTCCTTGATGCGCACGCGCTCTTTCGTTCCGGCGGCCGCTGCTTGCTTCATGCCATATCCCTCCAGGCGATTGATAGGATTCATTGCTTTTCCACCCTATTCTAGCCTTGGACAACAATTGGAACTAGGTGCAACCGAACACAAAAATGACAATATCCGACCCCGAACATACGGTCGCCTGTGGAGCGGAACGGCCGGAGCGGCGGGCCCGGCCAGAAGGCGGCGGGCGCTCACAGCTTGTAGAATTCCCTTGCGTTGCCTCCGAACAGCCGCGCCCTCTCCTCCGCTCCCCAATGCGCCGGGAGAGAGCTTTCCAGAACGTCCACGACCTGATCGTAGCTCGCCGCGAGCAGGCATACCGGCCAATCCGATCCGAACAGGACCCGTTCGGGACCGAATACGCTCAGCACATGCTCGACATAGCCGCGGAAATGCTCCGGGGTCCACGCCTGATGATCGGCCTCCGTCACCATGCCGGACAGCTTGCAATAAATCGCGGGATGCTCCGCCGCACGCGCAAGCTGCGCGGCCCATGGCTCGAACGCCTGCTCCGCGATGCGCGGCTTGCCGATATGGTCGACAACCCCCCGAAGGCCGGGGACGGCGTCGAGGAGCGCATTGAGGGCGTCCAGCTGAGTCGATTTTACGAGCAGGTCGACGGGCACGTCCTCCCGCGCGAGCTCCCGCAGCGCTTGCACGAACGAAGGCTCGAGCACGCGCGCCGCGTCCGGCATCTCCTGGATCATGATCCGGAAGCCGACGAATTTCGGATGGCTGCGATAAGCCTCGTACCGTGCCCGATGCGAGGGATCGAACAGGTCCAGCCACCCGACGACGCCCAGGATGGACTCCGAGCGGTCGGCGAGGGAGAGCAGGTACTCCGTTTCCTCCGCCGTCGGAGCCGCCTGCACGACGATCGTCCCGTCCAATCCGTGCCGCTGCAGGCAGGGCTCCAGATCCTCCGGCAAATAATCCCGGTACAGCACCGGCAAGTCAGGCGTAATCCAGCCGTAATCCGTGCGGGACATCGTCCAATAATGCTGATGAGCATCGATGCGCATAAGAGTCCACTCCTTCTTCAACTTGTCTCTTCTGATTGTAACCGGATTCAATGAAAGCGGAATAACAGCGGCCCGCAAGTTTATTCCCGATTTTGATATGCGGCGGCGGCCGCAACTTGGGCGGCTCGCGCTCGTCATCTGTCCCTATCGCTTGCGCCGCGAGGCTCATAGGATAGAGGTGACAGCTTATCCAAAGAGGTGATGCCCGCTATGCTGCCGTTGGTCACGGTCGTCATACCGTTTTACAACTGCCCGTACATTCCGCAAGCGATCCAGAGCGTGCTCGACCAGTCCTATCCCTCGATCGAGCTCATCGTCGTCGACGACGGCTCGACCACGAACCAGCATCTGCTCGATCCGTACCGCCATCGCATCGTCTACTTGAGCAAGGCGAACGGCGGGACAGCCAGCGCGCTCAACTACGGGATGCAATGCGCGAGCGGACGATACGTCGCCTGGCTCAGCTCCGACGACCTGTTCACCCGCGACAAAGTGCTGAACCAGGTGTCCTACATGCTGGAGAAGAACGCCCAGTTCAGCTTCACGGACTTCCACACGATCAACGAGACCGGACAGATCACGCAGATGTGGAGCATGGTGAAATTCCCGACGGAAAAAGCGTTCATCGCCTCCATGCTCGACTTCTGTCCGGTCAACGGCTGCACGGTCATGATGCTGCGGGACCTCATCCAGAATGTCGGATGGTTCAATCCCGGCCTGCCTTACGCGCATGACTACGACCTGTGGGCGCGGATCGCGCTGAACGACGTCGGCATGCATTACTTGAACGAGCCGCTCACGCTGTACCGCCGCCATGCCGGCATGGGCACCGTCCAGCATTTGTCGCGCATCATGCCTGAGTTCGAGTCGCTCAAAGCCTACTACGCGCCGATGCTCCGCACGAAGCTCGCCCGCATGCCGGGCTGACCTGCGGCATTCGGGAGATTGCCGCAGGACGCAGATTCAAGCTGAAAAGGGACCCGCCAGCTGCGGGTCCCTTTTCGGCTTGCGCCCGCGAGCCGGGCTTCGCCGGGACGGACAACCCGGCCGCTCAGCGGATCGTGCGCTTGAGCGCGTGCAGGTCGTCCTCGACCTGCAGCATCCGCTGCCCCAGCAGCTTCAGCGCGTCCTCGACCCCTTTGTTGTACAGATGCGGAGCCAGCGCGGCGATCATATGGTCGAGCAGCGCTTCCGCGCCGATGGTTCCGAGCGGGAGGTCGAGCTCCCGGTCCGCGAAGTCTCGCAGCTGCTCCGCCAGCTCCTTTTTCTGCTCCAGCGGCAGCTTGATCGGCATCATGTCGGTTCCTCCTTTTTCCTTCGACAGGCTCCATTATAAAGCTTTGCCGCGCCAAGCAAAACGGGACCAAGCGGACGACGCTCCGCTTGGTCCCGAATGCTCGCTCTGACGCCGAAAGGCGGCCACCGCCGAGAGCTAGATCAGCTCCGCCAGCCGCAGCAGGCGGACCAGCACCGCAGCCGCCTCCGCGCGGGTGACGGCGCGGGCCGGCTCGAAGCGGCCGCCGAGGCCGGCCATCAGGCCGAGGCGGGACGCCTCGGCGACCGGCTCCGCCGCCCAGCGCGCGATCGCGTCCGCGTCGGCATAAGCCGGCGCGGCGGCGCTCGCCGCCGTCGAGCCTGGCGCCCCCGGCGCTCCGGCGGACGCTCCGGCCGCATCGGCCGAGGAGCGCAGCAGCTCTGCCGCCCGCGTCGCGAGCGCGGCGAGCTCCTGGCGGCGGACCGGCGCGTTCGGACGGAAGCGTCCGTCCGCGTCGCCCTGCGCGAGGCCTGCGGCCAGCGCCGCGCGCACCGCCGCGGCATGCCAGGCGCCGGCCGCTGCGTCGCGCGGCGCGTTCGCGCTGTCGCCGGGCGGCAGCTGCAGCGCGCGGACGAGCAGCGCGGTCAGCTCCGCGCGCGTGATGGCGCGCGCCGGCTCATAGCGGCCGCCGGCGCCTTGCGCCAGGCCGAGCCCGGCCAGGCGGCCGATGTCGGCCGCCGCCCAGTGGCCGGCCGTGTCGGCGAACGCCGGCGCCGTGCGCACGGCGGCGACAAACGCGCCTCCGCCTGCCGGAGCCGCCGACGCCTTGCCGTCTGCGAAGCTCGCCGGCAGCGCGGCTGCCGAGCCGTCCGGCGCGGCCAGCCTCAGCAGGGCGGTCGCGCCGGCTGCGGCGCCGAGGCTCAGCCGCGGCCGCTCGGCCGGGCGGAACGCCAGCGGCTGCGAGCCGCCCGCCCAGACGGCGGCGAGGCTCAGCTCCGCCGCCGTGCCGGCCGGACGGAACCCGGCCGCGAGCGCCGCGCGGCGCAGCGCTGCCGCCGCGGCTTCATCCGCGTCGCCGAGCCGCAGCTCCAGCTCCAGCTCCGGCGTCGCGCCCGTCGCTGCCGTCGTCCGCAGCGCGCGCAGCAGCGCCGCCGGCTGCAGGCGCAGCTCGGCGCCTCCGTCCTGCACGAGCAGCTCCGGCTGCGGCTTGGCCGCGGCCGCGCGGGCGAGCGCGTCCAGGCTCAGCCGCAGGCTGCCGTCCGCTCCGAGCGGCAGTCGCGCCTGCGCCTTGCCTTCCGCGATGGCGGCCAGCAGCGCCATTTCCGCCGCATTCGCCGCTGCCGGCGTCGGCGTCGCGCTCGGGGTCGGCGTCGCGGACGGCCCGGCTCCCGTGCCCGGCGTCGGAGCCGGCGTCGCGCTCGGCGCAGGAGTCGGCGTCGCTGCCGCATCCGCCTCCTGCACCGTCAGCGTATACTTCCGCTCATCGTTGCCGAGACGGACCGTCACCGTCGCCTGGCCGGCGGCCAGCGCGGTCAGGCGGCCGTCCGCATACGATGCGGCCGCGGCCGGCCAGAAGGCGACGGACGCCTCGGCCGTCCGATCCGCTCCGGCCGCATCCCGCACGGCCACTGCCGCCGATGCGCCGGCCTTCAGGACGAACCGCGCTCCCTGTCCGTCCGCCAGCTTGACCGAGAACGGCTTCGGCCGCGAGGCCAAGCCTTCGTTCCATTCCTCCAGCGACAGCCGGCCTGCCGGACCGGCCGCGGCATCGCTCATCCGCTCGCCGCGCACGATCAGGTTGTCGATCACCAGGCTGCCGGTCGGATAGCCCTGCTCGTTGTCCGTCTTCGTCTTGGCCGCCTCCAGCCCGTTCGTGCCCAAGCCGTCGAGCACGTTGTCCTGCAGCAGCACGGAGCCCAGCTCATGCGAGCCATGGACCGTGATGCCCGCATACGCGCTGTCCCGCGCCACGTTGTCCCGCACGACGACGCTGCCCGCGCCGCCGGCGAGGTCGGACTCGCCGGCGAACAGCCAGATCGCCCCGAGCGGAATGCCGTAGCCGCTGTCGAAGCTGCCGGCGCGCACGAGCGTGTTGCGCTCGACGACCGTCTCGCCGCCGAACGGCTCCGCGGCGAAGCGCGTCGATACGGCGATGCCCGCTCCGTTCACGACCGTATCCTGAAGCAGATTGTCCTGGATGCGGTTGCCGTGGCCGCCGAACACGGCGATGTTGTCCGCCAGCCACGGCAGCGACACCGTGTTGAAGCGCGCCGTATTGTTCACGCTCGGCGTGCGCTCCGCTCCGTTCTGATCGGCCAGCTTCGGATCGGTGAACGACCACATCGCGATGCCGTCGTCGCCCGGATAGCGGATCTCGCTCTGCTCCATCAAGCTGTCCGAGGTGCCGACCGCGAAGTTGATGCCGTCCGCCAGCAGGTTGCGCAGCCGCAGCCCGGCCATGTAGAGCCCCTTCGTGCGGGCCTTCTCGCCGATCGGCTGCGTCAGCCAGAGCCCCGCCTTGGCATGCTCGACCCAGACGTTCTGGATGACCGAGCCGGGACCGAACGCGCCGTGGAACGCATTGTCGAACGCCTCGTCGTCGCGCTCCGCCACGCCCCCGTCGATGAACAGGTCGTAGACGCCGACCTTGCCGCCGTGGCCGTAGAAGCGCGCCCCGTTCAGCTCCGTATGCCAGACGCCCGCGCCGCGGATGACCGCGTCCCCGAGATCCAGCAGCTTGTCCGTAAAGTCAAAGCTTCCCGCCGGGAACCAGACGCCGGCCGCCGCGCCGCCTGCGGCCGCCTCCAGCGCGGCCGTCAAGGCGGCAGTGTCGTCCTGCCCGTCGCCGGCAACCGCGCCGTAGTCCGTCACGGATACGAAGCCGTCCGGCTTGGCGTAAGCCGCGTCCGCCCGCTCCAGATCGACCCGGTCGAGCGCGTACGTCGCCGCGTCGTCCCCGGCGTCCTTTCGCAGCGTGATCAGCGCGCCGGCCGGCACGTCGCCGATGACGGCGCGCACCTCGTCGTAGAAGCGGTGGCCGCTGCCCTGGGCAGGATCGTTCGACCACGGATAGCTGCCGTACACCCACGAATTGCGGTTCGTCAGCGTCAGCCTCTGGCGGAACTGCCTGTCCACATAAAGCGAAAGCGTATGCTGGCGCTCCGAGCCGTCGAGCGTATCGGGGATGGAATAGCGCAGCACGAGCGCGTCCGCCGCCTCGGCGCTCGCGAACTCGACCTGGTCGCCCTGCTCGCGGAGCAGGACGGCCTCCCGGCCGGAAGCCTCCGAGGCGAGCGTGCGATGCAGGCGCGACGGGCCGATCCGCTCGCCCTTCGCCTCCATATGCTCCGCTTCATAGGAAACGTAGGCCGGCGTCGCGCCGCGATCGTCCGGAGCGATGCCGCCCTCTACCGTCAGCGAGCGGAGCGTTCCCGCATCCGCCACGGAAATGACGTTGACGCCGCGGCGCAGCTCGGCCGTCCAGCCAGAGGCGGAGGCGATGCCGGCGGCCGGCAGGCCGTTGACCGCCAGCTTCAGCCCGGCCGCCTCCGGCGCCGCGCCGTCCCATGCGAGGCGGATCGCATAGGCCCCTGCCTCGGGAGCCGTGACGGCGAACTGCCGCATGCCTCCGGCTAAGAACGCCTTGTCCGCCGGGTAGACGACATCCGCCCGCACCGGCTCCAGCCTCCAGCGGGCAGCGGCTGCTCCCGCCTCATCCGAAAGGACAGGCGAGGCGCCATCCGCAGCCGCCAAATAACCGGCCGCCTGGACCGCCCGCAGCGTGCGGTAGCCGAGCCGCTCCTCCACGCTCCACTGCGCCTCGGCGGCGATCCCGCCTGCCGCCGTGCGCAGGCCGCCGGCCGGCAGCAGCTCCGGCACGCCCGCCGCCGTCATCGCCAGGTAAGCGCCCGTCGCCTCGTTGCGCAGCAGCTGGCGGCCGTTCGTGTCCACGAGCCGCCAGCGCGCCGCGGCATCCTCCTCGCCCGCTGCCGTCAGCTCGGGCCGGCCGCCGCGATCGGCGAGCCGCCTGTCCGGCGCTCCGGCCGGGGCGATCGTGACCGCTTGCGCCGAAGCCAGCAGCGGCGTCGACGTCTCCGCGCTGCGCGGCTCCGCGGCCGCCGGCGGCTCCATCTCCGCCGGCGCCGGCTCGAGCTGCCAGCGCGCCGTCGACGCCGAATCGAGCGCCAGTCCATGCTCCGCATACCCGGCCCCGCTGCCGACATGCACGAATTCGTCGCTGAACTCGCCGTACAGGCTGCGCAGCAGCCAAGCGCCGCCGTCGGCCGTCTGCTCGGCCGCCCAGGCGGCCGCTTCCGGAGCCGCCTCCCCTGCGGCGAGGCTTTCCAGGAACGGATAGTCGGCGTTCAAGCGGAGCAGATGGCCGCTCGCCCGGTTGCGGATGCTCCAGCCGCCGCTCTCCCGACGCTCGAGCGTCCAATGCGACGAGCCGTCCCGCTCGCTCGGACTGCCGTACAGCACGATGCCGGACGGATTCTCGTACAGCCAGCCTTGGCCGGACGCCGAGCGGATGCGCACCGGCTCCTGCGGCGGCTGCTTCGGCCCGCTGGCCGCCGGCTCGGCGATGAAGCGCGCCGCGTCCCGCTCGCCGGCGCCGGCCGCCTTGCTCAGCCGGATCGCCGGCGAGCCGTCCGCCGCCTGTCCGGCGAGCAGATAATGCCCGGCCCAGCGGCTCTGGATCGTGGAGTAGACGGTATCCGCGACGGTGCCGACCGCCCATTTGACGCTGGCCCAGTCGGAGCCGACGGAAGCGAGCGTCTGCGGCGATTCCGCCGGCTCGTCGTCGGCCTCATGGCCCGCGATGTTCTCCAGCGCCGCATAACGGCCGCTGCCCTGATTTTTGAGCCGCACGACGCCTGCGGCGCCGGCGTCCTCCAGATACCAGATCGAGGCCGGGTCCGCAGCGTCCGCCGGCCCGTACGTCGCCGTGCCGACGGCAGCATCCGCTCCGGCCTGGACATCGAGCAGATACTGATCGTCCGTGCCGGCGATGCGGAACCGGAACAGCCGCTGCTTGTCCGGCACGACCGGCACGAAGCGCCAGCGCGGGCTCGACCAGCCGGGGTTGATGACGCCGTACTCGGCGTATTTCGTCAAGTTCTGGATGGACATGTACTTCAGCGGCCGCTCGCCGGGATGCTTGTCCCGCACGCTGCTCACGAGCATGTCGCCTTCGCCGGCATTGCGGATCGTCCAGACGTAGCCGCCGGAGCGCTCCTCGCCCGGCGTCAGCGCCGCCAGCCCGATCCGGCCGCCGTATTCGGCGCCGAGACGGACATGATGGCCGGTCGCCCGGTTCTCGATCAGCTTGCGCCCCTCGAACTTGTGGACGACCCACTGATCCCGGCCGTCCGTGCGCGCGTTGCCGTACTTGAGCAGGCCGTCCTCCGATTCGTACAGGTAAAAGCGGTTGTCCGGCCCCCAGGCGTTCTGGATGCGGAGGTAGACCGGTCCGTCGCCCGCCGGCAGCGTATTCGGATCGGCCAGCTGCCACTGCGAGCCGAGCGAGGCGGCGTCGCCGCTGATCGCCGCCATGCCGTCCGCCCCGCCGGCCACATAGGCCGCCTCGCCCGAGGCGCTGCCGATCGTCACGTAGTCGTCGTACTCGTCGGACTCCGTGAACGCCCATGTCGAGCCGTCTCCAGGAGCCGCCTGCGCCGCGAGCGACACGCCGGACGCGCCGCCGCGAACGATGTAGCGCCCGCTGGCCGCGCTCCGCAGCCGCTTCGCGCCGTCGTAGTCCTCGACGAGCCACAGCGAGGCGGCTTCGTTGCCGAGCGCCTCCGATACGGCTCCATGCTTCAGCTCGCCGCCCTGCTCATAGAGGAAGTCCGTCGGCCGCTGCGCGTCCGTGTAGGCCGCGAGACGCACCGGCTCGATCTCGCTGAGCGGGACCGCCCGCCAATGCGCAGTCGGATTGCCCTTGCCGCCCGGCCAGCCGTTCGAGCGCACGTCCGTATCGTCCGGAAACTGCGCGTTCAGCAGGCTGCCGGACGCCTGGACGTTCTCCAGCGTGAACCAGCCGTCGTCCGCGGCCTCCTGCTTCCAGAGCGTCAGGCCGGGCGACGCGCCGTCCCGCTCGCCCGTCCGCACGGCCGCCCAGTCCGGATCGCGCTGCACGATATAGCGCCCGGAGCCGACGTTGCGGATCGCGACCGCGCCGCTGGCCGCATCCGGCTCCAGCATCCACTGGGAGGCCCGGTCCGTCGCCGGCCGCGCCGCGAAGCCGACGGTCGGCTCCCCGTCCTTCGCCGCATATTCCACCATGACCTGTCCCGGATGGCTGCGGGACTCCAGCTGCACCGGCTGCGGCGCGTCCAGCGGCACGAACGTCCACTTCGGGCTGTCGAAGCCGAGGTTCACGTCCGAGCCGAGCTCCGCCCAGCCGAGCTGCCGCTCCTCGTGGATCGCGCGCTTGCCCGCCGGGTCCGCCGCGCTGACGAGGTTGTAGTAGTCTCGCGTCGCGGTCGGCACGATGCGCCAGCGCTCCTCCGCTCCCGGCGCGCCGGTCTCCTTCGCCTGCAGCGCGGCGCCGAGCTCGCCCGCTCCCGCCGCCGTGACGACGTGGCCGGTGCGGACGTTGCGCAGCAGAGCGCCGCCTTCCTGCCATTCGACCGTCCAGTGCGAGGACTCGTCGGACGGATTCGTCTTGCCGTAGCGCACCTTGCCGTCCGAGCCCTCGTACAGATAGTTGCTTTTCCACAGGTTCTTGATGCGCACCTTGCCCTGCGGCAGCTCCGGCTGCGCGCTGTCCGCCGCCATCGCGGCTCCCGCCAGCGCCGGCAGGCTGCCGATCCAGAGCAGCAGCGCCAGCAGCGACATCGCGACCGGCTTCCACCTCGTTCGATTCATCGATTGACCCCCTTGATTGTCCACAGATTCTCTTTCAGTGTAGGGTGCAACCGCTTCCATGTTCGAGGTGCGCTTTTATCGCAAGCAGGTGTTTTTCTACGAATCTTCCTTGCTCCTCCAGCCGCCGTGCTATAATGCGGGAAAAAGGAGGGACGTCATGATCGCCGAAACGGCCTTTCTTCATTACGACGCTTTTGCCGACGAGCCCGGCAAAGGCAATCCCGGAGGCGTCGTGCTCCAAGCCGAAGCCTTGACCGACGAGCAGATGCTCGATCTGGCCGCGCGCGTCGGCTTCAACGAGACCTGCTTCGTGCTGCCCTCGGAGCGCGCCGACTTCCGCATCCGCTACTTCACGCCCGGACATGAGATGGATCTATGCGGCCACGGCACGATGGCCTGTCTCGCCGCGCTGGCAGCCGCCGGCCGTCTGGACGGCCTGGACACGCTCACCGTCGAGACGCTGGCCGGCGTGCTCCCGATCCGCGTCGAGCGCGATGCCGGCAGCGGCAGGCCGAGCTTCGTCATGCGCCAAGCCGCGCCGCAGTTCCGGCCGTTCGGCGGCTCGCGCGCGGAGCTTGCGGACGCCATCGGGCTGGCGGAGCAGGACCTGCATCCCGATCTGCCGATCGTCTACGGCAGCACGGGCATCTGGACGCTGTGCGTGCCTGTGCGCGGACTGGCCGCCTGCGCCCGCATGCGGCCGGACAACCGCCGGTTCCCGGAGCTGCTGGCCGAGCTCCCGCGCGCCTCGCTCCATCCGTTCTGCCTGGAGACCGTCCATGCGGACGCCCGCCTCCACGCCCGCCACTTCTCCTCCCCGTACTCCGGCACGGTCGAGGATCCCGTCACCGGCACCGCCTCCGGCGTGCTCGGCGCTTACTGGGACCGCTGCATCGCCGCGGCGCCGCCGGAAGGGCTGCGCTTGACCGTCGAGCAAGGCCGAGAAGTCGGCCGCGACGGCAAGGTCCATGTCAGAGTCGTCCCGCGCGGCGGCGAGCGGGAGGTCGAGATCCGCGGCTCCGCCGTATTCGTGCGGGAGTGGAGCTTGCCGGCGCTTTAGCCCGAGGACGCTCCGTCTCGCGCCCCATCCGACTCATTTCTCGATAAAAAGGAGACTGAACCTATGACCCGATCCGATTCCGCAATCTTCGCCCAGCTCGACGCCGTGCGATCGCTCACCGTCCGGCAGCTCGAGGATCTGACGCCGCTGCAGGGCGACCTCATCCCGTCCGGCTTCCGCAACTCCATCCGCTGGAACGCCGGCCATCTCGTCGCCGTGCTGGAGCGCTTCGCCTTCAAGGCGCCGGCGCTGCCGTCTCCGCTGCCGGCTTCGTTCCGCACGCAGTTCGACTTCGGCAGCTCGCCGGCATCCTGGATGGACCAGGATGAGCCCGTGCCGGCGCTCGAGGAGCTGCTGGAGCTGCTGCGCGAGCAGCCCGGACGGGTGCAAGGCGCGCTCGCCGGCCGCCTCGACGAACCGGTCGAGCCGTATACGACGTCGACCGGCATCCTGCTGACGACGCCGCGCGAATTCCTCTCGCTCGCCCTTTACCACGAAGGGCTGCACATGAGCGTCATCAAGCTGTACCGCCGGCTGCTCGGGCTGTGAGCATCGGTCCGCGAGGAGCAGTCTAAGACAGGCTGACGGCGGCGAAACCCGATACAATCAGCAAGGAAGGAGGCGCGAAGCCGTGGATTGGCTGACCCGAATGAACGACACGCTCGACCGGATCGAACGGCTGCTGGACGGACGCCTCGACGTGGAGGCGCTGGCGCGGGACGCCTACTCGTCGCCGTTTCACTTTCAGCGCATGTTCCATGCTCTGACCGGCTATCCGCTGGGCGAGTACGTGCGGCGCCGGCGGCTCACGAGAGCGGCGCAGGAGCTGGCCGCGAGCGGGATCAAGGTCGTCGATGTCGCGCTCAAGTACGGCTACGAGTCGCCGGAGGCGTTCGCCAAGGCGTTCCGCAAGACGCATGGCGTCACGCCGACGATGGCCCGCCAGCCCGGCTGCCGCCTGGTCGCCTTTCCGAAGCTGCGCTTCCATCTATCGCTGAAGGGAGAAATGGAAATGAACTATCGGATCGAGAAAAGAGACCGCTTCACGATTGCCGGAGCATCGATCGTCGTCAGCTGCGAGAACGGCGAGAACTTCCGGCGCATCCCGCAGTTCTGGCAAGAGAGCGGGCCGAACGGCACGATCGATCGTGTGCTGAAGCTCCAGCCGGGCCAGCCGCTGATCGGCGCCTGCACGGACTTCCGCATGATCGACGGCACGGCTAGCGACAAGGACGAGACGGAGCGGTTCCGCTACATGATCGCCGTGGAAGCTCCTGCCGGGACGGTGCCGGCGCCGTTCGAGCATGCCGGCGCCGAGTTCGTCGAGCGCGAGGTGCCCGCCTCCACGTGGGCCGTCTTCACCGCGGCCGGGCCGCTGCCGGAGTCGGTGCAGAGCGTCACGAAGCGCATCTTCTCGGAGTGGTTCCCGTCCACCGGCTACGAGCACGCGGGCGGCCCGGAGCTGGAGCTGTACCTGGAGGACGGCGGTCCCGATACGGACGCCGTGACCGAGATCTGGGTGCCGGTGAAGCTGACGTCGTCGTAATCGTTCCAAGCAAAAAGGCCAGCACACGGCATCCGTGCGCTGGCCTTTTTGCATGGGAGCGTGCGCCGACCGCGCCGGCCGCGCGGGCTACGCGCGGTTTTCACGCGCGTAGGCTTCGCTGGCGCGACGGCCGCGCGGGCTACGCACGGTTTTTACGCGCGTAGGCTTCGCCTGCGCGCCGGCCGCGCGGGCTACGCGCGGTTTTCACGCGCGTAGGCTTCGCTGGCGCGACGGTCGCGCGGGCTACGCGCGGTTTTCACGCGCGTAGGCTTCGCTGGCGCGCCGGCCGCGCGGGCTACGCGCGGTTTTTCTGCGCGTGGGCGTCATCTCCTCGCACCACCTGCACGCCGCACGACGGTACTCTCGACCCCGTCGTCGTCTCCTCGCACCACCTGCACGCCGCACGACGGTACTCTCGACCCCGTCATCGCCTCCTCGCACCGCCTGCACGCCGCACGACGGTACTCTCGACCCCGTCATCGCCTCCTCGCACCGCCTGCACGCCGCACGGTACGAGTGCAAGAAAAAAGGACGGAGCCAAGATCTTTTCATAGACCTTGGCTCTGTCCCTATGACTCCTTATCTTCCAGCTACTCCCGCTGCGCCCCGTCGACGCCGCTTCGAGCCGGCGCTGACGCCGGACGGGAAGGCCTCGTCGCCAGGAATACGCCGGCGAGGATGATCGCGAGCCCGGCGAGCAAGTTCCAGCGCAGCTCCTCGCCGAGCAGCAGGAAGCCCCACAGGATCGCGGTCGCCGGCACTAGATAGGTGACCATCGTGGCGAGCTCCGGGCTTCCTTTTTGGATCAGGTAATAGAACAGGATGTAGGCGATCCCGGAGCCGAATACGCCGAGGCCGACGAGCGCCCCGAGGAACGGTCCCGACCCGAGCGCTTCCACCGGCAGCGGATCGCGGACGAGCGCGATCGCGCCGCAGGAGACGGTCGCCACGAGCAGCGTGCCGAAGGTCGACTGGTACATCGTCAGTCCGCTCAGCCGCTTGGACAGCTGCGAGCCGATGCCGTAGCAGAGCGTCGCGCCCATCATGCACAGGAAGCCGAAGCCGTCGACCGAAATGATCGTCGCCGGATTGACGCCGAGCAGCACGAGGATGCCGGCGAGCGAGACGAGGATGCCTCCCCACTGCTTCGGCCCCGGCTTGCCGGCGAAAAAAAGCGCCCCGACGACGAGCGTCCAAAGCGGCGTCGTCGCGTTGAGCACCGAGGCGACGCTGCTCGTCAGCCTCGTCTCGCTGAGCGGGATGAGCGCCCACGGCACCGTCGTGTTGAACGTCGCCATGACGGCCATCGGCAGCCAAGGCAGCGAGCGCAGCGAGAACGGCTGCCGCAGCGCAAGCATGACGGCGGTGATGGCGACGAGCCCTGCGCCGGCGCGGAGGAAGGCGATCATCCACGGCCCGGCCTCCTCCAGCAGAATCTTGATGAAGAAAAACGAGCCTCCCCAAATGAGGCTGAGCGTTACGAGCGCGGCCGCGAGCGGCTTGGTCATGGCCATTCCCTTCCTTTCTGTATCAATCGCAGCAAAAGGCAAAAGGACGAAGCGGCAGGCGCTTCGTCCTTTTGCCTTTTGCCTTGTCGGCGGAGTCCTCTCCCCGTCAGGAGAAGAACGTCCAGCTGCCGAACCACTTGAGGAAATGCTCCGCGTAGCTGCGGCTGATCGTGAGGCCGGTCAGCACCGGATAGAACATCGCCAGCAGCGCGGCCGCAATTCCCACATAAAGTCCCGTCGCCAGGTTCGCCGAGCTTCGGTCCATCTTCTCCGGCAGGCGGATCAGCACGTACACGATGCACAGGATGAGGAACGGCACCGTCGCGTAGTAGTGGTAGATGAACGTCAGGCGCGGAATGCCGACCCACGGCAGGTACTGCGAGAGCAGCCCGATCGTAATGACGAGCAGCGCGCGGCTGCGTCTTTTCCAGGCGGCCGCGAAGGCAGCGAGCGCGCACGGAATGCCGGCCCACCAGATGAGCGGGTTGCCGAGGCTCATGATGCTGGCGATCTGGCCCTCGGCTAGGCCGGAGCCGCCATAGTACCAGATCGGCCGGCGGATGATCGGCCACTCCCACCAGGTCGAGGCGAACGGATGCGTCGCCACGAGCTTGGAATGGTAGTCGTACATGAACTTCTGGAACTCGATGACGTTGCGCAGGCCGTGGCCCGGCCCCGGCACGAGCATGAACGGGATGTACGTCAGCGCGTAGACGACGGCGGGCACGGCGACGAAGAACAGGAAGCCCGCGCCGATCAGCTTCGCCGGCACGCGGCTTTCCGCGGCCGCCGCCTCCGCTCCGCGCGGAATTCCTGCGCCGCCGCGAGCCGCGTCCGCTCCGCGCGAAGCCCCGGACACGCCTGGCGCTCCCTCGCGCGAAGCCTTCCACCGCCGGTATATCGAGCCGAAGAACAGGACGGCCAGGCCTGCGCCGGAGTAGACGCCGACCCATTTGACCGACGCTCCGAGCCCGAAGAAGACGCCGGACAGCGCGAACGCCTGCAGCGCCGGCCACAGCCTCGCTCCGACGACGTTGCGCTGCAGGAACCGGTTCATGAAGTGGTAGCTGAGAAGGATGAACAGGACGGCGTACGTATCGACCGTGCCGATCCGCGACTGCACGAGCGGCATGAAGTCGAGCAGGATGAGCGAGGCGGCCAGCAGGCCGGCCTTGCGCGAGTTGAACAGGCCCCGCGCCAGCGCGTACATCGCCGGGATGAGCAGCAGCCCCGCCAGTCCTCCCATCACCCGCCAGCCGAACGGGTTCATGCCGAAGATCGAGACGCCCGCCATGATGATGACCTTGCCGAGCGGCGGATGCGTCGTCTCGTACGGCTCGATCCGATGCAGATGCTCGAACGCCGTGCGCGCGTGGTAGATCTCGTCGAAGTACATGCTGTTCTTGTACGAAGGCTTTGCCGGCACGAGCGACTGCTCGTCGAACAGCGGCGAGCCGCCCGTATCCAGCAGCGGCATCGTCCGGCCGTCGGCGTCGATCACTCCCGCTTCGTACAGGACGACGCCCGGCGTGCCGGTGATGCGCACCGCCTGGATCGTCTGTCCGCCGATGCCGATCGACTTCCACTGGAAGACGGTGCCGCCGTCGAGCTTCTGCTCGGCCGGAGCGCCGAACGTCGTGCCGTCCGCGGACAAGGCGACCTGCACCGTGCCGCTGCCGATGCCGGCGTACAGCATGACATGATCGGCCGGCTGCGGACCTCCCTCGAGCTGCACCGTCACCTCATGGCTGGCCTGCGTCGGCGCCCACGGCGTGGACGGCGCCTTGGCGTCGCCGAGCTGCCAGAACATGAGGATGGCGTAGACGGCGACCAGGCCCGCGATCGGCAGCCATTCCTTGCGCCGTGATATGCGGGTCGTGTCCTCGTACGGCTCGGGACCGGACGGCTCGTTCGCGGAAGCCGCGGAGCCGGCTGCCCGCTGTGGCGCAGGCGCGTCCGGCAGCTTCCACGCGCCGCCGGCGGCCAGCGCCAGCGATCCGTACGAGCGGCCGCGGACGAGCTGGACGACCAGATGGACGAGCGCCGCGCCGGCGAGCAGCTGGAGCAGCGATACCGTCACCATGAGGCCGTCGCCGTTGGCCCGGTAGAAGCTCTGCTCGATCGCGTCCCGCAGCACCGGCGCCGTATTCGCCAGCACCGTGAGCGTCAGCGCGCCGTACAACGCGAGCAGCCGCTTGCTGCCGGAGACGATGAACGCCGCCAGCGCGAACGCGAGCGCGGGATATAGGTAGCGCTCATGCATGCCGGTCTTCAGCAGGAAGACGAGCAGGGCTCCGGCGAAGGCCGCCAGATAAAGCCCTTCGCGGCCTTTTTTCCAGCAGATCAGCCCCATCGCCACGAGCGCGGCGAGCGCCCCGACGTTGCCCCATGCCGAGAGCTCCAGGCCGAGCCAGGTGCGGGTCGTCTCGATGCCGTTGTAGCCGAGCAGCCCGTACAGGTTGAAGGCGTTGAGCGTGGCGTAAGGGTAGGAAGCGAACATGTTGCCGTAATGCTCGATGATCCAGCCCGGCTCCCTGCCGATCGCGAACGGCAGGAGCAGCAGCAGCGCGCTGCCGATGCCGGCCCCGGCGGCCTTGAGCCAATCGGCCGGCCGGCGGCTCGAGAGCAGCGCGAACAGCAGCAGCGGCAGGAAAAGCACCGCCTGCGGCTTGACGAGCACGGCGACGGCGAGCCAAGCCGCGCCGGAGGCGTAGCGGCTCGACGTCAGCGCACGCACGGCCAGCAGCACGAGCAGCGTCATGACGGAATCGACCTGCGCCCACAGGGCGGAGTCGAGCCAGACGGCCGGGCTGAACACGTACAGCGCCGCCAGAAACGCGCTCAGCCTCGTGCCGAAGCGGCGGCGGGCCAGATCGTACAGCAGCCAGCCGGCGGCGAGATCCGCGAGCAGCGCCGGCAGCTTGACGAGCAGGATCTCGGGTCCGGCTCCGAAGCCGAGTCCCAGCGCGCTTTTGAGCATCCCCAGCACCCACAGGACGTAGATGTAGCCCGGCGGATAGTCCGCGAACACGCCGTCCTCGAAAAATCCGTTCAAGCCCGTCTCGTACGCCCGCTGCGCCCATAGGCTGAAGTCGGTGTAGTCGACGGGATGGCCCTGCATCGTCGGCGCGAGCAGCAGCCGCAGCAGCAGGCCGGCTCCCAGCACGAGCCAGATCGCGCGGCCGGAGCGGCCCGGCTCCGGCTGCCGCCGCAGCTCCGCGGCCAAGCCGGCGGAGACGCGGCGGCCGAAGATCGCGCTCCAGCCGATGTACAGCGCCGCCGCGAAGGCGATGCCGCCGATGATCGCCAGCGGCATGAGGAAGCCCGGCGCGCCGGCGCCGGCGGAGGAATCGCCGCCCGAGCCCGGCGCTACGGTCGACGGATCGAACGAAACGGCGTTCGCCGCCGCTTCTCCCTCGACCTCGACGAGCGAGACGGCGGCGAAATCGGCCGTGCCGGTCGTCTCGCTGCCGTAGCCGCCGAGACGAAGGGCGACGTCGAGCTCCTGCTGCTCGGGACCGGTCCGTCCGTACAGCTCGACCTGCTGCCAGACGCCCGCGGTATCGAATGCCGGCGCGGACGTGTCCAGCACGCCGAGCACGGACAGGTTCGCGCCGGCCGAGCCGGACGGCACGCCGGATGCGCGGATCATGCCGCTGAGCTTGTACAGCGTGTCCGGCTTGACCGCGACCTTTTGCAGCCAGCGGGCGTCGTTCGGCTGCTGGCTCGCGACCCGGACGTAATGCGCGGGATCGGAGCCGCTGCCCTGCTCCAGCGTCCATGCCGTCACCGATTCGTCGAGCTTGTAGCCGTCTTTGGTCCAGCCTTGCGGCAGCCCGTCCTGGGACGCCTCGAAGCTGCCGTTGACGATCAGCTCCGTCGCGGCATAGGCCGGAGGCCGGCCGGCCAGCGCCATGATGGCGACCAGCAGGATCGCCAAGGCCGGGCGTATGTATGTAAGCTTCACTTCGTCCTACCATCCTCTCCTGGCTGCATGACTTCTACCAGATTAGCATACCGGACCCGCTTGCGACACCCTCAAAAGACGCAGCTTCCGAGCGGATTCGATCTCTTTCACCTTTGCAGGAGAGGAAGGCCGGGCGCAAGGGGAAATTTATCGGCGCGCAGGAGGAAAAACGGCTGCCGGCTGCCGCTCCGCTGCCGAAAGGCCGCTCCGGAATAGGAAAAAGGACGGGCCTCGCTCGAGGCCGCGTCCTTTTCTCGTTTTTTTGTAAATGGGGACCGTGCCGAGGCCAATGATCTTATTTCGTCAGCTCGCTCAAGAACCGGAGCACGAGCGCGGCCGTTTCCGCCCGCGTCGCGATGCCTTGCGGATCGAAGCTGCCGTCTTCCCTGCCGTTCAGCAGCCCTTTGTCGGCAGCGGCTTGAACGGCGGACTTGGACCATGCCGGGATGAGGGCGTCATCCATGAAGGAGGTGGCGGCGCCGGATGCCGGCGGCCATCCGGCCGCTCGAGCGAGCAGCGTGAGCAGCTCCGCTCGAGTGATCGCTTTGTCCGGTCGGAACGTCCCGTCCTCATAGCCTCGGATCAGGCCGAGAGCCTGGACCTGGACGATCGCATCCGCCGACCAGGCCGGGAAGCGGTCCGCATCCTTGAACGGCGCAGGCGCGGCTGCGCTCGTAGGAGGCAGCAGACGGCTGACCAGGACGGCCAGCATGCCGCGAGTCGTCTTTTCGTTCGGCTGGAACGATCCGTCCGGATAGCCTTGGAAGAGGCCGAGCTGGATCGCTTTGACGATATCGTTCTCCGCCCAATGCCCGACCGCATCGCGAGGCGTCTCGACGGACGGCGCATTTGAAGGCGCCGGGGTCGCGCTTGGAGCCGGCGTCGCGCTTGGCGATGCCGACGGAGAAGGCGTCGACGTAGGAATCCAGTAGATCGGCGGCTCCGGCGTCGGTGTCGGCGTCGGAGTCGGCTCCGGACGAGCCTGGCTCGGATTGCCGTAGATCGGCAGCTCCTCGAAGATCCGTGTCGTCAGCGTCCGGTTGCGGTCGCCGGAAATTTCCCAGTTCATGATGCCGGCCAGATTTTCCTTCCGCACATGGATCGCCTTGTACGTGATGGATTCCTCATCGTCATAAGAGATGAACGTGCCTGTTTTCTCGTTGAACAGATAAGGCACTTTGGCTTTGTCGTTCCAATGCCGCTTGTAGGTCGATTGGGTGACATAGTTCTCTTCCAGGTCGGTGAAGTCGAACTTGCCCGCTTCCCATGTGCCGTCTGTGGATGGAGAGGCGCACTCTCCGTACTCGCCCGAGCATCCGATCCAGCCGTTGCCGTAGAACGGCACGCCGAGGACGAGCTTGTAGTTCGGCACGCCGCCCTTCAGATGGCCCGCTGCCCCGCCGGCCACGTTGTTGCGCGGAGCGGTCGATTGCTTGTTGGCCGGATCGTAGTAGAGCGGCGCGTTGTGGTAGGCGGAGCTGTGCCAGCCGCCGCTGTAGTCGTAGGTCATGATGTTGACGAAGTCGAGGTAAGGCACGGAATTCGTAAAGTCGGCGTTGCGCGTGAAATTGTCGCCTTGTCCCGAAGCGATGGTCAGCAGGTAGTACTTGCCGTCCTTTTGACCGGCGGCGTCCAGCGTCTCGCGCAGCGTCTTCATGAGCAGCGTGAAGTTCTGGGGATCGTCCGGGCTGCGGTCGTTGTCGTCCTCCCCGCCTTCGACCGGATATTCCCAGTCGATGTCGAGTCCGTCGAAGCCGTTGCTGCGCAAATACTGCAGCGCGGTTTGAGCGAATGTCAGACGGGTCTCTTCCGCAGCGGCCAGCCTCGAGAAATACTTGGACCAGCTCCAGCCGCCGACGGAAACCATGAGCTTGAAGTCCGGATCGCGCTGCTTCATCGTCCTGAGCTCGGCGAAGTTCGGCATGTCGTCGGCCGGCGCGCCAATGACCATGCTGCCGTCGAACACATAGCCGGATTGGTCGGCGATTTCCGGATTCTGGCATTCCTTGCCGCTTTCGCCATAGCCGCCCCAGCAGATGTCTGCGAACGCGTAGTTGATATGCGTCAGCTGGCTCGTATCAATGTCGGATGGCTGGAAGTCGCGGCCGGTTTCGCTGCGAGCCCACGAGGCGTAGTAGTAGACGAGATTGTAGTTGTGGCCCGGCGTCGCCTTGACGCGAGCGCTCGTCGGAGATGTCCACAGATCGTTCTTGGCCACGACCGTGAAATAGTACGGCTGGCTCGTCTTCAGCCCCGTCGCCAGATAGCGCGGCTCCGCCGAAGTGCCGAGAAGCTTGCCGCCGGAGTAGATTTCATAATACGTCGCGCCTGCAACGGTCGCCCATCCGAGCGTGACCTCGGACTTCGTCGCCGTGACGACCTGCACGTCCTTCGGCGCGTCGAGCTGGCCCCAGATCAGGCGGATCGGATCGCTTTTCGGCGAGTTCGGTCTCGCTTTCGACGAGTCCTGCGCGGCGACCTGCAGGTAGACTTCTTGCCCGACGGTCAGCTTGGAGGCGTCCAGCTTGTAGGTGCCAGAGCCGTTCCAGATGCCGGCCAGCCAGTTCGTGCGGCTGTATACGTCATATCCGTCGGCTCCGGGAACGTTGTCGAACTGGATCGTCAGCGACTCGTACGTTACTTCCGTCACTCGAGGCTGATGGGGCTTCTTGAGAGGAGCGGGAGGAGCGGTCGCCGTATCGGCTGCCGTCGTGAAGGTGATCCGCTCGCTCGGCACGCTCGAGCCGGAAACGCTGGCCTGACGGATGTAGAACGTGTACTCCGTCTCAGGCTCCAGTCCTCCGAGCGTGACCGGCGGATCTGCGAACCAGCCCTGGTAGTTGAAGCCGCTGTCCGGCTTTGTCTTGTCCTTCGCGACATAGATGTCATACCCTTTGTCCGGATCATGCCGGTCGTTGAGATCCCAGGTCAGCATGGCGGAACGTCCCTTGATTTCCGACACCTGCAGATTCGTCGGCGGCGGAGGCGGGCCCTCCGCGGCGGTTGCGGATGCCGGCAGGGAGACTAGCCCTGCGAGCAAGGTCAAGCATAAAAAAGAGGCTAGCTTTGTGGCAACCTTCTGTTTCCATCGTCTGTTCAACCTCGATCACCTCTGCGGAAGAATGGGGGAAGAATGAATTCGCGGCTTGCCGGTCTGCGCCTTGCTCGTGCTTGTCCCTCCCTTGTCTCTCGAGCTGGATACGAGGTCCATTTTCGCATCTTTTCCCGCCATTTCCTTCCTATTTCCCAGACTCCGCGCGTATCTATAAGAAAAAGTGGGAAAGTATCAAACGATTGCGGATAAAGAAAAAAAGGAGGGAAAATCTCCCCCTTTTTCGATAAGATATTTCCCCCGCCGAACGTAGTCCCGCCTCTTGATTTCCTTCCATCTCTCTGATCAAAAAATAAAAAAAAGCCCATCCGAACGAATCCGGACAGGCTTTCCCTGCATGCGGCCGGGCTTGCGGGAAGCCGCTTCTTCCGACCGTCAAGCTTCTTTTTTCTTCTCGCCATCGCCGAGCGGCACATGCAGAATATCCAGCACGAACATGAACACCGGGATGCCGATGATGAGCCCCCAGATGCCGAAATAATGCTGCGAGAAGACGAGGATGACGAACGTGTAGAACATCGGCAGCTTCGTCTTGGACGCCATCAGCCTCGGGTTGAGGAAGTACGTCTCCAGCGCGTGGATGAGCAGGATCATGACGATGACCCACAGGACGAGCGAGATGCCGCCGGACTGGTAGCCGATGATGCCGATCGGCACGAACGAGATGATGACGCCCGCCACCGGAACGAGGCTGAGCAGGAACACCATGATCGTCAGCGCGAACAGGTACGGATAGCCCATGATCCACAGGCCGAGCATCGTGAACACGGTGTTGAACAGCGCGATGACGAGCTGCACCTCGATGACCTTGCCGAACGAGGAGACGAAGCGCTCGGAGAAATAGGCGATCTCGTCGTAGACCCAGCCGATCTTGCTCTTCTGGAACTTCTGCGTGAACGCGTGGATCTTCGCTTTTTGCAGCAGGAAGAAGAAGCTGAGGAGGATGACGATCAGCACGAGCTCCAGAATCTTGCCGATCTTGCCGAGATACAGGAACGCCTGGTCGACATACGTCTTGTAGTCGATCTTCTCCAGCTCCTCCGACAGGCGCTTCGCGATGTCGTTGCCCTCGGTGGAGTTGAGGAAGCGGATGATCGTATTGATCATGTCGCGGCCTTGGGTGACGAGCTGCGGCACGTAGTTGGAGATTCCCCACGCGAGCCCGGAGAGCAGCAGCACGTACAGCAGCACCGCGACGACGATCGGATGCACGGGGAACGCCTTGTTGATCCATCCCGTGACGAGCCCTTGCAGCCGGTTCATCACATAGGTGACGAGAAACAGCAGCAGGATCAGATTGAGCATGTGCCGGAGGCTGTAGAGCAGTCCGACGAGCAGCAGCAGGACGACGATCCTGCGGACAGCGGGCGTAGCGAAAAAGGCGCGCAACGATTCCATGACTTCCCTCTTTTACTTGTTGATTCTGGCTGGGTGCCTCCCTTCATTATCCTCGATGCCGGCCCCGATGTCGATGCGGATTCGGCTCAAAAAACCGGAGCCGCTTCGGGCGGCTCCGGTTCCTTTTTATCGGGCTTTGACGGCGTCGTAATATTTGGCCTGCATCGTCGCGGCGGCCGCAGCAAGCTTCGCCTTCAGGTCGACATCCCTTTGGGAGAACACTTCCTGCACGATATCCGTCATCTCGGCGTAGTATTCCTGGGTGTTGTACTGGGCTTCCGGATTGCCGTCGAGCAGCTTGCTGGACTCCGGATCATACTTGTACACGTTGTCGTACTTGTCGTAGATCGCCTGCAGCTTCTTGCTGTAGTCGGATTCTTCCTTGTAATAGCTCATTTGCGGAGGGATGTAGTACTTGCCTTCCGCCTTGCGGGCCTGGATGTCCTTCTCGACGGCCTCCAGGTAGTTGTCCGAGAAGTAGTCGAACGTGATGTAGCGGAACGCGATCTCCTGCTCGTCCGGGGAAGCGTTCGGGTTGACGACGAGGTAGTCGCCGCCCAGGATGCCGGAATGATTGCCGCCCGCCTGGGCCGCCGGCATCGGATAGGTCGCGATGTCCTCCGGCTTCAGGCCGCCCAGATTGAGCGCCTGATCGAGCACGCCCTCCGCGCCGGCGATGACCATCGCGGTGCGTCCTTGCGCGAACGCGCCGACCGCGTCTTCCCAGCCGAGCGCCCAGTCCTTCGGAATGGCGTTCGCTTCCCAGCGCAGCTTCTGATAGAACTGCAGCGCCCTCACGGCGGAATCGGAGTTGAACGCCGCCGTCACCTTGCCGCCTTCGACGGCCTGGATCTGGCCGCCGGCTTCGAACAGGAAGTTGGTCCAGTTCCAGCCGGATTCGTTGCCTTTGCCCATCAGGGCGATTCCCGAGATGCCTTTCCCCGGATCCGCCACCGCCTCGGCCGTGTTCAGCATGTCGTCCCAAGTCCAGTCATACGACGGGGCGGCCACGCTTTTGTCGGCGAGCAGCTTCTTGTTGACGATGGTCGAGGTGGAATAGCCGTTCTGCACGATGCCGAACACCTTGCCGTCCTGGATGAACTGGCTTTGCAGCGTCGGATTGATGTCGTCCTTGCGCTCGTAGCCATGCCACAGCTCGGTGATGTCCGCCGCCCAGCCGCGCTGCACGAGGAAGCCGGCTTCCGTCGCGAACGTGTTGAAGAACGTCGGCGCCTCGCTGGCCGCCATCTTCACGCCGATCTCGTCGACATTGTAGTGCCAGTCGCTCTTGTTGATCGTGACGTTCGGATATTCCCGCTGGAAGCGGGCGATCTTGTCGTCTTCGGCCTTGCGCTTCTCCGCTTGGTCCGGCAGCGGATAGTAGATGCTGATCGTGATCTTCTTGTCTTTGATGTCCTCTTCGGCCGGCGCCGGGGCGCCGCCGCCGCTCGCATGCGGCTGCCGCACCGCCGTTCCTCCTCCGCTGCCGCCCGTCGCGGCATGGCCGGAGCCGCCGCTGGCGGCATTGTCTCCGCTGCAGCCGGACAGCAGCGCCGCCGCCATCAGGCAGCTGATGAGCGCGGTCGACTTGCGCATGCGCAGCCCCCCCCCTTTTTTGCCTTGCTCGGTTACTTGCCTTGGCTTTCCTTTTTCAGCTCGCTCGGGCTGTAGCCGTAGTACTTCTTGAAGATCTTGCTGAAATGCTCCGGCGATTCGTAGCCGACCCGCTCCGCCACCTCGTATCGCCTCAGATCGGTCGTCAGCAGCAGCCGGCGTCCTTCCTCCATCCGCAGCTTGATGACGTATTCCCACAGGTTGTAGCCGGTATTCTTCTTGAACAGATAGCTGAGGTAGTTGGGACTGACATGTCCGCGCTGGGACACCTCGTGCAGCGTCAGTCCCTTCTGCGCGTAATTGTCCTCGATGTAGCGCAGGGAGCGCTCGACGATCCGGTTCGTCTGGGCGGAAGCCTCCTCCTCGCCGGGCTGCTTCGCCGAGCCGCCCTCCGCCTCGCTCCAGCTGAAGTCGCCGTAGTAGAATACCTTCTGCCCCGGATGCCGCATCCGCCACTCCAGCGCCCGCCTTGACTGATCCGCCAGCAAGTGGAGGAAATCCGGCCCGCGGGCGATCTGGCTGATGCCGACGAGCACCGGGAGCCGCAGGAACGAGTCGGCATGATGATGCAGGCTCCGTCCGATCATGTCGAGCTGGTTGATCTTGCTGACCGTCCCGTCGTCGTAGCGCTCCTCGCTCCAGCCGATGACGAGGCCGACCTCCCCGTCCGGCAGCGCGATCGGAACCGGATTCCAGTCCTTGCCGAGCAGCTCCGTGGAGAGGTTCATGACGGCGTAGCCGAGCAGATCCTTGTCCCGCGGCGACAGGTCCGGGCGCGCGTCGAACTCCGGATGGATGCGGATGACGGCAAAATAGGGTCCCGTCTCCCGCAGTCCGGCGGCGTCGGCCAGCTCTGCGGCCTGCGCCGGCGAGGCGGGCGATCCGGCGAGCAGCCGCTCGAGCGCCCGGCGCGGCTCGCCGTCCGGCGCCTGCAGCGCGAAGCGGCCGCCGAGGCTCGCCGCATAGTCGGGCTCGCTCTCGGCCGGGCGCTCGGCCTGCAGCAGCGCGTTGCGCACGCTGTCGAGCAGCTGCGCCGCGTTCAGCGGCTTGATGAGGTAGTCGCGCGCGCCGAGCCGCATCGCCATCTGCGCGTACTGGAACGTCTCGTGCGCGGAGACGACGATCGTCTGCACCCACGGCTTGATGAGCCGGGCCTGATGCATCAGCTCGATGCCGTTCATGCCCGGCATGCCGATGTCGGTGATCATCAGGTCGACCTCCTCCAGCCGGAGATAGTCGAGCGCCTCGAAGCCGTTGCTCGCGGTGTGGATGTCCTCGATGCCGAGCCCGGCTCCGGCCAGCAGGCTGGACAGCCCCTTGCAGATGAGCGGCTCGTCGTCGACGATCAGGATGCGGTGCATGTTCATTCTCCTCTCGGTGGTCCAGATGTCGAGTTCTCGTCCAGCAGCGGCAGCTGCAAACGCACCTCGGTGCCTCCGCCCGCTCTCGGGCCGATCGCCAGTCCATAGCGCGGACCGAACTGCAGCCGGATGCGCTGGTCGATGTTGCGGATGCCGTAGCCGATCGACGGCGAGCTGTCCGGCTCGGCCAGCCAGCTCTGGATGGAGGCGTAGTCGACCGCCTTGTAGCCGTTGTCGCCGACCGTCACGATCAGGCCTCCGCCCTCGTCCGCATGCGCCGCGACGACGATCTCGCCGTCTTCGCCCATGTGCTTGATGCCGTGGACGATCGCGTTCTCGATCAGCGGCTGCAGCGTGATCTTGGGGATGAGTGCCGAGCCGAGCTCCTCCGGGATGTCCCAGCGCACGCGCAGCTCCGCCTCGTAGCGCCGGCGCTGCAGCGCCACGTAGGCGGCGGCGTGCTCGCTCTCCTCCGCGAGCGTGATCAGCTCGCGCCCGCGGCTCAGGCTGATCTTCATCAGCTTGGACAGGTCCTTGATCATTTCCGCGGATTCGGAGTGGCCCTCGAGCGAGCTTTTCCAATAGATGCTCTCCAGCGTGTTGTACAGCAGATGCGGGTTGATCTGGTGGTACAGGATCTGCAGCTGCGCTTCCTTCTGCCGGATGTCCGCCTGGTACTTGTCGGCGATCAGGCTGTTGAGCCGGCGCGCCATGCCGTACACGGCCGAGATGAGCACGCCGACCTCGTCGCTGCGCGACTGGCCCGGCGTCTCCGGCACCAGCCTGCCCGGCTCGTACTTGCGGACGAACAGCGACAGCCGCTGCAGCGGCGTCATGAGCGAGCGCCAGAAATAGATCATGATGATGCAGCCGACCGCGACGTAGGCGGCGGAGATGAGCAGGATGACGTTCTTGAGCTCGCTTTGCTGCTGCAGCATCGCCTGCAGCGGGATTTCGTAGATGAGCCGCAGACGAAGGCTGTTCTCGCCGCTCGCCATGTAGATCCGTTCCCCCTCGATGAGGTGGACCGGCAGGTTCGAGCGCGCATGGGCCGCCTGCTCCGCGAGCGCCGGCGGCAGCTGCAGCCGCGTGCCGAGACGGTCCGGCAGCGTGCTGCTCATGACCGTGCCAGCCTCGTCGACGAGGCTGATGTCGCCTCCCGGCAGGCGGACCGAGCTCATCGTGCCGACGAGCTTGTGCTCCAGCTTGTAGGCGACGAGCACGCCGATGACGCCGCTGCCCTCGGCGATGTTGTTGACGGCGCGGACGTAGGCGAGCGTCGAGCTCTTGTCGAACGCCGTGTTGGTGGCCGTCACCTGGACGAAGCCGAGCCCCTTGAGCCGCACGGCCTTGTCGAACCAGTCCGGCTTGGTCTTGGCCGTGAGGAAGTAGACGCCGTTCTGCGTCATCTGGATGGAAGGAGCGAAGAAGAATTCTCCGGATGGGTCGTACACATAAAGGGAGTAATAGACCGGGGTCTCGCCGTTCGTGCCGGTCGAGTAGGAGCGCAGCAGCTTGTCCATCTCGGCGTACTTCTTGACCCGGCCGAGCACCGGCTCCCGTCCGCCCGGCACGATGCGCTGCGTCACCGGATTCTGGATGATCGTCGTCGTGATGCGGTTGATGCTGTCCATTTCCTTGTTGATCATGAGCAGGTTCTGCTTGTTGAGCTCGGCATAGGCGCCGGTGACGTTGTCCTTCATGATCGTCTCGGCCTTCAGGTTGCCGTAGGCGAACAGGCCGAGGATCGGCAGCGCCATGAACAGGAACAGCAGGATGAGCTGCAGCTTGACGCTCAGTCTTGTAAGCGGATTCAACATGAGCCGTCGGCCTCCGTGCACGTTCAAGTACCCCGATTATGGACCGGAATGAGACGGATTTCAATCCCCCGGCGCAAATGCTTCATTTCCCGGGCAATCGACCGCATAAGAATTCCCTGCGCTGCGGAAGCTAGCCAAAAAGCCGCGTCAACCGCGCGGCGCGGAAGGAGCGCGACGTTCATGAGCTCGGCCGTTCTTCTGGAGTATTTGTGGGTGCTGGTCGTGCTGATCGGGCTCGAGGGCATCCTCGCGGCGGACAACGCGCTGGTCATCTCGATCATGGTCAAGCATCTGCCGGAAAAGCAGCGCAAGAAGGCGCTGTTCTACGGCTTGGCCGGAGCCTTCGTGTTCCGCTTCGCCTCGCTGTTCCTCATCTCGTTCCTCGCCAACGTCTGGTATGTGCAGGCGATCGGCGCCGCGTACCTGCTCTACATCTCGATCAGCCACATGGCCAAGCGGCTGTTCGTGAAGCAGGAGAAGAACAAGCAGGAAGCGGAGAAAAAGCAGGAGAACTTCTGGGTGACCGTGCTCAAGGTCGAGCTGGCGGACATCGCCTTCGCCGTCGACGCCATCCTCGCCGCGGTCGCGCTGGCGATCACGCTGCCGCCGACGACGTTCCCCCGCATCGGCGGCCTCGACGGCGCTCAGTTCGCCGTCATTTTGGCGGGCGGCATCATCGGCCTCGTCATCATGCGCTTCGCCGCCTCGTACTTCGGGCGGCTGCTCGTCAGCCGGCCGGGGCTCGAGACGGCCGCGTTTGCCATCGTCGGCTGGGTCGGCATCAAGCTGGCGGTGTATACGCTGTCCCATCCCGATGTCGGCGTGCTGTCCGAGAAGTTCCCCAAAAGCCTCGGCTGGAAAATCGTATTCTGGGGCGTGCTGCTGGGGATCGCGATCGGCGGCTGGTTCCTGTCCAAGGAAAAGAAGCCTCCGCAGAGTCCGGAGTCGGGGGCGGCCGGGACGGAGCCGGTTTAGCAACGAAATCCAAGGCATATTTATGCCTTGGATTTTTTTCGGGCCGGATTCCGGCGAATCCAAGGCACTTTCATGCCTAGGATTCACGTTTCGGGCCTGTTCCCAGCGAATCCAAGGCACTTTTATGCCTTGGATTCACGTTTCGAGCCGGATTCCGGCGGATCCAAGGCACTTTTATGCCTTGAATTCATGTTTCGGGCCAGTTCCCAGCGAATCCAAGGCACTTTTATGCCTTGGATTCACGTTTCGAGCCGGATTCCGGCGGATCCAAGGCACTTTTATGCCTTGAATTCATGTTTCGGGCCAGTTCCCAGCGAATCCAAGGCACTTTTATGCCTTGGATTCACGTTTCGAGCCGGATTCCGGCGGATCCAAGGCACTTTTATGCCTTGAATTCATGTTTCGGGCCGGATTCCGGCGGATCCAAGGCACTTTCATGCCTAGGATTCACGTTCAGGGCCTGTTCACCGCTTAACGCGCGGCTCCTTCATACCGCTCCAGAGCCTGCTGCTGGATCGCCAGCGCGCGGCCGATCCCGAGCGCCTCCAGCCGGCCGCGCCAGCTTTCAAACGCCGCCATCGGCTCGATGCCGAGAACGAGCTTGAGCGACATCTCGTCGACGGCCGCCTGGACCTCCTGCATGATCGCGGACAGCTCCAGGCTTTCCCGCTCCGTAAGCGGCAAGTTCGGAAGAGCATGCTCTTCCGCATCGGTATTCGACCAGATGCGCACCGCCTCCCGCTGCTCCGGCAGCCGGAAATACTGCTCTTGGTAGCGGATGTCCTGCACGAACGGGCCGAAGTAGCTGGCCCGCGTGTACATCGCCAGCGTCTGGGGCATCGACAGCTGCTCCGGGTTGGCGAAAATCAGGTCCGTATAGGCGGGGTAGCCGCCGCGCAGCTCGTAGCTTTTGCCCTCCGCGCCGAAATTGAACAGCATATGCCCTTCCTCGCCATAGCCGAAGTCCATCAGCCGCACCGCCTCTTCGACGCGCTCGCTGCGCGCCGATACGGCTACCGCTCCGCTCGGTCCGACGGCCGGGGCGCGCTGCCCGAACTTGGGGCGATCGCCGCGGCGCAGCACCGGATACGGCGCCGCGGCCAGCTCGGCGTCCGAGTCCTGCTTGCGCAGCATCGGCAGCCAGCTGCCGATGCCGGCGCCGGCGTTCCATACGCTCGCCCCGCTGCGTCCCGACGTCATCGAGGCGTCCTGCGTGACGGAGTCCACAGCCGCGAAGTTCGGGTCGAGCAAGCCCTTTTCGTACCAGCTCCGCATCAGCTGCAGAAAGTCCCGGTAGCCGGGCTCCGCCGGTCCGAACCGTACCTTCCCCTCCTCCACATAAAACCCCTTGGCGATGCCGAAGGCGCCGATGAACGCCCCGCCCTCGACGCCGTTCAGCGGATTCGTCGTCCCGAGCAGCGTCAGCGGCGCTTGCGCGCCCTTGCGCTCCTTGAAGGCGGTCAGCGCCTGCTCCCAGTCGCCGATCGTCTCCGGGACTGGCAGGCCAAGCTCGTCCAGCCAATCCTTCCGCACGATCGGCCCTTGATAGGTCAGCAGCCGCTCGTCTCCCCGGATGAACGGAAAGGCGTAGTAGCTCCCGTCCGCCGTCCGCACGAGCTTGTCGATGTCCGGATGTTCCCGCAAATAGCGGGTCAGGTTCGGCGCATGCTTCTCCATCGCCTCGTTCAGCCGCAGGATATGGCCGTCCTGGATCGCCTTCTCCGGACCGCCGGGATAGTTGATCCACTCGTACTCGATCAGATCCGGCACGTCGTCCGAGGCGAGCAGCACGCTGATCGCTTCCCGCCCCTGGTTGGATGGCGGCTGCACGAACTTCAGCCTGACGCCTGTCCTCTCCTGCCAATCGTCGAAAAATGGAACCTCGGCGATGCGCGAGCGGGCGCTCGCGGCGTTGCCGTTCAGCTCCGCCCAGTAGGAGAGCGGCTCGTCCTCCGATCGGTCCGGACCGACCGGCTCCGGGCCGGAGCGCGTGCAGGAAGACAGCAGCGCTGCCGCCAGCAGCAGCGCCGCCAAGCGCCGGTTGCGATGGCTCATCGTCATTCCTCCCTTGTCGCCGCTGCCTTATGCCAGCTCGCGGTACTTGCCTGGCGTGATGCCCTCGTACTTCTTGAACACGCGGATGAACGTCGCCGAATCGTTGTACCCGACCTGCCGCGAGATCTCGCTGATCGACTCCCGCTTGCCTTCGATCAGCAGCTTGGCGCGGGAGATGCGGGTGCGGTGAATGGAATCGAGCAGCCCTTCCCCCGTCTGGCTGCGGTACAGCCGCGACAGATAGCTGCCCTTCATCGCGAACTGCTCGCCGATGCCATTCACATTCAAGCTGGCGTCCATGTAGTTGGCCTCGATGAAGCGGTTGACGCCGGCGACAAGCTCTCGCAGCGAACGCTGCCGCTCCTGCGAGACCTGCGCGTCGCGGCGCGTCCGGGCGATCGCGCACACCTCCGCCAGCAGCCGCAGCAGCTCCTCCTGCATCTCCCCGAACGTCGTGCTGGCCATGATCCGCTCCATCCAGCCGGGATGCTCCTCGAGCACCCGCTCCTCGCCCTCGCCGAGCTCATGGATCGCCTTGAGCATCGTCGCGAGCAGGTTGAACATGAGGCAGCGCGCCATCCCGAGCGACAGCGGAGCATTGCCGAAGTTGCGCTCCGCGATCTCGTCCATGCAGGCCGCGGCCTGCTCCAGATCCCCCGCTTTGATGATATTGATAAGCTGCTGCTCCTCCTGGAGCGGATAGTCGTAGCCTTTGCCGGATGGAGCTCGGCTCTCCATGCGGATGTCTCGGTAAGAGAGGATGCCCGTCTTGCCGAGCAGCATCCGATACTCCATCGCGTCCACCGCCTCCTGATAGGCGACTGCGACGCCCGCCCAGCCGCCGTGGATGCCGCCGATCGACACGGTCAGCTCCATCCCGTACCGCCGCAGGAACGCTTGCGCCTCGGAAGCGGCCGCCCGCAGCTCGGCTTCCGCGTCCGCGGCATCCGGACGGAGGCTGACGAGGCAGGCGTGCAGGTCATCCGACTCTGCCATGTAGCCGGCATGGCCCGCCTTGGCGCACAGCTCCTCGACAACGTTGGCGATGATGAACGGGATGAGCCGCCGGCGCTCCGCCGCCTCGATGCCGGACAGCGTCTCGTGCAGGCTGTCCTCGTTCTCCAGCGCGAGCAGCAGCACGGCGAACCGGTCCGAGCGCAACGGCATGCGGAACGAGCGGAATGCCTCCTCGTAGCTGACCGGCGTATCGAGCCTGCCCTTGAACAGCCGCTGCAGCATGTTTGCCCGCAGCACCTGCTGATGCTTCTGCAGCTGCTCGGCGATCCGCTCCTTCTCGCTGCGCGCGCGCCGGATCGCCTGCTCGATGCGCTTGAGCTCATTGCCCTCGGCGCGCCCCTCCGGAACGTCGGCTTCCCGCTCGTCGATCGAGCGGACGAGGCCGCGGATCGGCGAATAGTTCCGCCGCAGGAAAAACCACGTCAGCACGCCGGCGCCAAGCAGGCTGACCGCGATGCTGCTCGCCGTGAAGCGGCGCACGTATTCCGCTTTCTCCCAATAGAGCGAGCTCGGAATGATGAGCGCATATCGGAGGCCAGAGACGGCGGAGCGAATGTGGAACAGCTCGGCGTCTCCGGCCTTGCCCTCGGCGAGGCTGACGCGGCCGTCCGCGCCGAGGAACGCCTGCAGCTCCGGGGCGTCCGGCCGATTGGTCAGCAGCGGCCGCCCGTCCGGATCGAGCATGAGCAGCACGCCGCCGCCCAGGCCGGAGATGCTTTCGAAGTCGGCCTGGAAGCCGGAGCTGTCCGCCATGACGACGACCGCGCCGGTGAGCTTTCCGTTCAGGCCGTCCGGCAGGCGGTAGACGTAGGCGATCGAGCTTTGCTCCTTGCCCGCGTCCGAGCGCGGCAGCTCGATGAAGCGTCCCGGCCCTTCCCGCTGCGTCTCGGCTTTCCACTTCTCGAATGACAGCGCTTTCGAATTATGGATCGTGCGATAAGCCGTCTCGGCGTCGCGGATGTTGCCCGGACGGATGACGGAGTCGCCCCGCTCCCAGACGACGTAGAATTCCGCGATCGAGGCGTATGACGTCTTGTACATCCGGAACTCGTCGCTCAGCTGATAGGCCGTGTACGGCGCCTCCCGCGCCGACTGGCTCGAGTACATCAGCGTCTGGAGCTTGTCGTTCCAGGCTATTTCCATGCTGAGCCGCTTCATGAGGTCGATCTGCTTGTCCATCGTGTAGCGCACCTGCTCCAGCAGCGAGTCGTTGGCGCGGTGGATCTCGCTCTGCAGCGCCCGGTCGGCCGCGGCGGCGTTGACGAAGCTGATGAGGATCGGCAGCAGCAGCACGGCGCTGTAGGACAGCAGCCAGGCGACAACGACGCTTCTTCGCTTGTTCCATAGTCGGCGGATCTTGTTCAACCCTCTCATCTCCTGCAAGCTCGATATGCCGAGCGGATCGGCCGCGGATGCGGAGCTTTATTATACCGATAAATGCCGGCCGGATGGAATGCGCAATATGCGCGGCGGCATCGATCAAATCGTCAAAAAGCCCGCTGCGGACGGGGCCGCGCGGGCTGGAAGACGCTAGAACAGGCGAAGCGTCGACCCGCCGAGCTTGGCGAGCGCCTCGACATAAAAGTAATCGCCGTAGATGAGCGAGACGTCGACGTTCTGTCCGGCCGGCTTGTGTCCCGTGCCATGCAGCAGCAGCGCCTCGTGGCCGTCGACGCGCCAGGCGGCGTATCCGCCGCGAAGCGAGCGTAGCATCGCCTCCGCCTCGTCCCGCCAGCGCCCGCCGTCCGCTCCGTGATCCAGGGCGGCCAGCTCGAGCAGTCCCGAGGCGGCGATCGCCGCGGCCGAGCTGTCGCGCGGCGGCTCGCCGGCAGAGCGGTCGGCGCGGAAGTCCCAGTGCGGCACCCGATCGTCCGGCAGCTGGCCTACAAAATACGCCGCCGTCCGCCGCGACGCCTCCAGGTAGTCCCTCTTGCCGGTCCACCGGAACGCGTTGGCCATGCCGTAGAGCGCCCAGGCCGCCCCCCGGCTCCATGCGGACTCCGGCGCGTCCCCTTGGCCCCCGAGCGCCTCGATGCGTCGGCCCGTCGCCGGATCGAACGAGACGATATGGTACGCCGAGCCGTCCTCGCGCAGGAACTGCCGCAGCATCATGTCGGCATGGGCTTCGGCGATATGTGCATAGCGGGGATCGCCGCTCTCGGCCGAAGCCCAGAACAGCAGCGACAGGTTCATCGCCGAGTCGACGATCGACCACCCGGCGCGGTCGCCGTTCCAGGCGCGCAGGAAGCTGCCCTTGAGGTTGAAGCGTCCCGCCAGCAGATCCGCGGCGAGCAGCGCGCGGCGGCGCGCCTCCTCGTCGCCGGTCAGCTTGTGCTTGGCGACGGCGGTCGTCAGGAACTGGAAGCCGAGATCGTGATGAAAGCCGTTCGGCTCGATGAGACGCCGCTCCAGCCGCTCGTCCCAGCTCCACGCCGCTTCCCGGAACCGCTGCTCGCCGGTCCCGTCATAGGCGAGCCAGAGCAGTCCCGGCCAGAAGCCGGACGTCCACCAGTCGATCGGCCCGTCGTCATACTTCCCGTCCGCTCCGGCCCGATGCGGCGAGCGGCTCCCGATGCGTTCCAGCATGACGCCGACCGCCTGCAGCGCCTCGCGGCTCATGGCGGCGGCATCCGGAGCTTGATTCCTCTTTGTCTCCATGTGTGATTCCTCCTTTTAAGCGGCTGGCCCGCCGCGCGCTCAGCCCTTCAGCGACCCGACCATGACGCCCTTGACGAAAAAGCGCTGTACGAACGGATAGACGCACAGGATCGGCACCGTCGCGACCATGATCGTCGCGTACTTGATCGTCTCGCCGATCTGATGCCGGTCTCCCGCCGACGCCCCCGCCGACATGCTGTCGGTCGCATTGGCGATCAGGATCTCCCGCAGCACGAGCTGCAGCGGGAACAGCTCCCGGCTCTTGATGAAGATCGAGGCGTAGAACCAGCCGTTCCATTTGTCCACCGCGTAGTACAGGATCATGACGGCGATGACCGGCATCGACAGCGGCAGGATGATGCGCAGCAGGATGGTGAAGTGGCTCGCCCCGTCGATCTTGGCCGATTCCTCCAGGCTGTCGGGGATGCCCATGAAGGACGTCCGCATGATGATCAGGTTGAACGTGCTGACGGCGAACGGCACGATCGTCGACCAGAGCGAGTCGAGCAGGCCGGCGCCTTTGACGACGAGATAGAGCGGGACGAGCCCGCCGCCGAAAAACATCGTGAACACGAGGAGGAACATGAGGACGCCGTTCCACATCACGTTCTTGCGGGAGAGCACGTACGCGCCCATCGCCGTCAGGATCAGGTTGACCGCGACGCCGGCGACGACGATGAACAGCGTGTTGCGGTAGCCGATCGCGATCGCCGGATTGTCCAGCACGCTGCGGTACGCCTCGAGGCTGAAGCCGAGCGGTCGCCACAGGATGCCGCGGTAGGCGAGCAGCTCGCCCGAATCGCTGAGCGAGGCGAACAGCACGTACAGCAGCGGGTACAGCGTGACGATCACGAGCAGGCCGAGCAGCGCGTAGACGGCCGCTCCGACGAGCCGGTCCCCGAGGCCGGTCCGGATGTTCATGGCGTTTCCCTCCTTACCATAGGCTGCTGCGGCTGAACCGGCGGCTGAAGTAGTTGGCCGATACGAGCAGCGCCAGATTGATCAGCGAGTTGAACAGGCCGACGGCGGAGCTGTAGCTCCAGCCGAATTCCAGCAGTCCCTTGCGATAGACGAACGACGAGATGACGTCGGCCGTCTCGTAGGTGACCGGGTTGTACAGCAGGATGATCTTCTCGAAGCCGACGTTGAGCAGGTTGCCCATGCGCAGGATGAGCATGATCGCGATCGTCGGCAGGATGCCCGGCAGCGTGATGTGGAGCATCTGCCGCAGCCGGCTCGCGCCGTCCATGCGCGCCGCCTCGTACTGCTCCAGGTCGATGCTCATGAGCGCGGCGATGTAGATGATCGACTCCCAGCCGATGCGCTGCCAGATTTCCGAGAGGATGTAGATCGGGCGGAACAGCTCCGGCTTCTGCAGCATCGCCTGCCCGTCGTAGCCGAACCAGACGAACAGCCGGTTGATCAGCCCGTCCGCGTTGGTGAAGTCGGTGACGAGGCCGCAGATGACGACGAGCGAGATGAAATACGGCATGTAGGTGATCGTCTGCACGGTCCGCTTGAAGGCGCGGTGCCGCACCTCGTTGATGAGCAGCGCCAGCACGATCGGCGCCGGGAATTCGAACAGCAGCGAGTATAGGCTGATGAGCAGCGTGTTCTTGAGGATGCGCCAGAAGTAGTAGCTCTGGAAAAAATCCTCGAAATGCCTCAGGCCGATCCAGTCGCTGCCGAGGATGCCCTTGATCGGCGAATAGTCCTTGAAGGCGATCGTCGCGCCGTACATCGGGAAATAGTGGAACACGACGTAGTAGGCGAGCACGGGCAGGAACATGAGGTACAGGTACTTGTTCATCGCAAAGTCCCTCAACGCGCGGCTGCGGAACGATTTTGGCGCGGACATGCGGTTCGTTCACCTCTTTTCATGGGACGGGAAGAAGCCTGTCTGCTGCGGAGGACGGCCCCTTCCCGGCTCGCGGCTCAACGGCTGGAATAGCGGGCGAGCGCCGCCGTCTGAATCTCGATGGCGCGGTCGAGGCGCAGCGACTTCATCTTCGCCAGGTAATCGTCATAGGCGTCGAGCGGCTCGCTGCCGAGGATGATCTTGAGCGTCATCTCGTCGACGAGCGTATTGATGTCGTTCATGATCGTCGCATACTCCGAGCTTTCCTCCGCCGTCGGCGTGATCGGCGGCAGGTTGTAGCTCGCGGAGTCCGTCTGCTGCCAGAGCTCGACCGCGTCGCGCTGCGTCTGCAGGGCGAAAAACTGCTCGGCGTAGCGCTTGTCCTGAATGAACGGCCCGTTGTAGCTGCCCCTCGCGTACTGCGAGATCATCTGGGCCGGCGCGAGCTTGTCGGGATTTTTCATCAGCAGATCGGTGTAGGTCGGATAACCGTCCTTCATTTCATAGCTGACGCCCTCCGTGCCGAAGTTGAAAAACAGCCGTCCCTCCTCGCTGTAGCCAAAATCGAGCATGCGCACGGCGAGCTCCGGATCCTCGGCCGAGGTCGTGACCGCGACGATGCCCTCCGGCGAATAGGCGTTGTTGCGCTGGCCGAACTTCGGCTTGTCGCCCTTGTTCAGCACCGGGTACGGCGCGGCGGCGAGCACCGCCTTGGGATCCTTTGCCTGGACGAGCGGCTGCCACTTGCCGATGCCGCCGCCGGCGTTGGCGACCGTCGCCCCAGCCGCGCCGGAGACGATGTTGCCGTCGAGCGCCTTGCCGTCGGCCGTCGCCGCGTTTTTGTCGATCAGCCCTTCGGCGTACCAGCCGCGGAACAGCTCCAGATAGTCCTTGAAGCCGGGCTCGGACGGGCCGAACTTGATCTGGCCGTCCTCCTGATAGAAGCCTCGCGTCACGCCGAACGCGCCGAGGAACGCGCCGTTGCCGGATTCCTGGAAAAAGCGCGGCTTGCTGACGAACGACAGCGGCGCCGCCGCTCCCTTCTTCTCCTTGAACCGGCGCAGCGTCGCGGTCCAGTCGTCAATCGTCTCCGGCACCGGCAGTCCGAGCTCGTCGAGCCAGTCCTGGCGGATGATCGGCCCCTGGAACACGCGCAGATACTCGTCCTCCCGGATGAACGGGAACGCGTAGTAGCTGCCGCTGTCCGTCTTGACCATCTTGTCGATGTCCGGATTGTCCTGCAGGAATCGCTTGAGGTTCGGCGCGTACTTGTCGATGTAGTCGTTCAGCCGCAGGATATAGCCGTCCTTGATCGCCTTCTCCGGACCGCCCGGGAAGCCGTCGAGGAAGTTGAACTCGATCAGGTCCGGCAGGTCGCCCGAGGCGAGCAGCATGTTGAGCGACTCCTTCGCCTGCCCGCTCGGCGGCGAGGCGAATTCCAGCTTGACGCCCGTCCGCTTCTGCCATTCCTGAAAGAAAGGCACCTCGTCCAGCGAAGGCTGTACGCCGACGAGATTGCCGGGCAGCTCCGCCCAGTAGGCGAGCTGCTTGTCGGTCTGCAGCGGATAGGCCGTCTGCTCGGCTGCGCCAGCCGCCCCTTGGCCGTCTGCTCCCGCTCCGCCGGTCTGGCCTCCGCTTCCTGCGTTGTTTCCGTTATTTCCTCCGCCGGACGTGCAGCCGGCGAGCAGCGCCCCGGCCAGCGCCAGCGACAGGCTCGATTTCAGCCATCGGTTCATTCATCTTCCCCCTCAGCTCGAGTGGCGGGAACGGTCGGACCTTGGAATGGGAGCGCTTGCATGTTCCCGTTCGGCCTCCGCGTCTCGCCTCCTTAGGCTACCTTCCGGCGGCAGCGAGCCGATAGAGGCGAATTCGGCTTTTCGATCGGCCGTTTCGGCCATCGGCATTGACGATATCGGCACAGGAATAGGCGGAATCGGTACTCATATCGGCCGAAATGGCCCGATCGGCGTGAAGCGGGGCGCGCCTTCGATCGAAGAGGAAGTCTTTTTCGACGAAAAAAAAGCCCCCTCGGGTCGCGGAGTGGACCTTTAGGGACAGCTTTCTAGCTGCCGGCGGAGCAAAGACGGCTCTGTCGCTCTGTCGCGTGCGTTCGTTCGCTGAAATGTCGGCGGCAGCCTGCGCCGCTGGCGCTCAGGCGCTGCCGGCGGCGCGGCAGTCCTCCAGCGTATCCTGCGCCGACTGGCGAAGCGGGATGCGCGGTGCCCAGCCGAGAGCGCGCAGCGCGCTGGCGTCGATCGGCTCCGGCGAAGCCGCCGTGCTGCCGCCGATCTCCATCGGCAGCGGCACGGCGGCCAGCTCCCGGTACAGCTCCGCCAGCTCGCCGAGCGGCGTCATCCTACCGCTCGCCATGGCGTAGCTGCGGCCTGCGGCGCCCCGCTCCAGCAGCGTCTCGTAGCCTGTCATGGCGTCCCGCACGTCGAGAAAATCGCGCGCTTCGGTGGCAGAGGACAGACGGAACGGAGGCGGAGCCTGCGTCTCAGCCGCTGCAGATGGAGCGAGATCGGCGACAGCATCGCTGCGGCCTGGCAGGGACGGATCAGCGGCATCGCTCCGGCCTGGCAGGGATGGATCGGATGCAGGCGGGGCCTCTGCCGAATTTCCAGCCTGCGCTGCCGTCCGCTCGCAAGCGGCCGCGTAGCGGGCGAGCAGCCGGCTCAAGCCGGCGGAAGGGCCGGGGCCGACGAGGTTGGAAGGAATTGCGACAAGCACGTCGAGCCCGTACAGCGCATGCCAGCCCAGCGCCGCCTGAGCCTGCATCGCTTTGCTCAGCGCGTACGGATGCAAAGGCTTGACGGGCGGCGGACCGTCCGCCGAGCCGCCGAGCATCGAGCCGGCCACGACGATCCGGCAAGGATGCCCGGAAGCGCGGACCGCCTCCAGCAGCCGGACGGTGCCCATCAGATTGAGGTCCAGATAACCGGATGGATCGGCCCAGGAAGGTCCGGCGGCGTTGAGCCCCGCCAGATGAAGGACGGCGTCCGGACGCGTCCGGCGCAGCAGCTCGGACAGGCTGTCCGAGCCGGGCTCCGACAGGTCGAGCGCCTCGAGTCGGATGAGAGACAGCCACTCCGGCTCATCGCGGCCCGGCCGGCTTGCGAAGGCGAGAGAGGATGAGCCGGGAGCGCCGTCATCCGAGGCATCGGCGTGATCGACGGCATTCGAAGCGTCCAGGGCGTCCGGGGCGTCCAAGGAATTCGAGACATCCGAGGCATTCAAAACATCCGAGGAATCCACGCCAGCTTCGGCTCCCGGGGCATCTACGCTATCGGCGGCATTCACGGCATCCGTCGCATCCACGGCTTCCATGACATTCAAGGCATCCGTCGCATCCACGGCATCCGCAGCGACGAACCAGTCCGGACGTTTCGCCGGGTCTGCCCAGAACGGCGTCGATCCCGGACGGACGCAAGCGACAATCTCCCAGCCCGCCCGTGCGAAATGCCTCACCGCATGCGAGCCGCAAAAGCCGCCCGCCCCGGTGACGAGGAGCCGCTTCCGACGGCCGGACGATCCCGCTTCGCTCCGCTCGCCGGCTGCGCCTTCTTCCAGCCTGCATCCTGCCGATCCGCCGGTCTCGTGACCGCTCGTTTCCTTTTTCAGCCTGCGGCTGGACGACCTTCTCCAATTGGAGGCTTCGGCTCCCTTTGGCCCGCTCGTTCCCCCGATGCTGCGGCTGGACGATCCGGAGTCGCTGATTTCCCGCCTGCTCGTTCCTTTCCCTATCATCCTTCCTCTCCCCTCCCGACCCTCATCATTTGCTTCATAACGCTGCTTGCCCGGCCCGATCCTTTGAATGAAGGCTCGTGCAGCAAACGTGACTTCTGGAGCTGAAGACCGCCCATACGCTGATGTATCTAAAAATGCGGAATGCGTCGAAAACATGCTAGTTGCATCCTTTTTTTGCCGCCGCCAGCTTATCGCCCTCTCCAAAACGGGGACTATCGGCCATCCACGGCTCCGGTTGACGTGGAGAAGAAGCCAGCACCGAGCGTCGATGTTCCGTGGCTGCTTTGATCGATGAACCTTGACTGCTCTGGTCTATGATCCATGACTGCTTTGTACGAAAGATCGTACAAATTCTCCGCTCACTGATCAATTCCGACCTCTTTGTACGATAAATTACACAAAATCCTCACCTGACATTTTAGGAAGGCTGAGTTTATATGAAAAATCATATAAACTGCTCCAATGTCTTCCAATCGATCAAAGTTTGTGTGATTAATCTCACAAAGGGAATGATTCTATTCGCAAATCGTCACCGAGAGTTCCCTCCACTTGCGCTGCAGGCCCCCGACATGATTTTCCGCTGAGATTTTGCCGCTGAGAATGTCGTGCGGGATTGCGCTGGACTGCCCCTTCGCCGAAAAAGCAAAACGGGAGCAGGAAAAGGACCGGCTGCGGCGACATGCCGAAGCCGGTCCAAACCTCGCCCGGCCGCGCAACAGCCGGGGGTTATAGCAGCAAGGATTGCGGCGGCAGGGAGTTGCAGCAGCAAAAATTACGGCAGCTGGGTGGTGCGGCAGGGGCGGCTTCGCTCGCGGGCGCCGCTCCCATGCCGCCACTGGGCCATCAGCCCCCGCGCCGCTCCCATGCCGCCAGCTCGCGGACCATGTCCGGGATGCTTGGCGCCCGGTAAGTCCAATCGGTCCGCACCGCGCTCAGCGTGCGGTCGATCTCCGGCTCTGCCGCCGGCACGATCGCAACATCATCGCGGCCGTACGCCTCCTTGAACCACTCCAGCATTTCCAGCTTGCTTGCCGGAGCCGCCGCCAGCAGATGCACGAGCCCGCCGATCTCCGGATGCGCCGCCGCATGCTCGACCGCCTTGGCCAGCTCCAGCGTCGTCACGCCGTTCCAGTAGACGCGGCTGTAGCCGGACACCTCGCCCGTCTGAGCCAGGAACCAGCGCAGCAGGCCGATGCCCTTGGGGCTGGCGTCGGGCCCGATGATCGACGTGCGGATCGTCAGATGGCGCGGATCGTTCACCTCGCCGAGCGCCTTGGAGCGCGCGTAGACGGTGATGCCGTCCGGCCGGTCGAGCTCCGTATAGCCGCCGCGGTCGCCGAGGAAGACGCAGTCCGAGCTGATGTGGATGAGCCTCGCGCCGATCTCGCCGGCGGCGAACGCCAGCCAGTGCGGCAGCAGGCCGTTGACCGCGTACGCCTCCAGCGGATGCGCCTCGGCGTCGGCGTTGAGCTTGCCGATGCAGTTGACGATCAGCTCGGGACGGACCGCCGCCACCGTGCGCCGCACCGCCTCCAGGTCGGAGGCGTCGAGCGGCAGGGATCCGTCCCCGCCGCCGCGCGTCGTCCAGCTGAGCTCGAAGCCGTCCCGGCCGCGAAAGTAATCGACCATCATGGAGCCGGCCATGCCGCCCCCTCCGAGGACGAGCAGCCTCATTGCAGGAACCCGCCCCTCCTCAGCATGTCGCGGATCTGCTCTTTGTCCATCAGGTTCTCGCTCGAGCAGAAGCTGTCGAAGTCGACCGCGTCATACGTGCTGTACCGCTGCTGAAGCCCGGGGATGTCGAGCGGCGGCAGGATGACCAGGTATTCCTTGTCGTAAATGACCGTGCTCTTGCTCTCGAACTCGGTCAGCAGAATCTCGTGCAGCTTCTCGCCGGGGCGGATGCCCGTCTCGACGACCTCCGCCTGCACGCCGATGTCCTCCATGAGCACCTCGGCCAAATCCTCGATGCGGCAGGTCGGCATCGTCATGACGAAGATCTCGCCGCCGAGGCTTTCCTCCGACGCCTTGAACAGCAGGCTGATCGCGTCATGCAGCGTCAAGAAGAAGCGCGTCATGCCGCGGTCCGTCAGCCGCACCTGGCCCTTCGTCTTGATCTGGTTCGTGAACAGGTGGATGACGCTGCCGTTCGTGCCGAGCACGTTGCCGCCGCGCACGCAGACGAACTTCGTGTCCGTGCTTACGAGGTTCGCGTATACGATCAGCTTCTCGCCGATCGCCTTGGTCATGCCGTAGAAGTTCGACGGGTTCGCCGCCTTGTCGGTCGAGATGTAGATGACGCGCTTCACCTTGTTCAGGTTGGCGGCCTCGATGACGTTCTGCGTGCCGAGCACGTTCGTCTTGAGCGCCTCGTACGGATGCTCCTCGCACACTGGCACATGCTTGAGCGCGGCGAGGTGGAACACGTAGTCCACGCCTTGCGTCGCCTTCGTCAGCGCCTCCAGGTCGCGGATGTCGCCGATGCGGAACGTGAGCCGCGCATCCTCGAACATGCGGCTCATCGTCACCTGCGCCGACTCGCTGCGCGAGAATACGATGATTTCCTTCGGATTTTGCGGCAGCAGCTGCCGAATCAGCTCATGCCCCCAGGAACCGGTTCCGCCGGTGACAAGGATGCGAGAGTTTTCAAACATTCCATTTCCCTCCAAGCACATATTTCACTACGATGTCCGAAACGTCCAAAGCCTCGTATCCCGCCGGGATGCCCCAGCTTGCCGGCAGCGCCGTCATGACGTCGACCGCATCCGCGATATTGCCCGCCCGCAAGCCGCTCACGACGTTGCTGCCGCAGTCGACCGTCTCGGGACGCTCCGTCGTGTTGCGGATCGTCACCGTCGGCACGCCGAGCAGGCAGCATTCCTCCTGCACCGTGCCGCTGTCGCTGACCGCGCACCAGGCGTCCCGCTCCAGCCGCACGAAGTCGAAGAAGCCGAACGGCTCATGAAACTCGACCAGCGGATGCGGCTGCACCGCCGTGCCGCCGGCGTCGATGCGCGAGCGGGTGCGCGGGTGGATGCTGCAGACGATCCGCTTGCCGTGCCGCTCCGCGATCCGGTTCAGTCCGCCGAGGATGCCGTCCAGATGGGCCGGCACGTCGACGTTCTCGGCGCGGTGCGTCGTCACGAGCACATAGTCCCGCTCCTGCAGGCCGAGCCGCTCCAGCACGCCGCTTCCGTCGATGCGGTCCTTGTACTGCGCCATCACCTCGCCGATCGGGTTGCCGGTGCGCACGATGCGGTTCGCCGGAAAGCCCTCGCGCAGCAGGTTCTGCTTGCTGTACTCGGTATACGGCATGTTGATCGTCGACACGGCGTCGATGATGCGGCGGTTCTTCTCCTCCGGCACGGTCAGGTCGTAGCAGCGGTTGCCGGCCTCCATATGCGCGACCGGGATGCCCATCCGCTCCGCTACGATCGCGCACAGCGCGCTGTTCGTATCGCCGAGCAGCAGCACGATGTCCGGCCGCTCCTCGCGCAGCAGCCGCTCCATCTCGCCGAACATGACGGACAGCTGGCCGCCGAGCGTGTGGCTGCCGCCCGCCATCACATGGTCGGGACGACGCACCTCCAGCTCGCGGAAGAACACGTCGTTCAGCGAATCGGTATAGTTCTGTCCCGTATGCACGAGGATGTGCCGGTCCGCCAGCCGGTCGAGCTTGCCGATGATGAGGCTGAGCCGGATGATCTCCGGCCGCGTGCCGAGCACGGTCATCACTCGCATTCGTCCATTCCGCCTTTCGGGTTGAAAATAGATGCTCTAGCGCTTCTTCCTGCCGGCTCTGCGGCCGGCAGAGCCGATCTTGCGGCGGCGCGAGGCGCCGCCGGCACGCCTGCGCCGGGCCGGGCGGCTGCGCTCGCCGCGCCGGGCTCGCCGCGCGCGGATGCTGCCGCGGCGCAGCCGGCCTCGCGCAGCCCCTCCGCTCGCCAAGCTTGGCGAAGCCGGCGCGGGCGGCTCCGCGGCCGCCGCCTCGCAGGCGAGCGAGCGGCTTGCTCCGGAGGCGGGTCAGCAGCGCCAGCACGCCGTCCGGCAGCTGGACCGCGGCACGCCGCCGAGTCCGGCGGACGCCTCCGCCTCCGGGCTTGCGATCGGCCGCAGCGTCCAGCCGGCGAGCAGGCCGCGCTCCGGCCCAGAGCCGTGCGCGATCCGGGACTCCGGCTCGCGCGGCAGCCGCAGCCGCTCGAGGCTCGCCAGCAGCCGTCCGCGAAAGGCCGGCATGCCGAACACGGCAAGCGCGGCCGCGCCGCTGCGCGTTCCGGTCGCGAGCCGCAGCGGCGCGTTGTCCGCGAGCCGCCCGATCCGCTCCGCGAGCCCGGCATAGTCGCCCATCGGCGCCAGCCAGTCGGCGTTGCCGGTCGCGTGCAGAATTTCCGCGAGGCCGCCGGAGGCGTAGGCGACGACCGGCTTGCCGAACAGCAGCCCCTCCAGCGCCGTCATGCCGAAGCCTTCCTCCACGATGCTCGGCACGACCAGGACGTCCATCGCCGGATAGGCGCGCGATACGTCCGGCTCGAACGGCAGCCAGCTGAGGCGGGCCGACAGACCGGCCGCGTCCGCGATCCGCGCGCAGCGGGCGGCGTACTCCGCGTCGACCGGGTTGCCGATGACGACGAAGCGCAGGTCGGGCCGCGAGGCGGCCGCCATTCCGGCTGCGGCCAGGAAGTGCTCCAGCCCTTTGTTCTCATACAGATGCGAAGCGATGAACCCGACCAGCACCTGCTTCTCCTGCAAGCCGAGCTCGGCTCGCCGGACGGCGCGGCTGGACGCCCAGGTCCACGGTTTGAACGCCGCCGTGTCTACGCCGGGCAGCAGCACCTCCGAGCGGGACAGCGCGAGCGGAGATGCGAGAGGCTTCAGCGTCGAGGCGGAGATGCCGACGACGCGGTCGGCATGCTGCTCGATGAGCTTCATCGTCGGCCCGACGCCGGCGGCCGGACGCATCGTCTCGGTCAGGCACCAGATGACCGGGATGCCGAGCCGCTTGGCGGCGATCGCCGGCAGCGGCTGGACGCAGGTGTTCACCCACGCCGCATGCGGCCTTATTTCCAGCAAAAGCCGGTACAGCCGCTCCATCGCCTCGCTACCCGTTCCCTCCTCGACTTCCTCGGGAACAGACGGCAGCCCCAAATACATGGAATAGTAGATCGGCACATGCCCCGTCACGCGCACCGGGATGCCTGCGGCGGCGGCGCGTCCGGACAGGATGCCTTCCTCGGGCACCGCGAGCGTGCAGTCGGCGACGGCCGACAGCTCGACGATCGTGGACAGCAGCAGCTTCTCCGCGCCGGTGATCGCCTCGGGACTGCCGATATGGGAGAAGAACAGCAGCCTCGGCCGGAACTCCATGCTCATCGCCCTCCTTGCCCGGCGCCGTCAGCGCGGGCCGGAAGCGCCGTCATGACGGAAACATGACGGAAAGCATCGTCGTCAGCCGGTGGGCGTAGGTGTGCTCCTTCATCGTCCGGCACATGCCGCGGAACGCGATCGCCTGCCGCTCCTCCTCGTGGTTCAGGTAGTAGTCGATCTTCTCGACCAGCTCCTGCGGCGAGGCATACGTCGCGATCTCCACGCCCGGCTCGTAGAAGCGGGCGAGGTCGTCCCGCACATCCGTCAGCTGCAGCGTGCCGCAGGCCGAGATTTCGAACGTGCGCGGATTCGGCGATATGGCCGTCAGCTGCGCGCTGTTGCTGTTGAACGTCTCGTCGTCATGGGCGCGGTGCATGTTGATGACGATTTTCGCTCCGTTGTACGTGGCGGCCGTCTCCATCGGGTCCATCCAGTGGCCGGCGCGGATCTTGGACTGGAGCAGCCGGAAGTCCCGGAGCCGCTCCCACCAGAGGCCGGAGATGGCGATGTCGCGGGTGGCGAGGTAAGGCGTAATCTGGTTGAAGAAATCGACGCGCTTGTGGTAGGCCGAGCCGACGAAGCTGATCTCGCGGCGCAGCGACAGGTCCGGATTGCGGGGACGGAACTCGGCCGGATTGACGCCGAGCGGCAGGTAGGTGACGTTCGGGCAGCCGAGCTGCCGGTAGAATTCGACCGTGTTGCTCTCGAGCGTGAACACGAAGTCGTAATGCGGGGCGAGCTTGCGGGTAATGTCGGAATAGTACGGATCATCCGTGAACCAGACGGCGGTGCGGATGCCGAGCACGCGGATCGCGTCCACCTGCTCGGTCGGATATTGCAGCCCGTCGAGCACGATGACCGCGTCGGGCCGCAGCTCCTTGGCCAGCTGCACGACCGGCTGCTGCGTGTCGGTGATGCTCACCCTCGCGGTCATCGAGCGGAGCGTGTCGGCGATCGCCGAGTCGAGCGGCGAGTAGGGATAGCCCTTCGCCGTCGCGACGAACAGGACGTGGATCGGAAAGACCGGCGGCGCGTACTGCAGGCGGCTCAAGCCAGCCTCGCATTTGCCGTACCACAGCCCATGCTCCATTCCTGCGGCGAAGCCCGCTTCGCGTCCGCGCTGGACTTCGGCGTCCAGCAGCGGGGGCGCGCTTCTCCTGACGGAAGCGGCTGCCTGACGCTTCTGGCGGCTTGGACGGATGCGCTTGCCGCGCATGGATTTTACTGCCACTATGCTTCCTCCTTCTTCATAGCCAGCCCGGCGGTCGCCTGCGGCTGCTTGCGCTTCAGCATCCGGCCCGGTCGAGCAGCATGCCCAGCCTGCCGGCGAAGGCATGGTCCCGCATCGTGCGCAGCATGCCGCGCACGGCGATCCGCCGCCTCTCGTCCTCATGGTCGAGGTAGTGGAGGATCTTGGCGGTCAGCTCCGCCGGCGTGGTGAACACGTCCAGCTCCCGGCCCGGCTCGTAGTACCGGCGCAGATCGTCGCGGATGTCGGTCAGCTGCAGCGTGCCGCAAGCCGAAATCTCGTACGTCCGCGGATTGATCGACGCTCCCCGGAGTCCGGCATCGTTGTGGTTGTCGGAGCCCGGCTCGGTCGTGCGGTGGATGTTAAGGACGATTTTCGCCCCGTTGTAGAAATTCACCGTCTCCTCGATCGGCATGAAGCCGGGCCGGATGAACGGCTTGTAGCGGGCGTAGCGGTCGAGCCGCTCCCACTCGCCGCCAGCGAGGACGACCTTGCGGCCTTCCAGCGCGGGCAGCACCTCGTCGAGCAGGCGGATCCGGTTCCAGAAGCCCGTGCCGACGAAAAAGACGTCGCTGCGATACTCCTGGCCGACCGGCTTCGCGTGGAACACCGCCGGATTCGCGCCGAGCGGCAAGTAATGCGCGTTCGCTCCGCTTGCCCGATAGAACGGAACCGCCTCGAGCTCATGCGTGAAGACGGCGTCGTAAAGCGGCGCGAGCCGCGCCGTCTCGCGGGTGAAGTACGGATCGTCGGCGAACCAGATCGCCGTGCGGATGCCGAGCGCGCGGATCGCCGCGATCTGCTCGGCATGGTCCGGCGGGAACACATGCAGCCCGTTCATGACGAGCACCAGCTGCGGCCTCAGCTCGGCGGCCTGCGCGAGCATCGTCGACGGATGGCCGACATGGACCGTGCTGGCGTGCTGCCGGAGCGCGTCCGCCACCCCTTCGTCGATGGCCGGGAAGCCTTGCGGCACGAAGAGGACGGTCAGCGGACGCTGCGGGTACGCGGCGGGAGCGACCGTCTGCGCGGCGCTCCGGCAAGCTCCGTCCCGGCGGCCGTGCGCCTCTCCGGCGATGCGGCCCGCCGCCCTTCCCGCCGCCAGCAGCTGCTCCTGTGATGCCATGCCATCTGCCTCCCTTCTCCTTGTCTTACTGTATTCCGGCGGCGCGGCGCCCTCTTGGCCTCTTGTCCGCCGTCCGCCAAAAGCGGCGGATATCCACGCCGCCGAGCGGCAGGGCGGGCTTAGTGCCCGGTGGCGCGAGTGGGCCCATGCGGCCGCGCGTGCTCGGCGCACGGTGGCGCGAGTGCAGCCAGGCGGCCGCGCGGTCTCCGCGCCCGGTGGTGCGAGTGCAGCCAGGCGGCCGCGCGGGCTCGGCGCACGGTGGCGCGAGTGCAGCCAGGCGGCCGCGCGGTCTCCGCGCCCGGTGGTGCGAGTGCAGCCAGGCGGCCGCGCGGGCTCGGCGCCCGGTGGCGTGGGTGCGGCCAAGTAGCCGCGCAGTCTCGGCGCCCCCGTGGCGCGAGTGCGGCCAGGCGGCCGCGCGGTCTCGACGCCTGGTGGCGGCGAGTGCGGCCAAGTAGCCGCGCGGTCTCCGCGCCCGGTGGCGCGGGCCTTCTCCCGGACGCCGATGCTGCCGCTAGGGCTGCGTCTCGTACGCCAGCTGCAGCCCTTCCTCGTAGCCTTGGCCGAAGCCGAGCTGGTACCCTTCGTTGTAGGTCTGCTGGAAGCCGGCCACATAGCTCGGGCTGCCTGCCATCTGAGGCACGGCCTGCAGCGGCGCGCGGCGGATCCGGCGGATTCGCCGCGGCCTCGCGGCTGCGGCGCGCCTCCGTGGCCGCGCTCCTTTTCCGCCTGCAGCGGACTTCGCTTTGCGGCGGATCGTACCGGACGCCTTCTTGCGCTTGCCTCCTGTGCGGGTCGTCGTCTTTTTGGCTCCGGCAGCGGTCTTCGGCTTCATGCGCCGCGTAGCCGGCTTGGATGCCGCAAGCAGCAGTATTGCCATGAGAGCATTCCTCCTTGATTCGGTCCGTAATGGGGAAAAGCTTGCTGGTAGTAGGCTTAAACTCTAACCATGATCCGCTCCGGCGCTTCTCAGTGCCGTTTTTACCACGATTGCTTTCGTACCGAGAAAGCTTGCGGCTAGAGCCGCCAATTGCTTTCATTTTGCGAAAGCTTGCGGCTAGAGCCGCCAATCGCTTTCGTCCTGCGAAAGCTTGCGGGCTAGAGCCGCTGATGCAGCTGCGGAGCGGCCGCAATGGCCGGGCCGGCGGGGATGGCGTCCGCTTCCGCCGGCGACAGCCGCCGGCGGACCGGCCTCCGCTCCAGCGACCAGCTGGACGCGGCCAGCGGGTTCAGCGGCCGGCGCAGCCGCCCTTCCTCGACGAGGCCGACGCTTCCGTCCGGCAGCAGCACGGCCTCCGGCGGCTTCGCGCCGCCGTCCGGCGCGTCCGGCAGCGGCGGCGCGTCCGGCAGCCCGTGCCAGCGGACGGCGGCCAGCTCGGCCGGCACCGGCTCCGCTGCTACGCCCAAGCGGCGCAGCAGCGGCATTGCGATTCTCTTCGACGGCAGCGTCCACGCGCCGTCAATCCGCCAGCGGCGGCCGCTCTCGACCCACCAGACCGTGCCGTCCGCGCCTTCGGCGGCGATGCCGCCGGGATAGAGCTCGAGCTCGCCCGCCGAAGCGGATCGCTCCTCCGGCCGGATCGCGGGGGGCAGGGAGCCGGCTCCCTCCCATTTCGCCAGGAAATACCGTCGGTTGCGCAGCGTGATCGCCTCCATCCTCCGGCCGATCGACCGGATGCTGACGTTGCCGTAATGATGGATGAAAGCGTCCCCCGCGATCGCGAGTCGATAGCCGGCCAGGCGGGCGCGAAGGCTGAAGTCGTCGTCCTCGTAGTTGCCGACCTCGTAGCCTTCGTCAAAGTAGCCGATCTCCTCCAGCAGGCCGCGCCTCATCAGCATGCAGAAGCCAGTCAGCCGCTCCGTCTCCCGCCAGCGGCCGGGGTCCGGCTCGTTGAACGAGGCGGCCCAGGCCCGCATCGCCGGAATCGTCCGGTACGGCGCGTCGATCCGCTGCTCGCCGCTGATGAAGTTCGTCACCGGGCCGACGATGCCGGCATTCGGGATGCCGTCCAGGCAAGCCGTCAGATTGTCGAGCCAGCGCGGCGTGACGAGCGTATCGTTGTTGAGCAGCAGCAGCTTCTCTCCGCGCGCCATCATGAGCCCGCGATTGACCGCCGCGGCGAAGCCGGCGTTGCGGCCCATGAGCCGCCAGCGCAGGCGGCCGAAGCCGAGCGCCGCGCCGCGGCTCGCCAGCATCTCCGCCGTCCCGTCGGAGGAGCCGTTGTCGACGACGATGATCTCGTACGGCTCCGGCGTGTGGGCGAGGATGCTGTCCAGGCATTGCTCCAGATAGCCGCGCTTGTCAAAGGTCGGGATGATGATGCTCGTGCCGGGCCACGGCACGCCGAACGCCTGGCGTCCGGCCTCCAGCCCTTGGCGGTAGCCTTCCTCGCGTCCCTGCGCATGGAGCTTTTCGTTTTCGGGGACAGCCGCGCGGCGGCCTGCCTTTGCCATGTCGGCTTCCTCCTCTGTGTGCGGAAATGAGCGGCCTTGACTCGATTTATTCGAGTCAAGATCACGCCTGCGAAGGCGCTGCGCGGCGCCTGCAACCCGATTTTTTCGGGCTGCAGCTTCTGTTCTGCGCTGCGCGGCGCCTGCAACCCGATTTCTTCGGGCTGCAGCTTCCGTTTCGCGCTCCGCGGCGCCTGCAACCCGATTTTTTCGGGCTGCAGCTTCTGCTTCGCGCCACGCGGCGCCTGCAACCCGATTTTTTCGGGCTGCAGCTTCTGTTTCCCGCTACGCGGCGCCTGCAACCCGATTTTATCGGGCTGCAGCTTCTGTTTCGCGCTCCGCGGCGCCTGCAACCCGATTTTTTCGGGATGCAGCCTCCGTTTCCCGCTACGCGGCAGCTGCTACCCGATTTCTTCGGGCTGCAGCTTCCGTTTCGCGCCACGCGGCGCCTGCAACCCGATTTCTTCGGGCTGCAGCTTCCGTTTCGCGCCACGCGGCGCCTGCAACCCGATTTCTTCGGGCTGCAGCTTCCGTTTCGCGCCTCGGGCGCTTGCGGTCAGCCCTGCGAAGCGGAATCGTCGTCTGCGGGCGAAGCATCCATCGCCGCAGCCGATTCTTCCGTCGCTGCGGGAGTTGGCGCGTCATCCGGCGGGACGGCTTCGACCGGGACGCTTTTCCCAGCGCCTGCCTCATCCGCCTCGCCCGGCTCAGCTGCCTCGCCCGACTCATCCGCCGCGCCTGCCTCGTCTGTCCCGGCCGACCCGCCTGCCGCATCCGCTCCGCCTGCAGCCCGGCCCGCCCCGGCAGCGGCCATGCGGTCCTTCATCCAGCCCGCCGCCTCGTGCAGCGAGTCGAACGTGCCCGCATCGGTCCACCAGCCCGGCAGCACCTCGTAGCGAAGCTTGCCTTGCCTGGCGTAGGCGTTGTTGACGTCGGTGATCTCCAGCTCGCCGCGTCCCGAAGGCTGCGTGACGGCGACGATGTCGAAGACGCTGCCGTCGTACAGGTAGATGCCGGTGACGCTGTAGCTCGTCGCCGGGTTGGCCGGCTTTTCCTCGATCGCGGCGATGCCTCCCTCGCTGTCGAACACCGGCACGCCGTACCGATGCGGGTCCGGCACCTCCTTGAGCAGCACCATCGCCGTGCCCGGCTCCTGGCCGCGGTAGGCTTCGACGTAAGGCTTCAGCGAGTCCTCCACCAGATTGTCGCCGAGCAGCATGAGGAACTTCTCCTGAGGAGCGATGAAAGGCTTCGCCAAATCAAGCGCTTGGGCAATGCCGCCGGCCTGCTCCTGGATCAGGTAGGTGAGGCGCGCTCCGAACGCTTCGCCGCTGCCGAGATAGTCGATGAACAGTCCCGCGGACTGCCGTCCCGTGACGAGCAGGATTTCGTCCGCGCCCGCCTCTGCCAGCGTGTGGATCGCGTAGTGGATCATCGGATATTGGTAGACGGGCAGCATATGCTTGTTCATCAGCCCGGTCAGCGGACGGAGACGGGTACCGGTCCCACCGGCCAGCAAAATGGCTTTCACTTCAGCTTCACTCCTTCGTGGATTACGGGTTCATGCCGGCCTCTCCATGCCCGGCGGCCGCAGCGCGGTCGCGGCTATGGTCGGGATAGCGGAAGCGGGGCGGCGCTCCGGCCAAACGGATCGCGTCGGCATAAGCGAGCGGACGGATCGGCTCGGACGCCACCCGGCTCGGACGGACGCGGACGGGCAGCGCCGATCCGCCGCCGGCCAGCAGCGCGGCCAGCGCGCGCGGCGGCTGCGCCAGCAGCGCCCCGTCTTCGAGGCGGCGGAGCGCCGCGCCGTTGAGCGCGAACGGCGTCCGCTCCAGCGACATCGCCGTCCGCCGCTCGCCTCCGAGCGACCAGTGCAAAAAGGCGTTGAGCCGCGTCTGCGGGCTCCACTTCGAGAAAGGCCGCCTGCAGCCGCCATCCTCCGCGAGCGCCGCCGCCGGCCGCTCCGGCGCGGCGCGCAGGACGGCCTGCAGCATCATGCGGCTCGCCGGCTGCAGCGCCTCATCGGCGTCCGCGACGAGCAAGGCCCGCGGCTGCAGCTGCCGCGCGGCTGCCGCGCCGGCGGCCCAGGCGGCCGCGCCGCCATGCGGATGCCGCAGCCGGATGCGCTGCGCCGCCTCCAGCCCGGCATCGTCGGCGGCGGACGCCTTTGCGGCGAGCTCGGCTGCGCCGGCTGGCGCTTCCGGCTCGGCGGAGCCGGGTCCGCAGCGCACGAGCACGAGCTTGCGGCAGCCCAGCTTCTCCATCCAGGCCGCCGCCGCCTCGAGCGACTCCGCGCGGGCGGAGCAGAGCACCGCGGCCGCTTCCGGCGGGAAGCTCCAGCCGTGGCCGGCGGCCGCCGGCTGCAGCCGGGCAGCGCGGGCGGACCGCGATCGGGCCGCCCCGCCTCGACGGGCTGCCGCCCTCCGGGCAGCGGCCAGGGAACGATGCCGGCGGCTGCCCGAGGCCGGCGCTCGCTTGGAGCGCGGGCTGCGCCGCGCGTGCCGCCGGACGGGTCGGCCGGATCGGCCGACTCGGCTGGCAGCGCCGCGCCTTCCGGCAGAAGCTTGCTTTTTCGTCATGACAAGCCGCTCCCTTCCCTCGTCTCGGAACCGGACTCCAGCGCCTTGGCCTGCGCCTCGGCCAGCCATGCCGCCGCCTCCAGATGATCGCCCGTGATGAGGCGATGCAGCGGATTCGTGCGCTCGCGCTTCAACCGGCTGCGGTTGCGGCGGCCGACGTCGACATGCACGATCCGCCGGACGGCGAGTCCTGCGGCCAGCGCCTTGACCTGAGCCAGCGGCGGCACCGCCAGCGCCTCCACGCCGATGCGCTCCGCAGCCGCGCGGGACATCGCATGAGGGACCGCGGTGAGGGACGTCCCCCGCAGGTCGCTCCGTCCTGCCATCGAGTTCAGCGCATGCTTGGCGAGCACGACCGGATGGACGCAGCTGCGGCCGGTCGGTCCCGAATAGTCGTTCAGCGCCACATCGGCTCCTCCGCTCAGTACCGCCTGCACGAACGGACGCAGCTTGGCGGCGGGCAGCACGATATCCCCGTCGAGGAAAAGCAGCGCCTCTCCTCGGGCGGCGCGAGCTCCTACGCTGCGCCCTACGTCATGTCCGAGCGCGCGGGCGCAGCGCAGCACCTTCGCTCCCATGCGGGCCGCGATCCGGTCGGAGCCGTCCCTCGTGCCGTTGGAGACGACGATCAGCTCCGTGCGCGGATGGACCCGCTTCGCTTGGGCAAGCACCGCGGCGATCGTCCGGCGTTCGTTCATGACCGGGATGATGACCGATACGGCAGGAGCCGCATCCTCCTCCAGCGGACCCGGCGGCAGAAGCGGAGACGGAGCGTCCTCGCCGGATGGCCGCCATCGCGGCGGCGGATCGGCCTCGGCCTGCCGGCGGTTTCCGGCCCTCGATTCGGACGGCATTGCCTCGTCCGCTTCTCTCGCGCCGCCCAGCCTCTCGTCGGATTCGGTCCGCGGATGGGCCGGACTTTCGTCCATTCTCGCAATTCGATCGGGCGCTGCGCCTTTGCCGGCCCTCGGCCCCGCAGGCTTCGCGCGGGCTCCTCTCCGAACGCCGGAGACGCTCGCGCCCGGCGCGCGGCGCTTTTTGCGCGGCGCCGCTTTTGCCTCGGATGGCTTTTCGCCCTGGCGGCTCGGCTGCGACTCTCTCACTTTTCTCACCTCTCTAATAGCCAGCTTATGAGAGTCGCCGGCCAGGGGAAACGGCATTTGTACAGGTTGGACAGCTGCCTTGCCGGGACGCGCGCCGCATGGGGCCGGCAGCTGGCGATTCGGCTTGCTTCTGCGTGCGCGCATAGGAAAAAGGACAGCTCCATCGCCGTCATGACGATGGAGCTGTCCTTCTTTCGGTTCATCCTGCACTTGCGCCTGAACGAAGCCGCGTTCCCGCCGCAGCTCGGCTCGGCCCTGCCCGGCGGGGTGCGCGCTTTCGGGCCTTACTCCCTGCGGCCGGCGGCGATCCAGTCCAGCCGGCCGCGCGAGTTGCCTTCCTCCTGCGTGCGGATGAGCGTCACGACCGCCTCCGCGCCCAGCTTCGCGCGCACGACGGCATGGCAGAACGGCACGTCGAGCGAGCAGGCGAGAGAGTAGCCCGTGTCCCGGAACGGCTGCTGCAGCGGCAGGATAAGGTCGAGGCGGCTGCGTTCCTTGAAGTCGAAGGCGACCGTGCCGAACTGCAGCTCGCTGCCGTCCGCAACCGGACCTTCCGCAAGCTCCGCGCCCGCCTGCGAAACTCCGGGCCCGCCTTGCGCGGCGGCTGCCGCAGGCGGCGCGGAGCGGACATCCGCTCCCGCTTCCGGCGTCCCGCCGCCGGGCATGGCCTGCGGCAGCAGCCGCACCGTCGGCGAGGTGCGGATCTTCAGCGCCGGGCTGAAGCGGACCTCCTCCAGCCGCGCCCATTCCGCCGCCGACCGGCTGGACGCGTGGAAGTCCGGCTCGCTCTCTGCGGACGGGCGAGCGAGCTCCCCGTCCCCCTCGCCCGCTCTTTCGAAAGCCGCCCGACTCCGGCGCTGCGGCTCGCCTTCGCCTTCACCTTCGCTTTCGTCTTCGCGAGCGCCAAGCTCCTCCGCCTCGAGCCCTCCCTCCAACGGACTCGCCACAGCGGCGAAGCCGTGCAGCTTGACCCGGCGGATGCCTCCCGGCCTGCGTCCGTCCGTGTCCTGATGCGGGCTGTCGACGGACGGCGATTCTCCCAATCCTTCCAATTCGGAATAGTCCGGATGATCGACCTGATACATCGGACGCGAGACTCGTCTCGGACGCGGACGGCTGTCCGTTGCGGCCCTTCCTTTGGCTGAGGGCGCGCCGCCCGGCACGAAAGGCCGGCTCGCCTTGCCCGGTTTCCCATTCGTTTTCATGTCCATGCTCCTTCATCGGCACCGTTGGCCATTCTTCTGCTCTTATACTCTATGCGCCTGCCCTGCCGGGGGATGACTGCGGCTTGCTGCCGCGGCATGCGCAATAAGGAATGCGCAAAAAGGATGCTCCCGGCCCTAGGCCGAGCCGCATCCTCCTGACCGCTCTCCATCTTATCCCTTCCGATCCGTCCGAGTGGCCGCGACCGCTCAAGCCCTCCCCGCCGCATCGCCTTCTACCGGCGCGTCCAGCGATGCAGCTGCAGCCCTTCCACGACCAGCAGCGCCTTGCCCTCTTTTTTCGCCGCCTCCTCCGCCGCCTTGTCGGGAAAAGGAAAATAGCAGAACATGTCGCCCTTGCGATAATTGATGCCCGACATGCCGGTACCGGAAGCCTCGTAGACGCTTCCCGCGGCTTGAACGTCCATCCTCGCCTCCAGCGTATACCCGAAGCCGCTGTCGCTTCGAGCATGGCGGAGGCCGCTCGCCAGCGTCGCTCCGCTCCACGAGACCGTGCCGTCCGAGCGGAAGCAGGCCATCAGGAGGCCGCTGTTCGGCTCCAGATGCGACAGCCAGATCCGCTGGTCGCCGTGGCGGTACAGGTCGCGGCCGACGTTGGCGGACAGATCCGTCAGATCGAGCTCCATGGAATATTCGCCGGGCAGCGTCGAGATGTCGAGCGAGTAGCGCTCCTTGTCGCTTGCGATCGCGGCCATCCCGCCTTGCCAGATCGGCATGATGCCGTACCCGTAGAGCCAGGCTCCTGCGGCAGCGGCGACAGCGGCAAGCGCGACGAGCCGCATTCCCTTTTTCCTCTTCCTCGGCGCTTTGCGCTCGCTTCGCATCCGTATGCGACCTCCCCGACCGGCCTGTGACCGTGATGCTCGATTAGACGCAGCGGACTGGAAAAGGTTCCCCGATCTGGACACGCTTCCGCTCCGCCCGCCGATTGAGATCGCTCCCGTCCGCGGCCGCGTCCGAAAAAATCCTGCTTATGCCCGCGGCAGCGAACGCCCCGCCGACCCGGCAGCGCCCGCCTCCGCCAGCGGCTCCGACCGCCAGGCGGCATGCCAGAGCGAGCCCGTGCCGGCTCCGGTCGGCCCTGCCGCCTGGATCGCCTTCAGCGTGAACGCCTTGGCGCGGCGCGCCGCCTCCGGCAGCTCATGGCCGAGCGCCAGCAGCGCCGCGATCGCCGAGGCGGTCGTGCAGCCGGTGCCATGCGTGTGAGGCGTCGGCACGCGCGCGGCGGCGAACCGCTCCGGCCGGTCCGGCCGATCGGCGGACAGCAGCAGGTCGACCGCCTCCGCGCTGCCGGGCAGATGCCCGCCTTTCAGCAGCACATGGCGGCTGCCGAAGCGCAGCAGCTCCCGTGCGGCCGCTTCCATCGCGGCCTCGGTCGCGAGCTCGCTCTCGTCCCAGCCGAGCAGCGCGCACGCTTCCGGCAGATTGGGCGTTATGACCTCCGCCAGCGGCAGCAGCCGGGTCCGCAGCGCCTCGGCCGCCTTTTCCTCCAGCAGGCGCGAGCCGTGCTTCGAGATCATGACCGGATCGACGACGATCGGTCCCGCCCCGCAGCGCTCCAGCTTGCCGGCGACGATGCCGATGATGTCGGCGGAGAACAGCATGCCCGTCTTCACCGCATCCGCTCCGATGTCGTCCAGCACCGAGTCGAGCTGCCGCGCGACCGCCTCCGCCGGGAGCGGGTAGACGCCCTGCACGCCGACCGAGTTTTGCGCCGTCGCCGCCGTCAGCACGCTCATGCCGAACGTTCCGAGCTCCTGGAACGTCTTCAGATCCGCCTGGATGCCCGCCCCGCCGCCGGAGTCGGAGCCTGCGATCGTCAGCGTTTTCTTGAATCGCCTCATGCGCGTCCCCTCCTTGGCCCGCCGGGGGCGGCGGCCGTCCTGCCCGCGTCGTCCCCGCGCCCTGCCGCTTCCGCCCGGCTCGGCGCAGACGTCCCCGCGCCGGCGCTCGGAGCGAAGGCTCCGGACGGGTGCGCCGAAAATCCGCGCCGGAAGCGCTCCGGATGGAACGCCGCGCTCGCCGCAAGCTCGTCTCCCTCCAGCAAGCCGAGCACGGCGGCGGCCGTCGCCGGCGCGAGCAGGATGCCGTTGCGGTAATGCCCCGCCGCGAACAGCACCTGCGGATAGCCGCTCAGCCGGCCGATGAGCGGACGGCCGTCGCGGGTCGCGGGCCGCAGCCCGGCCCAGCGCAGGCTCGGCCGCATGCCCGCCAGCATCGGAAAAGCCCGGGCGCTCCAGCGCTCCAGCCGGCCGATGCCTCGATCCGTGACGTCCGTGCAGAAGCCGGCCACGTCCTCCGACGCGCCGCAGACGAGCCTGCCGCCCGACTTGCCGACCCAGTAGGCCTGGCTCGTGAACACCATATGGCGCACCTCGCCGTCCGGCACGCCGTACGCGCAGATCTGGCCGCGGATCGGGTGGATCGTCTCCGGCAGGCCGAACAGCCGCTCGAACTCCCCGCTCCAGGCGCCGGCGCACAGCACGAGCCGATCACCCTCGAAGCGTTCGCCGCGCTCCGTCGTCAAGGCGACCGGACATTCCGGGGCGTCGCCGGGCCGCAGCTCCAGCGAGGCCAGCCCGCCCTGGCCGGCTCTGAGCCGGACGCCGACGCTGCGGCACGCCTGCTCCAGCGCCGCGGCGAGCTGCGGCGCGTCCACATGCGCCTCCGCCGGCGTATAGATGCCTCCCGCGCAGGCGGCGAGCCGCGGCTCCAGCCGCGCCGCTTGCGCCGCCGTCAGCAGCTCCGCTCCGCTGCCGGCGGCGCGCTGCCAACGCAGCCGCGACTGCAGCGGCAGCAGATCCGCTTCATGCAGCGCCACCCCGAGGCTGCCCGTGCGGCGCAGCCCCGCTTCCATCCCGCTCCGCTCCTCGATGCGCTCCACCCACTCCGGGTAGCGGCGCAGGCTGTCCAGGCACAGCTCGAAAAACGCATCCGGCTGCTCGACGTTCTCGGAGAACGGAGCCAGCATGCCCGCCGCCGCGCCTGTCGCCTGCCCGCCGAAGCCGCCGCGCTCCACGACCGTCACCTCGCGCGAGCCGTCGCTCGCCGCCTCGAACGCGCAGGCGAGCCCGATGATGCCGCCGCCGAGGATGAGCACGCGCTCCTTCATCGGCCGGCCTCCTTCGTCGCGGAACGGGCGCTGGCTATGCTTGTCCCGCCCGCCATTCCCAACGGGATCGCAGCGGCTTCTGTCGAGAGCTCAGCCGGAGCCGGAGCCGCAGCGGCGTCGCCGCCGTCGGCCCCGGCGCGGCTTGCCCCGGCCGTCCCCGCAGCGGCCGCCGCCTGGCCCGCGTCCGTTCCGTCCCGGAACGTGAACAGCTTGCCCGCCTCGGCGCTGCTCGCCGAAGCGTACGGCAGCTCCGGAATCCGGCCGGCCAGCCGGGCGAGGCGTCCCGCGCGGATCGCCAGCGCCATCGCTTCGGCCATCGCGACCGGATCGCAGGCTTTGGCGACCGGCGTGTTGGCGAGCACGCCGGAGGCGCCGAGCTCCATCGCGAGCACGGCGTCCTTGGCGGAGCCGAGCCCGGCGTCGACGATGACCGGCACCGGCGACTGCTCCGCGATGAGGCCGAGCAGATACGGATTCAGGATGCCGAGGCCGGTGCCGATCGGCGCTCCGCCCGGCATGACCGCCGCCGCGCCGGCTTCCGCCAGCCGGCGGCACAGGATCGGGTCGTCCGACGTGTACGGCAGCACCGTGAAGCCCTCCGCCGCGAGCCGCTCCGTCGCGCGCAGCGTCTCGATCGGGTCCGGCAGCAGCGTGCGCGCGTCGGCGCTGATCTCCACCTTGATCCAATTGCCGAGCCCGGCCGCGCGGGCCAGCCGCGCGATGCGCACCGCCTCGTCCGCGTTGCCCGCTCCGGAAGTGTTGGGCAGATACGTCAGCGCGCCTTCTTCCAGATGCTGCAGGATCGAGTCGTCGGCCACCTCCTCGAGGTTGACCCGGCGCACGGCGAACGTCACCACCTCCGCTCCGCTCGCCCGCAGCGCCTGCAGCATGACCGCCGGGCTCGGGAACCGGCCCGTGCCGAGGAAAAACCGCGACCGCAGCGTCTTGCCGCCGATCGTCCAGACGTCCGTCCCATTTCCTGTGCCTCCTGCAAGCCCGCCGCTTCCGCTGCCTGTCTTCGCCGCATCCGCACCGTTCGATTCGAATCGCATCCGCTCAGCCCCCTCCTACAAAATGCACCAGCTCGACCGCCATGCCGCGCCGCAGCCGGCAGCGGCTCCACTCCTCGCGCGGCACGATCTGACCGTCCGCCTCGGCGACGATGCGGCGGCCGCTCAGGCCGCGCTCCTCCACGAGCCGCTCCAGCGTGCCGGCCGCCGTCCGATGCGGACCGCCGTTCAGCACGATGTCGACCGCCGCGGCAGCCCAACCATTCGTCTCGCCCGCCGCTCGAGCCGCAGCCAGCTCCCTCCCCGCTTCGTAAGCCTGCCCGTTCCGCCTCCCCCGCGCCGCCGCGATCATCGCCTTGAGCTCGCGGCATGCCTGGGCGGGCGACGCGCTGCCGACGATCGCGGACACGGCGCAGAGGCGCGTCGCTCCGGCACCCAGCACCTGCTGCGCGTTATGCGGCCCGATGCCGCCGATCGCGACCCACGGGATGCGCACATGGCGCGACGCTTGGCGGACGTACTCCAGCGTCACCGCGGGACGCCCCGGCTTCGTCTCGGTCGGAAAGACCGGACCGACGCCGATATAGTCGGCGCCCGCGTCTTCCGCCGCCAGCGCCTGCTCGAGGCTGTGCGTGCTGATGCCGATGATCGCGTCCGGGCCGAGCCGCTCCCGCGCCTCGCGCCAGCCTCCGTCCTCCTGACCGAGATGGACGCCGTCGGCCTCCGCCTCCAGCGCCAGCTCCGGATCATCGTTGACGATGAACGGCACGCCGTACTCGCGGGTCAGCCGGCGCAGCAGCCGGGCTTTTTCCAGCAGCTCGTCCTTCTTCGCCGTCTTGTGCCTCAGCTGCACGATGTCCGCTCCGCCATGAAGCGCCTCGCGCATGACCTCCTCCAGCGTGCGCCCGGGATGATAGTTCTCCCCCGTGATGACATACAGGCCGAAATCCAGCTTTTTCATCTTCCGACTCCCTTCCTGAACCTGCGGCAGCGCGCGTCCTGCGCCTTTGCGGCCTCTCTCCGCCACGCTCACATCCAGGTCCGTTTTTACTTCTCGTTCGCTCGTTGCCTTCAGCTGACGGGCAGATAGCGCTCGCATACTCTCAATGCCTCGTCGGGATCTCCCGCTCCTTGCACGAGCACCCTGCCATCCGGAAAAACAACAAGCCGCGCCCCCTCGTCCGGCAGCTCGGCCCGCAGCAGGTACGGATTGCGCATGACCGCGCAGCCCGCCGCCTCGAGCTGACGGCGATAAACGTCCAGCGGCTGCGGCTCGCTCAGCTCCACCTGCACCGTGTCCCGCCCGCACAGGACGGCCGACAGCGCAGCCGTCTTCCGCGGCTTGAACGCAGCGTCGACCGGTGCCGCAGCTTGCGGCTCGCTCCGTGCAGATGACGCCTCCATAGCCGGCCCTCGCGCTTCTCTCGCTGCTTCTGCCTTTCTCGAGCCGCTCCGCGAAAGCTCTCCCGCGCCGCTGCCGCCTCTCTGCGCCTGACCTGCTTCGCCGCATGCCGGACAGGTCCGGGTCGGCCCCGGCAGCTTCAGCTCGCGCAGCGACAGCGGCCAGACGCTCGCCGTCGCGAGCGTGCGCCGCATGTCGCTGCGGCTACCGCTCAGCCACTTGAGCGCCTCCGCCGCCTGCAGCGCCGCGACCAGCTCCACCGCCGGCGACAGCATGCCGACCGTATCGCATGTCTCGCCGCTCTCCTGCTCCTCCTCGCCGCCGATCAGGCAGCGCAGGCAGCAGGTCGCGCCGGGCACGAGCGGCGCGCTCATGCCGGAGGCTCCGGCGACTCCGCCGTAGAGCAGCGGCACGCCATGCGCGAAGCACCAGTCGCTCAGCCGCAGCCGCACCTCGGCGTTGTCCGTGCCGTCGAGCACGAGATCGCAGCCGGCAGCCGCCTTCTCCAGCACGCCCGGCGCCGTCAAGTCGGCGACGACCGCCTCCGCCGCAAGACCGCTGTCGACGCGACGCAGCTTTTCCACCGCCGCGACCGCCTTGGGCAGGCACTGCCGCGCATCCTCCTCGTCGAACAGCATCTGCCGCTGCAGATTGCTCCACTCGACATAGTCGCGGTCGGCGAGCACGATCGAGCCGACGCCCGCCCGCGCCATATGCTGTGCCAGCGCGCAGCCGAGCGAGCCGACGCCGGCGATCAGCACGCGGGAGCGGAATAGCGCCAGCTGGCCTTTTTCGCCGATCGGCGCGAACCGCATCTGCCGCGAGAAGCGCTCGCGCCGCTCCGCGCTCAGCCCTGCGACCGCTCCTTCCTCCGTCCGACCGACCTTTTCCATCCCGCCAGCCATCCCTGCTCTCGCTCCTGGCTCCATCCGTCCGGTCCCGCCTGCGACCAACTCTCCCTCCGTCCGACCGACCTCGCCTAAGACCGTTCCTTCCTCCGTCTGACCGGTCCCGCCTGCGACCGCCTCTCCCTCCGTCCGCCTCTCCTCACGCATAAATCTTGCCGCCGCCCGCCTTGAAGGCGTCCGCCTGCTCCTTCATGCCCGCCTCGATCGCCTCCGCTGTCTCCAGCCCCTCGCGCTCCGCATAGTCGCGGATGTCCTGCGTGATGCGCATGCTGCAGAACTTCGGTCCGCACATCGAGCAGAAATGCGCCGTCTTCGCGCCCTCGGCGGGCAGCGTCTCGTCGTGATAGCTCATCGCCCGCTCGGGATCGAGCGACAGATGGAACTGGTCGCGCCAGCGGAACTCGAAGCGCGCCTTGGACAGCGCGTCGTCGCGCAGCCTCGCGCGCGGATGGCCCTTGGCCAGATCGGCCGCGTGGGCAGCAATCTTGTAGGTGATGACGCCCTCCTTCACATCCTCCTTGTTCGGCAGGCCCAGATGCTCCTTCGGCGTCACGTAGCACAGCATCGCCGTCCCGAACCAGCCGATCATCGCCGCCCCGATCGCGCTCGTGATATGGTCGTATCCCGGCGCGATGTCCGTCGTCAGCGGACCAAGGGTGTAAAAAGGCGCCTCGTCGCACACCGCGAGCTGGCGGTCCATGTTCTCCTTGATGAGATGCATCGGAACATGGCCGGGGCCCTCGATCATCACCTGCACGTCATGCTTCCAGGCGATCTTCGTCAGCTCGCCGAGCGTGTCCAGCTCCGCGAACTGCGCTTCGTCGTTGGCGTCGGCGATCGAGCCGGGACGAAGGCCGTCGCCGAGCGAGAAGCTGACGTCGTACGCCTTCATGATCTCGCAGATCTCCTCGAAATGCGTATACAGGAAGTTCTCCCGATGATGCGCGAGGCACCACGCCGCCAGGATCGAGCCCCCGCGGCTGACGATGCCCGTCACGCGCTTCGCCGTCAGCGGCACGTAGCGCAGCAGCACGCCCGCATGGATCGTGAAGTAGTCGACGCCCTGCTCGGCCTGCTCGATCAGCGTGTCGCGGAACACCTCCCAGCTGAGGTCCTCCGCCTTGCCGTTCACCTTCTCCAGCGCTTGATAGATCGGCACCGTGCCGACCGGGACGGGCGAGTTGCGCACGATCCATTCGCGGGTCGTATGGATGTTCTTGCCGGTGGACAGGTCCATGATCGTGTCCGCGCCCCAGCGCGTCGCCCACGTCATCTTCTCGACCTCCTCCTCGATCGAGGAGGCGACGGCGGAGTTGCCGATGTTGGCGTTGATCTTCACATGAAAATGCCGCCCGATGATCATCGGCTCGATCTCCGGGTGGTTGATGTTGGCGGGAATGATCGCGCGGCCGGCGGCCACCTCGCTGCGCACGAACTCCGGCTCCATGCCCTCCCGGAGGGCGATGAACTCCATCTCCGGCGTCACGATGCCGCGCCGCGCGTAATGCAGCTGCGTCACGTTGCGGCCGGGCTTCGCCCGCAGCGGCTTGCGGCCGGTCGGCGGGAACCGCTCCGCGCCTTTTGCCGCCGCCTTCTCCGCATCTGTAAAGCCGTTGTCCTCCGGACGCACCTCGCGGCCGTCGTAGGCTTCCGTGTCGGCTCGCTCCGCGATCCAGCGCTCTCGCAAGGCGGGCAAGCCGCGCCGGATGTCCGCGACATAGCTTTCGTCCGTATACGGACCGCTGGAGTCGTACACGCGCACCGGCTCGTTGTGCACCTGCTGTCCGCGCATGTCGCTGTCCGTCAGCGCGATCTCGCGCACCGGCACGCGCACGCCCGGCGTCTTTCCGTCGATGTAGGCCTTGCGGCTCCCCGGCAGCGGCTTCGTCAGGATGGGCATATGAAAAAAACCTCCTCGCGGTTGTGGAATATCCGCTAGGAGGCTAGAGAGCAAAGAAAGCCGTGCTCGCGCATCGTTCCGTGACGGCTCGCCCTCGAGCCGGCACGGAGGGGCTTGGCCAGGTCTGCGCCCGCCGCCAGGTTGGGGCGGGCTTCGGGAGAAGGGTTCAAGGGCAGTCCGGATGGGAGTGATTCCCCCGCCTTCGACGCAAGGCAGCCGGCGAAGCCTTCCGACCGTGCCGCCCTTGTCTCTTTTGCCTTTCCCCTTCTTATCCGAACGTCGTCGCCTCCTTCCCATCCGCTTGGCGAGGCGCAAAAAAGCCGCCTCCCGGACAGGAAGCGGCGAATGGACGCAGACCGATACAAACGTTGCGCGATTCGACCACTTTCCTACGCTGGCATGACCCAGATCAGGTTCAAAGGGACCAAAGCTTCGCTTTATCTCAGCCCTTGCGGGCGCCCCTAGTGGATATCTTGGTTTTGAATATACGCTGTCTTTCAGGTGTCGTCAAGTTCGAACTTTTCATTCTACAAATAATAAAAAAAAACCACAAGGAGTGTTCTCGCATGTGGTTTTAAACTTAAGTTTCTAATCTATTGGTAGTTCAAACTAGCTCAAATCGAATCCGTTCATCAGCTTGGCCTTAAGGAGCCATTGGTACAGGGCTACGGCGGCGAATTCACGGTCAGCCGGGGCGTTGGGCTGATAATAGGTCTTGCCCGAAAGCAAGTAACCGTTCAAGACGCCCGCGTTCGTAAGCTTCTGGATGCTTTCTCTGGCATAAGCGGCCGCATGTGCCAGGTCTGTGTAAGCGACCGTTTGATCGGTCGTCAACTCGATGCCGGCAAGCTTCAATGCCCGCTCCAGGATAACAGCCAGATCCTGACGGGAGACTTTGTCATGTGGCGCGAATTTTCCCTTGCCGATGCCTTGGATCAACCCCGCTTCGCTGGCCGCCGCCACGTCGGCAGCAAACCAGTCGCCTTTTTTTACATCGGTGAAAGAGGCGAGCGCTGTTGACTTCAGACCGAGTGCCCGGACGAGCAGGGCGGTGAATTCGGCGCGGCTCAGGCTGGCATCGGGCGAATAAGTCGTCGCTGATGTACCGTTGATGATCCACTTGCCGGCCAAAGCCTCGATCACGCGAGCGGCGGCGGAGTCGTCAAGATCAGTAAAGTTCACGGTTCGAGTCGCCAAGGCGTACACCGAGAAGCCAGGGCGGCTGACGGTCACCTTCGTCGTGCCGTCCGCTTGCTTGCTCAAGATGGAAGCTACGGGAGAGACGGCACCGTCTTCTTCATACAGCACTCCTGCCTCGTCAAGCTCGAAGCTGCCGGGTACAGTGAATGTTCGGGTGATGAATAGATGGTTCGGGATGTCCACGGGCTTGCGACCGGCTGCAGTTGTCCAGTCGGCCTCAAATGAGACGGGTTGGCCGATTAGTTTGCCATTTCCTAAAGCAGTGACGAAAGCGCTGGAATCAGCAGCCGGCTTGATTTCCAATTCGAGACTGGAATTGGAGGGAGCGAGGCTCATCAGAGACAGCGGCAGAACAACGGACGATCCGCCAGCGCTGAAGACAACCGTGCTCTTCTTCGGCAAGGCTGAGAGCAGTTCGACTTGCCGGCCTGTCAATACAAGCTTGGCCTGCTCCTTGTTGGTCGAGATAACCAAGGATCCAGCGGAATTTCCAGCGGAAGCAATGGCTGCCGTCAGATCGGCGTCCGTGACGGTGACCATCATCATGCCGTCCTGAACGGTTTCGGTGCTTCTGATTGTATGTTCTGTATTCGAAATGACCGGAGACGGTTGCACGCTTGGAGCCGGCGACGCCGTCGGAATGCCCGGATCGGACGGAGCCGGTGACGGCGTCGGTGTTGATGACGGTGTTGATGACGGTGTTGATGACGGTGTCGATGACGGTGTCGGTGTCGGCGATGGCGTCGGCGTCGGAATATGAGGATTGTTGGCATCCTCATCTGAGATCACAGTAACCGTAGGGTCGATTCTGGATTTGTCGAAGGTTGCCCCTTCGGCATACCGGATCGTTCCTTTGCCCGTGACTTTTCCATTTACGACCAGGTCGCCGGACAAGAATAACACTTCATCTTCTGGAATGATCAGGCTGCCGTCTACGATCAGCTTGCCATAGATCGAGGTGGAAACCTGAGCGTGGTTCGGATTAAGCTCAGCTCTCGTCGAGCGATCGGTCGTGATGGTCGCCACTGCTTCTGCCGGTACGATGGAGCTGTCCAGAGTCGGAATGGTCGTGCTTCCGTCCCATTTTAGAGCCGGGAGCCGCTCCAGTGTATTGAACTTGACGAGGTCTTCCCGTTGAGAGTTCAGGACGACGGAGAGCTGCGCATCGTTGGAGAAGGTTCTCCATCCGAACGCATCGACCGAGCCGCCGAGTTTAGCTTCCTTGACTTGATTGAAAGCCCGAGACCCCAAATAGCGAACGGAATTCGGGATGGCGACGGAGGTCAAGCCGCTGTTGGAGAAAGCCTCATCCCCAATGTAGACCAATGAATCGGGCAGGTCGACCGAAGCCAATGCTTTTGCTCCCGAGAAGCCGCCGCGGTTGATCGCCGTAATCGAGTTCCCCATGACGATTTTCTTCAGGTTGTTCATAGCGGCGAACTGATACTCATTCACGAAGGTCGGACCGGCAGGAACCGTAATTTCCGTTTCTTTGATGCCGGCAAAGGCGCTGTCGTCAGCCCATTCGATTGATTGGGGAATTTCCAGATCGACGCCCCCATTATAGCCGGGCTCTTGTTGGCCGGAATAACCGAGCGCCTGGAAGCCCACTTCTTTCAGCTTTTTCGGATAGTTGAAGCTCTTCAGGTACAGATTCTGATCAAAGGCGCGCTCCCCGATGATTTCAATCGTATCCGGAAGCACGATCTTGGTCAAAGTCGGAACGCCCTTGGTCAGAAATGCCGCGATAGAGGTTACGGTATACGTCAAATTGTTTCCGCTGTCGGTTGCTTGCTCTGGAATGAACAGCTCCGATACCGTCTTGTTGTCAAGCGCTTGGACCTCGGCCGTCGTGTCGCTGGTCGGGCGGTAGAGGATGCCATCCGCCAGGAACAGCCCCGGAACATAATCAGCGAATTCGGAACCGCCGACGGTAATGGAAGCCGAGTAATTGCTACGGCGTATTTGCCGTGCCACCGTTTTATTGGCGGCGATCACATTCGTCTTCGCGCCGATGAAGGCATCCCGGTCAATCCGCAAGGCGTTGGCTCCAACCAGAATCGATTGGGAGGTCAGTCCCCTGAAGGCTTTCTCCCCCATTACCTGCACGGAATCGGGAATGATGACATCCGCCAGTTTCGCATTGAGATCCGAATAAGCAAAAGCTTCAATTCGGGTAACCGTAGACGGAATGGTCACGGAGGTCAGCTTGGATAATTGGAAGGCGCTAGGTCCGATAGCTTCAAGCCCTTGCGGCAGCTCAATGCTCGTAATTCCGGAGCCGTAGAAAGCTGCCCTCGGAATTCGTTTCAAGTCGCCGGGCAACCGGATTTCGCTCAACTTGGACGTGTTGATAAAAACATTTTCTCCAATGCCCTTGACTCCGTCAGGCAGATGCACCTTGGTCACCGAAGTCATCCCAAGCGCGCTATAGCCGAGCTCCTGAAAACCAGGATTGAGGATGACTTCCTTCAGCTTCTGATTGCCGGCGAAGGCATAGCGGCCGATGAACTTGACATTCTTGGGAATGTTGATCTCCGCGTTGCCCAGCCAGGAGAAAGCCTCGTCATCGATTCGCTCTACGGAATCGGGAAGAATGACCTTGGTCAGCTTGAAGGCAGAGTTGAAGGCTTGTTCCCCGATGATCTTGACTCCGTCGGGAACGATGACACGTTCTACATTCGAGGCAAAGTAGAAAGCGCGGTATCCGATGGAGGTAAGGCTGTATTCCTCCCCGCCATGCTCGATGGCTTTCGGCAGGATGATTTCTCCCTTTTTGTCGGGATAACGAGCCACAAAGGATGTAGGGTCTACCGTCTGATCTGCGATCAGCTGCACCTCGTGATGGCCGGTTACCCGATAATCAAGGCCGTCAGCTCGAAACACTTCGTTCAGATTGGCGACAATCTGGGCATGATTGCCCGCTACGGACAAATTGCCGTGCTGGCTGTCGTTGATATAGTTGGGCGGGGTTAAATTTTCATCCGTCTCTGTCATTCCTGTCCCATCCGGCAGCTCGGTATCGACATACAGCTTTGTCGTCGCTTTGAGGCCAGTGCCGGTCATAGCGGTAACGACAGCGATCCCCTTCGACTTGGCGGCAAATGTTCCGTCCTGGCCGATCGTTCCGACTGCTTCGTCATCCACGGACCAGACGACCGGATTGTTGCTGAATTTATCTGGCTTTACCGTGGCGTGAAGCTTGACGGCGGCACCCGATTTCACGCTCTGCGCCGGGTCCATGACAATGGTTTGCGGACCGAATTCGACATAATCAATACTGTAATTGGAAGCATAATCGTACGTATAGATAGCGATTTTTCCAGGATTGTAGCCTTTGCCCTGCATGTATTCGGCTAGGTTGCTGATGTCCACCCTCACCGTGATGTCTGACCCGTCTTGCTCCGGAATGTAATTGTCGAGAGCGTAAATATGTCCCGAGGTGTCGGTGAACATGAGATACTTGATATTCTGATTATCGGCAACATTCAATTCCAGATAGGTCTTGCCGTTTTCGGCGTAGGTCGTCGCGCTTGTGATCGAGGGGGCCGTGTTGTCGATCGTGAAGGGAAGGACCAGCTTCTGGATCGTAGTACCGCCCGCTACCGTAGCCTTAATGGTGTAATTCAGCTTCGTATTTTCCGGAACCGGCTTGCCGTTTTTGTCTTTGCCATCCCAAGCGGTCTTGGGAGAGGTCGTCGTGAAGCTGCCGCCGTTGGCGTAAAAATAGGTTTTGCGGGCAGATCCATATTCTTCGTGCCAGTATTCGGTTTTCCCGTCCTCACTGGTTACGGAGAAGTTCATGTTCTCCGCATTTCGAAGCAGGCTGATCCGAGAGGATAATCGGCCGCCGTCGGCTAGAACCGTGGAGAAGGCCAGCTTGTCCGTAAACGTTTTGGGAGTAGCCGCCTGGTTCTCGCCCAGCAGCCGTCCTACCAGACCATAGATGTCTTGATTGATTAGAGCGGTGTAAGCAGGAGACATCGGCATTCCGGCATACGGGGGAAGGTCAAAGATCGCCGGCTGATCCCAGTCGCCGTAATAGCCAAGAAACGGCAACGAGAGGTTGATTCCCTGCTCTTCCTGGCTCTCTAGCTGGACGAAGCCTTCCACATAGATGCCATTTTTGAATTGCTGCTGAAGCTCTTGTTTGACAGTATCGGATAGCGCAAGCGTTAGGGATACGTCCTTCTTGCCATGCGGCGGAACGGTGACCGTCTGGTCGCCGCTGACGACGATCTCCTCGGTCCGAAGCGTTCTCGGAGCCGTATCGAGGTAGATGCCACTTTTCACCTTGCCGGTCAGCGCAGTTGAATATACGGCGTAGGTCACCGTACGATCCGACGTATTGTTCACCGTGAAATGAATCGAATAAATCCCGTTCTCGCTCTCGCCTACCTCTGCCTTGGGGCGCTCCCCGTCGACGGTTAGATAAGCGGGAGAATGGACTGCCTTGAAGACATTGACCAGTCCGGCACCTTGCTGTCGGACCGGATAATAGTCACCGGAAGCATTCTTGATCGGAGATGCCGTGCTCATCTCAAGGTTGGTGATCAGCTTCGCCTTTCCCTCGGAGCTGAGGTCGCTGAACTGCGGATTCTCGTTTAAATATTGGCGGATCAACGCCGATACGCCGGCCAGATGCGGCGTTGCCATGGACGTGCCGCTCATAAGCTGATATTTGTTGCCATTCATGCTGGAATAAATATTTCCTCCTGGAGCGGTGATCTCCGGTTTGATCTTCAGATCGGGAGACGGACCGATCGACGAGAAGGATGAGATTAATCCACCGCCTGGGTTCTCGATGATGGATTCATTGGCTTTGGAGAGGTATATCGTCATGGGATTTGCATTCGCCAGAACTTCCCCGGCGTTCTGCGCCACCCCGACAAGGGGGATGATATTGCTGTTCATTACAGCAGGAGTAACGATCGCTCCGGGTTCATTATTCACGACAATGACAGCAACGGCTCCGGCCGCTTTCGCGTTCACGGCCTTTTGCTCAAAGGTAAGCTCCTTGCCGCCACCCCGATTGATGACCACAGCTTTTCCCTTTACATCCACGCCCTGATAGTCTTCCATGGATCCAAATTTATCTAACACGACATAGTCCAGCTTCTTGTCGTTGAACGTATTCGTAATCGGGAGCTGAGCATTCGTATTGGCATTCACGACATCGGCATAGGGAATTTTCACGCCGCCGATGTAGGTTGCCGAGGTGACGCTCGCTTCGCCTTCAGTCCCGTATGTGGCGTCAGTTACGCCGACAACCATATATTTGGACGAGAACATGACGTTTTCCGAGCTTGCTACGGACAGAGCGGAACGGACTGTGGATGGACTGCCGACGATTGCGGTGTCCGGATTATCGGCCGTATTCAGATTGAGGCCGGTCGTGTTGGAGACCGAAGACGAGCTGTCATTGCCGGCAGCGATGTCCAAATTGATGCCGGCGGCGATGACACTGGAGTAAACATCGTCCATATCCTGATCGCCGGTCGAACGGAAGCCTGCCGCTGCGCCAAGGCTCATATTGATGGTGTCGGCTCCGAGGGCGATGGCGTCCTCAAGGCCTTCGAGGATGATGTCATCCGAGGTAGAGCCGTTCCCATCCGAGAATACCTTCATCATCATCAGCTGGGCATCTGGAGCGACTCCCTTGAAAGCCTTGCTGGGGTCAGTCTGGCTGGACGTATTGTTTCCGGCGATAATGCCGGCCACGTGAGTGCCGTGATCCATCCCGCCGCGAACATTCGTATCCTTGTTCGCATAGTCGAATGCGAATGGAACTTTGTCGCTGACATAGGTCTTGTTGCCGCCAATGTCAGCCAGCTTCGAGGCTTGCAGAACCTTGCCGCTGATGAGCTCGGCAATCTTGTCTCTCGAATACTTCAGCGACGAAGCATCGGGCATTGTTTTGAAGGCTTCATGCTCTGTGTCCAGCCCGCTGTCGAGAATAGCGACAACGGTGTTTTTTCCCGTATAGCCGGTGGAATGGACCAGATCAGCGCCGATCATGCCTGAACTGTAGGCATCCTGCAGGGACGGAGAGACGTAGGCCGTCGTGTCGGGCAGCGCATAAGTGGCCACCTCAAAAACGGACCTCACGCCTTCGATCCGCATCACGTTTTCAATTGACTTGCGAGGCAATTCAACGGAGAAGCCGTTCAGAGCGACTGTGTACTGGACAGAGTCGACGAACGAGGCGCCGGCGATTTTGCTGGCAATCGCGCTCTTCACTTTTTTCTGCTCGTTCGCCATCAAGTCCTTCTCTCGCTGCGCTGCATCGCTCTGGATGTATTGCGATGGCGACAGCTCTGTGCTTGACAGGGAGTACTGGTCGATCAGCGACTTCTGCTTCAGCTTGACAATAACTTTAACTTGCTCATTCGGGTCGAGCATTCCCTCTATCTTGGCTGCTTGCTCAGCCAAATGAGAAAGATCAAGATCGGGCTTGCTCAGTTCCGCTGTGAGGACAAGACTTTTGGAGTCAGATAATCTCACGTCGCTTGCATAAGTCAACGATTGAAAGGGAAGAAGCAGAAGAGCAAAAAAGGAAAACAATGATCTCTTCCATCTAGCGTTAGACATTGTGCCAGCACCTCCTATTTAGTTTAGGAAAGTATAGCATCGACCTCCCTATAGTTCAATATGTTTCTAATTTACCATTAGACGACGGTCTAACAAATGAGCATGAAAAGAAACATCCTGCGATGCTTCTAGTAGAATGTCGATATTCAAGGAGAGCAGGCGGATGAAAAAGATGTCGCGAAATGCGAACAGAGGAAACGCCCGGCGGAAATATAGCTTCAGAAGAATACTCGTCTCAGGGACTCGAGCAGGTTTTGGACGACTTCGTGGTTCACTTTGTAGTCGATCCGCGTTCCATCCTTATATACATTGACCAATCCTTCGTTGACCAGGTTGTTCATATGATGGGAGACCGTCGCCGGAGTAAGATTCAATAGAGAAGCGATATCCTTTCCGCACATCGGCCCCTTCTTCAGTTCGCGCAAGATGCCGATCCGGTTGTTTTCCCCGATCGCCTTAAGTTGGCTGACGATCAATTTGTCATTGTTGCCGAACGTCTTGATCAGATCGCCTATCCTGTCATACAGGACCCCAATGAACACATAGATGCGGTTGGAGTACTCGTCATCGAATAGCTTGACGGCATTAAAACAAGTGACGGAAGGAATTCGAATCACTTCTTTGTCTTTCGTATCGCCAAGAATGCTGGAGACGAGTTGGTTGCAACTGTCCGAGTGGATGTCGATCCCGGAGTAACGACGGTAGAGCTCTTCATGATTCATGTACTCGCCTTCAACCCTGGCGATCAACTCAAGCAATTGATCCGTGATCTGCTTTGCATAATGGAGAAGGAGGATGCTTATCCAGCGTTTGTGATTGGAGGTCGGGAACCTGCGCAGGTACTCCACGATATCGTGGACGCTGTTGAGCGGCTTGAAGTTATCGAATTCGTCCGATATGACCTGCGAAATGACGAATTTGCGTTTTTCAAGTTCTACCTGGTCAAGCTGCTCTCCATCTGAAAATGGGTTGCCTGCTTGAGCAAAAAGATACAAATAGAAGGCAGGAGAGAAGTCAGCGGGCGACTCCACGTAAAAGAATTGATTGAAGTCCGACACGAATGAAGGAGCTTCGTAGTCGTTCAAAAACCCTTTTTTAGCCTTTTCGTAGGCTGAAGTTAGGCTTGTCGTCTCATCCTCGAAGCTGTCGATTGGGATATTATATTTCGTTGAAATCTCCTGCATGAGGATGGACGGGGAATTGCTGCTAAGATTAAGGTCCAGATAAAACTTCTCCAGCATGAAGATCGTATCGACATGAAGGCCTAATGAAAAAGTGGGATTCACCGTGCCAATTCTTCCTCTCCGATTAGGATTTTTATCGTTCTTCGCGATGCCATGCCTGTGGAGCGCTTTGCTTGATTATTCATTGTAGGCCCGAGCAAACATTTTTTCAATAGATCGCTGAACGCGCACCGGCTCGCGCACGCCCGGCGTCTTTTCATCGATGTAGTCCTTGCGGCTCCCCGGCAGCGGCTTTGTCTGGATGGGCATATGAAAAAACCTCCTCGCGTTTGTGGAATATCCGCTAGGAGGCTAGAGAGCAAAAAAAGTCGTGCTCGCGCATCGTTCCGTGACGGCTCGCCCGCGAGCCGGTATTTTGATATTGTGAAATAGCTAAGAAAGATTATTACTGCAAAGGGTATAACATTTAAGCATGTAGCTATGCGTACGCTATTTTTATTGAATTTATTACGGTAATGAAAAGGGTTAAGCATTTCAAATGTAACGCCCAACTCATTCCGCTGGGTAGGACTAGAAAGAAAGATCTTGAGGATCGCCCCCAAGGTCAAAGCAAAGTTATTCAAATTGTTGAAGGAAACTAGGTATCCAATCAGTTTTAGAATTATATTGCCTCTGATTAGTCTCCCATTGCTCTAAGAATTGAGATTTGCTTGAACTCCAGTCGGGGAATTTCAATTTGAAGGTAGATACAAACAACCCCTCTCCACCTAAAAGTGCATGTTCTTCATGTGAGATAATTACGCCCCACTTACCATTAGAAGAATAAATGGCATTTTCTAAAGGTAGCGTTAAATTGCAATAATCATTGTAACTTGTGTTAGCGTCTATTACCCAATGCCCCTGTTGATAGCCCTGTTCATTAGAAGGCTTTGAAAAGCAATCCCCCTCAATTTCAGAGATAATGAATATATTTTCATTAATTGAAAGGATTGCACTCATAAGTGCATTATATTGCTTTTCATTAAGATAATAACCATCGGTTGGAAACAAGATAATTTTTTGTTCAACTTCATTTGCAAATACAGATTCAAAGGGGTTTTTATTTTTGAATTCTTTTTGAAACACCTTTTCCAGTTCAGGAATACTATCTAGATTCACTTTTTTTATCATAATTAGTTCTCCGGTATTCTAACACCACCTACACCATTTACGTCAATTGTTGGCGGACCTGATTTAGAATCCGCCCTATACGCAAACGTTACTCCATTCGCATCTTCACCGACGTATGTGCCTGGTTTTACTTCCTTGAAATCTTTCACTTGTGCCTTGAAGAAATCAAAGGCATCCTTTGCGTCACCATAAATTTTTCCAATATCACTTTGGTCTGCCTTAGCAAGTTTCTTCAAGTCATCGTAACTTACTTTACCCCAACAAGCATTATGTGTCCAAACGCCTAAATTGGAAACAAAGTACGTGTGGGGTCTCTGACTTTACCCAACCTTTGCCGACAATCCAGAACGGATGCTCGTCAGTTGTCGTAATGACTTCGTCGCCAACGATAATATTATACGTTTCTTCAACGTCACGTTGGAAGAGCCATTCGACTTTCTTATTTGCGGCTCAAATTAGAAAAACCGCAAGAAAGCGAAGATAACAATAAACAGGTCATTCATAATGGTATCTGACCATAATGAACCTGTAATATGTAACGATAAAGCGTCACTAAGGTAAAAAAATTCAAGCATTTATGTGCGTACAAGCATATTAGAGGAATATCATCCGAGGGTGATGAGGGTTAAGTTCGTTCAGGACGTGCCGCCCGATTCATTCGGCACTGGGTGGGGGTAAAAGAAAAACCTTGAAGGAGCATCCCCTCAAGGTCTTTGAATTGGTTAATGTTATCGTTTAGTCAGTCCATTGATATGCCAATTACTCTTTCTTATGCTCAAACTAGCTTTCGACAAATCAGGTAAAAATGAAAGTGAATAATTTTCCGGCTTAAATTCATGTGGAGATAACTCAATTTCGGCTTCATGGTCACAAATAGCATAATCAAATTTCAATATCGGGTAAATTTCCTCAATGAAATCGATTATACTGTTAGTGGCTTTCTCCAAAGTTTGCATTGAATAGTTTGGCAACAACTTTTCTTCGTCTAATGATAAAAGAATTCCCCAATAATCCTCATGTTTATCTATCTTTATTTCCACACTTAAACGTGCGTACCGAAACAAATCAAAACATAGTTGAATTTGTCCGTAATAAGACATACTTATTTCCCCAAGAATAGTGTCATTAACTAGTGAATTATCCAATTCAGTCCAATTATCACCATCCGCATGCTCGCAATATTTTACAAATTCAATTTGACTATTTCTTTCTTTCATTAAATCAAGTATCTTCTTAATCCTGTCCTCAATGTTCGATGAATCACTATAAACTAAACCAATGTTTATGTTACTTCCCAAATGTCATCCTCCTCATTATTTTGTAAATAAAACCTGACCGTTGTTCGTATGGAATTCAACCTGAGCATCGCTAAACTTCCAACCGCCAACATAGTTACCATTCAAATCAGTATATGCCCCTAGTCCAGTATTCTTATCATAATAGACATATACATCATTTCCTCTATATTTGGATTTCCAAACATTTGATGCACCTTGAATATGTTTTTCTATTGCTTGTTGATATGACGCCCACCCGGCTTTGTTAGAGTTTCCGTTAATCCCAAAGTTTTTAGCATGTTTCCACTCATGCTGTAACTTTTGAGTCGTAAATGAAGTTACCGGAAGACGCTCAATATTATGAACCCAAATCCCTAAACTGCTTACAAAATACGTATGGAAATCGGCAACAGTAAAGTTATAGACCTTTACTTTCTCATCGTGATGTACAATTTCAATGTTGTCAATTTTTAGATGATTTCCGTTACTTTGTACTAACTCATCGCCCACCGTCAAATCAACAGCAAGTACCCAACCCTTGCCATCTACCCAAAATGGATGATTGTCAGTAATCTCAATAATTTGATTTCCCACCGACAACTTATAGGTAGTGTCTTTCTCATTACGATGAAGGGCAGTAACTTCCTTTTATCCTGTTGGCCTGTTACTTCATTCTTCGAGAGAACCCTATCTCCGACCTCAATGTCTTCGATATTCTTCTCCCTTCGTTAGTTAGAACTTTGATTCAGGGAATAAAGAAAGTGGCAACTATTTTCAGCTACCACCATTGTATCATTAGCTTGCCGCCCGTTCAGGTAGAGCGGTAAGACGGTATTCAGTTTTGTTCTTCAACATGCTGTAAAGAATGGTTACAAGTCTTCTCATAATGCAGATGATTGCCTGTTTCTTCTTTTTACCTTCACTCAATCGCTTCTCGTAGTATTCACGGAATAAGGGATTGAGCGGCTTACTGGAAGTTCTAGCAGTATGAACTTGCCTTACTGCTAGCCCCCACAGAATCTTATTCAACGCTCGATTCCCTTGCCGGTGGTTACGGTCTTACCTCTGCCGCCGCTGCTCATTTGGCTTGGTGTAAGACCTGCGTACTTGGCTAGCTTGTCAGCGCTCGTAAACCGGCTTATGTCTCCGATTTCCGCCACGATAGCCGAAGCCGTTACATCATCAATCCCAGTGAACGTATTCAACTTGAAGTCTAGCTTCTGCATGATGTGACGGATATTGTCCTCTGCATCGTTCATCTCACGTTGAACGTCACGAATTTGGTTTACATGACTACGGACAAGGAAATCACCAGCTAGTGCTGTTTGACTACCTGTTTTTTGTTATCTTCGCTCCTTCACGTAAAATGCGGCGTTGTAGGTACCGTGTACGGATAAGAGAGGGTGAGGTTCGGCACTGGGTGGGGTTAAAAAGAAAGCCCTGAAGGATTTATCCCTCAAGGCTGAACACTTGTTACATTATTATTTACTAAACTTCTCAAGTCTATCTGATTCAAGGAATTGTAACGAAGACTTGTTCACTACACCGAATTCATTAAAGTTATCACGGGCTTGAGCAAGTGTCATGTGGTTGGGGGAACTATAGTAGCCTGGGTCTGTATTTCCATCATCTTCCCAAAAGCATACTGGGCAAATATCGTATTCACCCTTTGTTGAAAGTGTCTTAAATTCACAACACGGACAACTATAAAGTTCTTCCTGCAGACCCTCAACCTCCTGATTAGAATCCAGGATAGCTGACACTCTCTTCGATAAATACTCGTTTCTGACCCCAAGATACTTTTTTCTTAAAGCTACAAGTAACAGTGCACTATAAACTTCATCCATTACATCTTTCTGAGGTTCATCATAATTGAGTATCTCCGATTGCAATATTTCCGGCAACTTATCAAATTCAGGATCGTCTTGGTCTATCCCCCACCAGTCAATTAGGATTTCTTCCCGTTCTTCCTTAGATAGATCCTCAATCGTTGTTTTTAAGATAATAGCTATTGCTTCATCTCGATTCATCTTTTCACCTCACTTATTAACCGCCACCGAGTGACTTAGCAAGATCAATTGCGGCTTGGAACGGGTCAGCAGATCGTCCATCATCTTTGTAAAATGTCCTTATTTGTCGATCTTTAATGTGACCTACAAGTACACGACCTGATGAAGGGTCGTATTTAACAAGGAAATTACCTACAACTTGTTCTTTGAACGAAGAGTTGGTTTCAGCGGCAAAACCCTTGGCAAGTTTTAGATAATCATTTTGGGAAATATCACCGAATTCATGCCCATGTTTTTTCCAATGGGACTTTAATTTTCCACTACCAAATCCTTTCCAGTTTATCTCAGCACATGAGATATTATGAACCCATATCCCTAGACTGCTTACATAATACGTACTGAAATCAGCAACTGTAAAATTATATACCTTAACCAACTCATCATGTATTACTTTTTTGATTTTGTCGATTTTCAAGGTATTCCCGTTACTTTGTTGTAGCTCATCTCCTACCTGTAAATCAGCCGCAAGCACCCAACCTTTTCCTTCAACCCAAAACGGATGGTTTTCGGTCGTTTCAATAATTTGATCGCCTACCGAAAGTTCATAGGTGATCTTCTTATCATTCCGATACAGATGAGTGACTTCCTTGTAAGCCTGCTCCCCAGTCTCTTCATCCTTGGCGAGAACCCTATCTCCGACTTCAATGTCTTCGATATTCTTCTCCCCTTCGTCTGTAATAACTTTTGTTCCTGCGGTAAAGCAATTACAAGCAGAAACAATCTTCCCGCCTATTTTCACTTCGCTGCCTAACAATTTAACACCTTTTGCTGCTACTTTGCCTCCTGGAACAATCCCTGCTAGTCCAATTACTCTATCGGCAACACTAAGGTTCTCTCCGGTCACTAAGTTTGTACCTGTTAAGGCTTCTTGTACACTTTTCACCCCACCTACAACTGGGATAAAATCAAGTGCACAATCCCCGACATCCCCCCAACTTTTAAAACCACAATGGCCTGTCGGATCAGTATAAATTAATGGATTATTGTATACATACGTGTACAAATTCAAGGTAAGCGGATTATTGAATTGACCTTCAAAGGTATCCTCACTCATAAACCGCCCCATACTTGGATCATACCAACGAGCTCTCAAATATTGAAGCTCCGTAGTTGAATCCCAAAATTCACCCGAGTAACGGAATGGATTTGCCACTTGCTCGGACACCGTTAACGGATTTCCCCACATATCATAACTGTACCGGTTCACTAGCGCACCAGTACTACTCCGAAGTTCTGTCACATCACCATGACCATTATAGTAATAAAAATGTTTTGTGGTGCCACTCAAACGAGCAATAAGCTGTTTCCCACGAATATATTGCGCAACCGGTGTGATGGTGGTTCCGTTAACCGTAGCTTCCGCAATGATTTGATCGCCATCATAATAGTACCGACGAGTCGATCCATTCTCGGCTCGCTCCACCATCAGACCATCGCCATTGTACTTGTAAGCAACGGGAGACTTTCCAACTACCGATGCTCCGGTCAGTTGATTAAACCCATCGTAGCTATAACTGGCTTCCTGCAGTTGGGGCGTTTGATTGCTCACAAGCGTTTGGCGATTTCCACGCAAATCGTAGACATAGAGCTCATTGAATTCGGTGGACGTTTCAATTCGATTGAGTGAGTCATATCCATACTGGACATTCTTAGATTGCCCCGCCACTAAATCCGTTTTAGAAAGTTGATTCCCATCAGGACTCCATGTATAGCTATGTCGGTTTAAAACCGTCGATGCACCTTGCAACTGAGTCAAGTCGCTTAAATCGTACCCATTGTAATTCATCGTGGTGGATGTTCCATTTTCCAACTTGATGTCTTTTAATAATCCATTCGAATGATAGCCATATTCAGCCATTGCGGTTGTTTCAGTTTGGCCGACCTTTTGAAGCCGGTTGAGTCCGTCGTAGCCGTAGTAGAGCTTTAGACCAAATGGATCCGTCATTGTTTCTCGGAGTCCTTGTTTGTTATACGTATACTGCAATTTTTTTCCGTCTGGATAAGTAGTCGTTTCAAGTACACCAACTCCAGGCGTATAATAATATCCCGTTACACCCGTTCCGTCTGTCATGCTGGTTCTTCTACCTGCGCTATCGTACTGATAGCCGATCGAGTTTCCACCAACTGTTTTGCGTGCTAACCAATTTCGGTTATTGTACTCATAGGTTGTTGTTTGGTAGCCTTTATCAATCAGTTTGGTCACATTTCCGGCTTTATCATAAAGATACTTTTTAGATTTTCCACTTCCATCAGTATGCTGCATCCGACGGCCCAGTTCATCATACTGGCTCGTTTCTACGGTACCATCTGGGTGCGTAATTTTTTTTAAAGCACCTGCCAAAGAATAGCTGTAGGCGGTCTTTTCTCCATTTGGTTGTTTTACTTCTATTAGCCGGTTTAAGGCATCATAAGAATTGATTTTGCTAAAAGTAGAATTCTGTTCTTCAACGGCATTTCCCGCAAAGTCATATCTCCAATATCCGCTTTGCTCAAAGCCTTTACCTTTGTTTTTATCAATCTCCGTTTTAATTTTCTGTCCTAAAATATCAAAAGTAACTCTGGATCTAACTCCCGTTGGATCTTGTATAGTTTGAGTACGTTGAAGATCATCGTAGATCGTTGTGGTGGTTTCACTTTTGGGAGTCGTGGAGGAAATTAACCGATCCCACGCATCATAGGAATAAGTGAAAAATCTATCTTCCGCATCCCCCTCACCGCTTACTCTTCCATAGGAATCATATTGGTAAGATTTCAGCTTTTGGTATCCATTTGGTTTGAATACCCCTTCTTCAATCTTCCAACCAAGCTCGTTCCATCTGAGTTTGCTTTGGACTCCGGTTTCGTCTTTAAGTACCACTTCATTTTGGGCATCATTATAAATTGCTTCTGAAAATGATCCGCCTGGATTAATGATTTTCCTTATTCGTCCATAGGCGTCATACTCATAGTTCGTTCGATTGTCACGGCCATCCTCTACCCAGCTCATCTCACCTGTAGATGTATTGTATTCCGCTTCCGTTATAATCTTCTGAGTGTCTTCAATCGTACTCACGTCAATTGTTTGCTTTCTCAAAAATGCATTGTCGGATCCATAGTTATTAGTTTGAACGATAGAACGATTATCGTCTTGAATTGTCACCTTAGTTGGATTGCCGTAGGAGTCTATTTCATAATTCGTCTTAGATAATACAGTTCCTAATTGATCCTTAAATACTGTTTCCGTAATATCTCCTTGATTATTTCTTGTATATTGCACATTGAGTGCCGATCCATTATTAATTGGTATATTCATAGAGGAAAGCAAATGTGAATTATTATCATACGAATAGGTTGATGTCACTTGATTAGCATTCGTTTGAGATATGACATTCCCGTAATCATCATAAAGGACTGAAGTTTTTTCAGGAGATGATGCTTGTTGCCCTTTATAAAAGGTTTTTGTAGTCTCTTGTGGAATTGAAATTTTCCTGCCTTCATCGTATTTAAAAGTAGAGATAGTCCTTTCATCGCCGGCTGTTGTTGTAATACTTTTCGTGTAGTACACGGATTTGGAATCATTATAAACTTTACGATAATCATATAAAGTATCCACCACTAAGTTATTTTTATTCGACCGGACTGTTGTTCCGAAACTATCAATGTTTCCATTGAAGCTAGATGCCAAATCAGAATGGTAAATATATTCATTAAAATTATAGGTTCCCGAGCTAGTTATATCCTTTCTAGACGTGACTTTGTAAACTTGATCTGTTGAATACATTCCATAGCTTCTTGTCGTAGGAGATGCTTGATAAGTAAATTCTGTGCGTGCACCCGAAGGGTGTTTAATGCTCTTAAGTAAATAATACGGATTATTCACTGGATAATTTAAAGCGTAATTTGTTTCCGCATTCTTATAGTCATAAAAATACTGTGTGTCAGGACCAACCAAATGCGAGACGTCCGTTAAATATGAAGTTGGTTGAAAACTTAAATATGGGAACGGTCTAGTATAGCCCGTAGTCTGAATCGTATATCTTATTTTGTCCGCACCTTTAGTCAACCATATTCCCCAATTATCGTATGTGATTGTTATAGTATTATCTAGAGCATCAGTTATAGTTGAAAGCACTTTCCCATACTTGGAATCGTTAATATAGGAAAATTTAATAGTATTATTATAAGCGTCAGTTATTAGAATTAATCGTCCATCTCCACCAAAGTAATAGCTTTTTTTCTCTTTTGTTCTCAGGACCCTTGAAGATCTCTCATTACCCACAACAATTGAACTTTCCTCAAGCCAGCGGTCTTTCCATGGATACCCTATCAGGGTATTCCCACTAATTTCATAACTCCCCTCAATGCCCATACTTAGATAGCTAGTGTTTGTTTCACTGACTGTTTTAATGAAAGGTATATCCCAAGACCAACCAGATCCAAGAGGATATAACTGCTGTTCGTAGGGTTTGTTACGTGCAATTGTTCTCCAAAAAGAAGTTAGGTTTCCGCCAATATCAAATCTTACGTCAGATCCGGTCCAAGATGCACTTCTGTAAAAGAGACCCCGATAATCCGGACCAGCCCAATTACCAGGGTTAACCGTTGTATTAATGGCTTTACTTGATAGATAACTATTATATGCCATTGCATCTTGTAAAACAGTATATGAACCGTCGTAATTGGGCATTCCTGGTTTAATATTCCCGTTTTCATTAATTGTTTCGTTATTCCATAGATAATATCCTACTAGATGTGTCTCATTATACATGACATTAATTTTATCCGCACTCCACTGAAGTCCCCAATACCCATCTATAGTTGTTGAACAGTTACAATATGGGGCATATTCAGTCTCTTTGTTATAAGCATTGGAGGAAGTTGAACTATAAAAACGTGTAAGAGAAAATGATAAACCGTTACGTCCAGGAAGAGTTAAGTCGGTTTCTTGAACTTGTACATCACCACTCAGAGTGGAAATGGATTCCGTTCCTGAACTTAAAGAATATAAGGATTGGGGCTCTTTTATATTCACCTTTTTGATAGCGTCAATGAGTTGAGGTTCGCGCGATGGTTCGCTCATTATCATCATGGAATTACGCTTATAAGTGTTTGTACTTACAGTTCCTTTTATAAATTCCGGAAAAATCAAGTATACATCTTGAGTGACATATCTTTCACCGTAAACGACATTGATAACAGATTGATTATCAAGATACGTATCACTTTGCACAGTGCTATTAACAGTGGCATCATTGGATTCATTATTTGAAATAGCATCTTTTCCATACACATTATTTAAAGAAAAAACGAATAATAAAACAGACATAAATAATGTAAATGTTTTTTTCATAACCATTCTCCTAAGCTCATATTAGTAATACCGAGAAAATTAATACTCACACAGCTTGGTGCAAATCTCAATAAAAGTAGATGTACTACCTATTGCTCTACTTGTTCCAAATCTATCATATGCGTATATATGAGTTATAATCTGATCCGTTCCTTTTAATACATGATTCTCAATAGTTACCAGCGCCCTCCAGGTAGTCGAGTCCACCTTAACACCATCGATCCATAAGATATCATCTTGACCGTTCTTAGAAGACCAAGTAGGAAACTTCACTGATTTCACATTTTGATCCACATTATTTGCATACACAAAATATGTTTTTTCTAAATTATTACTTGATCCAGGTGTAGATACAGAAACTCTAGATGGAACAACATTTAAGGCAATTCCTTTTATATATTTCCCATCTGCATAAACATGAATGAAATAATTCCCTGTGTTGTTACCATGTTCATCAAACTTAACTGTTCCTCTCCATGTATTTGAATCCATTTTCTCTGCTAATATCCATTTTAAATCGTCTTGACCATTTATTTCAGACCAAGTTGGAATTTCTAGTTTTTTCACAGATGAAGGAACGGACGTAATAACTACATCAAAAGAAGGTGCCGATAGTTCCACATAGGATGAAGAGAGGAACTCGTACGATGTTACTTTTCTTTTTTTAATGACGTTCCCATTACCATCAAATTCATTTGTTATTCCTTCACCTATTTTATTGGATCTATTAATTAATAGATTATTCGCACTATTTGAATAAGACAAACCATCAAACGTAGACTTTAATTCTATGTATTTATCAACCACAACCCATTTTCCATTAGAGATATAGGTTAATCTCCCCATGTAAGTCCCTGCAGAAAGATCATTACTTTTATATTCTCCATTTTTAGTGTAATAATCCGGGGTTACGTTTTTCCAGCCAATTACACTATTCCACAATTCGAGCCGATTTCCCCATGCATTTTGATCAGGATATGCAACTTTCCACTTTAATGAACTGGTGCTAGTTTGAACTACATCTATGACTGGATTTAAAATATTGCTTTGCAATTCAGATTGTACGTTTGCACTACTTGAAACCGCTCTAATGTTATTCCCTAGAGAAGGAGTTGGAGTAGGTGCTGGTGCTGGGTTTTCAACTTTTGAAGGTTTGGATGGTTCGGCTCCAGTGACAATACCATTATTAAGTTGAATTATTACGACAGTAAGTAATAACAAACTCAAACATGACCTTAAAAATTTCCTTCTCATCGACTCTTCCCCTATCCATTTAAATTAGCTCTAAAAGACTAATTTCCGAGCTACTGTATACAAGATAATACATATTTAATTTTTTATCTATGACTTATTATGTCGAATAGAGTAAACATTTGATGATAAATGGATATTTTGATTAATTTGACTTAGGCCTCGTCCTAGATAAAAATTCCTGTTAATATAAATCCATACAAGGAGGGATTTCGTTGAATCAATCCGCTTTAGAGACGTTCAGCTGGATGAATGAAAGCCGCGTTCAATTCGATTCGGACCGGATCATCCTGCATGCGCCGGAAAAAACCGACTTCTTTTGTCCCCATGGCACGGAGTCCGAAGAAGGGACGCTGCCCGAGAGCCTTCTCAACGCGCCTTTCTACTACACCGAGGTTGCCGGTGATTTCGTCATGCGCGTCAAGGTGGAACATGACTTTACAAGTCAATACGACTCCGCCTCGATCATGGTCATGAAGGATCTGGACGTCTGGGCGAAGGCCTGCTTCGAGCTGACGGACTTCGGCACGCATGCCGTCGTCAGCGTCGTCACGAATTCGGTATCGGACGATGCGAACGGCTGCGACATCGAGGGGAACTCCGTCTGGCTGCAGGTGGCCCGCACCGGCCCATCCTTCGCGTTTCATTATTCGCTCGACGGCATCCGCTTTTTCATGATGCGGTATTTCAGCCTGCCCGTGGAGGAGACCGTGAAGGTCGGCCTGCTGCCTCAGTGCCCGACCGGATCTGGCGGAGATCGGATTTATTCGGGTTTCTCCCTTGAAAAAAGAACGGTGAAGAACATCCGCGCCGGCCAATAACGGCTGCAGGCGCAAAGGCTCGAACGCCAAAGACCGCATCCCCGAATGAAGGAGATGCGGTCTTTTTTTGCCTTGCCGGCGGTATGCTGTAACGGTACAACCCGTTCCGCCCTGGTCCGCGGCTTCGCGTTCAGCCGCTGCGGCCGCCTCGCTCCCCGCTCGCTCAGGGCCGCTTCGCCGTTTCGGCCAGCACCTCCAGCCAGCGCCGGGCCGTCGCCTGCCAGGTGAAGCTCTGCTCCACCCGCGCCCGGCTCGCTCGGCCCATCCGCTCCCGCAGCTGGCTATCGCGAAGCAGCTCGAGCAGCCGGTCGCCCAGCTCCTGCTCGATCCGCGCCGGATCGGCGAGATACCCCGTCTCGCCGTCGACGACGATCTCGCGCATCCCGCCCGCGCGCGAGGCGACGACGGGGATGCCGCTGGCCATCGCCTCGACATTGACGAGGCCGAACGCCTCGCGCGCGCCGGAAGGCACGGCGGCCATATCCGCCGCCAGGAACCAGTCGGGCACCGCATCATGCGGCACGTACGGCACGAACTGCACATGCCCGCGCAGGCGGCGCCCGAGCCGCTGCAGCATGCGGCTGTAGCGAGTCGTCCGATGCGAGCCGTAGAACGGGCTGCCGACGACGACGAGCAGCACGCTCGGATGCTCGGCGATTAGGCGGGGCAGCACCCGCAGCAGGTGATGGACGCCTTTGAGCGGGATGACCCTTCCCATGAACAGCACGACGTCCCGCCCTTGCCAGCCCCGTGCCTGCCGCAGCCGCTCGCGCCGCGCCGCTCCCTCCGGCTTCCAGCGCGACAGGAAGCGCTCCGCGTCGACGCCGATGTGCACGACGCGCACCTTGGCCGCCGCCTCCGGCACGCGGCGCACCACCTCGTCCCGCAGGAACTCGCTGTTGACGATGATGCGCTCCGCTCTGCGGAAGCTTGCGCGAAGCCGCTCCCGGGCTATCGCGTCCGCGCCGATGAACGAGGTCGAGTGCAGGTTCAGCCAGATCCGTGTCGCCGGATGCCGCCTGCCGAGCGTCAGCACGTAGCCCGGCCGGTTCTCCACCTCGATCAGATCCGGTCCGAGCCGGCGCGCCGAGGCGCTCACCGCCCGTACGTAAGCGCCCTTGTCCTGCGCCGGATAGCGGACGCAGCGGACGCCGCCGACCTGCCCGATGCGGGCCAGCCCTTTCGCGCTGCGGCCGTAGATGACCGGCTCGACGTCGGCCGCGAGCCACGGCACCATTTTCTCCACGACGCGCTCGACCGAGCTGCTGCCTGCCGAGGGGATCGGGAACGACCCCGGCGTCACGAACGCGACCTTCTGCTTCGACACGAACCTCTCTCCTTGCTCTATCTCCATTCGATAGATGTCAGCTAGATTAAGCTATTCGAGCGGACGCGGACGCGTGAGGGTCAAGCGTCATGGAGGGACAGCCGCCGCTGCGAGTCCTGCGCCGGGAGCAGCGCTAGCTCTAGCGCGACCGAGGTCCGACTGGGCTGGTTGATCCATGCCCTCTTCGGTGAATATATACCCGACAGTTAAAAAAAAACGATGCCGATGGAAGCATCGGCTACAAGGAGGATGTCCATGAACGCCATCTCTGCCCGCAGCGCCGCCACCCCCGTCTGGCTGCGCGCCGCCAACACGGCCGCCTACATCCTGATGATCGTCATGAACGCGCTGGCGACGCTGCTGCCGCTCGGCGGCAAGACGACCGGCGAGCTGTCGGACCAATATCCCGTGCTCATCACGCCTCCGGGCTATGTATTCTCGATCTGGAGCGTCATTTACGCGCTGCTCGCCGGCTTCATCTTGTACCAGTGGACGTCCGTCGGCGCCTCGCGCGAATCGGTGCGGCGCATCGGCCTGTGGTTCGTGCTGAACGGGCTGGCCAACTCCGCCTGGATCGTCGCCTGGCAATACGAGCAGCTCGGCCTCAGCGTCGTCATCATGCTGCTGCTGCTCGTCACGCTGATCGTCCTTTATCACCGCACGCAGCGGGCCGGCGGCCCGAAAGCTCCAGCCGGAGAGGCGCTGCTCGTGCAGCTGCCGTTCAGCCTCTATCTCGGCTGGATTTCGGTCGCAACGATCGTCAATGTGACCGTACTGCTGTACGACGCCGGATGGGATGGCTTCGGCCTCGGCGACACGGCCTGGCTGACGATCGGGATGCTCGTCGCCGCCATCGTCGGACTCGTCATCGGCTTCCTCTACCGCGATCCGTTCTTCGGGCTCGTCCAGGCCTGGGCGCTGAGCGGCATCGCGACCAAAAGCGAGCTTGCCTCCTCTTCGTCGACGCTCGCTTGGGCGCTCGCGGGCCTGCTCGTGCTGTCCTGCCTGTTCCAAGCCTGGAGAAGATGGGGCCGCGCCTAGAGGCTCGCGCGCCTTGCGCCCGACCTTGCCGAAGAGGCTCATTGATTCTTCTCTTCAATTATGGCAAACTAGTCGGGATGGCCTATGCGAGAGAGAGGAACGCCTTTCCTTGCTCCGCAGCAGACGGCCGCGAAAGGACGTGACTTCGGAGGCATGTGGACCTGGTTCTTCCGACATTTGACGGAGCTTGGCTCTCGCAAATGGCTCTCCCGCACGACGGGCAGGCTTGCCAAATCCCGAGCCAGCCGGGGCTTCATCCCCCGCTTTGCCCGCACTTACGGCATACGCGTCGAGGAAGCCGAGAAGGCTCTGCGCGACTATGCGACGCTGAACGAATTTTTCACCCGGCGCCTGAAGCCCGGCATGCGGACGATCGATCCGGCAGCCGACGCTGTCGCCAGTCCCGTCGACGCGCTCGTGACGGGGGCCGGTCCGATCGAGGACGGCACGATGCTCGGCATCAAGGGGCAGGACTATACGGTCGAGGAGCTGCTCGGCGGCTCCCCGCGCCTTGAAAACTACCGCGACGGCTACTACATCGTGCTTTATCTCAGCCCGACCGACTACCACCGGATCCATGTGCCGGTCGACGGCTCGATCATCGAGCGCGAGCATCTGCCGGGACGTGTCTATCCGGTCAACGAGTTCGGCCTCACGCGCATGAAGAGAGTGCTCAGCCGCAACGAACGCCTCGTCACGTATTTGACCCATGGCTCTCGGGAGCTCGCCATCGTCAAAGTCGGCGCGCTCAACGTCAGCAGCATCCGCTATGCGGAGCCTCAGCGCCCCAAAGCGGTCAAAGGAGACGAGCTCGCCTACTTCGAGTTCGGCTCCACCGTCGTCCTGCTGTTCCAGGACGACAGCTTCATCCCTCGCGAGGACCTGGCCGTCGGCCTCAAGGTCCGCATGGGCGAACGTCTCGGACAGCTGGCTCCTTGAACCGGCTGTTTTTTATTCCCGCTTTGCCGACCGCCACGCCTCCGCCAGCCGCTTCATGCCCTCCCCGATCTCCTCCTCCGTCAAATGGGCGAAGCCGAACAAAGCTCCCGGCTCGGGACGCTTCGTCTCGCCCGGCTGCGCAATCCAATACTTGCGGCCGTCGCTCCATCCGATCTTCCGCTCCTGCGCCAGCCGCAGCAGCCGCTCGTAGCGTTCCTCTCCCGCCGTCCACGCCGCGTACTGATGCAGTCCGGCATGAGCCGGCGACCAGCGGAACGGCTGCCCAGACAGCGACGCCAGCCCTGCGTGCAGCGCCGACAGCCTCCGCCGGTACTGCCTGCGGATGCGCCCCAGATGGCGGGCGTAGCGTCCTTCCTGAAGAAAGCGCGCCAGCGCGAGCTGCTCGAGCTGCCCGGACGAATACGGCTCGTAGAACGACTTGGCGCGGACGAGCCGCGACACGAGCCACGGGGGCGCGACCGCGTAGCCGATCCGCAGCCCGCTGTACATGATCCTGGAAAAGCTGCCGAGATAGACGACGCGCCCCTGGGCGTCCATCGCCTTGAGCGGCTCGCCCGGCCTGCCGGTGTAGCGGAACTCGCCGTCGTAGTCGTCCTCCAGCAGCAGCGCCCCTCTTCGCTCGGCCCAGGCCAGCAGCTCCGCTCGCCGCGAAGCGGGCAGCACCGCGCCGGTCGGGAACTGGCGGTTCGGCGTCACGGCGGCCAGCGACGCGTCCCAGTCATCCGGCACGATTCCGAGCTCGTCGACCTTTGCGCCCAGCACCTCCGCGCCGGCCGCGAGCGCCGCTTCCCGGATGCCGCCATAACCCGGATTCTCCATGACGAAGCGCTCTCCAGGACCGATCAGCGTCTGCAGTAGCAGCGCCAGCGCCTGCTTGGAGCCGCTCGTCACGACGATGCTCGCCGGATCCGCATGGATGCCCCGCTCACGCCTCAGCAGCGCCGCGATCGCCTCCCTCAGCTCCGGGCTGCCCGCCGGCGTCAGCTCACGGCCTCCATCCTCCAGCGGCCGCTCCAGCGACTGTCGGACCGCCGCATAGAGCGCCTGCTTCCATTCACCGGCTGGGAACAGCCGAAAGTCCGTCCGGCCCGACGCGAATCGCTGCGCGGCAGCCTCGAGGCTGTCGGCCGCATCGGGCAAAGCGGCCGGCGGCGAAGCCGCCTCGAGCCGCTTGAACCAATCGCTGCCGCTTGAGCGGGCCTGCGGCCCGATCGGCTCCTGCTCGCGCTCCTGGCCTTGCCGCAGGACGCCGGCCTCGTAGGCGGCATAGGTGCCGCTGCCTTGCTCGGCATCCACATAACCTTCCGCCCGCAGCATGTCGTACGCCTGGCTGACCGTGCCGCGGGAGAGGCCGTACAACTCCGCCATGCGGCGCGTGCTCGGCAGACGTTCGCCGCTGGCCGATCCTCCGTCCAGAATCTGCGCCTTCAGCGATTCATACAGAGCCTCGCGCTTGCTTCTTCCTTCATCCAGCAGCCGCTCGTAGGCGAGCCTCGGTTCCATGCGCCTCATCCTTCCCGCGGCAAAGTGGTCTAATGAATTTACTATAAACCGGATCTTTTCCATTTGCCACTTTTCCCTTACCTTTAGCAGCAGAGGGCAGAGGAAATTCACCGCTGCCGGGAGAGGAAGAGACAAGATGAGAAGAAAAGAATTCGATCAAAGCCACGACCAGGCGGAGCTGGAAGCCTTCTTGCAGGAGATGAGCTTCGGGTTCCTCGCGTCGGTCCGTCCCGACGGAACGCCAGGAATTACGCCGCTGAACTTTGTGTACCGGAACGGCTCGCTCTACTTCCACGGCAGCCGCGCCGGCGAAAAAATCAAGAGCCTGAAGGCAAACGAGCAGGTCTCCTTCTGCGTCGCCCGGGAATATGCGCTGATCCCGTCTTACTTCGAGGATCCGGAGCTCGCATGCCCGGCGACAGCCTACTTCAAGTCCGTCCTGCTGCGAGGCACGGCGTCGCTCGTCGAGAATCTGGAAGAGAAGGCGGATGCGCTGCAGGCGATGATGGCCAAGCTCCAGCCGGAAGGCGGGCATGAGCCGATCCGGGCGGACGACGCGCGCTATCGGGGCAATCTGAAGGGCGTGGCGGTCATCCGCTTGAATGTCGAGCACATCAGCGCCAAGTTCAAGTTCGGCCAGAACCTGACCGAGCCCAAGCGGGAAGCTGTAGCAGGCCAGCTCGAGCGGCGCGGCTGTCCGTTCGACCACGAGACGGCTGCGCTGATGCGGCGTTACGCGCCGGATGGAGACGGACAGCCGCAGCCAGCGGAGTAGCAGGCTCAGCTCGGAGAGCAGCAGGCTCAGCCCGCGGAGCAGCACGCTCGGCTCGGAGAGCGGCAGCAGCACGCCTCCGCCTCCGCTGCTTTTCCGGAATGCGGGCGAGTCGCGCTCCCTGGACTGGACCAGCTCGCCGGACAGCAGACAAAAAAAGCTCCGTCCCACCCGAAGGGGGACGGAGCTTTCTGTGTTGCGGAATGAAGCTCGATTAGGAGACTTGACCCAGCACGCGGTCGAGGATGACGGCCGCTTGAGCGCGGGTCGCCATGCCTTTCGGCGCGAAGGTTCCATCGCCCATGCCGTTCAGGATGCCGGATTTAACCAGCTGAGCGACAGCGTTCTGAGCGTAGGAGCCGATTTTCGCCTTGTCTTTGAATGCGGACAGAGCGTCCTTGTCGACCGGCTGCTCCTTGCCCGCATACTTGAGGGCATTGGCGACCATGATCGCCATCTCCTCGCGGGTAATGTCGCGGTTCGGCTCGAACTTAGCGAACTTGCCGTCGCCCATGCCGTTGATGATGCCCAGAGCAGCCAGCTTCTGGATCGCAGCGACAGCCCAAGTGTACTTGGCGATATCGCCGAACTCAGGAGCCGCGCTAGGTGCAGGCGTAGCCGATGGTGCCGGCGTCGCGCTCGGAGCCGGCGTCGCGCTTGGAGAAGCGGACGGGCTTGCCGTAGGCGTCGGCGTCGCGGACGGATTCCATGGCGTCGGCGTCGAAGTCGCTTCCTTCACGTTCGTGATGCGTCCTTCGATCTTGGCGGTGATTTGGCCGCCTTTGAATGTCTTCACGATATAGTTGTAGAACTCGTCCAGGTCGATTGGACCCGGTACAGACGATTTGGCTTCGGTCAGCACTTTGTAGTTGTCGCCGCCGGCAGCCATGAAGTTGTTGACGACAGCCGTATATTCCTTGCCGTCTTCGATCGGCGTTCCGTTCGTCAGCGTCAGATTCGCGACGCGCTCAGCGACAGGCTTGTCCATCAGAGCCGTGTACTTGAGGCCGGAAATCTGCAGCGTCTTCGTATTCGCGGAGCCGTCCGCGTTCGTACCCCACTGCTGCTCGAGCAGCTTCTTCACTTGAGCGCCCGTCAGCGTAAGCTTCACGAGCGTGTTGCCGAACGGCTGGACTTTCGCCAGGTCGCCGAACTTCACGTCGCCTTTCGGCAGGTCGGCGCGGATGCCGCCCGGGTTCATGAAGGCGAAGTCGGCTTCGCTCTTGCCGTCGCCGAAGTTGGCGAAGCGCATGGCATCCGCGATCAGGTTGCCCAGCGGAGCTTCGTTGTTGTAGGCGTCCGTGCGGACGACGGAGCCGTCCGTCGTGCCGACCGGCTTGGTCAGCTCCGGATGAAGCGCCAGGTATTTGTCCACCAGAGCGACCGTATCCGCATCCGGCGTCTTGCCGGCGTGGAACGTCGTGGAGACGACGGCGGATTTTTCTTTGACATCGCCCGTCTTGTGGTCGATAACGAGCTTGATGTCTTCGTATGCCGTACCGTAGGAATAAGCTTGGACGATCAGCTTGCCGTTGACTTCCTGGTTGGCGAGAGCGTGGTCGTCGCCCGCGACGATGACGTCGATCGGGGAGTCGGCCGGCAGCGCCTTGGCAAGATCGACGGATTCGCCGACCGTGACGGTCGGCTTGCCGTCCACGAAGGTCGTTTTGGCCGGATCATGCGCCAGCACGACAATGGTCTCTACGCCTTGCTCCTGCAGGGCTTTGGCATAGGCGTTGACCGCTTTTACTTCTTCGGATGCTTCCATGAAGCGCACGCCTGCCGTTCCGGATGGAGCGACCTTGTTCGGCGTGGATTTCGTGACGAGGCCGATGAAGCCGATCTTCACGCCGCCGACTTCCTTCACGACGTACGGCTCGATCAGCGTCTTGCCCGTCTCCGTGACGATGACGTTGCCGTTGACGTAGTCGAAGTCGACGCCGCCGTGCACGACGGTTTTGTTTTTCGGATCCGCGCCGCCGTACAGCTGCGCCTTCAGCGCGTCGACGCCTTGGTCGAATTCATGGTTGCCGAGCGAGCCGATGTCGAACTGCATCATGTTCAGCCATTCCAGCGTCGGCTTGTCGCGCTCCAGCGACGATACCGGAGCGGATGCGCCGACGGAGTCGCCGTTATGGAACAGGATCGTCGGCTTGCCGTCCTGCGCGTATTTCGCGCGGGCTTCCTTCAGGTAGGTCGCCAGGATGGCGGCCGTGCCTGCAGGCTTGCTGCTCACCATGGACTCGGTGTCCAGCTGGCCGTGCAGGTCGTTGATGCCGAGCAGGTGAACTTCCACGTCGGAAGTCGCCGGTACGAATGCCTTCTTCAGCTTCTCGAGCTTGAAGATGCCGAAGCCTTTTTCATTGTTGGCGGTCGTGTAGGAGATGCCTGGCACCAGAGCGTCCGCCGCTTTCGGCGACGAGGTGAACGTCACGTTGACGTTGCCAGCGATCGGCTGCAGCGACCAGTTGCCGTCTGCCGTCGGATTGATCGTTCCTTTTTCGACGATATAGTCCATCAGCACCTGGCGGTTCTCGTCCTGGGAGTCGACGATCAGCTGAGCGCCTTTGACGCCAGGGAAGTTGCCGCCGCCGCTTGCGCGGTAATTGTTCGTGACGACGATGAAGTCCTGGTTCGGGTCAAGCGGCTGGCCGTTGTACGTCAGTTCAGTGACGCGGCTGGAGCCCGGGTTGAGCGGCTTGCCGTTCGGGTCGTACTTGGCCGGCTTGGTGACGTCGTACTTGTAGTTCACGCCGTCGATGACGTCGAAGTTGTACACGGCGAAGGCCGGGTTCAGCAGCGACTGGGCCGTCGTCTTGCGGGGGCTGATCGTGTTGAACGCGCCTGCGCTCATCTCCAGCCATTCCTTGACGACCGAGCCTTTGACCTTGATCGCCTTGAGCGTGTTGTCGTACAGATACAGGTCGCTCGCGCTGCGGATCGTCAGATCGCCGGCAGCGATGTCCGTATATTCATCCGGACCGTTGCGTCCCGCCTTGAACGGCGCGCCGACGCTCAGGATCGGCAGATCCTTGTAGACGGAGTCGTTCACGGTCAGGTAGTTCTGGACGTACCATTTTTGAGCGTCCGTCACGGCCTGGACCGTCGGATCGTCCTGCACCATCGCGAAGAAGCTGTTCATCGCGGCGCTTGTCGTGCCGAGCTTCGCGCCTGTGTAGGCGATGGTCGCGTTGTGGGCGGCCGCTGCGAGCTGTTGTACCTGAAGGTCAGGAGCAACAGTCGAGGAGTTCACCTTGTCGACCGTTTTGAAGATCGACTTCGTCGAGGTCTTGGAAGCCGCTTTGTCGACGACCCATTTGCCGCCGCTTTGCACGACTTTGAGGTCGATCAGGCCGATGTTGTTGCCGCCGTAGCCGGCTTGCACGGCCGGCGTGCCGTTGATATGGCCGTTGACGTTGTCAACCTTAACCGCAGCCGTGTTGAAAGGCTTGCTCGTGCTCGGATCCTTGAAGCTGGCGTCGAGCGCCGCTTCCGTCGCCGCCGGGAATACTTTATGGGAGTGAGAGAACGTGACGGCGTCGATGCCGGGAACTTTCGTCAGGGCATTGACCGCGTTCTCTTCGCCTGCGCCTTCCGGAGCTGTCGCGTCGAAGCCCGTATGCGCCAGGGCGATGACGACATCCGCGCCTGCCGCGCGTACGATCGGAGCGAATTTCGCCGCCGTCGTGCTGATGTCTTCCGTATAGACCTTGCCTTCGAGGTTGACCTTGTCCCACTCCATGATCTGCGGCGTGACGAGGCCGATCAGGCCGACCTTGATCGTCTGCTCATTGTTGTTGGAGTCTTTCACTTTCTTTTCCAGGATGACATAAGGCTCGAAGGCATTTTCATCGTTGGATTTGTCGTTGTCGCCGTCAACTTTGTAGATGTTGGCATTGACGTAAGGGAAGGCTGCGCCCGGGAGATTCTTGTAGACGCCTTCCGCTACCGTGCGGTCGAGGAAGTCGAGGCCGTAGTTAAACTCATGGTTGCCGAACGTAGCCGCATCGTACTTGAGATAGTTCATGACCGCCATCATCGGATGGATGGCCTGAGGATTCGTCTTCAAGTCCGAATGCTTGGCCATATAGGTGCCGAGCGGCGTGCCTTGGATCAAGTCTCCATTGTCCACGAGCAGCGTATTTCCATTGCGGTTCTCATTGATCAGCGTCGCGGCGCGGTCCAGGCCGACCGTGATCGAAGCGGCGTTTTTGAAATAATCCCAGCCGTAGACGTTCGTATGAATGTCCGTCGTGCTCAAGACGCGAAGATCGATCGTCGCGTCAGCAGCCGCCTCCGCCGTTCCCGTGAACAGCACGGCTCCGCCAAGAACCTGCGCGGACAGCACGGATGCCGCCAGCACGGAAGCGGTCGGTTTGTTCCATTTCGGCTTCCATCTCATAAAGTGATGAGTCCTCCCTTTTTGTTTCTTGCCTCGACATTATACCAACAGAGGAAAATCGAAAATCATAGAAATCATAAAATATTCGTTGAGGTTATGTAAAGAAAAATATCACTAGTCAAAGAAAAATGACGAATATGAATAAAAATCCATCCTTATACATCGCTTTTTTTGTATACCGAAAAGATCGTTTTCCTTTTCGCATGGCAATCGAAACGCGCCATATCAAGAAAAAACAACCCTGCAGCGCCTGAAGGCGTTGCAAGGTTGTTCATTCCCCCTTGAACCGATGTTCAATATTTATGCATCGAGTCGATGTCAGATTCCGTCACGCGACGCTCCAGCACCAGGGTGATGCGGTGATGGCCGCCATCATCCGGAAGCGGAATCCGCGCCTCCGCGGACGCTTCGGACGGCTGTCCGCCGTTCATGACGACGACCGCCTCCGAGGCGTTCAGGCGATGCGGATTGAGCACGCGGATGTCCAGCCGGGACGTTCCGATGCGGTAGCGGATCGCATAGGAAGGCCACTCCGCCGGAATGCGCGGACGCACGATCAGCTCGCGCCCCTCGCGGCTGAGCCCGAGAATCCACTCCAGCCCAGCCTGGTACATCCAGCCCGAAGCGCCGGTGTACCACGTCCAGCCCGCTTTGCCGCCGTAGGTGTCGGTCGTGTAGACGTCCGCCGCCATGACGTAAGGCTCGCCGCCGTAGCGGCGCACGTCGCCGGGAGACTTGGCGTGGCTGACCGGATTGAGCAGGCGGAACAGCTCCGCCGCCTTGCCGCCCTCGCCGAGCGCGCTCCACGCGACGATGCTCCAGATGACGCCGTGCGTATACTGGGCGCCGTTCTCGCGCAGTCCCGGTGGATAGCCTTGGATATATCCGGGCGTCGGCTCGGTCTTGTCGAACGCCGGCGTCAGCAGCCGCGCCAGCATGAGGCCGCGGTCGACGAGCTCCCGGTCGAACGATCCCATCGCCTTGCGCGCCCGCTCCGGAGGCGCGCCTCCGGAGATGACGGACCACGACTGGGCGATGGCGTCGATCCTGCATTCCCGCGCTTCGTTCGTGCCGATCCAGACGCCTTCGTCGGTGCAGGCGCGGCGGTACCATTCCCCGTCCCACGCATGCTCGTTGATCGCCGCCATGATCCGCTCGCGCTCCTTGCGGTAATGGGCCGCGCGGACCTCGTCGCCCATCCGCAGGCAGACCGGAGCGAACTTTTCCAGCACGACGCACAGAAACCATCCGAGCCACACGCTCTCGCCCCTGCCCTCGTCGCCGATCGAGTTCATGCCGTCGTTCCAGTCGCCGATGCCCATCAGCGGAATGCCGTGGCGGCCGGCGGTCAGCCCCTTCTCGATCGCGCGCACGCAGTGCTCGTAAAGCGTGCCCTCCTCGCCGGAAAGCACGGTCGCCTCGTAGCGCTCATGCTCCTCCTCGGAGAGCGGCTCGCTCGTCAGATAAGGGGCTCGTTCCCCGAAGACGTCCCAGTCGTCGGTGAAAACGGCGTAGCGCGCCGACGCGTACGGCAGCCAGAGCAGATCGTCGGTGTACTTGGTGCGGATGCCCTTGTGCGTCTCCTCATGCCACCAGTGCTGCACGTCCCCCTCCAGGTACTGATGCGAGGCGTTGAGCAGCAGCTGCCGGCGCGTCAGGTCGGGCCGCGCATGGAGCAGCGAGAGCGAGTCCTGCAGCTGGTCGCGGAAGCCGTACGCGCCGCCCGCCTGGAAAAAGGCGGTGCGGGCCCAGACGCGGCAGCTCAGCGCCTGGTACAGCAGCCAGCCGTTCAGCAGCAAGTCCATCTCCTTGTCCGGCGTCTCCACCTCGATGCCGCCGAGCAGCTCCCGCCAGTGCGCCTCCGAGGCGGGCAGCACGGCCTCGCAGGCTTCGGGCGATGCATATTTGCGAGCGAGGCCGAGCGCCTCTTCCCGCGTTCCGCCCGCGCCGAGCACGACGTACATCCGCCGTTCCTCGCCCGGAGCGAGCACAAGCTCCCTCCGCACGACGCCGCAGCTGTCCGCCGCCGCTCCCGCGCGCCCGCCGAGGGCGGCCCGGCCCATTCCCGCCGGACAATACGGCCCGTGCCCGCGGCCGATGAATTCCCTGCGGTCATCCGTATAGTCCGCCGGCATGCCGCCATCCCCCGCGCCGTCCGCCGTCACCAGCAGGAACGCCTCGGCATCGCGGAACGTCTCCTGGTAAGCGTTGCGGGCCAGCAGCGCCTCCGCCTCCGCGTCCCACTCCGTGGCGATCGCCTGGACGCCGCCCGTGCTGACGCCGAGCACCCAGGCGCAATAGGCGGTCGCCGACAGCCGGCGCGGCCGGCCGGAGTCGTTGCGCAGCCGCAGCTCGGTCACTTTGACCGGATCCTGCGGATGCACGGCGACGCTCGCCTCCTGCGTCAGCCCTTCCATGCGGGTCAGCAGCCGCGTGAACCCGCGTCCATGCTCGATGCGGAACTCGCGCGCCTCGCCCGGAGCAGGAGACGCGGTCCAGAACTTGCCGCTCTCCTCGTCGCGGACGTAGATCAGCTCGCCGGCCGGATCGACGACAGGGTCGTTGGACCACGGACTGAGCTTGAACTCGCGGCTGTTGCTGAACCAGCTGTAGCCCGTGCCCCGCTCCGTGACGAGCGTGCCGAAGCGCGGATTCGCGATGACGTTGCTCCAAGGCACCGGCAGCGGCTGGCCCGGCTGCAGCCGGATGACGTAGTTCCCCCCGTCCGGGCGGAATCCGCCCCAGCCGTTGAAGAACAGCAGCTCCTCCTCCGGCTCGAGCGGCAGCGCCGAGATGCCCGTCCGCTTGCGCGTCTCCAGCGCGGCTTCGTCCCAGTCGACTAGCTGCAGCGCGAACGAGTCCGGCGGCAAGCCGACGACGTCACGCTCCGATTCGGGAATGCGTTCTCGTTCTATTCCTTCCATTAAAAGGTCGCGATTCGAATAACTATTTCGATCCGCTTCCGGAAGAACGACCCGCAGCTGCGCGCCGAGGCTCGGTCCGTCCGCCCGCAGCGCGACGCGCGCCGCCGTCTCCAGCAGCAGCGCCTGCTCCTCCGTCAGCCTCGACGAGGCGATCGGGTACAAGCCTCCTCCGACCGCATACGGCGGATAGGACACCGCCGATTGGACCGCCAGCAGCAAGGCGTCCTGCAGCGCCTGCTGGTAGCCCTCGCCGCTTTCGTTCAGCAGCACGAGGTCGAACGCGAGGCCGAGCCGGCGCAGGTAGCCGTGGCCGTTCACCAGCCTCGTCGCGAACGGCATGTCCGCGGCGTCCTCGATGCGCAGCAGCACGATCGGCAAATCGCCGGACAGGCCGAGCGGCCACAGTCCCGGCTGACCGAGGCGGTTGCGGCGGATCGCTTCGGCGCGCTCCTTGGCTTGCGGCGGAGCGTACAGGACCCGTCCGGCCAGCATCTGCATCGCCGCAGCCTCGGCCTCGTCCAGCCGATGCTGCCGCAGCGCGATGGCGCTAAGCGTCCAAGCGAGCTCGAACGCGGCTTCCCGCTTGCCGGGCGCGAGCAGCTCGCGCACGAGCTGCAGCGCTTCGCCGCGCGAGGCGGCCAGGCCGCTCACCGCGGTCAGCACCGTCCGCGCGCCAGGCTCGAGACGCAGCTTGCGGCGCATGACGAACGCTGGATCGAGCACCGCTCCGGTCGAGCCTTCGAGCTTCTCGTCCGCGCAGCGCGGAGCGGCAAGCGAGTGGCCGCGGCCGATGAACTTCGCGCGGTCCGTCTCGTATTCCGCCGGTCCGACCGCTTCGGGTCCGGCATGAAGCATGTGCACCGCCCACAGCGGCTTCTCCTCCTGCGAGCGCGGCCTCCGCCAGGCGAGCAGCGCGCCGCTCGCCTCGTCCCGGGACGTCTGCACGAACAGCTTGCTGAACGCCGGATGCGCATCGTCGACGGAGGGCGGCGCAAGCGCGAGCTCCACATAAGTGGTCACCTCGAGAAGACGCGTTTCGCGGCTTTCATTCTCCAGCGTCAGCGTCCGGATCTCCGCCGCATGCTCCGGCGCGACGACGATCGCCATCTCGCAGCTGACGCCGCCCTCGCTGCGCCGGAACTCGGCGCGGTCAAGCCGGAAGCGCGCGCTCGCGCCGCTGCCCTCGCTGCCGACGGGATAAAAGCTGGGCGACCAGAACAGCCCCCCGCTCAGATCGCGGATGTAGACGGCCGGCCCGTACGCCGGCACCACCGCGTCCTCCCGCCAGCGCGTGAAGGACAGGCCCTCGCTGCGCAGCTGGCCCGTGCCGTCGGCCGTCACGAAGGACGTGAACGTGCCGTTGGACAGCACGCAGGCTTCCGGCACCGCGGTCACCGGATGCTCGAACATGCGCGTGCCTCGGCCGTCCTCGGCCGGAGCCGTGCGGGACGCGCCCGAGCGCAGCGCCTGCGGAGCGATGACCGTCGCCCGGTCCGGCAGCCGCTCCTGCAGCAGCAGCTCCGCCGCCTGGACGCGCGGATCGGCATGGAAGCGGTCGACCATCGAGACGTCGAGCAGCAGATTGCCGAGCGTCATCAGGCTCATGCCCTGATGATGCGCCATGAAGCTTTTTACGACTCGATGGCCGGTCCCGTCCGGCAGCCGCGACGGCTGCAGGTCGACGGCCTCGTAAAAGCCGTATTTGCCCCTCGCGCCCATCCGCTCGAAGCGCTCCAGGTTGTCCATGCCCTCGGCCGGGTCCCATGGCAGCGCCATGACTGCCGCATACGGGGCGAGCACGAGCTCCTTGTCCAGCCCGCGCTGGAAGCCGAGGCCCGGCACGCCGAACGCGCGGTACTGATAGTTCATGTCGTAGTCGAATCCGTAGTAGCCCGATTCGGAAATGCCGTACGGCACGTCCTTCGACCGGGCATAGTCCTTTTGCCGCTGGACGACGGCCCGGTACGTGCTGTCCCAGAGGGAGCCGCGATACGTGCGCATGAGCAGCGCCGGCATCAGGTACTCGAACATCGTGCCCGACCAGCTGAGCAGCGCCGGCCGCCGGCCGATCACCGTCAGCGAGCGGCCGAGGCGGAACCAATGCGACGCGGGCAGCTGGCCTTGCGCGATCGCGAGGAAGCTCGCCTGCCGCGCTTCCGAGGCGAGCAGGTCGTACAGGATGTCGTCTCGCCGATCCTGATCGGCATGGTAGCCGAGCGCGAGCAGCTGCGCCTCGCTGTTGTAGAGCGGCCGGAAGTCCGTCTCGCGCGCGTAGGCGTCGAGCCGCATCGCCAGTCGGGCCGCTTCGTCCGTCCAGGGACCGCTCTCGCGGGCGGCGTATTCCTCCACGCCGGCCTTGGCCGCGATCAGATAGGCGACGAGGTTGCCGGAGTCGACCGTGGACACGTACCGCGGATGGAGAGGCTGCAGCGTCGTCGTATCGTACCAGTTGAACAGATGCCCGTGCCATCGCTCCATCCGCTCGAGCGTATCCATCGTGCGGCTCATCCGCTCGATCATCTCGGAGCTGGCGATGAAGCCGAAGTCGCGCGCCGTCACCGTGCAGGCGAGCATGAGCCCGATGTTCGTCGGCGACGTGCGATGCGCGACCCCGCGGTCAGGCTCGAGCTGCACGTTGTCCGGCGGCAGCCAATGATCCTGTTCGCCGGCGAAGTCGGCATAATAGCTCCAGATCGAGGCGGCGAGCGCGCGCAGCTCCTGCCGCTCCTCCGCTTGCAGGCGCGGCTCCGAAACGGACGGACGGCCGTTCAGCCACGTAGCGGCAAGCGGCGCGGCCAGCCAGGCGACAGCCAGGATCGCGCTCAGCGCGAGCAGGCCGGACGGCGCTCCGGATAGCCATGCCGCGGCAGGCACGAGCAGCGCCAGCGCCGTGCCGGAAGCACGGAACGCCAGCAGCCGGCGGTCGGACGCGCGCTCGATGTCGGCGGCGCTTTTCCACTCGAGCAGCCTCCGGCGGCTGATGCCGGTCCGATACAGCGTGCGCGCGATCGCATCGGCCATGAGCGCCGTCTGATACGGCAGCAGGATCAGCAGCAGCAGCGACTGCAGCAGCGAGGCGCCGAGCCGGCCCGGATGGCGCAGCACGTACGCCGGCGCGGCGAGCGCCTGCAGCAACGGCAGCAGCGCCGTCAGCAGGGCGGCCGCCAGCAGCGCGGCGCGGGAGCCCGCCGGCAGCAAAGGCGCGAGCAGCGCGATCATATACAGGGCCGGCGGCATGAGGCTGCGGCGCAGGTTGTCGACGATCTGCCAGCGCGTGATCGGCCCGAGATCGACCGGCCGCGGCGTGCCCGCGCAGTCGCGCACCTGGCGCTTCAGCCAGCAGAGCAGCTGCCAGTCGCCGCGCACCCAGCGGTGCAGGCGCAGCTGCCACGCGCGCAGGCTCGCCGGATGGCTGTCTACGAGCTCGATGTCGGACAGCAGCCCGCCCCGCAGGAAGCCCCCTTCGAGCAGATCGTGGCTGAGCACCGTATTGTCGGGGATGCGCTCGCTCAGCAGGCGGCGGAACAGTCCGGCATGGAAGATGCCTTTGCCCGTGAAGATGCCTTCGCCGACGCCGTCCTGATACGGATCCGACACCGCGAAGGCGTACGGGTCGATGCCCGGCGTGCCGGCCCAGAGCGCGGCGAGGCGCGAGGACGAGGCGCTGTCGCTGCTGATCGCGATTCGCGGCTGCAGCACCGCATAGCCTTCCTTGACGCGGGTGCCGGCCGCGTTCAGGCGCGGCGCGTTGTACGGCAGATGCATCGTGCCGACCATGCGCTGGGCGCTGCCGAACGGCAGCTGCGTGTCCGCGTCGAGCGTGATGACGTAAGCGATGCGGGCGTAGACGGAGGCGTCGGATTCGCGATGCGTGAATGTCGTGCCTTCGTCTCCGGCGAGCAGCCGGGCGAGCTCGACGACTTTGCCGCGCTTGCGCTCCCACCCCATCCAGACGCCCTCCGCCTCGTTCCAGACGCGCCGCCGCTGCAGCAGGTGGAACGTCGTGCCGTCCTCGCCGTACTTGCGGTTCAGCCGGCGGATCTCCCCGGCAGCGAGCTCGACCAGCTCGGCGTCGCCGCTCGCATGCTCCTTCGGCGCATCGGCGAAGTCGCCGAGCAGCGCGAAGTGGAAGCGGCCGTCGCGATTGGCGAGATAATGGAGCTCCAGCCTGCGGGCGAGCTGGCGCACTTCCTCCTCCGTCGACCAAATGACCGGAATGACGATCAGCGTGGAAGCGTCCTCCGCTACCCCGTCCGCATAATCGTAGCGCAGCAGCGGACGCGTCGGCATCGTCCGGCCGATCGCGCCGTGCAGCAGCGCGACCGCCCATTCCGAGGCCGGCAGCAGGAGCAGCAGCGCCGCCCCCAGCCACATCCATGCCGTCCATGCCTGGACGGATGCCCCGCGGACGAGCAGCAGCAGCGCCGCGGCGCAGAGGGCGAACGAGCCGGCCAGCAGCGTCAAATAGACCGCGCTGCGGCGGCGCAGCAGGCCCGTCTCCGGCAAACGCCGCGAGCGGACGGAGCTGCAGATCTCGACGCGCAGCCGATGCCGGCCCTCGGGCTCGAGCAAGTAGTAGGCCGCGTACGCCGCGCGCGGCGGCAATCCTGCCGCCGGATCGTCTTGCGGAGCAAGCGCTGCGGTCGCGGCGATAGGCCGTCCTGCAGCGGACGACTCTCGCGCCGCCGCATCCGCCAAGAAGCTCTCGCCGGTCGCCTTCGCCGCATCGGCGTCGCGGCCGCCCGTCCGTCCGCGCGCCTGCTGCGCCGGCACAGCCTCCGGCAGCGGGCCGGCCGCTGCCGCCAGCGCCTCGGCCGCCAGCCGCACGGCATGCTCGGCGACGAGCTTCTCCGGCAGGCCGAGCCGCGCCGCCAGGCGCGACGCCGCGCCGCGCAGCGTCGCGCGGCTCTCGGCGTCGAGGCGCGGATACATGCCGCTCGCTTCGCCGCGCAGCACGCGCTCGGTCACGCTCAGCTCCTCGAGCAGCCGCTCCCAAGGCGTGCGCTCGGCAGCCCGCAGGCTGCCGATGAGACGGCCCGCCTGCATCTGATAGGATGCCTGCAGGCGCGTCTCGTAGGCGTTCAGCCGGGCGAGGCTCTCGCTGCCGTTGTCGAGCCGCAGCAGCAGCCAGCGCCGCACCTCCTCGGAGTCGTCCGCCCACTCCCGCAGCCGGGCGACGAGATGGGCGACGACCGCTCCCGAAAGCGCAATGTCGCGTCCGGCGCGGTCGAGCGCCTCGGTCAGGCTCAGCGCATCCGGACGGCTCTTGGCGGAGATGGCGGCGCGCAGGATGCGCTCGGACGCCATGCAGGCGTCATGCCTCTGCCCGACCTCGCGGAATACTTCCGAGAGGCGGCGGAACAGGCAGCAGCGCAGCGCCAGGGGCAGCGCCCACGTCTCGGCGAGCGACAGCACGGATACTTCCTGGTAGGCATCGAGATAAGTCCGGAAGGTCGCGGAATCGTATTGGCCCGAGACGGCATCCAAATAGCCGTCGCAGACCGCCTCGGCGCGCGTATGGCCCGAGCGCCGGATCCAGGGCAGCCGGCTCAGTCCGCCCTGCCGCAGCTCCTGCTCGGCATGATAGCCTTGCTCCTGGATGAATTCGGCATGGTCCAGCAGCCATTCCGCGGCAGGCTGGACGCAGCCGTCCTCGCCGCTCTGGCGGAGCCGGTCCGCGAAGCCGGTCATCGAGGCCAGCTGCCGGCCGAGCGCTTTGCGCTGGCGGACGGGCGAGCGCCCTCTCGCCGTATCGTGGGTCAAGGCAAGCTCCCGGGCCGCCTTGATGATCAAATCCATAGTCGTCATGATTCCCCCTGGGTAGCCTGAAGTGTACTTCAACTAAATATTCCCAAGGGGGGACGATTTTATAAAAAAAAGATCCGGCGGCTACCGGATCTCGGACGGACTTTTGCCCGTGTACTGCTTGAATTGGCGGCTGAAAAAAAAGATGTCGCGGTAGCCGAGCGCGTCGGCCACCTCGGTCACGTTCATGCCGCCGTGCATGAGCAGATGCTGCGCCCGCTCGATGCGGGTGCGGATCATGTACGTCTGGACGGGGATCCCGATGATCTCCTTGAACTTGATGCTGAAATACCTCGGCGAAAGGCCCGCGCGGCCCGCCAGATCCTCGACGCGATGGGAGATGCCGGGATTTTGACGGATGTAGTTGGCGATCTCCTGGATCGCCTCCGTCAGCTGGTTGCTCGCCTTGCGCTCCACCGGAGCCTGGCGGTCGTCCCGCAGCAGATGGATCATCAGCTGCTTGAGGAGGAGCCTCGCCTCCTCCTCGGCGGCGAACAGCTGGACGAGGAACAGGCGCACGTAGCGCGAGAGGAGGTATTCGAATTCCACCGTATCTTCGAGGACGCGGTGACGGGCGGGCACCTCGCCGGGGTCGCCCTCGACATCGAAGTGGATGTAGGTCAGGACGAGCGGCTTTTGCGGGTTGTGGACCGCGCTCGTGTAGTCGCCGGGGCGGAACAGAAAGCAGCTGCCGGCCTCGAGCGGATAAGGCTCGTTGTTCAGCAGCAGCTCTCCTTCCCCGCTCCAGACATAGAACAGGTCGTAGTTTGCCATCGGCTTGTCCCGGCGGGGCCATTTCCAATTCGGCTCGCAGACGATCTTGGCGAAGGATGGAAGCAGGACGAACGATGAGGGCGGTACGTGCAGCATGTAGACCTCCCCGGTTTCACGGTACGTTTTTCGTCATCATACCTTACTGGAGCGACCTCCGGCAAGAAGCAGAAAGAATGCTTTTTGTCCCTCCCCGGCAAGGTCATAAAATGGTATAATGACACCCGAACGCCAATGCCTGCCGGGACTGCGCCGACGCGGCCCGGACACATCGACCCTGGAAGGACGGAAGAGGAATCATGAATCCACTTGCCCAGCAGTTGAACGCCGCGCTGGAAAAAGGCAACGCCCATGTGTACGCCATGCTGTCCGGACTTGGACGGCAGCTGTATTTCCCGAAGGAGGGCATCCTGAGCCAGTCCGCCGAGGCCAAGACCAAGGCCCGGAAGTTCAACGCCACGATCGGCATCGCCACGGAGAACGGCGTCCCGATGCATCTGAAGCTGATTCAAGACACGCTGTCCGCCTATGATCCGAAGGATCTTTACGAATACGCTCCGCCTGCGGGCAAGCCCGAGCTGCGCTCCGCCTGGCGCGAGAAGATGATCGTGGAGAATCCCTCGCTCCAGGGCCGCTCGTTCGGCAGCCCGATCGCGACGAACGCGCTGACGCACGGCCTGAGCATCGTCGCGGACCTGTTCGCGGACGCCGGCGACGCCGTCGTCATCCCGGACAAGAACTGGGAGAACTACGAGCTGACCTTCGGCGTGCGCCGCGGCGCCGAGATCGTCGAATATCCGCTGTACGCCGCGGACGGCCGCTTCAACGCCGACGGCCTGCGCGAAGCGCTGCTCGCCCGGCGGGACAAGGGCAAGGCGATCGTCATCCTCAACTTCCCGAACAATCCGACCGGCTACACGCCGGACCGCGACGAGTGCGAAGCGATCGTGGCGGCGCTTCTGGCCGCGGCGGAAGCCGGCATCCGCATCGTCGCCGTCACCGACGACGCCTACTTCGGGCTCTTCTTCGAAGAATCCGTGCACGAGTCGCTGTTCGGCCGCCTGGCGGGGCTCCATGAGCGCATCCTGCCGGTCAAGATCGACGGCGCGACCAAGGAAGAGTACGTCTGGGGCTTCCGCGTCGGCTTCATCACGTACGCCTCCGACTCCGCCGACGTGCTGGCCGCCCTGGAGCAAAAGACGCTCGGCATCATCCGCTCCACCATCTCCAGCGGGCCGCATCCGTCGCAGACGTTCATCCTGCATGCGCTGCGGCATCCCGACTTCGAAGCCCAGAAGGCCGAGAAGTACGCCATCATGAAAAGCCGCGCGAGCCGCGTCAAGCAGCTGCTCGACAGCGGCCGCTACGACGGCGCGTGGAGCTACTATCCGTTCAACTCGGGGTACTTCATGTGCCTGCGGCTCGAGGACGTCAGCGCCGAAGCGGTGCGCCAGCGCCTGCTGAACGCCTACGAGATCGGCACGATCGCGCTCGGCGATACGGATCTGCGCGTCGCGTTCTCCTGCACTGAAGAAGCGAACCTGGAGGATCTGTTCGACGCGATCCATCAGGCTGTCCAGGACATCCGTCAAGGCATCACGACCTGATCGGAGCCGGGCGGCGTCGGCCTCGATGCGACGCCGCTCGAGCGAGCAGGCAGGCAAGGCAAAAAAAGGCTGTCCCCGAGTCGCTCGGGAACAGCCTTTTTTTCGTTCAATCCTCCTCGTCCTCGCGCTGCTGCCGCTTGAGCAGCCGCCGGGGACGAAGCAGCACGTACACGGCTGCCAGCAAGGCCGCGGCGGCCGGCGCGGCAACGAGGCCGGCCGCGAGCAGCGGCACGCCGGCGGCCAGCCAGAGCAGCGCCGCCACGACCGTCAGCGCGCCGCGGTCGACTGCCGCCGCCGAGCGCAGCCGGCCGCTCTCCGGCAGCGGATACACATGCCGCCAGACGACATGGCGATGCCACCCTGTCAGCGCCGCCGACTGCAAGCCTGCGATCAGCAGGAACAGCAGCGCGCAAGCCGCGGCCGCCCAGCCGTCCAGCCAGCCGCTTTCGCCGAGCCAATAGCAGCAAAGCATGCCGAGCAGCGTCATCCGCAGCAGCATGCCGCCCAGCTCGGTGCGGGCGATGCTCAGGCTGTACAGGTAGGTGTAGGTGCTGCGCTTGCGCAGCGGGACCCTGGACGCGATCCACGACAGCCACGGACGCGAGCGCACGCTCGGCTGCAGCGACGGCACCTCGGTGAACCAGCCGAAAAAGCGGATATAGCGGCTCTCCGTCCGCCGCTCCTCCTCGATCAGCCGCTCCCACGGCAGCGCGATCCGCTTCGGCAAGCGCGAAGCGGCCCACCACAGCAGCGCCGCCGGCGCGGATACGAACGCCGCCGTCAATGCGTGCTCCTCCAGCCAGACGTAGAGCAGCCAGACGGTGATCGCCAGCCGCAGCAGCTTGAGCGCAGTCCGGCTCGCGCTCCAGGCGATCTGCCGCTCTCGCCAGGCGGCCGCCGCCGCCAGCGCCTTGAGCGCCAGCACTGCCGCCAGCGCCGGCAGCAGCTCCGGCGTCCAATTCGTCAGCTCGTCTGCCGGCACACGGGCGCGGATCGGCCAATAAAGGAGCAGGACGGCGGCAGCGAGCACGAGTCCGCCGGGCAGCGTATGCAGCCAGGAGCGCCTCAAATAGCCTTTCATCGCTGCCTCGCGAGGCAGGAGAAAAACGACATCGGCCGGCTGCAGCCAAGTGCGCATCGGATTCCAGTACAGCGCCGGCGTCAGCAGCAGCGTGCCGAGCGCGGCGGCGGGGAAATCCGCGGGAATGCGCTCAAGCAGGCCGGCATAGGAAGCCGAGCCGACGATAATCAGCGCGAACAGCGCCAGCGGCAAGCCGCTGCGGGCCATGTCGCCGAGATACGGCAGGCAGTCCTTGTAAAACGCCAGCGCCCGCCGGCGCCATTCGCGGTCAAGCCCCGCGTCCATCGGCGTCACTCTCCTCCACGACGCGGTAGAAGATCTCTTCAAGGGTATCTCCTTCCGCCCCTCGCGACATCCGCACCTCGTCCATCGTGCCCATCTCCCGGATGCGGCCTCCATGCAGCAGCATGAAGCGGTCGCAGTACGTCTCTACCGTCGACAGGATATGCGTGCTCATGAGGATCGCGGCGCCTTTGGCGCGCTCCTCCGTCAGACGGTCGAGCAGCGAGCGGATGCCGAGCGGATCCAGGCCGAGGAACGGCTCGTCGATGATGTACAGTGCCGGCTGGGCCAGCAGCGCGTTCATGAGCATCACCTTCTGCTTCATGCCCTTGGACAGATGGGCCGCGCGCGCTCCGCGCTTCGGCCCCATGCGGAACTCCTCCAGCAGCCGGTCGCGCCGCTCGGCGTACCGCTTCTCGTCGAGGCCGTACGCCATCGCGGTCAGCCGCAGATGCTCCTCCACGGTCAGCTCCTCGAACAGCACCGGCGCCTCCGGCACATAGGCGTAGGAGCCGCGGTAGCGCTCCGGATCCGCCTCCAGCGTCGTCCCGCCGATCTTGACTTCTCCGCGATGCGGGGCCATCAGGCCGAGCAGATGCTTGACCGTCGTGCTCTTGCCCGCGCCGTTCAGTCCGATCAGGCCCATCATCTCCCCTGCGCGGACCGTAAAGTCCAGCTCATGCAGCACCGGACGGCGCGGGCTGTAGCCGCCGGTCAGCCCTTTCACCTGGAGCACCTCCGCCCCAGCCTGGAACTCGCTCATCGAGCGCCGCCTCCCTTTTTTCAGCTCTTCGGCGCTTCGTCTTGTCCGCGCTTGGCTTTCAGCCATTTCGGAGCGCCTTTGTTCTTGTCCGCCTTCGCGGTCCGAGCCTTGGACTTCGCCGGCTTGGAGGCGCTGGCCGCTTTGGCCGCGCCGGCCGGCTTGGCGGGCAAGGTCGGCTTGACGAAGCTGGACGGCTGCACCTTGCTAGCCGGCTTGGCGAAGCTGGATGGCGGGACGGCGCGGGACAGCCTGGCAGCTCCGTCCCCCGCCGGCCGAGCCGCGCCGGCCGCCGGGCCGCGCCCCGCATCTTGCCGGGCAGGCGCGGCAGGCGGCGTCTCGGCGGCCTTCCTCGCCGGAGCCGCTTTCCGCGTGTCCGTCTCGCTGGCGCCGCCGGCAACCGATGCGCCGGCACGGCGCTCCGGCGCCGCTGCCGACGCCGAGCCGGCGCCTTTGGCGCGCGCAGGCGCCCCGCCGCTCCGGCTGCGCGGAACTTCGTGCGGGTCCCACAGCTTGCCTTTGTACAGCGTCTTTTCCTGAAGCTTGATGCCCAGCTTGCGCTCGTACTTCTCGATCAGGTACGTCTCGTTCGGCGCGGCCAGCGTCAGCACGACGCCCTCGCGGCCCATCCGGCCCGTGCGGCCCGAGCGATGCACGTACTGGTCGGCGTCCGCAGGCGGCTCCAGATTGACGACGAGCGGGAGGCCGGGGATATCGAGGCCGCGCGCGGCGACATCGGTAGCGAGCAGCAGCTTCGTCCGGCCCTCGCGGAAGCGGGCGAGCGTAGCGGCGCGCTTCTGCTTGTCGGCATCGCCGTAGATCGATTCCACGTCGAAGCCCTCGAACGCCAGCTTGGCCTCATAGTTCGCGATCAGATCGGTATTGTTGATGAACACCAGCGCGGACTCCGGCTCCAGCAGCCGCAGCAGGCGGCGAGCGGTATCGGTCTTGTCGCGCCAGTCGCAGACGACATAATAGTGGGAGATCGTCTCCGACACGCGCTGCTCCGGCTCGATGTCGATGCGCAGCGGCTCCTTCATCCACCGCTTCTCCAGCGTCTTCATGACGTCGGGATGCGTCGCGCTGAAGAAGGACAGCTGACGGCTTTTCGGCGTCGCCCACAGGATCGTCTCCACCTCGCCCGTCGAGCCGAGCGCGAACACCTGGTCCGCCTCGTCGACGACGACCATGGACGCCTGCGTCAGCTTGAGCTTTTTCCCCTTGACCAGCTCGTTGATGCGGCCCGGCGTGCCGACGACCAGCTGCGGATTCAGCTTCAGCTTCTCGAGCTGACGCTTCACCGCCGCCCCGCCGATCAGCTGCTGGGTGCGGATGCCGAGCGGCTCGCCGTACTCCTGGGCGACGCGCACGATCTGCATCGCCAGCTCCTGCGTCGGCGACAGGATGATCGCCTGGATCGCCTTGCTGCTCGCGTCGATGCGCTGCAGCAGCGGGAGCAGGTACGCGAGCGTCTTGCCGGTGCCCGTCTGCGAGCCTGCCGACAGGTCCTTGCCCGCGAGCAGCGGCGGGATCGCCTGCTGCTGGATCGGGGTCGGCTCCCCGATCCCGTTTGCTTCAAACCGTTCGAAAGCCGCCTCGGACAGGCCGAGGCGACTCCAGCTTTCATAGGTCATTTCGTTCGTACTCCTTCAGGTAGGACGCTATTTTTTGTTCAGCATCGGTCCGGCGATGCGGCTTGCGATTCCCGGGAACAGCTGGTACAGGCGGGTGCCTGCGGCAAGCAGCCACGGCAGGTCCAGTTCGTCGCGCGGACGCTCGACCAGGCCCGCGATGCGGCGGGCGACCCGGTCCGGCTTCATCATGATCCAGCCGATGTTGCGCACATAGGCGCCATCCGGATCCGCCTGCTCGAAAAACGGCGTGTCGATCGGCCCCGGATTGACCGCCGACACGGCGATGCCGCTGCCCGCCAGCTCCTGGCGCAGCGCGTTCGTCAGGCCAAGCACGGCATGCTTGCTGGCGGAATAGCCGCTCGACTTGGCCGTAGCCAGCTTGCCGGCGATCGAGGCGACATTGATCACATGTCCGGAGCCTTGCGCCTTCATCGCGGGCAGCGCAGCCTGCGTGCAGCGCACGATGCCCATATAGTTTGTCTCCATCATGGACCGGAATTCCTCGAGCGGCGTCTCGTCGAACCGCTTGAACAAGCCGAAGCCGGCATTGTTGATCAGCACGTCGATCCGTCCGAACTCCGCGAGCACGGACCGGAACGTCTCCTCGACCGAACGGTCGTCCGTCACGTCGAGCACGCGCGTCGCGCAGCGCCCTCCGGCGGCGGCGGCCGCTTGCCGCAGCCGCTCCTCGTTGCGGCCGCAGAGCACCGGCATCGCTCCCGCGCGGACCAGGTGGCCCGCCGTCAGCGCTCCGATGCCGCTGGACGCTCCGGTCAGCACGACAATCTTGTTTTTTCCCATGGTCATCACCTGCCCCAAGTGTACTGCATCCGCGGACGGTTGGCAAAAGACGGCTCGCGCCGGACGAACCGGAAACGGCCGTCCTCCGGAGGCGAGGCGAGCCTCGTTCCGAGAAAGCTCGGACGGTCAGGAGCGATCCGCATCTCCTTTCGGCATCCATCCATGAAAAAAAGCCCCCCGAAGGGAGCTTTCGCAGCGCTAGGACGCCAGCAGCACTTGAATGTCCATCTGTCCGATGCCGTCCAGGAAGACGGGCACGGTCAGCGCCTTGCGCGACTCCAGCAGCTGGAGCTGGGAGCCCTGGAGCAGCGCGGGCGGCGTGATGTCGACATGCACGCCCTGGCTGGACAGCTTCGTGCTCGCGTTGCCGCTGATCATGTTGCTGAGCTCGGAAATCGCGCTCTTGCCCATGTCGTCAAGCGACGAGATCTGGAATCCGCCCATCATCGCAGACACGATCTTGAGCGCGGACACCTCGCTCATGCCGAAGACGATATCTCCGCTCACCTGGCCGAACAGCTGAATCTGAATCCAAATGAAATCCGATTGACCTCGCAGCTCCTTGAGACCGACCGGCCCCGTCTGCGGCTTGATCTGGACGACCTGCTCCAACACCATGACCGCAGATTCCAGGAAAGGATTGATAAATTCAGCTTTCATCCGCGTCGATACGCCCCTTATCCGTCAAGTATCTTCTGCTTGAGTATATAGGAGCCATTATACTAAAGATCCTAGGACAAGTATACCAATTCTTGCATATCCGCGACTATTGTCCTATGTTGTCAACCCTATGGAAGGTCTCATTTTGAATATGCCTTCCAGGTCATCCGACGCTCCGCCCAGCCGCATTCTCGCGCTTGCAGCGCATCCGGACGAGCCGCAGCCGATCGTAGACGAGCTCGATCTTCATGCCGGGCGCCGGCTCGGCTCCGTATACCTTATGCAGGATCGGCTTGAGGTACTTGTCCCCCTCCTGCGCAAGCGCCTGCCGGATGCGCGCCAGCTCCTCCGACGGCACTCCCTCAAGCTCGCGCGCGATGAGCGGCTCGAGGTCGTAGCCCTCCTGGTCGAGCTGCTCGAGGCGCTCCATCAGCTCCCGCCGGGGCAAGCCCGTGTCGGCCTGCAGCTCCTCGAGCGACTTGTCCGCGCGGATGCCCTCGAGAATCAGCCGGCTCGACTGCTGGCGATCGAGGCGGCTTTTGTATTTGTGCTCCTTTTGCTTGTACAGCCACTGCACGTACGCCTTGGAATCGAGCGCCTCCTCGACCCAGTCGAGCGGAAACGGACGCGGCTGCGCCGCCTTCTCCGTCAAAGCCAGCACCTCGGCGGAGTACGAGGCGCCCTTGCCCGGCCCCCAGCCGGGAATCGCCGCCAGCTCCTCCTCGGTCCGCGGCACGAATGCCGCGATCATGAGCAGCGTCCGGTTCGTCGCCACGAGATACGCCGACTTGCGGTCGGATGTCGCCCGCAGCCGCCGCCAGTCCCGCAGCTCCTCGTACAGCGCGGCGTCGGCATGGAGCTCGCCGTAGCATTGCAGGAGGCTGACCGTGCCGCCCCGCGCCGACGGACGCTCGTCGAGCATGCCGTCCACGAGCGGCGAGAAGCCCTCGCCCATGCGCACCGCCACGCCGTGGCGGAACGCGTTCATCATTTCTTCCCAGCTGGCGCCCTCGTACCAGAGATCGGTCGTCTCCGAGCTGCCGTGCCGGCTGCCGTTCCAGATGACCGACCACGTTCCTTGCTGCTCGCAGATGGTCAGCTGCGCCGTGTCCAGCCTTCCATCTCCAAGCGGTTTTTCGAATGAGTTCAAAAATACGATCTGCATGATGGCTCGCACCTCCGTAGAATAGGCCGATAAGGGCTGGAGAACGCAAAAAAAGCACCTCTCCCGCTCGCGTCTGCAAGCAAGAGAGGTGCTTCCTCCCGGTCAATCCTTATCTGGTAAATCCATCCTATCATAGCGGGGCCGGATTCGGCAATCGCTTTTTCCGCCGGTCCGGCGAGGCCGGGCGGCCCCTTCCCGTGCTATACTAGCTCCATCAGCGCCGGACGCCGCTCTTCGGGCGGCGCTGCCGGGCGCAAGGGGAGGAACGCATCATGCAGCTCAAAGACTACGATTTCATGTCGGACTCCACAGAGGAGACGTCGACTCGCTTCATTACGCTGATCACGCCTGGACTCAAGCGGTTCGACCTGGCCATCCTGACGACCAACCGCTTTTACGGCAAAAAGCTCGTCACCGATCTGCAAGGGGGCCGCACCGCCATCATCGGCCAGGACGACCTGGAGGAGGAAGGCTATCTCGAGCATGTGTTCAAGCTCACCGAGGAGGAGGCGTCCGAGCTCGGCGCGTTTCTGTCGCTCGTCGTAGGCGAAGTGAATTTTACCGACTGAGCGGGAAAAGCTACTACGGCACCCATCCGGGCACAGGCTTTTCAAGCCTGTGCCACCTAAGGAGGCAGCCGCAGCATGCCAGACCAGCCCGAGGACGGACGGTTCGTCGGCCGTCCCGACACCGACGCGGCGACGGAGGAATCCCGCCGCGAGAAATACACGGATCTATCGACCGTGGAGTCCAGCCGCAACGATCTGACCTTCGAGGAATTCCCCGAGGGCCCCTACGGCGCGTCGCTTCATCCGGAAGCTCCGGTCAAGGAGAGCGAATGGCGGCCGGAGCAGCGCCAGCCCAATCGCTTCGGCTACGAGAACCGCCGCCTTCATGGCGAGCAGGAGCGCGATTATCCCGGCGACGACCGCAGCGGGGCCGGCAACGGATCCGTGCCGGACGGCACGCAGCAGGCTTGAAGCGATCTGCGGGACATAGGCCCGCACAGGCGGACGTGCGTCTCGCGGATCGACAGCAGCGACGATGCCTTTCGGCCGCCGCAGCGCAAAAAAGGACTGTTCCTTGCAGGAAGGCTTTTTAGCCGGCCCGCGGGGACAGTCCTTTTTTGGGGGATGAAAATATCTTCGCGCCGCCCGGAGGTCAGATCCAGCCGATCATCGTCAGCACGAGGCCGATCAGGAAGCCGCATACCGCGCCGTTGACGCGGATCCACTGCAGGTCGCTGCCCACCTTGGACTCCAGCATGTCGACAAGCTGCTTGTCGTCGAGCTTGTTGAGGTTGTCGCGGACGAGCAGGCCGATGCGGTAATGGTTGCTTTCGATCGCCTGCACGAGCAAGCTCGACAGCCGGTCCTCCCAGCCGCGCACGAGCTCCGGCTCGGCCGCCAGCCGGTCGCGGACCGCCTTCATCGCCGCCAGCACGAAGCGGCCGCCTTTGCGCTTGTCCTGCTCCAGCACGTCCAGCAGCTTGCGGCGCAGCTCCTCCGCCTTGGCGGAAACGAATTCGGCAGCCTCGGCCGACTCCAGCTTCAGCGCGGCCCATTCCTTGGCTTTGCCCAGGCTCTCGCCGTCCTCGGCCAGGCCGACCAGCCGCGAGCGCAGCTCCAGCAGCAGCGCATCGCGCTGGCGGCTGCCCGGCGTCGTCAGATCCTTCACTCCGGACAGCAGCATATGCTGGAGCATCGCGCCCATCTTGTCCTCGTTCATGAAGCCGGCGAAAGCCTGCACGGCGAAGCCCATGAAGCCGCCGACCTGCAGCTCCTGCAGCTTGGCCTGAGCAAGCTCGCCGAGCATCTTGCCGGTGGACGGCTTGGAGATCCAGTCGATCGCCTGATCCAGCGCGTAGTCCAGCGCCTTCTCGTCCCATCCCTCGCGGATGACCGCGCTTGCAGCCCGCTCCGCCAGCGGCTGCAGCTCGATCCCTCTTGCATAGCCCGCCGCACCCTGCAGCAGCGAGGCGGCGAGCTTCTCCGCAGGCAGCCTCTCGACGACGCCTTGGAGAGCGGTCAGCACGGCCTCGCGGTTGTGCCGCTTCGCGAGCATGCGTACGGCATACCGGCCGGCGCTCTGGATCAGGTTCAGGTTGCGCAGCCGGGCGCTGATGCTCTCCTTGTTGAGCAGCTCGTTCTCGAGCGAGGAGACGAGCGCGTTGATGAGCTTCGGCTTGTTTTTGAGCAGCAGGTTCGTATGGGGTATTTTCAGCCCCAGCGGATGGCGGAACAGCGCCGATACCGCGAACCAGTCGGCGATGCCGCCGACAAGGCCGGCCTCGAAGCCGCCCTGCAGCAGCTCCACCGCGCGTCCGCCGCCGTCCGCCAGCGCGGTCGTGACCGCGAATCCCGCCGCCATGACGCCCAGCGAGGCGGTTGCCGCATATCTCGTTTTCATGATGATCCCCCGATTCGGCATTAAGCTACTTTATTGATTATAACCAAGTTGCGGGCATAGCGAAAATAGCGCGTCCGGAAATCGGCTGCCGAAAAAACGCAAACGCGGGAAAAGGCGCTTCGCCTCTCCCCGCGTTTGCGTCTGGCAAGCGCTCCAAACCGGAGCGCATCCACAGCCTTCCTTCTCGTCCTCAGTCGGCCGCGATCCAGTCGACCGAGCCGCTCGGAGGCGGTCCGAACCGGGTGCGGACGACGGCGAGAATCGCGCAGTCCGCTTCTTTTCGGCGGATGACGACCGAGCAGGACGGATGGTCGCAGCTGACGGCGAGCGAGTAGGCCGCCTCGCCGAAGCTTCGGTCGAAGGCGATGCGCAGCTCGACCTCCGCGTCCGTCTCGCCAAAGGCGAAGGGGACGATTCCATGCGCAGTCTGCCGGCAAGCGGCCAGCCTCGCTTGCGCGTCGGCAAGAGTAGCGGCCGCATCCTGGACATCCGCCTGCAGCTTTTGGCAAAGGGCCTCGGTCCGGGCCAGCGCGTCCTCCATCGTCTGGCAGCGGGCTTTCCACGTTTCCAGCTCATGCGCGAGCTCCTGCCTTCCGGCTTCCGCCAGCTGGCGGAAATGCTCCAGCACGTCTTCGTTCAGGCTGGAGAGCGCAATCGATCCCGACTGCAGATGACGGCTGCCGACCGCGCCTTCCGCCAGCTGCTCCGAGCCGACGGCTCCGAGCTCCAGCCGGCTCCGGTCTACCGCGCCTTCCGCCAGCCGGCTTCGATCCACAGCCCCTTCGGCCAAATGCTCCGTGCCGACGGCGCACGCTTCCAGCTGCTCCGAGCCTACTGCTCCGGCCGCCAATCGGCTTCGGTCCACCGCTCCCGATGCCAGCTGCTCCGTACCGACGCTGCCCGGTTCCAGCTGATCGGCTCCTACCGCTCCGGCCGCCAATCGGCTTCGGTCCACAGCGCCTTCCGCCAGCTGCTCCCGTCCGACGCTGCCTGCCTCCAACTGCTCCGAACCTATCGCTCCAACCGCCAGTCGGCTTCGGTCCACCGATCCTTCCGCCAGCTGCTCCGTACCGACGCATCCCGGCTCTAGCTGCTCCGAGCCTACTGCTCCGGCCGCCAATCGGCTTCGGTCCACAGCACCTTCCGCCAGCTGCTCCCGTCCGACGCTGCCTGCCTCCAGCTGCTCCGAGCCTATCGCTCCAACCGCCAGTCGGCTTCGGTCCACAGCGCCTTCCGCCAGCTGCACCGTTCCAACGGCGCCTCGCTCCAGCTGCTCCGTCCCAACGGCGCCTTGCTGCAGCTGCAGCCGTCCGACCGAGTCCGGCGCCAGCTTGGAGGCGGCGACGCTCTGGTCCGCCAGCTTGTCGCCCGTCACGGCCCCGGCCACGAGCTTATCCGTGGATACCGACTCCGGAGACAGCTTCAGCGAGCTGACCATATAGTCCGCCAGATGCCGGGCGGTCACCGAGCGCTCCGCCAGCACCCTGCCGTCGACCGCTCCATCCGCAAGCTGAGGGCTTGCGACCGAGCGCTCCGCCAGCGCCTGCAGCTCGACCGAGCCTGGAGCCAGATGGCGGGCCTCGACCGCATCATCGGCCAGGCGGGAGGCGTCGATCGCTTTTTCCGCGACATGATGAAGGCAGACGGCTTGAGGCGCCAGGTGGCTGCGGCCTACCGATCCTGGAGCGAGCTGGACCGGACCGACGCTGCCGTCCGCCAGATGACGGCGCTCTACCGCTTCCTCGCCCAGCTCGCCGGGGCCGACCGCCTCGGCCGCGAGCTTGCTGCGCGACACCGCGCTGTCGGCCAGCGCATCCTCCCCGACCGAGCCGTCTGCGTAGTGGCTTTCCCGCACCGCTCCGGCTTGCAGGGCGGAAGCGCCGACGCTGCGGTCTCGAAGATGCTCCTGCCGGATGCTCCCGGCCTGCAGCTGATTGGCTCCCACAGCCCCCTCGCCCAGATGGAACTGCCGGATGGAGGCGGCGCCGATCTTGGAGCCGTCCACGCTGCCCGGCGCCAGATGGCGGGCTTGCACCGCTTCGACGCCAAGCTTGGAGGCGGAGATGCTGCCGTCGGCCAGCTTGGCGGGAGTGACGGCATGATCCGACAGATGCATGGTCGTCACCGAGTCAGGCCGCAGCTTATCCGAGCTCACGCTGCCGTCCGCCAAATGCCGGTTGCCAAGCGCGCTGTCCGCCAGATGGCGGCTCTCCACGCTGCCGGGAGCGAGCTGGCCGCCTCCGACCGAGTTCAGCTGCAAGGCGTCCAGACCGACGCTTCCCGGCGCGAGATGGCGGGCTTGCACCGCTTCGGCGCCTAGCTTGGAGGCCGCGATGCTGCCGTCCGCCAGCTTGGCGGAGGTGACGGCATGATCCGCCAGCTGCACGGTCGTCACCGCGTCAGGCCGCAGCTTCTCCGAGCTTACGCTGTCATCCGCCAGCTGGCGGTTGCCGACCGTGCCGTCCGCCAGATGGCGGCTCTCCACGCTGCCGGCGGCCAGCTGGCCGCTCCCGACCGATTCCGGCTGCAGGACATCCGGACCGACGCTGCCCGGCGCCAGCTCGCGGCTGCCGACCGCATGCTCCGCCAGCTGCTGCGACCCGACCGAGCCGTCCGCCAAATGGCGGGCCTCGACGATTCCCTCCTGCAGCTGGCCGGAGCCGACCGAGCCGTCTGCCAGATGGCGGGCCTCGACGGCGCCGCCGCCGAGCTTGGCTGCCGTCACGGAGCCGTCTCGCAGCTTGGAGGCGGTCACGGCCTGCTCCGCCAGCTTGGCGTTGTCGACGCTGCCGGCCGCGAGCGCTTGCGAGCCGACCGATTCCGAGCCGTACAGTCGGCTCGTCAGGCTTCCATCCGCCAGCGTGTCGGACGAAATCGCACCCGGACGCAGATGCCTTCCTTCGATCGCGCCGTCCTCAAGCAGCGAGCCGGGCAGGCTCCGGGCCGCCAGCTTCTCCGGCGTGACGCTGCCGTCCTGAAGCTTCGACGTCGAGACTGCCCCGTCGCGGAGCTTGCCGCCGCTCACGGAGCCGTCGGCCAGATGCTCCTCCAGCACCGCTCCGTTCGCGAGCTTGCCCGATCCGACCGAGCCGTCCCGCAGCTTGATCCCGCTCACCGATCCGTCCGCGAGCGACCTTTCCGTCACCGCCTCATCGGCCAGCTTTTCAGCAGATACGCTTCCCGGCGCGAGCTTCGTTTCCGATACGGAGCCCTCCGCCAGGTCGGATCCGTATACCGAAGGCGCCGCACTCGGTCCGCGCCTTTCCTCCAGCAGCCGCTGCAGCCGCTCCTCTGCGCTTGCTTCGGGCTGCGCGACGGGCTCCGCATGCGCGGCCGCCCGAGTCGTCTGCGTACCTGCCTCCGATTGAGCTTTCACCGAATCGACAGCAGCCCGGTCCTCCGCCTCGTCTGCCGCTTCCGCCGATTCCGCCGCCTCCGACTCCATCACCGCTTCTGCCTCCGCCGCGGCCGGAGGGATCTCCGGGGCTGCGACTGCGCTCACCTGCAGCTTCTGCGGAACGAATTCCATTTCATCGATCCAGCTGATTTCCGAAAATGTCGAATCCTCTACCTGCAGCACCTTTCTGCGCGGCTTCGGCTGCTTGCCCTTCCGATTGTTTGCCATCGCTCTCTCCCTTGGTCCCGACATCGTCCGTTACTCACGATATGCGGGCATGCGGCCGTTCTGACCCATTTCGGGACAGCCCGCTCGACAAAAAAAGCCCGTCCGGACGCCGTTCGGCGTGCAGGACAGGCTTAATGAAAAGGGGAAAGCGAAGGATGGACGAAGGAAGAGCGCTATCCTTCCTGCAGCCGGCTCATGAACTCCTCGACCGCGCTGTAGCCTTGCTGCTGCAAGTACCAGTTGTTGGCGGCGGCCTCGACGAGGCTCGCCACGTCCCGGCCCGGCTGCAGCTGGATCTGGATATGAGGGATGCGCACGCCCATGTAGTCGGTGTACCGCTCCTCGACCTCCAGCTCGTTGTTGAGCTCGTTGTCGCGCCACTTGGTCAGCTCGATGTCGAGCGCGATGCGCGTCTCCTCCTGGAACGCCTTGCGGCCGTACAGCCGCACGACGTTGATGAGGCCGATGCTGCGCAGCGCCAGGAACTCCTTGGTCTTGCCGTTATGCGTCCCCAGCAGCGTGCGCGGGCTCAGCTTCTTGAGCACGATCACGTCGTCGGCGACGAGCCGATGCCCGCGGCGGATGAGCGAATGCGCCGTCTCGCTCTTGCCTGCACCGGACGAGCCGCGCAGCAGGATGCCGATGCCGGACACGTTGACGCATACTCCGTGGATCGCGATCCGCTCTGCCAGCTCCTTGACGAGGAAGGCATCCATCACGGCGATGAATTCCGTCGTCGGCAGCGGCGTGCGCAGCAGCGGGATGCCCTCCTCCTCGCAGTAGCGCATCAAGTACTTGAGCCCGTCCTCCTGCTGGCCCGACGTGACGATGAAGCAGGGCGGATGGTACTTGACGATATTGCCGATGTGGAGGTTGCGCTCCAGCTCGGTCAGCTTGTGCAGGTAGGTGATCTCCTTGATGCCGAGCACCTGCACCCTTTCCATCGGAAAATAATCGAAATAACCGACGAACTCAAGTCCCGGACGATGGCCGCCGGGCTTGGTCACCTGACGATCGAGCCGCTCCTCGGCCGCCAGCACCTCGAGCTTGAAATGCTCGGCCAGCGCGCGGACCGTCACCGCTCCCATGCTCATGTCCCGTCCTCCTTTGCGGCAGCCCCGTCCCGTCCGGCGGGCGGATCGAGGGGCTGCTTGCCGATGATGCGTTCATATACGGCGAATTGCCGTTCTTCCTCGTAGCCCTCGGATTCGTACAGGCTGCGCGCCGCCGCGTTGCCATGGGCGGTCGACAGCTGGATGTACGCCGCGCCGGTTTCCATGCCTAGCCGCTCGGCCTCCCGCAGCAGCCTGCGGGCGACGCCTCGGCCTCTCCAGTCCGGATCGACGAACAGATCGTTGAGGATCCAAGCCCGCTTCAGCGAGATCGAGGAGAAGACCGGATAAAGCTGCATGAAGCCGACTGCGGCGCCGTCGGCCAGAGCGGCGAACACAGCCGACTCGCCGCGCCGGAGCCGGTCGTCGAGAAAGGCTTCGGCAAGCGCGAGCTCCGTCTCCTGATCGGGATGGCCGTAAAACACCCGGTACCGGTGGAACAAAGGCGCAAGCTCCTTCGCCTGACCGGCGCCCGCCCTCGTGATTTCGATCATGGATGATCCCTCCTGCCGTTTTCCCCACTGTACTTCAAGCTCCCTTGGAAGCTCCATGGACAATCCGGCGAAAAGGATGGACGGCGGCGCGGCCATTTACTCTAGGCCCCTGCTCGATCCGCAGCCTGAACGCGGACAGACGTCCGCCATGCCGCGGACGCCTCTGGCCGGCAAGCTCAGCCCTCGGGGCGGAAGCCTTCCTCGCGCAGGTACTCCTCCGCCTCGTCGAACGACTCGAACGCCATCTCCAGGTTGAGGCCGGCGTACAGATACCACAGGTCGTCCTCGCTGCGCAGCTCGAGCGCGTTGCCGTCGCCGTCGAGCCAACGGCTCTTGGCCATCCGGCGGCGGCGCGCCGCGCGGCTCTGCCCCGGCTCGGCCGCCGGTCCGGACGGCGGGCGGGAAAGCGAGGCGATCGAGGCCGCCGTCAGCCGCCGCAGCTCGTCTTCGTCCAGGTCGCGGATGCTGACGTAGCCCTTCTCATCCGTTTCGTACCCGTCCAGCAGCGCCGCATAAACATATCCTCCGCCATTGGGATGCAGCCGGAAGACGACGTTTTTCTTCTCATGCAGGCTGCCCTCGAACTGGAAGTTGACGCGTCCCATCGACACGTCGCTGCGCGTCAGCTCGGGAAAGCTCTTGAACAGCTCTAGCTTTTCTTCAAACGATAACATAGGATCCTCCGTATCGGTCGCGTCGCCGCGTTAGTGGCTGGCCGGGTCAGCCGATCAGGCTCATCAGGCTGCGGAACTCGAGCTCCTCGAACTTGCGCTCGACCGCGTGGCGGTCGACCGCCCAGCAGCATTCGTGCATCGCCAGCAGCACCGGCGCCTCGCAGTGAATCGTCGCCAAGCGGCGGGACAGATGCAGCATGTCGAGATCGGCCTCGATCTTGGTCCGCACCGACGCCGACAGCGAGCCGAGATTGGCCAGGATGCCGTCGATCGAGCCGTGCTCCTGCACGAGCTTCAGCGCCGTCTTCTCGCCGATGCCCTTGACGCCGGGATAGTTGTCGCTCGCGTCGCCCATCAGCCCCTTGACGTCGATGATTTGCGGCGGCGTCAGTCCGCGCTCCTCCATGAGGCTTTCCGGCGTGTACACCATGTAGTTGCCGTGGCCCTTCTTCATGATGATGACGGAAACACGCTCGTCGACGAGCTGCAGCAGGTCATGGTCGCCGGTCAGCACGAGCACCTCGTGCTCCCGGCCATGCAGCCGCGCCAGCGTGCCGATGCAGTCGTCCGCCTCGTAGCCCGGCGCGCCGATGTTCGGCACGCCGAAGCTCGCGACGACCTCCTTGACGAGGTCGAACTGCGGGATCAGGTCGTCCGGCGCGTCCGGACGGTTCGCCTTGTACAGGGTGAACTCCTGCGTGCGGAACGTGCTGCTCCCGAGATCCCAGCAGACGGCCACATGCGTCGGCTCGAAGCGCCGCACCGCGTCCATGAAGTAGCGGACGAAGCCGTGCACCGCGTTCACTGGCAGCCCGAAGCTCGTGCGCCGCACGCTGCCGCCGTAAGCGGTCGCGAAGTAGGCGCGGAACAGGATCGCCATCCCGTCCACAAGCAGCAGCCGCGAGCGCTCCGGCAGCTCCGCCTCTCCCGCCGCCTCCGGCCGCGGCTTGTCCTCGTTCCATGTAAACAGATCCATCTCTCAGCCTCCCTCTTGCAAATAGTCCGGCAGCCAGCGCGCGATGCGCGCCGCCGCCTCGATCAGCCGCGCCTCGTCCTCGACGAGCGCGATCCGCACATAGCCCTCGCCTTCGCCGCCGAACGCGTCGCCCGGCACGACGGCGACGCCCGTCTCGGCGAGCAGCCGCTCGGCGAAGCGGCGGCTGCTCGTCCGCGCGCCATCGGCCGGCTGCGGCACGGCCGCCCACAGGAACATCGTCGCCTCCGGCGGCTCGACCGGCCAGCCCGCCTCGCCGAGCGCGCGCACGAGCGCGTCCCGGCGGCTTTCATAGATATGGCGGAAGCCGGAGTAGCCCGGCTCCATCGCTTCGTCCAGCGCCTCCGCGGCCGCCCGCTGCACGGCGCCGAACACGCCGTAGTCGATGTTCGCCTTCAGGCGGCGCAGCGCTCCGACCGCTTCCCGGCTGCCCGCGAGGAAGCCGAGCCGGCAGCCGGCCATGTGGAAGCTTTTGGACATGGAGTGGAACTCGACCGCCACGTCGAGCGCGCCGGGCACCGACAGCACGCTGATCGGCCGGTAGCCGCCGTAGCCCATTTCCGAATAGGCCAGATCATGCACGAGCACGACGCCGTGGCGGCGGCACTTGGCGACGAGCGCCTCCAGCAGCTCGCGGCTCGACGCCGCGCCGATCGGGTTGCCGGGCAGTCCGAGCAGGACGAAGCGCGCCCGCTCCCACGCCTCGTCCGGCACGAGGTCCGGATCGGGCAGGAAGCCGTTGCCCGCCTTCAGCGGCAGCAGGATCGGCTCCGCGCCGGCCAGCGCCAGCGAGGCCGCATAGACCGGATACCCCGGATCGGGCACGATCGCGGCGTCGCCCGGCTCGCACAGCGCCAGCGCCAGATGCGCGAGGCCGTCCTGCGAGCCCATGAGCGCAAGCAGCTCCTCGTCCGGATCGAGCTCGACGCCGAACCGATGCCGCATCCACTCAGCCGCCTTGCGGCGGAAAAGCTCGCTCCCATGCGAGGACGGATAGCGGTAGGAGGCCGGATCGAGCGCCGCCTCGCTCAGCGCCCGCATGACCCGCTCGCTTGGAGGAAGGTCCGGGCTGCCGATGCTCAGGTCGATGACGTCGATTCCGGACGCCTCCGCGCGGCTGCGCCACGAAGCGACCTCCGCGAACACGGAGGAGCCGAGGCGGCCGAGCTTGGCCGCTCCGACCGGCTTACTCATGATGCCAGACCGCCTTGTAGTCGTCCGGCTTGTAGCCGACGGTGGCGCGGCTGCCGTCCGTGACGATCGGCCGCTTGAGCAGCATGCCGTTCGAGGCGAGCAGCTCCAGCTGCTCGCGCTCGCTCATGCCGGCCAGCTTGTCCTTCAGGCCGAGCTCCTTGTACACCTCGCCGGAGGTGTTGAAAAACTTCTTCAGCGGCAGGCCGCTGCGCTTCACCAGCTCGGCGAGCTCGTCCGCCGTCGGCGGCTGCTCGCGGATCGGCAACCGCTCGAGCTCCCGGCCCGCCTGCTCCAGATCCTTGACCGCCAGCCGGCAGGTGCCGCATTTGCTGTATTCATAGATGGTCAATTTCTTCTTGTCGCCCATAAGTTCGATTCACGCCTTTCGTCGTTCGTCAGCCCGTCAAGTCGGCAGCAAGCAGCTCCCGCTCCAGCGCTTGCAGCTCCGGCGGGAGCGGAGCCTCGAAGCCCATCTCCCGCCCCGTCATCGGATGCACGAAGCTCAGCTCCGCCGCATGCAGCGCCTGCCTGCCGGCCGCCTCCTCCCAGGAGCCGTCTCCGCCGCCGTCCGCGGCCGGTCCGTACATCCGGTCGCCGATCAGCGGGCAGCCGATCCAGCCCAGATGGACGCGAATCTGGTGGGTGCGGCCGGTTTCCAGCCTCAGCCGCAGCTTGCAGGCCCGTCCACCGCCATAGGTCCGCTCCGTCTCGTAACGCGTCGCCGAGGCATAGCCCGCCGGCGTGACGATGCGATAATGCGGCGCGGCCGGATCGCGGTCGATCGGCGCGTCGATCCGGCCGAGCGCGATCGCCGGGCTTCCGTACGCGTAAGCGACATAGCCCTTGCGGATGCGGCCGTCGCCATGCTGCTCGGACAGCTGCTGGTGCACATACGGATTTTTGGCGATCAGCACGAGTCCGGACGTATCCTCGTCGAGCCGATGCACCGGTCGGAAGCGCACGTTCTCTCCGCGCTGCTGCCAGTGATGGACGGCCGCGTTGGCGAGCGTGCCCGTATAATGCCCGTGCGTCGGATGCACGACCATGCCGGCCGGCTTGGAGGCGAGCAGCAGCCAGTCGTCCTCGTAGACGATCTCCAGCGGCAGCGGCTGAGCCAGGATGTCCTCGGAGCGCTCCTGCTCCATGCGGATCTCGCAGACGTCGCCGGCCGCGACAGGATCGCCGGAGTAGGCCCGCGCGCCGTTGATCATGAGCCCTTTTTCCGTCAGCTTGAGGCGGGAGAGCAGCTTGCGCGAGACGCCGAGGCGGCGCTCCAGCAGCTTGGACAGGCGCCAGCCATGCTCGGCCTCGCCGGCGACGACGGCGATCGGCTCGTAATAGCCGTGCGGGGGGACAGACCCCTGCACGTAGCGCGGATCGGTCCTAGCGGTCGCCACGAAACACGTCCGCTCCCCGCGCATATTCCGCATCCGGCTGTCCGGCGCGGAAGTTGGCCGCTCTCGCAGCCGCGAAATAGTAGTCCGAGAGGCGGTTCAAGTAAGCTTGCACCGGCGGATGGACCGCCCTCTCCCCGGCCAGCGTCACGACTCGCCGCTCCGCCCTCCGGCAGACGGTGCGGCATACATGCAGCGCCGCCGCGAGCGGCGTTCCGCCCGGCAGGACGAAGCGCCGCAGCGGCGGGCACTCGCCGTCCAGCTCGTCGATCCACCGCTCCAGCCGCGCGGCCATCTCCTCGTTCGTCTTGAGCTGCTCCGGCCGCGGAGCGGCATAGCTCAGATCGGAGCCGCAGTCGAACAGCTCGTGCTGGATCTCCTCCAGCATGTCCGCCAGCCGCCGCATGGCGGGCTCGGCGAGCGCCGCCGCGCGGGCGGCTCCCGTGAAGGCGTTCAATTCGTCGATCGTTCCGTACGCCTCCACCTGGGCGTCGTCCTTGCCGACGCGGCCGCCGATCAGCGACGTCGATCCGTCGTCGCCGGTTCTCGTATACAGCTTCATCCGATCGTCCCTTTCTTCTCTTGTCGATAGGCACCATTATACCATACCGCAGCCTTCCGCCGATTCCCCTCCTCCTACCGCCGCATCAAAAAAACGGGACCGGATTGCCCAGCATGGAACGGCAATGGCTTTGGACCGAACCGCTTCGCGCGGTGATGAGGCCCGGGACCGGGCCGCTTCGCGTGGCGGTGAGGCCCAGGACCGCACCGCTTTGCGTGACGGTGAAGCCCGGGACCGGGCCGCTTCGCGCGGCGGTGAGGCCCAGGACCGCACCGCTTCGCGTGACGGGGACTCGTTCCGATCTCCCTGGAGCCCAGATTCCTTCGATTCCATTCCCCAGCAGGGGTGGAATCCGGCCTCCAAGGGAACCGCTGCCGCTTCTCCACGAGCTCCCCGCCCCGCTTCGCTTCGGGTCCCTGCATGATGCGCCGCTTCGCTGGCAGCTCAGCCAAGCCGTCGCTTCGCGGTCAGGTAACGTATCCAAGGAGAGTTGCAGGCCAGGGACGACACAGCCTGTTCGATTTGAAATGAAGTGTGACCACATCCCACACGCCAATGGCAACGAGACGAATTTACGCTCCCAAGGGCGTGGACTCATGCATGCTCGCTGCTTGGCCGCGCAACCGATCTCGTTCCACCTTACCCACGCCAGAGTTGCTCGGTTTTTCCGCGTAACTCCTCTTGTTCCACCGTACTCGTACCAGAGTTACTCGGTTTTTCCGCGTAGCTCCTCTCGCTCCACCGTCTACATGCCAGAGTTACTCGGTTTTTCCGCGCAACTCCTCTCGTTCCACCGTCTACATGCCAGAGTTACTCGGTTTTTCCGCGTAACTCCCCTCGTTCCACCGTACCCATGCCAGAGTTGCTCGGTTTTTCCGCGTAACTCCTCTTGTTCCACCGTCCACATGTCAGAGTTGCTCGGTTTTTCCGCGTAACTCCTCTTGTTCCACCTTACCCGTACCAGAGTTACTCGGTTTTTCCGCGTAACTCCCCTCTTTCCACCGTACCCATGCCAGAGCTGCTCGGTTTTTCCGCGTAACTCCCCTCTTTCCACCGTACCCATGCCAGAGTTGCTCGGTTTTTCCGCGTAACTCCCCTCGTTTCGCTGCCCCCACTTCAGAGTTACTCGGTTTTTCCGCGTAACTCCTCCTGCATGTCCTTCAAGTAACCTTCAACTCGATTTTTTCGACTTATGCCTTCACCCTGCAGCCTTGTCCAAGTGGCGGTACCAGCTAGCCAGCTAGCTGGAGTAGTCCCTTCGCTGTGTTGGCCTGCTATCCTGCTTGCTGGATCAGCCTGCTTGCTCGCTCCCTGCGTACGGTCGAGATGGATCGAACCGTACTCAGCACTGTCGTCTCCCAGGTATGCGGGAGACGGCCTCCTCCCCCCAAAAAAGGGGGAGGAGGAGAGCGGCGACAAGGCAAAGCGGAGCGAGACGATGCCTTTCGGAGAAGCGGCAGCGGTCCTCTTGGAAGACGGATGGCCTCCGCCTAAGAGGTCAAAAAATCAGGGCATCCGGCTTCCAGTGGAATCGGAGAAAGGCTCGGCTCGCGCAGCGGGCTTCTTGTCCATTGGACTTGCCGGCTCCCGCCGAGAAAGGCTCGGCTCGCGCAGCGGGCTTCTTGTCCATTGGACTTCCCGGCTCCTGCCGTGAAAGGCTCGGCTCGCGCAGCGGGCTTCTTGTCCATTGGACTTCCCGGCTCCCGCCGCGCAGCGGGCTTCTTGCCCCACTGATCCGGCTCGTTCCGGAGAAGAAAAGCATTGAAAAAAGCTTCCGGCCCGTTTCCGCCCGAAGGGGCGGGAAAACGGTCCGAAAGCCTTGTGCGCGCATCTGCCCGGATCGAGCTCAGCTCGGCCGGCAATGCAGGAACTCATTGATCTTGACGTCGAGCTTCTGGCTGATCGCGAGAAGATGCTCCGACTGGAAGCCGATCCCTTGCTCGTAGGTCTGCTCCATCTCGCGGCGCAACGCATCGATCTCGTCCGCAAGATCTCGCATCGTAGGGGTCCAGCTGCCGGGCGGCAATGGCTTCAGGCGTGCCTGGGACCATGCTCCGGTATCCGTTCCTGTCGTCATCCGGCATCCCTCCCGTTAAAACTCGGCTGCAGCCGCGTTCCAAACTTGCTCTTGCAGGAAATAACTATCAAATAATGGCAATCTAGTCAGCTTATTATAGCAAAGCTTGCCGTTATTGCCTACAAGAAAAGACGATTCACCATGAATAACGTTATGTTTTCAAGGTTTGAACGAACGCGCCAATGCGTTCGATCGCCTCCGTCAGCTGGGCGACGCTCGTCGCGTACGAGCAGCGCAGATGTCCCTCGCCGCCGAGGCCGAACACGTTGCCCGGCACGGCGGCGACGCCATGCTCCTGCACGAGCCGCTCGGCGAACGCCTCGGATGTGAGCCCGGTCGAGGCGATCGACGGGAACGCGTAGAACGCGCCTTGCGGCTCATGGCAGTCGAGGCCGATCTCGCGCAGCCCGCTGACGACGAGCCGGCGGCGCTGGTTGTACGACTCCATCATGCGGAGCATCTCGTCCATGCCGTTCGTCAGCGCCTCGTACGCCGCTACCTGCGCCATGTTGGAGGCGCACATGACCGTATACTGATGGATCTTGAGCATCGCGCCGATCAGCTCGTGATGGCCGCAGGCGTAGCCGATGCGCCAGCCGGTCATGGCGAACGCCTTGGAGAAGCCGCTGACGAGGATCGTCCGATCCTTCATGCCCGGCATCGAGGCGAAGCTCACATGGCGGCTGCCGTACGTCAGCTCGGCGTAGATCTCGTCGGAGATGACGATCAGGTCGCGCTCCTCCACCAGCTTGGCGATCGGCAGCCAGTCCTCGTAGGTCATGATGCCGCCGGTCGGATTGCTCGGATAGCTGAGCACGAGCACCTTGGAGCGCGGCGTGAGCGCGGCGCGCAGCGACTCGGCCTTGAGCTTGAAGGCGTCGCGGGCGAACGTCTCGATGCCGACGGAGACGCCGCCGGAGAGCGCCGTGATCGGCGAATACGAGATGTAGCTCGGCTCCGGGATCAGGATCTCGTCTCCGGGGCTGATGAGCGCGCGCAGCGCCAGGTCGATCGCCTCGCTGCCGCCGACCGTCACGAGAATCTCGCGGCCCGGGTCGTAGTCGAGGCCGAAGCCGTCGCTCAAATACTGTCCGATCGCGCCGCGCAGCTCCGGCGTGCCGGCGTTGGACGTGTACTGCGTCTTGCCCGCCTCGAGCGCCGCCACGCAAGCGTCGCGCACATGCCAGGGCGTGACGAAGTCGGGCTCGCCGACGCCGAGCGTGATGACATCCTTGCGGCTGCTCGCCAGATCGAAGAAGCGGCGGATGCCGGAAGGCTTGATCGCTCTCGCCTGCGGCGAGAGGTAGTCCGCCATGCTGCGGACGGCCGTGCGTTCGGGGCTAACGGATTCCTTGGATACGCTCATCTCGGACCACCCTCGTCACGGCGTGACCAGCAGCCGCTGATCGCCTTCGTTTTCTTCGAAAATGATGCCGTCCTGCTTGTATTTCTTGAGGATGAAAAACGTCTTGGTCGACAGCACCGAGTCGATCGTCGACAGCTTGCTCGAGACGAACGAGGCGACGTCGTTGAGCGTCCGGCCCTCGACCTCGACGAGCAGGTCGTAGGCGCCCGACATCAGGTACACCGTCTTGACCTCCGGGTACAGGTAGATGCGCTCGGCGATGCCCTCGAAGCCGCGTCCGCGCTCCGGCGTGATCTGCACTTCGATCAGGGCGGTCACTTTCTGGTCGTCCACTTTGCTCCAGTTGATGACGGGCGCGTATTTGACGATGACGTGCTCCTGTTCCATCTCCGCGATCGCCTGCTCCACCTCGTTCAGCGGTTGTCCAAGCATCGTCGCGATCAGCTGCGGGCTCCTGCGAGCGTCTTCCTTGAGCAGCTCGAGCACCTTGAGTTTCCTATCATCCATCGTCGTTTTTAACTCCCTTCCTGAAGCGGTATGATGAACATTTTACAACGTGAACAAGTCGTTTGGAAAGGAAAAAGGGAATCGTCCCCCTCTTTCCGCAAAAAGCGCCGGCGGCATCGATCCAGTATTTTCCAGAAAGCTCCGCAGGGCCGGCAAAGCAAAAAAGGCCGGATAGAGGCATCCGGCCTTTTTCGCGTTGCTCGATCAGCTGTAGGCAGGAGCGCCCTGCTGCTGGGCCTGCTGCATGAACGGAGCGGCCTGGCCGGCCATCCGCTGCTGGATGAACTGCTGCGTCTGCTGCTGCGTCTGCTGGTACGTCTGCAGCTGCTTCTGGATGTCCTGGCGCAGCGCCGGCGAGGACGTGTCGTACATGTTCGCCGCCTGCATCGCGTTGTACAGCTCGCCCTGCATCTGCAGGGTGCTGTTCGTCAGGTCGGTGAACAGCTTGCGGATTTCCGGACAGGTCGACTCCGTGGCGGCTGTCGCGTATTCGCGGACGACGCGCTTCAGGTCGGCGAGCACCGTGTACGCCCAGTCGGCGTCGGGCAGCTTCGGCTGCTGCATCTGGTTCTGCTGGTTCATCGTCAAGACCTCCCTGGTGAGATTCGGCTCAGTTCGTCTGCGGACTCGTCGGCGCCAGCTGCTGATGCTGCTGGAGCGTGCTCAGCAGCATCGCGTAGTTTTGCTGATGCGCGGACGCCATGCCGCTCAGCACCTGGCTGACGCCCGGCACGCTGATGCTCGTCGCGGCGCAGGCGCATTGCTTGGCGAGCAGGTCTTCATTGGACATGGAATCGGCGATGTATTCCATTTCCTTTCCGGTAATCGGCTGCATCGGATACCTCCATCGGTGAACAGGATGAGTTGCCCTGCCATAGAATGCCCTCCGCCGCGCGAGTTATGTATGCGGAGCGGGCTGCAAGCCCCTCCGCGCCCTTACAGGAACACGGCCCGCAGCGCCGAGACCGGCAGCAGCAGCCTGCCTCCGTCCGCTTCCGTGACCGGAACGAAGCCGTCCCGGACCGGGCCGAGCACGCCCGCCACATCCGGCAGGAAGCCCCGGCAGAGCACCGTCATCTCGCCCTCCAGCCGCTCCAGCTGCTGCTCGAAATGACGGGAGAGGCCGAGCGAGAGCGGGCGGATCGGAAACTGCTCCGGCTCCAGCCGGTACGGGGCCAGCCCCGCCGGATACGGCGAGAGCGCCTGCACATGCTGCAGCGGCAGCAGCACCGCCCCGTGCAGCGGCGTGCAGAACAGCGCGAAATCGTTCATCACGCCGGCGAGATAGCCGTGCAGCGCCTGCCGGGCGGACAGCCTCACCTCGGCGAACGTCCCCTTCGCCTCCAGCAGCATCGCCCGATAGCCCGTCGGCAGCGCCTCCGCTCCGTCCCCGTCGTCGTCCGGCTTCCCTCCGTCCGCCTGCGCCGACGGAACCGCGCCGCTCGCCCGGCTGCCTCCGGCCGGAACGGCCGGCTCCGCCGCAAACGCTCCCTTGAACCCCTTCACTTGATGCAGGGGGATGTAGATCCGCCTGCCGCGCAGCGGGTCGTCCGCGACAAGCAGATCCCTGCGCCTCGCCCGCACGAGCGCTTCGATCGCGCCATCCTCCAGCTGCACCGTCGTCAACCCGTTCCCTTCCAGCTCGATCCCCTCCCGCAGCGGGGCGTTGCCTCTGCCTTCGCCGCCGCCTTCCGCTCTGCTCTATCCTATGCGGCCTGTCTGCCACCCGCATGGGGACTCGCCGGGCTGTCCCGCCCGAAAGCCGCCCCGAACCAACCCGGCCGGATCGGAATACGGTATCCCATGGGCAAGAGCGGAGACGGAGCGGACAAAAAGGAGGCGGTGCGCGATGAGAGCCGGATTGGCGGTCCGATCCATTCGGATCAGCGCCCAGGCGCAAGCGGATCTCGCCAGCGACGTATGGAGCCGGAAGCATGTGCCGGTCCAGCTGACCACGGGCGGGAGGACGGACGGCGCCAGGCTTCGCTATCGGGGAGGGCATACGAGAGAGTATCCGAAGAAATCGTACGAGATTCGCCTCGACAGCGGGCTGGTGCTGCACTGGAACGCGGAAGCGGACGATCCGTCGATGATCCGCAACGCCCTCTCGTTCCGCTTCATGGAAGGCATCGGCGTGCCGGCGCCGCGCACCCGCCATGTATGGCTGGACGTGAACGGCGAATGCCGCGGCCTGTATCTGGAGATCGAGGCGGTCAATTCCCGCTTCTTCGCGCTCCGCGGCATCCCTTACCGGTCGCTTCTGTACGCCGCCAACGACTCCGCGAACTTCGAGCGCTCGCTCTCCGAGAGCGGACGCCGCAAGCGCGACCTGGCGGAGGGCTACGAATTCATCGAGGGCGACGGCGAGACGCTGCCCCGCCTCTGCTCCTTCATCCGCGGCATCCACCGGCTGAAAAACGCCAAGCTGCGGGAGCTGCTGGAGGAGCGCCTCGACGTGCCCGCTTATTTCCGCTGGCTGTCCGGCGCGGTGCTGACCGGAAACTTCGACGGCTTCGAGCAGAACTACGCGTTGTACGAGGAAGCGACCCGGCAGCAGTACGGCATCCTGCCCTGGGATTACGAGGGCACCTGGGGACGGAACTGCTACGGCAAGCTATGCCCCGCCGGCATGGTGCGGGTGCAGGGCTACAACGGGCTGACGCGCCGGCTGCTGCAGTTCGACGAGTGGAAGCGGGCGTACGCCGAAGGGCTCGAACGCATCCTTGAGGAAGACTTCACCGAGGAGCGGATCGGACGTCTCGTGGAGGAGCTGCACGGCGGCATCGCCGCGGCCGTCCGGCATGATGCCAGCCGCGCCGCCAATCGCGGGCTGTTCGGCGGAGAGCCCGAGGTCATCCTCCAGTACGTCCGGCAGCGCCGAGCGAGCGCGGCGAAGGAGCTTCGGCGCTGGACGCGCGGTTCATCCGCGCCTGCGGGCATGCCCGTCCGGATCCGCGGCACGGACGGCTGAGTCCTCCGGACGGAGCCGGTCGCGGATGAAGGCCCAGCCGGCGATCGGGGCGGCTCCGAGCGCCAGCAGCAGCCAGGCGAACGCCGGCGAGTCCGGGGCCGAGCGGCCGGCGATGTAGATGAAGGCCAGCACGCCGACGAGCCGGCCTGCGGTCAGCGCAAGCTCGCGCAGCACGGTCAGCTCGACGCGGCTGGCCGCCGCTTCCTCGCTGCGGCCCATCAGATCGAACACCGACGAGGTGATCGGGATGAGATAAAGCGGCGAGAACAGCGCCGTGCCGATGCCGACAAGCAGCAGGCTCGAGTAAGTCATGCCGCCGAGCAGAGGCAGCAGCACCGCGGCGAGCGCCAGCGTGCCGACGAGCATCCCCGCGCGGCGGCGCTCCGGTCCGAGCTTGCGGCCGCAAAGCCAAAAGGCGGCCATGCCGACAAGCGAGGTGACGAGATAATAAGTGCCGACCTTCTGCTCCGCTCCCGTCGAGGCGTAGATGGCGAGTCCAAGCACGAACAGGAATACGCCGTCGCGCAGCCCCTGCAGCACGATCGCCGGCGCGAAGCGCCGCCAAGGACTCGCCCGCTGACGCAGCTCGGCGGCCGGAAAGCTCCAGCGGTAGCGACCTTGCGGAGGCCGCTTCCGGATTTTGGCGCTGAGCAGGGCAGCCGCGCCGAACAGCGCGAGCGACACGCTGAAGATGACCGTGTAGCCCTTGTTGCCGCCGCTGCCTGCGATGACGAGTCCCGACAGGAACGGCGCCGCCATGCCGACCGCGGAGCCGAGCAGGCCCGCCATGCCGTTGTAGGCGTCGCGATTGTCCTTTTCCGTAATCTCGAAATAAAGCACGTTGTAGGCGAGCCAGTAGAAGCCTCCCGCCGTCCCGTTCAGCAGGCCGAGCGGAGCGGCCCAGGCCGCCGCTTTGCCGCCGAGCAGCAGCACGGCCATGTAGAAGCCGCCGGAGAGGGCGATTCCCGTGCGCAGGGAAGCGACGAGGCCCTTGCGCTTCACCCACGAGCCGGCCAGATAGACGCAGAGCCCGCCGGCGGCGTATTGGAGCAGCGAGAACCAGCCGACGAGCGCGTAGGATTGGTTGGCCTTGAACAGATAGACGGGCACGAAAACGCCGGACAGCGCGTTTGCGCCGTTGTACAGGGTCAGCACGGCGAGCAGCAGCAGCGGCTGGCCGTGCAGCGCTCCCTCGCGCGAGGGACGGAGCGCGCTTTCGCTTTTCACGGACATCACCTCCATGCGGAAATGGTTCCCTGCCGCGGAGGAGATGATTCGCAAGCGGCCGTCACGTCGGCCTGCTGGCGCCGAACGCAAACAGCCCTCCGCAAGACGGAGAGCTGTTCGCGTATCGCCGGATCAATCTTCCTGGTCGAGCCTTTCCGCCAGGAACGTCCGCGAGCCGAGGTCCAGCTTCGTGGATACCTCATGGCAATTCGGACAGACATACAGCTGCAGCCGGATCGAATCCGGGAGCAGCGGCTTTTTGAGCGAAGGCGGCTCGACCGGCGAGAACGAGCCCGCTCCGAGCGTGTTCGTGCCCGCATGCAGCATATACTCGCGGCAGGACGGGCATTCCGGCATCTCCTCCTGATCGTCGAGGATGCGCTGCACCTTTTCGTCGGCGCGCAGCCACGACTGCGGACGTCCCGCTCCGGCCCAGCCGGTATCGTCGCCCGCCTCCCAGTCGGCCTCCTCGTCCAAGCCTTCGACGCTGCGCGAGGCCGCTCCGGCCGTCCTAGCGGCAGCGCCGGCATGGCCGGCCGCCAAGCCGGCGCCCTCGTCCTCCTCTTCCGCCTGCGCCCCGCCTACGCTGAGCGTCCGGTACCCGCCCAGCTCATTGCTGCAATGCGGGCAGACTTCCTCGGGACCGATCTCCTCGTCCCAAACCAATTCGGAGTCGCACCACGGACAGATGTCCGCCGCGCCCTCCTGCTGCTGATGCTCCATCGCTGCAGCTCCTTTCCCAATCCTGCTGTCCGAACCCGATCATACCAGATATAAAATGCCGAGCACAAAGAACAGGACGGCCAGCACGGCCAAAGTGCCCCAAAGGTACTTCATGTCTACCTCCCCCAAGCCGTCAGATCGTCGCTCCGATGACATACGAGATCGACACCGAGATGATCAGCGCGATCAGGCCGACCGCGCGGTTGTCGCGCTGAATCTCGTCGTCGATGCGGAAAACGGGCGTCATGAACTCGAACAGGAAGTAAGCGAGCAGCAGCACGACGAAGCCGAACGCCCCCCAGATCAAGCTCCCGTAGATGGAATCGCCCGCATCGGCCGAGAACCGAAAAATGTTGCAGATGCCGAAAATCTTGCCGCCGGTAGCCATCGCCACCGCCACGTTGCCCTTGCGGATCTCGTCCCAGCACTTGTACTTGGCGACCCATTCGAACAAGGTCAGGAACAAGATGAGCGCCATGATCGTCACGGCGACATAAATCAGGGAAGAGGCATAGGCATTGCCCAACAGCCCGTCGATGATTCCGCTCACGCCAATCCCTTCCTCTCGGAATTACTTGAGCTCCGCGACCGTGACGCCCGCTCCCCCCTCGCCGTAGTTGCCAAGCCGATAGCTCTTCACATGGGAGTGGCGGCGGAGGAAATCCTGGATGCCGGCGCGCAGCACGCCGGTCCCCTTGCCGTGGATGATGTACACTTGCCCCATGCCGGCCAGGAAGGATTCGTCCAGGAAACGGTCCACCTCGATGATCGATTCGTCCAGGTTCGAGCCGCGAAGATCCAATTCCATCTTTACGTTGTCGTCGCGCGTGCGTTTCAACGTGGATGAAGCCGCTTTGGGAGCGGCCTTCGGCGCCGGCGCCGGCTTCAGCAGCTCGAGGTCGGCCAGCTTGACCTTCATCTTGAGGATGCCGAGCTGCACGGTCGCCTCCGAGCCGGACAGCTCGACGACGTGGCCGCGCTGGCCGAGGCTGTGCACCTTGACCTCGTCGCCGGGCTCGATCGCCCGCTCGGCCGCCGCCGGCCGCGCGCCCTGGCGTCCTTTGACCAGCTGCGGCGAAGCCTCCTCCAGCCGCTTGCGCGCCTCGGTCAGCTTATGGTCCTTGACCGCCGCGCCTTCCTCGCGCTGCAGCTGCCTCAGCTCCTGGATGATCTCGTCGGCCTCGCGGCGGGCTTTTTGCACCGCCTGCCGCGCTTCTTCCTGAGCCTTGGCGAGCAGCCGCTCGCGCTGCTCCTCGAAGCGGCGCAGCTCCTCCTCGTACAGGCTGCGCTCCTCCTCCAGCTCGCGGCGCAGCTGCTCGGCGCTGTCCCGCTCCTGCTCCGCGCGTTGGCGGTCGCGCTCGAGCGACTCGATCATGTTCTCGACGCGCAGGTCCTCCTCGCTGACTTCGCCGCGCGCCTGCTGGATGATCGCCTTGCTCAGTCCGAGCCGCTCGGCGATCGCGAACGCGTTGCTTCGTCCCGGCACGCCGACGAGCAGCCGGTACGTCGGACTGAGCGTCGCCACGTCGAACTCCATGCTGGCGTTGATCAGCCCGGGACGGTTGTAGGCATAGGCCTTGAGCTCGCTGTAGTGGGTCGTCGCCAGCAGCCGGCAGCCCGTGCGATGGATATGGTCGAGGATCGCGATCGCCAGCGCCGAGCCCTCCGCCGGATCGGTGCCCGCGCCGAGCTCGTCGAGCAGCACGAGGCTGCTCGGCGTCATGTCGCGCAGGATGCGGATGATGTTGGTCATATGGCTGGAGAACGTGCTGAGGCTCTGCTCGATGCTCTGCTCGTCGCCGATGTCCGCATAGATCGCGTCGAACACGCACAGCTCCGTGCCGTCGTCGGCGGGCACGAACAGGCCGGACATCGCCATCAGGCTGAGCAGGCCGACCGTCTTGAGCGCGACCGTCTTGCCGCCGGTGTTCGGGCCGGTGACGATGATGCCGCTATGCGACGAGCCGAGCTCGAGATGCAGCGGCACGGCCTTGGTCCGGTCGAGCAGCGGGTGGAAGCCGCGCTTCAGCACGATCCGGCCCTCGTCGTTCATGAGCGGCAGCTCGGCCTTCATCGCATGCGCGAGCTGCGCCTTGGCGAAGGCGAAATCGAGCTGGGCGAGGCCGTCATGGTTGATCGCCAGATCCTCGGCCGCCTCGGCCGCCAGCGCCGTCAGCTTCTGGAGGATGCGCTCGATCTCGCGCGCCTCGGCCGCCTTGACCTCGCGCAGCTTGTTGTTGAGCGCCACGACCGCCTCCGGCTCGATGAACAGCGTCGCCCCGGAATTCGACTGGTCGTGCACGATGCCGCCGAAATGGCTGCGGTACTCCTGCTTGACCGGGATGACGTACCGGTCGCCGCGCAGCGTGACGAGCGTATCCTGGAGCATCTTCTGCACGGACGAGGAGCGGAGCATCTGCTCCAGCTTCTCCCGCACGCGGCCTTCGCCTTGACGCAGCTCGCGGCGGATGCGGCCCAGCTCCACGCTGGCGCCGTCGAGCACCTCCGCGCTCTCGTCGATGCAGGCCAGAATCTCGTCCTCCAGCTCGCGCCGAGGATACATGCCCTCCGCCAGCAGCGCCAGCAGCGGCATCGGATGCTCTTCATGCAGGTGCAGCACATGGCTGCGCACCCGCCGCGCTCCGCGCGCCGTCAGCGCGACCTCGAGCAGCTCGCCGGGGCTCAGCGTGCCGCCGATCGCAGCCCGCTTCAGATGGGCGCGGATGTCCGCCACGCCGCGGAAGGGCGGATTCCCTTTGAGCCGGTAGGCGTTCGCCGCCTCGGCCGTCGCCTGCAGCGAGCGGACGACGTCCTCGAGCGCGGACGAAGGGGCGAGCTCCTCGGCCATCCGCAGGCCCATCGGAGTCGCTGTATGTTGAATCAATTGATGAATGATCTTGGAATATTCAAGCGTGCTTAAAATTTTGCTGTCCACGAACGGTCCACAGCTCCTCTCTAGGGCCATTATAACGGATGGGCACGGCAGGCGCACGGGTCGAGAACTCTTCCTACATGAAATGGCCCGATTCCGGCCATGCTAATGCCGTGCACCCGGCGAAACCGACGGCCTCGCGCCGCGCGGAAGACGGGAACAACTCGATTGGAGGGAACTTGCATGAACTTTCTCGGACATGTCGTCCGCTTCATCGTATCGGCGATCGTGCTGATGCTCGTCGGCTTCATCGTGCCCCAGTTCACGGTCGGCGGCTTCTGGAGCGCGCTGATGCTCGCGCTCGTCATCGCGCTGCTCGGCTGGGTGGTCGAAGGCATCTTCGGCAAGCGGGTGAGCCCGTTCGGCCGCGGCATCGTCGGCTTCGTCGCCAGCGTGATCGTCCTCTACATCGCCCAGTTCATCGTCGGCGGAGTCGCCGTCACCTGGCTCGGCGCCATTCTCGCCGCGCTCGTCATCGGGATCATCGACCTCTTCATCCCGACTCCGTTCGATGCGGCCAAGCGGAAGGAAAAGCACTGAGACCGGCGCCGTCAAGCTTCCCCTCGAAGCCTGGCGGCTTACATAGATTGTCATCATTTGTTCAACCCTTCCGCCGCCCGCCTCATTCCGATCGCAGCCGGGATTGGGGTATGATAGGGACAGCATGTCCGACCGGCTTCGCCCCCATTTGAAAGGAGACTGACTATGAACCGTTCCCTTTTCCGCCGCCTCCCGCTGATCGCCGCCGCAGCCGGCTTCCTGCTGATCTCCGCCGCATGCGGCAGCAGCTCCGCTCCGGCCTCGAACGGGCCTTCCGCAGCCGTCGAGACGACGGCCGAGCCGACGCAGGATCTCGTCATCAAGGCGACCAACTACAAGTTCGACCAAGAAAGCTACACGATCAAGAAAGGCGAGCCGCTGCGCATCAAGCTGGAAAGCGACGGCATCCACGGCATCCGCGTCGCCAACACCTCGGTCAAGATGAACGCCGGCGACGAGAAGGTGTATTCCTTCAGCGAGGCTGGCGAGTATCAGATCGAGTGCAGCATTCCTTGCGGTCCCGGCCATGAGAAGATGATCTCGGTGCTGAAGGTCGTCTAGCCAAAGTCCGAAACGAGCAAGGCCGTCCCCAGCCGCGCGCAAGCGGCGGGGGACGGCCTTTTTGTCGAGCTCGGTCGCGGAGACGGCCGATTCGGCCGGGACAGCCGGACCGGCGTCGCCGCCCGGAGCGGGTCAGCGCCTCGGCGCAGCGCGCTCGAGCAGCTGCTCGAACGTCCAGAATTCCGGACTCGACGGCAGGCTGCCGTCGATGGCGCAGCCGGCGAGGCGCATGTCCTCCGCCAGCGGATAGAGCCGCAGGCGGCAGTCCCCGTCCGGCGGAGCGAGAGCCGCTCCGCCTCCCTCCAGCGGCTGCACCGCGAACGAATGCAGCGGCAACGACAGCCCCATTCCTTTCGCCTTCACATAGCTTTCCTTGAGCGTCCACAGCTCGTAAAATGCCGCCAGCCGCTCCGGCTCGGGCAGGCGACGCCACCACCGGGCCTCGGCCGGATGCAGGCAGTCGACCGGGAACGGGGGCTGCAGCGGCTTGATCTGCTCGACGTCGACCCCGACCTCTCCTCCGCCGAGCAGCACCGCGACCCAGCGGCCGGCATGCGACACATTGAACCGCAGTCCGCCGCCGTCCGAGCGGCCATCCGCCCAGCAGGGCTTGCCGAATCGGTTCTCCGCCAGCCGCAGCTCGGCGCCGGGCCTGCCGGTCCGCCGCGACAGCGCGGCCCGCAGCAGCGCTTCGCCGGCCAGCGAGCGCAGCGCGTCCTCCCGCCGCCGAAAGCGCGAGCAGCGCTCCCGCCGCTCCGGCGACACGGCCGCCTCCAGCCGCTCGCAGGCGAGGCTGCCGGGGCTTTCCGGCAGGCGCAGCACGAGCAGCTCCGCCCGCACGCCCTTCATCGCGCCTCGGCCTCGACCGGCCGGCGGCCATGCGCGGCGGCGAGCCGGGACAGACGCTCCCGCCGTTCAGCCTCGGGCAGCCCTTTGCCCGCGAGCAGGCGGCCGAGCAGACTTTCGGCCTGCTCCAGCCGGGCTGCGTCGACAGGCGCGGACGGCTCCGCCTCGGCCGCCTGCAGCAGCTGCTCCAGCTCGCGGTACGGAGCCTCCACCTCCCGCCGGTAGACGAGCAGGTCGTCCTCCTCGCTGCGGGTGCCGACGGCGACGGCGAGGCAGCCTTCGAGATAGGAGATGCAGCGGCCGCGCCGCAGCGTCTCCTCCAGCTCTCCGAACGCCGCCTCCTCGTCCATCGCCAGCACGCGGATGCCGGAGCCAGCGGCGAGCCGCTGCAGCACGGCGCCCGGTCCGGCCTCGACCGCCGCTCGAGCTCCGAGCTCCGCCAGCTTCGCCATGACCGCCGTCCAACGCACCGGAGCGGTCAGCTGGCGCTGCAGCAGCTCCGCCAGCGCGGCCGCTGAGCCGGGCATGCGCCGGCCCGTGACGCCGGAGAGCACGGGCAGCAGCGGCGAGCCGAGCCGAGCCGCGCTCAGCTCCTCGCCGAACGCCGCGGCGGCCGAAGCCATGAGCGGGCTGTGGAACGCGCCTCCGACGGCGAGGCGGACCGTGCTGCCTCCCGCCTCGCGGACGAGGCGCGCCGCCTCCTCCAGCGCCGGGAAATGGCCGGACAGCACCGTCTGCGCGGCGGCGTTGTAGTTCGCCGGGACGACGACGCCGAACCGTCCGTCCGCCGCGATCTCGCGGCAGATCGCCTCGGCCCGCTCCGGCGCGATGCCGAGCGCGGCGGCCATGCCGCCCGGCTGCCGCCGCGCCGCCTCGGCCATGAGCCGGCCGCGCGCCTGCACGAGCCGGGCCGCGTCGCCGAGCGGCAGCGCGCCGGCGCAAGCCAAGGCGCTGAACTCGCCGAGGCTGTGCCCCGCCAGCCAGCCAGGCGGCGGCCCGCCGAGGCTGCCGCGGTAGACGCGGTACATCGCGACCGATACGGCGAGGATCGCCGGCTGCGCGATCTCGGTGCGCGTCAGCTCCTCCATCGAGCCGTCCCGCAGCAGACGGGCGAGGTCGGCTCCGATCGCGTCGCCGGCCTCCTCGACGGCCGCGCGGGCTTCGGCATGCCGCTCCAGCAGCGCCCGTCCCATGCCGGGACGCTGGGAGCCCTGGCCGGGAAACAGCAGCGCAGGCGCCGGTCTTTTTCTCATCGAGAATTCCTCCCTTCCTCTATGCCCCCAAGGCCGAGCCTGCCTCCGCCCGCGCCGGATGCCAGCGGCGCGAGCGCGGCTCCTCCCCTCTCCGGTGCGAGCCCGAGGATGTCCGCGATCCGCCGCAGCAGCTCGGGATGGCGCTCCTGCGCGTAGAAATGTCCGCCCTCAAACAGCTCCAGTCGGCAAGGAGCGGCGAACCAGCGCCGCCACTCGCCCAAAGACCCCGACAGCGTCCCGTCCGCGCGGCCGCCCATCACGACGCCCGGCGTCTCCAGCAGCGGCGCGTCCTGATGGCGGTACGTCTCCACGAGCCGAAAATCCGCGCGCAGCACGGGCAGGAACAGCCGCAGCAGCTCCGGCTGCTCGAACAGCTCGTCCGGGCAGCCGCCGAGACGGCGGATCCGCTCGATGAACAGGGCTTCGGGCAAGCCGTGAATCGGCGCTTCCCGGCGCTCCACCTGCGGAGCGTCCTTGGCCGACAGGAACGCCGCCTCCGGCTGCGGCCCGCCCGCGCGCTGCAGCAGCACGGCCAGCTCATAGGCGATCAGCGCGCCCATGCTGTGGCCGAACAGCGCGAAGCGGCCCTCCTCCCGCCGCTCCAGCACCTCGCCGAGCAGATCCTCCGCCGCCTCGCGGATGCCGAGATAAAACGGCTCGCCGAGCCGGACTCCCCGTCCGGCCAGCTCCAGCGGCGCCAGCTCCAGTCCCGGCGGAGCGGCGGCCGCCCAGCGCCGGTACAGCTGAGCCGAGCCGCCGGCATGCGGCAGGCAGAACAGCCGCAGCGGCCTCATGCCTCGGCCGCGAGCCGGCTCCACAGCTCGCGCTCCCGCGCCAGCAGGCGCTCGGCCAGCTCGGCGTCGCGCTCGCGCCGGAAGCTGCCGTCGGCGAAGCGCTGCTTGAGCGCCGCCCAGCCCTCGCGGATGCGGCCGAGCTGCTCGTCCAGCTCGTCCAGCAGCTCGTCCTCCAGCAGCTTTTTCAGGCGCAGCCGCTCGAGCAGTCCCGCGTTCGCCTCCTGGCGGTTGACGATGATGTTGATGCCGACGAGGCCGTACGTCAGCTGCTGCTCCCGCTTCTCCCCCTCCGCCTCGTCGACCCGCCACATGCCGTCCATGCCGAAGGCCTCCAGCTCCTGCGACAGCCGGTCCGCGTGCGCCGCGACCTCCTCCAGCCTCAGCTCGAACGGGACGATGTCCGGCTGCAGCTCATAGACGTAGCAGGCCGGGCCGGCATAGCCCGGATCGAGCTTGTATTCCGACTGCGCGAACGCCTCCCGCACCCGCTCCTCCGGCACCTCATGCTCCCCGTAGCCCGCCAGCGTGTCGTCGATGACGTAAAAGACGCCCTTCTCCTCGTCGAAGCCGTTGAACAGCGAGTAATGGTACCAATGGAACTTCTGCCACGCCATGCTGTCCGGCAGCCAGCCGAACAGATCGACGTTCAGGCTCAGATTGCGCCCGCTCCGCAGCACGTCGCGGATCTCGTCCAGCATGCGGCTCTCGTCGCGGAAATGCATCGGCACGATCCGGCGGATGACGCCGGTCAGCGGAAACTTCTCCCACTCCGTGTCGCTCAAATAATAGAGCGAGTCGATCGTCGGATAGCGGAACTCGCGGTCGGTCGCCGCCTCCCAGCGGAAATAGCGGTACAGATTGAGATACGCCGCATCGCGGTAGCTCGGATGGACCGACTGCGCGATGCTGAACGCCTGGTTCAGCATGCAGTTCATCCAGAAGTCGCCGAAAGGCTTGCGCTCCAGCGTCAGCTTCATCCCCATGCCTCCTCCGTCTCGACTTCGAAATCTTCGATGGCGCGCGCGCCATCGGCATCCGCGCACAGCTGGCGCAAGATCTCCTCGTAATGCCGGGCCAGCCGCTCGATCGTGTCCGGCTCGAACAGGTCGGCCGCATATTCGAACGTGACCGACAGCTCGCCGTCTCTCGCCGCCGCCTCCAGCGTCAGATCGAACTTGCTGACTCCCGGATCGAACGGCAGCGGCTCCAGCGCGAGTCCGCCGGCGCGGAACTCCGGATGCTCCATGTTCTGCAGGATGAACATCGTATCGAACAGCGGGTTGCGGCCGGCCTCCGCCTGCAGCCCCAGCCGCTCGACGAGCCGCTCGAACGGATAGTCCTGACGGTCGAGCGCGTCGACGAGATCGCGCTGCACGCCGCGCATGTAGTCGCCGCTCGCCAGCTCGCCCGCCGGCCGCAGCCGCAGCGCGACCGTGTTGACGAACATGCCGATCAGCGGCTCGACGTCGGGATGGCCGCGCCCGGCGACCGGCGTGCCGACGACGATGTCCTCTTCCCCGGCGTACTTCGCCAGCAGGATGCCGTAGGCGCCGAGCAGCACGGCGAACAGCGTCGCCCCTCGCGCCGCCGCCAGCCGCTCGGCGGCCGCCGTCAGCTCCCGGCCGAGGCGCCGCTCCAGCGTCGCCCCGCGGAAGCTCGGCGCGGCCGGACGCGGCCGGTCGAGCGGCAGCTCGAGCGCCGGCGGCAGCTCCTCGTAGAGGGCAAGCCAGTACGCCTCCTTTTCGCGCATCGCTTCCGACTCGAGCCGCTCCAGCTGCCAGACGGCGAAGTCGCGGCAGCCGATCGGCGGCTCCGGCAGCTCCTCGCCGGCATAGAGGGCGCCAAGCTCGCGAACGAGCAGCGACGTCGATACGCCGTCGGTCGCGATATGATGCAGGTCGAGCAGCAGCAGATGGCGCTCCGGACCGAGCTGCAGCAGCGCGGCTCGCGCCGGCGGCTCGCGATCGAGCGAGAACGGGCGGATGAACGCCTTCATCAGCCTCTGCACCGGCAGCCCGCCGCCGGACGCCAGCTCCTCCGCCGCGAGCCTGCCGAGCTCGGAAGCCTGCTCGAGCGCGAAGCCCGACGGCGGATGGATCTTCTGCCGGAACTCGCCGTCCTCGTAATGGAACGTCGTGCGCAGGCTCTCCTGACGCCGGGCCAGCTCCCCGAACGCCCGCTCGAGCCGCTCCGCGTCCAGAGCGCCGCGGATGTCGACCGCGAACGGCACATGGTACATCGCCGCCTCGCCGGCCATCCACTGCATCAGGTACAAGCGGCGCTGCGCGGGGGACATCGGATATCCCTCCTCCCGCTCCGGCTGGCGCGGGATCGGCTCGAACGCCGCGGCGGACATTCCGATCCGCTCCGCCATCGCGCTCAGCGTGGAATGCTGGAACAGCTCCCGCAGCGGGACGTCGGCTCCGAACTCGCGGGCGATGCGGCTCGCCAGCGTCGCCGCTTTGAGCGAGTGGCCGCCAAGCTCGAAAAATCCGTCCCGGCGGCCGATGCGCTCCTGGCCGAGCACGTCCCGCCACAGCCCGGCCAGCCGCCGCTCCAGCTCTCCCGCCGGCGGCTCGAACGCCGCCGCGCCGCGCGCCTGCGGCTTCGGCAGCGACTTGCGGTCGATCTTGCCGGTCGGCGTCAGCGGAATCCGCTCCAGCAGCATGAGATACGCGGGAATCATGTAGCCTGGCAGCCGCGCCGCCAAATACGTCCTCGTCCGCTCGTCCGCGCCGTCCTCCAGGCCGGGCTCCGCCACCGCATACAGGCACAGCGCCTGCTCTCCGTCCTCCTCGTCGAAGGCCGTCACGACCGCCTCGCGGATGCCGGGAGCCTCCTGCGCCAGCCGCTCCACCTCGCCGAGCTCGACCCGATGGCCGCGGATCTTCACCTGATGGTCGCGGCGACCGGCGTAGACGAACTGGCCGCTCGCGAGCCGCCGCCCGAGGTCGCCGGTCCGGTACAGGCGCTCGCCCGGCCGATAGGGATGCTCGGCAAATGCGCCCTCGCTCCACTCCGGATGGCCGAGATAGCCGCGCCCGACGCCTTCGCCGCCGATGCAGATCTCGCCGATGACCCCTGTCGGCGCGAGCTTGAGCTTGGCGCTGAGCACGACCATGTGGGCGCCTTCGATCGGCGTTCCGATCGTAATCGCCTCGTCCGCGGCCAGCTCCGTCACCTCCTGCACGGACGTCCATACCGTCGTCTCGGTTGGCCCGTACAGGTTGAAGATGCGCGCGTCCGTCGCCGCCTTGACCCGCTGCAGCAGCGACGGCGCGAGCGGCTCGGCTCCGATCAACAGCACGGACAGCCGCCGGAACGCGGCGGTCGCGCCTTGCTGCGCCGCCCACCACTTGAAGCGGCTCGGCGTCAGCTGCAGCACGTCGACTTCATGCCTTTCGACGAGCCGGCTCAGCGAATCGGCGTCGCCGCGCTCCTCCTCCCGGGCGAGCGCGACGCGCATGCCGAGCGTCAGCGGCAGCAGCGTCTCCACGAGGAAAATATCGAACGACACGGCGGCCATCGCCAGCACGCCCTGCCCGGCGGCGAACGGGAACCGCGCGGCGAACTGCCGCAGGAAGCTCGCCAGTCCGCGATGCTCGATCATCGCGCCCTTCGGACGGCCGGTCGAGCCGGACGTGTACAGCACATAGGCGAGATGCTCCGGCCGGCTGACCGGCTCCGGATCGCTCGCCGGCAGAAGCGCGGACGTCGCCTCCAGCTCCTCGAGCCGCCATTCCTCGGCGGCGCCGGCCGCGCGGCCGGCATAGGCGGCTTCGACGAGCGCCGGCGCCGCTCCGGCGTCCTCCAGCATCCAGCGGATCCGCTCCTCCGGATACGACGGATCGACCGCGAGGAACGCGCCGCCCGCCTTGAGCACGGCAAGCAGCGCCGCGAGCAGCCGCGGCGAGCGCGCCGCCATGACGACGACGAGCCTTTCCGGCCCGACGCCCTTCTCCCTCAGCGCATGGGCGAGCCGGTTCGCCCGCGCGTTCAGCTCCGCGTACGTCCACGTCTCCTCCCCGGCGTGCACGGCGGGAGCGTCCGGCCGCAGCCGGACCTGCTCCTCGAACTGCCGCATCATGCTGCACCAGCCGCTTTCCGTCCCGGCGCGCTCCGGTTCTGCCGCGCCCTCTATCTTGTTCATCGTCGCCTCTCCCTTCCGTTGACGGACCTCGCCGAGCAGCTCGCGCCGCTCCTCGCCGTCGATCAAGCCCAGCTCCTCCAGCGGCCGCGAAGCCGCGCCGGGCCGGAGCCATTCCTTCCACAGCTGCGCATAATGCCGGGCGATCCATGACGCGGTCGCGTCCGCGAACAGCTCCGTATCATATTCCAGCTGAAAATGCAGCCGCCCGTCCCGCTCCGCCGCCTCCAGCAGCAGATCGCACTTGGCCGTGCCGGCATCGAGCGGCAGCGTCTCGGCGGTCAGCCCGCCTCCCTCCAGAGCCGGCAGCTCCATGTTCTGCAGCGCGAACATGCAGTCGAACAGCGGCTGCCGTCCGTCCGCCGGCTGCGCTCCGAGCGCTTCGAGCAGCTCCTCGAACGGACGCTCCTGATGCTCCAGCGCCTCCAGCGCGTCCTGCTGCAGCGACTGCAGGAACTCGCCGAGCGGACGCTCGGCGGCCGGATAGCCGCGCAGGACGAGCGTATGGACGAACAGGCCGACGAGCCCGTCGGCGTCCGGATGCGAGCGGCCGGCCGCCGGCGACCCGACGCGAACCTCGGCCGCTCCGCCGTAGACGGCGAGCAGCCTCATATAAGCGCCGAGCAGCGCGGTGTAGAGCGTCACGCCCTCGCCGCGCGCGAAGCCGGCGATCGCGGCGCTCGTCGCCTCGTCGAAAACGAACTCCAGCCGCCTTCCCCGTCCGGAGCGCGCAGCCGGACGCGGACGGTCGAGCGGCAGCTCGAGCGGCGGCAGCTCGCCCGCTAGCCGCTCCAGCCAGCGCCCGGGCGGCGGCTCCGCCAGCCTCCGCTCCTGCCACAGCGCATAGTCCCGGTAGCGGATCGGCAGCGGCGGCAGCTCCCGGCCGTCGTACAGCGCGAGCAGCTCCCGCAGGACGATGGGCATGGACAGCCCGTCCGTCACGAGATGGTGGAAATCCAGCAGCAGCACATGGCGGTCGGCATCGCCTTCCAGCAGCCGCGCCCGCAGCAGCGGAGGAGCATCGAGCCGGAACGGACGGAGCAGCTCCGCCATCCGCCGGCGGACCGCTTGCGCGGCAGCCGCCCCTTGCGGACCGGAGCGCAGCCCCCGCCTCTCCTCCTCGTCGAGACGGCCAAGCTCCAGCTTGAACTCCGCCTCCGGCCGGATGATCTGCCGGAACTCCTCCCGCTCGTGGACGAACGCCGTGCGCAGCGTCTCATGACGGGCGATCAGGCCGTGGAACGCGCCTTCCAGCCGCGCCGCGTCCAGCGGACCGCGGATGAGCAGCGCGAGCGGCACATGGTAGGCGGCGCTGCCGCCGCCGAGCCACTCCAGCACATAGTGCCGCCGCTGCGTCCGCGACATCGGATAATAGGGACGCTCCTCCGCGCGCGGAATCGAATGGGCCGATCCGAGCGCTCGCTCCCCGGCGCGGCCGGCCTCCGCCGCCATGCCCCGCTCCGTGCCGGCGCCCGGCAGGCTCGCGGCCTGCGGCTCGATGCCCCAGGTCGCGGCGCTGCCTCCGCTTGCCGCCGTCTCCAGCCATGCCGCCATGCCCGCGACGGTCGGATGCTCGAATACTGCCCGCAGCGGCATTTCCGTTCCGAACGACTGGCGGATGCGGCCGGCCAGCGCGGCTGCCTTGAGCGAATGGCCGCCGAGCTCGAAAAAGCCGTCCGTGCGGCCGACCCGCTCGACTCCGAGCGTCTCCCGCCAAAGCGCGGCGATCCGCCGCTCGGTCTCGGTCGACGGAGCGGCGCTCGCGTCCGGCACGCCGCCGTGCGCCTGCGAGAGCGGCTCCGGGAGCGCCTGGCGGTCGACCTTGCCGCTGCGCGTCAGCGGGATGCGCGGCAGCTCGATCAGGAAGGAGGGCAGCATCGCCTCCGGCAGCAGCCGCTTCAGCTCGTCGCGCAGCCCGCTCGTCCCGCCCTCGCGGGAGAGCACGACATAAGCGCAGAGCTGCTTGTCTCCGTCCGGGAGGACGCGGGCGTCGACGACCGCCTCGCGCACGCCGTCCAGCTGCAGCAGCCTCGCCTCGATCTCGGCCGGCTCGATCCGCACCCCGCGGATCTTGAGCTGCCGGTCGATGCGGCCGGCGTACATCGCCTGGCCGTCCGGAAGCCAGCGCGCCAGGTCGCCGGTCCGGTACAGCAGCCGGTCCGGCCGGCGCGGGTCGGGCACGAAGCGCTCGGCGGTCAGCTCCGGCCGGCCGAGATAGCCGAGCGCCAGATGGCTGCCGGCGATGCACAGCTCGCCGAGCGCGCCCGGCGGCACCGGCGCGTTTCCGTAGCCGAGCAGCATGATGTCGGTCTCGTGCATCGGGCCGCCGATCGGCACGATCGCCTCCGGCGGGCCGCCGGGACGGAACACATGGGCGGTCGCGCAGACGGCCGCCTCGGTCGGCCCGTAGCCGTTGACGATCGCCATGCCCGGACGCAGCGCCGCGAAGCGCTCCAGCACGCCGCTGCGGATCGGCTCGACGCCGACGAGCAGCCGGGACAGCGCCAGCTCCGCCCCGGCTGCGGCGAGCCGCTCCAGCTCGCCGGCAACGTCGCCGAGCAGCGTCGGAGGCAGATAGGCGAACGTGACGCCCTCCTCGGCGATGACCCGGGCCATGCGCGGCGGATCGAGCAGCCGGTCGTCCGGATAGAGCACGATCGCCGCCCCCGCATGCAGCGGCAGGAACAGCTCGCAGACGCTGACGTCGAAGCCGAGGCTCGTCAGGCTGAGGCAGCGGTCGTCCGGACCGACGCCGCCGAGCAGCCGGCTCATCGAGGCGGCGAAGGCGTGGAACGCCCGATGCGGGACGACGACGCCCTTCGGCCGCCCGGTCGAGCCGGATGTGTAGATGACATACATCGGGTCCTCCGGCGAGAGCAGGCCGCCGTCCGCAGAGGCTTGCGGCAAGTGTTGCGGCAAGGCTTGCGGCAAGGCTTGCGGTAAGGCTTGCGGTAAGGCTTGCGGTAAGGCTTGCGGCAAAGCCTGCGGACTCGCCGATGCGGACGGGGAGAAGCGGTCCGCCGCCGGGGCTGGGCCTGCCTGATCCGCCCGGCTGCCGACGCCGCCGGCGCTCCAGCTGCTGGCTGCGCTCCTGCCGCTGGCTGCGCTCCTGCCGGCTGCGCCCGTCCCGCTGGCTGCGCTCCAGGCGCTGCCTGCATCTGCTTCCAGCAGCGCTGCGGACAGCCTCAGCTCCCTGGCTCCGGCAAGCGCCGCGCGCGCCGGCGCCTCCTCCGGCAGGTCCGTCAGCACGAGGCAGGCGCCGCTGTCCTGGAGCATGGAGGCGATCCGCTCCGGCGGCGCGGCGGGATCGAGCGGCAGGTAGGCGGCGCCGGCTTTGAGCGCGCCGACCATCGCCGCGACCATGGCAGGCGAGCGCTCGGCGAGCACGGCGACGATCGAGCCGCGTTCCGCTCCCTCGCGCCGCAGCAGCTCAGCCACCTGCTCCGCCTGCTCGTTCAGCTCGCGATACGTGAGCGCGCCATCCTTGCCGATGACGGCAACGCCGTCGGGCCGCTCCGCCGCCCAAGCCTCGACCAGCCGCTCGGCTCTTACGGGCGGCAGCCCGAGCTCCGGCCCCCGGCCGAAGCGCTCCAGCTGCTCCCGCTCCGCGGCGGACAGCATGTCAGCCTCGCCGAGCGTCCGCTCCGGATCGGCGAGGAAGGCGCCGAGCAGGCGGACATAACGGTCGAGCAGCGTGCGCGCGGTCTGCTCGCGGAACAGCGAGACCGCGTATTCGACGACGAGCCGCAGCCCGTCCGGCCGCTCGACCGCCTGGACCATCAGGTCGTACTTGGCCGTGCCATGCTCGTAGCGTCGATGAGTATAGGAAAGTCCCTTTTCGCCGCGATCCGGGATGCGCAGGTTCTGCATGATGAACATCGTGTCGAACAGCGGGCTGCGGCTCGGATCGCGGCGCCCGTCCATGCGGACCAGCTCCTCGAACGGCACGTCGCCGTGCGCGAACGCCTCGAGCACCGTCTCCCGCACTTCGGCGAGGAACGCCGCGAACGTCTTGGCGGCAGCCGGCTTCGCCCGCAGCGGCAGCGTGCCGACGAACATGCCGGCCAGCCGCTCCAGCTGCGGCGACGGCCGGCCAGCGGCGGGCGTGCCGACGACGATATCCTCGGCGCCCGCATGCTTGGCCAGCAGCGCCTGATAGGCGGCCAGCAGGACGACGAACGGCGTGCAGCCGCTCGCCGCCGCGAACCGCTTGACCGCCGCCGCCAGGCCGGGCTCGAGGTCGAGCTCGAACGTCGCCCCTTTGCCGTCCTTGATCGGCGGTCGGGGAAAATCGGCGGGCAGCTCCAGCAGCGGCCAGTCGTCCGCGATCCGCTCCCGCCAGTACCGGCGCTGCCCCTCCAGCCGCTCCGAGCCGAGGGTCCGCTGCTGCCAATCGGCATAATCGCGATAGCGCAGCGGCAGCGGCGGCAGCATGCCCCCGCCGTACAGCGTCAGCAGCTCCTCGAGCAGAATGCCCGCCGACATGCCGTCGGAGGCGATATGATGCAGGTCGAGGAACAGCAGCGGCGAATTCGAGCCGGTCGCGACGAGCGCCGCCCGCAGCAGCGGGACCTGCGAGAGCCGGAACGGCTGCGACAGCGCGCGGAGCGTCTCGTCCAGCCTTTCCGGCTCCGCCTCCAGCCGGCCGAGCCGAAACGGCGCGTCCGCATGGACGAACTGGCGGAGCTCGCCGTCGACGATCGCGAACGAGGAGCGCAGCGGCTCATGCCTGCGGATCAAGGCGCGGATCGCCTCCTCGAGCCGGTCCGCGTCGACCTCGCCGGACAGCTGGAGCAGCTCCGGCAGGTTGTAGCTGCGGTCCTCCGGCTGCGCCTGCTGCTGCAGGTACATCTGGCGCTGCGACGAGGACACCGCGTAATGCGGCTGCTCGGCGACGAGCGGAATCGGCGCCGCGGCGCCTTCCGCAGCGCCGGCCTCCAACTGCGGCAAAGGTTCGGCCGGCAGCGGGAAGCCCGGAAGCGGCGCTTCGCCCCCTGGCGGCGATCCGAGCGTCTGCGACGGATCGGACGACGCCGACGATGGCCTCTGCGGCGATCCGGCCGTCTGCGATGGATCGGACGACGCCGACGATGGCCTCTGCGGCGATCCGGCAGCCTGCGGCGGCTCTTGCCGCGAAGAACCGTCCGGCTCCGCGCTCGCCGGCGCTTCCAGCGCCGCCGCGGCCAGGCCGCCGCTGCCGGCTTCCCGCCGCGCCGCGCGGACCGCGTCCAGCCTCGCTTGCAGCATCGCCGCGAAGTCGCCGAGCACCGGCTGCCCCAGCAGCTCGTGCACGGCCACCTCGATTCCGAGACGCTTCGACAGCCGTCCGACCGTGCGCAGCGCGAGAATCGAGTCGCCTCCGAGCTCATAGTAGCTGGAGCGCACGCTCAGCTCCCCATAGCCGAGCGCCTCGCCCCAGGCGTCGGCAGCCGCCTGCAGCGCCTCCAGGCGAGAGCTGCCTGCGATGCCGGCCTCCGCTTCTCCATCAGCCGCGGCATCTGTCAGCCGGACCGCAGCGGCGGCTTGTTCCGTCATCTCCCTCCTTTCCATTTCTCGCGCATCCTGTCTCTCATTCCATCTATCATTCCATCTATCATTCCGTCTCTCATCCCGGCTCTCCTCCGAGCGGGCGCTCGGCGCGGGCTGCAGCCAGCAGCGGCGCAGCTCCAGCGGCGGACTCGGCAGCGGAGCCCGGCGCAGCGAGCCCGGCGGATGCAGGCGCGCCCAGCGCGGCATCCCCCCTTCGGCGTAATGCCGCGCGAGCTCGGCCGCCTCCTCGGCGTCGACAGCGGAGCCGGACGAGCGCCGCTCCGCTGGCCCCGCAGCCGCCTCGCCTCCGCTCCAAAGCGGCGATCCAGACGAGCTCGCATCCAAGCTCCGTCCGGCTGGAGGCAGCGCGCCGCAGAACACGGCCGTAGCGGCCTCCAGCCTCGACGAGCGCAGCCGCAGCGCCATGCCGTCGGCTTCCCAGCGGGCTTCGCCATTCGCGCCGAGCCGCGCGCCGCTTCCGTCAGCGCGCTCGGCGGCTTGCTCATCAGCTTGCTCGACAGCGCGCTCTGCCTCATTCCCGGCGTCGCCCTCGACGCCTGCCGCCGCGCCATCCAGCCCCGCCGCCAGCGCTTCCGCCAAGGCGAGCGCGAGCTGCTCCGCAGAGGCGCAGGCGATCGCCAGCCGATAGCGCTCATGGCTGCGGCCGAGCGCCGCCGTGCCGCAGATCGCATCCAGCCCGGCCGCCTGCGCGTCGTCCGTCGCCAGCCAGGCGAGCATCCGCTCCGCATAACCGGATAGCCCGGCGGCGGAGCGGGCCGAGAGGACGAGCAGGCCGGGCCTGCCGTCTCCCTCCGCAGACCGGACGGGCGCAGGCGCAGGGGCTTCCTCCAGCACGACATGGGCATTCGTGCCGCTCATGCCGAAGGCGCTGACGCCCATGCGGCGCGGACCGCCGCGGCGAGGCCACGGCGCCGGCTCGGCATTGACGTACAGCGGCGAGCCGATGAAGCCGATGCTGCGGTTCGGGCGCCGGAAATGCGCGTTCGGCGGCAGCTCGCCCCGCTTCATCGCCAGCAGTCCGCGCAGCAGGCCGGCGATGCCGGCCGCATGGTCGAGATGGCCGAGCTGGCTTTTGACGGAGGCGACCGCGCAGAACTGCCGCCTGTCGGTATAGCGCCGGAACGCCCTCGTCAAGCCTTCGATCTCGATCGGATCGCCGAGCGAGGTGCCGGTGCCGTGCGCTTCGACATAGGCGATCGACTCGGGATCGACCGCGGCGTCTTCCCAGGCGCGGACGACGACATCCTCCTGGGCGAGCGCGTTCGGAGCGGTGATGCCCGCGGAGCTGCCGTCCTGGCCGACCGCGCTGCCTTTGATGACGCCGTGGATGAAGTCGCCGTCGCGCAGCGCCCCGGAGAGCGGCTTGAGCAGCAGGGCGACGACGCCGTCGCCCATGCCGGTGCCGTCCGCCTCGTCGTCGAACGGACGCGCCCGTCCGTCCGAGGCTTCCATGCCGAGCCTCACGCCGCTGTCGAGCGGAAGCAGATTGATCTTGACGCTGCCTGCGACCGCCGCGTCGCAGTCGCCGGAGCGGATCGCCTGGCAGGCGAGATGCACGGCGACGAGCGACGAGGAGCAGGCGGTGTCCACCTGCAGCGCAGGCCCGTGCAGGTCGAGCAGGTACGCTACCCGCCCGGCGATCATCGAGCTGAGGTTGCCGGGCGCCGAGAAGCCGAGCTCCTCCGGACAGAGCGCCTCGATCATGCGCTTGTAGTCATGCTGGGCATCGGCGTTGTAGCCGACATAAACGCCCGTCCGCGAGCCGCCGAGCGCGCTCCCTCCATAGCCGGCCTGCTCGATCGCCTGCCGCGCCGCCATCAGGAACAGCCGCTGGTTCGGATTCATCAGCGACGCTTCCTTCGGCGACAGGCGGAACAGCTCCGGATCGAACGAGGAGATATCGTCGAGGAACGCGCCTTCGAAAAACTCCGCCTCCAACGGGTCCAGGCCGAGCCCCCGCAAATAAGGCTCCAGCTCCAGCCGGCGCGTCTCCGGCAGCGGACCGATGCGGTCGTCGGCCGCGCCGAGCAGCCGCGCCAGCTCCTCCGGCTCGCTCGCCGCGCCGATCCGCGCCGCGAAGCCGATGATCGCGATCTCGTGGCCGGCGGCCGCCTCCGCCGCGGACACGAGGCCGGCAGCCGGCTCCATGCCTGCGGCAGCAGCCGGAACGGCAGCGCCGCCGAGCTTGCTTAGGTCAAACATCGTATGGCCCCCTTTTTCCAGGCAGTTGACAACGAAGACGATGAACCGCGCCGCGGCATCAGCCGCGCGCCTCGAGCCGCGGAGCCGCCGCACGGCGGCCGCCTCCGAGCGTCAGCGCCAGATGCAGCGCAAGCGCCGCCGCGCTGCCCGCCGCGAGGATCAGCAGCAGGCTGGCCGGAGCGCCGCGCAGCAGGAGCGCCGCGGCATAAACGGAGGCGGTGCTGAGCAGATGCGCGCCGAGCGAGATCCAGAGCGAGCCGCCCGCCGCGCGCAGCAGGCCGTAGACGAGCGCGCCGAGCGCCGCGAACAGGCCGGTCTGGACATTCAGGAACACCGCGCCGAACAGCAGCGCCTGCAGCGCGACGGAGGCGGCAAGGCCGAAGCTGCGGCGGAACGCCCGCAGCAGCAGGCCGCGGAACAGCAGCTCCTCCAGCAAGGAGCCGAGCAGCAGGCTGCCGAGCAGGAAGACGAGCGGACTGCCGCCGGCCACGAAGCCGGCCAGTCCGGCGATCGCAGGCAGCTCCTCGCGGACGAGCGGCAGGCCGGTGAACGAGGCGATGAACAGCCCGAGCCAGACGCCCGACAGAGCCGGGGCCGCCCATCCGCGCGGGGGCCGGCCGAGGCCGAGCTCCGCCGCCCCGACGCGCTGCAGCCGCAGCAGCAGCGCATAGGCAAGCAGCACGGGCGGATTGACGAGCAGCAGCAGGCCGTTCGGATTGGCGGCGAGCCACTCGCGCAGGGCGGACGGCGAGCCGCTGCCGTACAGATAGCTGCTGGCGAGCGTCAGGATGGCGGCGTACAGGCCGACATAGAGCAGCGCCTCGGCGAACGCGCGCAGCGTTCTCATGCGCTCGCCGTCCTTCCGGCCGGCGCCTTTTCCGCCGGCCGCCTTTTGAACAGGAGCAGCACGCCCGCGGCGATCATCGCCAGCGAAGCGGCCATGATGACGGAGAGCGCCGATGCGCCGCCGAGATCCGGCGCGTAATGCCAAAGCGCGTACTGCAGCCCCTGGCAGGCGATCTGCGCGGCGATCGGGGCCCAGATCGAGTCGAGCCGGACGTAGAGCAGGCCGAACAGCACCGCTCCGAGAAAGCCGTAGAGCGACAGCGGCACGTCGCCGAGGAAAAACAGCGCGCCGTACAGCGCCCCCTGGAGCGCGATCGCCGCCCACACCGGCATGAGCCGGCGGAAGCTGTTCAGCAGCAGCCCGCGGAACAGCGTTTCCTTATACACGTTGCCGAGCAGCAGGAATCCGAGAAAGACATACCAGTCGGCGCGGTTGATGTAGTCGAACAGCGTCTGGAACTGGTAGTCCGACGAGCGGATGAGCGGCAGCTGCGAAAACGCGGCCGTGAACAGCCCGGCGCCGAGGCCGATCCAGACGCAGATCAGCACGGACGAAGGCTCGATCCGCCGGAAGCGGGCCTCGCGGAACAGATTCTGGCGGAACAGCAGCCAGATCGCGCCGATCATGAGCGGCAGGCCGACGATGTCGTTGAGCAGGATCGTGACGAGCGTATTTTTCTGGAACCAGGCCGTATCCCGGTACACATAGTCGAAGAACAGCGTCGTAACCGTGAAGAACCAGGCGAAATAGATGCCGATGATGACGACGGGACGCAGCAGGCCGTCTTTCCATTTGTTCATCCTTGGACCGTCCTTTCCCTCAAATTCGCGCGCTCGCCGGCGGCGTCCGCCAGCCGCTGCCGCGAGGCGTAGCGGAGCCGCAGCCATCCGGCGGCGGCGAGCATCAGCAGCAGGCTGCCCGCCGCGACCGACGCCGCGCCGGCCCCGCCCAGCGAGCCGACCGCCTCGTAGACGCCGGCCGGCTTGGCCGCGAAGATCAGGCTCATCGCCGTGATCTGCACGAGGATCGGCGCCCACAGCGAGTTCAGCGAGAGGCGCAGGTAGCCGTACAGCAGCCCCGAGCCGAAGCCGATGGCCGAGAGCGCCGGGCTCGGCTGGAAATAGGCGTATGCGAGCGCCTGCAGCAGCAGCGCCGCCGCGGCCGGCATCATGCCTCGCAGCTCCCGCAGGATGAGCCCGCGGAACAGCAGCTCCTCGTAAGCCGGAGCGACAAGTCCCGCTCCGAGGATGGCGAGCAGCAGATGATCGCCGCGCAGCAGGTCGTCCACGAGCGCCGGAATCGACGGATAGGCTTCCGCGACGGCGGGAATCTCGATCAGGCCGATGCTGAACAGGCAGCCGAGCACGCCGATGAGCGCGCAGCCGAGCGCGGCTCCAGCCGGCAGGCGGCGCAGTCCCGCCGCTTCGGCCAGCGAGGGCGATCCGCCGCGCGTCAGGCGGCGGACGCCTGCGAAGGCAAGCGCGTAGACAAGCGTGATCGACGCGAACAGCGTCGCCATGAACAAGGCCGGATTGCGGCCGAGCAGCTCGACGAACGGAGCGGTCCAGTCGATCCGGTACAGATGGTTCAGCCCGTACAGCAGGGCGTAGAACACGCCGAGATAAAACGCGATGCGGGCGATCGCGAAGGCGATCTTTTTCATGAGGAGATGATCCCCTTTCCTTGGTCTTGCTCGTCCGGCCGGCTCGCGGCGGCTTCCCGGTACAGAGCCGCCGCGCCGCGCAGCAGCTCGGCATAGCCGGAGGCCCAGCCTCGGACGAGCTCGGCCGGGAACTGCCGGGCGGCGTAGGTCCAGGAGCAGCGGAGCGGCAAGCCCGGCTCGCCGGCCCAGACGCTCAGCTGATGATCGAAGCGGTCGAGCAGCTCGCCTGCCGGCGGCAGCGGCGTCTCCGGCGATTCGAGCCGGAACAGCGGAGCGGCGCTCCAGCGGCCGGCGGACGGGCGGACGCGGCGGATGCGCTCCGCAGGGATGCCGACGCCGGAGGCCAGCGCCGCTTCGGCCGCGTCCAGCAGCTGCTCCATGCTTGCCAGCTCCCGAAAATCGGCGTTCCATACCGTAATCCGCCCCTGGCCGACCGTCGCGGCGACTCCGATGCGCTCGGCGCCAGCCGTCCGGCTCCAGTGGAGCAGGTACAGCCCGAGCAGCGCGCTTTCGAGCCGCGCGCCGCGCTCCTGCGCCATGGCGGCCAGAGGGGCGGCGGCGGCAGGCTCCAGCTCGATGTCGAGCCGGCCCTCCCTCGGTCCCGAGCGGACCGTCTGCGGCGGCTCGCCGGGAAGCGCCACGACCGGCCCTTCGAGGACGGCATCGTCCCCGGACCTGCTGTCGATGCGCGCGGCCAGCTTGCGGACCGTCGGGTAGCTGAACAGATCGGCGACCTGCAGCGCGCCGGGATAGCGCTCCTCCAGCCGCTGATGCAGCCGCAGCAGCAGCAGCGAGTCGCCGCCGGCTTCGAAGAAGCTGCGCCGGACGTCCGGCTCCCCGCCGCCGAGCAGCTCGCCCCACAGCGCCGACACCGTCCGCTCCGTCTCCGTCCCGGGCCGCTCGCGGACTTCGCCGGCCGGATCGGCCGGCTGCGGCTCCGGCAGCGCCCGCCGGTCGGTCTTGCCGCTCGGCGAGAGCGGCATGCGCTCCAGCCGGACGAACGCGGCCGGAATCATATAGTCGGGCAGCTCGCGGGCGAGCGCTTCGCGCAGCTCCCGCTCGGGCAGGATCGCTGCGGCCGTATAGTAAGCGCACAGATAATCGGCCCCTTCGTCTCCGGCGCGGCGGCGCAGCAGCACGGCCGCCTCGCCGATGCGGGGATCGCGCTGCAGCGCGGCCTCGATCTCGCCGCATTCGATCCGGTAGCCGCGCAGCTTGACCTGATGGTCGAGCCGTCCCAAGTATTCGAGCTGCCCGTCCGGCAGCCAGCGGGCCAGATCGCCGGTGCGGTACAGACGGCCGCCGCCGCGGAACGGGTTCGGCACGAACTTCTCTCGCGTCAGCTCGTCCCGTCCGAGATAGCCTCTGGCGAGGCCGATGCCGGCGATGCACAGCTCGCCCGGCACGCCGGGCGGCTGCATCCGCAGCCCCGGGCTCGCGACGTACAGCGCGGTCCGGTCGATCGGCCGGCCGATCGGCACGCCGCCGCCGCGCAAGCCTTCGCGGCTGCAGTTGTAGAAGGCGACGTCGACGGTCGCCTCCGTCGGACCGTACAGATTGACCAGCTCCGCCCCGCAGGCGCTGCGGATGCGGGCCTCGAACCGCTCGGCGAGGCTCGCGCCCAGCGCCTCGCCGCTCGCGAAGACGGTGCGCAGCGTCGCCAGCGAGCCGGCTCGCGCCGCCTGCCGCGCCGCCGCATCCTCCAGAAACAGATGCAGCATCGACGGCACGAAGTGCATCGTCGTCACTCCCGCCTCGGCGACCGCGCGCGCGATCGCAGACGGGTCCTTCTCGCCGCCCGGCTCCAGCAGATGCGCCGACGCTCCGGCGAAGCTCCACCACATCAGCTCCCAGACGGAGACGTCGAAGGTGACGGGCGTCTTTTGCAGGATGACGTCCTGCGGCGCCAGCGGATAGGCCCGCTGCATCCAGCGCAGCCGGTTCAGCACGGAGCGATGCTCGACCATGACGCCCTTCGGCCGTCCGGTCGAGCCGGAGGTGTAGAGCACATAGGCCAGGCTGCCTCCGCCGTGGCCGGCCGGCGGCGGCGCCGGATCGTCGTGGCGGCCGACCGCCTCCGCGACGTCGAGGCGCGTCGCCGCCGCCCCTTCCGGCAGCCGGACGTCCCCGGCCGTCAGCACGAGCGGCGCGCCGGAGTCCGCGAGCATGTAGGCGATACGCTCCGCCGGCAGCGACGGCGACAGCGGCACATAGGCGGCTCCCGCCTTGAGGATGCCGTAGATCGCGACGATCAGCTCCGGGCGGCGCTCCATGCAGACAGCGACGAGCGCCTCCGCTGCGACGCCGCGGGCCAGCAGCTCGCGGGCGAGCCGGTTCGACGCCTCGTCGAGCTGGCGGTAGGTGAGCGATCCGTGCGCGCTGCTCACGGCGAGCGCCTCCGGCGTCAGCCGCGCCTGCCGGCGCAGCACGCCGTCCAGCGTAGCCGGTCCCGCCGCTGCGGCGAAGACGGGCTCCGCCGGACCGATCGCGATCGCATCCGCCGGTTGGAAGCGCCGCTCCTGCTCGCGCTCCTCCGCCGCCGTCAGAAGCGGCAGCTCGGCGAGCGGCCGGCCGGCATCGGCGCAGGCCGCCTCGAGCAAGGCCACGTACCAGCCGGCCATGCGGCTGGCGTCCTCCTCCGTCAGCAGCGCCGACGCGTACTCGACCGTCAGCTCCACGCCGGCCTCGCGCTCCGCGAGCTCGAAGGTGAGGTCGAGCTTGGCGGCGTCCTGCCGCAGCCGGAACGGCTCGAGCCGCAGCCCGCCGGCCTCGCGGACTGGAGGCTCCATGTTCTGCCAGACGAACATCGTGTCGAACACCGGGTTGCGGCTCGGATCGCGGCCGGCGCCGAGCGAGGCGGCCAGCAGCTCGAACGGCAGCTGCCCGTGGTCCATCGCCTCGACGCTGGCGCGCCCCGCCGCCGCGACGAGCTCGCGGAAGCTCGACGCTCCCGCGGCGGGCAGGCGCAGCGGCAGCGTCTGCACGAACATGCCGACGACCGGCTGCAGATCGGGGTGGAAGCGCCCGCCTGCCGGCGTGCCGACGATCAGGTCCTCCTCCCCGGTCATCCGATAAAGCAGCGCGGCATATGCGGCCAGCAGCACCTGATACGGCGTCGCCTCCAGCTGCTCCGCGAGCCGCAGCGCCGAGCGGCGGACCGGCTCCGACAGCATCCGGGCGACGCGGCCGCCGCGCCCGTCCGGACGATCCGGACGCGGACTCGCCAGCGGCAGGTCGAGCGCCGGCAGCGGGCCGGCAAGCTTGCTTTTCCAGTAGCGCTCCTGCCGCTCCCGCTCCGGCGTCTCCAGCCAGCTCCGCTGCCAGACGGCGGCGTCGACGAGCCGCAGCGCCAGCGGCTCCGGCTCCCTGCCGTCATAAAACGCCGCGAAGTCCCGCGCCAGCGCGTTCAGGCTGAGGCCGTCGGAGACGATGTGGTGCATGTCGAGCAGCAGCGCCCCTCCGCGCTCGTCCCGCAGCAGGCCGGCGCGCAGCAGCGGCGCCTGCGTCAGATCGAACGGCCGCACGAAGCCGGCCGACGCTTCCTCCAGCGTCCCGGCAAGCCGCTCTGCCGTCAGGACGACATCGCGCTCGACAATCTGGACCGGATGGCCGTCGCTCCAGCCGAAGCGGGTGCGCAGCGCCTCGTGGCGCTCGACCAGCCGGCGCAGCGCTCGCTGCAGCCGCTCTTCATCGAGCTCTCCCTCCAGCCGGAGGCCGAGCGGCAGGTTGTAGGCGATGCCGTCCGGATCGAGCCGATGCAGGATGAACAGCCGGTTCTGGGCCGGCGTCAGCGGATAATGCCCGCGCTCTCCCGCCGACGGAAGAGGCGGCGATCCGGATGCTTCGGCCCGGCCGACCCGCAGCGCCATCTCCTCCAGCACGGGAGCCTCGAACACATCCCGCAAGGAGAACCGGACGCCGAACGTCCGCTCGATCGCTCCGGCCAGCTGCGCCGCGCGCAGCGAGTGGCCGCCGGCGCGGAAGAAATGCGTCTCCGCCGTCAAATCCCGGACGCCGAGCAGCTCCGTCCACAGCTCCGCCAGCCTCCGCTCGGCCTCGCCGGCCGGCTGCCTGCCCGTCGGCGCTCCCCCGCTCCAGTCCGGCGCCGGCAGCCGCTTGCGGTCGGTCTTGCCGCTCGGCGTCAGCGGAAACGACTCCAGCGCCACGAACCGCGCCGGCAGCATGTAATCGGGCAGCCGCCTGGCAAGCCGCTGCGGCAGCGTCCTCGCGGCCAGCTCGGCGCGCTCAGGCTCCGTCAGCCCGCAGGCGACGTAAAGGCATAGCTGCGGCTCGCCGAGCGGATCGTCCGCGAGCATCGCCACGGCGTCCAGGACGCCGGGAACGTCCATCGCGGCCTGCTCGATCTCGCCGCATTCGATCCGCTGGCCGCGCAGCTTGACCTGATGGTCGAAGCGGCCGCGGTATTCCAGCGATCCGTCCGCCAGCCAGCGCGCCTCGTCGCCCGTGCGGTAGACGCGCGTGCCGTCCGCCAGCGCGGCGAACTTCTCCGCCGTCAGCTCGGGCCGGTTCAAATAGCCGCGGGCAAGTCCGGCTCCGGCGATGCACAGCTCTCCCGGCGCGCCCGGCGGCAGCGGCTGCAGCCGCTCGTCCAGCACATGCAGGGCGATGTTGTCGATCGGGCGGCCGATCGGCAGCGGTCCGCCGCCGTACTCGGCGCAGTCGTAATGGCTGACGTCGACGGCCGCCTCCGTCGGGCCGTACAGATTGACGAGCCTCGGCAGCGGGCTGCCCGCAGGCCGCAGCTGCGCCAGCTGGGCGGCGTGGGCCGGCTTCAGCGCCTCGCCGCTTGCGAAGACGAGCCGCAGGCCGGCCAGCGGCCGGCTGCCGCCGAAGGCCGCCGCATACGGAAGGAACGTCCCCAGCATCGACGGCACGAAGTGCATCGTCGTAATGCCCTGCTCGCGGATCGCCCGCAGCAGGAGCGAGGGATCCTTTTCGCCGCCAGGCTCCAGCAGATGGACCGACGCCCCCGCGAGGCTCCACCAGAACAGCTCCCACACCGATACGTCGAAGGTGGCTGGCGTCTTGTGCAGGATGACGTCGTCCTCCGTCAGCGGATAGGCGCGCTGCATCCAGCTCAGCCGGTTGACGATCGCCCGGTGCTCGATCAGCACGCCCTTGGGGCGCCCGGTCGAGCCGGACGTGTAGATGACGTAGGCGAGCGATTCGGGCGACGCCTCGGCCGCAGCGTCGAGCTCCGGCAGGAGCTCGCCCGGCGCGGACGCCTCCGCGGCCAGCGCCTCCGCGACGAGCGTCTCCAGCTCCAGCCGCAGCCGCCTCGGCTCCGCGTCCGCCAGCTCCATGCAGGCGCCTCGCGAGGCGAGCAGCAGCCCGCAGCCGCTGTCGTCCGCGATGTCGCGCAGCCGCTCCGGCGGCTGGTCCGGGTCGATCGGCAAGTAGGCGGCCCCGGCCTTCAGCACGGCGAGCAGGCCGGCCATCATCGCCAGCGAGCGGCGCGCCGCAACGGCCACGATCGCGTCCCGGCCGGCGCCGGCAGCCCGCAGGCGGACGGCGATGCGGGAGGAGACGCGGTCGAGCTCGCGGTACGTCCAGACGCCTTCGGCGGAGCGGACCGCGGGACGGTCCGGGCTTCTCCGCGCCTGCTCGGCGAACAGGCCGTGCAGCGTGCTTCGATCCGGGTACGCGGCCGTCGTCGCGTTCCACTGTTCCAGCAGCCGCGCTTCCGAGCCGGTCAGCCGCATGAGGACGCCGAGCTCGGCATGCGGCTCGCGGACCGCCCGCCGCAGCAGCTCGATCCACGTCTCGGCCAGGCGCCGGACCGTCTGCGGCTGAAGCAGCGCCGCCGCGTACTCCAGCTCGCCGCGCAGCCCGTGCGGACCGTCGCCGTACAGGTCGAGCTTGAGATCGAGCTTGGCCGTGCCGGCGCCGCCCCAGCGCACCGGCTCCAGCGCGCAGCGGCTGCCGCGGACCGCCAGCTCGCCGCCGAACTGGCTGTGCAGGACGAGCATCGTGTCGAAAAGCGGATTGCGGGCCGGATCGAACGGGCCGCCCGCGAGCTCGAGCAGCCGCTCCAGCGGCAGCTCCTGATGCTCGATCGCGGACAGCAGCCGCTCCTGGACGTCCCGGGCCGCCCGCTCCAGCGGCAGCCCGCGCGGCAGCGCGACCCGGATCGGCAGGAACGAGTTGAACATGCCGATCATCGAGCCGGTGTCGGGATGGGAGCGGCCGGCGCCGAGCGCGCCGATCATCAGCTCCTCCGCCCCGGTCCAGCGGGCGAGCAGCGCGCCGTACAGCGTGAACAGCAGGCTGTTCAGCGTCACGCCGCAGCGCGCCGCGAGCGCTTCGAGGCCGTCCGTCAGCCCCTCGGGAAAATCGAACGCCAGCAGCCCGCCCTCGAAGGAGCGGCTCGCCCCGCGCGGCCGGTCGAGCGGCAGCTCCGGCTGCGGCAACGGAGCCGCGAGCTGCTCGCGCCACCAGGCGGCGCTCGCTTCGGAGCGCGCGGAGCTGCCGGCGTCCGGCAAGTCGCCGCTCGCCTCGGAGCGCGCGGAGCCGCCGGCGTCCGGCAAGTCGACGCTCGCCTCGGAGCGCGCGGAGCCGCCGGCGTCCGGCGAGTCGACGCTCGCTTCAGAGCGTGCGAAGCCGGCGTCCAACCAGGCGGCGTAGTCCTTGAATTGGACCGTCGGCGCGGGCTCGGGCAGGCCGCCCTCCAGGAGGCGGACGAGCTCCTCCAGCAGCAGGCCGACGGACACGCCGTCCACCGCGAGATGATGCAGGTTCAGCAGCAGGAAGCTTTCGCCCTGACCGCCTTCGGCATAACAGGCCGCAAGCGGCGGCGCGGCGTCCAGCGGCAGCGGACGGAGAAATGACTTCATCGCCCCCGGCAGAGCTTCCTCTCCGGCGATCCGCATGCGCTCCAGCCGGACCTCCGCCTGCGCCAGCACGAACGCGCGCGGCTCGCCGCCGGCATCCCGCACCTCGGTGCGCAGCGGCTCATGACGGTCGACGAGCGCCTGCAGCGCGGCGAGCACCGCTTCGGGGCCGGGCGATCCGACGAGCCGAAGCGCCAGCGGCACATGGTAGGCGAGACCGATGCCGCCCTGCCGCTCCAGCAGCGCGAGCCGCGCCTGGGCGGGATGGAGCGGGTAGCTCTCCGCCGGCGCCGCCGGAAGCAGCGGCTCCCTGCCGGAGCGCTCGGCTTTGTCGAGCCAAGTGGCCTGCTCGCGGATCGTCGGGCGGGCGAATACTTCCCGCACCGGCATCCGGACGCCGAGCCGGCGATGGATCAAGCCGGTCAGCGCGGCTGCAGTGAGCGAGTGCCCTCCAAGCTCGAAAAAGGAATCCAAAACGCCGACATCGGCCCGGCCCAGCGCCTCCCGCCACAGCTCCGCAAGCTCGCGCTCGCTCGCCGTCGCCGGCCGCTCGCGCTCGGCGCCCGCCGAGCCCGCCGCATCGCCCGGCTGCGGCAGCGGCAGCGCCTTGCGGTCGACCTTGCCGGTCGGGCCGAGCGGCAGGCGATCCAGACGGACGAGATGGGCCGGCAGCATGAACGGCGGCAGCCCGCCCGCCATCCAGCGGCGAAGCGATGCCGCGTCGAAGCGCTCCGGCGCGGCGACGACATAGGCGCACAGCTCCGCCCGGGGAGGCTCGCCGACGAGGCCGACATAAGCCTCCTCCGCCTGTCCGCTTGCCAGCAGCCTCGCCTCGATCTCGCCGAGCTCGATGCGGAAGCCGCGCAGCTTGACCTGCTGGTCGAGCCGGTCGAGGAACTCGAGGCTGCCGTCCCGGAGCCGCCGCACGAGGTCGCCGGTCCGGTACATGCGCTCGCCGGCGCGGAAAGGATGCGGCATGAACCGCGCCTCCGTCTCGCGCGGCAGCCCGACATAACCGGCCGCTACGCCGCCGCCTGCCACATGCAGCTCGCCGGGAACGAGATCGGGCGCGAGCCGTCCGCAAGCGTCGAGCACGAGCGCCTCCGTGCCGTCGACCGGCCAGCCGATCGGCAGCGAGGCCGCTCCCGGCGCCGGCGGCCGGACCGGCCAGGCGGTGGCGAACACGGTCGTTTCCGTCGGCCCGTACACATGCAGCAGCGAATCCGGGCCGAGCGCGGCAAGCGCCTTGAGCGCATGGGAGACGGAAGCCCGCTCGCCTCCGAACAGCAGCTTGCGCAGCCGCGGCAGCCCGTCCAGGCCGTAGGCCGCCAGCGTGTTGAACAGCGCCGTCGTGGCGAACAGCACCGTCACGCCTTCTTCCCGCAGCCGCCGGACGAGCGCCGGAGCGTCCATCGCCTCGTCGCTGCCTGCAAGCACGAGCCTCGCCCCGTTCGTCAGCGCCCCATAGATGTCGAACGTCGAGCCGTCGAACGCATAGCTCGACAGCTGCAGCAGCACGTCGTCCTGACCGATCTCCACATAGCCCGGCCGATCGACGACGCGCGCGACGTTGCGGTGGGTCGTACGAATTCCTTTCGGCCTGCCGGTCGAGCCGGAGGTGTAGAGGATGTAGGCCAGATCGTCGGGCGAAACGAAGCTCTCCGCGCGCTCCGCGGCTTCCCCGGCCGGGCCGGCGGAAGCCGTGCGCGGCAGCGGCGAGTCGGGCGAAGAGCTGGACGGACAGCGCCCGGCCAACGTCTCGGCCTCGATCAGCCGCACCGCACGTCCGCAGGCGGCGATCGCCTGCCGGCACAGCGGGAGCGCGGCTTCGTCGGCCAGCAGGATGTCGGCCTCGGCGTCGGCCAGCATGAATGCCGCGCGCTCCGCCGGATAGCCCGGATCGATCGGCACGTACGCGCCTCCGATCCGCAGGCTGGCGAGCAGCGCCGCCAGCTGCTGCGGCGAGCGGCCCATCGCGATCGCGATGCGGGAGCCGCGGCCGAGGCCGAGCGCGGAGAGAGCCGCCGCGACGCGTCCGGAAGCTTCCCACAGCCGGCCGTACGTCCAGCTGCCGCCTGCGAACGAGACGGCGATGCGCTCCGGCGACGCCAGCGCGTGCCGGCCGATCCGCTCCTGCAGCGGGACGGCGTCTTTTTCCGGCCAGCGGCTGAGGCCGCGCCGCAGCAGCAGCGCGCGCTCCTCCTCGTCCATCAAAGGGAGAGAAGCGGCGGGGCGCAGCGGATCGAGCGCCGCCTCGCGGGCCAGCTGCGCGTAATGGCGGAGCAGCTGCCGGGCCGTCTCGCCGTCGAACAAGTCCTCCGCATATTCCAGCCGGATCGACAGCCCTTCCGGACCGAGCTCGCATTCCCAGAACAGATCGAACTTGCAGGAGCCGGTCTCGATCATCGCAGGCCGCAGCGCCAGCTCCTCCGTGCGGAACTCCGGCAGCTCCACGTTCTGGAGCGTGAACGCCGTATCGAACAGCGCCGCGCGGCCCGGCTCGCGAGCCGCTCCGACGGCCTCGACGATCGCCTCGTAGCCGATCGCTCCGTGCTCGATCGCTTCGGCGGCCGCTTCACCGGCCGTCCGCACCCAGTCCAGCACGCTGCTCTCCCTGCTGCCGGTCAGCCGCAGCGGCAGCAGCGTCGCCAGCAGGCCGACGGTGCCGACCGTCTCGCGGCGGGTGCGGCGGGCGTACGCCGTGCCGACGACGGCGTCGTCTTCGCCCGCGTACCGCTCGAGCAGCACGCCGTAGACGGCGAGCAGCGCGCCGTACAGCGTCGTCCCGGCGCGGCGCGCGAGCCGGCCGAGGCCGTCCGTAAGCTCCGGACCGAGCGCGAGCCGCTCCGACCGTCCGCGGAAGGTCGGCCGTGCCGGGCGGAGCCGATCCGCCGGAAAAGCGGCGGCGGGCACGCCGGACAAGAACCGGTCCCGCCAGTAGCGCCGCGACCGCTCGGCAGCCGCGCCGCCCTCCTCCTCGCGCTCCCGCTCGGCGATGTCGCCGATGCCCGGAGCCGGCTCCGGCAGCGGCCGGCCATCGTACAGGGCGGCCAGCTCCTGCATGAGCACGCCCATCGAGCTGCCGTCCGTCACGAGATGATGCAGGTCGAGCAGCAGCCGGCGGCGCCCCTCCGGCAGGAGCAGCAGCTCCAGCCGCAGCAGCGGCGCCCGCTCCAGCTCCATCGGCCGGGGAAAGGCCCGCGCCCGCTCAGCCGCGGCCGCCTCGGCCTCCTGCGGCGCGAGCCCCGTCAGGTCGACGGTCGCAAGCGGCAGCTCCGCGCGGTCCGCGATCTCGGCGACGAGGACGCCGTCCTCCGCGACGCGGAACGAGGTGCGCAGCGCGTCATGACGGGCGAGCAGCTCCTGCCAGGCGCGCCGCAGCCGGTCATCGTCGAGCGGGCCGTCGACAGCGATCTCGTACGGCAGCTGATAGCTGAGCGAGCCCGGGTACAGCTGCTCGTGCACATGCAGCCGCCGCTGCGCAGGCGTTGCGGGATAGCCGGCGCGCATCCGCCTCCGGATCGGCTCGGCCGGCGGTTCGATCCGCGCCCCCTCCGCCTTGCGTTCCTCGATAAAGGCCGCCAGCGAGCGAGCCGTATCGTGCCGGAGCAGCTCCGTCAGCGGCAGCGGCGTCTCCAGCTCCTCCTGGATGCGGGCCGCCGCAAGGGCAGCGCGCAGCGAATTGCCTCCATGCTCGAGAAAGGAATCGTCCCGGCCGAGCCGCTCCGTGCCGAGCAGCTCCCGCCAGATCGCGAGCAGCCGGCGCTCTGTCGCCGTCTCCTCCTGCGACAGGCTTGGCGGCTGCTTGCCCGTCTCTCCGCGCGGCTCGCCTGCGCCGGCGCCTATCGCCGGAGCGGGCCGCTCCTCTTCCGCGGCCGTCTCCGCTGACGCGGACGGCGGCGCCCCCTTCGCAGGGGACGCATCCGCCGCTGCGAGGGACGCATCCGCCACTGCGAGGGACGCATCCGCCGCTGCGGAGGGCATATCCGCCGCCGCAGCCGCAAGCGCTGCCGCCTCCGCCGCCTCCAGCGCGGCGAGCGCCTCGTCGAAGCGGCCGGCGAGCAGCTCGTCCGCCAGCTCGAAGCGCTTGATTTTGCCCGAGGTCGTCTTGGGGATGCGCTTGACCGGAATGACGGGGCCGGCTTCAAGTCCGGCCCGGCGGCTCAGCAGGACGCGCACGCTGCGGCGGATGTCCAGAAACGACTCCGGCTTGCCGCGATGCTGCACGAATACCGCCGCGGCCTCGGAGCCGGACGCCGGGTCGGCGACGGCGCAGACCGCCGCCTTGCCCGCTGCGCATGCCGGCAGCTCGGCCAGCAGCTCCTCCAGATCATGCGGATAATAGTTCTGGCCGTTGACGAGCAGGATGTCCTTCACGCGGCCGGTCAGATAGAGCCGTCCTCCGTGGAAGAAGCCGATGTCGCCGGTGTTCAGCCAGCCGTCCCGGATCAGCGCTTCGTTGACGTCCGGACGGTTGTAGTAGCCTCCCGTCACGTTGAGGCCGCGGATGCAGACGAGCCCGGCCTCGTCCTCGCCAAGCCTGCGGCCCAGCTCGTCGAACAGCGCGGCCTCGCAGCCGGCGACGGACGAGCCGAGCTCCACGAGCTCCATCGCCTGCGGATCGCCGGCCGCCGCGAAAGGCACCGGCTCTCCGGGACGCAGCCGTCCGCGCCGGACATGGACCGTGCGCAGCCGCTCGTCCGGGTCGGGGAAGGTGACCGCCAGGCACGCCTCGGCGAGGCCGTAGACGGGAAAGAGAGCTTGCGGCCGCAGCCCGTAAGGCGCGAGCCGCTCCAGGAACGAGCGGCAGGCGTCCGCCGAGATCGGCTCGGCTCCGTTGAACAGCAGCCGCACGGCGGACAGATTCCAGCCCTCCGCCTGCTCCGGCTTGAAATGCTGGAGCAGATGAAGGAGGCCGAAGTTCGGCGAGGCGAGGCAGGTGATCCGCTCGCGGGAAGCGAGCTCCAGCCAGCTCATCGGCCGCAGCACGAACTGCGACGTCGGCATCAGCCACTGGGTCATGCCGGCCAGCAGCGGCGACAGATGGAAGCCGATGAGGCCCATGTCATGCGTCAGAGGGAGCCAGCTGAGCGAGGAATCTCCCGGCCCGGAACGGGCTCCGTCGACGATGCCCCGCATGTTGGCGAGCAGGTTGGCGTGCGTCAGCACGACTCCTTTCGGATCGCCTGTCGATCCCGAGGTGAATTGGATGAACGCGGGCTCGTCCGGATCGGCTCGATGCGGCTGAGTCGTCCCGCCGTCCGCCGCCGGCTCCAGCTCCGCGATCCGGATCACGTCCGCGCCGCCCGCCGCCTCGGCGAGATCGGCATCGGCAAGCACGAGCGGAGCGGGCAGCTGGGCGAGCACGGCCGCCAGCTTGCGGCGCTGCTCGTCCGTCCGCGCCGCCGCGAGCGGCACCGGCACGGCGCCTCCGAGCAGGCTGGCCCAGAACAGCTCCAGGAAGCTTGCGTTGCTTTCGGTCTGAAGCACGACATGCCGGCCGGGCCGCAGCCCGCGGCGGCGAAGGGAGACGAGACAGCCGAGCGCGCGGCTCTCCAGCTCGGCATAGGGGAGGAATCGTTCGCCGGACGGCTCGGCGAAGACGATGCCGGACGCATCGCGCCTTCTCGCGGCGAGCAGCCCGGTCAGCGTGAGGAAGGAGTCCATGATGTCGTCCTCCGCTAGATCGTCGTGGAATGGAGCTCGCGGTAGGAGGCGGACGCGATCCGGTTGTCCGCGTCGAGGACGATGACCTTGGGGACGTAGCCGCGGGCTTCCTCCTCGGCCATCATCGCGTAGGACATGATGATGACGAGGTCGCCGGGCTGCGCGTGCCGAGCGGCGGCTCCGTTCAGGCAGATGACGCCGGAGCCCCTCGGGCCGGGGATGACGTAGGTTTCGAGGCGGGCGCCGTTGTTGATGTTGACGACCTGCACCTTTTCGTTTTCCCAGATGTCGGTCGCATCGAGCAGGTCCTGGTCGATCGTGATGCTGCCGACATAGTGGAGGTTCGCCTCGGTGACGGCGGCGCGGTGGATTTTGGATTTGTGGATTTCTCTGAACATAAGGACACTCTCCTCTTGGGAATGGTAGCGATCGGTTCGGGAGTTCGGACGCAGCGCGGCCGGAGGCCGCAGGAGCGAGGGCACCGCCTTTCGTCAAGAGTGGATGGAAGCTCGCCGGCGAAACGGCTCGAAGGAAGTCGTGGTGGGGGGAATGAGCGAAGATGCGGCGCGCGCCGCGGGGACGCGCTGCAGGAGCAAAGGACCGGCATGCCGCAAGGCACGGGAACAAGCGAGGCAAGGCTGCCCGCAGCCCTAGGTCCAATCTCCTGATTCTCCTCATTGTCAAAGAGCTAAAATTGTCTATTTCACCTAAATACTAGAGGATATAGGGAAGCGGCGACAGGGAGAAAAGTGCTTGGGCACCGGGGGACTTTTCTATTCCAACTGCGCCTGTGGGAAATGAAAAAGCCTTGCGGGATGCCGTTTCCGGCCCGCAAGGCTCCTCTTTTGACCGCTCGAGACGGACACGCTTCAAGGCGTCAGCTCTGCTCGATCAGCTCGATCCATTCGTTATATTCCGTTTGCAGCTTGGAATATTCGGTACGCAGCAGCTCGAATTCCGTGCGCAGCTTGTCGTAGGCCGTCGTCAGCCGCTCGTTGTCGCGCTGCAGCTCGCCGAGATCCTGGCGGCTGTCCGTGCGCTCCTCCTCCAGCTGACGCATCGCATCCTCCAGACGCTCGACCGCGCTGCCGGAGACGGCGGCCTCCCGATGCGCGAGCTCCAGCTGGCGCCGCAGCTCCTCCTCGGCCTCGGCGCGGTCCGCCTCCAGCCGGGACTGCTGCTCGAGCCGCTCCTGCTGCTCGGCGACAAGACGGCTCAGGCGCTCGCGCTCGGCGGCCGCCTCGTCCAGCTGCCGCTGCCAGTCCCGCTCGGACTGCTCGCGCAGCGCCTCGGCCTGGCCTGTCATCTCGGACAGGCGGCGCTCCAGCGCTTCCCGGGCAGCCTCGGCTGCGGCCAGCCGCTCCCGCAGGGCGGCCTCGGCCTCGTCGCGGGAAGCGACCGCTTCCTGCAGGCGGCTCGCCGTCTCGCGCAGCCGGTCATCCAGCTCCGCCGTCCGCTGCCGGGACTGCTCCAGCTCCTCCTGCGTCGAGCGCAGCAGCCGCTGGGATTCTCCGAGCAGCCGGCCGCGGGCTTCCTCCTGCTCCATGACGAGCATCAGATGCTCCTCGGCATCCGCGATCCGCTTGGACCAGTCGTCGCGAGCCTCAGCCAGCTCGCGACGGGCGGCGTCGCGCTCCTGTTCCAGGCCGGACCGCTCCCGGGCCCACTGCTCGCCCTGCCCGGCGAGGCGGCTCTGCGCCTCCTCCGCCCGGCCGGCCTCGCCGGCCGCTCGCTCCTCCAGCTCGCGCAGACGCTCCGCGCCGCCGACGCGCTCGGCCTCGGCTGCAGCGCGAAGCCGCTCCAGCTCCTGCGCATGGGCGGCAGCGAGCCGCTCGCGCTCCTGCGCATGGGCGGCGGCGAGCCGCTCGCGCTCCTCCTGCGCGGCAAGCTGCGCGAGCTTCAGCTCCTCGCCCGCCTCGCGGCGCAGCCGCTCCGCCTCCTCGGCGGCGGACGCCTGCAGCGCCTCCGCGCGCCGCTCGGCCGCGCGCACCTGCTCGGCCGCCTCGGCCTGCGCCTGCTCGCGCGCATGGCCGATCTCGCCGGCCGCCCGCTCCAGCGCCTCGCGCAGCTCGCTCGCGGCCGCCTCGCGCTCGGCGGCGGACGCCGCGCGCAGCCGCTCCAGCTCCGCCTCCAGCGCGGCGGCGCGGCCGGCCTGCGCCTCCAGCTCGCGGCGCGACGCCTCGAGCTGCTCCTCGGCAAGGCCGAGCCGCTCGCGCGCTTCGGCCTCGCCGCGCTCCAGCGCCTCGGCCCGCTCTCCGGCCTCGGCGAACAGCCGCTCCGCCTCCTCGCGTCCGGTCCGCTCGGCGGCAAGCTTCAGCTCAAGCCGGCTGCCGCGCTCGCGCTCGGCCTGCAGCTGCTGCTGCTCGGCCTCCAGCTCCTGCTGGCGCTCCTGCAATTGCTGCCGCTCGGCCTCCAGCGCCTGCTGCTGCTCCTGGCGCAGCTCCTGCAGCACTTGCAGCTGCTCCTGCTGCAGCTCTTGCAGCTGCCGCTGCTGCTCCTGGCGCTGCTGCTGCAGCCGCTGCTCCAGCGCGGCGAGCTGCTGGCGAGCCTCCTCCAGCGCGGAAGCGCTCTCCGTCAGCTGCGACTGGAGCTCAGCCTCCGTCGCCTGCGCCAGCTCCAGCGCTTCGGCGAGCTGAAGCTCCTGCTCCGCGCGCAGCCGCTCCAGCTCGCCGCGATGCTCGGCCTCGCGGCCGGCAAGCGCGCCCTCGAGCTCCGCCCGCTGCTGCAGGCGGAGCTCGGCGAGGCTGCGCTCGCCCTGCTGCCGCGCCGCGAGCAGCTGCTCCTCCAGCTCGCCGACGCGCAGCAGATGACGAGCCTCGAGCGTCTCGAGCTCCGCCCGCTTCGATTCCAGCAGCGCCGCGCGTTCCTGCTCGCGCTCCCGGCACTCGGCCTCGTACAGCTGCTCCAGCTCCGCCCGCTCGCGCTCGCGCGCCTCGGCCTCGCCGGCATGCAGCGCCTGAAGCTCATGGATGCGCTCCAGCAAGCGCTCCTCCAGCTCCGCGAGCTGGACGGCGAACGCTTCCTCGCGCGCGGCCATCTCGGCCGCATGCGCCGCCGCGAGCTCCGCCCGCTCGCGCTCGAAGACGCCGGCCGCCTCGGCGCGCTCCTCCTCGAGCCGGCGCTCCAGCTCCGCGCGGCTCTCCTCCAGCTGCACCGCCAGCCGGCGCCGCTCCGTCTCGAGCTGCTCGCGGGCGGCGGCCTTTTCCGCCTCATGGCGCCGCTCCGCCTCCGCCATCGCCTCGGCAAGCCGCGACTCGCGCTCGTTCGCCTCCGCCTCGTAGAGCCGTTCCCACTCCTGCCGCTCCGCTTCCAGCATCTGCGCGGCCTCGGCGCGCTCCGCCTCATGCCGGCGCTCCAGCTCCTCGGCGCGGACGCGGTTCTCCTCGATCAGGCGCTCTCTTTCCTCCCGCCAGCGCCGCTCGAGCTCGGCCGCCGTCTCGGCGCTTTGGCGCTCCAGCCGCTGCGCCTCCTCCTTGACGGCCTCCTGCACGGCGGCCAGCCGCTCCTCGGCCTCGGCGCGCAGCGCGGCTTCCGCCGCCTCGCGCTCGCCGAGCAGCCGCTCCAGCTCCTCCGCCGCCCGCCGCTCGGACCGCGCGAGCTCCTCGCGCGCCTGCTCCGTCGCGGCCTGCGCCTTGTCCAGCTCGCCCATGAGCGTCTTGCGGATGCTCTGCTCCTCCTTGAGCAGCTCGCTGTCCTGCCGCAAGCGGAATACGTCCTCCGCCATATGCACGGCCGCAAGCACCGCCAGCCTCGGCATGTCCAGCCGCGGGTAGCCCTTGGCCAGCTTGTGCATGTTCTCGTCGACGACCTGCGCGACCCGGCGGATATAATCCGAGCTGCTATGACCCGTCAACCGGTATTGATGTCCGTATATATCGACCGTTACTCTCAAGCGATCGGCTTCCTTCAAGGCGGTATCCTCCCGTTGCTCGTTGAGCTGCTCTCCTGCTGCCCGTCTATTTCGATCGCCCGTCTCAGGGCGTCAAGATCCATGTGGATAAGAACGATCCAGAGGGCCTTCCGGCTTCGCCGCGCCCCTCCAGACAAGGAAAAGCCGCATCGGCAGCTCCCTCGCGGGATTACTTCGATGCGGCTTCCTGCGTTTCCTGCCTATTTCCTTAATTCCGCGGAGAAAGATTGCTCCAGCGCGGCGACCGCCGCGGCATGCGCCGCCGCGACCTCCTCGTCGGTCAGCGTGCGCTCCGCATGGCGGTACACGAGCGCCAGCGCGACGCTCTTGCGGCCGGCGCCGAGCTTTTCTCCGGTGTAGACGTCGAACACCCGCACCGACTCCAGCAGCTCGCCGGCCGCCTCGCGGACAGCGGCGGCCAGCGCGGCCGCCGGCACCGTCTCGTCGACCGTCACCGCGATGTCGCGGTCGGCCGCCGGATAGCGCGGCAGCGTGCGGTAGACGATCGAGCGGTCGGCCGCATCGTACAGCGCGCCCAGCTCCAGCTCGGCGACGAAGACGTCGTCAAGGCCGAGCTCCAGCTGCAGCTCCGGATGAAGCTGGCCGACGTAGCCGATCGTCTCCGCTCCGCGCTCGCCGTCCAGCTTGACGGCGGCCGTGCGGCCCGGATGCAGGCCGGACGGAGCGGCGGCCTCGTAGGAGACCGATCCGCTCAGGCCGAGCGCGGCGAAGATCGTCTCCAGCACGCCCTTGGCGTCGTAGAAGTCGGCCTTCTCCGCCTTGCGGTTCCACGCGGCGGAGCGGCTCGCTCCGGTCAGCAGCAGCGCGAAGCGATGCTTCTCCTGCGGCAGACGCGTCAGCGTCTCCTCGTCGGTGTGGAACACCGTGCCGATCTCGAACAGCGCGAGATCGTGGTTTTTGCGATTGCGGTTGTACGCCGCCGTCTCCAGCAGCTGCGGCAGCAGCGACGTGCGCAGCACGCTGCGCTCCTCGCTCATCGGCATCGCCAGGCGGATCGGCTTCGCGTCCTGAGCGAGGTCCGGGAACAGCCCCGCCCGCTCCGGCGCCGTGAACGAGTAGCTGATGACCTCGTGCAGGCCGGCGTCCGACAAGCGGCGGCGCAGCTCGCGGCGCACCGCCTGCGGCGCGGTCAGCGAGCCCGGCGTCGTCTCGCCGACGATCGGCGTCGCCTTGATGTTGTCGTAGCCGTACAGGCGGGCGATCTCCTCGATCAGGTCGACGTCGCGGGAGATGTCCCCGCGGCGCGTCGGCACCTGCACGCGGAGCGACCCGTCGCCGACCTCGGAGTCGAAGCCGAGGCGGCCGAAGATCGCCTGCGCCTCCAGCTTGGAGATGTCCGCGCCGAGATAGCCGGAGATCCGCTCCAGCGACACCTCGATGACGACCGGCTCGTACGTGCGCGCCACGTCCTCGGCGATGCCGTCGGTGACGAGGCCGCTGCCGAGCTTCGCGATCAGCGAAGCCGCGCGGTCGAGCGCCGGGATGACGCGCGCCGGATCGACTTCCTTCTCGAAGCGCAGGCTCGCCTCCGAGCGCAGGCCGAGCTGGCGGGACGTGCGCCGCACGACGGAGCCGTCGAACTTGGCGGATTCGAGGATGACGTTCGTCGTATCGCCGTCCACCTCGGAGTTCGCGCCGCCCATGACGCCGGCAAGGCCGATCGCCCGCTCGCCGTCGGCGATGACGAGCATATGCGGCTGCAGCTTGCGCAGCTGGCCGTCCAGCGTCTCCAGCTCCTCGCCTTCGCGGGCGAAGCGCACGACGATGCTGCCGCCGGCCACGCGGTCCGCGTCGAACGCATGGAGCGGCTGGCCGTATTCCAGCATGACGTAGTTCGTCACGTCGACGATGTTGTTGATCGGCCGGATGCCGGCCGCCATCAGCCGGTTCTGCAGCCAGAGCGGCGACGGCGCGACCTGCACGCCGCGGATGTAGCGGGCGCTGTAGTGCGCGCACGCCTCGCGGGCGTCGATGCGCACGGACAGGCGGTCCGCCGTCTTGTCCGCCGCGCCGAATACGGCGCTCTCCGGCAGCTTGACCGGACGGCCCGTGAGCGCGCCGATCTCGTAGGCGACGCCGAGGTAGCTGAGCGCGTCCGAGCGGTTCGGCGTCAGATCGAGCTCCAGCACATGGGCGCCGAGGTCGAGCACGTCGACGATCGGCCGGCCGAGCTCCAGCTTCGGCAGGACGAGGATGCCCTCCTGCAGCTCCTTCGGCAGCAGCTTGTCGTTCAGCCCGAGCTCGCGCGCGGAGCAGATCATGCCCTGCGACTCGACGCCGCGCAGCTTGGCGCGCTTGATCGCGAGGCCGCCCGGCAGCTTCGCGCCGACGGTCGCGACCGGCACATGCTGGCCGGCGTCCACGTTGGCCGCGCCGCAGACGATCTGCAGGTCCTCGCCGGCGCCGACGTCGACCTTGCAGACGTTCAGCTTGTCGGCGTCGGGATGCTTCGTCTTTTCCTTGACGTAGCCGACGACAACGCCGCTTACGCCTTTATCCATCGCCTCGACGGCGTCGATCTCGATGCCGCCGGACGTCATCTTCTCCGCGATCTCCTGCGGCGTCAGCCCTTCAAGGCTGATGTAGTCCGCCAGCCAGTTCGTCGATATTTTCATGGCGCTAGTCCCCTCTCTTTCCTTACATCCGCTCGAACTGGCTCAGGAAGCGCAGGTCGCCCGCGTAGAAATGGCGGATGTCGTCGATGCCGTATTTGAGCAGCGCGATCCGCTCGATGCCCATGCCGAAGGCGAAGCCGGTCACTTCCTCCGGATCGTAGCCGCCGGCCTCGAGCACCTTGGGATGCACCATGCCGCAGCCGAGAATCTCGAGCCAGCCGGTCTGCTTGCACATCCGGCAGCCGCTGCCGCCGCACTGCGAGCAGGTGACGTCGACCTCGGCGCTCGGCTCGGTGAACGGGAAGAAGCTCGGGCGCAGGCGGATGCGCGCCTGCTTGCCGAACATCTCCTGCACGAACTGCAGCAGCGTGCCCTTCAGGTCGCTCATGCGGATGCCTTTGCCGACGACGAGCCCCTCGACCTGGTTGAACTGGAACGAGTGCGTCGCATCGTCGTCGTCGCGGCGGTACACCTTGCCGGGGCAGATGACCTTGAGCGGCGACTTGCCGTTCATCGCCTTCATCGCGCGGATCTGCACGGGCGACGTCTGCGTGCGCATGAGGATCTCGTCGGTGATGTAGAACGAGTCCTGCATGTCGCGGGCCGGGTGGTCCTTGGGCAGGTTGAGCGCCTCGAAGTTGTAGTAGTCGGTCTCGACCTCGGGACCTTCGGCGATCGTGTAGCCGAGGCCGATGAAGATGTCCTCGATCTCCTGCGCGACCTTATTCAGCGGATGGACCGCTCCGGTCGGCAGCGCGCTGCCGGGCAGCGTCACGTCGATCGTCTCCGAGCGCAGCCGCAGCTCGGTCTCGGCGCGCCGGTAGACCGCCGCCTTTTCCTCGATGACGGCCTCGATCGCCCCGCGCACGCGGTTGGCGACCTCGCCGACGGCCGGACGCTCCTCGGCGCTGAGCGCGCCCATGCCGCGCAGAATTTCGGTGAGCGCGCCTTTTTTGCCCAAATACTTGATGCGAAGCTCGCCGAGCTCCTGCGGTCCGGCGACTCCTTGCAGCTCCTGCAGCGCTTCCGCCTGCAAAGCCTCCAAACGTTCCTTCATCGCTAACGCCTCCTTCGGACTTGGCTCCGGCTGCCGCCGCAAGCCGCTGTGAAAAAACAAAAAGGCCCTTTCTCCGCTAGGGACGAAAGGACCGTGGTACCACCCTGATTCCAGCCGCTGGGCGGGGCATCTCCTGGAGGCGGAAAACCCGCCGGAAAAGCCGCTCGTCCCTGGCGCGGATGCGCCGGGCTGCTTGAAGGCCGGATAACGGACGGCTGCCCGCGAGCCCCTACAGGCGTCCTCGCGGACGCGTTCAAGGCTCGAGCTCCGGAGTGAATTCGGCCGGCTGGCTGCCGGGGACCGCTCTCAATCGGCGGCGGTCCCTCCCTGTCGGGCCAGGCATGGCGTACTGGTCTCCATCGATGCTGGTGGATATCTTGGCTCATTATATCCAGAGCGAATGGAAAATGCAACTGAAGGGGCTCCGTCCGGCCGCCTGCTCAGTCCTTCGAGCCGCCGCGACGGGCGAACGCCGCGATGACGGCGACGACGCCGAGCGCCAGAGCGATGATCGAGAGGATCAGCGGCAGGCTGTCCTTCTCGGCAGCCGGCGCAAGCGGCTGATCGACAGCTGGGGCGTCGCTGGCGGCCGGGGCGGCGGACGCCTCCGGAGAAGCCGATGCGGCCGGAGACGCGCTTGGCGCCGGACTTGCGGCCGCGCCGTGGCCATGGCCGTCGCTCTCGGCCTCGCCGGCGCCTACGGCCGTGACCGGACCCGGATAGTCGGCGTCCGGCGCGCCGATCCACTCGACGACGCTGCTGTCGCTGTACGTCTGGTAAGCCTTCCACTTGAGCTCGGTCGCGTCCGCCTCCACCTTGCCCGACAGCTTGAACTCGGTAAAGTTCTCGACGGCCAGTCCCTGGCCTTCTTCCGCCGTCCAGGTGATGCGCTCGATCTTGCCGTCGGCCGAGCGCTCGAGCTCGGTCTTCCAGCCGGGCTGCGGCTGCGTGCGGGTGATGTTCACGCCCTCCGGCACGCGCACGGCGACCGCGGTCGTCAGCACGTCTTTCTTCTCGCTCGGCACCCGCACCGTGAACACCTCATACGAGTTCTGAGCGACCTCCTTGGGCCATACCGTCACATGGGCGCTCGCCATGCCGGCCATCAGGAACAGCGACAGCGCGGCGAGCAGAGCCGCGACGCTCCCTTTGCTGCGGGACAGCGCGCTTTTGCGGCGTTGATTCATGTCTTGTTTCCTCCTGTCGGACTGTTGGTCCCTTGCTTTTCTTTTACAAGTATAGGATCGCCGCTGGAAATGGACATGACCCGAAAGGGCTATGATCTTGACAAAAATGAGGACGACGGCCGGTCCGCCGTCCGCTCGGGAAGGTGGGACCGGCCGCCGTGCGGACCGCCCTCTCGCCGTCTCAGCCTCCGCCTGCGCCACGGTCCATGAGCCCGTTCTCGTAGGCGTAGCGCGCGAGCTGGACCCGGTTGTCGAGATGCAGCTTCTGCAGGATGTTCTTGAGATGGTTCTTGACCGTATTCTCCGAAATGCCGAGCGCCGACGCCGCCTCGCGATTGGAGTCGCCGCGCGCGACGCGCTCGAGGATCTCCTTCTCGCGCTCGGTGAGCGGAGACAGCGCAGGCGCCGCCATCCGCGGAGAGGAAGGGATCGCCGTCCGCGGATCCGCGGACGCGGAGGCCCGCCCTCCCGGCAGGAATTCCTGCAGGATGCGCGTGGCCAGCTCCCGGCTCATCGGCGCCTGGTCGAGCGAGACGGCCCGCAAATAGTCGAGCCAGGCGGACGGGGAAAGGTTTTTGAGCAGATAGCCCTGGGCTCCCCGCTTGATCGCCTCGAACAGGTCGGCGATGTCGTCGGACACCGTCACCATGACGATCTTGACGGACGGCAGCGACGCCTTGATGCGGGACGTCGCCTCCAGCCCCCCGACGCCCGGCATGCGGATGTCCATCAGGATGAGGTCCGGCTGCAGCTCTTCGGCGCGCGCGACCGCCTCCTCCCCTCCCGACGCCTCTCCGGCGATCTCGAAGAAAGGGTCCTCCGAGACGATCATCCTCATTCCTTCGCGCCCATGCGGATGGTCGTCGACCAGCAACACCCGCACCGGGTCGTTCCGTTCGGCAGCATTCATCGTCCTTCCTCCTCGATGTTCATGGCTTCAGCTTCGCGCCAGACGGCTGGCGCATGATCTCAATCGACGTGCCTGTCCCCAGGTCGGGGCGGGGGCTCTGGAACCCGAAGCTCCAGCCCGCGCCCTCCGCTCGGTCGCGCATCATGCGGACGCCGTAATGGCCCTTGGCCGACTCGGCTCCCGGCGAAGCGCCGAGCCCGTCGTCGGCGACGACGCAGCGAAAGCCGTCCGCTCCGACCTGCCGGCAGGCGACGCTCACGAGCGAGGCGGAGGCATGCTTGCGCACATTCATGAGCGCCTCGCGCACGATCGCGAGCAGCTCGACCTTTTCGCGGCTCGTCAGCAACAGGTCGGGCAGCTGCCAGTCGATCTCCGTGCTCGTCCCCGACTCCTCCAGCTCGGCCGCGGCATCCTGCAGCGGCTGCAGCCAAGGCATGCCGCTTTCCGCCGCCGTATCCGCCGAGCGCAGGCTGGCGATCGCCTCCCGCACGTCCTCGTACACATGGCGCACCGTGCCGCGGATCTGCTCGCTCGCCTGCTTGACCTCCTCGGGCGACTCCGCCCGGTCGAGCCGATCGAGCTTGACCGACAGCAGGAACAGCGACTGCGAGATGCCGTCGTGCAGCTCGCGCGCCATCTGGTCCCGCTCCTGCACCGCCGCCTTCACCGCCTGCTCGCGCCGCAGCTGCTCCTGCACGTTCTCGAGCATGTCGAACAGCTTGGAGAGCAGCGTCACCGTGACGAGAAAGACGAGGATCGGACTGATGACGTTGCCCGTGTCCATCGACACGTACGGCAGCAGGAACGTATGGCGGGCATATTCCCATGCCGCCGTCAGGACGGTCGGCGTCCAGAGGATGAGCCTTTTGATCGTGCTTGCTTTCATCGTCCGCCTCCCTCTTCTCGGCCGGCCTGCCGGCTCCGCCCGCAGCGCCTGTCGCCGCTCGTCAATAATTGCGGAAGCTCAAGCGCTCGACCCGCTCGTCGTCGTTCGGGTCCATGACGCGGACCTCGGCCGTCCAGCGGCCCGCGAACGGAAGATACGTGCCCTTGGCCCGGTAGGCCGTCTTGGTGTAGCCTTCGAACGTGCTGATCTCGTCGTCCTCGAACTTCTCCAGCGGAATCTCGATCGCGCCGAGCTCCGGCTTGTCCTCGGACATCAGGCGCAGCTGGACCGACTTCGGATCGCCCAGGCTCTTGTGCATCCAGATGCGGACCGTGAACTCGTTGTCTCCCGGCACGTTCGGGGCGATCCGGATCGACACATGCATCTCGCTGCCCATCTTGTGCCAGCCGACCGGCTCGTTGGCCGGAAGCGGGCTGATGTAGGTGAAGACGCCGACGATGACGAGGATGAGCGCCATCAGCGCGCCGTCGGCCTTGAGCAGCGCGCCGCCCGGGAAGCCGGACCGCTTCATGCGGACGCGGATCAGGAACCCGGCTCCGGCCACGAGCACGACCAGCCCGGTCTTGACAAGCAGCAGGATGCCCCAAGGCGTCAGCAGCAAATACTCGGGCTTGGTCATGTACAGGAGCGTCAAGCCGATGCCCGACAGCGTCAGCGCCACGATGCTGATCCAGGCCATGCGCGAGAAGCTGGCGGCGAAGCGTCCGGCTTCCTTGCGCTCCGCCTGCCAGAGGACGAGCAGCAGCATGAGGCCGCCCGCCCACAGCGCCGCGAAGGCGAGATGGACGTAATCGAGCGAGAGCGCCGCCCAGCGCGGCGCGGCTGCGGCCGCATGGCCGCTCCACGCCTCCGTCGCGAGCAGCGGAAGCGCCCAGACGAAGCGCAGCGCGCTTCGGCCCGCCGGAAGCGCGAGGCCGGCAAAGGCGAGCAGCAGCAGCGCCAGGTAGCTCTGTCCGACGGCCGTAGCCGTGAACAGCCGGCTCCATTCGGACGCCGGCTGGCCGATCATGAGCTGCTGCGTCTCGACGAAGACGTAGAGCAGCGCGGCGAGCACGAGCGCCTGCTGCGGCAGCCGCTCGAGCCGTCCGCGCAGCGGCTCGGGGATGCGGGACCAGCCTTGCCGGTACAGCAGCGGCCAGAGCGCCGCTCCGGCGGCCAGCATGAGCGCGGCGTAGTACAGGAAGCGCACGGCGTACAGGATCAGGCTGGCCGTCGTCAGCCCGCCTTCTTCGTGGCCGGCGTGGCCGAGCTGGGCATGGACGTCGAACGTCGAGGCGTCCCGCGCGGCGGGCGGGTCTCCGACGACGAAGACGTAGGAGCCGCCGACCGGATGGCCGTCCTCGGAAATGATGCGGTAGCAACCGTCAACGCCCTCGCGAGCGTGGGACAGCGGCAAGGTTCAGTGTCAACCGTGGGCCTGCTATTCGCCCGCTCGGCGGTGACGGTGGAGCTGCGTCCATAGACGCCCTCCCGGTACGCTGACTGCTCCTGCGATCGTCCGAACAAGCGACTAGACCCGGGCGCGGCTTCCAGCCTACGCTCGCCATGGCTCGGTGTCCAGCACCGTAGCCGTGTCCCTGCCTGCTGCGCTGGCACCCCTGACCCAAGGCGAGCAGCCTCAGCACAGCACGATAAGCGCGTTGAGGCTACCGCAGCGTCAGGCGCGCGGCCGAGGAGGGCCTGATGGCCTAGTGTCGAATGAGCCTGGCCCCGGTCCGGCGCGGCTGCGCGGGTGGCTCCACCAGGGGCGGAGCCGAGGCGCCGATGGTATGCTCAGGGGCTAGAAGCCGAGGCGGCTGGTAGTAGGCTCATGAGGTGCGAAGCCGGAGGAGGGCCTTTACGGCTAGCTCGGGTAGGAAGCCGAGGCGCGTATGTACGGCCGCCAGGGGCTAGAGCCGAGGCGCTATGGCCTACGCCGGGGGGCGCTCAGCTCAAGAGGGACGATGCCGGGGGGCCGAGGCCCTCTCAGGGTAGGTAGAGGGGGGCGCGCAGCTACGGTAGCCTATATTACCTCGAGGGGGCTAGCCGAGGCTAGTAGGCCGAGGTGGGTAGCGGCTACGAGGCGCCATAGAGAGTAGAGGCCCAGTAGGAGCCTACTTGAGGCCGGGCCGGCTAGCGCTCAGGGCCTACGGCCGGCTTGGGGGCTGTACGAAAGGCTATAGGTGGCCGAGCAGAGGGCCCAGAGCCAGAGCTTGAGCCCTCACGCGAGAGCGGGCGCCGTAGAGGGTGGCCGATGGAGCGCCTCTGGCCGAGGCCGCTTTGCGGCGAGCTCGGTCTCGTGCGAGGTTTGAGACTGCTTCCGCGCCGTTGCCGCTCGTATGGCGTCCGGTGGGAATTCGTTGCGTGAGTTGGCGTTCATGCGCTCGGGGGCACTTCCTTTCGTTCCTTCCTCTCGCCCTCTAGTTTACTTGATGGGCTCCATCTCGACCAATCCGGTTTGTGAACATTTGGGGAAGGCCCGGCAATTCCGGGCGTTCTGCCATCCTCGCACCCGAGTTACTCGGTTTTTCCGCGCAACTCCCTCCGTTTCTCCTCCTGCACGCCCGAGTTACTCGGTTTTTCCGCGCAACTCCCTCCGTGTCTTCCCCTGCACGCCCGAGTTACTCGGTTTTTCCGCGCAACTCCCTCCGTGTCTTCCCCTGCACGCCCGAGTTACTCGGTTTTTCCGCGCAACTCCCTCCGTTTCTCCTCCTGCATGCTCGAGTTACTCGGTTTTTCCGCGCAACTCCCTACGCTTCGCCTTCTGCATGCCCGAGTTACTCGGTCTTTCCGCGCAACTCCCTCCGTTTCTCCTCCTGCACGCCCGAGTTACTCGGTTTTTCCGCGTAATTGCCTACGAACGCGCACCTCAAAGCCCTGCAACCCGAGTTTTTCGAGTTACAGGCTCGGATACGCTCTGCCCTGGTGACTGCAACCCGATTTTTTCGGGTTACAGGCTCGGATACACTCTGCCAGACGGCTGCAACCCGATTTTTTCGGGTTACAGCCTCGGATGCGCTCTGCCTGGCGCCTGCAACCCGATTTTTTCGGGTTAGAGGCTCGGATGCACTCTGCCCAGGAGCTGCAGCCCGACTTTTTCCGGTTACGGTCTCGGATGCGCGCCGCCGGGCAGCTGCAATCCGAGTTTTTCGAGCGATCCCGTGACGGACGATCGAGCGATGAGCGTCGATGTGATGGAGCGGACGCCTCTCAAAAGCGCCGCCCCCCTCTCCCTTTATCTGGATAAAGATGCTGTGGAGAGCGAACGCTATCCGCAAGGAGGTGAACGCAGATGAGCAAGTCCCAGCCCTTCGAGCCGTACCGATACGCCGAGCTTCCCCTCGTGGCAGTGGAAAGGATCCGGGAGCTGGAGCAATCGCTGTCGGACGGAGAAGGCCGCCCGGTGACGCTGATCGCTTTCGAACCCGAGCCGGAGAGCCAGGCTCCGAACGCCCGATAACCAAGCTAGAATGCAGTATTCCGATAGTTGGGAAAACCAAAAACCAAACCGCCTCGTCACCAGCGGTTTGGTTTCTATCCTTATTCATAGCCGTCAGCCGCTCAAGCTCCGCTTTTGTCTCAGGGTGTACGATGCTGGTGGTGGAGCCAAGCCCGCTTCCATCTCAACTCGAGGCTGCAAACGAGACTGCAACGTTACGGCCACACTCCGTTGTGCAAATCGGCGCAGCCGCGGTCGTCGGGCCAGACATAGACCCAGCCCTGACGGGCCGGATCGTCGAGATCCCGCGTCCAGATCCGCTCGTAGTCATTCGCCTCTTCCGGGCCGAAAAATTCCTCCAGCCGATCGCAGGCGGCCAAGCCGTCGCGCTCCAGCAGCAGCCACCAGCCCCGAACGGCCCGGTTCAAAGCGGAAAGCTCGCGGACAAGCGCGGGATAATGGCCGTCCGCCGCGTCGACGAGGCGCCCCCGCACCCGTCCCGGCCGCTGCGCAAGGACGAACGGAGCGACGACGCCGAAGTTGCTGCGTCCGGGCTGTAGCGTACCGTAGACAAACATCCAGATGCCAGAGGATGGGGACATCAACGAATGTGCTTGATCAGCCTGAGGCAGCGGAGCGGATGGAGCGGATGGGCCGCGAGCGGCTTGCGGATCGTTGCTCACAGGGCATGCGGGGCGATGTGCCTTCGAGCCGCCGGCCTCGGGGCATGCCCCGAGAGTGGCTTCCGAGCCGCCGGCCTCGGAGCAAGCGTCGAGAGGTGCTTTCGAGCCGCTGACCTCGGAGCATGTGCCGAGAGTGGCTTCCAAGCCGCTGGCCTCAGGGCATGCGTTGAAAAGGGCTTTCAAGCCGCCGGCTTCGGAGCATGCGCCGAGAGGTGCTTCCGAGCCGCTCGCCTCGGAGCATGCACCAAGAGGAGGTTCCAAGCCGCCGGCCTCGGAGCATGCGCCAAGAGGAGCTTCCGAGCCGCCGGCTTCGGGGCTTGCTCCGAGAAGGGCTTTCGAGCCCCTGGCCTCGGAGCTGGAGCGGCTGCGGCGAGCCTCCAGCACGCCGCTCATGGCTGCCAAGGCGCGCGCACGGCGACGCCGGCCGCCTCCAGGCCGGCGCGGATAAGCGCGGCCAGCTCGGCCGCGCCCGGTCCGTCGCCGTGCAGGCACAGCGTCCGAGCCGCCACCGGCGCGAAGCCTCCGCCCAAGGCGGGCGCCTCGCCGCGCAGCGCGATCGTCAGCGCCTGCTCCAGCGCTTGGGACGGCTCGCCGTGCACGGCGCCGGGCCGGTCCCTGCCGGCGAGCGAGCCGTCCGGCAAGTAGGCGCGGTCGGCGAAGCCTTCCGCCGCGAACGGCAGTCCGGCCGAGACGGCCGCGCGCTCCAGCAGTCCGCCGGGAGGGCCGAACAGCGCCAGCCCGCCCAGCTCGGCGGCAGCCCGGGCGACCGCATCCGCATGGGCCTGGCTGGCTCCGCAGCGATGATACATCGCGCCATGCGGCTTGATGTGGCGCAGCTCGCCGCCGGCGGCGCGCACGAACGCCTGCAGCGCGCCCGTCTGATAAAGGACGGCCTCGTACACCTCCTCGGCGTCCAGCGCCATCGCGCGGCGGCCGAAGCCTTGCCGGTCCGGGTAGCCCGGATGGGCGCCGACCGCCACGCCGGCTAGCAGGCAGCGCTCGACCGACGTCCGCATCGTGCGGGCGTCGCCGGCATGCCAGCCGCAGGCGATGCTGGCGCTCGTGATGGAGCCGAGCAGCGCGGCGTCATCTCCGAAGGCGTAGCTTCCATACCCTTCGCCGAAATCGGCGTTCAGGTCGATCGTCGGCTTTTGCATGCGGGATGGCCTCCTTTTCCCCTACATCGGGGGGATGATGCGGATCTCGTCGCCGAACGCGATGCGGCCGGGACGCTCCACCGAGCAGACGATGCCGCGCCGGCCGCGCGCGGCCTTCACGAACGCCTGCGGCAGCCGCTCCTTGGGAGCGACATGCCGCTCGACCTCCTTGCCGGCGTCGGTGCAGGGATGGTTCTCGCCTTCGCAGACGAGCCCGGCGCCGCTTGGGAAAAGCAGCCGCGAGCCTGCGGGCAGCTGCGTCAGCCCGGGATAGCCGGAGAGCAGCAGGTTGCCGCCGATCCACTCGGGATCGAGCGCCTCGATGCCCATCCGCTCCCGCGTCTCCTCCAGCTCCTCGCGCGAGAGGATGCTGATCTGCCGACGGTTGAGGATCTCGGTGCCGCGAGGATACATCGGCTGGCGGCTGTCCGCGCGGGACGTCACGCCGAAGTGGCGGTCGCCGCGGATTCCGCCGAACTCCAGCTCTGCCTCCGCAAGCTCGCGGGAGACGAAGCTGCCCGGCGCATCGGCCGTATACAGGCCGGCCACGAAGGCCGGCGACCCTTTCCTCTTGCCGGACTTGGCGCTGCTCGCAGCCTGCGGGTCGACGCCCGGCTGATCGTTGGTCATGTCGCTTTCCTCCTGTTCAAATGAAAAAATCAGCTGTCAGCGGCCGGCGCGCGGCGCTGCTCCTGCAAGAAGCGTTCGGTCCGAAGGCGCAGCGCGGCTTCGAGCCGGTCGAGCTCCCGCTGCTGCCGCAGCAGGAGGCGCTGCGCCTCCTCCAGCTCCACGCGGAGGAAGCGCGTCCCGTCGCCGGGCCGCAGCTGGCCGAGCCGCGGCAGGTCGGCGGCGATGACATGCAGGATGACGGGATAACCGCCCGTCGTCTGGCAGCCTGCCGCCAGCGCGACGGGATGGCCGCCGGGCGGGAGCTGCACCGCGCCCGGCAGCACGCCGTGCGAGCGCAGCTCCGCGCGGCTCGAGGCTGACCGATCGACTGGGCGTCCGAGCGTGACCCAGACTAGATGAGTCGCTGGCGGGAGAGGCGGCGAGCCCCCCGCCACAGCCGCTCCCGGGCAGCCTGCGTTAAGCTGCCGTTGGAGCTCCCGGCACCGCGCGCAGCACGGCGGTGCCGGAGCCGTCGGCTCCGCCGCGCGCCACGAGGCGCGGCGCGGAGCCACGGCGCGGCGGCGGGCAGCCTCCCGCCGCCGCCGGCCTGGGCGGCGGCGCTAGAGGCCGCCCAGCAGCGCCGCGCCGCGCGCCGAAGGCNCGCCGCGGCGGAGCGCCTCGCCGGCGGCAAGCCGGCGCGATGCCGGCGCGTTCATCGCCGCCGGCCGCGCCACAGGCCGCCGCCCCCGGCGCGGCGAGGCCGCCTGCGGCGGCCAAGTAGGCGCGGCAGCCGGAGCGCGCCGCGCCGAGCGAAAGCGTGCCGCCCGCCGGCAGCCAGACGGCTCGGCCCGCAGGAGCGCCAACGTTGTAAGTCGAAGCGGCATGTCGGCGCCGCAAATCGCCGCGAGCACGCCGTCCGGCGCGTCGACGCGCATGCGGACGCCGCCGAGCGCCAGCTCCAGCGCCGGCGCGCCGCGCGAATTGCCGCACAGCAGATTGGCTGTCTGCAGCGAGACCGCATCCATCGCGCCGCCGGCCGGCATGCCCTGGGCTCGCAGGCCGGGACGGCCCAGATGCTGCAGCTCGGCGCCGAAGCCGGGGCGGATGATCGTGAACGCCGCTTCCTTCGTCCTCATCCTCATCCCTTCCTTTCCGCGCTCATGACCTTCATTGTAGCTCATGCCGGCTCCAGCTTGCCATCCCGCGCCTCGACCTCATCGACTGGCCCCGCGACCAGCTGCTTGGCCGGCAGCCCGTTCCGCTGAAGCGCTTCGGCTGGCCTGTCCGCATGAAGCCACGACAGACTTCCATTCCCTCCGCTCGCGGCTCCGCCTGCCGCTCAGCCGCCCCGCTCCTCGTCCATCAGCCGCCTCATCTTCTGCCCAGCCGCCCGCTCCTCGTCCATCAGCCGCCTCATCTTCCGCTCAGCCGCCCTGCTCCTCGTCCATCAGTCGCCTCATCTTCCGCTCAGCCGCCCGCTCCTCGTCCATCAGCCGCCTCATCTTCCGCTCAGCCGCCCCGCTCCTCGTCCATCAGCCGTCTCATCTTGCGCTCCGTCGCCGTGCCTTGAGCGGGCGTGTAGATGCTGACGCGCAGATCCGGCTGTCCCTGGGCCTGCAGGCTCGTCAGCTGGAACTGCATCTTGCCCGCGCGGGCGTGGCGGAACTCCAGGATCACCTCCGGCGCGGCGCTGACGCGGCTCTCCTCCCAGAGCGGGGCGAAGCGGGCGTCGCGCCGCTCCATCGCCTCGATGAAGCGGGAATACCAGTCGTCGTCGGCATACCGGCCGTAGTAATAGCGGAACAGCGCCAGATAGCCCCGTACGAACTGCTCCCAGTTGACGGCGAGCCGCTGCAGCTCCGGCCGGGTGAACAGCAGCGTGATCATGTTGCGCTCCTCCGTGGGCACCGAGCCGAAGTCGAGAAAAACGCGGGCCGCCGCCTCGTTCCAGCCGGCGATCCGGCAGCGGCGATCCGAGACGATCGCGGGACAGCCGGCCAGCTCGTCCAAAATCCGCCCCAGCGGAGCGGGCAGCGCCGCCGGCTCGTCGGACGCGCTCCTCTCCGGCTCGCCGCCCTCTGCGGCGTCGCCCGCCAGCGCGGCCATGTACCGCTTTTCGTCCGCATTCAGCCGCAGCGCCTTCGCCACCGCGTCGAGCACCGAGGACGAGACGCGGATGTCCCGTCCTTGCTCGAGCCAGGTGTACCAGGTCGGGCTCACACCGGCCAGCTGCGCGACCTCCTCCCTCCGCAGCCCCGGCGTCCGCCGCCTCCCCCCTGCGGGAAAGCCGTGCTCCTCCGGCAGCAGCGCCATCCGGCGCGAGCGCAGAAATTCCGATAGAGCCTTCAGCCTCTCCTGTCGGTTCATGCCCTTCCTCCTCGATCCCATTACTTCTTATCCTAGTATAAACAACAACTTGTACCAGCATAAGAGCTGTGCGAAACTGCGCTTATCCGCAAGCTGCGAAGGAGATGGAGCATGATGGAGCTTTACACGAACGCCGCCCCGTCCAGCAAGGAGCATCGCGTCGTCATTACCGGCATGGGAGCCGTCAGTCCGTTCGGCGCCGGCGCCGAGACGTTATGGACCGCCCAGGCAGAAGGCCGCTCGGGCATCCGCCGCCTGCAAGAAGGCGGATGGCCGGAGGAGTGGCTGGAGCAGGCCGACGAGCGGGCGATTGCCGGCCTCGTGCCCGATTGGGACGGAGAAGCCCGGTTCGGCCGCAAAGAAGCCCGCAAGATGGACCGCTTCGTGCAGTTCGCGCTCGCGGCGGCCGAGGAAGCGCTCGGCCAGGCCGGACTCGGCGAGGGCCGGCTCGTGCCGGATCGGACGGCCGTTTATGTCGGCTCCGGCATCGGCGGGCTCGGCACGCTCATGGAGCAGGCGCGCGTGCTGGGCGCCCGCGGCCATAGCCGCGTCAGCCCGACGCTCGTGCCGATGATGATCGCCAACATGGCCGCCGCGGAAATCAGCATCCGCTACAGCCTGACCGGGCCGACGCTCTCGCCGGTGACCGCCTGCTCGATCGGCAACACGGCGATCGGGGAAGCGATGCGCCTGCTGCGCGCCGGCATCGCCGATGTCTCCGTCGCCGGCGGATCCGAAGCCGCCGTCGTCCCGATCGCCCTCGCCGGCTTCGGCAACGCGACCGCGCTCGCTTCGTCGGGCGGCGATCCGGCGGCGGCCAGCCGTCCTTTCAGCCGCAGCCGCTCCGGCTTCGTCATGGCCGAGGGCGCCGGCATCATCGTGCTCGAGACGCTCGCCCACGCGCTTGCGCGCGGCGCCGAGCCGCTGGCCGAGGTGCTCGGCTACGGCGCGACCTCCGACGCGTACCACCGGGTCGCGACCGAGCCGACCGGCCGCGGCGCGGCGGCCGCCATGCGGCTGGCGCTCGCCGACGCCGGCCTGGAGGCCGAGCGCGTGGACCTCGTCTGCGCCCATGCGACCGGCACGCCGGCCGGCGACCTGTCGGAGAGCCGGGCGATCCGCAGCGCGCTCGGCGAGCGAGGCGGGAGCGTGCCGGTATTCGCCGGCAAGTCGATGACCGGCCATATGCTCGGCGCATCAGGCGGCGCGCAGGCGATCACGCTCGTCCGCATGCTGCGCGAGGGGCTGATCGCGCCGACGCTCAACCAGGAGGAGCCCGACCCGGACTGCGCCTTGACCGTCCCGGCCGCCCCGCGGCGCGAGAGGCTAGCGGTCGGGCTGTCCAACTCGTTCGGCTTCGGCGGCCATAATGCCGTCATCGCGCTCGGCCGCTTTGAAGAAGGCTGAAGGAGGCTGCTAAGCGGCGGAAGCCGCTCATGCCGACGACAGTCATCCGCTGCTCGCTTTCCGTTGCCGCCTTCCCGCGGCCATCGGCCGCCGCCACGGGACGCCATCGCCGAGCGGCATGAAAAAAAGCGGCGCCGGGCGCCTCTCGGGCCCGATGCCGCTTTCCGAAGCGAGGCTGATTGAGCCTCGCTTTTTCGTTATTCCATATGGTCCTCGATCGCCTTCAGCAGGCGCTCCGATCCGTCCTCGACCCGCTCCGATTCATGAGAGAGCGAAGCCTCCATGACAGCTCCGTAAGCCCAGTTGCCCTGCGGCATGTCCGGGAACAGCGGCTGCACGCCGGCAAGCGGACCGCGCCGCAGCATGCCGTTGATGAGAGCGACCGCCTCGTCGCGCCGGATCGGCTGGTTCGGACGGAAGCTTCCGTCCGGGTAGCCGTTCAAATACTTGCCGACGCGCAGCGCCTCGATCTCCTTTTCGGCCCAGTGGCCGGCCGTGTCGAGGAAGCGGCTGCCTGCAGGCTCTCCCGGCTCGAGGCCGAGGAAGCGCGACAGGACGACGACGAGCTCCGCGCGGGTCACAGGCGCGTCCGGCCGGAAGCGGCCGTCCGTTCCTCCCTTGAAGTAGCCTTTGGCGGCAGACTCGCGGATGTAGCCTTCCGCCCAGTGGCCGCTGCGGATGTCGCGGAAGGAGCCCGCCTTCGCATCATCGGCCGGACCGTCGGACAAGCGCGCCGTGACAGCGGCAACCTCCGCCCGCGTCAGCGTCTGTCCGGGCTTGAACTCCCCGTCCGGATAGCCGCGGATGTAGCGCGAATGGAACAGCGGCTCGAAGCGGTCCGAATACAGCTTGAATTTGGCGACCGACTTCGCGGACGCATCTCCCGAGAAGAAGGCCGCGGTGATGTCGGCGTCCTTTTCCTTCGCATCCAGGCGCGGCCAGCGCACGGTCAGCTGCAGCTGGCCCGTCTGTCCGGCAGCGAGATCCTTGACGCTCCAGACCGCCTTCGCGCCCTCGATGGCCGCGCCGTCGGCGCGGACGAAGCTTGCGCCGTCAGGCAGGACGACCTCGACGGTTCCGCTTGCCATGCGGTCGGAACCGCTGTTTTTGTAGGTGACCGTCAGCAGCGACTCGCTCTCCTCGCGCACGACCATCTGCTCCGAGGCGATCTCCACCGCCAGTCCGGTCCGTGCCGGAGGCTGCGGAGCCGGCGCAGACAGCGGGCGCAGCTGGAGGTCATGCTTGACGATGTCCCATTCGACTGATATGACCGGACTGCGGTACGTCTCGTAGCCGGCCTTGGAGACGACGAGATAATAGTCCGTCTCCGGGTAGACCATGTACGCGTAGAACCCGTTCTTGTCGGTCATCTGCAACGGACTGGCGTTGTCGTTCGGCTCGAAGCCGACCAGCGCGGGCAGGACGACGCCCGACCCGGCAGCCTTGCCGGCGGCCTTGTTGCGGCCGGTGTCGGCGTAATGCAGCATGACCGTCGCGCCTTCGATGACGGCTCCGCTCGAGGCGTCGCTTACCGTTCCGTACGGATCGACCAGCTGCGTGAGCAGGTTGAGCTCTCCGTCCGCTTTGACATGAGCCTGGCCTACGCTCAGCACCGCCTGCACGCCGGGCTCGAACTCATACCGGATCTCGAAGGCGTACGAGCCGACCGGCAGGCCCTCTGTCGAGAAGACGCCTTGGGCGCTCAGCGGATGAGCCTTCGGCGTCCCGCTGCCGTCCGTGACGTATTTTCCTTGGCCGTCCTTGAAATAAACGCTGGAACGGCCGGCCGTCTCCGCATCCAGCTTCGCCGTGCCGCCGTCCGGCTGCTTGAGCAGAACGATGCCGCTGACCGTCTTTTCGGATTCGAAGGATTGCTCCCCCGTTCCGTCGGCATGGCCGACAACGGCTTTTTGCGTATAGGTGACCGGAGTCGGCACGCCGCCGATCTCGATGAGCTGCGTAACCGCCAGCTCGTAGACCGCGTCTCCCTTAGGTACCGCCAGCGAATAGCGTCCACGCTCGTCCGTCATCGTCGAGGCTTCAAAATCGACGCCAGGCTCGATGACGCCGTCGCCGTTCAGATCCAGCGCGGCCCGGACGATCGCTCCTGCGACCGGCGCATTGGAGCTGCCGGAGGTAAGGACGCCTTGAATGCGGGCAGGCAGGAACGTCAGCTCGATCCCTTTTTCTCCGGCCAGCCCTCGTACGAGATCCAGCACCTTGGCCGTAACCGGGATCCGCTGCTCCGCCGTGCCGCTCATCGCCGCCGAACGATAGACGACGCTGGCCTTGCCGTCCGCTCCGGTCACGGCAGTCGCGCCGTCCGGGAACGAACCGGCTCCGGCCGCGAACGAGACGGATACGCCGCTCACCGGACCGCCGCTCTCGTCCGTCACGGCTGCGGTCAGCACGGAAGTCGAGCTGCCGTCGCCGACGATCCGGTCGGGATCCGCGGTCAAGGCGATGCGGGTCGTCAGCACGGTGATCCAGTTGTCCGATCGGCGCGAGGCTTCTTCGTTCGAAATCAGCTGTCCAAGCGGACCGTAAGCGGTGAATGCCGCCTCATGCTCGCCTGCCGCGGCTTGCGGCAGCAGAAAGCCTTCCTTCTCCCACCGCTTGACCCCTTCCGCCTGGCTCGTCGACGGATTGATCCAGACCAGCTCGGTCTCCGCTCCTGCGAGCGATGCCGTTACTTTTTCCGTAGCCAGCGACGATACCGCAGACAGCCGGACCGGGTAGCCCGGCAGCGCCGTCATGCGGCTCGGATCGCCTTGCGGCTTGTCTCCCGCCCAGCCGTCGAGCGCCTTGTGGATGATGATCGTCGCCGTCGCAGGCTCGCTGACCTGTCCGCTCTCATCCTCGGCGACGTAACGGAAGCTGTCCGTGCCGCCGACGAAGCTTTCGTCCGGCGTGTAGATCCAGCCGCCTCGGTCCGAATCCACGTCCGGAACGAGCGTTCCGCGGGAAGGGCCAGAATCCGGAACAAGCCGGTAGACGAGGCCGGTCACCGTCTCCTGGTCGGTCCCGGACGGAATCAGGCGGAGCTCCTGGACCCCTTCATTGGCCAAGGCGAAAATCCATTCCGCCCTTGGAATGCCGTCGTAGGCGATCCGCAGCAGCGAAGGCTGCTCCGCCAGCTGCTTGCCGTCGAACGGACGCCACGGGATGTCGACCGCCGCGCCGTTGGCGAGGCCTGGCGCCGGCACGAAGCGAAGCGATTCCAGCGCCAGCGCAGGCACCAGCGTGCGGCGGCCGGGCTCGGCGTATACGGTTTCCGTCGTGGACGGGTCCGCATAGCTGAGCGTGCCTTTCGCCGCGAAGCCGGCAGGCAGGTCGAACGCCGCGCTATGGAAGGCGTCGCCGTCCTCGTCGCCGTACAGCGCCGCGAAGCTGCTCCCTCCGCCCGGAGCCGCGAAGCCGATCGGCGCTCCCATCGGCCCTGTCCGGCTCAGATCGGCGCCGACAGGCGGCGTGTTGATCCGGATGTGGACGGTTTTGTCCGCTGCGGCGTACAGCTCGCCGTCGCTTCCGTTCCAGCGGAATTCGGCCGTGCCCGTCGCGCCGGCCTCCGGCTGGAACACGAGGCGGTCCAGATCGGCTGCGGCGATCGGCATGCCTGCGACGATCGGCACAAGCGGCGCATCGGCACGCTTGAGGTACAGCTTGCCCTTGGCCGGATCCGGCAGCTGTGTCACCATGATGGCGGCCAGCGGCTGCTGCTCCGGATCCACATAAGCGGATGCCTGCGCGAAGTCGGTCCGGCTGAAGGAAAGCGTCTCGCCCTTCAGCGCCGGCTTGCTCAGCGACTCCACGATCGGAGCGCGGTTGACGCCGAAGCTCGCTTGGCCCGGCTTGGAGGCATATTTGCCCTCGGCAAAGCCGGTCCAGCCGAATTCGGCTTCCCCGTCGGTGGTGGAGGCCGGACGGAATCCGAGCTTGGAGACGTTCGCGATCGCGATCTCCTTGCCGATATCGGCGGCGCTCAGCGGAACGCCGTCGTACATCAGCTCGCCGTCCTGCGGATCGGGGAGCGACGCGATGCGGATCTTTTCCAGATTGGCTCCGTTGGCCAAGGCGTCAGCGCCCTCGACGCCGTTCGTCTTGAAGAAGCTGGAACGGAAGTCCTCCGCCGCGAAGACGGACGACGGCTTGCGGAAGTCCTCCGCCAGCATCCGGATTTCGGAGGTCGGGATATCGAGCAGATGCTGCACCTTGCCCGGATTCGGGTTCGATCCGTTGCCTCCGCGATCCTCGAACAGGATCAAGTTGATCCGATAGTCCTCGCCGAGACGGATGTCCGGGTTCTCGAGATCAAGGCTCCAGCGGCCCGGCTCGCCCGGATCCACGCTGGCGACCCGCTTGCTGTCGAGAGCGAGGTTGACCTCGCGCACCGTCCCGTCCGCATCCGTGACCTCTTGGATGACGTTGGCTTCGAGCGAGAACGGGCCCTGGTATCCGGCCTTGCCCAGAAAAGCCGAATCAATCGAGATTTTCCCGTTCTTGACCGTGATGCCGGCGCTCGAAAATTCCGCCTTGTCCCGGATGCCGCCGTCCACGACGAGCTGCGCCCAGTCGATCTCGGTCACCCAGCCGGCGTTCAGCCTGCTCGACTTGAAGTAGTGGTGGATGGATGCGCCGACATACTGGTCGCCCAGCTTGATCCTGTCCGGATCGACCGACAGCACCGTCGTATTCCACTTCTCGTTGGCTCCGGACAGAGCTCCGACATAAGCGGATTGCTTGAACTCTTTCTTGTAGGAGGCCGTCGCGCTGCTCCAGCCGCCGGTCGTCTTCCACGGCGTGTAGGGATTGCCAAGCACGATATCCTCCGGCTTGTCCGACAAGTAGATCCGATCCCATTCGCCTGTCGAAGTGCTGTCCGTCCCGTCATACTCGTCGACATCGTACGCCCGTATGAGCAGCCTGGCGCTCTCGGCCGGAAGCTTGTCGACGTTCTCGATCTTGAGCTCGATCGGGTACAGCGCGTGACCGTTGGAGATGCGGTTGGTCGCGTAGTCGAGATCGCCGTCCGGCGCGCTGCCGGCGGCGCCTCCTCCCCAGTTGTCCGTATCGGTGAAATAGGTTCCGCCGACCGAAGCTTGCGCTCGGACGCCTTGAGGCGCCGGAAAACCGGACCCGAGCAGCACGGCTGCTGCGGTCAGGGCCGCTATTCGCGGCCTTGTTTTGCTATGAATGAAAATAAGGTACTCCCCTTTTTTCTTTCTGACGCCGTTTTTTTATCGGCATCTAGATCGAAAATATGAAGAAATACCTATAATTTCTTAGACTTTTGTCCTAATTCGGTCCTAATTCCGTCCAAATGTCATCTCTCCACCGGAACGAACCGCACCCGGTCTCCGGGGGCGAGCAGCGCGGGGCGCTCGCGGCCGGGATCGAACAACAGGACGTCGGTCCGTCCGATCAGCTGCCAGCCGCCCGGCGACTCCGACGGATAGAGGCCGGTCTGCGCGCCGCCGATGCCGACCGAGCCGGCCGGAACGCGCGGCCGCGGCGCATCGAGCCGGGGCTGCGCCAGCTCCGGCGGCAGTCCGTCGAGATAGGGAAAGCCCGGCAGGAAGCCGAGCATGACGACCCGGTAAAGCGGCTTGGAATGCGCCGCGATGAACGCGCTCGGCGTCATGCCGCTGCGCCGCGCCGCCTGCTCCAGATCGGGCCCGTGCTCGCCGCCGTAGCGCACCGGGATCTCGATTGCGGCCCGCTCCGCCGCCTCGGGGAGCGGAGGCAGCGCGGCCAGCCGATCCTCGATCAGGCGCTGCGCCAGCCGCCACGGGACAGCGCCCTTCCGGCCGCGCTGCAGCCGCACCGGATCGTAGACGGCCAGCACGCTCTCATAGGCTGGCACCGCATCCTCCAGCCACTCCCAGCCTGCCGCCTCCAGCCAGGCCGCGGCATGGGCCAGCAGCCGCTGCAGCGGCTCGCCCTCCGGCGGCGCCGAGCCGTCCTCCGGCGGGAGCAGCAGCAGCGCCCGGTCTCCGGCCGGCTCGCAGCGCAGCGGCGGCTTGCGCAGCCCGGCAGCCGCGCCGCTCATGACCGCTTCGGACGGCCTCTCCCGCTCGCCTCCCGCCGGCTTCCGCTCCCGCTCGTCCCGCTCGCTGCCCGCCGCCATCCGCTCCCGCTCGTCGCGCCCGCTGCCCGTCGCCATCGGCTACCCCTCCGCTCGTTCTCCTGCGTTGTCGGCATGCGGCGGCAGCCTCCCGCCGCCTCGCCTGCCGGCCCGTCGATCACGTTCCTTCATTATCTTCGCCGCGCCGCGAAGCTGTCAACGAAGCCCGGCGGAGGACGCCTCGCCCCCGCGCGGCGTTCTCCGCCGGCGGCGCGCTCCGGCTCCGGATGGTATACTGCTTTCTATAGAGAAACTTTTTGCGCGAGGCAGTCGTTGATTGCACAGGAGGCTCACATCTACATGCTTACCGCCTGCAAGCTGGGAAAACAATACAAGACGGGCTGGGCGCTGTGCCCGCTTACGCTGGAGCTCGGCCCCGGCCTCCACGGCCTGCTCGGCCCGAACGGAGCCGGCAAGTCGACGCTACTGCGGCTGCTGGCCGGCATGCTGGCGCCGACGACCGGCGACGCGCTGCTGCGCGGCAGCTCGGTCCGCGACTTCCGCCGCAGCGGCAGCCGCATCGGCTACCTGCCGCAGAACATCCGCGTGCTACCGCAGTTCTCCGCCCGCCAGTGGCTGCTCCATGCCGCCTCGCTGCAAGGCGGCGGCTCGCTCGCGGAGCGCCGGCGCAAGGTCGACGAGGTGCTCGAGCAGGTCAATCTGCTCGGCGAGGCCGATCTGCCGGCCCGCCACTATTCGTACGGCATGACCAAAAGGCTCGGCGTCGCCCAGGCGCTGCTGTCGGCCGGCGATCTGCTGATCGTCGACGAGCCGACCGCCGGCCTCGATCCCGAAGAGCGCATCCGCCTGCGGCGGGTGCTCGCCGAGGCCGCGGCGACGCGGGTCGTGCTGCTGTCGACGCATGTGCTCGGCGACATCGGCGCGAGCTGCCGCGAGGTGATCGTGCTCGGCGAAGGACGGCTGCTGTACCACGGCAGCACCCAAGGGCTCGCCGGCTTCGCCGAGGACCGCACCTGGGCGTGGGAGACGTCGGAGAACGAATGGCGGCGCATGCCGCTGGGCGGGCTGCTGAGCGCACGGCGCACGGAGGAGGGCATCCTCTGCCGCGCGCTGAGCGACCGCCCGCCGTCACCGTTCGCGGAGCGCGTGGAGCCGACGCTGGAGGAAGGCTATCTGAGCCTCATGAACCGCCAGCCCTCCGGAGGTCCGGCATGATTCCGAACGTGCTTCGCCAGGCGGCGATGGAGCTGCGCTCCCTGCTGCTGCTGCGCTGGACGCTGCTGCTGCCGGCCGCGGCCTCCATCTGGATGCTGCTGCACACGTGGCGGCTGCGGCCGGAGTCGTCGCAGGACATCAATCTGTATGCGTCCGACACGCATCAGATGCTGCTCATGCTGACGACCGCCATCCCGCTGCTGCTCGGCGTGCTGCTCATGCGGCGCGACCTGCTCCATCCGTCCGCCGAGTGGCTGTTCCGGCTGCCGCTGCCCGCCGGCGGCTGGATGGCGGCCAAATGGCTCGCCGGCCTGGCCTACATGACGCTGTACACGGTCGCGGTCGGAGCGGCGTACGCCGCCTCGGCGCTGCGGCACGGCCTGCCCGCCGCCTCGATGTGGCGGCAGCTCGCCCTTTACGGACTGCTGTACGAGCATGCCTTCGCCGTCTCGCTGGCGCTTGGACTGTTCCTGGGCGTGCTGCTGCCGCTCCGCTTCTCGCTGCCGGCGGCGTTCTGCGCCTGGGTGTTCGGCTCGCTGTTCCTGCAGGCCTACATCCGGCCGGTCTACGAATGGAGCTGGCTCAAGGCGTTCTACCTGCAGCCGCTGTTCGAGAACAGCCTGCTCGGCAACGAGGTCTGGTCCTGGCCGCTCGCCCGCGGCGAGCTGCTGCGCATCATGGGCTTCGGCGCCGCGTTCTCGCTGTTCCTGCTCGTGGCCGGCGCGGCGCTGCTCGGCCGCAGCAAGCCGCCGCTGAACCGGCGCCGGCCGTGGCTGCTCGCGCTCGTCGCGATGCTCGCCGCTGCAGGAGCATTCGCGCCGTTCGCCTCGCTGGAGGCGGCCCGCGACGTCCATCGCGCGCAGCTCGAGCAGGCGGCGGCCAGCCCGGACGAACGGCTCGATCCCGCCGCCTACCGCTTCCGGCTGGAACGGATGGACCTGCGGCTCGAGCTGGCCGGCGACGGCAGTCTCGTCGCCGAGGCGACGCTCGAGCTGCCGACCGAAAAGGGCCGGCTGCTGCCGGCCGAGCGGGGGCGGACGCTGCGCTACAAGGAGCCCGGCATCGTGTCGCTGCTGCTCTATCCGTCGCTGCAGGTGCGGTCGGTCCAGCTGAACGGCGTGCCGATCGCCTGGGAGCGCAAAGGCGACAGCATCCGCTTTCCCGAGCTCATGCTCGATCGCGGCCGGCCTGTCCAGACGGTGGAGATCCGCTACGGCGGTCGGCTCGACGAATGGCTGAGCGGGCCGGGCGGCAGCGAGAGCTATCTCGCTTTCCTCCGCTCCGATGCGCTCTACCTGCCCGCCTCGCTCGGCTGGTACCCGCTGCCCGGCGGCGACACGCTGCTGGCGCTCGACGAAGACGGCAGGCTGCTCGACCGCCCGTCGTCCGCGCTGACGCCCGGCGCCGCCTACGAGGTGGAAGCGTCCGGCTTCCGCGCTCCGCTGTTCGGCACGCTGCCGGAGGAGCCGTCGGCGGACGGAGCCGTCCGCTTCCGCGGCGTCTCCGGCGCGGGACTCACGCTCGTCGGAGGCCGCTTCGAGACGGTCCGGCGGGAGGGCGAGGCGATTCGGATCGTGACGACGCCGGGCAACCGAGACGAGGCGGAAGCGTTCCTCGAGCGCTTCGAGCGGCGACGCGAAGGATTAGAGGAGCTGGCCGGAGCTCCGCTCGGCGCGGTCCGGCAGCTGTTCTTTTTCCCGATGCATCTGATCGGCGCGCCGGTCGAGGCTCCGAGCGTGAACCGCTCCTGGCATGCGGAGAACGACACGCTGTTCATCCCGCAGACGGAGCATCGCAATCTCGACGGCTACGCCGAGGACGCGCTGAGCGACCTGCTGCTGTTCGGCGACGTCGGTCGGGGAGAAGCGATGGCCCGGGAGAACGCGCTGGAGGATCCTTCCGGCAGCGAATCCGTTGCCTTGGCGATCCGCTCCGCTTATGCTTATCTGTACAACAAGCAGCGCGGCCCGGACGAGCCGTACCGCATCGAGGCGGAGGAGCTGCCGGCATGGAGGTCGATGCGCGCCTTGATCCAGGCCGCCTACGACCGAGGCCATGCCGCGCTGGCCCGCGAGGTGCTGGAGCAGTTCCGCAGCCGCGGGCTCGCGCTGCCGGAGCCGCCTCGCAGCGGAGCCGGCGAGCGCATGGCCGCCGCCGCGCCGCCGTACGTGACGGTGGACGAATTCATGAAGGAATGGCGCGCGCGCATGCCGGACGACCGCTGGCCGCCGATGACGGACGATGAAGGAGGATGACCGCGTGACGGTGACGGATGAAGAATTGGTCCAAGGAATGATGGACGGAGACCAGGCGAGCTTCGAGGCGCTGGTCCACCGCTACCATGCTCCGCTCTCGGGCTTCCTGCAGCGCCAGCTGAAGGATCCGGGGCGGGCGGAGGATATCGTGCAGGAGACGTTCCTCAAGCTGATCCGCCAGCTCAAGGACCGGCGCAGCCCCGACAACGTGCAGGCGTGGCTGTACCGGGTGGCGATGAACCAGTGCCGCGACTATTGGAAAAGCTCCGGCTACCAGACCGACCGCAACCGCTTCGGCGAGCCGCCGGAGCGCAAGGACGAGCGGCCCTCCGTCGTGGAGATGGCCGAGCGCTCGGAGACGCGCCGCGAGATCCGGCAGACGCTCGAGGAGCTGCCGCAGGTGCAGCGCGAGGTCGTGCTGCTCCGCTTTTATCAGGATCTCAAGCTGCAGGACATCGCCGACGCGCTCCAGCTCCCGCTGGGCTCGGTGAAGACGCATCTGTACAAGGCTCTGCGCCGGCTCAAGACGAAGCTCGGCAAGGAGCAGAAAGCCCCGATGCGGGCGGAAGGAGGGGAACCGGATGGAATTGCCGAACGATAAGGAACTGAAGCAGCTGGAAGAGGAGCTTCGCGGTCCCCTGTCCTCGCTGCACGCGCGGCCGGTGACGGCCTCGGATACGGCGCGCCTGCTGGCGTCGCTGCAGCCCGCCTTCGACGGGCTGCGTCCGGAGCTCTCCGGCCGAGGCGTGCCGGACTGGATGGGCGGCAGCGTGCCGGACGCCCGCCGGCCGACGCTGCTCAAGCTGCTGCGCACGCAGCTCGGCGCGTATTCGCGGGCGTACTGGCTCGCCAGCCTCGGGGTATTCCTCATGCTGATGTACATCCTGCCGTACGGCTCCGGCGAAGAAGGCTCGTCGATGCTGAGCGAGGTGGGCGCCAAGCTGTCGTTGTTCCTGCCGATGATGTTCCTCTCCGGCCTGCTGTACAGCTTCCGCAGCTGGAACCGCGAGATGCGCACGATCGAGAGCATCACGCCGTATCCGCCCGCGCTGCTGCTGATGGCCCGCGTCATGATCGTCGGCGGCCTGAACGTGCTGTTCGGCGTGGCGGCCTCGCTCTATCTGGCGACGCGCATGGAGCAGTTCCCGGTGCTGCCGTTTATCCTTCAGTGGATGTCGCTCATCCTGCTCATCGCCGGCGGCGCCGCCTACGTCATGCTGCGGGCCGGGGTCAAGAGCTCGTTCGTAATCGGCTCGCTGTTCTGGATGGCGTGGAACGTCATGGAATACGTGCTGCGCATGCCCGAAAGCGGCAGCTCCGCGCCGGAAACGATCCGCACCGCCATCTACTGGCTCTGCCTTGGAGCCGGCGCGCTCATGATCTCGATGGCGTACCGCCGCAGCCTCGTCATCAAGCGGGTCGTCTAAAGGAGGCCCGCCGATGATCGAGCTGAGCGGCGTGCGCTGGGAGCGCCGGGCCGGCGTATTCACGCTGGACGTCCCCCGGCTGCTGCTGCGCGAAGGCATCACCGTCATGGCCGGCGCCAACGGCTCCGGCAAGTCCTCCTTGCTGCAGCTGCTGGCGACCGCCGAGTTTCCCGACCAGGGCGGCATCCGCTACGGCCTCATGAGCGGCGACCGCGATCTGGCGGCGATCCGCTCGTCGATCGGCTATGTGCCGACCGGGCTGGAGCTGTACGAGGACATGCGGATGGAGCGGCTGCTGCGCTATCTGTCCGAGCTCAAAGGCGAGGCCGGCCGCGCGGAGACCGACCGGGTCATCGGGCTGTTCCAGCTGGAGCCTTACCGGCGGCGCGCGATCAAGACGCTGCCGCAGGGCATCCGCCAGCGGATCGCGCTCGCGCAGTCCGTCATCGGCTCGCCGGACTACCTGTTCCTGGACGAGCCGCTCAACGCGCTCGACTCGGTCGAGCGGCTGCGGCTGATCCGCTTTCTCGCCTCGTACGCCCGCGGCCGCGCCGTCGTCGTCTCCACGCATGAGCTCAACGAGTGGGAAGCCTGGGCGTCCCGCATCCTGTGGCTGGCGGACGGCAAGCCGCAGTTCCACGGCACGCCGCAGGAGTGGACGTCCGCCCTGCCCGGCTCGGTCTGGGGAGGATCGGTCTCGCCGGAGCGCTACCGCGAGCTGCCGCCTGGCGACCTGCTGCAGGTTCGGCCAGAGCTGGACCTCTGGAGCGTGCGCCTGCTCGCAGCGGACTGTCCCGGGCCGGAGTTCGCCGTCCAGGAGCCGACGCTCGAGGACGCGTACTTCCTGCGCTCGCGGGCGCGGCTTCGAGAGGAGCAGACCCGCATCAACACAACTCTACAGAACGATCATAACGACATGTAAGATCAGTTAATGGTAGAAAAAGGGCTGCTCTTGGTGAATTATGTTAAATATTCACTAAGAGCATCCCTTTATGCTACTTACGAAGTATTAAATTGCGATTGTTCGACTTAAAATATTCGTTTCGAATTTTCAAAGAACTATTTCGGCATAAATAATTTTTCTCCAAATCTAGTTCTTAGCTCGTTTTGAATACTTAATGCTTCCTCCTCACTTGATCCCGTAACAACAAAATAATTGCTACTCTCATCCTCATCATTAATCCAAACATTTATTTTATGAAATTTTTTGTCAAACCAAATGACATTCGAAGACACTATGCTAAACGGTTTTTTTGGACTTAAATACATTAATGAAGCCATTCGTACTCCATCTTTTTCTTTAGTTATTATTAATTCGGTTTGATTAGTCTTTGATTCATTATAAGAGTCAATAAGAATATTCCCTTTAAATGTTGACTTACCAAATAGAGAATATTTCAAATCTCCTTTGATGTGAATTTTTGTTTTACTAAAAAAAGATGAGTTTTCCGAATCCATAACTATTGCATCTCGTTTAACATCTATATTTTCCGAGAATTTAAAGAAAACAAAAAAAAGAACAATTACAACGGTAACGAAAAGGGATTTCTTATATTTCAAATTAATCATCCTTTTTTAAAAAAAATTTCGTTTAAATGAGATAATATAAAATTTTAAAAATATTCTTTTTATAAATAGTAAAATTGGATCTCGCTTGAAAGCATTGTAATGGGTATTCGACAAGAAAAGCCTTGATTAATTGGATAACGTACGTTATCACTATTCCAAGTATCAAAACTCCTTTACGAATGCAATTTTTAATTTAATCGTTTAAACAGAGTCCGAGAGTTCAATCCCAATGCTGTTAAGCGGTTTTGAGATAAATGAAGCATGGTGTCGTAAACAATGTCGTGCTTCACAAGTCTTATTAAATTCGTATAAAGGTTTCAAAATTTCATTGCCAGAGTCAACTTCTCTTCTCAAGAACTTTTTATTAATTATTCGGTAAAGCAGAAGAAACTCTGATTTAATTTATCCGCAACTTTTCCAGAAAAAATTCAATAGATAAAAACCCACTTAAAGGAAGTAGATTTGAGAGAATGTTCCTTATTCTAAGTGTAGCATAATTAACAACTGATTTTAAGCTTCACTTTTCTACAACGAAAAATTAGTCTTTATAATGCGTTAAAAGGCCCTCTCTTTAGAGGACCTTTAAGAACTAAGTAATCGAACCTGGGACACTTGGATTAGTTCCGTGAATTGTAGTGGCTAGCTTATTTTGAATGGTTCTCATTTCAAGGGAAAATAAATAAGCATTTTTTGGTGCATAAGGGCTTAAATAAGCAGCTATAGCAGCGGAACCATTTCTATGATTATCAGGCCTTAAATCATATGTTCTTGAACCCATACCGATTTGAGCACTTTCCACAGCACCGGTCGATTTCTTATAATTGAATGAGAGCGTATTCCATGATAGTGTCCCTGCCATTGAAGATGAAACAAAGCTCATTATTTGCTGGTTATCTGATTGTCCAACTTTTTTCACATACATAAAATCGACATTCTCATACCAAAGATAAGAGTAGTTTACCGAAATATTTTCAATAACTGTAGTTTTCGAAAAATTAGAATCAGTAACGAAATCTTTCACATAATCATAAACGGTTAATCCGATATTTATCGGTAGACTAATTGTTTTAGCAGCATCTTTAGCTACTGTTGCAGCTAAATTCGTCGCTCCAGCTTGAAAGGAATTATCTGACTGAATTATTTTTCCATTGGCTCCTTTAAGACTAGAGTTTTGACTGTTAGCTTCTGCTGTAAGATGCTGTACTTCATAAGTTATCCCATCTTTAACCCAATTTTCGCGATAACTAGTCCAAGCAATATTCGATTGAGATGGTATGACCACATACGGACTTATTCTGTCATAATTAGACAAATTATTAATTTTCATTTTCACTTCTTGATTGCTTAAGAATTCCACACCTAATTTCTGCATCTCATTTCCAAGACGGTTCCATTCCATTAAAAACCCTGGTTTCTCTTCAGCTAAAACTATCGCTCTCTCTGCCATTAAATCACTAATCATTTTGTTTCTAGCAGGTATTTCTTGCGAATATAAATTAACAGAATTCACTTGCTCCCTTGGTTCTAATGAAACTATGTCTTCGCTTGTCGCCGCATTACTAATACCACTAAAACTTGTAGTGATAGAAACTAGACTAGCTACTATTAAGAGCTTACCCTTCACCTTCATGGTATATCTCCTTTTATTTGGGATATTATTAATATTAACATTTTAAACCAAAAAAAACAGGGACAAAAGAACCAATCCAATAATAGGTAATAATAGCTGTTGATATATCCTTAAAATAAATTAACAAGACTTTGGTACCAAAGAATACTGGAATATGCATAATCGGCAGCTTGATTCTTCGAAAGCTCTTGGCTTGAGGTGCCTTGCATCAGTCTAGAAAGACTTAGTTACCTTTAGTGACTGTCGATTTAATGTGGACAGGTCCATTTCACATTAAAAAGTTGACTTCAGGAAAACGAAAAAAAGGCTGTCCCGTACGATCCGGCTTCATGACCGGCATCGAGGGGAACAGCCTTTTTGCTTTTGCTACTTGGAGCCGGCTTGGTCAATCAAGCCGGCGGCGATGAGCAGCCGCTGCACGAGCGCAGCCGTCTCGGCGCGGGTGATCGGCCGCTTCGGCTCCAGCCCCTTGCCCGAGCCTTGGACCAGTCCATGGCGCAAAGCGGCCGCGAACGCATCCTGCGCCCATAGGCTGACCTGGCCGCCATCCCGGTGCGCAGCCAGGGAATCGGCGCCTGCACCGCTGGCGTCCATGCCTGCGATCGCCATCGCTCGGGCCAGCATCGTCAGAGCCTCCTCGCGGGTCACGCTGCGGCTCGGGTTGAACGAGCCGTGCCCGTCGCCCTGGACGAGGCCGTACGCCTGCGCCGCCGCGATCGAGCCCGCATGCCAGACCGCTGCGTCGACATCGGCGAACGGCGAAGCGGCGGAGCTCGGAGCGAGGCCAAGCGCACGCACGAGGATCGAGGCGATCTCGGCGCGGGTGACGGCCGCATCCGGACGGTAATGCTCGGCGTCAACGCCGCTGACGACCATCCGCGAGGCCAGGTCGTTCACGGCCGGCTCCGCCCAATGCCCTGCGACATCGGCGAAGGCGGCGGGATGGTAGACGAGCGCGTAGGCGCTGTTCGTCAAGCTGTTGACAATCGCGTATTGCGCCCCGTCCCGCATCTCGATGAAGGTCGGCACATGCCGGACCGTACCGTCCTTGCCGATGACGACAGCGGTCGTGATCTTGGCCGGATCCGCGCCTTGCGGCAGCGGCAGCTCGCGCTTCACATAAGAGCTGAAGCGGTCGATCGCGACGCTTTTGCCGTCAAAGGCAGCCGCCGCCTCGAACGTCACCGGCGCCGCGGCGACGTGGAAGCCTTGACGAAGGCCGGCTTGCCGCGCCAGCTCGGCTGTCGCCGCATCGCTTTGGACGACGTCGATCCGCAGCAGGATCTCCGACAGGCGGTCCGCAGCGCCAAGCCGCGCCGCCAGGCTCGCGATGTCGATCTGTCCCGCCGGCAGCGCGTAGGTGCCGCTCGGCGCCTGCACCTGCAGCTGCGCCTTGCGGGCGGCCATCGCCTGGACGACATCGCCGGTCAGGCGGACGGATACGCCGTCGACCGGCTCGTTCGCGGCGGGGATCGCCATTACGGCCCCGTCAGCCGCAGCCGCCAGCTGCTCCAGCAGCTGCGCGCGGTTGACGGACGCGACGAGAATCGTCTGGCCGTTCGTCTGCTCCGTCGCCGCCTGCACGAGCTGCCCCTTCGGCTGGCCGTTCACCGTCATGCTCAGGCCGGGAGAGGCCGTCGGCGTCGCTGTCGGTGTCGGCGTCGCTGTCGGTGTCGGCGTCGGCGTTTCGACCGGAGTCGGGGTCGGAGTCGATGATTCCACCGGCGTTGGCGTCGGCGTCGGCTCCTCCGTCGGCTGTTCCGGCTGCGGCGTTTCCGTTGCTTGCGCTCTCTGCACGCTCACCGTATAGATGAGCATGCTGCCGTCCTGCGCGCTCACCCGGATCTCGATGACGTTGTCGCCTGCCGCCAGAGGCAGCGCGGGCGAGGCTCCCCCTCCGCTCAAGGCATGAGGTCCGCCCGTCAGCTTGCCCGTTCCATCATACACGCTGACGGCTACGGTGCCGTACACCGCATCCGCCACGCTCGGCGTGACCGTCAAGCTGGAGATCTCGCTGGCCACGCTGGCCGAGTACCGGGTCGTGCCGCTCGAGAAGGCCGGGCTCAAGTCTCCTGCCGACAGCGACAGGCTTTGCAGATCGGCATTGCTCGACTTCGGCGTCTCGATGACATACGAGAACGTCACGACGTCGCTGTCGAGCAGATTCGGCCCTGCCGCGAACGCCTTCACCGTCACGGTCTCGCCGGGAGCGCCGCTGACGGCGACTGCCGTGCCGGCGGCGCTGGCCGTCGTCGGCTCCGTGCCGTCGGTCGTATAGTAGATGGACGCGCCCGGCGTCGTCGTCGAAAGAGCGATGCCGCTGCCGTCCGCCACGACGGAGCCGCTGGCCGGATCGGCTGTCGGCGCGGCCGCCTTCCGGCTCACCGTGACGTTGATCGTGCGGGCAGCCGAGCCTCCCGCTCCGTCGCTGACCGTGACCGTGAACGGGTCCGTGCCGAAATAGCCTGCAGCCGGCTCGTATTCGATCGCATCGGCCGGCGTCAGCCCGGAGCCTCCGCTGGCAGCGACGCCTTGGCCGAGGCTGACGGCTCCATGAGTCGGCGCTGTCGTCAGCGTCCAGCTCAGCGTCTGCCCGCTGTCGCTGTCCGTGACCTTCAGCAAGGATCTGACATCCGTCGGCGAAGAGTCCTGCGCGACCGCAAGCGCCGTCTGGCTGCCCTCGAATACCGGAACGGTGTTCTGGCCGAGCGTCTTCACGAACTGCCCCTGCGCGTCGAACATCAGGATCGACCTATGGTTGTCGCTGACATAGATGGTGCCGTTTCGGTCTGTCGCCACATGGTAAGGGGAGGTCAGACTCGGGGCTGTCAACGTCATGTGATAACTGCCGTCGCTGTTATACACCTGCACCCGCTTGTTGCCGCCGTCGGCGATATAAAGGCGATCGTCGCGGTCGACATGCGCGCCCCAAGGCTGATTGAAATGCATGTTGTCCGTGCCCGGTTTGTCCTTCTCACCGATCGTCTTCTGATACGTGTACTTGTCCTGACTTTTATTGTATGTGTATACCACTATCGTGTTTCTCAATACTTGGGAGATGTATAACGTTCCCTTGGAATCCGCCGCGATTCCTAGCGGCCTGTAGTCTACATCGGGATAGCCGAAGAGCTGCTTATAGCCGCTTCCGTCCGTATTAAAGCGGTAGATCATGTTGTTGTGGTCCGTCACGAAGACATGTCCTAGGCCGTCCAGCGCGACAGACTCCGACACTGCGCTGGCTGGAAGAGCAAGGCTGCGGAGATAGCTTCCTTGGCTGCTGTACACCTGGATGCGCTTGTTGGAAGTATCCGTTACATAGATTTCTCCCGTCGCAGCATCGACTGCTACCGTCGTCGGCGTATCCAGATGGGCGTTGTCCGCCCCTCTGATCCCCGTTTCGCCCAGCGTCATCGACAAGCTCTCGTTTTCGTTGAAGACCTGAATTCGATGATTGCCTATATCCGCGACATAGATGCGTCCGCTGCTGTCCGTCGCGATGCCGCGAGGACTTTTCAGGTCCCAGCCCGTGCGGACGGCACCGAATGCCGTCGGCACGGCGGTGAAGAGCATCGCGATGACGAGGAGAAGCGATCCCCATTTTTTCATTCGTATTCCCACCTTGTCCTTGAGTGATTGCGTTCCGCCTCGTCCAGTGTAGCAGGGCGATTCTCAACACTTTCACAACAATCTCGCCAAAAAACGACAAAAACGGCTGTCGAATGATGCTTCGACAGCCGTTTCCTGCTGCAGCCGGCCTTTGCTCGTCCCGGCCGGCCAGCCTTACTCCCGTCCCATCCGTTCCTTGAGCGCCAGCGCCTGGCGCGCGCCGCTCCAATGTCCCATCTGCTCCTGCGACTCGGCCAGCAGGTCGTAATACGGGCCATGCTCCGGCTCCAGCTCGATCAGCTTGCCGAGCAGCGCCAGCCGCTGCGCGGAGCCGGCTTGGACCAGGCCGGCTCTCAGCGCCGCCGTGAACGAGGAGCGCAGCTCGATCCGGTACGCGTCCGCCCACGGGTAATGCTCCGTCTCCAGGTAGTCGCCCCGGTAGAGCCCCGCCGCGTCCTGTCCGGCCTCCCCTTCCAAGCCGGTCTTCGACCGCTCCAGCAGCTCCTCCAGATCGCTGCGGATGCCGCCCGCGTCCAGCCAATACCGCTCGTCTCCATAATGGACGATCTCCCCGCAGCCCTCCGCCTTCAGCAGGCTCCGCAAATAATAGAGCGACGTATGCAGCAGCTTCTGCGCCCGCTCCGCGGAATCGTCCGGCCACAGATGCTCCAGGATGGCATATTTGTAGACCGGTCGGCCGCGATGATGCCAGAGGTAGGCGAACAGCTCCTTGGTCTTGCGGGTGCGCCAGGTGAGCAGGCGGCCGCCTCCGCCGTACAGCTCCATGCTGCCCAGCACCTTCAGCGACAGCGTCGGCGAATCCGGCGGCGGGACGAGGTCGAGCGGACTGGCTTGCCCGGTCCCGGTCCTCCCTGTCGTCGCGCCGCTCGGCTCCTGACCGGCGCCGCTGCGATCGCGCAGCCGGTCCCGCAGGCTCTCGTAGCGCGACAGCGCCTGAAGCAGCTTGTCTTTGGCGACGGGCTTGAGCAGATAGCCGATCGCCTCCGTGCCGAACGCATCCACCGCATAATGGTGGTAGGCCGTCACATAGATCACCTCGGCGTCCGGGCAGACGGCGCGCAGCGCCGCGGCGGCTTCAAGCCCGTTCATGCCGGGCATCTCGATATCCAGGAAGAGAAGCTCGGGCTGCAGCGCGCCGCACTGCGAGATCGCGTCCGCCACGCGCTGGAACTTGCCGACGACATCCACTCCGCCCGCCTCGTTCAGCTTGATTTCCAGGACATCGAGCGCTATTTCTTCATCGTCGATCAAAATCGCCCTCATGCGCGCTCCTCCTTCGTCACGATCATCGTCATTCGAGTCCCCGCCCCCGGGCGGCTGGCGATGTCCAGCTTGCGCCCATACCTCATCTGCAGCCGGCGGTTGACATTGCCGATGCCGATGCCGCCGGCCTGCCCGGCCTCCAGCCTGGCCAGCATCGCCTCGTCCATGCCGACTCCGTCATCCTCGACCCGGATCTCGACCCCAACCGGGATGCTGCGGATCGAGACCGTCACCGTGCCGCCCTCGGGCTTGGGCCCGATGCCGTGGCGGACGGCATTCTCCACGATCGGCTGCAAGGTCAGCGGCGGCAGGAGCGCGCGCGCTCCTTCGTCGACGACGCATTCCACCTGCAGCCGCGGGCCGAAGCGCAGCTGCTCGATCGCCAGATAAGCCCGCGCCAGCTCCAGCTCCCGCTCCAGCGGGACCGCTTCGGCCAGGACAAACGTAAACTTGGCGCGCAAATAGGTCGTCAGATGCTCGATCGTCTCGCGCAGCTTGTCCACGTCCTTGTAGCTCAGCCCGATCAGGGCATTCAACGTGTTGTACAGGAAATGAGGGGTGATCTGGGCCTGCAGGAAGTCCATCTCCCGGCGCACCGCCTGCTCCGAGGAGCTTTTCATCGCCAGCAGCGACTGGACGCGGGCCTTCAGCTCCGCCAGCTCGAACGGCTTGTGCAGAATGTCGTTGGCGCCGGCGGCAAAGGCGGCCACAATGTCTGCGGTCTGGCCGGACGCGGTGAGCATGAGCACAGGAAGCTCGGACAGCCCGTGCAGCGACCGGATCTCCCGGCAGACGTCCAGTCCGGACACGCCGGGCATCATCAGGTCGAGCAGCACGAGATCCGGCTGCCGGCGCCGCAGCGCCTCAAGCGCTTCCGCTCCGCTGCTGACCGCCGTGAAGCGATGTCCGAGCGAGGCGACCGCGTCCAGCGCCACTTTCAGATTGGACGGCTCGTCGTCGACGATCAGAATGTGCAGGGCTGCTGTGGAGCCGCCGCCCTCGCCCAAGCGCATCGGATGCAGCGCCGAAGCGCCGTGCCGCGCTTCGCTCCCTTCCGCCCGCATAGCGGAGGAGGGCGCTGCGGCAGCCGCGGCGGGCCGCTCCCCGGCATCGGCCACCGGCAGCGTGAACGTGAACCTGGATCCTCGTCCGACCTCGGACTCCAGCGACATGGCGCCGCCCTGCAGCTCCACCAGCTGCCGGGCGATGCTCAACCCCAGTCCGATGCCCTCGCGCGAGCCCGCCCCCGATTCGCGGCCATGGACGAACGGCTGGAACAGCTCCTCCCGCAGCTCCGGGGGAATTCCACGGCCCGTGTCGCTGACCGTCACCGCCAGCATGTCTCCCTGCCGTGCGGCCGAGAGCGACACCGTGCCGCGCTCCGTGTATTTCAGCCCGTTTTCGAGCAGATTGTGCAAAATCTGGCGCAGCCGATTCTCGTCCGCCAGGACGAGAGGCAGCTCCGCCGGCAGCTCGTTGCGCAGCCGAATGCCCGGATTGACCGATGCGATCGCCAGCGTCTCCCAGACGAATTCGGCGGAGACCCGCATGTCGACCGGCCTCAGCTGCACCCGCAGCTCCCCGTAGCGGATCCGATTCAGATCGAGGATGTCGCCCACCAGGCCGGCGAGCCTCCTCCCGAGCCGATTCAGCAGCAGGATGTTGTCGCGATGCTCCGCTTGGAGCGGAGTCTCGGCCTGGTCCAGCAGCGACTGGGACAGGTTCACGATGCCGTGCAGAGGCGTCCTCAGCTCATGCGACGTCTTGGCAAGGAACTCATCCTTTTGCCGATCCTGGATCAGCAGCCTCCGAGAGAGCCGCTCGCTCTGCACAAAGGCGGAGCGCAGCCGGTCCGACATCAGGAACGATTGGGACAGCACGACGAGCAGCAGCGTGACGACCATGTAGTAGGGACTGTCCAGCGCCAGCTGATAGCGCGTCTGCGCGAACACCCAGCTGATGATGAGGAAAAAGGTCCCGAGCAGGATGGAATAGACCCTTGCGCCGAGATGGCGCTTGCGAAAGATCGACGTGAAGATGAAGACGAACGAGAGCGTCTGCATGAGGATGCCGGGCCACAGGAGCGGAACGAGCCCCTCGTTGGGAATGAAGATGAGCACGGCCAGAAAGCCGTAGCTCGCTCCCAGGAACGCCTTGAGCCCCCTGCCGGGCTTGTCGTCCAAATACAGCCGGACGTAATGGATGAAGAACAGGATCGACAGCGACGGCACGATGAAGAGCAGCTTCTGCAGCGCCGGGAACGAGATCGACGGAAGCAGCGACGCGAGCACGATCTCGTTGTCGATGCTGAAGAACAGGCCGAGCGAGAGGCAGAACAGGCTGAAGTAGAGCAGGTAAGGCTCGCGCCTCCATTGCCTGAACATGCCGGCGAAATAAAGGCCGAAGACGAGCAGGGCCGTGACGAGAATCATGTCGCCCATGCGCGAGACGTCTCGCCTGGCCGCCACCTCCTCCGCCCGCCCGAACTCCGGCGGCTGCACGAGTCCGCCCGGCAAATACCGGTAGCTGGCCACCTGGATGACGATGTCGATCGTGCGGCTCTCCGCCTTGACCGTCCCCAGGACGGGCAGATTGCTCGGCACGAAGCGGCTCGGGTCCGCAGCGGGCGTTCCGCTGCCTCCAAGCTCGTCCCCCGCCGCGTAAATGCGGCTGGACAGGCGGATCTTTTTTGCTCTCACGCTGTAATATCCCGGCTCGCTCACCTCGATTCGGAGCCGGTACGTTCCCGCGCCGAAGCCGTCCGCCGAGTTCCAGTTGCCGGGCACGTTCAGCAGGCTTCGTTCGCTTTGCAGCTCCTTTTCGCTCTGAGCGAAATCGGCCGGCGTTAGAAGCCTGTCTTCATAAAATTCCCATTCTCCCTGCAGCGGGATGACGCCTTGCTCCGTAAAATCCCAATCGCGGGCGTCGAGGACGCCTGCTCGCGCTTGCGGATAGTTTTCGACGGGATGGAGCCAGTAGTAGACGACGATGGTAGCGGCGGCCGCGAAAATCAGGACCAAGCCGACGAGCAGGAGCAGTTGGTTCTTCATGTCGATTCCTTCCTGATGGCTGATCGGACGGCGTGAATCGTTCCCTCACGAGGAGGATAGCCGCTAGTTCATTATCGGAATAATCGATGGAAATGCTGAACAGCCCGGCTCCGGCGGATGCCGGAAGCGGGCTGTTGCTGTTGCTGTTGCGGGAAGGGAGGATCGGGCGGATGCAGGCGGGCTCAGCCCTCCGCGTGCCGGCTGATCAGATCGACGAGCAGATCGTTCAGCGGCATGATCTGCGGCTCGACGCCCTCCGGCTGCTTATGGCCGTTGCCGATGCCGCTGTCGTCGGTCAGGAACACGTAGCTGCCGCCGGTCGAGACGGCGAGCGTGCGCAGAAGCAGCTCCGTCTCCAGGTCGGTGCCGCTCGCGGCGACCGGCACGATGCGGATGCCCTGCTTCGCCGCCTCGGCGGCCGCATGCTGGATGCTTTCGCGCTCCCGAAGTCCTTGGTGGGGCGGAGCGTCGAGCACGAGCAGCATCAGCCTCGCCCTCGCGCTGCGGCTCCAGTCATGCTCCAGCACGGCATCGGTCAGCGCCTCGGCGACCGCCTCCGGGTAGTCCTGTCCGCCGTCGGCCTCCTGCCGGGCGATATGCGCCTGCGCCTTGACGGCGTCCTCGAGGAACGGGAACGACCGCACGACATACTCGTCGTTGTGGTCGCGGTAGAAGTTCGGGCTGATCCGGACGGTCAGGTTCTGCCCGATGTTTTTCTTGACGCGGGAGACGACGTTCGTCAGCTCGGTCGATAGATAGCTCAGCTCGTCGGCCATCGACCCGGTCGTATCGATCATGAGCAGCAGGTCGAGCACGGCGTCCGGCTGCGCCGCTTCCCGGTCGGTCTCAAGCTTCATGACCCGCCCCGCCCAATCCTTCGCTTCCGCTTCTCGTACGAGAAGTCCGTTCCCCCCGTCGATTTGGACCGAGCAGTCCTGAGGCGCGGCGGCCTGATCTTTTGAGCCTCCCTGCTGCTCGCTCGAAGCAGCCGGCTCGTTTTGCAGCTCCACGTCCTGCCGGCTTCGCGACTCGAGCAGTCCCGCGAACAGCGTCGCCTGTCCCTTGCCGTCGGTGCGAGCCGTCCATTCCCGCTTGCCGCCGCATTGCAGGATGACCTCGACGTCCCGTGCCGGCTTGCCTTTGGCCGTCGCCTGCACCGTCAGGCGGCGATAGGGGGCGAAGCCCCAGGCAGCCGGATAAGGACTGTCCTGAATCAGCTCCGTCCAGCGGCTCCACGCGCCGAGATCGTCCCATTCTCCTGCCGTCAGCATGCCGGCTTGCGGTTCGGGCATTTGCCGCGGCTCTGCCTTTGGAGGCATGGCGTCCGAATGCTGGAGCTCAGCGCTTTCTGCGGCGGATGCTGCGGCGGATGCGTCAGCCGCAGAGGGCTCCTCGCTCCCTTGCGCCGCGGCAGCGCCGGACGAAGCCTCTTCCGCCGCGCTCTTCTGCGGCGCGCCGGCGACGGACTCCCGGCTGGCCGCGTCTACGGCGGCGGCTCCGCCTGCAGAAGCTTCCCCGCTCCCCGGGACCGCCCCTTCATCCGCCGCGCCGCAGCCGGTCAGCAGCGCCGCGATCAGCAGGCTGGCCGTGGCCAGCTTCAGCCGCGGACCGATCTTGGTCCATCGGAGTCCTCGGCCGCTCTCTGGCGCAGGCTGCCGGTTCGTTTCCGTGCCCGACGGCTCGTCGTTTCTCTTTTTCATGCTCATCGCCCCCGGTTGCTTTCCTGTGGGATCAAGACCCAATTCTGGATCTTGCTGTGATGGACGGACGCCCGCTCCGAAAGGTTGCATCGCGGCAGTGCCGCAGGTACAATCAGGAGCAGACGGGAGAGAAATCGACATGGAAACGTATCCGCTGCTGCTGTTGACGCTGACTCATGGCGGCTGGACGAAAGAGCTGGAGATGGAATCGGCCGAGCTGGCGCTCGTCACGGACGCCGGCTCGAGGCTGTGGTATATCGACGTGAACGGAGTGGCCGACAGCGAGCTGCTGGACTATTTCTATACGGCATCGGACATCGGCGTCGAGGTGTCCGCGCTGACGAAGGACGGCCGCAGGCTGGAAGGAACGGCTTACTTCCATGCGAACAAGCTCCATCGGGCCGCCGCGCTGCGCGGCGACGGCGAGCTGATCGGCGTTTAGGCCGGAGGCCGGCGCGGCTCCGGGCCGACCGCGATTCCAAGCAAGAGGCAGCCGGCACGTCGCTCGCGGCGCGCCGGCTGCCTCTTGCATGTTGAAAAAGCAGGGGCGGTTCCGAAGGTCAATGAAAACGACCTTTGGAACCGCCCCTTTTCAAAAATGCGGCCGCTCCCGGGCAGGCAAGGCCTGACATGCATCAGCTCTCCTTGTCTCCCCCGTCGAGCACGCGCAGGTTGTTCCGTCTCCGGCTCGGAGAGCGGACCTCCGCCTCGAGCTCCCGCACTTTGTCCTCCAGCTCGCGGATGCGCCGGGTCAGACGGTAGACCGGCTGGGCCATGAGCGCGACGGCGATCAGCAGCCACACGACCGGCAGCATTCCTTCGCTCATGACCGGTCTTCGCCGACTTCAGCCAGCGCCTCCAGCAGCAGCTCCAGCTCCAGCTCCTGAACCCGCTCCAGCAGCGGCGTATCCGCTCCGGCATGGCCGGTCAGCGCGGAGGCGGCCGCCAGGTCCGTCAGCAGCGCCGGGTCCACGCCCGGCTCGCGGCGCAGCCGGCGGGCGAGAGCCGGCTCCGCATCCGGCGTGCCGTCGAGCAGCTGCTCGGTCCGGCGGCGCCAGGTCTCGGCGCGGGGATGCGGGCCGGCGAGCCGGAACCAATACTTCGCGTTGGAAAAGTCCCCTTCCATCCGGTGCATCATCCCGTGCAGATAGCTGCCGTCGGGACCGTCCAGCTCCTGCGACAGCTCATGCGAGCGGTTCAAGCTGCCGTTGCGCAAATGCAGGCCCGATACGAGCGCCAGCAGCCGCAGCCTCGACTCCTCCTCCCCGATCCGGCGCTCACGCAGCTCCAGCAGCCGCGCCGCCTCCCGGTCGAGACGCCGCTCGCGCTCCTCGACGATCGGATTCCCGTCCGGAGCCAGCGGCAGCCTGCGCTCCTGCAGCGCGGCAGCCAGCTCTGCGGCCAGCCTGACCTGAATTTCCTGAAGTTCCCTTTCCATCCGGACTCCACTCCCTCCTGATTATCCGTCGCCCAGCGGCTCCAGTCCGCCGGCGGCAAGCGCACAGCGGAACCGATGCAGCGAGCCTTCTTCATCCTCGACCGCTACCATGACGCCGCCGTCCGCAGCGACGATGTGATGGATCTCGCCGCCGGGCACGAGCTCCGCCGCCTGTGCCGTAAGCTGCGGCAGCAGGGCGTTCTCGAGCGCGATCCGCTCGCGATGCCAGCGAGGCGGATCGGCGCGCGGCGGGTAACCGCCGGACGGCGCGCCGAGCGCGGCGGCCAAAGCCGCCGGCTCATCCGGCAGGCGTTGCCCTCTGCAGGCGCCGTCCACGAACCGCAGGCAGAGCTCGACGACGCGCCTGACCTCGGCCGCCTCGAGCGTTCCGTTCGCGTAGCGGATCTCGACGGTGCCGATCTCGCTCCACGGCCTCAGATTGATGCCGCAGCGATGGGACTGCGGCCGTCCGCTGCGCCTCAGCGCCGCCAGATCGCCGCTGGCGCGGAAAGCCTCCGCCATCTCCGCCGTGATCGGCGGCGCATAAAAGCGGCGATGCGGGCTCGTGCCGAGCAGAGAGCTAAGCGCTTCCTGCGAGCTCAGCGCCGCCTCCAGCAGCGCGGGGAGCGCGGCTTCGCCGAACGGCTCCAGCCCTACATGCACATGCAGGCCGCAGCTCCAATTGGCTTGCGCCCCTTGCCGCCTCAGCCGCTCCAGCATCGCCTCCGCTTGATCGAGCTGCTCCCAGCGGAGGGGCGGCGACTGCAGCTCGCTGCCCGACGCCTCTCCGTCTCCGTCGATCTGCTTCTCGTCCAGCGCCATCGTCCAGCCCGGCAGCAGCTCCAGCCGCTCCGGCTCGCCGCCGACGAACTCGATCTCCAGCCCGAAGCGCAGCTCCCGCCAGCGCTCCTCCATTCCGTCAGCAACGTTCCACTCGTTCCGTTCTCTCATTCTCGCCATCCTCCCTTTTACGTTTCCTCCGTTCCGACCGGACAGGAAAGCGCAGGGAGGAGCGCGGGCACGCTCGGCTCCGCGAGCGACGGCATCGACGTTTGCGCGAATTCCGGCATTGCAGCCGGATCTGACGCCTGTGCGGACGCCGACATTGCAGCCGGCTCTATCGCCTGTGCGGACGCCGACATTGCAGCTAGCTCTGACGACTGTACGGGCGCCGACATTGCAGCCGGATCTGGCGCGTACGCGGACGTCGGCCCCAGTTTTTGCTCCGGTCTTCTTACGGGATTAACGGGGCACCTTGTCTCTCGTCATCGTCCTTCCTCCCTCGCCGTTCGTTTGGGAATAGTTTACCATAACCTCCAGACCGCACCTAGCACCTTATCCAGCAGGATTATTTGTCATGAACGGCCGCTGCGAAAAGAGCCTGAAAGCAGCTCCCACTTGCTGGAGCTTACCCAGGCTGCAACGACTTGGGCCCGTATCGAAATCGCTCGCGCGATCCAAAGGACGTCGGCCTCTCTCGTCTCGGGCTAGCGGAGGCCGAACCCATCGGAGTTACGCGGAAAAACCGAGTAACTCGAGCGAGCGGAGGCCGAAACGGTTGGAGTTGCTCGGAAAAACCGCGTAACTCGGGCTAGCGGGGGCCGAATCGGGCGGAGTTGCTCGGAAAAACCGAGTAACTCGGGCTAGCGGAGGCTGCACCAGTCGGAGTTACGCGGAAGAACCGAGTAACTCGAGCAAGTGAGTGCCGCACCCGTCGGAGTTGCTCGGAAAAACCGAGTAACTTGGGTTAGCGGGGGCTGCACCAGTCGGAGTTACGTGGAAGAACCGAGTAACTCGAGCAAGTGAGTGCCGCACCCGTCGGAGTTGCTCGGAAAAACCGAGTAACTTGGGTTAGCGGAGGCTGCACCAGTCGGAGTTACGCGGAAGAACCGAGTAACTCGAGCAAGTGAGTGCCGAACCCGTCGGAGTTAAGCGGAAAAACCGAGTAACCCGGGCTAGCGGGGGTCGAAACGGTCGGAGTTGTGAGGCTAATCAAGTAACTCCGGTAGGCAGGCGTGTCGGTTAGAGTCGAAAAGACGGGCTGGCGAGACGCTGTAACCCGATTTTTTCGGGTTACAGCCTGAAAGACAGGCTGGTGAACCGCTGTAACCCGATTTTTTCGGGTTACAGCCTGAAAGACGGGCTGGCGAGACGCTGTAACCCGATTTTTTCGGGTTGCAGCTTGAAAGACGGGCCGGTTAACCGCTGTAACCCGATTTTTTCGGGTTACAGCCTGAAAGACAGGCTGGTGAACCGCTGTAACCCGATTTTTTCGGGTTACAGCTTGAAGACGGGCTGGCGAGACGCTGTAACTCGCAAAAAGGCAAGGCGAGGAGCGGGCAGCTGCCCGTTCCTCGCCTTGCGATCATTTGCCTCACCTTGCGTTGCAAAGACTTGCACAACCTTGCATTGTCTTGCCCAACCTAGCCTTGTCTTGCCCAACCTAGCCTTGACCTGCCCAACCTTGCATGGCCGCGCCCAGTCTACTAGCCTTGCTTTGCGCTTCCCCGCGCTTGCACAACCCGGCTTTGCCGCGCCCAGCTTTGCCGCGCTGCCTTGCGCCGGGCATCTGGCCCCACGCCCGCGCGGCCTACCGCTTCGCGACGTATTTGCGGATGTCGAACGAGACCGCCGCCACGATGATGAGCCCTTTGATGATGAGCTGCCAGTACGGGCTGACGCCGATGAACGTGAGGCCGTAGTTGATGACGCCGAAGATGAGCACGCCGGCCATGATGCCCGGCACGGTGCCGATGCCGCCGGCCGTCGACACGCCGCCGACGACGCAGGCCGCGATCGCGTCCAGCTCGTACATGTTGCCGTAGTTGTTCGTCGCGCCGCCGGTGCGCGCCGCCTCGAGCACGCCGCCGAGGCCGTACAGGGCGCCGGCGATCGCGTAGATGAAGATCAGGTTGCGGGCGACGTTGATGCCCGACACATGCGCCGCCTGCACGTTGCCGCCGATCGCGTACATGTTTTTGCCGAGGCGCGTCTTGTTGAAGACGACCCAGCAGATCAGGCCGACGCCGACGGCGATGAGCACAATGTACGGAAGCGTGTAGCCTCCGCCGAAGTGGATCGAGCCGGTGCCGATCTTGGTGAAGTCCGGTCGCAGGCCGGCGATCGGCTGCGACTGGTTCGGATCGGAGTCGAAGTAGATCGAGTTGATGCCGTACACGGCGACCATCGTGCCGAGCGTGGCGATGAACGGCGGCACCTTGAGCTTGGCGATGATGAAGCCGTTGACGCAGCCGACGAGCAGGCCGGCGACGATGCCGACGACGATCGGGATGCCGACCCACAGCTGGGGCAGGTTCGGGAAAAACTTCGCCGCATAGGTGTCCACCTGCAGCATCGAGGCGGAGACGACCGCCGTCAGGCCGACGACGCGGCCCGCGGACAGGTCGGTGCCGCCGGTGATGAGCACGAAGCCCGCCCCGAGCGCGATGATCGCGCGGGTGGAGTTCTGCTGCAGGATGTCGCGCAGCGTCGAGTACGCCAGGAACGTCGGGTCCATGATCGCGATCGCGACGACGAGCAGGATGAGGACGAGGAAGATCGCCCGGTTGGTGACGAGATGCTTCAGATAGCCCAGGACCGCCTGGCCGGCCGGCTTTTTCGCCGGCGTGTTCATTTGAGTGCTCATGAATGCTGTTCCCTCCTGGCTAAGCCATCCGCTGCTGCGCGGCCAGCCGCATGATTTCCTGCTCCGTCGCCTTGCGTCCGTCGAGGATGCCGGTCATCCGTCCCTCGCTCATGACCATGATGCGGTCGGACATGCCGAGCAGCTCCGGCATCTCCGAGCTGATCATGACGATGCTGCGGCCTTGGCGCGCCAGCTCGGCGATAATCGTGTAGATCTCGAACTTGGCGCCGACGTCGATGCCGCGCGTCGGCTCGTCGAGCAGCAGGATTTCCGGATCGGTGAGCAGCCAGCGGGCGAGCAGCACCTTCTGCTGGTTGCCGCCCGACAGGTTGCGGATCTGCGTGTCCACGCCCGGCGTTTTCGTGCGGAACTTGGCGACGTTGTCGGCCGCCTCCCGCCGTCCCTTGCGCTCGTCGATCAGGCCGAGCCGGCTGCGGTAGCGGCCCAGGTTGGCGATGATCGTATTTTCGTACACGGACAGCACCGGAAAGATGCCCGTCGTCCGCCGCTCCTCGGTCAGCAGCGCGATGCCGTGCTTCTTGGCGTCGGCCGGCGACTTGATGCTGACCTTGCGCCCGTCGATCTCGATCGTGCCGGACTTCAGCTGGCGCAGGCCGAACAGCGCCTCGATCAGCTCGGTCCGCTGCGCGCCGACGAGTCCGCCGACGCCGAGAATCTCGCCGCGCTTCAGCTCGAAGCTGACGTTTTGGAACGACATCGGATTCGTCGACGTGAGGCCGTCGGCCTTCAGGATGACCGAGGAAGGCGTGTTGCTGCGCTCGGGGAAGCGCTCGCTCAGATCGCGGCCGACCATGCGGCTGATGATCAGGTCGGTCGTCAGCTCGGACGCCTCCCAGGTGCCGATGTACTTGCCGTCGCGCATGATCGTCACGTCGTCGGAGATGCGCAGGATCTCCTCCATCTTGTGCGAGATGTAAATGATCGAGACGCCGCGCCTGCGCAGCTTCTCGATGATCTCGAACAGCTGCTCGACCTCGTTGCCGGTCAGCGACGACGTCGGCTCGTCCATGACGATCACCTTGGATTGGAACGACACCGCCTTGGCGATTTCCAGCGACTGGATCTTGGAGACGGACAGGCTGCCGACCTGCGCCTGCGGGTCGATGTCGAGGCCGAGATCGAGCAGCAGCGCCTGCGTGTCGCGGCGCATGCGGCGCTCGTCGACGAGCCGCAGCGGCCAGATGCCCCTGAGCGGGAAGCGCCCGAGCCAGATGTTCTCCATGACGCTGCGATGCGGCACCGGATGCAGCTCCTGGTGGATCATCGACACGCCATGCGACAGCGCGGCCCTGGAATTCGGGATGTCGACGCGCTCGCCGTCGAGACGGATCTCGCCTTCATCCGGCTTGTAGATGCCGAACAGGCATTTCATGAGCGTCGATTTGCCGGCGCCGTTCTCGCCCATGAGGGCATGGACCGTGCCGGGGCGCACGTTCAGGCTGACCCCGCTCAGCGCCTGCACGCCGGGAAAAGCTTTGGAGATGCCGCGCATCTCCAATCGATAAGGGGAGCTCATCGCTCGCGCCTCCTTTGCTGGGAAAAAGTCGGACGGCCTACGGGACGGCCGCGGAGCGGCCCTGCCGTGCCGGCGAGCGCCGGCGGGATGCAAAAGGGAGCCCGCCGCGTCCCGGGCTGCGGGCTCCCTGGCCGAGTCCCGCTTATTGCTGGGCGTCGGCGATGTTGTCCTTCAAAATCTTCTTGTAGGCGATCCAGACGTACTTGCCGTCGGTGATGTCGTAGCCGGTGTTCTCCTTCGTCGGCGTCTCGCCTTTGGCCAGCGCCGTCGCCAGGGCGACCGTCGCGCCGCCTTGGTTCTTGGCGTCGTTGAGCACGGTGCCGAGCAGCGTGCCGTCCTGCAGCGCCTGGATCGCCGGAGCGGTCGCATCGACGCCGACGACCGGCATGAACTTGTCGCCGGAGAAGTAGCCCGCCGCCTTCAGCGCCTCGATCGCGCCGAGCGCCATGTCGTCATTGTTGGCCAGCACCGCTTCGATGCTCTCGCCGCGCGCCGCGAGCCAAGCCTGCATTTTGTCCTGGCCCTTGACGCGGTCCCACATCGCCGTATCCTGCTCCAGCTTCTCGACCTTGATGCCGGCGTCCTCGATCGCCTGGATGGAGTACTTCGTGCGCAGCTCGGCGTCCTGGTGGCCCGGCTCGCCCTGCAGCATGACGTACTGGAGCACGCCGTCCTTGTTTTTGTCCGCTTCCGGATGGGCTTTCCAGTAGTCGGCGATGATCTGGCCGGACAGCGTGCCGGACTCCTCCGCCTTCGCGCCGACGTAGTACACCTTATCCCACTTGTTCATGTCCTCGGCGACCGGCTCGCGGTTCAGGAACACGACCGGAATGTCGGCCGCCTGGGCCTTGTCGATGATGACGCCGGCCGCCGTGCGGTCGACCGCGTTGATCGCCAGCGCCTTGTATTTCTTGGAGATGAACAGGTCGACCTTCTCGTTCTGCGTCGGCTGGGCGTTCTGGCTGTCGACGATGTCGAGCTGCGCCTTGCCCTCGGCCGCCGCCGTCATCGCGTTGCGCACGCCGGTCATGAACGTGTCGTCGAACTTGTAGATCGCCACGCCGATCTTCGGCTGGTCGCCGCCGCTGCCGGAGTCTCCGCCCGCGTTGCCGCCGCCGTTGTTGCCGCCGCAGCCGGCCGCCGTCACCATGACCGCCGCGAGCGCCGCCGCGAGTGCCGCTTGTTTTTTCATAAGGAATGACCTCCTGAAGGATGTAGGATGGGGGTTCGGCAGCGATCGCCTTCTCGGCGCCGCCGTCCGTTCTCATGCTCTTATTATGAAAGGGCTTGCGCTTTTTTCGAATCGAAAATCTTCCTGCTTTCTATCGAAATCTTCATCAGCTTTTTACAGACAGACGAAAAATAGGCCCGTACGGGCCTATTTGACGAAAGGAAACAGCAGCTTCTGATTGTCCATCCAGAACATGCTGTCCGGGCTGACCGCCTTGGTCGCGAGCGCGACTCTCGCCTCCGGCTTCTCTCCGCGCAGCAGCCGGTCGGCCTGCCGCATGCCGAGATAGCCGGCGTTGAAGCCGCTCTGCACGACGAGCCGGTCGATGACGCCGTCCTGCAGCAGCTCCAGCTGCTCCGTCTCGCTTCCGAAGCCGACGATCTTCACCTCGGAGGAAGCGCCGCGTCGAAGCGACTCCCGCGCCGAGCTGAGCACGCCCTGCTCCTGCAGCGCGACGATGCCGTCCGCCTCGTCCATGAGCTGGCGCGCCGCCTCGCTGCAGCCGTCGGAGGAGGAGCCGCAGGAGTAGCCCTTGGCGACCGTGATCGCCGGATGGCGGGCGAGCTCTTCCAGCACGCCGGCATGCCGCTCCTCGTAGCCGGGTGCGGAGGAGTCGGCGCCGAGCACGGCCACGCGCCCGTAGCCGCCGAGCAGCTCCGCCATCGCCGCGCCGGCCTGGCGGCCGGCCTCGCGGTTGTCGATCGTCACCGCGCTTGCCACTCCGCTGACCGGATAGGCGTCGCTCAGCGTGATGACTTCCGCACCGGCCGCATGCGCGAGCTTCACGACCTCGGCCAGCTGCTGCTCGCTGTCGGGATCGAGCAGCAGCGCTTCGGCGCCTTCCTTCAGCGCGCGGCCGGCCGCCTCCGCCTGGCCGGCCCCGGGGCGTCCCGCCGCCTTCTCGACGTAGTCGAGCCGGTATCCGTATTCCTTGGCCGCCGCCTCCGCGCCGAGCCGGATCGCGCCGGCTAGCGCGCCGTCCGACTGCGGCGCGATCAGCGCGGCCAGACGGGGCGGCGGCGGCGCGGCAGGCGCGGCGGAGCCGGAGCAGCCGGCGGCGGCGAGCAGCGGCAGGAGCAGCAGGGCGGCCGGGAGCCGCGCGGACAGCCATGCGGAGTCCGGCGAGCCGGCCGACAGCCCGCGCAGGCGGCGGATGCGCGCGAAGGAGCGCCGTCCGAGTCGCTCAAGGCTGCTTTTCATCGTCGATCTCCTCCTCTGCGGCTTCCGCCGGAATGCGCACCGTCACCGTCATGCCCTCCTCGAGCTCGCTGCGGAACTCGAGGCCGTACGCCGCTCCGTAATTCAGCCGGATCCGGTCGTGGATGTTGCGCAGCGCGACGCCGGAGCCCTTGCCCGTCCGCGACGGCCGGCGCTCCGGCGCCTCCGCGCTCCCGCGTTCCCCGCTGAGCAGCAGCGCGGCCGCCTCCGGCGCCATGCCGGCGCCGTTGTCCTCGACGAGCAGCGTCAGCACGCCGTCTTCCACGAACGCCTGCACCTCGATCCGCCCTTCATCCGCCGAATATTCGAGCCCGTGCTCGATCGCGTTCTCCAGCAGCGGCTGCAGCACGAGCTTCAGCGTCCGGCAGCGCTCCGCCTCCTCCGTCGCCCGGATGGCGAACGTGAACTTGCGGCCGAAGCGCAGCTGCTGGATCGTGAGGTAATGATGCGCGTGCTCCAGCTCGTCCTTGACCGAAATGAGCGTGCGTCCTTGGCTGAGGCTGATGCGGAACAGCTTGGACAGCGAGGTGATCATCGTGACGACCTCCTCGCCGCGGCTCATCGCCGCCATGCGCACGACCGAGTTGAGCGTGTTGTACAGAAAGTGCGGATTGATCTGGGCTTGCAGCGCCTCCAGCTCATGCCGCCGCTTGGACTCCTGCTCCAGCACGATCTGCCCCATGAGCTGGCGGATCTTGTGCACCATCAGATTGAAGCGGCGCGACAGCCGCTCGACCTCGAGCGGTCCCTCGACCGGCAGCTCGACGTCGAACTGGCCTCTTTCCACGGAGCGCATCATCTTCTCCACCCGCTTGAGCGGCCGGATGATCGAGCGGGCGAGCAGCATGCCGAAGAGCAGCACGAGCACGAGACTGGCGGCGACGACGCGCACGAGGTAGCGGTTCACTTCCTCCCGCGTCGTGAGCAGCTCGTCGAGGTAGCTCACGCCGACGATCTTCCACCCGATGTTGGCGACCGACTTGACGGTGACGAGCCTGCGCTCTCCGTCCAGCTCCTCGACATAGTCGCCGGAGGAGACGAGCGCGCCTTCGACGTTCTCCCGCTTGAGCCCCATGTAGATGAGCTGCTGCTGCGGATGGTAGACGATGTTGCCCGCGCCCTCGTCGATGATGTAGGCGTAGCCCTGCCGGCCGAGGCTGATGCGGCTGCACAGCTCGTCGATCTGCTTGAAGTTGATGTCGACGAGCAGGATGACCTCCTGCGCCTGTCCGTCCTGCTGCACGGTGACGCGCTTGCTCATGCTGACGACCCACGGATAGCCGCCTTTGTACAGGTTCTGGATATGCGGCAGCGAGAAGCCGAGATGGTCCGGCACGCGCAGCGCCGCCTGGAACCAGCCCTGGCCCGTCACGTTCGCGCTCGGGCGCAGCTCCGCGGCCGGGCGGTTTTTGAGCAGCGTGCCGTCCTCGGCGAACAGCGCGATCGAGACGATGTCGTCGCGGCTGCCCATGAGCGTGTCGAGCTGCGTGTCGACCTCGCTGCCGTCCCATCGGCCTTTGTCCAGCAGGTTCTGCTCGATCGCCCGATAAAAGCTCGACAAGCCGCGCACGTAGTCCTCGAGGTTGTAGCTGACCTGATCGACGATCTGGCTGGAGGAGGTGAAGGCGCTGCGCTCCGCCGATGCGGAGAACTTGTCGTGCAGCAGGAAGGCGACCGTGCCGATCGCGATGACGATCATGACGGAGAACGACCAGGTGACGATCGACTGGATGCTGCTGACGCGCGAATGGCGCACCCGCTCCTTGAAGCGGGCCGCCTCCTTGAGCGTCGGCCGCTTCACGGCAGCGGCCCCGCTTCCGCTTCCTTGGCCCGGCTGCGGTATTCCTTGGGCGTCGTGCCGGTATGCTTCTTGAAGCAGAAGCTGAAGTAGTTCGGCTCGGAGAAGCCGATCCGCTCGGCGATCTCGAACGCCTTGAGCTCGGTCGAGCGCAGCAGCTCCTGCGCGAGCTCCATGCGCAGCTGCAGCACGTACTGGAGGAACGTGAGCTTCACCTCGCGCTTGAACAGCCCGCAAAAATAGCCGGCGCTGATATGCAGATGCGAGCAGACCCTCGCGATCGACAGCTCGGGATCATGCAGATGCGCGCGGGTGAAGCGGATCGCCTCCTCCACCAGATCCTTGTACGCATGCTGGCGCGTGCCGGCGATGCGCTGCATGACGGCCGCGCCGAGCTCCCCCAGCCAGCGCCTCGCCTCGCCGAGTCCGGCGAGCCGGGACAGCTCGGCATACGGCTGCGCTCCGGCTCCGAGCAGCTCCTCGAGCTCGACGCCGGCGGACTGGGCCGTGCGGCAGATCGCCGTCAGCACTTCCATGAGGTACATCTGGATGCCGCTGTACGTATGGCTTTCCCGAATCTCGCCGAGAATGTCCGCCAGCAGCGCCTCCAGCTCCTCGGCCGTGCCGACCTTGAGGCAGCGCGCGAGCGCCTGCTCGCGCAGCTCGTCGAAGCGCAGCGGCTCCGACGGCCGGCGCTCGACGTCCTGCAGGAAGACGAGCCGGTCCATGCCGGGCACGAGCCGATAGTCGAGCGCGAGCAGCGCTTCCTCGTACGCTTCCTGCAGCTCGGACAGGCTGCGCTTGGGCAGGCCGGTGCCGATCGTCACGGGCAGCCGCAGGTAGAATTCGACGCTGCGCGCGAGCTGCTCCAGCGTCTGCTGGCAGCTCTCCTTCCAGCCGGCCTCCGCGATGCCGAAGTCCATGAGCACGATGCTGTCCTGATGGAGGAAAGCGATGCCGCGCCGCGCCGCCGACCAGATCTCCTCGGCGACGTTGAGCACGGCGAACAGCTTCAGCTCCTCGTCCGGCGACTGCCGGAGCGAGCCCTCCGTGCCCGCGTCCTCCTCCAGCTCTCCGATGCGGACGACGGATACCGAGCAGCCCTCCCCGTCCAGGCTCAGGCCATACTGCTCGGCCTTGCGCCGAATGGCCGCCTCCGGGTAGCGGCGATACAGCAGCGAGCTGAGGAACTGCCCGCGCAGCTGCGGCAGGCTCCGGTAATAGTGCTCCCGCAGCTCGCGCGCGTCCTCGCGCTCCGCGCGCTCGCGGTCCATCCTTTCCTTAAGTCCGCGCAGCAGCTCCGTCAGGCTCGCCGCCGTGAACGGCTTGAGCAGGTACTCGTCGACGCTCAGCGAGACGGCCTGGCGGGCATAGTCGAACTCGTCGTAGCCGGTCAGGATGACCGTCTTGGCCAGCGGCAAGGCCGCCTGCAGCCGGCGGACGAGCTCGAGCCCGTCCACGAACGGCATGCGGATGTCCGTCAGCACGACGTCCGGCAGCAGCCGCTCGGCCAGCTCCAGCGCCTCCAGGCCGTTCTCGGCCGTCGCCGCGACCTCGAAGCCGCACTCCTCCCAGCGGATCTCCGCCCGCAATCCTTCTCGGACATCGGCCTCGTCATCGGCCAGCAACACTCGGTACATGCGATCCTCTCCTGCCCTCTTGTCTCTCGGAACTAAAACAATAGCAGGTCGCGTCTCTGTTGTAAACGCATACTTATTGGGCGTGCAGACGCGAAAAAGCCGCCCCTGACGACCGTGGCGGTCGTCAGGGGCGGCTTCGCAGGCTCCGGGCGGAGCGGACGGCGGCTTATTTGCCGTGCAGCACTTCGGGGGTCGTCAGCTGATCGTAGAAATCGACGATCCGGTCCTGCTTGTCCGAGCCGCGCTGCGCCATCGCCGAGCGGGGATGCTCGTCGAGCAGGCCGGTCACCATGTACTCCATGATGTATCCCCACTCTTCCTTTTGGCGAAGCGGCAGCATATGCTTCTCGATCATCTCCAGCACCGGGCGGACGCTGTACTTCGTGCCCGGCAGATGGGCGACGAGCAGCTCCGTGTTGCAGTTGCCGGCGGCGCGGCCCATGCCGTATACGCTCGCGTCGAGGAACTCGACGCCCTTGTCGACGGCGAGCAGCGTGTTGGCGAACGCGAGCTGCTGGTTGTTGTGCGTATGCACGCCCAGCTTCTTGTTCGGCAGATGCTGCTTGAACTTGTCGATCAGGTAGCCGAAGTCGCTCGGCTTGAGGCTGCCGTAGGAATCGACGACGTACACGACGTCGACGACGCTCTCGCGGATCGCGTCGAACGCCTCGATCAGCTGGTTCTCCATGACGTTGGACAGCGCCATGATGTTGAGCGTCGTCTCGTAGCCGCGCTCATGGAACAGCTCCACGAGCTCGAGCGCCTTGTCCACGTCCTGGATGTAGCAGGCGACGCGGATCAGGTCGAGCATGCTCTCCGAGCGGGGCAGCACGTCGCTCTCGTCGACGCGGCCGATGTCCACGAGGGCGGACAGCTTCGTCCGGCCCTTGTTCGGGAGCACCTTGCGCAGGAAGTCGTCGTTCAGGAAGCGCCAAGGGCCTGCGGCATCCGCGCCCTTGAGCAGCTTCGGCGAGTTTTTGTAGCCGATCTCCATATACTCGACGCCGGCCTCGTCCAGGCTGCGGTATAGATCTTGCACGAATTCGATGCTGAAGTCCCAGTTGTTCACGAGGCCTCCATCACGGACGGTGCAGTCGACAATTTTGCTTGGGGTCGTTTTGGCGGACATGATCGCAGAACTCCTAACATGGTAAGGTAACGTTCATCCTATGATACGGGAAATCGGTAAAGAACGCAAAAGATTTGTCGTGCCGGCTCCGTCTCAGCGAAGCTCCATGCCGCCGTCCCGCAGCACGAGCTCCGCGAGCGTGCGCGTCATGACACCGGTCGCGCCCTTGCTCTCCCAGCCGCGCGGCCGGCCGATCCACGACGTGCCGGCGATGTCGATATGCACCCAAGGCTTGTCCTCCGCGAACGCGCCGATGAACAGGCCGGCGATGCTCGCCGCGCCTTCCCGGCCCGCGCCGTTTTTCAGATCGGCGGCGGCGCTGTCGAGCTTGCGGCGGAATTCGGCATAGGCCGGCAGCGGCCAGACGCGCTCGCCGCTGCGGATCGCCGCTTCCTCCAGCTCGCGGCTCAGCGTCTCGTCGTTGCCGAGGATGCCGGAGGCCGTGTCGCCGAGCACCGACACGACCGCGCCGGTCAGCGTCGCCACGTCGACGAGCTTCGTCGCCCCGCGCCGGATCGCGGTCGTCATCCCGTCCGCGAGCACGAGCCTGCCCTCGGCGTCCGTGTTGACGATCTCCACGGTCATGCCGTTCATCATCGTCAGCACGTCGCCCGGCTTGAACGCCCGGTCGGAGATCATGTTCTCGGCCGAAGGGATGACCGCGACGACGTTGGCCTTCGGCTTGAGCTTGCCGATGATCCGCATCGCGCCGAGCACCGCCGCCGCGCCGCCCATGTCGCCGATCATATCCTCCATCCCGGGAGCGCGCTTGAGCGAGTAGCCCCCGGTATCGAACGTGATGCCCTTGCCGATCAGGCCCCATTTCTCGACGCTGTCCGGATCGCCCTCGTAATGCAGCACGATCATGCGCGGCGGATGGACGCTGCCTTTGCCGACGCCGAGCAGGCCGCCCATGCCGAGCTCTCCCGCCGTCCACTCGTCGATGATCTCGACGTCGAGCTCCGCCTCGTCCGCGAGCCGCTCCGCTTCCTCGGCCAAAGCCTCCGGCGTCAGCTCGCTTCCCGGCAGATGCACGAGATCGCGCGCCCAGGCGACCGCCTCGCCGGCGAGCTGGCCGCGCGCGAACCCTTCGTTCCAGGCCGCCGCCCGGCCTTCGTCCGCGCCGCCGCACAGCTGCAGCTCGATCTGCAGCTCCCGCGCCGCCGGCGGCTCGCCGGAGCGCGACTTGGCGCGCTCGTAGCCGCCGAGCGTCAGCCCTTCGGCCAATGCCGCGGCCGCCTGCGCCGTGCCGAGGCTGTCGCCTACGCCGTCATGCAGCTGCAGCGGCACGAGCAGCACGGCGCGCTCCGCTTTTTGCGCCTTGAGCTCCCGCGCCGCGGCCGCGCCGAGGCGGCGCAGCCCGTCGCCCGTCGCGAACGACTCGCCGAGGCCGACGAACACGGCCGCCTCCGCCTCATGCAGGCCGAGCAGCGGCATCGTCAGCGTCTGCTCCGCCGCCGCCTTGAAGGCGCCGAGCCGATAGCTGCGGCGCAGCGCCTCCCGCACGGCGGGAACCGCGAGCGGGTCGCCGGCTCCAAGGCCGCCTCCGGCCGCGTCCTCCTGCAGCTCGGCCGGAGCCACCGGCCGCACGATCAGCGCGCCGGCCGCTTCCGCCGCCTCCGAAACCTTATGAGAAAAAGTGATGGTCCTGTTCATTCGTTTCCGCTTCCTTTCGCTTTCCCTCGATCCATGCGGGTCCAAAACGCAAAAAAAACCGGGGAGATCTCCCCCGATTTTAAGTCTTTTGCTCGGCAATTGGCAAATAGATCATGAACGACGTGCCTTCCCCCGCGGTGCTCGTGACGCGGATCGTGCCGGAGTGGTTGCGGACGATCCGGTAGCTGACCGACAGCCCGAGGCCTGTCCCCGACTCCTTTGTCGTAAAAAAAGGATCGAACAGACGGTTCAGCGTCGCCCGGTCCATGCCCTTGCCGTTGTCGCGGATCGTAATTTCGGCGAAATCCGACTTGCGGTCCAGGATGACGTCGATCCGCCCTTCCCGCTCGCCCTCCAGCTCCGCGATGGCGTCCATCGCGTTTTTGAACAGGTTCAGCACGACCTGCTTGATCTGCTTGACGTCGATCGAGACATGCAGCTCGGAATCCTGCGCCTCCAGCGAGATGAAGCAATTATGCATGAGCGCCTCGCTTTCGCTGAGCAGGCTGACTTCCTTGAGCAGCGACGCGAGCCGGATCGTCTGCTTCATCGGAGCGGTCGGCTTGGAGGAGTTGAGGAATTCGTAGATGATGTCGTTGGCGCGGTCGATCTCCGCCACCATGATCTTGGCGTACTCCTCCTTGCCGAGATCGACCAGCGTCGGCCGCAGCAGCTGGATGAAGCCGCGGATCGAGGTGAGCGGATTGCGGATCTCATGCGCGATCGCGGCGGCGATCTTGCCGAGCATCGCCAGCTTGTCGTTCTGGTAGGCGGTCTGCTCGATCTGCTTGTATTCGGATACATCTTTCATGCTGATGAGATAGTCTCCGTCCAGCTGGTCGCCGTAGGTCGCCGTGATGAGCAGATGGCGGCCGCTGCTGTCCTGGAACTCGAAATACTTGTTTCGGCGCACGATGATCTCGCGATAGAGACGCACCAGCAGCCGCCTCGTCGGACGGGTCAGCTGGGCGTGGCGGAGGATTTCCAATATGCTGCAGCCGACGAGAGTCTTGCGGGGAACGTCGAGAAAGCGGGCCATCTGCAAGTTCATGAACGTGACGATGCCTTCCGTATCGAACAGAGCGATGCCGCTGTCCATATGCTGCAGCACGTTCTCGTACTTGCTCTTGACCCGCTCGAAGGAGCGGTAGGAGCGGCTGAGCAGCTCCCTCATCTCGATGTACCGCTCGTCCGCCGGACGCTCGGGCTGGTACCGGAACCGGTAGGCGACCATCAGCTCGATCAGGAACAGGAACGAGCGGCCGTACAAGTCGAGCGCTTCCTCCGAGTCGACGTTGAGGACGATGTTGCGCATGCTCTCCTCGTGGATCGCGATGATCTCCTCCGGCCCGATGTTATGGAACATTTTCCCTAGCTCTGTTGCCTGATACAGCGATGCCTCGCTCCCGCTTCGAATATATTCGGCAAGCGCCGGGAAATAGCGCTTTCGAATTGCCTGCATTAGCCTTGCTCCTCTCCGGTTGCAAACAGCTGGAGCTGTATCGGTGTCGAACTCATGTAGAAGGACGGAGGCAGCCATTTGCGGAACGTGATGCAGGTGCCGATGCGTCTCGTGATGGCGATGTCCCATTCCTCCGACCAAAGCGAATTCCATTCCTCTTCCAGCTCAAGGGAAAAGCTGCAGCTGCCGATGAGCGACCATTCCAATCCGGCTTCTCCCGTTTCCTTGCGCACTTTGCCGATCAGCATCTGGCTGCGCCGATGCATCTCTACGAAACCGCTCGATAGCTCGGATATGGCATAAGCGATGCGCGTCTGGTCGATGATGCCGAAGCCAAGCTCCCGCGCCAGCTCCCGGCCTCGTTGACGAGCTCGGATCGCATCCCTCACATTGCTGATGTTGAACAGTTCCATCTCCATGTACGAGCTCCGCCCTCCCTGTTCCTTGCTGTCAGGATCGCAGTCAAGCCGTCGATTCGTACATCAATCATAGGATTGGCTGTCAACAAGTGTCAATCGGAAATAATGTCGAAAATTGCCAGCTCCAGCCCGCTCCGAAACTCGGATCGGCCCCTGCCAGAAGACGCGCGAAAGCGGGCCTCTCCGGCCCGCTTTCGACATGCGTCGGCTCGTCAGCGATCGGAATGCCCGTCCCGGCCATCCCGCTGCTCCCGCTGCTCCTTCCGCTTGGCTTCGGCCTTTTTCCGTTCGGCCTCCGCGCTGCTTTTCGCTTTTTCGTGCTCCCGCTTCCGCCGATCCGCCGCTTCCCGGATCCGCTGCTCCGCCTTGCTTCGAATCTCCGCCGCCTTGGCGGCGGCTTCCTTGGCGCGGCTGTCGCGGGCTTGCTCGAGGCGGCGCTCCGCCTCGCGCTGCTTGCGCTCCAGCGCCCGGCGAGCCTGCTCCGCCTCCCGCTTCCATTGCTCCAGCCCGCGCCTGAACTCGCGCTGCTCCCGTTCGCGGCTTTCGGCCGCCTTTACGTTCCCGGCAGGCTGGGCCGATGCCGGATGGCGGCTCGGTCCATGCGGCGGATGCGCGGACGGACGGCCGACCGGGTCGCGCTGCCGCTCGGCCGGGGGCGTCGTCGTGCGCGCCGGCGCCGAGGCAGCCGCCGGACGGGCGGGCGGCGACGGCGTTGCGGCCCGCTCCGCGGCCGGACTCGCCGGCTGGACGGCGGACGCCTTCGCCCGAGCCGACTTTTCCGCCTCCAGCAGCCGATCCAGCTTCTCCTCATCCAGCTCCGCGCTATCCGGCACGAGCGCGTCCAGGCCGCCCTGCCAAACGGCCGTTGCCGGCAGCGGCTGCGTGCGCAGACGTTCGAGCGACACGTCGTAGCCTTTTTCCATGGCCAGGAGATAGACGGTCATCTGGCCGACGGACAGGCCGAGCTCCTCCGCTTCCAGAAGCACCTGCGGCGTCGAGCGCAGCTCGGTCACCTGCAGGCCGTCCTCGCCGGCCTGCTCCGCCGCCGACTCCAGCGCGTGCCGCGCCTGCGCGCCGAGCTCCGTCAGCTCTTCTCCGTTCCCTTTCAGCCGGACTCCCGCGAGCAGCACCTTGGCGGTCTCCTGCTTCAAGTAATCCGATTCGGCCAGCCGTTCCGCCAGCTCCTCCATGACGAGCGAGGCAGGCTGCCCGCTGTAGTCGAGCTCTTGGACGAGCGGCACGGCATCGGCATTGACCGCGCGCAGCTGCCGCACCATGAGGTCGGCGTCGACGCCGACCTCGAAGCTCGGATTGATGTCGAGGCTGATGTAGGCGACGACCGGATGGGCCGCCGCCCGGCCTGCGTACAGGACGGGGATCGCCAGCAGCAGCGCCAAAGCTCCCGCCGCCGCCGGCAGCACCCAGCGCGGCCGGACCGCACGGACGGCGGGCGGGAGCTCGACCTCTTGGCCGACCGCTTCCCCTCCGCGGCTTCTGATCTTGCGGAAGCTGCCGTCGGGCGTAAGCACGATGACGCTGCCCTTCTTGACCTCCAGCACGATGCCGTTCCCGTTCACCGATTTCTCCCCCCCGCCGCCTGCTCCTGATTCCGTTCCAAAGGCTGCCGGCCTTGGCGCAGCAGCAAGTAGTCTTCCAAATAAGGATAATGGCCGCGCAGCAAGACCGCGATCGCGATCAAATACTTGCGGTTGCGCTCGATCGTCTTGCGCGAGACGGAAGACTGCTCCATCAGCTCCTTGACCGGCAGCCGCCGCTTGTCGACGAGCATGCCCCACAGGCAGTCCTGATCCGCCAGGCGAAGCGCGATGCCCTGCAGCAGCCTGCGGGAGTCCTGATGCTTCGGCGAGCACTCCGCAAGCTCCGCGAAGCGGATGCCGTAGCCCTTCAGCTCCGCGGCGAAGTCCTCGATCTCCAGCCGCCGCTCCTCCGCGTCGCGATCGAGATGGAAGCGCGAGACGGCCTGCTGGATCCATGCCGCCTGCAGGCTGTCCTCCAGCTCGCCCTCCTGGTCGAAGCTGCCGGAGGGCACGGTCTGGCGGTGGCGCTTCTCGCGCCGGATATAGTCGATCAGCCGGCGGCGGATGACCGTTTCGGCGAAGCCGGTGAACGATCGTCCCGACGCGGGGGAAAAATGCTCGATCGCTTCATTGAACGCGATCATCGCGATGCTGAACTCGTCGTCGCGTACCGGATCGATATACCGCTTGCAGAACCGGCTGGTCGATTTGAGGATGAACGGACGGTAATCCTGGATGAGCTTCTCCCGCAGCGCTTCGTCGCCTGCCTGGATCCGCCCCAGCGCCGCGCGGAGCTTGTCCGGTTCGGAGACAGCGGATTGCTGCTTGACGCTGAAGCGTCCGAACCATCTTTTGAACACCATCAGCAGCAACAGAGCACCTCGTTTCCTATACGGTTCGCAGCGTCCCGCCCGATTGCGGGAGTCGCTTCAAATAAAAAAGCCTCCTGCTACAGGAGGCGCCGTTCGTCTCTAGCAAAGACCTTCCGAGGTCCGCTTGGCTTTCAGCTTGTTGCGGCGGGAATTGAGGATGCCGAGCCTTTTCTTGAGCTCCGCTTCCCAGTCCGCGTCTCCGATATGCTTGGCGAAGCCGAGCAGGTCGAGCGCCATGTCGATCTGGCTCAGGACCACTTCCATCGGATCCTCGTTGTCATGGTTCACGCAGTTCTCGAACAGCGACTTGCCGCGCTGGTCGACATAGTCGTGGAAATCCACCTCGGAAACTCCGTCTCCATGCGCATATTCGGCTAATAGTTCGTATTCGCTTTCTATCATATAATGAATATCCACGCGATGGCAAACCGGACAGAACAGAATGGGGACGTTATGAATGTGGGTCCGATAGTGTCTGAGCGTTCCTTTCGTGCCGATCATGCTCGCTCCGCAGCAAAAGCTCATCCTGGTTCCCTCCTTGTACTCGCCGTCCGCCAATCGGAATGGCTTGGATCGTTATCTGCATTCTATTCGGCAATGCCTAGCGGAATTCCTGCCAAACCGCCGACGGTTACGGAAGCGGAGCCGGAGGCAGGTCCTCGGGCTTGATTTCGGGCTCCTGCGGCAGTTGCGGCAGCTCCGGTCCCGGATCGGGCATGATTTCCGGCTGCGGATCGGCTGGCGGCAGCTCGGCGGGCTTCGGCTGCTCGATTTCAGGGGCGGGCGGAGGCGTTATTTCCGGCTCCGGCGGCTGCGGCAGACGGGGAGCATCAGGGTCGCGAGGCGGCTCAGCCGCTTGCGGTCGTTCCGTTTCATGGGTCATTTCAAGGGGCCTCCTTCATAGGTCGATGCCTGCTGGATTTGCTTATCCTTACCCTTGGAAAGCCGCTTGGACGCAGAAGGAGCCGCGATTCGTGCGCCTGATCAGAATTTGGGGCGAGCGGCCGGAAACGCGGAACCGACATCGAAGACTTTCTAGAATGAAAAAAGCCAAGGCGGAATGCCCTGGCTACCCTGGAAGGGATGAATTCAGTTGGAGCGGATCGGTTTGTCGCCCGGCTTCCAGTTCATCGGACAAAGCCCGCCGGACTGCAGCGCTTGGAGCACGCGCAGCGTCTCCTCGACGCTGCGGCCGACGTCGTTGTGGTGGACGACCTGATGCTTCAGCTCGCCCTCCGGATCGACGATGAACAGGCCGCGCAGCGCGATGCCTTCTTCTTCGATCAAGACGCCGTAGTCGCGAGCAACCTGCTTCGTCATGTCGGATGCCAGCGGAAAGCTCAGCTTGCCGAGTCCGTTCTCGCTCTTCGGCGTGTTGATCCAGGCCTTGTGGCTGTGGACGCTGTCGATGCTGACGCCGAGGATGTCCGCGTCCAGCTTGCGGAACCGGTCGGCCGCATCGCTGAGCGCCGTAATTTCCGTCGGGCACACGACCGTAAAGTCGAGCGGATAGAAAAAGAAGACGAGCCATCTGCCGCGGTAGTCGGAAAGCGACGCCCTGCCGAACTCCTTGCCCTCGCCGTCGACGGTCTCCATCGTAAAATCCGGCGCCGGACGGCCGACCAAACGTTCTGCCATGATTCCGAAACCCTCCTTCACGCTAAATGCGCATCGGAATTAGGTTGTCCAAAAAACGGCAGTCCATTCGAAAGGAGGGGGCTTCCCGCGAGCCGGAAAGCTTAGCGGATCGCGCTCGCGATCAGGTCGCCCATCGCTTCGGTGCCGATCGCCTTGGACTTGTCGACCGCGATGTCGCCCGTGCGGTGGCCGGCGTCGAGCACTTCCTTGACCGCGTCCTCGATCGCTTGCGCCGCGTCATGATAGCCGAACGTGAGGCGGAACATGAGCGCGACCGACAAAATCGTCGCGATCGGATTGGAGATGCCCTGGCCCGCGATGTCGGGAGCCGATCCGTGCACCGGCTCGTACAGGCCGAAGCTGCCTTCGCCGAGCGACGCCGAGCTCAGCATGCCGATCGAGCCGGTCAGCATCGCCGCCTCATCGCTCAGGATGTCGCCGAACATGTTCTCCGTGACGATGACGTCGAAGCTCGACGGACGGCGCAGCAGCTGCATCGCGCAGTTGTCGACGAGCACATGCTCCAGCTCGACCTCCGGATACTCCGGAGCGATCCGGTTCACGACCTCGCGCCACAGGCGGGACGTCTCCAGCACGTTCGCCTTGTCGACGGACGCCAGCCGCTTGCTGCGGGTCATCGCGATGTCGAACGCCTGGCGCACGATGCGCTCGATCTCCTGCACGTTGTAGACGCAGGTGTCGACCGCTTCCTGCCCGTGCTCGCCCTCGCGGCGGAACTTCTCGCCGAAGTAGATGCCGCCCGTCAGCTCGCGCACGACGATCAGGTCGGTGCCCTCGAGCACCTCGGGCTTCAGCGTGGAGGCATCCTTCAGGCAGTCGAACACCGTCGCCGGACGGATGTTGGAGAACAGGCCGAGCGCCTTGCGGATGCCGAGCAGTCCCGTCTCAGGACGCAGCTCCTTCGAGTTGTTGTCCCACTTCGGTCCGCCGACCGCGCCGAGCAGCACCGCATCGGCCTTTTGGCAGATGTCCAGCGTCTCCTGCGGCAGCGGGGTTCCCTTCTCGTCGATGGCGATGCCCCCGAACAGGCCGTGCTCGAATTCGAAGCGGTACTCGTACCGCTCCTCGATTTTCTTGATGACCTTGATGGCCTCGCCGACGACTTCCGGTCCGATGCCGTCGCCTGCGATGACCGCGATCTTTTTCACTTCTGCCATAGTTGAACACTCCTGTCTCGTCTCGATAACGAATGAGAATAACTATCATCAGTTGTACCATACTCCCGCTCGATTGTTCCAAGATAGGATAGCTATGGTGTTGATAGGGCGCGCCTATAGAGCAGCCTTCGCGAGATGAAAAAGCCCGCCTGCTGCGGAAACAGGCGGACCGGATGGAGCTGTAAAGAGAAGCTCGCGTCGCGTCAGATCAGGCTCATCTTGTCGCGGCGGCCCGGAGCCTTGCGCTTCTCGATGAGCCGGTTGAGCGCGTCGACATACGCGCGCGCGCTCGCCTCGAGGATGTCCGTGCTCACGCCGCGGCCCTGCGCGGATACGCCGTCCTGCAGCAGCACGACATGCACCTCGCCGAGCGCGTCCTTGCCGTCCGTGACGGACTTGATGGAGTAGTCGTCCAGCTCGACCGTCTCGCCCGTGACGAGGTCGATCGCGTTGAACAGGGCGTCGACAGAGCCGTTGCCCTCCGCCGTGCCCGACTGCACGCCGCGCTCCTCGACCCGGATCGAGACGGATCCCTTCGGCGTAGAGCGGTTGCCGTAATGGACCTCGACGGTTTCGAGCGCGTACACCTCCGGCGTGTCGACGAGCTTCTCCTCCAGCATCGCGAGCAGATCCTCGTCCGTAACGTTCTTCTTGCGGTCGGCCAGATCCTTGAACTTGGCGAACGCGGCGTTCAGCGCCTCGTCCTCGAGCTCATAGCCGAGATCGAGCAGCTTCTCGCGGAACGCGTGGCGGCCGGAGTGCTTGCCCATGACGAGCTTCGACTCCTTGATGCCGATCGTCTCGGGAGAGATGATCTCGTACGTCGTCTTCTCCTTGAGCATGCCGTCCTGATGGATGCCGGACTCATGGGCGAAGGCGTTCGCGCCGACGATCGCCTTGTTGCCCGGCACGACCATGCCGGTCAGCTTGCTGACGAGTCGGCTCGTACGGGCGATCTCGGTCAGCTTGAGGCCGGTCTTGGCGCCGTACAGAGCCGCGCGCGTCTCCAGCGCCAGCGCCACTTCCTCGATCGCCGTGTTGCCGGCGCGCTCGCCGATGCCGTTGATCGTGCCCTCGATCTGGTCGGCGCCGTTCTGGATCGCCGCCAGCGCGTTCGCCGTCGCCATGCCGAGGTCGTCATGGCAGTGGGCGCTGAGCTGGATCGTCTCGATGCCCGGCACCTGCTCTTTGAGCGTCTTGAAAATGTTGCCGAACTCGGCCGGCGTCATGTATCCGACCGTATCGGGGATGTTGACGACGGTCGCTCCCGCCCGGATCGCCATCTCCGTCACCTCGCACAGGAAGTCCAGCTCCGTGCGGCCTGCGTCCTCCGGCGAGAACTCGATCTTGGCGAACTTCTGCTTCGCGTAGCGGATCGCCTTGTCGGCCGTCGCGAGCACCTGCTCCTTCTCCATCTTGAGCTTATGCTTGCGATGGATCGGCGACGTCGCCAGGAAGATGTGGATGCACGGATCGGCCGCATCCTTGAGCGCTTCCCAGGCGGCGTCGATGTCGCGCTCGACGGCGCGCGCGAGGCCGATGACGGTCGCGGACTTGACCGCTGCGGCCACCGCCTGCACCGCCGCCAGATCGCCCGGCGAGGCGGCCGGGAAGCCGGCCTCGATGCGGTCGACGCCGAGCTTCTCGAGCTGGAGGGCGATCTCCACCTTTTCCCGGGTATTCAGGTTGACCCCGGGCGATTGCTCGCCGTCGCGGAGCGTTGTATCGAAAATATAGATCTTGCGCAAGCCGGCACCTCCGTTCGGTAGGATTGTTTAGCTTATGAAGCGGCAAACGCGCCTCATTCCAGGTGGAAGAAGCGCGCTGCCGTGCTGCTTGACTCGTCTTACTTCTTGATCCAGTGCATCAGCTCGCGCAGCTGCGCGCCCGTCTTCTCGATCGGATGCTCGGCTTCGTTGCGGCGGGTCGCCGTCAGCATGGCGCGGCCGGACTTGTTCTCGAGGATGAAGTCGCGGGCGAACTTGCCTTGCTGGATGTCGGAGAGCACTTCCTTCATCGCTTTTTTCGTCTCGTCGGTCACGATGCGCGGGCCAGTGACATAATCGCCGTACTCGGCCGTGTTGGAGATGGAGTCGCGCATCGACGCCAGTCCGCCTTCGTACATCAGGTCGACGATCAGCTTCAGCTCATGGAGACATTCGAAGTACGCCATCTCCGGCGCGTAGCCCGCTTCCACCAGCGTTTCGAAGCCGGCTTTGACGAGCGCGGACGTGCCGCCGCAAAGGACAGCCTGCTCGCCGAACAGGTCGGTCTCGGTCTCTTCGCGGAACGAAGTCTCGAATACTCCGGCACGGGTGCAGCCGATGCCCTTCGCGTAAGCGAGGCCGATCGCCTGGGCATTGCCCGTCGCGTCCTGCTCGACCGCGATCAGGCCGGGAACGCCGAAGCCTTCGACATACGTGCGGCGCACCATGTGGCCCGGCGATTTCGGAGCGACGAGCAGCACGTCCGTGTCCTTGCTCGGCACGATTTGGCCGAAGTGCACGTTGAAGCCGTGGGAGAACATGAGAGCGGCGCCTTTTTTGAGGTTCGGGGCGATCTCATCGTTGTACACCTGGGCTTGCGTCTCGTCCGGCATGAGGATCTGGACAACGTCCGCCTTGCGGGTCGCGTCGGCGACGGTCAGCACCTCGAAGCCGTCGTTGCGGGCTTTGTCGGCGGACTTGCCTTCGCGCAGGCCGATGACGACCTTCACGCCGCTGTCGCGCAGGTTTTGCGCTTGAGCATGGCCTTGGCTGCCGTAACCGATGACTGCTACCGTCTTGCCTTGGAGAACGCTGAGATCCGCGTCGTTTTCATAGAACAATTTAACTGCCATGATGAGATGATGCCTCCTTTGGATTGGAACCCCTTTGAGCGGGTGTTTAAAGAGACAGCGCGTTAAAGCTCGAGCGGGGAGCGGCTCGTCTGCCTTCCTTAAACTCCCGCTCAAAGCGGGTTTTTGAGGTGTTATAGGTAAAAACAATAGCCTTATAGATTCGTTGTCGAACTTATCCGAAAATTCGCGCTACAGTCCGGCGGCGCATCGTCTGGCTCCTGGCGCGGAGCGAATCAGGAGCGGACGGTGCCGCGGTTCATGGCCGTCACGCCGGTGCGGGAAAGCTCCCGGATGCCGTATGGACGCAGCAGCTCGATCATCGCGTCGATCTTGTCGGTCCCTCCGACCGCCTGCACGATCAGCGAGCTCGGTCCGATGTCGACGACCGCGGCGCGGAACGTCTCGACGACGCCGAGAATTTCCGGACGGGCTGCCGGCTCGGCGTTGACCTTGATCAGCGCCAGCTCGCGGGCGACCATCGGGCTGCCGCTCACGTCGACGACCTTGATGACGTCGATCAGCTTGTACAGCTGCTTGGACACTTGCTCCAGCACCTTCTCGTCGCCTTCCGTGACGATGACCATGCGGGAGAGGCCCGCTTCCTCGCTGGCGCCGACCGTGATGCTCTCGATGTTGAAGCCTCTCCGTCCGAACAGGCCAGCCACGCGCTGCAGCACGCCCGGCTGGTTGTTCACGAGGACGGCGATCGTATATCTCTGGTTCATTGTTCATCCCCCATCAGCATGACGTCGATCGTGTTGCCCTGGGTGACCATCGGGTAGACGTTCTCGCCTTTGCGGACGACGAATTCCACGACTGCCGGACCCGGATGGGCAAGCGCTTCTTTCCAGGCCGCCTCCGCCTCCTGCTTGTTCGTCGCGCGGAAGCCTTTGACGCCGTACGCCTCGGCCAGCTTGACGAAGTCGGGGCTGCCGGCCAGGTCGATGTGGCTGTAGCGGTTGTCGTAGATGATCTCCTGCCACTGGCGCACCATGCCGAGCACCTGGTTGTTGATGATCGCGACCTTGACCGGAATGTTGTTGATCGCGCAGATCGCCAGCTCCTGGGCGCACATCTGCATGCCGCCGTCGCCGTTGATGCTGACGACGAGCCGGTCCGGGTGCGCCATCTGCGCGCCGATCGCGGACGGGAAGCCGAAGCCCATCGTGCCGAGGCCGCCGGAGGTGATCCAGGAGCGCGGCTGGTTGAAGCGGTAGTACTGCGCCGCCCACATCTGATGCTGGCCGACGTCCGTCGTGACGATCGCGTTGCCCTCGGTCGTATCGTGGATCATGCCGATGACCCACTGCGGCTTGAGCTCGGTGTCGGAATCGACGTACCGCAGCGGCTGGTCCTGCTTCCATTGCCGGATCTGGGCGCGCCAGGCGTCCGCCTTGTCGGCAAAGCCGACCTCCTGGTTAAGCAGGCCGAGCGTCGTCTTGACGTCGCCGACGATCGGGATGTCCGTCGGCACGTTTTTGCCGATCTCGGCCGGATCGATGTCGATGTGCACGATCTTGGCCTTGGACGCGAAGCCGTCCAGCTTCATCGTCACGCGGTCGTCGAAGCGGGCGCCGATGTTGATGAGCAGGTCGCTCTCCTGGATCGCCTTGTTGGAGGCGTACGCTCCGTGCATGCCCGGCATGCCGACCCATAGCTCGTTGCCGCTCGGGAAGCCGCCGAGGCCGAGCAGCGTCGTCGTGACCGGAATGCCCGTCTTGACCGCGAATTCCAGCAGCTCCTCATGGCCGCCCGAGTAGACGACGCCGCCGCCGGCGAGGATGAGCGGACGCTCCGCTTCGGCGATCGCCCGGACGAGCTTGTCGAGCTGCGGCTTGCGCGGCGTGACGGTCGGATTGTAGCCGCGGATGCTCACGTCCGTCACCGGCTTGAACAGCGCCTTGGCCGCCGAGACATCCTTCGGGATGTCGATCAGGACCGGGCCTTTGCGGCCGCTGTTCGCGATGTGGAACGCCTCGTGGATGACGCGCGGCAGGTCCTCGACGTCCCGCACGAGATAACTGTGCTTCGTGATCGGCATCGTGATGCCGGTGATGTCCGCTTCCTGGAACGCGTCCGTGCCGATGAAGCTCGTCGCGACGTTGCCCGTAATGACGACGAGCGGCACGCTGTCCATGAACGCGGTCGCGATGCCGGTGACGAGGTTCGTCGCTCCCGGCCCGGAGGTCGCGATGCAGACGCCGACCTTGCCGGAAGCTCTCGCATAGCCGTCCGCCGCATGGATCGCGCCTTGCTCGTGGCGGGTCAGCACGTGGTTGAAGTCCTTGAAGCCGTGCATGGCGTCGTAGATGAACAGCACCGCGCCGCCCGGGTAGCCGAATACACATTCCACGCCCTCGAGCACCAGGCTGCGGAGCAGCATTTCAGAGCCGCTCACCACTTCCGGCTTCCTCATTCTATCCATGATCTCTTCCTTGGAGCGCACTGCTTCGCCTTGCATCACCATCATGTGATCCTCCCTTCGTGACGGCGGCGGTGTCGACGGTCCGCCTTCGCCCCTATCGTATTGGCTGAATCAAAAAAACCTTTCGCCCTCTATGCCGAAGCATAGGGACGAAAGGTTGATCTTCCGTGGTACCACCCAGGTTTACGCCGCATCTCGCGATGCGGAGTCTCAAGAAGTAAGACGCGAGATGCATGCCTCATCGGTCCTACTTCGGCAGGTTAACGCATGCCAGGCGATTCTCCCTAATGAAAGCGCAAGGGCGCTTCGTTCAGGAAAACAGCTCCGAGGTGAGCTCGTTGGAAAGGGATGCTGGCGGCGGTTGCAGCGAATCCGTCGCTCTCTGGACAGTAGAGCCCTTAACACTTCGTCCTCTTCATTGCTGTTCGGGTATTAGCTTAGACCTTATTATAGGTTTGAGCTTATCATCCGTCAATACTTAGATTACGCGGCTGCAGGAAAAGTTATGTACGAGGCCGGAAAACGAATCGCTTCGCAACCGGCCCCGCTTCGGCATAGACTGTGGAGACGGCCGCGGCGGATGCCCGCTCCGCCTCATGCGGAAGCGCTCCGCCGGCCCGTCGGAAGGAGTCTCCCGCATGCGCCAAATCCGCTATCGCGGGCATCGCCCGGACGATCTGCCGACGCTGATCCGCCTCATCCGCACCGAGCTGATGCCGATGTCCCATACGGTCAGTCCCGACGATCCCGCCGTGCTTGCCGAATTGCCGGACCGCTTCGACAGCGGCCGCACGATCGTCGCCGCTCCCGAAGGCGGCCCCCCGCTCGGCTTCGTCCATTTCGGCCAGATTCACTCGCTGCTCCACATCGACATGCTCGTGGTCGATCCGGCCAGCCGCAAGCACGGCATCGGCCTGGAGCTCATGCGCCGCGCCGAGCGCGAAGGAACGCTGGGCGGGTCGCTCATGGCCGTGCTGTTCGTCGACGACGTCAACGAAAAGGCGCGCCGGTTCTACGCTCGCGAGGGCTACGAGCCGGTGCGCCATTTTCCCGATCTGAAGGTGACGCAGTGGACGAAGCCGCTGCGATCCGAAGGTCAGTAGAACCCTTTCGGTCCGACTGGAGGGCAGCAGCCCGGACCGTAAGGGCCGTAAGGACCTCCAGGGCCGCCCGGTCCCGGTCCATAAGGGCCGTAAGGGCCGGGTCCCGGTCCGTAGGGGCCGCCGAAGCCCCCGCCATAAGCGCCGAAAGGAGCGAGGCCGATCGCAAGGACGGAGAACAGCGCCAGCGGCAAGATGAAGGCGCGGGTGCCCGCCTTGCCGGCTTGCTCCTGAACGCGCACATAGAGCTTGTCGCCGTTCAGCTTTTCCAGCTTGCCCGTTACGACCGAGCCGTCCTTCATCTTGACCTCGACCGTCTGGCCGATGAGTGCCTGCACTTGCTGCTTGGAGACGTTAGACAACATGATTCCTCCTTTCCGTTCCTTCCAGCTTATTCTCCCGGCGGCCGTCCCGGCTGTACGGATGTCCGCATGAACGCAAAAAAAGGCTGCTCCCTGTCATCTGCATGACGGGAACAGCCTTTTGATGCTAGGCGTTCAGCTTTTGCTTGGCCACGTCAGCCAGGCTGTTGAACGAGCCGATGTCGTTCACGGCCAGGTCGGCAAGAACCTTGCGGTTCACTTCGACGCCGGCTTGCTTCAGGCCGAACATGAATTTGCTGTAGGACAGGCCGTTCAGACGCGCAGCGGCGTTGATGCGGACGATCCACAGCTTGCGGAAGTCGCGCTTCCGTTGGCGACGGTCGCGGTACGCGTACAGCAGGGATTTGTTGACCTGCTCCTTTGCGGTTTTAAACAGGCGATGCTTGGAACCGAAGTAACCCTTTGCGAGCTTAAGAATCCGTTTGCGGCGACGGGCGCGAACGAATCCGCCTTTTACTCTTGCCATGATAATACCCTCCTGTAGGTTCTAATCAAATAAATCTCAGGGAAATGCTATTTCAGTTGCGCGAGGCCTTGAGCCAGACGGCTTACGTCGCCGGCAGCCATGTTCGGCTGGGTAGCCAGAACGCGCTTCGTGCGGCCCGATTTATGGGAGAGCAGGTGGTTGCGGTACGCCTTGTAGCGCTTTACCTTGCCCGTTCCCGTGATCTTGAAGCGGTCTTTCAGACTGCTGTGGGTTTTCATCTTAGGCATGTCGTTATCCTCCTTGAATAAATGAAAATCAATTGTTGTTCTTCGGTGCCAAAATCATGATCATGCTGCGTCCTTCCAGTTTCGGCACACGCTCGACGTTGCAGATGTCGGCCACTTCGGTCTGGAGACGCTCCAGAATGCGCTGGCCGACCGCCGCATGCGCGATCTCGCGTCCGCGGTAGCGGACGGAGGCTTTGACCTTGTCGCCTTCGCCAAGGAACTTGATGACGTTGCGGAGCTTGGTCTGATAATCATGCTCGTCGATGTTGGAGCGGAACCACACTTCCTTCAGATCGACGATCTTCTGGTTTTTGCGGGCTTCCTTCTCCTTCTTCTGCTGCTCGTAGCGGAACTTGCCGTAGTCCATGATGCGGCATACCGGCGGCTTCGCTTGAGGAGCGATGTTGACCAGATCCATGTTGGCATCGATGGCCATCTGCAGCGCCTCGCGGATCGGCTTGATGCCAAGCTGCTCGCTCTCGGGTCCGACCAGGCGTACTTCCCTCGCCCGGATGTCGTCGTTGATTTGGTGATCTCGGCTAATAATCGTCCACCTCCGAATGGGATTGGTGTTGCGCGCGTGAATGCTCTATAAAAAGCAAAAGCGGGTCCTGGAGCAGGACCCGCGTGAGACGCCGTAGTAGATCCGTCCTCTCTCCGCAAGGAGGGAAGGCGGCCATATTGCGTATCGCATACCAGCCGACGGCGTCGGTCAGGTGAGAAGCGGGCGCTCCTGCTTGTGCGAATATGTCGTTGTAAATTGCATGAAATCAAGAACACTTGAACTAATGTACCATGACGACGAGCTGCCTGTCAACCGCCCTACGAAGCCTGCTTGCTCTGCACTTCCTCCAGGCGGATGACGCGCGTATGCTGCGTATGGCTCCATTGCTTGTTGTTCTGCGTGAAGAACGCATAGAACGTGATCGGCAGCCAGCTGAGCTGGAAGACGATCATCGACAGCAGATGGGCGTACATCTTGCCGGACTTGATCCCTTCAAGCGCCATGACGAGCGGGAACATAAGCGCGGCGGACGCGAGCGCGACGGCCGGCACCCAGAATGGAAGATACGCATAGATCGACGAGAACACATTGTCTGCCGGCAGCACGTAATCGATCCAGATGACGACGGTGCCGACGAAGCCGAGCAGCGTGCTGTAGACCGAGAACGAGTACAGCGCCGCATCGAACTTGACGAAATTGCGCTCCTTGATGCTGGCCCAGAGCAGCGGGAAGAAATACTGGCGGGCGACGGTGAAGTGGCCCTGCATCCAGCGCAGGCGCTGGCGCGCCGAGGCGCGGAAGGAGACCGGCTTCTCGTCGTACACCTTGGCCTCGTAGTTGAGCACCGGATGCACGCCGCGCTGCACGCAGCGCATGGAGAACTCCAGGTCCTCGACGAGGCTCGTCGCGCCCCAGCCCATTTCCTTCAGCAGGCCGCTTTCGAAGCACATGCCGGTGCCTCCGAGGAAGTTCGCCATGCCGAGGTTGCGGCGCGACAGCTGCCAGAGGCGGTTGCAGTACCAGTAGGTAATGCCGTAGGATGCCGTGACCCAGGAGTCGTCCGGATTTTTCGTATCGAGGTAGCCCTGGATGACTTGATGGCCATTGCACAGGTCATTGTTCATGTGGATGAGGAAATCGGTGTTCACCAGATTGTCCGCGTCGAACATGACGACGGCGTCGTACTGCTTGGGCATCGCCCACAGCTCCTTCAGCATCCATTCGATGGCGTAGCCCTTGCCTTTGAGCTGGTTGTTGAACCGCTCGCAAGCGTGCGCGCCCATGCTGCGGGAGATGTCGGCCGTGCCGTCCGTGCAGTTGTCGCAGATGACGAACACGTCGTACAGCTCTTTCGGATAATCCAGGCGGTTCAGGTTCTCGATCAGCGCGCCGACGACCTTCTCTTCGTTGTGGGCCGCGACAAGAATGGCGAACGATTTCTGCGGCTTGTGCCGGATCGTCTTTTTCTTGCGGACGATGCCGAACAACGCCAAGCCGAACTGATAGATTCCGACGAATGCCAGGAAAATTTGCAATGCGATCATGATGGAACTCGCGATCATTTGTGTTGCCCCCTTGAGACCCCGATTTTAATATTCTCTCTGTACATGCTGCGGGCTCTTTTCTCTCTGTGTTGGTTTTTTTAATGTCAGCTTTTCTGGAAACGGCCCTTTTGATTTTCCACGGAACCCGTAGCTTTGTCAAAAGGCGAATCCCCTTCGTTTCGGCTCAAAGCAAGGGGAAAAACGCTTGCAACGAGCATTAAAGACTAGGATGCCCTCATTTGCTTGCGCTAACCGCTTCTTCCATTCATTTGCTGGCGTTTTGATGCTTTCGTCCTTACCGACGAGCGACCGCCTCGAAAAGTTCTCCAAGGTCCGACAAAAGGCGGTGACAATCCGGTGAACGACGGGTTTCGCTTCAAGGACGCATCCGCCAGCGGATGCGTCCTTCCTCCCATCATTACCACGCCCGCGAAACCTAAAACGGCTTTCGCTTCATTCAGCCCTAACAAATCTGCTTTAGAATGAAGCTGCGACATATTCAGATCGCACGCGGAAGGTTATGATAGGGGTACAGAATACCAAACCGACGGGAGGAGTGGCGATGTTCATCGGCTGGCTCCGCATGAAGGAGCGAAGGCTGCTGCTTTGGCTGAACCGCGGCCCTGCGGGAGCGAGGCTCGGCGCCGTCGTGAGGCGCTGGCTGTCGACCGTGACGCATATGGGCGGAGCGACGTTCACGCTGAGCGCCTCCCTGCTGCTCTTGCTGCTCGGCGAAGGAGCTTGGGAGCTCGCCGGCTGGCAGAGCCTCGCGGCGGTCGTCGTCAGCCATATTCCGGTCGCCGTCGTCAAGCGCACGCTCAAGCGGCTGCGGCCCTACCAGGCGATCGAAGGCGTCCGCACGGGCAAAAGCCCGCTGGCGGACTCCTCCTTTCCCTCCGGCCATACGACAGCGGTTTTCGCCTGGATCGTCCCGTTGTCGTACGCTGCCGCTTCCGAGCTGCCCGCCTGGCTGCCGCTCATCGTCGCTGCCGCCGCGCTGATCGCCGGTTCGGTCGGATGGTCCCGGATGTACCTGGGACTTCATTACCCGTCCGACGTCGGCGCCGGAGCGCTGCTCGGCACGTTGACCGCGCTGCTGGCCATCTCGTTCATCGGCAGCTAGGCCGCTCGCGGCGGACAGGCTGCCGCTGCCGGAGGCAGGCGCAAAAGCGAACCGCCCGCCGTCCCCTTGCAAGGGAACGGCGGGCGGTTCGCTTTCGTTATCAGGTCCGCTGCGGCGGCAGGCTCACGCCTGGGAGCCGTGAAGCTTGGCCTTTTCCAGGTCCTCGCGCTCCTTGGCCGCCTCGCGGCTGCGGCGGGCGTTCTTCTCGTCGCGGTATGCGGCGAGCGCGGAAGCTCCGACGACGACCTCGCAGCGGTGGATCGGCAGCCCTTGCTGGATGAATTTGCTTTCGTACTCGGTGAGCACCAGATCGTCCCGCACCTCGTCGCGATGCAGGTCGAGCGAGATGGCGCGCATCTGCATCTCCGTCTCGGCGTAGCTGTTGAGCGAGAACTCGAACAGCAGCCGCGAATCCGTCTTCTGATGGATCTCGCCGTATTCATTGAGAATTACCGCGTACTGCTCCAAAAAGCGCGGATGCGACAGCCGCCGGCGCGCATGCTTGGACTTCGGCCACGGATCGCTGAAGTTCAGGTAGATCCGCTCCAGCTCGCCGGGGGCGAACATATCCGAGATGTTCTCGATGTTGGCGCGCAGCAGCGCCAGATTCGGCGGGTAGCCCTCCAGGCCGAGCTCCTCCCTCGCCAGCAGCGCCTTTTCGCTCGCGCGGCGGATCAGCTCGTCGTACATGTCCACGCCGATGTAGTTCACGTCCGGGTTGCGCACGCTGTGCTGGCTGATGAACTTGCCCTTGCCCATGCCCAGCTCCACATGGATCGGCTTGTCGTTGCCGAAAAATTCCTTCCACTTGCCTTTATGCTTCTCGGCATCGAGCACGACGAGGCGCGGCAGCGCCTCCAGCTCCTCGCGGATGCCTTTTCTTCCTCTCAAGCGCATGATTCGATTATTCCTCCAATAGCCTCGGCCGTCGGCCTAAGCAGACTCTACCGTCCTATTGTGCCTAAGACAGCTCCGCTTGTAAAGAAAAAGCGGCTCCGGGAGGCTGTGCCTGCCGCGGAAACCGCTCGGTTCGAAAGAGTGGATGCTAGTTCAGCATCTGATAGGGGATCGGCTGCTCCAGCTCGTACGTCTCGGACAGCACATGGTTCAGCTTGCGGCGGGCCTCGATTTCAAGGCGGTGATTGCCGTGGAACCGAATTCCGGCGAGGGCCATCAGTTCCTTGACCGTGAGCTCGATCGTGACCTTGCTGTCGCCTTGCGGAATTTTCACCGTGTTCATGTTCATCACCTCATGGATTTTTTTACAGCATTCCCAGGAGATCGGGCGCTTATGAAAATCAGGGTCGCGGCAGCGTTCAAGTGATGAAAAACCCTTGATTTAATTGATTTCTTTCCTCTTCAATTTAACACATCATGTAAGGTTTATCAAGCCCAAAATAAGCGCTTTCATTATTTATTTTTTCCAGCTTGTCCACCTCGGGCCGCAGACCTGCATGCCCGGAGACCTTTGGCGCGGAAGCGAAATTCGGGTATGATGGTAGCAACCCGACGCGGCGGGCGGCTGCGGCCGTCCGACCGCCGAATCCGAGCGTTTTTGAAAGGAGCCGACATGCAAGCTGCAACGCCATCCGCCTCTTCCCCGCTCCTGTGGGGAGACAAGCGGTTCCATACCTGGAATTACGAGATGAGAGAGCAGTTCGGCGGCAAGGTATTCAAGGTGATGCTGGACGCCGGCTTCACCTGCCCGAACCGCGACGGTGCCGTCGCGACGGGCGGCTGCACGTTCTGCAGCGCGCGCGGCTCGGGAGACTTCGCCGGCAGCCGCCGGGACGACCTCATCCAGCAGTTCGATACAATTCGCGACCGCCAGCATCTCAAATGGCCCGACGCCCGCTACATCGGGTATTTCCAGGCCTACACCAATACGTACGCGCCGGTCGAGGAGCTGCGCCTCTATTATGAAGCGATCCTGGCGCAGCCGGGCGTCGTCGGCCTCTCGATCGCGACGCGGCCGGACTGCCTGCCCGACGATGTCGTCGACTATCTCGCCGAGCTGAACGAGCGCACCTACCTCTGGATCGAAATGGGGCTGCAGACGATCCACGAGTCGACCTCGGACCTCATCAACCGCGCCCACGACACCGCCTGCTACCTCGACGCGGTGCGGCGCCTGCGCGAGCGCGGCATCCGCGTCTGCGCCCATATCATCTACGGCCTGCCGCAGGAGACGCATGAGATGATGCTGGACACCGGCCGCGCCGTCGCGGCGATGGACGTGCAGGGCATCAAGATCCATCTGCTCCATCTCATGCGCAAGACGCCGATGGTCAAGCAGTACGAGGACGGACTGCTGCGCTTCCTGGAAATGGACGAGTACGTCCAGCTCGTCGTCGACACGCTGGAGCTGCTGCCGCCGGAGATGATCGTGCACCGACTCACCGGCGACGCGCCGCGCGAGCTGCTGATCGGACCGACCTGGAGCCTGCGCAAATGGGAAGTGCTGAACGCGTTCGACGACGAGCTCTCCCGCCGCGGCACCTGGCAGGGACGGCTCTGGCAGCCTGCCGCTCCCGGCCTGCTGCCGGAGCCGGAGCACGCGCCGGCGCTGACCAAGCCGGGCCGCAAGCTGTCCGCCGCCAAGTACGCCGCCCTGATGAGGGCGGCAGCGCAGGACGCGCCGGGCTGCGAGCCGGGGGAGCGGAGCTGATGGGCCTGCTCTCTGTCATCGGCATGGCGCATGGCTGGGTGCGCCAGCGCGTCCAGCCCGGCGACGCGGTCATCGACGCCACGCTTGGCGGCGGCGTCGACGCGCGCTTCCTCGCGGAGCTCGTCGGACCGCGCGGCTCGCTGATCGGCTTCGACGTGCAGGAGGAGGCGCTGCGGCGCACGCGCGAGCGGCTCGAGCCGCTGCAGGCAGCCGGCCGTCTGCCTGCGGCCACCTCCCTGCTGCTGCAGTCGCACGGCGAGCTGGAGACGGCCGTGCCGCCGGAGCTCCGCGGCCGGATCGCGGCCGTGCTGTTCAATCTCGGCTACTTGCCGGGCTCCGAGGATACGAGCCTCATCACGACGCCGCAGACGACGCTGCCGGCGCTGGAGGCCGCGCTCCGCGTCCTTCGCCCCGGCGGCATCCTCGCCTGCGTCCTCTATCCCGGCCACCCCGGCGGCGCCGAGGAAGCGGACGAGGTGATGCGCTGGGCGGCCGGCCTGCCGGCGGAATCGGCGCAGGCGGCCGTCTATCGGCTCGTGCAGAAGCCGTCCGCGCCCTACGCGCTCGGCATCGAGAAAAAAGCTTCGCCGACCGGCTCGTCCGAGCCGAGTTCATTCCATTAAAAGGAGGAAATATCAAATGGCTATCCGCAAGCTGGAGCATGTCGGCGTCATGACGGCGCATCTGGAGGCTTCGATCGACTTTTACAAGCAGGTGCTCGGCATGGAGCATACGTACACGCTGCCGCACACGAACGGCGTAATCCGCCTCGCCTTCCTGCGCTTCCCCGGCTCCGAGGAGACGGAGCTGGAGCTGATCGAGGGCTATGACTCCGATCTGCCGGCCGAGGGCAAGACGCATCATATCGCCTTCACCGTCGACAACGTCGAGGAAGAGTTCGAGCGCATCAAGCGGCTCGGCGTTCCGCTGCGCGACACCGAGCTGACGACGCTGCCGAACGGCGCGCGCTACTTCTTCTTCTACGGACCGGACGGCGAGCTGCTCGAGCTGTTCCAGCCGGGACAGGCTCCTACCGCCTGACGGCCTCCCGTCCTGTCGGCAATCATCCTTTACATATCTTTCGAATAGGAGTGGAAATAGAGATGACACTCGCACCATACCCGCTTAAATTCAAGCCTGAAATGAAGGAACGCGTCTGGGGCGGCCGCGCCCTGGAGCAGTTCGGCCTGGAGCTGCCCGACGGCCACATCGGCGAAGGCTGGATGATCGGCGATCATCCGAACGGCACGACCACCGTGCTCGGCGGACCGCTGGACGGCCTCGGCCTCGACGAGATCCGCGAGCGCTACGGGCGCGAATGGTTCGGCAGCAAAGGCTTTTCCGAGAAGAACGGCCGCTTCCCGCTGCTCATCAAGCTGCTCGATTGCAACGACGACCTGTCGGTGCAGGTGCATCCGACCGACGCCTACGAAGGACTGCCGGCCGGCGAGCTCGGCAAGACGGAGATGTGGTACATTCTCGACGCCAAGCCGGGCGCCAAAATCATCTACGGCCTCAAGGACGGGGTCGACCGCGCCGCCCTGCGGCAGGCGATCGACGAGGACCGCGTCATGGAGACGATGCAGGAGGTCGAGGTGAAGGCGGGCGACGCGTTCTACATCCCGGCCGGCACCGTGCATGCGCTGTGCGCCGGCGTCGTCGTCGCGGAGATCCAGCAGAACTCGGATACGACGTACCGCGTCTACGACTACAAGCGCCCGGGCCTGGACGGCCAGCTGCGCGAGCTTCATGTCGAGGACTCGCTCAACGTCATCGCCTACGAAGGCGCCGGAGCGACGCGCATGACGACGGACGGCGCGCAGCCGGGCAGCTGGCTGACGATCGCCGAGTCCCCCTACTTCCTCGTCGACAAAGGCGTCGTGCGCGGTCCGTGGGAGCTGACCGTATCGCCGGACAGCTTCGTCATCCTCGTCATCGCGGAAGGCTCCGGCTCCATCGCCTGGGGCGACGGGCAGTCGCAGGAGGTCAAGGCCGGCGAATGCTTCCTGCTGCCGGCGACGCTCGGCTCCTGCACGCTGGACGGCGAGCTGACCGTGCTGCGCAGCCTCGTGCCATAAGCTTTTGCGAATGCATGCCAAAAAGCGTGCCGGATGGAAATCCGGCACGCTTTTTTTATATATCCAGCTCGCTCGAATGCCGAGCAGGCGCTACAGAGCCGCAGCCGTCCCGCGAGGGAGCCGCAGGCTGAACGCGCGCCCTCCCCGCTTGCCCTCCGTCCCGTACAGGACGACGAGCAGCGTCTCCGCTTCGCGGCTGAGCGAGCCGTCGTGCAGATAGCGCTCCAGATCGAACGGCAGCCGCTCCACGACCGCGTGCTTCTGCAGCTCCTTTTCGCCGAGGCCGAGCCGCGCGAACTCCGCTCCCGCCTCCTCCGGCGCATCCGCGAGCCGCTTCATCCACCCCGCCAGCTCGGACTTGTCCATGCCGAACTCCCACCACACCTTGCGCGGCTTGTGGTTATGGCCCAGGAAATAATCCAGCTTCATTAGGCCGAGCACGACGTCCAGCTCCATGCCGCGCGGCGCCTCGTCCGAGAGCAGGAAAGCCCGCAGCCGCGCGAACAGGTCCTCCAGCTGATGGCCGATTCGCTCCCAGCCCTGGCGCTCCCAGAAGTCGCCGAACCGCTGGAAGAAGTCGAACGCGGAACCGAAGACGCGGTCGATCAGATGGAGCAGCGTATGATCCATGCGATGCGCGTTCCAGTATTTTTCCAGCACGTCCTCGACCCGCTTGATGCGAATCAGATCCGAGAACGGCATGAGGCTGTTGCCGAGAATCTCGTAGGGCGCCTGATCGGCGTACACATAGCCGTACTTGTCCGCGTCGCGCCGCAGCCCCGTTCCGCGCAGCATCTTGAGGAAGCCGAGCTGCAGCTCCTCCGGCCGCAGCGCGAACACGTCGTTGAACGTCTTGCGGAACGTGTCATAGTCCTCATGAGGCAGGCCGGCGATGAGGTCGAGATGCTGGTCGATCTTGCCGGAGTCCTTAACCTTGGTCACCGTGCGCACGAGCTTGTTCCAGTTTTGACGGCGCTCGACCGCCAGGTTGGTGACGTCGTTGGTCGACTGCACGCCGATCTCGAAGCGGAAGATGCCCGGCGGAGCGTGCTCCGCCAAATAATCGAGCACCTCCGGCCGCATGATGTCGGCCGTGATCTCGAACTGGAACACGCAGCCGCCGTGGTTCTCGATCAGGAACTTGAACATCTCCAGCGCGTAGTCGCGCTTGATGTTGAACGTGCGGTCGACGAACTTGATCGTCTTCGCTCCTGCCTCGATCAGATAAAGCAGGTCCGCCTTGGTCCGCTCGATGTCGAAGTACCGCACCCCGACCTCGATGCTCGACAGGCAGAACGAGCAGCTGAACGGACAGCCCCGGCTCGTCTCGAAGTAGACGACGCGGTTCGCGAGCGACTCCCGATCCTCGGGGAAGCGATGAGGGCTAGGCAGCTCCGCCAGGTTCAGCTTCGGCCGCGGCGGGTTGACGACCGTCTCCTGCGCGCCGTTCTTCACGCGCCGGTAAGCCGCACCGAAGACGAGATGGTACTTGCCCTCGCCCTCGATCTCCTGCAGCAGATGATGGAGCGTCTCCTCGCCTTCGCCGTGGATGATGAAATCGACCTCGGGCAGCTTGTCCAGCCACTCGCCCGTGTCGTAGCTGACCTCGGGACCGCCCATGACGATGCGCACGTCCGGCATGATCTTGCGCAGGACGCGGATCACCTTGATCGTCTCCTCGATGTTCCAGATGTAGACGGAAAAGCCGATGACCTGCGGCTGCTTGGCGTACAGGTCCGAGACGATGTTCATGACGGGATCCTTGATCGTATATTCCGCGATCTCGATCGGGAAGTCCTTCTCGCAGTAAGCCTTCAAGCAGCGCAAGGCGAGCGAGGTATGGATATATTTCGCGTTCAGCGTGGCTAGAACGACGTTCATGACGGCAACCTCCTTCAAATCAACGTTCATGATACCGCAATCCTCGCCGAAAAGAAACAGCCGCCCGGGAAGTCCCGGGCGGCTGAAAGAAAAATAAGTGCTCCAAGTCAAGAAGTCAAGGGTGAAGGCGGATCAGCAGCTCGTCCTGGAACTGCACGTCGAGAATCGAATACCGCACCTGCCATTTGCCGTCCGGCAGCGCGGAGACGGCGCCGGCCTCATAGTCGCGAGGCTCGAAGCCGACTTTTTTGGAATAGAACAGGTTCAGCCGGATCTTGTCCTTGGGCAGCATCCGATGCAGCTCATGCGCCGTATTGGCCGCCCAGATCTGCAGGTTCTTCTGCATCTTGGACCCGTAGTAGTCATAAAAATCGGTGTCGATGTCCGCCGACAGCTGCAGCCAGCCGTCCGCGTCCCGCTTTGCGGTCCAGCCCTTGAGCTTCAGCTCGCCGTCGCTCGCCGACACGCTGTCGAACTGCTTGGCCAGCAGGCTCGCGATCTCGTCCTCGGACGCGCCGACGAGCGTCTCCGGCAGCGTCGGCTTCAGGAAGCCGACCTTGGCCGGATCGATGGCGGCGGTTCGGATCAGCTCCACCGCATCCTCGGACGCCACGGCGAAGTTGAGGTCGGCCGCCGTATCCTCGTAGCCGGACGTCGTCAGGCCGATCAGCTCGCCGTACTGGTTGAACAGGCCGCCGCCGGAGCTGCCGTGGTCGATCGGGGCGCTGATCTGGTAATAGATGCTGCCGCCATCGTAGCCGAAGTTGCTGACGACGCCGACGGACACCGTGTTCTGGACGCCGAGCGGACTACCGATGGCGACGACCGGATCGCCCTTCTGCATGTCGTCGAAGCTGCCGAAGGTTACGGGATCGAGATCGAGCTCATCCTTGGTCAGCACGATCGCCAGATCGACCTTCTCGTCGTAGGCGGCGACGCCGACGATCGGCAGCGAGCGGCCGTCGTTGGTCTTGACGAAGCCGGACTTGGCATCCTGCATCACATGCAGGTTCGTCAGCACGTAGCGGTCGCCGACGACGACGCCGCTGCCCTGCCCGTAGTCGGTCTGGATGAGAACGACGCTGTCGTCGTTCTTCGCGACGATCTGGGCGGTCGTCAGGCGGCGCGCCTCGCGGGCCTTCTCTTCCCGCTGAAGCCGCTCCTCGAACTGCGCCTCCTCGGATTGGATGCGCACGACGCGCGCCGCGGCATCCCAGCGGACGGCGGCGCCGAACGCCTCCGAGACGAAGCGGATCGGCACGTACGTCACGCCGGAGCGCACCGTCGCCGGCGCGTCGAGCTTGACGCTCTTGCCGTTGACCGCCGCGTGGGAGGCGCCGATCTGGAGCGTCAGCGTCAGATAGCCGCCGCTGCTCGCGATGACGGTGCGGGTCGTCGGCTCCCAGGTGACCGTGGCGCCGAGCGCCTTGAACAGATCCTTCATCGGCACGAGGATCGTGCCCTTGCTCTGGATCGGCTGAGCCTGCAGGCTCAGCTTCTTGCCGTCGAGCGTGACGGAGATCGCGGCGGCCTTGGCTGCCGGCGCCTGGACGGCGGCAGGCTGGGCCGCCGCCGGGGAGGCTCCGGACGCGAGCAGGGCGACAGCCAGCACGGGCGCGGCCAGCGCGGACAGGCAGCGGACGGGACGAATCTTAAAGCTGGTCAATGGTCGGGATCCCTCTTTTCAAGTACAAGCCGAACGTACCGGTTTATACGAAACTTCCCGTATTCTACCATCCGTTTAGAAGAGTTGTCCACGGGAACAAGCCCGCGTTTGGAATCCTCGCGGCGCGCATGCTATAGTGAAGCGAGTCCAACGCGAAGAGGAGAATCCTGCCATGACCCAAACATCCAATCTGTCGCCGTATGTCGGGCTGCTCGGCATGGAGCGGCATATCGAAGGCGGCTGGTTCAAGGAAATGTGGAAAGCTTCCTACCAGATCCCGCATGAAGTGCTTGGCGCCCCTTATTCCGGCGCGCGCGCCGCTGCCAGCTCCGTCTATTTCCTGCTGCATCCCGGAGAGGAGTCGGCATGGCACAAGGTGCTGTCCGACGAGCTGTGGCTGTTCCACGCCGGCGGCCCGCTGGAGCTGACGCTCGGCGGCCACGGAGACAAGCCGGAGGAGCAGCAGAAGCTCATCCTCGGCCTCGACATCGCAGCCGGCCAGTCGCCGCAGGCGCTCGTGCCCGCCGGCGCTTGGCAGACGGCCCGTCCGCTCGGCGACGAGCCCGTATTCGTCACCTGCATCGTCGCCCCGGCGTTCCACTATGACGACTTCACGCTCGTCGTCGAGGCGGACAGCTAGCGCTTGCGCCGCAGACGGAGCGGATTTTCCGCCCCGACAACAAGGGACGACCCCGATTCTCCTATCGGGGCCGTCCCTTTTGGCATGCCGTCCCGCGCTCGCCTGCGCGCCCGGCCTAAAGCCGCGTCAGCTCCTTCGGATACGAGGTCAGCACCTGCGCCTCGCCGTCGTCGCCGATATAGATATCGTCCTCGATCCGCACCCCGCCCAGCTCGGGAATGTAGACGCCGGGCTCGACCGTGAACAGCATGCCGTGCTGGATCGGGTCCGAGTTCTCTCCGTGCACGGACGGCTGCTCGTGGATCTCCAGCCCCATCCCGTGGCCGGTGCGGTGGGTGAAATAATAGCCGAATCCTTCCTTCTCGATCGCGGCCCTCGCGGCCCGGTCGACTTCCTGGAGCGGCCTGCCGGCGCGCGCGGCGGCGATGCCGGCGAGGTTGGCTTGAAGCACGGCGTCGTAGATCCGAAGCTGCGACGCCGAGCCTTCGCCGAGGATGAAGGTCCTCGTAATGTCCGAGCAGTAGCCGTCCTTGAACACGCCCATGTCGATCAGGAGAAAGTCGTTCTCCTGCAGCTGGTAGCTGCTCGAGCGGCCATGCGGCAGCGCGCTGCGCACGCCCCCGAGCACGCTCGTCTCGAACGCCGGCCTGTCGCCGCCGAGCCCCCGCATGCGGTACTCGATCTCCGCGTTCAGCTCGAGCTCCGACACGCCGCGGCGCACCTTGGACACCGCCTCCTGCAGCACCTGCTCGGCGAGCGCGACAGCCGTCTTGACGCGCTCGATTTCGTCCGCGGACTTGAACAGCCTCAGGCTCATGATGAGCGGACCGGCGTCCACGAAGTCCGCCTGCGGGTAGACGGCGGCCATGCGGACGAAGCTCGCATGCGTCAGATGAGAGCTCTCGACGCCGATCCGCCGGGCAGCGGAAGCTCCGCAAAGGCGTTGCAGAAGCTCATACGGGCGATCCGTGTCGCCGACGGCCGCAAGCCGCTCCACGCTCGCCGCTCCGCGGGCGCTCTCCTCGTCGAGAGCGGGTACGAACAGCGTATAGCCGTCCATTCCCGGCTCCGCCACGAGCGCCATGAACCGCTCGTGCGGATCGCTGTAGAAGCCGGTCAAATAATAGATCGTCGCCGGCGAGGTGAAGATCGCCTTGTCGAAGCCGGCCGCCTTGACCGCTTCCTTCACGCGCAAATACCTCATTTTAAAGGGAGATTGGCTCATCGTCTCTCGGTTGCCTCCTGTCAGCCGCCCAGCGGCTGGGGTTGTCGCATTATTGTACCATATCGCCCCTGGGCGTGGAGTAGCCGCAGTCCGCTCAGGGCAAGGTAAACCAAGAGGTGATGGCGATGAACGATACGGCAAGGAATGGATTGCTGTTTTTGGGAGGCTTTCTGAATGTCGGGGTGATCGCGACGATCGTCGTCGTCGTGCTGCTCATCCTGTGGAGCCGCAAGCGCGGCGACCGCAAAGGGGAAAGCTACTTGAGCGACGACCATATGCGCAAGGTCGAGCCCGCGCCGGCGAAGGACGAGAGCCGGGACAGAGGCTGAGCGCGCAAAAGCTAGGGACAGTCCGGGCCGCAGACGCGGCCTTTTTTCATGCGGTCCGCCCCGCAGTTGACCGGAGCAAGGCTGGAGGAGTAACGTTAGAGGCAAGTCAACGAAAGCGAGGAACCGCCATGTCCATACCGATCCGAACGCCAGAAGAAATCGAGCAGATGCGCCGGGCCGGCCGTATCGTCGCCGAGTGCCATCGCCGCATCGGCGCCATGATCCGCCCCGGCGTGACGACGATGGAGATCGAGCGGATGGTCGACGCCTACATCCGCAGCCAGGACGCGATCCCCTATACCATCGGCTACAACGGCTATAAATACGCGACCTGCGCCTCCGTCAACGACGTCATCGCGCACGGCTTCCCGAGCGACGCGCCGCTCGCGGACGGCGACCTGGCGACGATCGACATCGTCGCCCAGGCGGACGGCTGGATCGCCGACTCCGCCTGGACGTACGCGGTCGGCACGCTGCCCGAGAGCTCGCGCAAGCTGATGCAGGTGACCAAGGAATGCCTCGACATCGGCGTCTCCCTCGCCCAGCCGGGCAACCGCATCGGCGACGTCATGCACGCGCTGCAGAAGCATGCCGAGCAGAACGGATTCTCGGTCGTGCGCGACCTGCTCGGCCACGGCGTCGGGCGGCAGCTGCACGAGGAGCCGAACTTCTCCCACGTCGGCAAGCCGGGCAAGGGCTTCCGCCTCAAGGAAGGCATGGTGCTGACGATCGAGCCGATGATCAACGAGGGCAAGCTCGAGATGTTCATCGAGACCGACGGCTGGACCTGCAGGACGATGGACGGCAAGCGCTCCGCGCAGTTCGAGCATACGATCGCGATCGTGGAGGGCGGGCCGATCGTCCTGACCGAGCAATGATCCGTCCGGCATCCCGCTCCACCCGAGCAAGCCGTCAACCGGCGTGTCCAGCGTGCAACGGAATGCAATCAGCTAAGGAAATATGCCCGATCAGGGAGCCGCGCGTCGCGCGGCTCTTTTTGTGCTGCCGCCGCAAGCGCCTGGCTCTCCCCTGACGTAGAGCTCAGAAATTCTTCAGAAAGCTCTCCGTTCGTTTCTAAGAACTCTTCGGTAAGATGAGTCTCGTCGAGCCCGGAAGAGGCCGATTGAAGCATTCGGGAGGGATGACGGATGATCAGCGCCGACCTGCCGGCGCCAGCGGCCGATCCTATGGCGAATTCGCCTTGTGGTCCTATGCCAGCGCCGCCGTCTGGACGGGTCTGATGTTTTCGATTGGCTACGCGGCAGGAGATACCTTCTGAGCCTGTCCGCCCGCATCCATGCGGAAACGGCAGCGATCGCGATCCTCGTCCTAGCGCTGATTTTCGTGCTCCGGAAGCTGCGTCGGACCGCTGCGGCGCGGCGCGGATGGCGGATGGACAGGCCGGAAAATGAGAACGATACGCGAAAGGGGAAGTTGCCTATGAGCGAACTAAGCGGATATCAGCAGACGCTGCATTTCATGCAGCAATTCTTTGAATCGCCGAAACAAGTCGGGAGTCTCGTGCCGAGCTCCCGCTTCCTGGCCCGCAAGATGGCGGAAGCCGTGCCGTGGGAAGAAATCGCGGCCATCGCGGAACTCGGAGCGGGAACAGGCGCGATTACGCGAGAAATTTCGCAGCGGTCCAAGCCTTCCGCGCAGGTGCTGCTGTTCGAGAAGGAGAAGGGGATGCGGGAGCGTCTGGCACGGCGGTTCCCGGATTATCGCGTATTCGAGGATGCCGGCCGCCTCGATTTCGCGATGGCGCAGGCCGGCATCGCATCGTTGGACGCCATCCTGAGCGGCCTGCCTTTCTTCAACTTTCCCCGGCAGATGCGCAAGGCTCTCCTGGACCAATGCTTCCAGGCGCTGAGGCCGGGCGGCTGGCTGATCGCGTTCCAGTACTCGCTTCAAATGCGCAAGCCGCTCGGCAGCCTGTTCGCCATGGATCGGATCGAATTCGAGCTCCGCAACTTTCCGCCCGCATTCGTCTATGTCTGCCGGAAGGAAGAGAATCTCCCGGATTCGGATAAGAGAGCGGGGGAAAGCGAATGAGCAACCGAATCCTGGTCGTCGATGACGATTCGGAAATCCGCGACGTCATCCACGTCTATCTGCGCAACGAAGGCTTCGAGGTGCTCGAGGCCGCTGACGGACGACAAGCGCTGGAGCTGCTGAAAACCAATGAAGTGGGGGTCATCATCCTCGACGTCATGATGCCGGTCCTGAACGGCATCCAGACCTGCATCCGGATCCGGGAGACTTCCATGACGCCGATCATCATGCTTTCCGCCAAGGAAGAGGACATTGATAAGATCAACGGGCTTTCGACCGGGGCGGACGATTACGTCACGAAGCCGTTCAGCCCGCTGGAGCTGCTGGCGCGGGTCAAGGCGCAGCTGCGCCGGCAGACGTTCCTGGCCAAGGATGCGTCCAGCTCTTCCGTGCTGACCGCGCAGGAGCTGTCCGTCGACAAGGACCGGCATGCCGTCACGCTGTCAGGCAGGGACATCGCCGTCACTCCGCTGGAATTCGCCATCCTGGAGCTGCTTCTCTCGCATCCCGGGCAAGTGTTCAGCGCGAACCGGATCTACGAACGGGTCTGGAACGAGCCGTCCGGACATTCCGAAAATACGGTCATGGTTCACATCCGCAACCTGCGCGAGAAGCTGGAGGATGATCCGCGCAAGCCGCGCTACATCAAGACGGTATGGGGAGTAGGATACAAAGTTGAAAAATAGCTTCTGGTCCCGCTTTCTCGGTCGCCGGACGTTCCGCATGAACCTGCTCTGGACGGTCGGGCTAAGCCTCGTCATCGCGCTCGCGGTCGGCATCGCCGTATCTTTCAAAGTCAATAGCCTGTCGAACGGATACAAGTACAACTATATTACGATGATCGTTCTGGTCTCCTCCTTCATGATCAGCTTCCACCTCATGACGAAACGGATCATCCGGGACTTCACCGCCATTTCCCAGGGCATCGAGCGGATGGCAGAGGGCGGCTTGAGCGTGCGCATCTCGATGGACCGGGAGGATGAGCTGGGACGCGTCGCATCCGGCATCAATGCCATGGCGCAGCGGCTGGAAGCGCAGATCAGCAAGGAACGGCAGCTGGAACAGTCCAAGATGGAGCTGATTACAGGCATCTCGCATGATCTGCGCACGCCGCTGACCAGCATCATCGGCTATGTGGACCTGCTGCGGAGCCGATCGTACCGGGACGCCGACGAGCAGCAGCGGTTCATCGACAATACCTACAGCAAAGCCGTTTACTTGAAGTCGCTTATCGACGATCTGTTCGAGTATACGCGTCTTTCAGGAGGAGCCGTGCCTCTGCGCCTGCAGAAGGTCAGCATCAGGGACCTCTTGGAACAGATGGCGTTCGAATTCGAGCCTATCGCCAAAGAGAACCGCGTGGAGCTTGCCTCCTCGCTTGGCCAGGCTGAAGCGTCCGCCACCATCGATATCGAGAAATTCGTCCGAGCGGTCGAGAATCTGCTCATGAACGCGCTGAAGTTCTCGCTCAAGCCCGGTACGATCAGGATTCGGTTGAAGGAAGAAGACGGCTTCATCTCGGTGATCGTGGAGAATCGGGGCGAGCCGATCACGGAGGAGCAGGAAAAGCATCTGTTCGACCGCTTCTACAAAGCCGACGACTCCCGCAGCACCCCGCGCATCCAAGCCGGAGCGGGCCTCGGCCTCTCCATCGCCCGGAGCATCGCGCAGCAGCACGGCGGGGACATCGCACTGAAGCATCAACGGGGCTTCTTTGCCTTCGAGCTCCGATTGCCGAGGGGAAAAGACCCCCGTTTCAAGACGCTCTGAACCTGAGCCTGCCGCTACGGACAAGTCGGCTAGATGCATCCGTGCAAAACCGCTTGGCCATGAAAAAAACACGTCCCGAGGGACGTGTTTTTTCATGGCTTCCGAGGCGCCTCAGCTGCCGCTCGCGGCCTTGAGCGCCGCCTTCATCTGCGGATCTTCCTGCTGCAGCTTGTCGCGCAGCTTGGCCATTATCGCGTGGGACGTCTTGTCGCCGACGACGCCTGTCGCCTCCAGGCCGTTGTCCCGCTGGAAGCCGCGCACGGCCTCCGTCGTCTGCTCTCCGAACACGCCCGGCACCGGCGCCGCCGGATAGCCGAGCGCCTCCAGCATCGTCTGCAGCGTCTTGACGTAGTCTCCGTAGTCGCCCTGCTTGCTTTCCTGACCCGTCGGGAGCATGGGCAGCGTCGCGTAGGCCGGCAGCTCCACCTTGACGTCCGGCTCGACGCCTTTTTTGTGGATCGACTGGCCGCCAGGCGTCTTCCACTGCGCCTCGGTCAGCTTGAGCACGGACTTGTCGTTGAACTGGCCGAAGCTCTGCACGATCCCCTTGCCGAAAGTCGTCATGCCGACGACCGTTGCTCCGGCCGATTCCTTCAGCGCCGCGGCGAGCACCTCGCCGGCGCTGGCGGTCTGGCCGTTGACGAGCACCGCGATCGGCAGCTCGAGCTTCGTCTTCTGCTTGGAGTAGTACTTCTGCACCTTCTTGTCGTCCTTGTAATCGACCTCGAGGATGAGCTTGTCCTTCGGAACGAGCCGGTTCGCGATCTCGATCGTCGGCGTCAGCAGTCCGCCCGGATTGGAGCGGAGGTCGAGCACGAGCCGGCTCATGCCCTTGTCCTGCAGCGCCTTGAGCGACGTCTCGAACTCCTTGGCCGTCGACTCCGCGAAGCGCGAGATCGTAATCCGGCCGACGCCGTCCTCCAGCAGCTCATGCGTCACCGTCGTCACCGGGATCGGCGCCCGCGTCAGCTCTACGGTCAGCTGCGGCCCGTCGGATCTGGCGAGCGTCACCTTGACCTTCGTGCCCTCCTCGCCTCGGAGCAGCGCGACCAGCTTGTCCATGCTGATGCCCTTGACCGGAGTCCCGTCGACCTGGACGATCTCGTCCCCGGTCAGCAGGCCGCCCTTCTCGGCCGGCGTATCCTTGATGACGGTATCGACCAGATAACGCCCCTCCTCCTGCCGCACCTGCACGCCGATGCCGACGAACTCCGGCTGGTAGCTCTGGACGAAGTCCTGGCCCTCGCTGCCCGGCAAGTAGACCGAATACGGATCGTCGAGCGAAGCGAGCATGCCCTTGGTCGCTCCGTTCAGCAGCGCCTCCGGCTCGGCTCCGAACAGGAAGTCCTTGTTGATTTCCTTATAGGAGGCGTTGAAATTGGCGAAAACCTTCTCCTTCAGCACCGGGTATTGGACAAGCATCGATATCCTGCCCGCTCCGAAGCCGACGATCAGCGCCGCCGCCGCTCCCAGTACGCACCATGTCGCCAGCCGCTGCCTAGCGGCCGTTCCGCGCTCTCTCATGACTGATCTCTCCGCTTCCGCCCGAAGGCCTCAGTTTCTGTATCCCTTCACTTTATCTCATTTGGCAGGCGCGTTCAATTTTGCCGGCTCGGCGCGGCTTGTCGCCCTGCGCCGGCGTCCGGTACAATGAGAGGGATCAAGCTCGCGGCCCGGCCGAATAGAGACAGGAGAGAAACCGATGTACAAGCTGATTGCAATCGATGTGGACGACACGCTGCTGAACGACGATCTGGAGGTGACGCCCGCGACGCGCGACGCCCTGGCCGCCGCTCTGGAGCGCGGCGTGACGGTGACGCTCGCGACGGGAAGGATGTTCGCCTCCGCCCGCCAGGTCGCCGAGGGACTGGCGCTCAACGTGCCGATCATCACGTACCAGGGCTCGCTCGTAAAGACGCTGCTGGACGGCCAGGTGCTCTATGAGCGCTATGTGCCGGCCGATGCGGCGGCCGAGCTGGACCGCTTCTGCACGGAAAGGGGACTGCATCTGCAACTGTACGTGGACGACCGGCTGTACGTGCGCGAGGACAACGACAAGGTCAAGGCCTACGCGCGCCAGTCCAATATTCCTTATGTCGTCGAGCCGGACTTCGGCTCGCTGCTGAGCCGGCCGCTGCTCAAGATGCTCGTCATCGACGAGCCGGCGCTGCTCGATCGCATCGCCGCGGAGCTGCAGCCGCTGCTCGGCAGCCGCATGCACATCACCAAGTCCAAGCCGCATTACCTGGAGTTCATGCACAAGGAAGGCACCAAGGGCCATGCGCTGCGCTTCATGGCCGAGCATGTCGGCTGCTCGCTGGACGAGACGATCGCCATGGGCGACGCCTGGAACGACCGCGAGATGCTGATGGAGGCCGGCCTCGGCGTCGCCATGGCCAACGCGCAGCCCGCGCTCAAGGAGCTGGCCGATTACGTCACGCTGTCCAACAACGAGGACGGGGTCGCCCATGTCGTGGAGAAGTTCATCTTGAGCTGATAGGCTTCGGCAAATGAAAAATCCAGGCCAGCCGGAATCGTTCCGGCTGGCCTGGATTTTTTGCGGGTTCAGCGGGTTCGAGCCTCGCCGAGGGCCGGGCTCTGCAGCCAGCCCCGGGGCCTTGGCGATCAGATGCCGGCCAGCACCTGATACCAGATGCCGCGCTTGGAGTACAGCTCTTTTTTGACCTGCGGCCAGCCTCCGAGGTAATGGATGTCGAACAAGCCGGGCGGAGTCGTATAGCTCGCTGCCGCCTCCGCTGCGGCCTGCGGCTCGACGGGACGGAAGCCCTGGGTGCCCAGATACCGCTGCGTCTCCTCGCTGCGCAAGAATTCCAGGAACGCCTCCGCCACCTCGCGCGTTCCGCGCTTGTCGACGTTGCGGTCGACGACGGCCGCCGGATTCTCGATCAGGATCGTATCGTCCGGGATGACGATGTCGTAGTCGACGCCCTTGGCGATCCGGGCGAGCAGCTCGTTCTCGTAGGTGACGATCGCGTCGCCCACGCCATACTCGAACGCGGCCATCGACGCGCGCCCGCTTTTGTCGAGCGACTCGATGTTCGCATGCACGCGCTCCAGATAGCCCTTCGCGTAGGCCGGATCCTTTTGGCCCGTCACGCGCTCCGATTGCTTGAGCCCCGCCCCATAGATGGCGTTGATGTCCCACTGGGCGCCGCCGCTCGTCTGCGGATTCGGATAGAGCACCTTGACGCCGGGCTTCATCAGATCCTCCCAGCCGCGGATGCCGAGCGGGTTGCCGGCGCGCGTGCCGATGACGGCGATCGACGTCGTGATGTTGCCCCGGTAAGGCCCCTCCCGCCAGTCATGCTCGATCAGCCCTGCGTCGCGAATGCGCTGCAGGTCGCCCTCCATCGCCAGCACGGCGACGTCGGCCTCGAAGCCGCCGATGATCGCGCGCGCCTGCGTGCCCGACGCCTCGTACGACTCCTGAAAGACGACCGTCTGTCCGGTCTGCTCCTTCCATTGCTCCTTGAACCTCGGCAGCAGCTCGGCGAACACGTCCTTGACGACCGAGTAGGCGCCGATGACGAGCGTCACATCTCCTTGCGCAGCCGCCGGATCGGCCTTCGGGGAGGCCGATCCGGAGCATCCGCTCAGCAGTCCCAGCAGAAGCAGCAGGCTGCCGGCTATCCCGCCCGCCCTGCGAAGGGAAGGGGTTCGGGTCCGATTCGTTGGCATCGCATTCTCCCTTAGATGATGACAGGCATCGGATCGACTTTGAGCTTGTTCTCCATGATCCAGCTGTCGGATTCGTTGAACAGATAGGCGCGGTGGATGAGGATGTCGACCGGATCGCCCGGCTTCAGCACATCCTTCTCCAGCGAGCGGTAGGTGATGAGGCGGATGTCGCCGATCTCGAGCTCGACCATCCACTCGCTGCCGCGGAAATGGATATGACGCACGACGCCGCGCATCGTCGCCGAGGCGAGCGTGATCTCGCCCGGCTTGCCGATCTCGATGTACTCCGGACGGATGAGGCCCCTCGTGCCGGTCCAGGCGGCCGCTTCCTCGAAGCCGTGCAGCGCGGCGACGTTGTCGACCGTCGTCGACTCGCCGATGAATTCGGCGACGAACTGCGTCTCCGGATTTTTGTAGATCTCCCAAGGCGTGCCCTTCTGCTCCAGGCGGCCCTTGCTGATGATCATGATCTCGTCGGCGACCTCGATCGCCTCGTCCTGGTCATGCGTGACGAAGATCGACGTGATGCCGACGCGCTCGATCATCTCCTTGAGCCATGTGCGCAGCTCGGAGCGGATCTTGGCGTCGATCGCCGCGAACGGCTCGTCGAGCAGCAGCAGCTGCGGCTCCGGCGCGAGCGCGCGGGCGAACGCCACCCGCTGGCGCTGGCCGCCGGACAGCTGGGCCGGATAGCGATGCTCGAAGCCTTTGAGCCCGGTCAGCTCGATCAGGCTCTGCACGCGCTCGCGGATCGCATCCTTGGGCAGCTTCTTGACCTTGAGGCCAAAGGCGACGTTCTCGAACACGGTCATATGCTTGAACAGCGCATAGTTCTGGAAGACGAAGCCGATGCCCCGCTCCTGCGGCGGCAGGTCGTTGACGCGCTTGCCGTGGAAAAGGATGTCGCCGGCGGTCGGAGCCTCCAATCCCGCGAGCATGCGCAGGATCGACGTCTTGCCGCCGCCGCTCGGTCCGAGCAGGCCGATCAGATGGCCTTTCTTGATGCCGAAGCTTACGTCCTGGACCGCCTTGAAATCGCCGAACGACTTGCTCAGCCCATTGACCTCGATATGCATGTCAATGCACTTCCTTTCGCTTTTTCGCCCATTCCATCATCAGCAGCAGCCCGACGGAAAATGCCGCCAGCACGAGCGCCACGCCGTTCGCGGCCAGTACGTTGAAGTTCTCTACATCCTGATAGACGAGCGTCGTCGCCGTCTGCGTCAGGTTCATGATGTTGCCGGAGACGACGAGCACGGCTCCGAACTCGCCGAGCGTGCGGGCGACCGTCAGCACGACGCCGTAGATGACGCCCCAGCGGATCGACGGCCAGGTGACTTTCCAGAACGTGTACCACGAGTACGCGCCGAGCATCGTCGCGGCCTCCTCCTGCTGGCTCCCGATCTCCTGCAGCACCGGCATCACCTCGCGCACCATGAGCGGGAACGTGACGAACAGCGTCGCGATGACCATGCCCGGCAGGGCGTAGACGATCTTGATGCCCGCCCCTTCGAGCAGCGCTCCGAGCGCCGTGTCCGGTCCGACGAGCAGCACGATCATGAGGCCGCCGATGACCGGCGAGACGGCGTAGGGCAGGTCGACGATGCTGTTGAGCAGCCCCTTGATCCGCGGATGCAGCCACGCGGCGCGCACGAGGTAGATGGCCAGCATGACGCCGAAGACGGTGTTGATGAGCGTGACGAACACGACGATGATGCCGGTCATCATGAGCGCATGGAGCGCCTCCGGGCGCAGCAGCGCGTCCAACAGGCCCGAGACGCCGTCCTCGAGGGAGCCCGTCGCGATCTTGACGAGCGGCACGACGATCAGCAGCGCGAAGACCGCGTAGGTCAGTCCGATCCACAGCCTTCTCATGTGCGCTTCCTCCTTCCCTGCACGAGGTTGATGCCCCACAGGATGAGGAAGCTGAGCGTCAGCAGCAGCACCGATACCGCCGCGGCCGCCTGGGTGTCGTCGCTCTCGATCTGGCCGAAGATGTACACCGAGGCGACGAGCGTGCGGCCGGGAATGTTGCCGGCGACGAGCACGACCGCGCCGAACTCCGCGAGCGCCCGCGAGAACGCCAGCATGCCGCCGCTGACGATGCCGGGCAGCATTGTCGGCAGGATGACCCGGAAGAAGGTGCGCGGCCGGGAAGCGCCCATCGTGTAGGCCGCCTCCTCCTCGGAGGCGTCCATCTCCTCCAGCAGCGGCTGCACGCCGCGGATGACGAACGGGAACGTGACGAACACCATCGCGATGACGATGGCCGGCTCGTGGAAGACGATCTCGAAGCCGAGCTTCTCCGCGGCGAGCCCCGCCCAGCTGTTCGGACCGAGCAGCAGCAGGATCATGAGGCCGCCGACGGCGGTCGGCAGGGCGAACGGCAGGTCGACCAGGCTGCCCAGCAGCCTGCGCCCGGGAAAGCGGTAGCGGATGAGCACCCAGCCGATCATCGTGCCGAGCGCGACGTTGATGAGCGCCGCAAGCACGGCCAGCCGGACCGTCAGCAGCACCGCCTTCCAGGCGATCGGATCCGCCACGCTGTCGGCGAAGGCGCCCCAGCCGAGCGAGAACGACTGGACGTAGATGCCGAAGATCGGAAGAATGACAAGAAGAAAGAAGTAGAGCAGGATCGCCGATCGAAAGCCGAAGCTCCACCAGCTGCTGCGAAGCCTGATGTTCACGTTGCCGGACAACCTCCTAAGCTCGTGCCCACGAAGGTACGATTCTTTGCGCTAATCGGATTTCAATATTCCCATTAAGTTACTTGGTATTAACGCTACTGTACCAGAGTCCCCGCGATTCCGTCAATGCGAAAAAGGTCGGTTTACTCGGAATAAGGCCGCTCCCCGGCCCGACGCAAAAAAGCCGCTCCCTCGCCTGCGGGCAGACGGGGAACAGCTTATGGGAGGACGGCGCAACGAGCGCCGCCCGATGCATGAATTCAAGCGCGGGACGGCCGGTCAGTCCTCGAGCGCGACATAGATCGTCTCGCCGGCGGAAATTGCGGCCTGTCCCTGGGTCAGGTCGGTCATCCAGTCGATGAAGCGGTCCGACTCGGCGGCTGGCGGCAGGCAGCGGACGACGACGCGGTCGGTAAAGTCGACGCCGCCGACAAGCACGCCGCGGGCATGCAGCTCGTTCTCGATCTTGCCGTACCAGGTATAGTCGACCTCGACGGCAATCTCGCGATGCAGCACGTTCGTGATCGCGCCGGCCGCCTCGATGGCGGCGACAGCGCCGTCCGTGTAGGCGCGGATCAAGCCGCCGGCGCCGAGCATGATGCCGCCGAAATAGCGGGTGACGACGATCGCGACGTTTTTGAGGCCCTGATGCTTGATGACCTCAAGGATCGGCTTGCCGGCGGTGCCGCTCGGCTCGCCGTCGTCGGACGCTTTTTGATGCTCGTCCCGCTCGCCGACGACATAGGCCGAGCAGTTGTGCGTCGCGTTCCAGTGGAGCTTCTTGATCTCCTCGATGAAGGCGATCGCCTCGGCCTCGCTCTCCACCGGACGTCCGTAGCCGATGAAGCGGGACTTCTTGATGACGATCTCCTTGGAGCCGGGCTCCCGGAGCGTGCGGTAGCGGTCCAGCATCGAGCCGTCCGCCTACAGGCGGGCTTCCAGCTCGGCCTTCTCCTTCTCGTAGCCGGGCTTGCCGAGCAGGGCGAACATGTTCTTCTTGTACGCCTCGACGCCCGGCTGGTCGAACGGATTCACGCCGAGCAGGTAGCCGCTGATGCCGCATGCCTTCTCGAAGAAGTAGACGAGATAGCCGAACGTATACGGCGTCAGGTCGGCGATGTTCACGACGAGGTTCGGCACCTGGCCGTCCGTATGCGCGAGCAGCGTGCCCTCGAACGCCTTTTTGTTGACGAAGTCCATCGTCTTGCCGGCGAGGAAGTTCAGGCCGTCCAGATCGTCCGGATCGCTGCCGATCGTAATCTGCTCCAGCGGCTCACCGACCTGGATGACCGTCTCGAACAGGTTGCGGTTGCCTTCCTGGATGAATTGGCCCATCGAGTGCAGGTCGGTGGAGAAGTCGACGGCCGCCGGGAAGATGCCCTTGTGGTCCTTGCCCTCGCTTTCGCCGTACAGCTGCTTCCACCACTCCGAGACGAAGTGCAGGGACGGCTCGTAGTTGACGAGGATCTCCGTCGCCTTGCCCTTGCGGTACAGCGCGTTGCGCGCCGCGGCGTACTGGTACGCCTCGTTCTCCGCCACGTTCGGGTTGGCATATTCCTTGGAAGCGTCGGCCGCGCCCTGCATCATGGCGTCGATGTCGATGCCGGCCGCGGCGATCGGCAGCAGGCCGACCGCCGTCAGCACGGAGTAGCGTCCGCCGACGTCGTCCGGAATGACGAACGACTCGTAGCCTTCCTCCGTCGCGAGCTTCTTGAGCGCGCCGCGGGCCTTGTCCGTCGTCGCGTAGATGCGGCCGCGCGCCTCTTCCTTGCCGTATTTCTTCTCCAGCTGCTCGCGGAATACGCGGAACGCCAGCGCCGGCTCCGTCGTCGTGCCGGACTTGGAGATGACGTTGATCGACCAGTTCTTGCCCTCGAGCGCCTGCAGCAGATGCGTCACATACGTCGAGCTGATGTTGTTGCCGGCGAAGAACACCTGCGGTCCTTTGCGCTCGCCGCTGGGCAGCACGTTGTAGAACGAATGCGACAGCATCTCGATCGCGGCGCGCGCGCCGAGGTAGGAGCCGCCGATGCCGATCACGACAAGCGCTTCGGAGTCGGAGCGGATCTTGTCCGCCGCCTTTTTGATGCGGGCGAACTCTTCCTTGTCGTATGCGGTCGGCAGGTCGATCCAGCCGAGGTAGTCGGAACCGGCTCCGGTTCCGTTATGAAGCTGCTCGTGGGCCAGGCGGATCGGGCCCTCCAGGTTGTCGATCTCGTTTTGGCCCAGGAATCCGAGCGCCTTGCTGTAGTCGAAGCGGATCGTTTTGCTCATGACGAAAAATGCCTCCTTCAAGTTCGGGTGAGAGCACCCGTCCATACTCGCGTCCGGCCGCCGGGGCCGGTCCCGTTCGCCTTGCGGCATGTCCTAAGGATACTGGATGCGGCTGGCGAAAACAAGCAACCCCAGACCCCTTTCATGGAAGCTTCACGAACGCTATGGTAGACTGAAAGAGATGCTTCAGCGCTCGATGAACTTTCGAAGAAAGCAGGTGTTTCGCATGACTTTATCCATCGCTTTTATCGGCCTCGGCACGATGGGCTCGCCGATGGCCGCCAACCTCGTCCGCAAAGGCTTTTCCGTCGCCGTCTGGAACCGTACGCCGGGCAAGGCCGAGGACCTCAAGGAGCTTGGGGCCGCGGAAGCCGGATCGCCGGCCGAGGCGGTCCGCGCGGCCGACGTCGTCATCACGATGCTCAGCAACGACGATGTCGTGCGGGAGCTGTACCGCGGCGAGGGCGGCATCCTGTCCGCCGTGCGTCCCGGAACGGCTTTGATCGACCACAGCACGATTTCCCCCGCGCTGGCGCGCGAGCTCGCGACCGCGGCGGCGGAGACGGGCTGCGGCTTCCTCGACTGCCCGGTGACGGGCAGCAAGCCGGCCGCCGTATCCGGCACCCTCGTCTTCATGGCCGGCGGCGAAGCGGAGCTGCTGGAGCGCGTCCGCCCCGTGCTGGACGCGATGGGCACCAAAATCGTGCATCTCGGCCCGTCCGGCAGCGGCTCCGTCGCCAAGCTCGGCCATAATGCCATCGTCGCGATCAACAACCTGGCTCTGGCCGAGGGCTTGTCGATCGCGGTCAGCGGCGGCCTCGAGCCGGCCAAGTTCCTCGAAGTCGTGCGCGCCGGCGGCGCCGGCAGCAAGGCGGCCGAGCTCAAGTCGTCCAAGCTGCTGGAGGGCGACTACAGCGTGCAGTTCTCGCTGGCGCTCATGCTCAAGGACCTGCGGCTCGCCTCCTCCTTGTCGGACGGCCTGAACGTGCCGACGCCGATGCTCGAAGCCGCCAAGAGCCTGTTCCAGGCCGGCAGCGCGGCCGGCTACGACCAGGAGGACCTGATCGCGGTCGCCAAGCTGTACGAGCAGTGGATCGGCCAGCCTCTCGGCGAACGGCCGGAGAACGGCTGATTGCCATGACGAAGGGCTGAACGCTCCGTCCGGACATCCGGATCAGACGCTCAGCCCTTTTTCTTTTCACCGATAGGAGGCCAGCGGCCCTTCGAAATAAACGATATGCGCGATGCGGACATGCAGCGAGCGGTCGGCCAGATGTGAGGGGAGGCGCGTCCCATGCATGCCGAGGCAAGTCACGGCTTTTCGGGCAGCAGCCTGATCTCCTTGCCGTCGGCTTCATAGCGGTAAGTCGTCCCCGTGCTCGGATCGGTGATCGCTCCCGTCCGTTCATCCAGCTCCAGCCGGAAGGTAGAGGACCTGTCCAGGGCATCCTGCACGCTGGCCGCCTTGGTTCCGTCCACATTGCGTTTGTAGATCATGATGCGGTTGGATGGTTCCGTCACGATCAGCTCCGGCTCCCCGTCGCCATCGATATCCGTCTCCTGCTCGAGCTTTTTCCCGACAGGGAAAAAGACGCGAATCTGTTCCTGCGAACGGTCGACCCAGAGCGAGCAGGGCTTTTTTTCCTCGCCCCATCCGCATTTGCCTTCCAGCTTGAATGCAGAGTCTCCATAAAAGGAGGTCGGTACGATGTCGAGCTCGTTGGAAGCATGCTTGCCGACCTCGAAAACCCTCTCCTCCGGCTCTCCGCCCGCCCCCATCAGCTGAAAGCCGTTCCCGCGGCTCGTATAGTCATTGACCGTCTGCTCGAACGCGATCGTCCTCGCTCCCTCCTGCCACTCGGAAGCCTCCGTGATCTTCACGGCTGACAGCGGGATGGGCTGGACGCTATGCGGCATGAAGACATTCAGGACAGCGCCCGCTTCCGTCTCTTCCAATCCGCCCTGAAAATGAAGGGGCTTGCCCGCAGAGGAGGCGGAACCCTCGGAAGCGGCTGCCTGCGGCTGCGCCTTCCCGTCTGCTTGCCAACGCTTCTCCAGCTGAAGCATGAGATCCGGCTGAACCGACAGCAGCACCAGCAAGGCTGTCATCGCTGCCAGCGCAGCTGCTCCCGCGACCGCAAAGAGGCTTGGCTGACGCCGCGCTGATGGCCGATCGGCTGCTTGCCGGAGCACCTGCTTCTTCATCTCCGCCGTGAACCGCCCCGAGGCGCCGCCGTCGGCAGCTTCCCCATACCAATCGGGAATGTCACTGTTCATCGTTCCTTCGCCTCCATTCGCTCTCTACCCTGCGCCTGGCACGGCTCAGGCGGGACTTGACCGTGCCGACGGACAATTCCAGCGTCTCTCCGATTTCCTTCAAGCTTAGACCGTGGTCCAGCTCCAGCAGCAGCGCTTCCTTGAGCTTGAACGGCAGCTTCAGCACGATCTGTCTCAGCTCTCCTGCCGCAGCCGCATCGAGATAGGAGGATTCTGCCGAACAGGCGCTTCCTCCGCCGTCAACCCGGGCGAACAAGATGATGCGTCTAAAATAGGCGGAGCGCAACTCGCTCAGCGCCGTATTCCGCGCGATCGCGAACAGCCAGGTGCGCATGGACGACTGGCCTCGATACCCTTGCAGGCTACGGTACGCCTTGAGGAACGTTTCCTGGGTGACATCGCCAGCCAGCGCATGGCTCCTCGTCAAGGCAAGCGCGTACCCGAATACGGCGTCGCCATGCTCGTCCATCAGCTTGGCCAGTTTTTCTCGATTCTCTGCTTCATTCCGCTCCGACTCGCTCAAGCCCGATTCGGATGGAGGTTCGTTGCCAGGCTTGGCGCGAAGCCGGCTGTCATTGCCTTTTCGCCATGCGTAAGGACTTGCCGTGCCCTCTTTGCCGATTCTCCTCACCTCCTCGTCGCTTAGACTCGGCCCGATATCCAAAGGTTCCCTCGTAATCCAAAATAATTAAGCGAACGCCAAAAAGGCAAGCCGTCCGTAGACGGCCTGCCTTCGTTTTCAGAAGAGATCAGGGAAATGAGGGCGTTTCTACTCTTGGATATAGCTGCAGCAGTAATCCGTCACGCGGCTCACGACGAGCTTGAACTTCGCATTTGCCGGCACGGTGAACTCGCCTTCGCCTTCGATCGCGATCCATTCCTCGCTGTCCGGCAGCTGGACCTTCAGGCCGCCGGCCAGAATCTCCATGATCTCCTTGCTGTCGGTACCGAACTCGTATTCGCCGGGCAGCATGATGCCGAGCGTTTTTTTCGTTCCGTCCGGGAACAGGACGGTGCGGCTCGTCACCTTGCCGTCGAAGTAGATGTTCGCCTTTTTGACGGCGGTGACGTTTTCGAATTGGGACATGAATTCGTGCTCCTTCGGGTGGTAGTGGTTCGACTCTTTACCGCTTTAGCATACCACAACAATGGATCAAGAAAAAGCCGGAAAAGGCGGGGAGCCTTCTCCAGCATGTTGCAGCGGAACGCCGCTGATCTCCATGAATATCCGGGGGATCGTGCCGACGGAAAGGTCTGCCGCTTACAGCAGCTCTTTGACCTTGGCGACGACGTTCTCCACCGTGAAGCCGTATTCCTTGATGACGCGGTCGCCAGGGGCGGAAGCGCCGAACGTGTCGATGCCGAGCACCGCGCCGCCGTCTCCCGTGTAGCGATGCCAGCCGAACGGATGCGCCATCTCGATCGCGAGACGGGCTTTGACGTCCGGCAGCAGGACGGAATCGCGGTACGCTTTGTCCTGGCTGTCGAACAGATCCCAGCTCGGCATGCTGATGACGCGGACCTGGATGCCTTCGGCCGCGAGCGCCTTTTGGGCGGCGACGGCCAGCTGCACCTCGGAGCCGGTCGCCAGCAGCTGCGCCTGCGGCTTGCCGCCCTGCGCGTCGGAGATGACGTAGGCGCCGCGCTTGATGCCCTCGCGAGCGTTCTCGGCCGTGCCTTCGAGGATCGGCAGGTTCTGGCGCGTCAGCACGAGCGCGACCGGATTCTTCTTGTTCTCGAGCGAGTACGCCCACGCGGCGGACGTCTCGTTGCCATCGGCCGGACGGATGACCGTCAGGTTCGGAATGACGCGGATGCTCGCCAGCTGCTCGACCGGCTCATGCGTCGGGCCGTCCTCGCCGACCGCGATGCTGTCATGCGTCAGCACGTAGGTGACCGGCAGGCCCATGAGCGCCGCCAGCCGTACCGCCGGACGCAGGTAGTCGGTGAAGACGAAGAACGTGCCTCCGAAAATCTTCATGCCGCCATGCAGCGCGATGCCGTTCATCGCGGCGGCCATGCCGAACTCGCGGATGCCGAAGTAGATGTTGCGGCCTGCATAGTTGCCCGGCTTATACACGTCGATGCCTTTGAGATGGGTCATCGTGGAGCTTTCCAGGTCGGCGGAGCCGCCGGCCAGGGCAGGAACGTTCTTGGCGAGGCCGTTCAGCGCGTTGCCGGAAGCGACGCGAGTCGAGACCGCCTTGTCGGACGGCGAGTAGGACGGCAGATCCGCGTCCCAGCCTTCCGGCAGGTCGCCGCTGACGGAGCGCTTGAACTGCGCGGCCAGCTCCGGATACGCCTGCTCGTACTTGGCAAACTTCTCGTCCCATGCGGCATTGGCCTGCTCGCCTTTTTGCTTCACTTCCGCGAAGTGCGCGCGGACTTCGTCCGGCACATAAAACGGCTCTTCGGAAGCCCACTCGTAGAACTTCTTGGTCAGCACCGTCTCTTCGGCGCCGAGCGGGGAGCCGTGCGTGCCGCCATGGCCGCCCTTGCCGCCCTTGTTCGGGCTGCCGAAGCCGATCATCGTCTTCACTTCGATCAGCGTCGGCTTGGACTTCTCGGCCTGGGCCGCGGCGATGGCCGCCGCCAGCGCGTTCAAGTCGTTGCCGTCCTCGACGCGCAGCACCTGCCAGCCGTAGCCGTCGAAGCGCTTTGCCACATTTTCGGAGAAGCTCAGGCTGAGCTCGCCGTCGAGCGAGATGTCATTGGAATCGTACAGCATGATGAGCTTGCCGAGCTGCAGATGGCCGGCGAGCGAGGCGGCTTCATTGGAGATGCCCTCGGAAAGGTCGCCGTCGCCGCAGATCGCGTACGTGTAGTGGTCGACCAGCTCGAGGCCGTCCTGGTTGTAGACGGCGCCGAGATGAGCTTCCGCCATCGCCATGCCGACGGCCATGCCGACGCCTTGGCCGAGCGGTCCCGTCGTTGCGTCTACGCCTGCCGTATGGCCGAATTCCGGGTGGCCCGGCGTTCTGGAGCCCCACTGGCGGAAGCTCTTGAGGTCGTCGATGGAAAGATCGTACCCGGACAGATGGAGCAGGCTGTAGAGCAGCATCGAGCCGTGTCCTGCGGACAGCACGAAGCGGTCGCGGTTGATCCAGGTCGGGTTGGAAGGGTTATGAGTCATCGTCTTGGCGAACAGCTGGTAGCCCATCGGCGCGGCGCCCATCGGCATGCCCGGGTGGCCGGAGTTGGCTTTTTCGACCGCGTCGATGGAAAGCGTGCGGATCGTCGTAACGGAAAGCTGGTCAATCGTAGCTTGGCTGATGGCCATGAAAGAATCTCCTCCTAGTTTCGGCGGTTCAAGCGTGTCGCTTCATGTGAAATATTGTACCACTGCCGCATGAGCAAATGCCATCATCCGGCCCGAGCGGCCGGATGAAGGTTTCATGAATGATGGCGCCGCTAGGGCTAGCCGTGGAAGACGACCGTCTTGTTCTGATGGACGAGGATGCGGTCCTCGGCATGCCATTTGACCGCGCGCGCCAGGACGACGCGCTCGATCGTGCGGCCGATCCGCTTGAGGCTCGGCACGTCGTCGCGATGGCTGACGCGCTGCACGTCCTGCTCGATGATCGGGCCTCCGTCCAGCTCCTCGGTCACATAATGCGCGGTCGCGCCGATGATCTTGACGCCGCGGTTGTAGGCTTGGGCGTACGGCTTGCCGCCGACGAACGCCGGCAGGAACGAGTGGTGGATGTTGATGATGCGGTTCGGAAACTGCTCGATCACCTTCGGCGACACGATCTGCATGTAGCGAGCCAGCACGATCAGGTCGGCGCTGCGGCCGATCGTCTCCAGCTGCTTGCGCTCCGCCTCCGCCTTGGTGTCGGGCGTAACCGGGATATGGTGGTACGGGATGCCGAACGATTCGACAAGCCCGCGCATGTCGTCGTGATTGCTGATGACCATCGCGATCTCGACGTCGAGATCGCCGGCCTGCCATTGCCAGAGCAGCTCCAGCAGGCAGTGGTCCTCCTTGGAGACGAAGATCGCGAGGCGTTTCTTGCGGCTCGCGCGGAACGTATGCCACTTCATCTCGAAGCGGTCCGCCACGCGGCCGAAGTCCTCCTGCAGCACCGGCAGCTGGGCGTCCATGTCGGCCAGGTCGAACTCGAAGCGGATGAAGAACATGCCGCCTTCGGGATTCATCGTATACTGATCGGATTGGACGATGTTGGCTCCGTGCTCGTAGAGGAACTGGGACACAGCGGCGACGATGCCCGGCCGGTCCGGACAGGAGATAAGCATGCGGGCGCGACCGGATGAGGGCGCGTCTCCGGGCTGGAGGGATTGATAGGAATGAGGCATAGGGGTCGTTTCTTCCTTCCATGTTCAAAATAAGGGCTTGCAGATGCCGCCGCTGCGGCGGCCATGAAGCGCAAGCGAACTGCATAACGCCTCCGCGCTAAAGCGGGCGGCCGAAAGAGAGGCAGGTCCAGCCCGTCCGCATGGGACGGCTCCGGGCCTGCCGAGCAAGGTCTTCGGACTGGATGACGAGCTTGCAAGCTGCTGCCTTTGTTTGCGATCAGGCGTTGACGAGCGCCTGCTTGCCGGCGAACCAGTACGTGATCAGCTGGTTGAGCTCTTCCTCGGCCGTATCGCGGAAGTCCTCTCCCGCTTCGCGCACGAGGTCGTACAGCCGCTCCATCGGCTCGCGGGGATCGGCCTTGCGCGCCTTGGCGTCGCTTTTGATCGTATCCCATACCGACAGCACGTACGTGCGGCGGTCGATGTCCTGCTTGCCGAGGAAATGATGCAGCCGCTCCAGCTGGTCGAAGAAGCGCTCGCCGAACCGCTCCAGGCCGTCTCCGCGCAGCAGCGCGATCTCCGCCTCATACATCGGGCGCTGCTTCTTTGGATCCTTGCCGATCCACGGCGTCTCGAGGATGAACGGACGCCCGGCCAGCGCCTCGTGCCGCACGATCCGCTCGATCGCGTCGTAGCCGAGCCAGCCGGAGCCGATCGGCGTATGGCGGTCCTTGTGGGAGCCGATCGGATTTTTCGTATCGTTCACATGGACGACGGCCGCCTTGTCAAGGCCGACGATGCGGTCGAACTGCTGCAGCACGCCGTCCAGGTCTCCCGCCAGGTCGTACCCCGCGTCATGCATGTGGCAGGTGTCCAGGCAGACGGTCAGGCGATCGTTGTTCGACACCTTGTCCATGATCGCGGCGAGCTCCTCGAACGTGCGGCCGATCTCCGTGCCCTTGCCGGCCATCGTCTCCAGCGCGATGTTGACGTCGGTCTCCTCGACGCCGGACAGCACCTCGTTCAGTCCTTCCGCGATGCGGTTGATGCCGAATTCCGCGTCCTTGTCGGTGTACGCGCCTGGATGGAGCACGATGTTGCGGACGCCGATCGCATGCGTGCGGCGGATTTCCTCCTGCAGGAAGCGCACGGCGAGCTCGAACGTGTCTTCCTTATAAGAGCCGAGATTGATGATGTAAGGAGCGTGGACGACGATCTCGCCGATCCCGGCGCCTTCCATCAGCTGCTTGCCTTCTTCGATATATAAGGATTCGATCGGCTTGCGCCGCGTGTTCTGAGGCGCGCCGGTGTAGATCATGAACGAGCTGGAGCCGTAGGAGATGGCCTCCTGAGCGGCGGTGACGAGCCCCTTGTCGCTGAAGGAGACGTGGGAACCGATTTTGAGCATGCTTCGTGGCCCCTTTCGGATGTGGTGAAAACAATTAGTCTTATTCTACAAGGTGCGTCGAAATAAATCTAGGAATCGGCTATAATTTGGAGTGAGGTGACACCGTTCATGCCCCACATTCCAGACTGGTTCATGTATTTCATCGTTTTTTGGGCTTTCGTCATGGTCGGCTCGATGGCCGTCGGAGGCTTCTTCATGTTCCGCAAGTTCCTCAAGGTGCTGCCTAAACGCGACGGCAAGTCCAAGCTCGACTGGCAAAACTATTGGGTCGAGCGCAGCCGGGACATGTGGACGGACGACTCCAAGGAGCTGCTCGACGAGCTGGTCTCGCCCGTTCCCGGTCCGTTCCGCGACATCGCCCGCCACTCCATCGCGGCGCGGATCGGACAAGTCGCCGTCGAGAGCGGCGCCAGCGAGGTGACGCGGAACCATTGCATCGAAGGCTACATCCGCGCGACGCCCAAGCGGGACTACCGCAGCCTCGTCACGTTCCTGGACAAGCGGGGCATCGACTACTCCGCCTACACCCATCTCCTGAACCGCTGAGCGTCCGTCGCCGGCAGATTGGCCGGCAGCTGGTCCGGGTAAGGAAAAGCACAGGAAAAGACGACCTTGGAGGTGCTTGCCATGAACCTGATGACAGCCCGCCGCTCCGGCGGCAAAAGAAAAGCCAGCCTCGCGCCCGCGAGCCTGGCCTTGATGTCGATGCTGATGATCGCCGCAGGATGCGGCGTGAAGGAAATGCCCGCGGACAACGCCGCCAACGCGACGACAGGAAGCGGCATCGTGGACAGCTCGTCCGACGTGTCTCCCGACTCCGTCGGCGAGCCGGTCGCCGAGGCGACGCCAACGCCCGGCAACTCCGAAAAAGCCGCTGCCAGCGGCGATCCCGTGACGCAATCCCAGGAGCAGCAGGCGTCCGGCACGTTCAACGGCCTCGCGGACGGCCATTCCGTCGAGATCAAGACCGCTACCGATACCGTCGTATTCCAGGCCGGCTCCGAGCTTGTCCAGCAGATGCAGGCGTTCGACCAAGGAACGACCGTCGACTACACCTACATCGTGAAGGAAGTCGACGGAGGCACGGACGGCAAGATCAAGCAGCCGTGGCTCGTCTCCATTAAGGAAGCTTCCTGAGGCGAGCCGCCGTCGGCTAAGACGCAACAGATCGAAGAACGGAGGAGTCAAGGATGAAGATCGTCATCGCCGGAGGAACCGGCTTCATCGGCCGAGCGCTCGACGAGCGCCTGTCCCGTGCCGGCCACTCCGGCTGGATCGTCTCCCGCAGCTCCGCGAAAGCTCCCGGCACCGCTCCGAACGGCGCCGGGAGCTTTCGCGTTGTCGAATGGGATCGGCTGGAAGAAGATCCGAGCGAGCTTGCCGGCGTCGAAGCCATCGTCAATCTGGCGGGGGAGCCGATCAGCCAGCGCTGGACGAATAGCGCCAAGAAGCGGATCCGGGAATCGCGGATCGAGACGGCGGCCAAGCTGGGCGCGCTGCTGGAACGGGCCAAGGCGGATCCGCAGGTGCTCGTGCAGGCGTCCGGAGTGAATGCGTACGGGTTTTCGGATTCGGCTTCGTTCACGGAGGACAGCCCGACGACCGACAGCGACTTCCTCTCCTCCGTCGTGCGGGACTGGGAGCAAGCAGCAAAGCGCATCCCGGCCCGGCGGCGAGCGCTGCTGCGCTTCGGCATCGTGCTCGGCAACGGAGGCGGAGCGCTGCCGAGCATGCTTCTCCCGTTCCGCGCGATGGCAGGAGGACCGGTCGGAAGCGGCCGGCAATGGATGTCATGGATCCATCTGCAGGACCTGACTCGCCTCATCGTCCACGCTTTGGAAAATGACAGCCTCTCGGGTCCGATCAACGCGGTGTCGCCTGAGCCGGCTCGCAACGAGCAGTTCGGCCGCGCGGCAGCCCGGGCGCTTGGCCGCCCCTACTGGCTGGTCGCCCCTTCGCTTCCGCTCAAGCTCGCGCTCGGAGAAATGTCCGAGCTGCTGCTTAAAGGCCAGCGGGTCCTCCCCGACAAGGCGCTGCAAAGCGGCTTCCGCTTCGACTTCCCTGAAATCCAGCCAGCGCTGGACGACCTGCTCCGCTAGCCGCGAGGAGAGTCCAGCCGCACCTCATATCGGGATCCGTCCCGCCCGGCAAGCTGGAGGACGTCGCCGTCCTCCAGCTTGTAGCTTTTATAAGGGATCATCGCTCGGCCATTAAGCGTCGTGCCGTTTCTCGAGCCGAGATCCTTGGCCTCGCAGGAGCCCGCCCGGCACTCCAGCTCGACATGGCGGCGAGAAACGCCGCTCGTCTCGTCCGTCCACTCTGCGGAATCCGAAGCGCGGCCGATCGTATGGCGTCCCGGCATCAGGGCGAAGCTGTCCTTCGCTCCGCCGCGAGTCCGATGGACGATGCCCGCCGAAACGGCGGCTCCGTCTTGCCGCTCCCGCTCATCTGCCCCGCCGAGCCAAACGGTCGGCTCGGACGCGGGAGGCCGGGACGGCGTCGGCCGAATCTCCTCCGAAGCTCGGTCCGAGACCGATCGAGGCGGATCCTGAAGCGCATCCTGAAGCGGGTTCGGATGGACGCTCCATCTCCACGGCTCCGCCTCGTCCGGCCCTGATCCGCCCGGCTCTGCCATCTCGAGCGCCCAGCGCTTGTCCCGCTTGAGCGCCAGCGGGCCGGAGTCCGGCTCGAATGCGGCCGGATGGCTTTGCTCCCAGGACGGTTCCTGCGGTCCGCCCTTCTTGCCCTTCCAGATCCAGACGATCGCGGCTGCTGCGAGTGCGAGCGTGCCGAGGCTGATCATCAGGTTGGAGCTCGTCGGCTCCTCCCAATACAGCATCTTCCAGGGAAGCGCCGCCGCCGCCAGCACGGCGAGGATGACGATGCCCCGGTTCAGCGGTTTTGCCTCTTGGCCGGACGGCTCCGGTGGATGGAGCGATACGGGCTCCAGCTGCAAAGGCAGCAGCGCGTCCGAGGTATGAAGGCCGGGCTTGCGTCCGCCCGGGGATGCTCCCGGCTTCTCCGCCGGACGGATCCGCTCGTCCTGCTGGGTCAACCGCGCCGGAGCGGCGAGGAAGGGCGCAGAACTAACGGTCGATGTCGATGGAGCGGCAGATGTCGATGGAGCGGCAACGGAAGTCGCTGGCGCGGCAGATGTCGATGGAGCGGCAACGGAAGTCGCTGGCGCCGAGAATGCCAGCGCCCTGAAAGCAGGCGGCTCCGCAAGCGGCTGCTGAAGCGCCGCTCCCTTCAGACCGGCCGCGCTTCCCGCCGCATGCGGCGCAGGCGCCGCCACGCCGCCGTTCCCGGGTCCGATCATTTCTCCTGCCCCTTTGCCGCCGGCGCACAGTTCCAGCAGCGTCGCCTTCAAGCTGGCCATCGAGACTTGCTCGTCGCCGAGCGCCTTCAGCAATGCCGGCAATCCGGCATCGACCTCCCGGATCGCGCCTCCGCAAACGGCGGCCAAGGCAAGCAGCCGGCTGCGCAGCGGGAGCTCCGAAGGCCGATGCTCCGAACGCATCGGCATATAGACGAGGCCGCTATCCATCCATGTCTCGCCGACAAACAGATAGGACTCATCCAACAGAAGATTGTCCGGTTCGAGCAGGCAGGCGCGGCACTGCTCGATCGCCGAGACGACGCCATAGAGCAGCGAGTACAGCTCCTCCGGCCGCTCCATTCCGTCCGCGAGCCGCTGCTTCAGCATCTTGCGGCCCGTCAGCCGATATCTCAGCCTGACCTCCCCGTTCATCTCCTCCCAGCCGATCGGAAGCAGTCCCGGCACTTGAACCTCCTCCAGCATCGCCAGCTCGATCTCCTCCAGGTCGCCGCGCCCGATTCCGCCTGGTCGGGACAGCACGAGCTCATGCTCCCGATTCCATTCAAAGTCCGCTATGATCTGACGCATCGCGCGTCCTCCTTTTGCTTTGTTCCGAATCCAATTGCTTTTGAGCCGCAGGCGATCAAGCTTCTACTCGCCCAGCAGCAGCATCGCCAGCGCTCCCGGCACGACGGCCAGCATGAACGGGAACCGGGACGGCGCGCGGCTCGCCGGCTCGTTGTCCGGAGGGGCCTCATGACGCGCGCGCATGAAGCGGCGCGCGCGGACGGCCAGCAAGTATCCGGCTCCGCCGATTCCGCCGGCGAGCATCGAGTACAGCAGCAGCTCAAGCACGGCGGCCGCTCCCGTCCAGGCTCCGATCGCCGCGAACAGCTTGACGTCTCCGGCTCCGATGCCCCGCAGCAAATAGAGCAGCGCGAGCGGGATGAAGCCGGCGGCCGCCCCGAGCGCCGATTGGCCGAGTCCGGCTCCCCCTTCCGCCGCTGCGTGCGCCAGCAGCCCGGCGACGAAAAAGCCTCCGGTCAACGCGTTTGGAATGCGCATCGTACGGATATCGCTCCAAAAAGCGAGCGCGAGCAGCAGACCGGTCGCAGCTCCAGTCCAAACCGGCATCGCTCTGCCTCCTTTCGCAAATGAAATCAACCCGATCCGGCTAAGGCTTCTTCTCGACATGGAAAGGCATCGTCGCGCTTCCTCCATCGGAGCTGGTGACGATCACCTCCCAAATGCCCGGCGTCGTATTGCCTGATACGAGCCAGGTCCAATCGACTCTGCCGAGCGAGTCGGCCGTCTTCGTGCCGACATGACGGGAGACGCTGCTTCCGCTTTTGTATCGGACCTCGAGCGTCACCTGCGCTCCGGGGGACGCGACAGCGGTCAGCGTTGCTTTCCTGCCCGGACGGGCCGGAACCGGCGTCAAGCCCGTAATCCGAACGGTTCCTTCCCCGGACTCGACATCGCCTCCGCCCATCGCGGCCACCGCATCTGGAATCCAGGCCCGTTCTTTCGCCCATCGCCGCAGCACGAGCCTTTCGTTCGTGAACGGCACCCGGATCGGAAACTCGTACTCGGCCTCCAGCAGCAGGAAGCCCTGCTCCCGAGTGTCGAGATCGGGCAAGCGGACCGCGGCCAGCCGGACATGTCCAGCGTCCAGCCCGGCCTTCTCCGCCTCCCGGAGAAGCAGCGGCTCCAGCGCCGTTCTTGCCGCCGCATCCGCAGCCTGCTGCATCACGGGCTTCCATTCGCCGCGCAATACGGATTCGGCGAGCGGTCCGGCCGGCTCCGGCAAGCGGCCGGCCACCGACGCCGCCGCCTCTCGCCAGCCGGGCAAAGCCGCATCGACGCCGCTCGGACTGGCCGCGCTTAACGCCGCCGACGCTTCCTGCTGCAGCAGCAGCGCCGGTCGCATATGGGAGGCGATCAGCCGGGCCGAGCTGTCCGCAGCCCGCTGCAGCGCCGTTTCTGCGGCAGACAGCTGCAGGAATACGGAGAGGAACACGAGCAGGAGCAGGAAAGCCGGAACGACGAGCGCCGCCTCCAGCACGATCGAGCCTTCGCGTCCGCGAAGCAGACGCTTGGCCGAGCCATCAATAAGACCAGCCGGCAATCGATGTCGCTTCATATTTCCCTCCTGTCACCTGACCGTCAATCGCTCCGGCTCGTCCGGCAAGGCGGACCAAGCCGGGCAAGAACCAGAGCGGGATCGAGCCGGTCAGCGCGACCGACATTCCCGTCGGAACCCGCTCCAGCCTCGCCCCCGTCCGATGCTCGATGACCGCCGCCATGCGGCTGAGCGGCTTGTCCCCCGTACCGTGCGTCAGCATGAACAATCGCAGGTAATCCAAATAGCCGAGCCGTACCGGCGCGTACTTGGACAGCTCCGCCTCTCCCGTCGCGCCGAGCTCGCGCAGATCGCCCAGCGCATGCTGCAAGCCGTAGACGCCGGCCATGGCGAGCACGAGCAGCGGATGGCCGGCCGCCCGGCTGGCGATCAGCCCCTCCATCGTGCGGATCGCCAGCCTCAGCGCGAACAGCTCGCCGTATGCGGCTCCGAGATTGGCCGCCGGATTGGCGAAGCCGTAAAGAATATATTCCAGTTCCTGATGATCCAGCGAAGTCAGCTCCGACGACGCTTCTTGCGAGCTCCCGCCGACGAGCAGCGTCTGCAGCCGTCTCGGATCCATCGAGGCGAAGCGCCTGGCGCCGTATTCCGCCATCAGCAGACGCTCGCCTCCGGCGGCCAGCAGCGATTCCAGTCCTCCCAGCACCACGCCGCCCGTCTCCTGGGCACTGGCGATCGCCTCGTCCGCCGCATCGGCTTCATCGGAGGCTGCCGACCTCCCGCTTGCCGCTTCAGCCCCGGCGGCGGCCGATCCCTCCGTTGACGGCCGCTCCGATTTTTCCTGGCCGCCTGCAGCTCCCTCGCCCTGACCGCCGTCGTCCTGCTGCCGAAGCGACTCGTTGAACGCCCGATTCGCTTCGGCCAAGCGCTCCACCTGGGCGAATTCCTCCAGCTCGGCTTCCGCGGCCTTCATCCGTTCGAATCCGTCCAGCATCTCCTTAGCCTGCTTCCAAAGGCTGCCCGCCTTTTTCTTCTCGGCTTCCCGGAGCTTCTTGCTGCCGTCCGAAGCCTCCAGCTTCGCCTTCAGCCGCTGCAGCTCTTCGCCTGGGGAAACGTAGGCTTGCCAGTAAAGCTCCAGCTTGTCGGCGAGCAGGGCGGCATCGCCCCGAAGCAGCGGCACATCCGCCAGCGACCGCCGCTGCACGGCCTGCTCCAGCCTTCTGCCTGCGACCGACGCTTCGGCCGCGAACACGCGCAGCCGCTCTCCTTGCCTTCTCAGCGCCGCCTCGGTCTCTGCAAACCAGCTTCTGCCGAGCAGCAGTCCGGACAGATCCGCAGCAGCTCCCGCCTGGGGTTCCGATCCGGCCGGAGGCGAGGCAGCGGCCGGCGAGGCGGCCGCCAGCCGTTCCAGCTCCTGCTCCGCCTGCAAGGCAAGCTCGAGCTGCTGCAGCGCCTCTCCTATCAAGCGATCATGCTGATCCGCTGAGGCGGCGAGCCCGAGCAGGCGGCCCGCCGTCTCGGCTGCAGCCGCTTCGTAGTTCTGGATGGAAGCCGTGTTCAGCATCGGCGGGGTCGGCAGCGGAGCGGCCGGCATGCCTTCCTTGGCCGGAGGAACTGCCAGCAGCGCCGCTTGGTAGGCCGCTTGGGCGGCTTCATCGGCGGCCAGCCAAGCGAGGTACGAGCCGTAGCCGTCCGCCGACTCCTTGAACGTGGCTGCCTGGCCGCGTCCAGGCAGCGGGACGAGTCCGTCGCTGCCCGTTTCCCGGACCACCTTTGCGGCAGCCTCCCCTAGGCTCAGCATTTCGGCCAAGGCGCTTTGCCGCTTGTCGAAAACCTTTTCCGACTGCTGAAGCGTGCCGATCTCCTGCGCGGCCTGCTTCATCGAGCCGCCCACCGGCCGCAGCTTGTCGATCAGCTCCAGCGTCAGGTCGATCGGACCTTTGATCTTCATCTCCTGCTCGATCTGGCGTCGAAGCACAGGCCACTCGCCAAGCATGAGAGCCGGCTGCGCCGACGGCTCGCCGAGCTCAAGCTGGAGAAGATCGATTCGACGACTCATGCCGTCTTTCTCGCTCGGCAGCAGATCGGAGAGCCCGCCTCGAGCGTCCGAGACGTCCAGCGCCTCGGCCGCGAGCTGCGCGGCATCGGTCCCTCCGCGGCCGAACAGCCCGTAGCGTTCGTACAAAGGCTCGTCATAAGCGGCCAGCACCGAGCGGACCGACGAGCCGGCAAGGCTGTCGAGCTTGTATTGGAAAGCGGCGATGCGGGAGTAGTCGATGAGGAGCGCCATCAGCAGCAGGACAGCCGACACCGTCATGCAGGTCCAGATCGTGACCGCTCCGTGCGCCGAGCGGAAGCCTGCTCGGCCAGCCTCCTGGACCGGCCGCTTCTGTCGCCAAGAGCAGCCGCAATGCGTGTCAGCCAGGTGCCTGCACCCGCTTATACCGCCTCCCCATCGTCGCCTGCCGGCTTCGCCGCCCGGCCGCTTGAACGCCGAAGCCAGCCGTCTATGGACGGCCCGAAGCATAGTCGGTCAGCGCCTTTCCCGCCGAAGAAGGCTGCACGTCGCGGGAGGAGCGGAATTTGGCCGTATAATAACGAGCCAAATCGACGCTGCGGATGAACTCGACCGGATCGGTGACGACGGCCGATGCCCGAACAGCGGGAACGAGTCCTTCCGCTGCCGCGACCGGCAAGCGCAGGCGGCTTTCCGTGCGCCGATCCAGTCCATCCCTGCGATAGGCCATCTCGCCGACGAGCCGCGGGGACAGCCTGGCCGCCGCCTTGCCGAGCTTGGCCGCGGCCAGCGAGCCGTCAGACGAAGGGCTTTGCGATGCCGGCAAGGCGATCGTTTCGACAGCCTCGTCCTCGCCTGCGCCAAGCCCGAGCAGCCCCTGCAGCAAGCTGTCCTGCGACAGCCGCCAGTACAAGCCGTCGTCTTGTCCGGCCGGAGGCAGGCCGGACTGCTCCCGCTTGCTGTTGTCCCAATGCAGGGAAGCCGCGTCCGCAGCGCGGGCCGCTCCGCTTTGCAGCACGCTGCCCCGGAAGACGAACAGCGCGGCGAGCATCCAAGCCAGCGTCGCGGCCAGCAGCAGCGGGAACACCGAGACCGCCTCCAGCGCGAAACTGCCCTCCGTTCCGCCTGCGAGCCGCTTCAGCAGCCGCGCGCTTCCGTCATTCGAAAATCTTGTTCGCCTGATCATCGGCTTTGCCCATGAGGTTGTTGATGAGATCGATGATCCATTCCTTGAAGATGAGGGCGATGATGATGACGACAGCGATAATGAGGATGATTTCCAGCGTGCCCAGTCCTTCTTCCGAACGTGCGAAGCGCTTCAGCGCGTCATGCAGACGGCCCTTCGGCTGCAGCCATGCGTTTCGTTTCATTGTCGATTCCTCCAGTAAAATAGATTTAGAATCGGCTACCCGCCCATGAAGAGGATAGCCGGCGCTCCGACCAGCATCATCAGGATGAAAAAGATGCCGACGAGCGGAAATACGAGTCTCGAGGAAGCCTCCTCGCCCCTGGCGCGCGCCGCGCTGCGGCGCTTGTCCCAGAGGGGGATGGAGATTTCCTTCAGCGCGAGGGAGAGCTGGTCGCCTCCCCGGCGGTGATTCAGCAGCAGCACGGTCGCGAATACCGAGGCCTCCTGCACCGAGCAGCGTCGGCTGAACGACTCGAGCGCCGCGCTGAACGGATGGCCGCTAGCCAGCAGCTGGACCGTCCTCGCCAGCTCCAGATGCAGCGGATCGTCCGCTCTGCCCCGAGGCGGCCGCTCGGCGCAGCGGGCGAGCGCCCTCTGCACCGTCTCGCCTGCGCCTACGAGCAGGGTGAGCTTGCCCAGCAGATCGGGCAGCCCGAGCAGCAGCTCCTGCTTCCGCCGCTTCGCCTTGGCCTTGATGTCGCGAATCTTGCCCGCCGGCAGCGCCAGGCCGGCGAAGACGCCGAGCCAGGCGATGAGCGGCTCGCCCGCCGCCGCGGCGACGAGCCAGCCTCCCGTCGCCGCGGCATAGCCGCCTGCAACGGCCGATGCGGCTAGACGCCTCGTATCCACCGCCGTCCAGCTCTCTCCTCGGAGCGGCACGAGCAGCGCATGCAGCGCCGCAATCCGATCCTCGGCCGCCTGCGGCATGCCGTGGCGCGCGGCGAGCCGCAGCAAGGCTTCCCCGCCAAACAAGCGGCCGATCCGCTCTCGGTCCCTCGTCCTCATTGCGGACCAGGCCGTATTCCATGCCTTGCGCCAGCCGAGCGTCGCCGCCGCCATCGCGATCCAGGCAAGCGCCATCGTCGCAAAACCCCATCCATATCCCATCCGCTCCACCTCCTCACAGCCGAATGTCCATAATTTTCAGCATCAGCCAGCCGCAAGCGGCGAACAGCAGCAGCGCGGCCGTGATGAGGACATACCCCGCTGCGCTGGCATAGAGCGGCGCCATGTAATCCGGAGCGGCCAGATGAAGAAAGCCGAGAAAAGCGAACGGCACGCCCAACATAATGCGCGACTCGAATTTCTTTTGGGCGATCAGCACCTGAATCTCCTGATTGACCTCGATCCGCTCTCCGATCAGCTGGGAGGTGCGGCGCACGATCTCGACCAGGTCGCCTCCAGTGCGCTTGCAGGTCGTGAATACGTCTGTGAACTGCATGATCTCGTCGACGCCGGAACGGGCGGCAAAATCAAGCAGTCCCGACTCCAGCGTCTCTCCGTTCGCGCAGCGGCGGCGGATGCGCTCCAGCTCCAGCAGCAGATCCGTGCTGGACCCCGTGTAGATGAGCCTGAGGTCGCCGATCGATGCGAACAGCGCATTTTCGACCGAACGGCCCGCCGCCAGCGAGGAGGAGAGGGAGAACAGCATTTCCTTGAAGTGGATCCGAAGCCTCTCCTGCCGCTTGACGCGGACATGCTCCCGATAGAGCGATGGCGCCTTGATGCCGGCGAGTGAGAATAGCAGGGCGATCAAAACATTCAGATAAAACAGATATGCCGCCGCAAAAACAAGCGCGGCTCCGGCCGCGAAGGCGAGCAGGAACTCGCGGCGGCTCAGCTCGTATCGGCTGTAGTCGGCGCCTGCTCCGGCGGATGCCGGCTGCGGCCGATCCCGGCCTGCCGGCCAGCCGATCCGCTCCAGCCAGAGCTGCGCGCGCTCAATCGCCATCGTCCCGTTCCTCCTTGGCGGAGGAGCTGCTGGCACCGAAGGGTTCGCCGCCGGCGCGCTCCCACTTGTCGCTCCGCCGCAGCTCCGCCGTCGTGCGCCGAAGCATCGACGCGCCGTCCGGCCCCGCCTCGTAGCGGTAAAGCGGCTCCAGCCGAATCTCCCCGCCCTCGATGCCGGCCAGCTGGGAAATCTCCAGCACCTTGCGCGAATGGTCGCGCATCCTCGACAGATGCACGATGACGTCCACCGCCGACAAAATCTGCTGGCGGATGGCCGCTACCGGAAGCTCCGCCGCCGCAAGCACCATCGTCTCGAGCCGGCTGAGCATGTCCTTGGCGCTGTTCGCGTGGCCGGAGCTCATGCTCCCGTCATGGCCGGTATTCATCGCCGCCAGCATGTCCGCCGCCTCCTCGCCCCGCACCTCGCCGACGATGATCCGATTGGGACGCATCCGCAGCGAAGCCCGGATGAGCTGACGCATCGGCAGCGCGCCCTTGCCCTCGGTGTTGGCGTTGCGCGTCTCGAGGCGCACGAGATTCGGCACCTGCAGCTGCAGCTCGGCGGAATCCTCGATCGTGACGACTCGTTCCTCGTCCGGGATAGAGCGGGACAGCGCGTTGAGGAAGGTCGTCTTGCCGCTGCCGGTGCCCCCGCTGATGAAGATGTTGAACCCCGCGCGCACGAGCGTGCGCAGAAATCCGGCCGCGTCTTCCGTGAGGCAGCCGCAGGCGACGAGTCCGTCCATCAGCAGCGGCCGCTTCGGAAATTTGCGGATCGTCACGACCGGTCCCGACAACGACGCCGGCGGAAGGACGATGTGCACCCGCGACCCGTCGGCGAGCCGCGCGTCTACGATCGGCGACGATTCGTTGACGACGCGGTTGACCTGAGCCACGATCGCCTGGATCAGGTCCTCCAGCCTCTCCCGGCTCTCGAACTGTTCGCGGAGCGGCTCGACGCGGCCCGCTCGCTCCGCGAACAGCTGACGATGCCCGTTGATCATGATTTCCGTGATTGAATCGTCCTTGAGCAGCGGCTCCAGCACATCCAAGCCGCGGAACGAATGGAAAAGCTGCCGCACGAGCCGCAGCCGCTCGCTGGAAACGAGGCGGACGCTGCCCTCCCAGCGGTCGACGGTCCGCTCCACCGTCCGCATCAGCTCGTCGTCGCCGATCTCCCCGCCGGCATCGATCGCGGCCCGGATCTGCTCGCGCAGGCTCGCAGCTATATGGCCTGCCGGCCTCGCCGCCGGTCCGCTCATGGCCGCACGCTCCTCTGAGCCGCGCAGCCGAGACGCTCCAGCAGCTCCCCTGCCGCCCGAATGTAAGCCGGCGAGGCCGACTCCGCGAAGCCGATGCCCGGATCGTAAGGAAGCTCCGCCGCATAGGGCGGCAGCGGATCGTCGTCGTCCCTGACCTCTTCCTCCTCCGTCAGCGCCCGCGGCCTGACCCGGCTCCGGACGCGAAGCATCCTGCTGCGCGCGGCGGCGGCCGCAGCAGGATGCCGCGCGGCGGCGGCCTCGAACGCCAGCCGGGACTTGCGCCTGGCGGCGGGCGAAGGCTCAGAGAGCCAAACGACTGCGTCGCTCCGCTCCAGCACCGCTGCCGCCGCTTCGTCCAGCAAGCTGTCCATATCGGCGACGATGAGCTCGTACATGCCGCTGCCCGCCACCGCCTCCAGCAGGCGCGCGGCATCATCGCCGGTCATCGACTGCCGCTCCTCGGGACTCGGCGCCTCGCCGACGTAGTCCGTTCCCATTCGCCGGCTGTATCGGCGCACGCCCGCCAGCTGGGCGGGAAAGTCCGGCTTGTCCGCCTTGAGCGCGTACAGCAGCGCCTCGATCCCCTCCTCCGCGGGCTCTCCCGGCTCGCGCAGCTGCAGCCCGGAGGCGTCGAAGCGCTCCAGATTGAGATACAGCGCGCGATGCCCGCGCTCTCCGGCCAACCGCGCCAGCCAGAGCGAGCAGGTCGTCTTGCCCGCCCCTCCGGCAGGATCGCAGACGGCGATTACGGATGCCCGCCCGCCTCCTCCGCCCTGCAGCCGGACTGCGCCTCTGCCCGCATGCAGCGCCTCGATGGCGGCCAGCAGCTCCGGCACCGGCTGGTACTGGAGCAGCTCGGGCAATCCGCCGCCTTCGCCGCGGCGCCGGACGAATGCCGCGGCCGGAATGCCGGCGGGAAGCTCGCCCGCCTGCTCCAGCAGCGACGGCTGGGCCAGCACCAGATGGACGGCATAGCCTCCTTTCAAATAATGGCGCAGCGAATCGCCGGTCGTGCAAGCCGTCATTCGCCACCGGCTCCCGAACGGCGATTCCCTCACGCCGGCCGCCAGCCTCCGCATGTATTCCGATTCTGCCGCCGCGACGACAAGCTCAAGCCTGGCCATCAGGCCGATCCCTCCCTGGACGCGAAAAAGCACCGCAAACAAGCAGATGTTCTGCTCATTTGCGGTGCTTCCGCAAGGTCATTCGATTGAATTGAGTCGACTATAGCATGGCCCGGAAGAGGCGGTCAAGCCTCATTTCTGGAATAAATGCCCTTTTTCCGAAAGGAACGTTAGGGAGATATCGACTTCCAGAATCTGCTCAAGCGGCCGGATCAGCCCTTGGCCAAGGACGCCTGCATTTTGTTCCAATCGGCCGTGAAGCGCTCGATGCCGATGTCGGTGAGCGGGTGCTTCCAAAGCGTCGGCAGGAGCGAGCCCGGAATCGTGGCGATATGAGCGCCGGCGAGAGCCGCCTCCTTGACATGCTCCAGGCTGCGGATGCTGGCGACGATGATCTCCGTCTGGAAGCCGTAGATCTTGATGATGGCGGACAGATCGCGCACGAGATCCATGCCGGTCATGCCGATGTCGTCCAGCCGGCCGACGAACGGACTGATGAACGTCGCGCCCGCTTTTGCGGCCATCAGGCCCTGGGCGACGGAGAAGACAAGCGTCACGTTCGTCTTGATGCCCTTCTGCGCGAGCGCGTGGGTGACGTACAGGCCGTCTTCGGTGAGCGGCACCTTGATGACGACGTTGGGCGCCCATTCGGCGATCTCGAGCGCTTCCTTGAGCATTTCGTCGCTGGTCGATCCGGTCACCTCGGCGCTTACTGGACCCGGCACGATCCGGCAGATTTCCTGCACGACTTCCTTGAAGACGCGGCCTTCCTTGGCGACGAGCGTCGGATTCGTCGTCACGCCGTCCACCAGGCCCAGCTTGGCGACGCGCTTGATTTCCTCTACATTGGCGGTATCCAGAAAGAATTTCATCAGCTCGCTCCTCCTCGATCATTTCCTAGGAAATAGATTCACTTGAAGCCCTTCCTGTCGACAGAATACGCTCCATGCCGACCGGTTTCAACCCTCTTTATGGAATCTTCATGTACCTCGGCCAAGCTTCATCCAACCTTCAGACGGCCGTCATCGCGAACTGTCGCCGAGGCTTATTCGGTCAGCTCGAGGAATTGCCGGATGTCGTCGCCCGTAAGCGCCACGGCGCTGCGCCAGAAATCCTCCTGCTGCAGGTTCGCGCCCAGATGCTTGAGCGCAAGCTCCTCCACCGACATGCTGCCCGTGTCGCGCAGCAGGCTGACGTACTGCTCGGCGAAGCCGGGACCGGCCTCCTTGGCGCGGGCGTACAGGCCGGCGCTGAACAGGTAGCCGAACGTATACGGGAAATTGTAGAACGGCGTGCCCGTGAAGAAGAAATGCAGCTTCGCCGCCCAGAAATGCGGATGCGCCTCGCCGATCGCGTCGCCGTAAGCCTTGCGCTGCGCCGCCTCCATCAGCTCGTTCAGGCGCTTGACCGACACCTCGCCGCTGCGGCGCTCCTCGTAGAAGCTCAGCTCGAACAGCAGGCGGGCGTGGATGTTCATGAAGAAGGCGACCGCATTCTGGATCTTCAGCTCCAGCAGCGCGATCTTCTCTTCCTTGGACTCGGCCAGCTCGAGCTGCGACTGGGCGACGATGATCTCCGCGAAGGTCGAGGCCGTCTCGGCGACGTTCATCGCGTATTGCTTGGAGAATGGAGGAAGATCTTCCATGACGTAGGAATGGTAGGAGTGGCCGAGCTCATGCGCCAGCGTGCTGACGTTGTCCACCGTGCCGGAATACGTCATGAAGATGCGCGTCTGCCCTTTGACCGGGAACGAGGCGCAGAAGCCGCCGGGACGCTTGCCGGGACGATCCTCGGCCTCGACCCATCCTTCCTTGAGCGCCATCGCGGCGAACTCGGCGAGCTTCGGATCGAAGCGGGCGAACTGCTCCTCGATCTGCCGGCAGGCGTCGTCGTAGGAAATCTTCGTCGTGCTCGAGCCGAGCGGAGCGGTGACGTCATGCCAGTCCAGCCGCTCGACGCCGAGCAGCTTCGCCTTGCGCTCGAAGTAGCGAAGCAGGTCCTTCTTGCCTTCTTCGATCGCCGCCCACATCGCGTCCAGCGTCGCTTGCGTCATGCGGTTCATCTTGAGCGGCTCCTTGAGCACGTCGCCCCAGCCGCGCTTGTCGTACAGCTTCAGGCGGAAGCCGGCGATATGGTTGATCGTGTCGGCGCACAGCTGCGCGTGCTCGGACCATTCGCGCTCCCATTCGGCGAACGCTTCGACCCGGACGCCGCGGTCGGCGTCGGTCAGGCGGTTGAACATCTGGCCGGCGGACAGGACCTCCTCGTTGCCGTCCTTGTCCTTCGCCTTGAATTTCGCGCGGGATACGATGGTGTTGTACAGGTTGCCCCAGGCATGATAGCCGTCCACCGCCAGATCGGCCGCAAACGCTTCCAGCTCGGGACGAAGCTTCTCGCGGGCGTTCTGACGGCGCTCGCTCAGATAAAAGCGGACCGGAGAGGACTGGACCCAGCTCTCCCAGATCGAGTCCGGCGTGCGGCTCATCAGATCGTCGAACCGGGTAAGGGCGATCGTATAGTCGGCCTCCAGCGACTGGATGCGCCCGTTGAGCGAGGCCGCTTCCTTGTCATGGACGTTGGCCGCGAGCAGGCAGCCGACGAAGCTGTCCGTCTGGCCGAGCCGAGCGGCGATCGATTGAGCGGATTCGGTCCAGCGGTCCAGCTGCTCTCCGCTTGCCCCCGGCACGCCCTCCGAGCCCGACGCAGCCGTCAGCTCCGCGTTCAGCCGGGCGATGTCGTCCGAGATTCCTTGCAGCTCCTGCTTCAGCTCGGGCGACGCGGACCCGCCAGGGTAAAAGACCTCCAGGTTCCAATTCAGCGGATAGACGGATGTTGGCATCGTTTCAAATCCTCTCCTTCCGGCCTCGCCGCAAGCCCGTTCTCTCGAAGGGCGGCGGCGCCGCGCGTTGCGCGGACTTGTCCAGCCGTGTATGCTACCATTATAGCTCGCGCCGCTCGCCATCCGCCACCGGAACGACAGCGGCGCTACTTCGGCAAGGAGGAACCGACATGTCCAGACCGCTGCCCATATCCGCCGACACGGCCGTCAAGCTCGCCAAGCAGCTTGGCGTGCCGCTGGAGCATCTCATGCATATGCCCCGCCATATCCTTCTCCAAAAAATGGCTGAGCTGGCCCGCGCCGAAGGCGCCGACAGCCAGGAGAAACCCGCTGCCGCCGCAGGTCCCGAGACGGCCGGCGCCCCGTCCGAACCGGAAAAGGACGAGGACCGATGATTCCGTTCGAACGCTCTTGGCCTTACGATGTCCAGATGAAGGATGTCCTGGCCGGCTGTCCGTTCTGCGGCCGCGACAACGTGCTGCTGCCGCTGCGCCCGTCCGACCTCAAGACGATCGCGGACGGCGCGAAGAAGCTGCTCGTCTTTCCGTGCTGCCATAACCGGGTCACGGTGCTCGACGCCGACAAGGACTATCTGCTGATGGACGTCCCCGTACGCAGCCTGTAGCCGCAGCCCCGCCGGGGACGGCAAGCCAAAAAAGCGTTCCCTGCGAAGAGGCTCTCTCGCGGGGAACGCTTTTTCGGTTCATGACGGGACGGCTGCGGCTCCGCCCTCGGCAGCGCCGTCGGCGATCCACTCGGGAACGGCCCCGGCCGTCTGCTCGCGGATGAACTGCCACTGGCGGCGGCTCGCCTGGATCATCGCCGCGTCCATGATGGACGGATCCTGCACGACGCGGGAAAACCAGCGCACCGCCTCGCGCGGCTCGTCCAGGCGGCGGTGCAGCTCGCCGATCAGGTACATGAGCTTGGCGTCGTTCTCCACATGCTCATGCTCGAAGACGGACTTGTACGCCTCGAGCGCATGGCGCAGGAAGCGCCGCTCCTGCTCCTCCTCGCGGCCGTAGCGGTGCAGCCAGGCGATATGATGCAGCAGGCCCGCGATGAGCCGCGCCTTCTCGCCGATCGCCTGGGCGCTCAGAAGCGCGAGCTTGTAGCAGAGCAGCGCCTGCTCCCTCGTCCTCTCGCCGCTGAAGCTCCTCGGCTTCCAGGAAGGGCCGATCTGCTCGAAATAAGCTTTTTTCTGGTCATGCCTCAGCTCGCGCGAGCCGTTCTCCGTCGTCGCGTAGCCGCAGCGCGGGCAGACGCGCACGACATAAAAATCCGCGTTGACATCATGCTTGTAGTAGCAGCAAAAGTCCGTGTCGGACGAGACCGCCCGCTTGAAGCTGGAACGGACGCGGGCGGTCGGATACTCGGATTCGCAGCAGGGACAGGATACGACCGATTCATATAGCGGCTCCATGCGCGAAACATCTCCTTCTCGGTTGTCGGGCTCTTATTCCGTATCGTCCTGGCCGTCGCTGTTCACGAAATGGTAGGCGGGACCGGACAAGCGGTCGATGACGAAGCTTCTCAGGTCGTCCGGCATGCCGATCTCCCTCGCCGCCGCATCCATGCAGCCGAGCCACGCGGCCGCGTGTTCGGGGGTGATGCGGAACGGCAGATGGCGGGCCCTCATCATCGGATGGCCGTGCTCGTCCGAAAACAGCGGCGGACCTCCGAAAAACTGGGTCAAGAACTGGATTTGCTTTTCCATGACCGGCGCCAGATCGTTTTGAAACAACGGGGCAAGCCGCTCGTTCTGAACGACTTTAGGATAAAAGGCATGGACGAGCCTCGTGATCGTCTCCGCTCCGCCCATGAGCTCGTACGGACTGCTCGGTTTATTCATCGGTAAGGAAACCTCCATTTATTAGGTCGAACGGTCTATGAGGAAAGAACTACTCTCTCGCGGCTAGAAAGCGTTTTCCCATGAAAAAATGCCCGCATCGCGGGCATTCGGATAAGTGGTGGGAACAAGCTTCAGCTTTCGTAATCTTCTTCACCGGGAGCCATGAGGGACTCGCGAATCACATACACAAAAGCGCAAACCAGAATGCCTGCGACAACACTCATTCTCCATCACTCCAAGCCGTTTAGAGTAATGCTATTGTACCATAAAGAAAACGGAATGCCAGCCCTTTTTGCAAGCGTTTTCTATCTTTTTTAGATTTTTCTGACAACGGTTTGTCCTTCTGATTCCCGCGCTTGTCTCATACAATGGATCAAGCTTTCCTGTCCCTCATCCCATCCGAAGGAGCGCCCCGCCCATGAGCCGCAAGCTGCTTCATCCGTCGACCGTCACCGCCCTCTGCGCCGCCCTGCTCATGGCGCTCATGGCCTTTTATCCCGCTTCCGTGCTGGCCTCGTCCCTGCGCGGCCTTTCGATCTGGTGGGAGGTGCTGTTCCCCGCCCTCTTCCCGTTCTTCGTCCTGTCGGAGCTCATGCTCGGACTCGGCATCGTCCATTTCGCCGGGAAGCTGCTCGACCCCGTCATGCGGCCGGTATTCCGCATACCGGGAAGCGGAGGCTTCGTGCTGGCGATGGGCTATCTGTCCGGCTATCCGGTCGGAGCTCGCCTGGCGTCCCAGCTCTGGGACCAGAAGCTCATCTCGCGGGTGGAAGGAGAGAGGCTCGTCGCGGTCACGACGACCTCCGATCCGATCTTTCTCATCGGCGCCGTTTCGGTCGGCTTCTTCCACCAGGCCGCGATCGCGCCCGTGCTGGCGGCCGCGCACTACGGCAGCAGCCTCGCGATCGGCTTCCTCATGCGCTGGCACGGCCGCGGCGAAGCGGAGGAGGCTGCTCCCGAGCCGATGCTGCCCCGCCGCAACTCGTCCGCCCGCAAGCGAGGCGGCATCGTCTCCGCTCTGAAGGCGATGCACGAGGCGAGGCTGCTCGACGGCCGCCCGTTCAGCGTGCTCGTGCGAGATGCCGTCCAGTCGGGGCTGAGGCTCATGATTGTCGTCGGCGGGCTGGTCGTCGTGTTCTCCGTCCTCATGGAGCTGCTCCGCGAGACGTCGCTGCTCGGCCTGCTGGAAGCGGGACTCGGCCTCGTGTTCGAAGCGTTCGGCGGCTCGGCCTCCTCCGCCGCTCCGGTCATCAGCGGCCTGTTCGAGGTGACGCTCGGAGCCAAAGCCTCCTCCGAAGCGAGCCTCGCGCTCCTCCACCGCACTGCGCTCGCCGCCTGGGTGCTCAGCTGGGCCGGACTCTCGGTCCACGCGCAGATCGCCAGCCTCGTCAGCCATACCGGCATGCGGTACCGGCCGTTCCTGCTCGCCCGCTTCCTGCACGGACTGCTCGCCGCCGGCATGGTATACGCCCTTTGGGGCTGGATCGGTCCCGGATGAGCCGCTCCCGACAGAGGCCGCCGTCATTGTGTTCGCCCGCGATTTCCGCTATCATTTGGGTATCCTGATTGATTCGGAAGGAGCGCCTGCGTTGTTGAACTATGTGGTATTGAGCCGAGGCGACCGGCTGTCCAACGAGCTGACGGAACGGTTTCACCGGCTGGCGGCCGGACGCGGATTCATCCGCAACGACAAGAAACCGGACATGGTCATCTCCATCGGCGGAGACGGCACTCTGCTTCATGCCTTTCATACTTATCTGGAGCGGATCGAGGAGGTCGCCTTCGTCGGCGTCCATACCGGCCATCTCGGCTTTTACGCCGACTGGCAGGCGGACGAGCTGGAGGAGCTCGTGCGCATGATGGCCGAGCAGCAGCCCAAGCTGGTCCATTATCCGCTCGCTCAGATCGAGCTCGATACGCCGGAGGGAACGACCGGCTATCTGGCGCTCAACGAGTTCACCCTCAAGGGCGTGGACGGCACGCTCGTCGTGCAGGTGAACATCAACGACGAGCCGTTCGAGATGTTCCGCGGCGACGGCATGGTCATCTCGACGCCGACCGGCAGCACCGCGTACAACAAAAGCTTGAACGGCGCCGTCATTCATCCGTCGATCCCGTCGCTGCAGCTGGCGGAGATCGCCTCGATCAACAACCGCGTCTATCGGACGCTCGGCACGTCGGTCATCCTGCCGCAGCATCATCACTGCGATCTGCTGTCCAAAAAAGACCAGCGGCTGCTGCTGACGATCGATCACCTGAACATCCAGCGCTCGGACATCCGCTCGATCCGCTGCAGCGTCGCCGAGTCGCGGGTCAGCTTCGCGCGCTATCGCCCGTTTCCGTTCTGGAACCGCGTGCGCGACGCCTTCATCGACACGAACGATTCCCAGCCTCAGCCCGACTCGCGGTTTCCGGGCTGAACGGCCGCAGCTCCCGCGGGACATGCGCCGGACAGGACAAGCCGCGCAAGGCGCCATGAAAAAGGGACGTGCACGAGCTTGCGCTCGTGCACGTCCCTTTTTGCCGCTCTCCCGCATCCGCCGAGCCCGCTAGTCGCTAGCTGCCGGACGGTCCGCCGGGTCCCGGACCGGCTGGAGGCTGGCCTCCGCCGGCCTGCTGCTTGCGGCGGCCTCCCTGCGGACGCTCGCCGCCACCCGGACGCTCGCCGGCTCCGCCTTGGCGCGGCTCGCCCGGCTGCTGCTGCGGCGCATGCTCGCCGCCCGAGCCGCTGCTGCGGCCGCCGCGCCGGTGCGAGCCGCCTCGACGGCCGCCGCCCGAGCTCTGCGGCGGCCGCTCGCCGCGGTCGGCACGCGGCGTCTCGCCCTGCGTTTCGCGCGCCCGCTCGCCGCCCGGCTCGCGCTGCCGCTCCGGAGCGGCGGAAGCTCCGCTCTGGTCGCGGCGCTCCCGCCGCTCGCGCTTCTCGCCGCCGCCGGGCGAAGCCTGCTCGCGCCGGTCGGAGCCGGCGGAGGCATGCTCCCGCCGTTCGCCGCGCCGCTCGGAGCCGCTCGAGGCATGCTCGCGGCGCTTGCCGCCATGCGGCCCTCCGCCGCCCTGGCGCTTGCCTCCGCCTGTCCGGCCGCCCTGCGGCTGTCGGCGCTCGCCGGCGGCAGCTGCTTCGGCCTCGCCATCGGCCGCCGAATCGCCAGCCGCTCCGCGCTTCGAGCCGGAAGATCGGTCCGCCCCGCGCCGGCGGTCGGCGGCCGGAGGACGGCTGTAGCTGTCCTCCTCGAAGCGCCGCACGCCCGGCACGATGACGATGTCGCCGGCCGCCGGCTGCTCCGGCGGAGCGTCCGGATCGGCGGATGCCGGCTCCTTGAGCTCCATCACGAAGTACGCGCAGCCGAAGTTGCAATACTCGTTGATATATTCCATGAGGCTGGAATAGGACGTGTCCCGGTTCGCCTTCGGATGGCCGTCGCGATAGAAGCCCTTGAGCCGGAGCTGGCTGTATCCCCAGTCTCCGACGATATAGTCGTAGCGCTCCAGCACGTCGCTGTAGCGGTCCCGGAATACTTCGGCGTTCCAGGCGGTCTTGTGTTCATGGATCAGCTCGTACTTCTTCGTTCCGACAAAGATCACCGGTAGCCCTCCTAGCGGCCCGGGCGGCCGGTCATACTCCGGATGCCGCTCCTGCTGCAGATTTGACCTGTTCATGCGCATGGTACGAGCTGCGCACCATCGGACCGGATTCGACGTGGCTGAAGCCGCGCGCGAGGCCGTCTTCCTTCAGCTGCTTGAACTCGTCCGGATGGACGTAGCGCGCGACCGCCAGATGGTTCGGCGACGGCTGCAAATACTGGCCGAGCGTCAAGATGTTGACGTCGACCGAGCGCAGATCGTCCATCGAAGCGATGATTTCCTCGTATTCCTCGCCGACGCCGAGCATGATGCTCGACTTGGTCGGAATCGACGGAGCCATCTCCTTGGCCCGGCGCAGCAGCTCGATCGAGCGCTTGTACTTCGCCTTGGCGCGGACCCGGTCCGACAGCCGCTCGACCGTCTCGATGTTATGGTTGAGGATATCGGGCTTGGCGTCCATCACGATCCGCAGCGACTCCTCGTTGCCCAGGAAGTCGGGAATGAGCACCTCCACGCTGCACAGCGGCAGGCGGGCGCGGATCGCCTTGATCGTCGCGGCGAAGATCGAAGCGCCGCCGTCCTTCAGGTCGTCGCGCGCCACGGAGGTGACGACGCAGTGGCGCAGGCCCATCTGCTCGGCCGCTTCGGCGACCCGCTCCGGCTCCTGCAGGTCGAGCTCGGTCGGCAGACCGGTCTTGACGGCGCAGAACCGGCACGCGCGCGTGCAGATGTCGCCTAGAATCATGAAGGTCGCGGTGCGGTTGGCCCAGCATTCGTAGATGTTGGGGCAGCGCGCTTCCTCGCAGACCGTATGCAGCGTCTTGGAACGCATCATATCTTTAAGCTCGGCGTAGTGGCCGTCGGTCTGAAGCTTGATCTTGAGCCATTCCGGCTTCGGCAGCTTCGGTTTGGGAGCTCTGGTGCTCATGGAATCCCCTGCTTTCGCTTTCTGTCGTTCGGTAGAAAAAAGGGCGTAAAACCTGACCTCCATTATAACATGTTTCGGATAAAATCCAATCGGAACGCAGAACCTACGGGAGCGAGCTCAAGTTCCCGGCGGAGGTGGACATTAGCAATGAAGAAATGGATGGCCCTGACGGCTGCGGCGATGCTGCTCGGCGGCTCGCTCGGTCAGCCGGCGCACGCGGCTCCCGCATCGGAAGCGGACGCGAAGGAGGCGGGAGCGCCGGAGCAGCGCCGCGCCGCCTACGGGCAGCTCTCCCTCATGACGGGACTGGATTGGGAACAGATCGCCGCCCTCGACCAGTACGAGCGCACGCTGCGCAAGGCGCGGCCCAAGGCGCGCCCGAAGCTCGGCTCCTGGGCCGGCCTGTACGCTTCGCCGGAGCAGTGGAGCGGAGCGACGAACCCGGATCCGAGCGATCGCAATCCGGATTCGATCCGCTTTTTCGGCGGCATCGGCCGCGACGGCGACGGCGACGGCAAGGCCGATCCGAGCAGCGACATCGACCTGCTCTACGCCCAGGCGTCGGCCGTCGCGCGCTTCGGCGGCACGGCAGACGACTTCTCGATCGGCGTCTGGGAATTCTACCACAATCAGCGCGCCGTCCAGCGGGTCAACCAGTTCACGCTGCTGTACCGCACGTTCGGACGGCTCGATCTCGACGGCAGCGCCTTTCCGGTGCCGGTCGGGACGGACTACTCCTATCGCAGCACCTGGGGAACGGCCCGCGGCTGGGGCGGGCATCGGACGCACGAGGGCACCGACATCTTCGCCGGCCACGGCCTGCCGGTGCGCAGCACCTGCTACGGCGTCATCGAGAACATGGGCTGGAACGCCTACGGAGGCTGGCGCATCGGCATCCGCGACCTCGACAACCGCTACCATTATTATGCGCATCTGTCCGGCTTCGACAAGTCGCTGCGCAGCGGCATGACGGTCGAGCCCGGCCGCACGCTCGGCTGGGTCGGCAGCTCCGGCTACGGCAAGCCCGGCACGTCCGGCAAATTCCCGCCTCATCTCCACTACGGCATCTATCGGGATCGCGGCATGATCGAGTGGGCGTTCGACCCTTATCCGCTGCTGCGCCAGTGGGAAAAGGCCGAAGCGAAAGCGAAGAAAGCCCGCCGCGGCCGCTAGCGGCGCCGCAGCCCTTTCGGCAAGCCTCGTCAGCCTCAGCCCGCATGATCCGAGCCGCCCTCATGCAGGGCGGCTTTTTGCTTTCTCCCCTTCCCCGGAGTAGGATAGGAGCGATAGATGATAGTTGCCAAAGGAGGCTAAAGGATGGCTTCGTCCCCTAGCATCGTCTGCATCACCGGCGCCTCATCCGGCATCGGCCTCGCCACCGCGCTCCGCCTTGCCGGCGAAGGCCATGCCGTCTATGCCGGCACCCGCCATCCCGAACGGGATCAAGCCGCCTATGCCGGCACGCCCAACCTGACGTTCCTGGAGATGGAGGTGACCGATCCCGCCTCGCTCGAACGGGCCTTCCGTCTCATCGACGAGCGTCACGGCAAGCTGGACGCGCTGTTCTGCAACGCCGGCTACGGCATGCTGCGCACGCTGGAGCAAGCCGACATGGAGGACGTGCGCCGGCTGTTCGAGACCAATGTGTTCGGCGTCATGAGCACGATCCGGGCGGCGCTGCCGCTGCTGAAGCGCTCCGACAACGGTTATGTGCTGGTCACCTCCAGCGTCGGCGGCCTGGTCGGACAGCCGTTCAACGAGCTGTATTGCTCCAGCAAGTTCGCGCTCGAAGGCCTGCTCGAAAGCCTGGCGACCTATTACAAGCCCGCTTTCAACATCGATGTCACGCTGATCGAGCCGGGCGCCGTCGCGACGGCGTTCTCCGGCACCGTCATGGACCAGGTGTCCCGGACGGGCGGCATCCTTGAGGATGAGTACAAGCCTCTATTGACCCGCTACCTCGACCGGTTCGCCTCGCGCACGAGCGTGCCGCAGACGGGCGAGGACGTCGCCGGCATCGTGTCCGCCCTGCTCGCCATGGAGGAGAAGCCGCTGCGCGTGCGCACCTCGGAGGCGGCCGAGGCTTTCGCCCGCTTCAAGACCATGCAGGATCCGGACGGCCTTCAAGGGCTGCGCAATACGCGTAAGCTGCATCTGGATCTCGAGTAGGCAAGACATTGTACGACGAAACGACCCGAGAGAAGGCCCTCAAGGGCTTTCTCCCGGGTCGTTTTCCGTTTGGTCCGCGCTGTTGCCGGGCGGGGCCACTCCCGCTCCCGATCCCGCGTCCGCGCCGCCCGAGGGCGGCGGCAGCGTGAGCGCGGGCGCGGCCGCCGCGCTGTCTCCGACCGGCTTGCCCTTGCCGTCGTAATAGTACATCGGCACGTCTCCGACGACCATCAGGTAGGAGATCGGAATTTCCGTATCGACCGTCTGCGAGGCGGCATTGAACGGAATGATGACCGACAGCTCCGTGTGGATGCGCATGTAGACCTCGACGAGGATCATGTTGATGCCCGCATCCTTCTGCCTCGTGCTCAGCTCGACCTTGGCATCGCCGATCGGCTCGAATCGGATCGGCACGCGCGGGCCGAACGAGGCGAGCAGCGCGCTGTCCAGCGCTTGCCCGATCGGCACGCCCTCGCGGAAGCTCTCGCTTTCCTGCAGCGTATGCTGCACCGTCTGGATCGTCTGCGCCGTGATCCTCATATGCTCGTTGTAGTTCATCATGAAGCCGCTCACCTTGCCGGAGGCGTCCATCTTCCACTCGATCAGGTTCTCGAGCTTGGCGCCCGAGGCGACCTGATCGGTGATCGCCTTGTTGATCGCCTCCGTCATGATCTGCTTCACCTTGAGCTGGGCGATCCGCATGAGCGGCGGCTGCAGCTCGCGTTCCAGGTAAAAATAGCCGTTGAGCGTCCCGAACGCCAGCAGCAGCGCGATCGTCAGCAGCATCCATCGCCAGCGCCTGCGCCGCGTCTGGCGGGGGCGCCCAGCATCCCCGGCGAGCGGAGCCGCCCGGCGGCTCCGCGAAGAGAACAGCGGGCGGGGCCGCAGACGTCCGGACCTCGCGCTCCGGCTCCCGGACGAAGAAGCGGAGCGGGACAGCCTCATCCTCCGGACCGGCCGCATCGGCAGCTCCGGCAGCCGCCAAGGGGCGCGTCTTTTTCCCCATCTCGCCATGCGTTTCCCTCCTCGGACGAACTCGCTTCCCTACTCATCGTATGCGGACGGCGGGCTCGTCAGAAGAAGCCAAAAAAACCGGTCCGCCATCATGGCGGACCGGCTGCAAAAGGACAAGCGCGTCCCGGCTGCGGCCGGGCTATAGAATGGACGAGATGCGGTTGACCGGCATTCCGTTCGAACCGCTCTTGCCCGGCTCCGCGTCCGCGGTCCGGGCGCGCTCCGTCAGCTCGCGGAACCAGTCCTCGTCCCACGTCAGGAGGGCAAGCTCGATCAGCGTCCGCAGCTCGCCGGCTCCGGCCTGCTGGCCGTGCTCGGACAGCTTGCGCACCTTGGAGGCGCGCGCGCCGACGCGCTTGCCGACAATCCGCTCGCGGTCGCTCTGCGTCACGACGATCCGGTAAAACCCGACCGGATCCGCCGCATCGACATACCCGATGAATCTCTCGTCCATAACGGTGACCCCGCTTACCCAGTCCCCGATCTGAATCGCTTCCATCCCCGTTTCCATGCTCATCTGCCATTCCTCCCGCCGTTAGTCGCTTCAGGTCGACGTCTCTTCCGCCTTCACGCGCTGCAGCACGTCGCGGATGGTCATGCTCTCCAGATGCTGGAGCAGCTTGGCCTCCGTTTCCGTGAAAATCTCGTCCATCACCGCTTCCATGCGGCAGGCGATCATGCAGTCTCCCACCTCGCCGCCGGAGCACCAGCCCGGCTTGATCGAGCCGAACGACGTCGCCGAATAGATCTCGGCCAGCGTCGTCTGCTCCGGCAGCCGCTCCAGCAGATAGCCCCCGCCGATGCCTTCCTTCGTCCCGATATATCCCTGCTTGCGAAGCAAGCTCATCACCTTGCGTATCCGCGACGGATGGGTGTTCACGTTGCGGGCGATGGCATCGCTCGTCGCCATCCGATCCGGCCGGCTGGCCAGATAAACCAGGCTGTGGACCGCGATGGTAAATTCGCTGTTCATCCGCACGCTCCCTTCCTTTCCCGCCATACTGTTATTTTAATGGTAACAGTTGCCCGCGTCAATCGTTTACATCGTTTGTTCAATTTAAATAAACTTATTGAATTTTATTTCTAAATATTTATAATTGGTGTTGAAAGCGAATTCATTTCCAAGCGAAAGGGGCGATGCCCGCTTCGGCGCCGTCAGCGCCGGCCGCATCACCGCATGCTCCGCCAGGCATCATCCATCACCTTATTTCAAGGAGGCCCATGATGAATCGACTGACGCTGCCCCGACCCCGCTCCATTCTGCTCCTTGCTCTCGCCGCCGTGCTGCTGTCGCTGCTCGTCCTGCTCGCCCGGCCCGCCAAGACCGAGGCGGCGATCGTCAACCTCGCCTACAACCGCCCCGTCACCGTCTCCAGCACAGAGAGCTCCGCTTACGCCGGCGCCTATGCGGTGGACGCCAACGGCAACACCCGCTGGTCCTCGGCTTACAGCGACCAGCAGTACATCATCGTCGACCTCGGCACCGCCCGCCCGCTCACCGGCGTGAAGCTGCGCTGGGAGGCCGCGTATGCGAAGGGCTTCCAGATCCAGACGTCGAACGACAACTCCACTTGGACGACCGTCTATTCCAACTACAACGGCGTCGGCGGCGTAAACGACATCAGCTTCACGGCCACCGTCCGCTACGTCAAGATGTACGCCTTCCAGCGCGCGACCGCCTACGGCTACTCGCTGTATGAGTTCGAGATCTACGGCGACAACGGCCAAGGCGGAGGCGGCAGCGAGCCGGTGTCCGCCGTCAAGCAGCGCATCCTAAGCTACTTGAACAATCTCGGGGGCAAGACGATCGTCGGCATCGAGAACAAGTTCAACAACACCCCGCGCAGCGACAGCGACCGCGTGGCAGGCATCGCGGGCCGCACGCCGTCTCTGTGGGGAGGCGACTTCGGCTTCGGCAGCCTCGCGCTCGACAACCGCTGGAACATGATCCAGGAAGCGAAGAACCAGTTCAACAAAGGCGCTCTCGTCACGCTCATGTACCATCCTTGCGCGCCGACCCGCGACGAATACTGCAGCTGGGACGAGATCGGCGGAGCAAATCCGGCCAAGCTGACGTCGGCCCAGTTCACCCAGCTGACGACGCCGGGCACGAGCCTGTACAACAGCTGGATCGGCCGTCTCGACACGCTCGCGACCTATTTGCAGGATCTGGAGAACAACAACGTCGTCGTCCTGTTCCGTCCGCTGCATGAGATGAACCAATGCGTGTTCTGGTGGTCCTGCCACAAGGGCTCGAACGGCTCCGCCAAGCTGTACCAGATCACCTACGACTACCTGACGCACACGAAAGGGCTGGAAAACCTCATCTGGGTGTGGAACGTGCAGGACTTCTCCAACCTGAGCACGGAAATCTCCGCCTACAACCCGGGCAGCAGCTATTTCGACATCGCTTCGCTCGACGTCTACAATACCGGCTACACGCAGAACAACTACAACACGATGCTCCAGGCGTCCGGCGGCAAGCCGATCGCGATCGGCGAATGCCAGTTCATGCCGTCCGCCTCGCTGCTCGCCAGCCAGAACAAGTGGATCTACGCGATGTTATGGCCCGACTTCATCGAGGAGAACCGCAGCACGCTGCCAGGCATCTATGGCGCCTCCAACGTGCTGACCCTCGACGAGATGCCGGGCTGGCGGTAACCGCCGCGCCGTCTCTTCTCTTCGGATGAAGAGCGGCCCAAGGAGCGGAACGTACGCATCGCTTGCGTCCCCGCCGCAAAAAGCGCCCCTCTGGAAGCCGTCCCGGACCCATCGTCCGAAAACGGCCCCGAGGGGCGCTTCTCCTTTCAAGCCAGATGGCAGGCGACCTGCCGTCCGCCGCCTGCGGAGCGGAGCTCCGGCGCATCGTGGACGCAGCGCTCCACGGCGAACGGGCAGCGGGTATGGAACTTGCAGCCGGAGGGCGGATTCGACGGGTCGGGAATGTCGCCCTTCAGCACGATCCGCTCCCGCTTGAGCTTCGGGATCGGGATCGGCACGGCGGACAGCAGCGCCTTCGTATACGGATGCAGCGGCGAGCGGAAAAGCTCCTCGCGCGGGCCGGTCTCCATCATCGAGCCGAGATACATGACTCCGATCCGGTCGCATAGATGCTCGACGACGCTCAGGTCATGCGAGATGAACAGATAGCTCAGCCCTCTCTCCTGCTGGAGCCGTCGGAACAGGTTGATGATCTGGGCCTGGATCGATACGTCGAGCGCGGATACCGGCTCGTCGGCGATGATCAGCTTCGGATCGAGCGCGAGCGCGCGGGCGATGCCGATCCGCTGGCGCTGGCCGCCCGAGAATTCATGCGGCAGCCGGTCGGCCTGATAGGCGGACAGGCCGCAGGATTCCAGCGCCTGCAGCGCCTTTTCCCGGACATCCGACTTGCTCGCGAGGCCATGGTCGAGCAGCGGCTCGCCGATCGCGTCGCCGATCCTCACCCGCGGATTGAGCGAGCTGTACGGGTCCTGGAAGATCAGCTGCAGCTTCGGGCGCAGCTGGCGCAGCCGCTCTCCGTGCAGCTCGTGCAGATCCTCGCCCATGAAGCGGACCGTCCCGGCCGTCTTGGCCGCGAGGCGCACGATCGACTTGCCGACCGTGCTCTTGCCGCTGCCGGACTCGCCGACGAGGCCGAACGTCTCGCCCTCGCGGATCGTCAGGCTGATGCCGTCGACCGCCTTGACCTGCCTGGTCGTCCGTCCGAGCAGCCCCGACTTGATCGGAAAATAAGTTTTCAAATCCTCGATTTCGAGCAGCGCCTCACTCATGCTGTCCCTCCTTCCCGTGCAGCCAGCAGGCCGCCTGCTGATCGGAGCCGACCGGCGCAAGCGGCGGCTCCTGCCTGCGGCATCGATCCATCGCGAACTCGCAGCGGTCCGCGAACGCGCAGCCGGCGCCGAGCTCAAGCGGATTCGGCACTTGGCCGGGAATCGAGTACAGCTCCTCCCGCACCTGGCCGAGCACCGGCTTGGAGCGCAGCAGCCCCTGCGTATACGGATGCCGCGGCTCGCGGAACAGCCGCTCGACCTCCCCTTCCTCGACGACCTTGCCCGCATACATGACGATCACGTAGTCGGCCATCTCCGCCACGACCCCGAGATCATGCGTGATGAGAAGCAGCGCCATGCCGCTCTTCTCCTGCAGCCCGCGCAGCAGATCGAGGATCTGCGCCTGGATCGTCACGTCCAGCGCCGTCGTCGGCTCGTCGGCGATGAGCAGCTTCGGCTTGCAGGAGACGGCGATGGCGATCATCACCCGCTGCAGCATACCCCCGCTCAGCTCATGCGGATAGGCGCCCGCGATCTGCTCGGGACGGCTGATGCCGACCTCGCGAATCAGCTCGACCGCGCGGCGCTCCGCTTCCTTGCGGCCGAGCCGCAGATGCTCGCGCAGCGGCTCGGCGATCTGGCGGCCGATCGTCAGCACCGGATTGAGCGAGGACATCGGCTCCTGAAAGATCATCGACAGCTCATGCCCGCGCAGCGTCCGCAGCTCGTGGCGGCTCATGCGCAGCAGATCGCGTCCGCCGAAGCGGACCTCGCCTCCGGCGACCTTGCCGGACGGCCCTTCGACGAGGCCGAGCACCGACATCGCCGTCATGCTCTTGCCGCAGCCGGACTCGCCGACGATGCACACCGTCTCGCCCTCTCGGACGCGCAGGCTGACGCCATCGACCGCGCGCAGCACGCCGGCCTCGGTCTGAAAATGGGTCTGCAGCTCCCGTATGTCTAGCAGCGCTTCCATCGAGTCCACCTACCTTCTCTGCTTCGGATCGAGCACGTCGCGCAGCGCGTCGCCGAAAAGATTGATCGCGATGACGGTCGCGAAAATCGAGAAGCCCGGCGGAATCCACAGCCACGGCCGCTTCTCGAAGTCGATCATGTTGTTGGCCGCGTCGATCATGTTGCCCCAGGTCGGCGTCGGCGGCGTCACGCCGAGGCCGAAAAAGCTCAGCACCGACTCGCTGAGGATCGCCCCGCCGATGTTGAGCGTGGCGATGACGATCAGCAGCGGCACGAGATTGGGCAGCAGATGCCCCAGTAGCCTGCGGCGGCCGCGCAGGCCGAGCACGGTCGTCGCCTGCATGAATTCCCGCTCCCGCAGGCTGAGGATCTGGCCGCGCACCATGCGCGCCAGCCCCGGCCAGCCGACGACGGCGAGCATCACCATGACGATGTACATGCGCGAGTCGGGCGGAACTTTCCACTCCGATAGGAGCGCGCCGGCGATGAACAGCAGCGGCAGGCTCGGAATGGTGAGCAGCAGATCGGCCAGCCGCATGATGAGCTGGTCGACGATGCCGCGATAGTAGCCCGCGACGATGCCGAGCAGCGCGCCGAGCGCGACCGACAGCCCCATCGAGGCGAGGCCGACCGTGAGCGAGATGCGCCCCGCCTGCAGCACGCGCGTCAGCACGTCCCGCCCGAGCGCGTCCGTGCCGAGCCAGTGCGACGCGCTCGGCGGGCGGTTCATTTGCGCCATGTTGATCTTGTTGTCCGCATAGGGCGAGAACAGCGGCCCGAGGAAGCAGGCCGCGAACATGAGCGCGACGACGAGGAAGCCGGACACAGCCAGCTTGTTGCGGATCAGCCGCCGCGCCGCGTCGCCCCAGATCGAGGACCGCTTCGACCGGCCCGCGCCGGGCTGGACGGCGAGCCTTCCGTTAGCCACAGACATAGAAGAACCTTCCTTCGGTTACAGGTTGACGCGGGGATCCGCGATGCGATAGAGCAGGTCGGACAGCAGCGTGCCGACTACGGTGAGCACGGCGATGAACATCGTGAAGCCCATCAGCAGCGGATAGTCCCGCAGGCCGAACGACTTCATGTACAGCTGGCCGATGCCGGGCCAGTTGAAGATGCTCTCGATGATGAGCGAGCCGCCGAACAGCGCCGGCAGCTCGAAGCCGACCAGCGTGATCGCCGGCAGCAGCGCGTTGCGCAGGGCATGGGTGAACAGCACCTTCCTCTCCGGGAGCCCTTTGGCTCTTGCCGTGCGGATATAGTCCTGCTTGATGACGTCGATCATGTTGCTGCGGAAGTAGCGGGTCAGCGAGCCGAGCCCGAGCAGCGTCATGACCGCGGCCGGCAACGCCATATGGTTCGCGACCTCCAGCACATACGCCCAGCCTTCCGCGTTGCTGCCGGTCGTCGTCATGCCGCCGGGCGGCAGCCAGTGCAGGTCGACGGCGAAGATCTTGATGAGGAACAGGCCGATGAAAAACGACGGGATGCTCATCGCCGCGAAGATGAGCACCATGACGAGCGAGTCGAACCAGGAGTACTGGCGGTAGGCGGCAAGCACGCCGATGACGACGGCGAGCAGCCAGGTGAAGAAGGTCGACACCGCCGCCAGCAGGAACGAATTCCAGATGTAGTCCTGGAACAGCGTCAGCACCGGCTTCTGCTGCGCCAGCGAGATGCCGAAGTCGCCGCGGAGCGCGTTGCCCATCCAGGTCAGATAGCGGTCGAGCAGCGGCTGGTCGAGCCCGTAGATCATCCGCAGCTCCGCCTTGCGCTCCGGCGTCAGCTTGATGTTGCCGCTGATGAAGTCGCCGGGCGTCAGCGCGTAGAGGGCGAAGATCAGGAACGAGGCGGCCAGCAGGATGAGCAGCATGTAGCTCAGCCGCCGGATCAGATAAGTGCTCATGGCTTCTCCTTCCGAAAAGGGATTTCCCCTGTCCGCGCCAGTCGGACAGGGGAGAGATCCAGGCTTATTGGACGTCCTTGAGCGACCAGTTCGGCAGGCTCACGGCCAGGCCGTAGAACGGACTGATCTCCAGGTTCTCGATGCGGCCGTTGTAGGCATAGACGCTTTTGCGATAGCTGGTGAAGATGACGGGCAGCTCGTCGTTCAGCAGCTGGAAGATCTCCTTGTACACCGCTTTTCGCTGCTCGATGTCGGTCGTCGCCAGACCTTTGTCGTACAGCTCCTTGAAGGCGGCGTTGTCGAAGCCCTTGATCTCGCCGTCGACGAACTGCGCGAGGCCGTCGGCAGGATCGGTCAGCATCGGCGTGGAGAAGGAGACGAGGTCGTAGTCTCCGCCTTCGACCTTCGAGACGAGCGAGTTGAAGTCGGCGAAGATTTCCGGCTCGAACTGGATGCCGAGCGCGGTGTAGTTCTCTTGCGCTACGGCGATGAAGATGTCGGTGTTCTTGCTTTTGGAACCGAGGTAGTGGATCTTCAGCTTCTGGCCGTCCTTCTCGCGGATGCCGTCCGAGCCTTCGGCCCAGCCGGCCTCGTCCAGCAGCGCCTTCGCTTTTTCGAGATCGTACGGGTAGGCGTTGATGCCTTCCTCCGTGTAGGCCCAGGAGGTGAGCGGAGAAGGAATGTTGGCTACTACGCCGGCTCCCTGCTGCGCGTCGACGTAGATGCTCTGCCGGTCCAGGCCGTAGGTCAGCGCCTGGCGGACCTTCTTGTCCTGCAGCGCCGGGCGCTCGAGGTTCACCTGCAGGTAGCCGTAGGTGCTCGGCGTATACGGCACGATGTTGACGAAGCCGAGCGCGGTCAGCTTGTCGATGTTCTCCTGCGTGGCGCTGAACGAGGCGTAGTCGACCTCGCCCGTCTCGAGGTACTGCCAGGTGTCGCCCTCGGACGTCTTATAGATGAAGTGCGGCGTCTTGGGCTTCTCGCCGAAGTAGTGCTCGTTGGCCGTGAAGCGCACTTCCTGGCCGGGGATGAACTTCTCCAGCTTGTAAGGACCGTTGCCGAGCGGGCTCGAGCTCAGCTGCTTCATGTACCCGAGATCGCCTTGCTTGTAGTCCTTGCCGTAGTAGGCCTTGGAAAGGACGTCGCCGCCGAGCAGCACGAGCGCGGCCGCGTTCGGCTTGTCGAGCGTGACCGAGATCGTCTGCGGATCCTTCACCTCGATGCCGGATACGGCAGCCGCCGTCCCGTCCTTGTAGGCTGCCGCCCCCTTGATGCCGAGCGCGGGAATCTGCGAGTCGCCGTCGTAGGACTTGTCGTTCAGGATCGTCCAGGTGAAGGCGACGTCGTCGGCTGTCAGCGGCGAGCCGTCGCTGAACTTCAAGTCAGGCCGCAGATGGAACGTGTAGGTCAGGCCGTCCGGGCTGGCTTCCCATTTTTCCGCAAGGCCCGGCGTCGGCTCGCCCTTGTCGTCCACGAGCACGAGCGAGGTGTAGAGCAGCGAGGAGACGTTGCCGTCATAGCCGCTTTGCTGGAAATAGGGCGTGAACGCGCCGCTCGGATCGACGAGCCCGACGATGATCGTGTCCGTCCGCTTTTTGGCCGCGTCCGGCAGCTTCGACAGGTCGGCCGCCAGGATGGCGCCTTCCGCTTGCGGAGCGGCCGCGCCAGCGTTCCCTGTAGCGCCTGCGTTTGCCGCCGGCGCGCTTGCAGTCGGAGCCGGAGAGCCGGATGCCCCTTCGTTGTCCGCGCCTCCGTCCGAGCAGGCGGACAGGACCAGCATGCTGGCCAGCAAAATGGATGAAGCGAATCCTACCCTGTTTTTCATGGCATCCTCCCGCTCAATCGAACGATTTAATTCCGATTGAATAAGTATGATTTTTGAATGAATATCCCCATTATAGGAGCCTATATTGGTTCTGTAAATAGAGAACTGTTAAAAATTTCTCCATAAAGAGAATGAATAAGAAAAGCCTTCCCCTTGGCGACGAATGACCGTCGATTCGGGGAAAGGGCTTTTCAGCTTTCGATATACGCTTTCAATGCAGCCTGCATCCGTTCCAGAGCGCCCTTCCGCAAGCTGTAGACGGTCAGCGTCTCGCCTTCGAAATGGGCATGGATCAAGCCGGCGCTGCGAAGCTTGCCGATATGGTCGTGGGTGATTCCCTTGGACAGCTGCAGGTGGCGGACGATCTCGATGAAGCTGCGCGGACCGCCGTGCAGGAAGCGGAGAATCTTGAGCCGGCTCCGCTCGCCGAGGCTGCGGATGATCCGGAAGTCATGGGCGGAGAGGAACTCGTCCTCTCTCAGATCGATCCGGGCGGCATAATAACAGATCGTCATGCGCCGGAAATGGAAGATGACGTTGATCGGCTGGAAATGCATCTGCGGAATGAGGACGAGCTCGCGCAGCCCGTCGATCGGCTCGAAGCGGAGGCCGTTCGTCGTCTCGTCCACATACTTGTCCAGATCGTCGGCATCCGCCAGCGCCGTCCTGCGCTCGCGGCAGACCGCTCCCAGCCGGACGATCGCCTCCCGGTCGACGCTGCGGAAGTACTGCTCCTCCCAGCGCTCGAAGACGGAGGCGGTCAAGTCGCGGAACGCCGCCATATCCTTGGGAAACTGGCTGCAGTACGGCGCGAGCCGCTCGTACAGCTCTCCCGCCCCTTGCCCGCGCAGCCAAGCCGCGAAGCCCGAGGCATCCTCCGCCGGGCTTAGATGCACAAGCAGGAACGTCAGCTTCCAGTCGGCGTTGATCGCCAGCTCGTCCAGCAGCTCCGCGAACTGCGGCTCCAGCCTTGCCTTGACCTCTGCCGCCCACGCCGCCGGGAGATCGAGCTTTTTGTGGGACTGGCGGCAGATGTAGGCATGTAGGCTGCTCATCGCCTCGTGAAGCGGCTTGAATGTGATCGTTATGTCATAAGTCATAGCTGCACGCCCTTCTGCCCTCTAGCCGTTAGAGTCTTTGGGCGTAATTCTACACGACCCGACGACGGTTCGGCAAGGCTCTGGTCCTCCTCGCGCCGCGGCCCAAGCCAAAAAACGCCCGCGGGCCCGCGGACGTTGATGGTGCTTAGGCTCTAAGTCAGATCGTGCCGACCGCTTCCGAGCCGTCCTCTGCGGACGGCGCGGGGCTGTCCGAGCCGGCGACAGGCGCGAGCCGGTAGACGCGCGACTCGTACGGCTTCAGCGACAGCTGCGCGATCGGCGCCTCGGCGTCGGCCAGCTCGCTCGCGAGCAGCAGCTCCGTGCGGCAGCCTTCCAGCTCGCCGGCCAGCTCCGCATGGGCTTCCGACGAGCTCAGGTTGCAGAGCACGAGCAGCTTTTCGCCGTCCAGCGTCCGCGTGTAGGCGTAGATCTGCGGATGGTCGCCCAGGGCGAGATCGTACGTGCCGTAGACGAGCGCCTCATGCTCCGTCCGCAGGCGGATGAGCCGCTTGTAGTGATGGTAGATCGAGTCCGGGTCGTCGATCGCCTGCTGCACGTTGATATGCGTGTAGTTCGGATTCAGCTTGAGCCACGGCTCGCCCGTCGTGAAGCCGGCTTGGTCGTCCGCGCTCCACTGCATCGGCGTGCGCGAGTTGTCGCGGCCGGTCTTCCAGATGACGCGCATGACGTCCTCATGGCTCTTGCCGTTCATCGTCTCGTAGCGGTACAGGTTTTTGATCGCGACGTCGTTGTAGTCCTCGATCGACGGGAACTGCACGTTCGTCATGCCGATCTCCTGCCCCTGGTAGATGAACGGCGTGCCCTGCATGAGGAAGTACATCGTCGCCAGCGTTTTGGCCGACTGCTTCCAGTAGACGCCGTCGTCGCCCCAGGTCGATACGGAGCGCGCCTGGTCGTGGTTCTCGAGGAACAGCGCGTTCCAGCCGCTGCCCTCCAGCCCTTTCTGCCAGCGCGTCAGCGTCTCCTTGAGCGAGGCGAGGTCGAGGCTGCCCTCCGGGCTGCGGTTCCAGAGGCCGAGATGCTCGAACTGGAAAATCATGTTGAAGGCGCCCTTGCGCTCGTCGACCCATGCCTCCGCATCGTCGGCGGTCACGCCGTTGGCTTCGCCGACGGTCACCGCCTCGGGATGCTTGGCGAGCGTCTCTTCCTTCAGCTCGGCGAGGAAGCGGTGGATGCCCTCGCGGTTCATATGCCCGTCGAAGCTCGGCACGTACGGCAGCCCTTGCGGGTTCGGCAGGTCCGGGAAGCCTTCGACTTTTTTGATATGCGAGATCGCGTCGACGCGGAAGCCGTCGATGCCCTTGTCCAGCCACCAGTTGACCATATCGTACAGGTCGCGGCGCACGGCGTCGTTTTCCCAGTTGAGGTCGGGCTGGCGGCGCGAGAAGATGTGCATGAAGTACTGGCCGGTCTTGTCGTCGAACTCCCAGGCCGGGCCGCCGAAAATGCTCTCCCAGTTGTTCGGCTCGGCTCCCGTCTCGGCATGCGGATCGCGCCAGATGTAGTAGTCCCGCTTGTCGCTGTCGCGGGAGCTGCGCGACTCGATGAACCACGGATGCTCGTCGGACGTATGGTTGATGACGAGATCGAGGATGAGCTTCATGCCGCGGGCATGCGTCTCCTCCAGCAGCCGGTCGAAGTCCGCCATCGTGCCGAACTCTTCCATGATGTCCTGGTAGTCCGAGATGTCGTAGCCGTTGTCGTCGTTGGGCGACTTGTAGATCGGACAGATCCAGATCAGCCCGACGCCGAGCCCCTTGAGATAGTCGAGCTTCGAGATGATGCCGGGGATGTCGCCGATTCCGTCGCCGTTGCTGTCCATGAAGGACCGCGGATAGATCTGGTAGGCGACCGCTTCCTTCCACCAGCGGATGTTATGCGTCATTTTATCCATCACCCTTTTGATCGTTGTTTTCGTTCAAGTTGTTGTTCAAACGTTTGCATAACTCATGATAGCATATTCCGAAACGTCTGGCTTCTGTTTTTTGAGTCTATTATTTTCCTACATGCTACCAGTATGAACCGGTTCCTGGGTATTTAGACCGCGAGTTTTAACGGCGCCTGGAGCGACGCATGCAGAGTCGTCGGCAGTAGCTTCTTTATACAACCTAAAAGACGGGAAGAAATGCAGCCGCGATGCGCTGCGCTTCTTCCCGTCTATCCTGGTTTAAAAATCTCGCTGCCGCATCGCCTCGTACAGCACGATCGTGGCGGCCATCGCCACATTGAGCGATTCGCTGCGTCCCTTCATCGGGATCAGGACGCCGTAATCCATCTGCTGCAGCGACAGCGGCGACAGTCCGTCGGCCTCGCTGCCGAGCAGCAGCCAGGTCGGCTCCGTCAAGTCGCACTCGTACAGCCCGCGCGCCGCCTGCAGGCTCGTGCCCGCGAGCTTCATCCCGCGCGACCGCGCCTCCGGCAGCAGCTCGGCCAGATCGCCCTCCAGCACAGGCAGATGAAACAGCGAGCCCATCGTCGAGCGCACGACCTTGGGGTTGTACAGGTCGACGCAGCCTCGGCCCAGCACGACCGCGTCGGCTCCGGCCGCGTCCGCGCTGCGGATGATCGTGCCGGCGTTGCCGGGGTCGCGCACGCCGTCCAGCACGACGACGAAGCCGCGCTCGCGGTAGAGCGCCGAGCGGTCCGCCGACGGCTTGTCGACGACGGCGAATGCCGGCGGCGGCGAGTCGGTGCCGGCGCACTTCGCGACGACGGCGCGCGAGGCCGCGACGAGCTCGACGGCCTTGCCGTAGAGGCGCAGCGGCTCCGCCAGCTCCGGCGGCAAGCCCCGTTCCGCGTCGTAGACGACGGCGCGCACGACGGCTCCGCAGGAGAGCGCCTCGGCGATCATATGCGGCCCTTCGGCGAGGAACTGGCCGAGTCGGTCGCGATGCTTCTTCTCCTGCAGGGAGGCCCATGCCTTGACCTTGGGATTGGCGGTCGAGGCGATCGTCAGCGGCGCCTCGATCACCGGCTCTTCACCTCGCGCGTCACGGCGAACTCGACCTCGAGCCGCAGCAGATCCTTGTTGGCCCCGACGATGACGAGCACGTCGCCGCTGCGGATGACTTGATCCGGCATCGGCGTGATGTCCATCTTGCCGCCGGCCTTGATGCCGAGCACGTTGCACTGGTACTTGGCCCGGATGTCGAGCTGCTTGATCGTGCGGCCGAGCATCGCGTCCGGCGCCTCGAACTCGATGATGCCGTGCTCCGGCGTCAGCTCGATGAAGTCGAGCACGCTCGGCGAGATCAGATGATGGGCGACCCTCAGCCCCATGTCCCGCTCCGGATAGATGACGCGGTCCGCGCCGATCTTGCCGAGCACCTTGCCGTGCAGCTCGTTCTGCGCCTTGACGATCAGCTGCGGCACGCCGAGATCCTTGAGGATGAGCGTCGTCAGGATGCTCGCCTGGATGTCCTCCCCGATGGCGACGACGACGACGTCGAAGTTGCGGATGCCGATCGCGCGCAGCGCCTCCTCGTCGGTCGTGTCGGCCGATACCGCATGGGTGACGATCGGCGCCATGTCCTGGATCCGTTCCTCGTCGCTGTCGATGGCGAGCACCTCGAAGCCCATCTCCGACAGCGCCTGGGCGACGCTTGAGCCGAAGCGGCCCATGCCGATGACGGCAAACTGCTTTTTGCGCATGCCTTACCTTCCCGCCTTTCCAATCCGCTCTGATGGCATCCATTATAGCATACGGCAGGCGATTTCCCGAATGTCCGCGGCCCGGGACGGACAACCTAACGGAGATCCGAATTCAAGGAGGAATGAGCAAGCGATGAGCCAATTCAACCTGCGAGAGGCGATTACGCAGATCGTGCAGGACAAGTCCGAAGGCGAGCTGAGCGAGATCATCCGGGATTCCATCGACAGCGACGAAAAGGCCCTTCCGGGCCTCGGCGTGCTGTTCGAGATGATCTGGAAGGACAGCGCGGCCGCCGAGCAGCAGTCGCTCGTCGGCAAGCTGCACGGGCATCTGCACAGCCAGTCGCAGCAGAGCTGATCTTTCCGCCTTGCCGCATGCCGTCCGGCTTGCGAGCGTTCCGGCCTATTGGGCCGAACAAGCCCCGACAGCCCCGTTTTCGCGACCTCCGCGAAAACAGGGCTTTTGGAGCTAGGCCATGCAGGTGCGCATGCCCATGCCGGCGATCCATTTCCGATAGGCGACCGACAGCTTGTCAGCCTTATGGTTCAGCTCGGCCTGCAGGTCAAGCGGCAGCAGCTCCGGCTTTTGCGTCTCGATGATCCACTTGTCCTGCTCGAATACCGTATCCTGGAAGTCGATGAAGCTCTGATCGTCCACGTCGAACGCATAGTTGCGCGATACCGGCATATAGACGAGGCACTCCTTCTCCGACACCGGCAGCACCGTCAGCATGATCCACAGCGTCTGGCCGGTAGCCGCATCGCGCTTGGACAGCCGCGCGGCCAGCGGACGGAACACCTCCTTGACGTACACATAGGTCGTGCCCTCGGCATGCTCCGAGCCGGAGTGGGCGACCGGCTGGAAAATCGGCACATCTCCGGTGTAGACGCGCCCCTCCTCGCGGTACACCTCGAAGTCCGGCAGCTCCGCATAATCGGGATGGCCGAGCAGGCCGCCATGCACATACATCAGATGGGCGAAGTCGGTGAAGTTCTCGATGACGCGCGTGCCCGCCGCGTTCACGCGGTAGGGACCGCAGACGAGCGGCCGATATTCCGCCGTCTCGAATTCAGCGAAGTCGGGCAGCTCGGCGGCCGGCTCGCCGATGCACACCCAGACGATGCCGTATTTTTCGCGCGCCTGATATTTGACCGCCCTGGCGCGCGGCGGGATGCGGTCGTCCTTGCCTTGCGCCGGGATGCACACGCATTTGCCGTCGGCATCGTACTTCCAGCCATGGTATGGACAGACGAGATCGCGGTCGTTCTCCACCCAGCCCTTGGACAGCATCGCCCCGCGATGGACGCACAGGTCGCGCAGCGCATGCACGCCCCGCGACGTGCGGTAGACGGCGACGCGCTCGCCGAGCACGATGACGGACAGAGGCTTTTGCTGCAGCTCGGCCGCCGAGCAGGCCGGATGCCACTCATGCTCCAGGACGCCGTCCTTGAGCGGCGCCGGATCGGCGTAGTTCGAGGTGTTCGGGATTGTCATGCTCATGGTCTCTTCCTCCTATTGTTCGTTCTTGACCTGCAGCTCGCCGCTATGGAGCGAGACGAAGACCGCCTCGATCTTGTCCTTGACCGCTTGCGGTATGCTCGATTCAAAGCCGTGGTACGGACTCAGATACACGGCGCCTTCCTTGACGCCCAGCATCTTGGGCTCCGCTTTCATGCGGCCTTCCTTGATGTCCTTCACGACCGACGCCATCGCCGCCGGGTAGTCCTGGATGACGCTGACGGCGACCGTGTCCGGCGCGAGCGCATTCAGATCGACATTGGAGCCGATCGACAGCACGCCCTTCTGCTTCGCCGCCTCGATGCCGCCGTTGCCGGCCGCGTTCGCATTCGCCATCACGACGTCCGCGCCTTTTTCGATCATCGAAATGGCCGTCTCCTTCGCCTTGGCGATGTCATCGTTGCTGCCTGTCATCGCCGTGAACACCTCGATGCCCGGCACGGCCGCCTCCGCGCCCTCCTTGAAGCCGGCGACGGAATTGGTGATCGGCGGGATGTCCGTGCCTCCGATGGCGGCAACCTTGCCCGACTTGGACAGCAGCGCGGCCGCCGTGCCCATCAGATAGCCTTGCTCGCGGTTGTTGATGCTGATCGAGGCGACGTTCGGCTCCTGAGAGACGGCGGCGCTCGTCACGAGGAACCAGGTGTCCGGGAATTCCTTGGCGATCTCCATCATCGGCTCGGCGTATTCGAATCCATGGCCGATCACGACCTGAAAGCCGTCCTGCGCATAGCCGCGGATGAACTCCGCCGCGTCGGATTGCCCGACCTTCTCCGAATGCTGGGTATCGGCTCCGAGCACATCCTTGATCTTCAGCAAGCCGTTGTAGGCGACGCTGTTCCAGCCGTTGTCGTTCACCGCTCCCGGCGTCAGCAAGGCGACCTTGAAGCCGCTCTTGCCCGCCGCTTCCGCTTCCGGCTTGGCAGTCGTTCCGGCCGCCTTGTTGCCGCCGCATCCTGCCAGCAGCAGCGTCAGCGCCAGCAGCAGCGCGATCAGCCGCGACGTCCTCATGCGGCTCCGCTTGCCGAGCCGCTTCCTGCCGTTTTCCTGCTGCTTCATTCCGTATGCCTGTTCCATCTCATCGACCCCCGTTTTGGTTTGAAATGAACCTCCTCCAGCCGCGAGCCGCGCCCGCCTGAACGGTCAGCCCTCCATGCCGGCCATCCACATGCCGATCCGGCCCGCGTCGAACTCGCCGCGCTCCAGCTGTCCGAGCAGCCGGCCCTGGTACATCACCGCGATGCGGTCGGACAGAGCGAGCAGCTCCTCCAGCTCCGTCGACAGCAGCAGCACGGCGCAGCCGCGCTCGCGCTCGGCGAGCAGCCGCTCGCGCACATGCTCGGCGGCGCCGACGTCCATGCCCCGCGTCGGCTGCATCGCCAGCAGCAGGCTCGGCTCCAGCATCAGCTCGCGCGCCAGCACGACCTTCTGCTGATTGCCTCCGGACAGCGCCCGCACCGGCTTGCTCAGACCCGGCGTCCGCACGCGGAACGACTGCACCGCCTGCTCCGCGGCCTGGCGGATTTCAAGCCGGCGCAGCAGCCCGAAGCGGCTGAACGGAGCGCTGCGATAGGACTTGGCGATCAAGCTTTCGCCGATAGTCAGATCGAGGCACAGCCCCTCGCGATGCCGATCCTCGGGGATGTAGCCGACCCCGAGCTCCGCCAGCCGCCGCGGATTGGGCCGCTCCAGGCGCTTCCCGCCCAGCTCCACCTCGCCGCTTGCGATCGGCAGCAGGCCGAGCAGCGCCTCGCACAGCTCCCGCTGGCCGTTGCCGTCGACGCCGGCGATGCCCAATATCTCACCCTCCCGCAGCTCCAGCGACACCCCCTGCAGCGGCTGGCCTTCCGGCGCCGGCGCATGCACCTCCTTCATCTTCAGATGCGTCTGCCCTTGCCGGCGCGCCGTCCGGTTCGAGACCGGCTTCAGCTCGCGCCCGACCATGAGCGCGGCCAGCTCGGAGGCGCTCGTCGAAGCGATGTCCCGGCTGGCGACGAGCTGGCCGGAGCGCAGCACGCTCACCCGGTCGCAGACGCTCATCACCTCCTGCAGCTTGTGGCTGATGAATACGATCGTCTTGCCCTGCTCCCGCAAGCGGCGCAAAATGACGATCAGCTCCTCCACCTCCGGCGGCGTCAGCACCGCCGTCGGTTCGTCGAGAATAATGAACTCGGCTCCGCGATACAGCGTCTTGACGATCTCCACGCGCTGCTGCTGTCCGACGGACAGCTCCTGCACCTTGCGCCGGGGATCGATCCGCAGTCCGAACCGCTCCGACAGCCGCTCGATGTCGCGGCAAGCCTGCCGCTTGCGGAACAGCGGACCGCGACCCTGCTTCAGGCCGATCATTACGTTTTCCGCCGCCGTCAGCGCCGGCACGAGCATGAAGTGCTGATGCACCATGCCGATGCCCGCTCTCATCGCCGCGCGAGGCGAATCGAAGCGGACCGGCGCTCCGTTGAAGAGGATCTCGCCCTCGTCCGGCTCGATCAGCCCCGAGAGCATGTTCATGAGCGTGCTTTTGCCGGCGCCGTTCTCGCCGAGGATGGCGTGGATCTCGCCGCGTCGGATATCGAGGTCCAGCCTGTCGTTCGCCGTGAACGAGCCGAACCGCTTTGTCAGTCCGCGGGTGGCGAGCATGCTTTCTCCCGCCGCTTTGCCGTTTGTCCGCATGGCGTTCCCTCCTTATCTAGGCTTCGAGCAAGCTCAGGCGCGGTTGGCGGCGCTTTTGTACGGCATGGCCGTCGCTGCCGGCGCCCGTGTCCGGCCCGAGAACCAGGATAGGGCGAGCATCGTCAGCACATACGGGAAGAGGAGGAGCAGCTGGTACGGAATCTCGATGCCGAGCGTCTGGAAGCGCAGCTGCAGCGCGTCGGCAGCGCCGAACAGCAGCGAGCTCGCCGCCGTGCCCCCTGGCGTCCAGCGGCCGAAGATGACCGCGGACAAGGCGATGAACCCTCGCCCCGCCACCATATTTTCCGTGAACTGGTTCAAGATGCCGATCGACAGCGCCGCCCCCGCAAGTCCAGCCAGCACGCCGCCGATGGCGCAGCACTGGTAGCGGATGCGATGCACGCGCACGCCGAGCGTATCGGCGGCCAGCGGATGCTCGCCGACCGCACGCACGCTGAGTCCCCAGTTCGTCCGATACAGGACGAGGCTGACGGCCGGCAGCAGCAGGAAGGCGAGATAAGTCAGCGCATTGTGCTGGAACAGCAGCGGTCCGACGACCGGCAGATCGCTCAGCAGCGGAACCGGCCACGGCTGCAGGCTGACCGCCTGCCGCGCTTCCGTGCCCATGCCGAGCAGGCTGCGCCCGAAAACGGTCGTCACGCCAAGGCCGAGCAGATTGAGCGCGGTGCCGATGATGACCTGGTCCGCTCCGGTCGTGACGACGAGAAAGGCGAACAGAAGGCCGATCAGGCAGCCCGCGGCAGCGCCGGCCGCCAGTCCCGTCCAGGCGCTGCCGCCGGCGGCCGAGCCGAGCACCGCAGCCAGCGCGCCGATCAGCATCATGCCCTCCATGCCGATGTTCAGGATGCCGCTGCGCGCCATGAACAGCACGCCGAGCGAAGCCAGCAGCACGATCGCGGACAGCCGGATTGCCGCCGCTGCGTAGTTGATCCATACGTCTGCGCTCATGCGCCTTCCCCTCCTAGCTTGGAATCGATAGCCGCGCTCTGTCCGGGTTGCCCGGATTGCCCGGAGTGCCCGGATTGCTCCGCCGACCGCCGGCCGACGAGCCGCGCGACGATCGTCCGCTTCACCCCGGCCAGCCAGTAGCGGTTGCAGAGCAGCAGGATGATGAGCACCGCCTGGATGACGTAGACGAGAGAAGTCGAGGCGCCCGTCGCGCGCTGCATCGCGTTCGCTCCGCTGCGCAGTCCGCCGAACAGCAGCGCCGACAGGATGTTTCCGAGCGGATGCGCGCCTCCGAGCAGCGCGACCGCGATGCCGTCATAGCCGAAGCCCGGGGAAAAATTCTGCAGCAGCCGATGCTGCACGCCGGCGATCTCGACCCACCCGGCCAGACCGGCGAAGCCGCCGCTCGCCATGAGCACAAGCACGGTGTTGCGCCTCACCGGCATGCCCATCACCTCGGCCGCCCGCCGGTTCGAGCCGGCAGAGCGGATCTCGTAGCCCCATGCCGAGCGATGCAGCAGGAGATAGGCGATGAGCGCCGCGCCCAGCGCGACGAACACGCCGGCATGCAGCCGCGAGCCGAGCAGCCTGGGCAGCTCCGCCGCCAGCGGAATCGCCGCCGTCTGCGGCAGCGACCCGCCGGCATCGCGCAGCGGCCCCGTCACCATGTAGCTGACGACGTACAGGCCGACATAATTGAGCATGATCGTATTGATGATCTCGCTTGCTCCTCGGCCGGCCTTGAGCGCTCCGGCGATGCCGCCCCAGAGCGCCCCGCCCGCCATGCCGCACAGCAGCGCCAGCGGCAGATGCAGCCAGCCCGGCAGCGGCGGCAGCAGCAGCGCCGCCGCCGTGCCGGCGAGCGCTCCGGCGTAGAGCTGGCCTTCGGCGCCGATGTTGAACAGGCCGCAGCGGTAAGCGAAGCTGTAGGCGAGCCCCGTAAGCAGCAGCGGCGTCGCCTTCACGAGCGTTTCCTTGATGCTGTTCGCGCTGCCGGCCGCCCCCTCCCACAGGACCGGATAGGCCGACCAGGGCGAGATGCCCGCCGCCGCCATCACCGCCGCTCCTGCCGCCAGCGCCCCGGCAAGCGCCAGAGCGTAAAACAGCGCTTCGACGAGCAGCAGGAGGGCTTTTTCACGGGCCGTGCCCTTATCTCCCAAATGGATGACCCCCTTCTATGGAACTTCTGTCGATCTCGCCTCCGATCCGGCGTCAGCCCCGCTGGGCGTAGGCCGGATAAGAGGCGGCCAGCCGGCTTCGCAGCCGATCGACGCGGCTCTGGGCGCGGCGGATCACCTCCGCCTCGTCGACGAGCGTGCAGCGGCCGCCGCTGACGACGACGCGTCCGTCCACGAGCACCGTGTGCACATCGTTGCCGTTGGCGTTGTACACGAGCGCCGAGGAGATGCGGTGCACCGGCGCGATATGCGCCTTTTGCAGATCGACGATGACGATGTCGGCCTTCATGCCCGGCGCGAGCTTGCCCAGGTCATGCTCGCGGCCGAGCGCCTTCGCTCCGCCTCTCGTGCCGAGCTCTAGCACCTGCATCGGCGGCAGCACGGTCGAGTCCATCCGATCCAGCTTGTGCAGGCAGGCGGTGAACTTGAGCACCTCCAGATTGTCCTGGCAGTTGTTGCTGCCCGGTCCGTCCGTGCCGAGCGCGACGTTGATGCCGGCCTCCAGCATGTCCGGCACTCTGGCGACGCCGGAGGCGAGGTACAGGTTGGATACGGGACAGTGGATGACGGACGCGCCCGCATCCCGGATCAGCTCCAGCTCGCGGTCGCTGAGCCAGATGCCGTGGACGACCTGGGTCGACGGCCCGAGCAGGCCGGACGCCTCGACCAGCTCCAGGTTGCGGAGGCCGAAGCGCTCCAGCGTATTTTCAATCTGGCTGCTCGTCTCCGCGACATGGATGTGGGCGATGAGCCCGCGCTCGCGGCTGAATCGGCCTGCCCGCTCCAGGAACTGCCGCGAGCAGCCGTACAGATTGAGCGGCCCCATCGCGATCCGCAGCCGGCCGCCCGCCTCGCCGTCCCAGCGCTCCAGCGCCTCCTCCGTGCGGCGGAAGATGTCCTCCTCCTCCTCGCGCAGCCGCTCCTCGTAGCTCAGATCGACTCCGCCCCGCGCCAGATAGCCTCGGATGCCGCTTTCGCGCATCGCCTGCAGCACGCCGTCCGTATTGCCTTCAAACGTATGGATGTAGTGATGGTCCATGATCGTCGTCGCGCCGGACTTCAGGTTCTCGATGCAGCCGATCATCGCCGCCAAATAAAAATCCTCTTCTTCCATCGCCAGCGAGCCCGGCCAGATCACCTGCCGCAGCCAGTCGGACAGCCGGAACTCGTCGGATACGCCGCGCAGAAACGTCTGGAACAGATGCGTATGCCCGTTGACCAGCCCCGGGATGACCGCCATCCCGCCCGCATCGATGATCCGTTCGGCCCGCGAGAGCAGCCTCGCCTCGCCTTCCTCCAGCGGCCAGCGGCCGACCTCGACGATCCGGTCGTCCTCCACCAGCACATATCCCGGCTCCAGCAGCTCTCGGCTGTCGTTCATCGTCAGGACGGAGCCGTTTCGAATCAGTATCGTGCCCATCTGTCTCCACCCCGTTTATGTCATGTTTTCTAACATTCTTTGACTTGAAACTAGCATAATGGATTGCTCCCCTTGCTGTCTTTGGTTATACTTAACGAAAAAATAGAGCCCACTTGGCTCGAATGACCAAAGGAACTCTCGCAGGATTGAATATCTGACATATATATGACGAGAGGAAGAAGGACGATGAGGATCGGAGATCTGATTGATGCGCCCGTGCTCGGCAGCTCCCGGCTCATCGGCGGCAAGGGCGGGCTCGACCGGATGGTCGCCAGCGTCAACATGATGGATTCGCCGGATATTTTTGACTTCCTGAAGCCGAATGAGCTGCTGCTCACGACCGCCTATGCCGTCAAGGACAAGCCGGAGATGCTGCTGCGCCTCATCGAGGAGATGGCCCGGCTCGGCTGCGCCGGCCTCGGCATCAAGACGAAGCGCTACTTTGACCGCATGCCGGCCGGGCTGCAGGAAGCGGCGGACCGCCATCAGCTGCCGCTGCTGGAGCTGGGGCTGGACTGCTCGCTGGCCGATGCGGTGCAGCAGCTGATGGGCCGCATCCTGCAGTTCCGCACGGAGGAGATGCGCTATGCGCTGCTCGCCCATCGCCAGCTGACCGAGCTCGTCATGGAAGGGCGCAGCCTCCAGGATCTGACCGAGGCCGTCGGCCGCCTGATCGGCCTGCCCGTGCTGCTGCTCGGGATCGAAGGAGAGCCGCTGGCGACCTCAGGCATCGGTGCGGGCGGCGCTTGGCCCGCTGACTTGATGTCCAGCGAGCGGCCGTCCTCCGGCACGGGCGAGCCGCTCGGCAGCTCTATTTTCCGGAGGCTGCGCGAGAGTCAAGGGCTCTCCTCCCTCCGCCCGGTCTATTTCCCGCTGGATTGCCACGGCTCCAGCTGGTCCGGCGTGCTCGCCGCGCCGATCCATACGACCCAGCTCCAAGGCGGGCTGCTGGCCTTATGCCGCGACGGCTCTCCCGACGAGATGGTCTACCAGACGCTGGAGCAGGCGGCGAACGTCGCCAGCTTCGAGCTGCTCAAGACGCTGGCCGTGCGCGAGCGCTCGCGCCGCTACAAGCATGACTTCCTCTCCGATGTCGTCGACGGGCTGATCGTCCAGGAGGACGAGATCGCGCGGCGGGGCAGCGTCTACGGCCTGCAGCCGTTGCAGCCCTATGTTTGCGTCGTCATCAAAAAAGACCCGCCGTCCGACCTGATGGCCGGGGGCGAGTCGAGTCCGCAGCGGATGGATCGGCGCGAGCGGGACGCCTTGTACGAAGCGGTCAAAAAAGCCGCGCGCTCCGCCGGTCTCGGCGGGCTGCTGTTCGCCAAGCAGGACGGCCTGGCGATGATCGAGCCTTGCCGGGCAGGCGGAGCGAGCGGACTGGAGCCGCTGCTCGGCTCGCCGCTGCAGCGAGCCGTCGGCCAAGCCGCGGAAGCGCTCGGCGCCGGACTCAGCTGCGGCATCGGCAATCCGGCCGAGACGCTGAGCTTTCTTGCGCGCTCTTTCCAGGAAGCGCAGGACGCCTGGCAGTCCGGCCTGCTCGGTGGCAAGCGGCGCTTCATCCAGTTCAGCCATGTGCGCGAGCTGCCCGAGCTGCTGCGGATGCTGCCGCTCCAGGAACGCCGCCGCTTCGTCGCCGAGACGTTCGGCGCGCTCGATCTCGCCGAGGAGAGCGAGGAGCTGCGCCGGACGCTGCGCGCCTACTACGAGCATCACGGACGTATCGCCGACACCGCCAAGGCGCTGTTCGTCCACCGCAATACGGTCATCTACCGGATCGCCAAAATCGAGCAGCTGAGCGGACGCTCCCTGCGATCTCCGGCGGACAGCCTGCGCTTCCGCACCGCCTTCCAGCTCGAGGAGCTGGACAAAACCAACTAGGCCGGGCGCGGCAGCTGCCGCATCCGGCCTTTACCCTTCCAATTCCGCGCGCCGGCGATTCCTTCCGCCAATCCGCATTCGCCGATCCGCGCTGCGGAAGCCGTCAGCCTGCCGCCGCGCCGTCCTCCGGCTGCAGCTCCGGCATCGGCTCCGGCCGCTCGCAGCGGCTGCGCATGCGGTAGCGGATGCCCGTTGCCGCCGCGTCATGGATGCCATGCATCGCCTCCAGCACATGCGCCGCCATGTCGCCGCTCGCGCGATGAGGCCGCTCCTCGCGGATCGCGCGGGCCAGATCGGCGACGCCGATGCCGCGATTGTTGTCCGTATAGCCATGCGTCAGCGGGATGCTCTCGAAGCCCGGCGAGCCGATCCGGCGCAGCTGCACGTCTCCGCCGAAGCCGTTCGGATCCGGCACGAGCAGCGTGCCCTCGGTGCCGTAGATCTCGATCGGCGGAACGGTCGTGCCTCCCGGGGTGTCGAAGCTCGTCACGAGCGTCGCTACCGCCCCGTTTTCAAAATCCAGGACGCCGGCCAGATGCGTCGGCACCTCGACCTGGATGAGCGTGCCCTTTTTCGGCTCGCTGCGGATCAGCCGCTCGGCGTGAGTCGTCACGGCCGAGCCGGTGACCGAAGCGATCGGACCGAGCAGCGTCACGAGCGCGGTCAGGTAGTACGGCCCCATGTCGAACATCGGGCCTCCGCCTTGCTTGTAGTAGAACTCCGGATCCGGATGCCAGCTCTCGTGGCCTCCGCTCAGCATGAACGCCGAGGCGGCGACCGGACGACCGATCGCGCCTTCGTCGATCAGCCGGCGGCAGGTCTGGATCGCTCCGCCAAGGAACGTCTCCGGAGCGCCGGCGATGCGCTTGCCGGTGCGGCGCGACGCTTCCTGCAGCGCGAGCGCCTCCTCGCGCGTCACCGTGATCGGCTTCTCCGCGTAGACATGCTTGCCCGCCTCCAGCGCCTGCAGGCTGACCCGCGCATGCGAGGCCGGGATCGTCAGGTTGACGACGATCTCTACCTCCGGATCGGCCAGCAGCTCCTCCGCCGTGCCGGATTTCGGCACGCCGTACTCCGCCGCGCGCTCCGCGGCCCGGGCCGGATCGAGATCGGCGCAGAACACGAGCTCCGTTTCTTCATAAGCCAGCAGATTCTTGCAATAGATGCGGCTGATGTTGCCGCAGCCGATGATGCCGACCTTCGCCTTCCGCATGCTTCCGCTCATCGCGTCGTCTCCTCCTGAGCCGTCCCGGCTGCCGCTTCCCGAGACGCTTGTTTTCCTTCTGCCGCCCACAGCATGCCGCGCCGCATCAGCTCCAGCACCTGCGGCATCTCGACGATGTTCGCCTGATGGCCGAGCGTGCAGTGATAGACGCGTCCTGCGCCCCAGCCCTTCGTCCAGACGACCGGCATCTCCGTCTCGCCGAACCGGGTGATCGCATGGACGTTGATCGCCGGATCGACATGCATGTAGTACTTCTCCGAGGCGACCTCGATCGTCCCGATGCCGGACGTCAGCGGATCGTCCGCGTCGACCATCTCGACATCGTAGCGGACGCCGTCGTTGCCCGGATGCGCGACCCACTGGCCGCCGACCATGTACTGATAGTCGACCTCCTGACGGAACGCGTCCGACATCCCGCCGTGGCAGCCGGCCAGCCCGCAGCCGGCCTGCACCGTCTCGAGCAGCGGCTTCAGCTGCTCCTGCTCGATCGTGCCCATCGTCCAGATCGGCACGATCAGGTCGAGCGACGCCATCAGCGCCGCATCCTTGAAGCTGTCCAGCGTATCCGAGACCTTCACCTCGAAGCCTTCGCCGCGAAGCACGCCGGCCAGCAGCTCCGCCACCTCCGCGGGCTGATGGCCGTCCCAGCCGCCTTGCACGATCAATGCCTGTTTATTCATTTCTTCTCTTCCCCTCTCCCGGTTCCCGATCTTCCGCCGCCGTTCAGCCTTGCTCCATCTCCGCCAGCTTCACCCAGCGGCGCTCCTCCACGGAGCGCTCCACCGCCTCGAGCACCTCCTGGCACTTGACGCCGTCCACGAAGCTCGGGCTCGGCTGGCGGTCTTCCGCGACCGCGCTCATCAGCTCCAGCATCTCATGCGTGAACGTATGCTCGAATCCGATCGTATGCCCGGCCGGCCACCAAGCCTCCGAATAGGCGTGGGCCGCATCCGTGCACAGCACCCGCCGGAAGCCCTGCACGTCCTCCGCATCGTCGGCGAAATACACCTCCAGCTCGTTCATCCGCTCGAAGTCGAAGCGGACGCTGCCCTTGCTGCCGTTGATCTCGAACGAGTTGGTGCTGCGATGTCCCGGCGCGAAGCGCGTCGCCTCGAAGCTGCCGAGCGCCCCGTTCGCGAAGCGCGCCAGGAACAGCGTGGCGTCGTCGACCGTGACCGGGCCGCGCGGCGCATCCGCGGACGCGCCGCCCTTCGCGCTCAGCCCGGACATTTCCGTCGGCAGCGGACGCTCCTTGACGAACGTCTCGCTCATGCCGACCACCTCGTCGAACTCTCCGACCAGATGGCGGGCCAGGTCGATCAGATGCGCCCCGAGATCGCCATGCGAGCCCGAGCCGGCGATCTCCTTTTGCAGCCGCCATACGAGCGGGAAGTCCGGATCGACGATCCAGTCCTGCAGGAACCACGCGCGGAAATGATAGATGCGTCCGAGCCGCCCTTCCTCCACAAGCTTCTTCGCCAGCTTCACCGCCGGCGAGAAGCGGTAGTTGAAGCCGGTCATATGCTTGACCCCGGCATCCTCGGCCGCCTTCAGCATCGTGCGGGCATCCGCCAGCGAGAGCGCCAGCGGCTTCTCGCAGAACAGATGCTTGCCCGCGTTCGCCGCCGCGACCGCGATCTCCAGATGCGCGTCGCTCGGCGCGTTGATGTCGATCAGATCGAGATCGTCGCGCTCCACCAGCTTGCGCCAGTCCGTCTCCAGCTCCCGCCAGCCGAGCTGAGCTCTCGCCGTCTCGGCCGCGGAGGCATCACGCCCGCACAGTACGGCCATCTCCGGCAGCAGCGGAGCGCCGCCGAAAAACATCGGCAGCGCCCGATAGGCGTTGCTGTGCGCCTTGCCCATGAACTTGTAGCCGATCATGCCGATCCGAAGGGTGTTCTTCACTTCCGCTTGCGCCATATGCCTCTCCCCGTTTCGCTTGAATTGGTCAATTCCGCTCGACATCCCGCTTCAGGCTCGACTCCCGCACGACGAGCCGCGGCGGCAGCTTCCCGTCCGGCCGCTCCAGCTCGCCGAGCGCCATCCTCGCCGCCAGCCGGCCCATCTCGTAAAAGCTGGCCGAAACGCTCGTCAGCGCCGGCTGCGTCAGCCTCGCGCCGTCGGAATCGTCGTAGCCGGCCAGGCCATAGTCCCGGCCGGCTTCCAGCCCGAGCTGCCGCATTCCTTGCAGCAGGCCGATCGCCATGCGGTCGTTCGCCGCCGCCAGCGCGTCGGCCTCGCCGCTGCGAATCAGCCGAGCCGCAGCGTCAGCCATCTCCAGCCCGCTTTTGCGGCTATAGTTGCCGACGAGCGGCTCGAGCCGCTCCGCGCCGGCGGCGCTCATCGCATCGCGGTAGCCGAGCAGCCGGTCGCGGCTGTTGGAATAATCCGGCGGACCGCCGACAAACGCCGGACGGCTCCAGCCCTGCTCCAGCAGATGCGCCGTCGCCAGCCGGCTTCCTTCCCGATGATCCGCCTCCACGGTCCGCTGCTCGAGCCCTTCCATCCGCTGATTGACGAGCGCGTAGGCATGCCCGTCCCGCTCCAGCTCCAGCAGCGCCTCTCGCTCCTCCTCGCCGTCGCGGGCGCCGAGCACGATCAGGCCGCCGACCTTGCGCTGCCGGAACAGCAGCCCGTATTCCCGCCGCTCGTCCGGGCTGCGCTGCAGCAGCAGCAGGTCGGAACCGAGCTCCCGCGCCGCCTCGCTGATGCCGCCGAGAATTTCCGAGAAATAATACGTCGAGAACAGCTGCACCTTGGGCAGGTACGGAAGCACGACTCCGATATTGCCGCTGCGCCGCTTCGCGAACTGCCGCGCCAGCTCGCTCGGCACGTAGCCCAGCTCGCTTGCCGCCTGCAGCACCCGCTCGCGGGTTTTCGGCTTCACCGCCTCGGATCCGCTGAACACCCTCGAGACCGTCGCCTCGGAAACGCCCGCCTTGTCCGCTACTTGCTTCCTCATCGCAAAACCATCTTTCCGCTTCTTCTTGGACCCTCTGATGCCATCATAATGTACGCGCGTTCATTCTAACGCGAAGCGCTTTCAGCTGTCAATGCGAAATCGCGACATCGAGCGAGCGCAAAAAAAACCGCTCCATTAAGGAGCGGTCTCGAGGAATTTCGAGGTCGGATTTTTGTCCATGGCCGTGCGCATCGCGTACTCGTTCTCGAAGAGCGCGACATAGTTGCCCTTTTTGTCCTTCACGAGCGTCGAGTTGATGCGGTACTTGGACGGATCGATATTGTCGTCGACGATCCAGCGGGCGAACTGGAACGGCATCCGCTGCAGGATGACGTCGACGCCGTACTCGCCCTTCATGCGGTATTCGAACACCTCGAACTGCAGCTGGCCGACGACGCCGAGAATCGTGTCCTCGAAGCCGCCCGCCGTCGTGAACACCTGGATCGTGCCCTCTTCGGTCAGCTGGTCGAGGCCCTTCTCGTACTGCTTTTTCTTGAGCGCGTTCTTGATGGATACCTTGGCGAAAATTTCCGGCGAAAACGTCGGCAGCTCGTCGAACTCGAGCTCCTTGGTCATCGCGAGCGAGTCGCCGATCCGGAAGATGCCGGGATCGAACAGGCCGATGATGTCGCCCGGATAAGCCGCCTCGACGATGTCGCGGTCCTGGGCGAGGAACTGCTGCGGCTGGGCGAGCTTGATGTCCTTGCCCATGCGCACATGCTTGACGCTCATGCCGCGCTCGAAGCGGCCGGAGACGATGCGCAGGAACGCGATCCGGTCGCGGTGCGCCGGATTCATGTTGGCCTGGATCTTGAACACGTAGCCGCTGAACTTCTCGCTCGTCGGCTCCACCGGTCCGCTCGTGCTGTTGCGCGGCGTCGGCTTGGGCGCCAGCTGCAGGAAGTTCTCCAGGAACGTCTGCACGCCGAAGTTGTTGACCGCGCTGCCGAAGAACACCGGCGTCAGCTCGCCGGCTCGCACCTTCTCGAAGTCGAACGGGTCGCCCGCGACATCGAGCAGCTCCAGGTCCTGCTCCAGCTGGTCGGCCAAATAGTCGCCCGCCATCTCGCGGATGACCGGATCGCGGAAGCCGCCGACCTTGCGCACCTCGATCGTCGAGTGGTCGTTGCCCTGGAACAGCTCGACCTGGTCCTTCATGCGGTCATAGACGCCGCACAGCTCGCGGCCCATGCCGATCGGCCAGTTCATCGGCACGCTGCGGATGCCGAGCACGCGCTCGAGCTCCTCCATCAGGTCGAACGGGCTCTGCCCTTCGCGGTCCAGCTTGTTGATGAACGTGAAGATCGGAATGCCGCGCCGGCGGCATACCTGGAACAGCTTGATCGTCTGCGCCTCGACGCCCTTGGCGACGTCGATGAGCATGACCGCGCTGTCCGCGGCCGTCAGCGTGCGGTACGTGTCCTCGCTGAAGTCCTGGTGGCCCGGCGTATCCAGGATGTTGACGCGATGCCCTTTGTAATCGAACTGCATCACCGAGGACGTGACCGAGATGCCGCGCTGCTTCTCGATCTCCATCCAGTCGGAGGTCGCGTGCTTGCTTGCCTTGCGGGCCTTGACGGACCCCGCCTCGCGGATCGCGCCGCCGAACAGCAGCAGCTTCTCGGTCAGCGTCGTCTTGCCGGCGTCAGGGTGGGAAATGATGGCGAACGTCCGCCTCTTGTCGACTTCGTGTTGAATCTCTTCCATAAGTTGCTTCGTCATTGACTTCTCCTTGCTTCGTGCAATTTATCGTCAGGCTCCGACTTGTGCGTCGCTCTCCGTTGGCGGATGGCCGGAAAACTCAGATCGGATGCAGCATCGGCTTGTTCCCCTCTGTCATGAACCGATCAGCAGCGCCCGCGCGGGCGCGGCCTCGATCCCGCTCAGCTTGAGCGGAGCGATGACCATGAAGTAGGTTCCGGCGGCGACCTCCTTGAGCCTGAGGCCCTCCACAATCAGGATGCGGTTGCGGAACAGCAGCCGATGCGTCGGAAATTCCGGCTGCGAGCGCTCGATGCCGAGCGCGTCCGTGCCGATGCCTCGAACCCCTACTTCAATTAAATACCGAGCGCCATCTTCGCGCAAGTAGATAAAGTCGTCCTCGAACGTTTCCGTCTCGGAGTTGATCGTCTTGAACAGCACCCAGTCGCCCCGGACGAGGCCGAGCGGCTCCAGATCGGCGCGTCCGATGCCGTCGCGCACGGCCGTCAAGTCGACGACCCGCGCGCTTCCCACCAGCTCCTCGAGGCCGATCGTCTCGATCGTATCGCCGTCCGCCAGCATATGCAGCGGAGCGTCGAGATGCGTGCCGGTATGGAGGCCGAGCCGCAGCTCGGATTCGTAGACGCCGTCCTTGTCCGGAGGATGCGGGCTGAGCGTGCGCAGCTCCGGCTGCTTTTCGGGAGCGCGGCCCCATACGGCCATGCCGGGCTGGACCGTCATGGAGATGTCGTAGATCTTGAACATAGGAATCCCCTTTCGCGAGAAGGAATAGACGGGCCAAAACGCCTCAAATCCTGTCCGGATGCCCGAACAGGATTGGAATGGCGATGGATATGAAAAATCGGTCGAATCAGCTGCCGCCGCCGCTGATCCAGACGACGTTGTCTTCGGCCTGGCCGTTGACCGGCCACCAGAAGAATCCGTCCTGCTGCAGCAGGCGATCCGCTTCTTCCGGCCCCCAGGAGCCGGCCGCATACGAGCGGAGATCGCCGTCGGACTCGCGCCATGCGGCGGCGATGCGGTCGACGAACGTCCAAGCGGCCGCGACTTCGTCCCAGCGGGTGAAGTATGTGGAGTCGCCGCGAGCGGCGTCGTAGAGGAGCAGCTCGTACGCTTCCGGCGTATTGATGCCGATCTGGCAGCTTTGGCAGAACTCCATCGCGACCGGCTGCACCTCGTTGTCGGAGCCCGGCCGCTTGGCGTTGATCTTGAGGTAGATGCCCTCCATCGGATTGACGCGTATGACGAGCAGGTTCGGAGCGAGCTGATGCCGCTTGGCGAACAGCACGTTGTCCGGCACGTTTTTGAACTCGATCACGACTTCCGTCGTCTTGACCGGCAGCCGCTTGCCCGTGCGGATGTAGAACGGCACGCCCGCCCAGCGGAAGTTGTCCACAAACACCTTGGCGGCGAAGTACGTCTCCGTCGTCGACTCGGGATCGACCTTGTCCTCCTGCCGGTAGCCCGGCAGCTCCTTGACCTTGCTGCTGCCTGCGCGGTACTGCGCGCGCACGACGCGCTCGCGCACCTCGTCGCTGCCGGCGAACTGGCGCAGCGAGCGGAGCACCTTGACCTTTTCGTCGCGCAGGCTCTCCGGATGAAGGCGTCCCGGCGGCTCCATCGCGATCATCGTGATCATCTGCAGGATATGGTTCTGGCCCATGTCCCGCAGCGCTCCGGAGTGGTCGTAGTAGCCGCCGCGCTCCTCGACGCCGACCGTCTCCGACAGCGTGATCTGCACGTTGGCGATATGATTCTTGTTCCAGAGCGGCTCGAACATCTGGTTGGCGAAGCGCAGCACCTGGATGTTCTGCACCATCTCCTTGCCGAGATAGTGGTCGATCCGGTACACCTCTTCTTCCTTGAACACCTGGCTCAGCTGGCTGTTCAGCTCGCGCGCCGACTTCAGGTCATAGCCGAACGGCTTTTCGATGACGAGCTTATGCCAGCCGGCGGACTCGAGCAGCCCTCCGTCCCGCAGGTTGAACGAGACCGGACCGAACAGCTCCGGCGCCAGCGCGAGGTAGAACAGGCGGTTGCCGTTGATGCCGAACTTCTGGTCGAGCTCGCCGGACAGCCGGTTCAGCTCGCGGAAGCCGTCCACGTTGTGGATGTCTAGCGGCATGTAGACGAAATGATCGGCGAACCGGCTCCACAGCTCCGGATCGGACGGCTTGTACCGGCAGAACTCCTGGATCGACTCGAATATGTCCTGGCGGAACTGGTCGTTGTCGCGAGGACGGCGGGCGAGGCCGACGACCGCGAAGTTTTCCGCCAGCTTGCCTTCTTTATATAGGGAAAAGAGCGCCGGGAACAGCTTCCTCCTCGCCAGATCGCCTGTGGCTCCGAACAGATAGTAGACCGCGCCTTCGGCGGCTGTCAGTTCCTGTTTGTTAGAGTAGTTCATGTTCCTCATTCTTTCGTCATGAATTTGGTTGGATCGGTTCGATATGGTATGTAGTGTATCATATCGTGCAGGGCGCGGCTATTGATCTCACCCAATCTTCATGGGCCCTTCACGTTCGGCAAGCATCGAAGCATGGCGGCTGCGCCCGCCTAGGGCTGGCCGGCCTCGCCCGTCAATAAAGGCACGCCGATCGTGAGGGCTGCGCCTGGTTTGTTTCCCGGCTTGGACTGCGCCAGCTGCAGGTTCGCCCGCTCCGAGCCATCATCAGCCTCCAGGCTTACGGATCCCTCTAGGCGGTTGGTGGCGTAGGTCGACACGATCGTCGCCTCGTCCTCGTACTTGTCCAGCCGCCGCGCCTCGGCAGCCGCGAGGATGCGCTCGGCGCTGTCCTCCCGCAGCCCGTTCCCGCTTGCCTGAATCGACAGGAGCGCGGCCGCGTCGTCCACGCCGGCGCCGCGCAGGACGCCGAGCACCCGCGCTTGCGCGCGCTCCAGCGACGGCTTGGAAGCGGGCTGCGCCGCTGCCAGCCGGATGACGGCTTCCACCGCTCCTTCCCCGCTGCCGCTCCGCAGCGCGGAGACGAGCCAGCGGCCCGTTTCGTCCGTCCGCTCCGCTTTCCATAGAATGCCCGATTCCGTTCCCCTTTCATCCGTGGAAGGCACGGAAGCCGCATCGGCGCCGGCCAGCTGCGTCCGCAGCTGCTTCGCCTGCGTCTCCGTCAGCTCCGGGACGAGCCAGCGAAGTCCCCAGCTGCCGCCGGCCGCGCCGCCGCTGAACTCCGCATCGGCCCATTGCCAGAGCCGGCCCAGATCGCCCGTCGACGCCGACACGAGCTGGCTCGCGCTCGCCGGCTTGTCGGGCACTCCCCACCCTGGCGTCCCCGCCCCGCGGGAAGACGAGTAGAGGGCCAGCACGGCGAGCAGCAGCGCCGCAGCCCCCAGCCCGAAAGCCTGCCTGGACCGCCGTTTCCGCTCCAAATCGTTCGCTTGCATCCGATCCGCTCCTTTCGGATGATCCGAATTGGGTATTTGACCATGCGCATTCGCCCGTAGGTGAATATACTGCATCATCCCATCCCCCACTTCGATCAGAAAGGATGATTGGCAGCATGGAACCGATTCGACCGCTTCACGAAGACCACATCAAGCAATTTTGCGGCATGCCCGTATGCATGATCCTGAAGGACGGCACGCGCCATGTCGGCATGCTCACCGCCTGCCGCGACGGCCATATTTTCTTGAACGGCGGCGAGGAGCATCATGACCGCCGCTTCCTGTCCGCCGGCATTTCTGCCGCCAAGACCGCCAAGCCGTCTAAGGTCAAGGGCAAAAAAGGCAAGGCCGCCAAGTCGGCCGACTTGGAGCCGGAAGCCCATACGCAGGCTTTTCCGTTCCGTCCCGGCTATCCTTACGGCCCCGGCGCGGCCGAGGGAGGAGCGCAGGGCTTCGGCTATCCGGGCGGTCCCGGCGGTTATCCCGGCGGCTACCCTGGCGGATTTCCGCCGTATGGCTTCGGCGCGGCGATCGGCGTCAGTCTGGCCGCCCTGGCCTTTCTGCTGCTTCTCATCTGATACGGAGCTGGACTCGGCCGGCTCAGCGCGGATCAGCCTGCTTCCTTTTCGAAAAAAAGGGAGCAGGCAGTTTGGCGCGTCGATCGATCCGGGTAAAAGAGGGAAAGCATTCCATTCCGCATCAGGAAGGAGGACCTCCCATGCTCCAGCCCTTGCAACGGATCTTCCCTCGCCGCTCGATCGAGCGGACAGCGCCGATCCAGCCCGCCTCCATCCGTCCGGAGACCTCCGCGCCCTCTGGGGCTCCGGACTGGAGCCTGCTCTATGGAGAAGCAGGCGGTCATATGAAGAGAGCGCTCGCGGAGGCCGCTTCCTGGTCGGAAGCGATGGCCGCTCAGCTCCTGGACATCCGCCGCTTGCGGGAACGCCGCCGCCATCTGGCGGACGGCAGAAGCGTCCTGGACGTCCCCGGCCTTGGAGAGGCCGTCCGCAGGCTTGAGAGCGGATGGAACTCGCTGCTGCTGCTGGGCTTCCGCTACAGCGCGACGTTGAGCGATGACGTTGAAGCGGAGCTATGCCGCCTGGCTGCGCATCCTGCCGCCGCAGCAGCCGGATTCCAGCCTGCCGAGGCTGCCGGGAAAGGGAGGCTCCAGCTCGATTCGATCGCCCTGCGCCGCCTGCTCGACGAGCGGCCGGACTCCGTGCTCCGCGCTCTGTTCAGCGCGGAAGGCCTGCTCCCCTGCGCCGAGGACATCCTGACCGGGCTGCTGGCGCAGCCGTCCCGCTCGCTGCTGAGCGACGCGCTGACGCTGCCCTATACGCAGTACAACGAGTATGGGACGCCGGGCAGCTTCCTGCCGCCGCAAGGCTGGCGGCTGCACGAAAGCGTCTAAGCCCCGCTCGCGCGAAGCAGGCGCCGCCTCTTTGTGAGCGGGGCAGGCGCCGCTTCGGCGCGGGCGTCGGCCATGCGGCCCGCCCGCCTGTCGCCCGCGCCGGTTCAGTCGAGCGCCAAATCATGCTTGTGCGCGTAGATCGCGGCTTGCGTGCGGTCCTCTACGCCAAGCTTGTTCAGCACGTTCGTCACATGGAACTTGACGGTCTTGATGCTGATGAACAGCCGGTCGGCGATGTCCTGGTTGGACAGCCCCTGGGCGACCAGCTTGAGCACGTCCATCTCCCGCTCCGTAAGCTCCTCATGCGGAGCTTTTTGCGCGGACGGCTTCGGCTGCCGGAAACGGTTCATCATCTTGGCCGCCACCTGCGACTCCAGCACGGACTGTCCGCGGGACGCGGCCCGGATCGCGTCCGCGATCTCGCCGGCGCGCGACGTTTTCAGCAAATAGCTGAACGCCCCCGCCTCGATGACCGGGTACAGCTTGCTGTCGTCCAGATAGCTGGTCAGCACGATGACCTTCGTCTCCGGCAGCTGCTCCATGATCTGCCGGGTCGTCTCCACGCCGTCCATCTCCTCCATGACGAGATCCATCAGCACGACCTCCGGCTTGTAGGCCATGGCCAGGCGGACCCCGTCCTTGCCGTTGCCCGCTTCGCCGACGACCTCGATGCCGTCCTCGGTATCCAGCACCGCCGCCAGTCCGATCCGCACCATCTCATGATCGTCGACCAGCAGCACCCGGATCGCCGATGCCTCCCGGCCTTCGACGTCTAACGCTCTGCTCATGCTCCTATCCCCTTTCCATCCTCGAGCGGCACCCACATCTCGATCGCGGTGCCCTCGCCCAGAGCCGTATTGACGGCGATCCGTCCGCCCAGCTCATGGATGCGCTCCCCCATCGTCAGCAAGCCGTAAGAGGCCTGCTTCTTTTCTTCCAAATCGAATCCGATTCCGTTGTCGGTGAAGCTCAGCTTGGCCATCGATCCGTCCCGTCTCAGCGAAATGTCCATCTTGGTCGCCTTGGCATGCCGCAGCGTATTCGAAAGAGCCTCCTGCGCGATGCGGAACAAATGGTCCTCCGCATTGGGATGGAACAGCAGCGTCCGATCGACCTGGATGCTGATCTCCATCGGCACCTTCGCCTGCAGCTCCGACACGAGCCGCTCCAGCGCCTGCGCCAAATCCTTGCCGTCGAGATGGACCGGCCGCAGATGAAGCAGCAGCGCCCTCATCTCGGATTGGGCGACCGCCGCCATCTCCTCGATCAGCTGCACTTGGCGGCGCGCCCGTTCCCAGTCCTTTTCGATCGTCCGGCTGACGGCGGTAGCCGTCATGGAGATGGCGAACAGCTGCTGGCTGACCGCGTCATGCAGCTCCCGAGCGAGACGCTGGCGCTCTTCGATGACCGCAGTGAACTTTACCTGCTCCTGCCATTCCTCGCGCTCCTGCTCCTCTTGCTCGTCTTGCTCGTCGTGATCCTTCGCCGACGGAATCGTAATCGTCTTGCGCCGCGCCCCCTGCTGCTGATTGAGCTTGCGCAGCGCTTCCTTCAGCTTGCTCGTCTGCACCGAGCTCTTGAGCGCGGCCGCCGCCATCGCGACCGCGATGATCGACAGTCCGTACAGAGCGGCCTTGCCCTGCAGCGCGAAAAACTCCACATACCCGAGCCCTTGCAGCAAAATGAGCAGCAAGCCCAGCAAAATGAGCAGCCACAGCAGAATTTCCATTCGGTTGCGGCGGCTTGGCTCCCGTTCGCTGCCCGGAGGTTTCTTGGCGGACAATTCAGCTCCCCCTCTCTTTCTCTACTTTAACGCTTCCCGAGCTGTCGGAACAAGCTCATGCCGTCGCAACGAAGCCACTCAACCAAAGAAAAGCCCCGAACCGTCAGCTTCAGCTGTCCGGTTGGGGCTGCCGCAGGACGAGCAGCCGCGAGTCTCGGCCCCCGTTCCGCCTGTCGTCCTAGGATTCCGTCGACGTCGGCTCTTCCGCCGGCGGCGTCGGATTCAGCTTGTTCTTGAGCAGACGCAGCTGCTCCTCGACCTTGAGCTGGTTCTCCGGCTTCGTCTCAGAGCGATAGCCGCCGGTTCCTTGACCGTAAGGCGTGCGGAGCACATCGGCTTCCGCCTCCAGGCGAAGGATCTTCTCCTCCATGCGGCCGAAGCCGCGGGAAGCGGTGCCCGAGTCGATATGGCCGACGGAAGAGCTCTGGGACATCTGCTTCTTGGCCTTGGCCATTTGAGCGCGCGCCGCCAGCTCGTTGCGCTTGTTGCGCAGCTGGTAGAATTCGTCCTTCATGCCGTACAGCTGATGCTTCAGCTCATCGGCCTGAGCTTTGGCTTCCGCATGGAGGCGGCTGAATTCCTCGGTCTTCTCGTCGAAGTACAGCTTTTCCTCCAGCATCGTGCGGGCCAGATCCTCCTGTCCGGAGCGCAGAGCCGCCTCGGCCTTGCTGTCGCGGTCCGCCGCGCTGCGCTGAGCTTCCTCGTAGCGCTGCTGCATGCGGCGCTCGTTCGCCATCTGCTTGGCGACGGTGACCTCCGCCTGGTGGATCTCCTGCTCCATGTCGCGCAGGTACTGGTTGAGCATGATGACCGGATCCTCCATCTTGTCCAGCACCTCATGCATCGAAGCCTTCGTAATATCCTTCATCCGTTTGAAAATACCCATGTTGTCATTCTCCCTTCTCGTATTTCGCGAGTTTGGCTTTCAAATCGTCCAGCTCCTTGCGGAGCGCCTTTTTCTCCAGATCGTCCATCATTTTGTCCAGCTCGGACGCGGTCGGCTCCGAAGCGTCCTTCCATGCCGGATCATGCGCGCCGGCGCCGAAATGCGGCGGGTTGCGGTACGGGCCGCCGTGAGGACCCTCCTGGCGTCTGCGCGGATCGAAGCCGTAGCCTTGCTCCGGACGCTGCGGGCCGCCGTATCCGCCATAGGATCCGTAGCCTCCGGGCGGGTAGGAATCGTAGGGCGGCTCCTTCGGAATGACGAGCGCCGCCAGAATGTAGACCACGATCGCAGCTCCGCTCGTGCAGATCGCCAGGATGATGATCAGGATGCGGAGCAGATTGACATCGACGTTGAAGTAATCGGACAATCCGCCGCTGAGCCCGGTCATGATCTTCTTTTGTCTGGACCGGTAAAGTTGCTTCATGTCGGTCAGCCTCCTTGTCCTAGCTTCCGTTTGAGCTGCTCCAGCTCCAGCTCGACTTGGGGATTGCCGACTCCGCGCTGCGGACCGGCGTAGTCGGGGCCGCCCTGCCTGAGATCGCGCAGGCTGCGGGCTTCATGCTCCAGGCCGCTGATGCGGTCGTCCAGGCGGCGGAACATGCCCTCCGGCTTGCCGCTGGAGCCGACCGCGCCATAGCGCGAGTTCATGCGCTGCTGCAGCTTGAGCGATTCCATGCGGGCCGAGTAGTATTCCCGCTTGTCGTATACGATCTGATACTCGCTGCGCATCTCCTGCAGCGTCTTTTCCAGATCCTCCATGTTGAGCCGGCTCTGCTCGTACAGGTCGCGGTATTGGGCGGAGCGTTCCTCGGCCGAAGCCTTTTCGTGAAGGGCGATGCGAGCCAGCTGCTCTTCTCCGGCTTTCAGCGCCGTCACCGCTTGCTGCTCTCTCTTTTCCTTCTGCTGCTCCGCCTGGAGCCATTGCATTTTCAGATGCTGGCCATGCGTCGAGTACTGGGCGTGCAGCCGTTCGGACTGAATGATCTCCTCCCGCGTCGCCCACAGGAACTGGTCGATCAGCTTGACCGGATCCTCGGCTTTTTCAAGATGCTCGTTCAAGGTTGCGAGCGTAATGTCGCGAACTCTTCTGATGATGCTCATCCATTCTTCCTCCTTAGCAGGCGCTTATGATGCGATATCCGGTCAGTAAGTACGTCCTTCTTTGAGCTTCGATACGCCCCATGCGATCAGGCCGATCGCCAGCAGCAGCAGGAACAGGCCAGACAGCTTGCCGAGCAGGATGATTACGCCGATAAAGGCGAGAATGCCGCCGATCAGCCGATTGCCGTTGCGCCATCCGATGTAGCCGAGGCCGATCAGGATCAGAGGGAACAGCAGCGAGACGACCCAGCTGATCAAATGTCCGAGCCCCAGGAATTTCATTGCGACGAGCACCCCTGCCGCAATCAAGACTAAGCCTACCGTCGAATTCTTTTTCATCGTTGATTGTCACCGCCTTCCGGACCTTTGGTCGTTTTCTTCATGTCTTTATTCTAGGTCAGACGCGCATTTCCCAAAACGGACCTCGGAACGTTTCTCGACCTGGACTCAGGTCGGGGGCTTCCTCCACCCGCTGTCCGGGGGCTTCCCGGACCTGGCAGGACAAGCAGAAAAGGCGCCCCGGCGGGCGCCCCTTCGTCAATCCTGTTCGATCGCCTCCAGCAGGTCCAGGAGCCGCTGAATCAAAACGACCGCCTCGGCCCGCGTCCCGCTCGCGACCGGCAGGAACCGGCCGTCGCCGGCCCCCTCGATCAATCCGAGCGAGTCAGCCTGGCCGATCGCCTGCTTGGCCCAAGCCGCCAGCTTGGCCGTATCGCGGAAGCCCGCGTCCGCTGGCGCGTCCGGGAGCGGCCGCTCCGTTCGATGCGCGTAGGCGCGGACCAGCATGGCGGCCATTTCCTGGCGCATGATCGCACGGTCCGGCTCAAACCGCCCGGCAGCCGAGCCCATCGTCAGTCCAGCCTGCCGGGCCTGCGCGATCTCGGCGGCATGCCAGCTGTCCGGCGAAACGTCCGCATAGCCCGCTTCTCCGTCGCTCGGCTCCAGCCTTAGAGCGCGGGCCAGCATCGCCGCGAACTCGGCGCGGGTCACGCTCCGCCCCGGCTCGAACGCCTGTCCGCCAACGCCCTGCACGATCAGCCTCGCCGTCAAGGAATGGATCGCTCCCTCGGCCCAATGGCCGGCCTTCACATCCGTATAGGACCGTTCGAATAGAAGCATTCCGTATACGCCGGCTTCCTCCAGCTTCATGGAAGCCCAGGAGCCTGCCGCGGCCCCTTCGAAGCGAAGCGTTCCATCCGGCAACAGCCGATAAAGGCCTGTCCGCTGAGGATACGTTCCTTCCTGAAGCAGCTCCACTCCGATCGGCTGATCCGATACGGCGATCGTCCGGCCGTCTTGGCCGACCAGCGCCAGCGACCATTCCCGCAGCTCGCCCGCGGCCTGCACCCGGGCGTTGTAGCGTACCGCGGCGGCGGCCAGCAGCTTTTCCGCATCCTGCGGGAGGGATGTCAGCACGAGGCTCGCGCCCGCGGCGGCGGATTCATCTCCCGGCAGCCGGCTCTGCAGCTTGCGGAGCGTGTCCGCTGGAATCGAGACGCGGATCCGGCTCGATTGGATCTGCAGCGTCCGCCCGTCCAGCAGCTCGCCAACCCGGTCCGGGAACGCGATCCGGCTTGGCCAGTCCGAAACGCTCACGACGACGCGGCTCTCCTCCTGCCCCGCTCCTCGCAGCTGTTCTTCCGTCAGCACCAGCACATCCGACGACGGCGTCGGCGTCGGGGTCGGGTCGCCGCCTGGACGCGGCGTCGGCGATGCCGGAACGCTTGGCGCTGGAGTCGGATCCGGGCTCGGATCCGGACTCGGGCTCGGCGTCGGCGAAGGCTCCGGCGAAGGCGATGCCGGGCTTGCAACCTCCAGCTCGTACCGGTCTCGCCATTCTCCGTAGACGGCGGTCACGACCGTCCGGCCGGCTCCGACCGCCTTCAGATAGCCGTCTTGGACGATCGCCACGGACGGATGGTCCGTGCCGTACTCGACTCCCTTCAGCTCATAACGAAGCCCGTCGCTGTATACCGCTTCGGTAACTAACACGGCGCTTTCTCCCGGAGCCAGCTTGCGCGGTCCTTGGAGCCGGATCGACGCGAGCGTCGGCTCCTTCTCCGTCACTTCCAGCTCGTAGCTCGCCGTCAAGCCGCCATGCTCGGCCTGCACGACAGCGCGGCCTGCCTGCAGCGCCGTGACGATTCCGTCGCGGTCGATTGTCGCGACCCGCTCATTCGAGCTGGAGTACGCGACGCCTTCCCGAATCGCTTGCACGCGGCCGGAGGCGTACACCGCCTCGGTCACGACGGCATCCGTATCTCCCGGCTTCAGCTGCAGCTTGCCCGTCAGCCGCAGCGAGGCCGGCTTCTCCGCCTCGCGGCTTGGAATGCGCAGCGTGTCGACGATGCTTCCGTCCTGCTTTTTCGCCGTCAGCTGGATCTCCTTTTCGCCGATAACGATCGACGTATAGATCTGCTCGTCTCCATCAAAAATCTTCTCCTGCCACATGCGCTCCGTCCAGGCATAGAACTTCGGTCCGGAAGAGCCGCCGATGACGTAGCGGGTGCCGTCCTCTTCCGCCGCGATCTGCCCGCCCCTCATCGGATAGCTTCTCATATAGATGTGGTCATGGCCGTTCAGCACGAGGTCGACCTCATGCTTGTCGATGACAGGCACCCACAGCTGCTGGACCTTCTCATTCGAATAAATGCTGCCGTAAGGACCTTGATGGAACACGAGCACCGTCCATTTCGCCTCGGAGCCGGCCAGGTCGCGATCCAGCCATTCCGCTTGCTCCTTGAGCCCGGCATCGGCCTGCTCGGTATCGAGGACGACGACATGGGTATCCTTGATGTCGAAGGAATAGCTCGTTCCCCGAGCTGCCGAAGCCCCGTTGTCCGGCGTCTGGAACTGCGCCCGGAAGTCGCCGCTTCCGTTCGTGCCCATGACCTCGTGATTGCCGATGACCGGCACGAGCGTCGTCGTGCGGAGCGCTTCGCCGGCTTCGCTGAACCACCAGTTCCACTGCTCCTGCTCAAAGCCTTTGTCCACCATATCGCCGGCATGAAGGATCAGATCCGTATCCGGCACGTCCGCCAGCGCCCGCTTGAGCGTATCGCCCCAAAGCTTGAAGCCGGCCTGATCGCCCGCCTGCGAGTCGCCGAAAAACAGCAATCGAGTCGTCGCTCCCTTGTCCCCGCTCGTGCGGAACGAGCCTTCGGAGCTCCAGGCTCCGTGTCCGTCTCCGACCCGGTAGGCATACTCGGTATCCGGCTCCAGATGGGCGGACCGAGCCCGGTGCAAGCGGAGGGTGCCGTCGTTGTCCGTCGTATACAGGCTCGACGTTCCTTCGATCCGCTGGACCGCGCCTTTATCGAAGCCCTCGAACGCCTCCCGCTCCGCCAGCTCGACGACCGTGCCCTTCGTCTCCGGGGACGTCTGCCAAGCGAACAGCCGCTCCGTCGCGGCGTCCTCTCCGACCGTGACATTTACATTTTGCGGCGCCGAAGAGCCTGCCGGGGGCGCGACCGTATAGCGCAGCAGCGCGCTGTACGATGTGCCCGACACGGCTTGCAGCGTGTAGGTTCCCGCCTTGGCCGCAGCTTCGAGGCTGCGGATGATGCCGCCCTCTTCTGCAGAGCCGTCGCTCACTTCAATGCCGTTCAAGAGCAGCCTCGCATCCGGCACCGCCGCCCCTTGCCTCAGGACGGTGAATTCCGCAGGCTCCCCAAGCGCGATCTCATGCGGCTGCCAAGCCAAGGAAAGCTCCGGACGCACGACCGCCTCAATGTCCGGTCCGGCGAATTCGATCGTCTTGCCTTCGCCTTCCGTCGATCGGACGGAGCCCGACTCGAAGCGGATTGCAAACGGACGCGCCAGCTCTCCCTTCGCTTCCTCCAGCGTGTGGGGACCGATATAGCCGCTGTCCACCGTGTACAGGATCGAGGCGATCGAATCCTCATCGGACAGTCCCGCCTCATGCAATTGCTTGAAGTTCAAGCGAACTACGCCTTGTTCCTCGTCTACCGTTGTCTCCAGCTGCTGCTCCGACACCTTGTCGGAGCGCCGCACCTGCAAGCCTCCGGCCGCATTCGGATCGAAGCGGAAGGCGATATGCCCTTCCATCAGCTTGGACGCTTTTTCGGCCCGAACCTCCACCGCGTAGGTTCCGCCAGGATGAAGTTCCTCCGAAGTGCCATATTCGTAATACGGCGAGCCCAGATTGACGCTGAAAGACCAGGTTTGGATCGTCTGGTTGCCGGCCAGGTCCCGGACCGCCACTTTGACCTTATGCCGTCCTTCCGCCAACGGCTCCCGCGGCTTGTAGGAAATCTCGCCCTTGGGAGGGTACAAGCCATGCTCGACCTTCTGGTCATCGACATAGACCCGGATCGACTCCGGATCGATCAGCGTCGTTCCCGGATGCTGGACCGGATCGTAGCCGGCATCTTCTGCCGTCACGGAGATCATCGGCGTCGGCGTGGACACTCTCTCATTGGCAGCCGGCGAAGCCTTTAGGAGCGCCGGGGGCTCGCGGTCCTCTTCCAGCGGACCGTAGACGGCGCGGATGTCGTCGATGTAGAGCGTGCCTGCCGTTTTGTTCGTATTTTTCGTCTCCATATATCGGACGGGCATGTCCATCGTGAACGGAAGCGTCTTGCCCTTCGGCACCGCGGCTTCGACATAGCGCCAGCCCGTCCAATCGACGCCGATTCCTTGATCGGTGAAGTCGATCGCCACCGCCGCGTTGTTGCCGTCCCTCAGCTGCCCGCGCAGCCAGTGCTTCTTTCCGTCTCCGTATACCCACATGCTGATTTTTTCCGGGTAGCCCGGCACCTGGATCCGCGTCTCTTGAGATACGGCGCTCAGATAGGCCCCTGACGTGCCGGTTTTGCCCGTGAAGTCGTAATCCAGCTTGAGCGACTTCTGCCCGCTGCGGACGAAGTCGGGATCGGACGTCTCGGCGATTTCCACCGAATTGAACGCGGCGCCGGATGCCTGATACGCGGACAAGCCCTGCTCGAACGTCTCCAGCAGAGCCGGCGGAACGCCGACGCTGACGTCCATGGTCGCTTCGATGCCGCTGTAGCTGGCGACGATCTTGCCGTGCACGCCCGTTTCTTCCGCAGCGGCAAAGACCCCCTCCGCGTCGATCGTGCCGATATCGCCTTCCACTCTCCACTGCAGGCTCCGGTTGTCGGCTTGGATGACCTGCCCGTCTCTCAGCGCCCGAACAGCGAGCTTTTCCTTGGCCCCGCTGGAAAACGTCTTCGCCTTGTCGGGGAACTCCAGGCCGGTCAAGACGTCCACTACCTCGACCTGAGCCGTACCGCTCGCTTGCCCGGATGCCGCTCGGACCAACCCGCTGCCCGCGCTCGTCCCCGCCTGGAGCTTGCCGTCGCTTCCGATCGTTCCGATTCCGCCCTCGCTGCTCCAGACAGGCTCGCCTGCCATTGGAGCAGGATGGCCGTTCTCATCCACGCCTGCGGCTGTGAAGGCCAGCGACGAGCCGGCCAAAATCCGCTCGGCCGAAGGCTGTACCGCCAGACTCGCCGCGATCCCGGTTTCTGGCGCCGTGCTGACAAGCAGCAGCCCATTGCCGGTCTTGCGCTCGAACCCGTCCGATCCGCGGTTCATCATGACCGCTTTAGATGTTCCCGGCATGCGGGCAATAAACGTCGATGAGCCTCCCCCGTCCAGATTCATCGCCTGCACGATGCCCATATCCTTCATCATGCCGCCCAGTTCGGTCGTCTCGACGCCCTCGCTGAAGCCAGGCGCTCTGCCGTCGACCTCGAACAGGACGACGCTGCCGTCGGCCTTGGTGCCGATAGCGGTCCGTGGATGGACGCCTGCCGGACCGACATCGGCTTGGACGACGCCATCTTTTACGAGCGGTCCGGTTCCGCCGATGATCAGCTCCGCCTCCTGCCAAGGACCGTCCAGCAGGAAAGAAGCGACGACCTCGTCTCCTGCCTTAAGCCCGGAGGCAACGGCTCTTGCCGTTCCGGAGGCGGATAAGACGACGGTTCCTTCCGTCAATGCCGTGTCGCCTTTTCCCGTTCGGACTTCGGCAACCTGGAGCTTGACCTGCTGTCCGCTTTTCACTTCCCCTTCCCGTATCGTCAGCACATATTCGTCCCCGTCGGGAGAGGTATGAGTCGATTGAGAATAGTCCGATGTATAAAAGACCAGCTGATCGACATCCCGATGACGGTTGATGCTCGTGAGCTCATAGGAGCCCCCCTTGATCTCGATCATTTTCGTCAGCTTCGGCGAGCCGTACAATGAACGGCCGTCCCTCGTGAGACCGAAAGCATAGGGCGAAATGCCGCTATTGAGAATCCGGCCTTCATCGACAAAGAGCCCGTTCGGTACGCCCGTAGCAAAGCCGGATATCTCATAAAAATCGCCGTTGATGCCAGCGACGACACGATTTCCAGGCTTATCCGCATAGGCTGCCATCTCGGTCACGCCCTTCATTCCGTATACTTTTCCGTCCTTCAGTCCGGCCCGCAGCTCAAGCCCGTCCATTCCGGGACGGAACGAGACGGCATGGATCTTCTGTCTGCCGCGCTGATCCTCTACATCCTGCCAGACATACCGAGCGCCTGGGACCAAGTCCAGCTGCCGTGAATCTACAATGCGGCCATATTGAGGCTCTAGCTCAGCGGAAAAAGCTTGAAAAGCCCACGTTTGCTGCAGCAAGGCTACGATCAGAAACGCAACCAGAATCGAATAGCCGGATCTGCTTCTTGCCCTCATTTTCAATCCCCCTTAGAAACGAATGATTTCCTGTTCCTCTTTGTGATGGCTATGTCTTCCTCCAGCCTAACCGGCGAGTATCAACTCCTCATCATTTGAATATAAATTTCATATTAATATTTCAAATTTAACTTTTATTTCATAATTTTAATTCCATTGACCTTGCCGAAGATATCCTACGAAAAGCACAAAAAACCCTTAGGAAAAATTTCCTAAGGGTTTCATTCGTGATGCTGGTGAAGGGACTCGAACCCCCACTCCGTCTCCGGAAGCGGATTTTGAGTCCGCCGCGTCTGCCATTCCGCCACACCAGCAAAGATAAACGTACAAGAGCTCTTAAAATAAAAAAATCCGCTTGTGGCGTGCCCTAAGAGATTCGAACTCCTGACCTTTTGATTCGTAGTCAAATGCTCTATCCAGCTGAGCTAAGGGCACACATCAAGCAAAAAAGAATGGAGGCGCCACCCAGACTCGAACTGGGGGTAAAGCTTTTGCAGAGCTTTGCCTTACCACTTGGCTATGGCGCCTCAATAAAAATGGAGCGGAAGACGGGAATCGAACCCGCGACCCTCGCCTTGGCAAGGCGATGCTCTACCGCTGAGCCACTTCCGCAAATGGCTGGGGATTCAGGGATCGAACCTGAGAATGACGGAGTCAAAGTCCGTTGCCTTACCGCTTGGCTAATCCCCAACAAACACATGGGGCGATCGAGGGGAATTGAACCCCCGAATGCCGGAACCACAATCCGGTGCGTTAACCACTTCGCCACGATCGCCATGCTGGCAGGGGCAGCAGGAATTGAACCCACACTAACGGTTTTGGAGACCGCTGTTCTACCTTTAAACTATGCCCCTATAAACTGGTGGAGGATGATGGATTCGAACCACCGAACTCGTCAGAGAACAGATTTACAGTCTGCTGCGTTTGGCCACTTCGCTAATCCTCCACGGAAAAGCTGGTGCCGCCGAGAGGACTTGAACCCCCAACCTACTGATTACAAGTCAGTTGCTCTACCAGTTGAGCTACAGCGGCGTATTCAATTTTCAAATGGTGGCTCGGGACGGAATCGAACCGCCGACACAAGGATTTTCAGTCCTTTGCTCTACCAACTGAGCTACCGAGCCTAACATTTTTAGAAAATGGCGGAGCTGACGGGATTCGAACCCGCGGTCTCCTGCGTGACAGGCAGGCATGTTAGGCCTCTACACCACAGCTCCGTATTGGTTGCGGGGACAGGATTTGAACCTGTGACCTTCGGGTTATGAGCCCGACGAGCTACCGGACTGCTCCACCCCGCGATAGTTCATGGTGGAAGCTGAGGGGGTCGAACCCCCGACCCTCTGCTTGTAAGGCAGATGCTCTCCCAGCTGAGCTAAGCTTCCATAACAATTACAACAGCTTGTATTAATATACCTTAATTCGATATCCAATATCAAGCCATCGAAAGAAAAATGGTGACCCGTAGGGGATTCGAACCCCTGTTACCTCCGTGAAAGGGAGGTGTCTTAACCCCTTGACCAACGGGCCATATCTGGCGGAGAGCGAGAGATTCGAACTCTCGATACGCGATTAACGTATACACGATTTCCAATCGTGCTCCTTCGACCACTCGGACAGCTCTCCAGATGGCTCCCCGAACAGGACTCGAACCTGTGACAACTCGATTAACAGTCGAGTGCTCTACCAACTGAGCTATCAGGGAATATGAAGCGATGGGATGCTTCAGGACTTGCGCCCTGAAAACTGGATCGAACGAAATGCCGTGCTGACCGGCTGGTTCTTGCTTGAATAGGATAAGCCCTCGACCGATTAGTACTCGTCAGCTGCACACGTTGCCGCGCTTCCACCTCGAGCCTATCCACCTGGTCGTCTTCCAGGGGTCTTACATACTGGGAAATCTCATCTTGAGGGGGGCTTCGCGCTTAGATGCTTTCAGCGCTTATCCCGTCCGTACGTAGCTACCCAGCGGTGCTCCTGGCGGAACAACTGGTACACCAGCGGTACGTCCATCCCGGTCCTCTCGTACTAAGGACAGCTCCTCTCAAATTTCCTACGCCCACGACAGATAGGGACCGAACTGTCTCACGACGTTCTGAACCCAGCTCGCGTACCGCTTTAATGGGCGAACAGCCCAACCCTTGGGACCTACTTCAGCCCCAGGATGCGATGAGCCGACATCGAGGTGCCAAACCTCCCCGTCGATGTGGACTCTTGGGGGAGATAAGCCTGTTATCCCCAGGGTAGCTTTTATCCGTTGAGCGATGGCCCTTCCATTCGGTACCACCGGATCACTAAGCCCGACTTTCGTCCCTGCTCGACTTGTTGGTCTCGCAGTCAAGCTCCCTTATGCCTTTGCACGCTTCGAATGATTTCCAACCATTCTGAGGGAACCTTTGGGCGCCTCCGTTACATTTTAGGAGGCGACCGCCCCAGTCAAACTGCCCGCCTGACACGGTCCCTTCACCGGCTTCACGGTGACAGGTTAGAACTCCGATACGATCAGGGTGGTATCCCAACGGCGCCTCCACCGAAGCTGGCGCTCCGGCTTCCTAGGCTCCCACCTATCCTGTACAGATCGTACCAAAGTCCAATATCAAGCTGCAGTAAAGCTCCATGGGGTCTTTCCGTCTTGTCGCGGGTAACCTGCATCTTCACAGGTAGTAAAATTTCACCGGATCTCTCGTTGAGACAGCGCCCAAGTCGTTACGCCATTCGTGCGGGTCAGAATTTACCTGACAAGGAATTTCGCTACCTTAGGACCGTTATAGTTACGGCCGCCGTTTACTGGGGCTTCGGTTCACAGCTTCGGGTTGCCCCTAACCGCTCCCCTTAACCTTCCAGCACCGGGCAGGCGTCAGCCCGTATACTTCGCCTTACGGCTTCGCACAGACCTGTGTTTTTGCTAAACAGTCGCTTGGGCCTTTTCACTGCGGCCCCCTCGGGCTATTCACCCTACCGAGGCACCCCTTCTCCCGAAGTTACGGGGTCATGTTGCCGAGTTCCTTAACGAGAGTTACTCCGCGCGCCTTAGCATGCTCTGCTCGCCTACCTGTGTCGGTTTGCGGTACGGGCACCTTCGCCTGGCTAGAAGCTTTTCTTGGCAGCTGGAGATCATGACCTTCGGTACTGTAAGTTTCCCTCCCCATCACAGCCCAGCCTTACGGTTTGCGGATTTGCCAACAAACCAGCCTCACTGCTTGGACGGACACATCCATCGGTCCGCGTCACTACCCTTCTGCGTCACTCCATTGCTCATAACGGCTTACGGTGGTACAGGAATATCAACCTGTTGTCCTTCGACTACGCCTTTCGGCCTCGCCTTAGGTCCCGACTTACCCTGAGCGGACGAACCTTCCTCAGGAACCCTTAGGCTTACGGCGGATCAGATTCTCACTGATCTTTTCGTTACTCATACCGGCATTCTCACTTGTGTACCGTCCACCAGTCCTTGCGGTCTGACTTCA